>NZ_FOYX01000009.1 GCF_900112245.1 Maribacter stanieri
TAAAAACCTGTAAACAAAGGTGTTGTGTGTTGGTGCAAAAAACTTTGTTTATTTTGTTTTAAAAGTAGTTGTGTATTTAGAAATAGTGTGTACATTTGCACCCCGCAAACGAGGAAGATTAGTTCTGAATCGGGAGTTGGAAAAAGGTTCATGTATATGTTGATTTGATCTGGGAAAAAAGAAAAAATATTTTTTTTCGATAAAAGTTGTCAGGTTAAAAAACAGTTGTATATTTGCAGCCGCTTAGGGAAACACCTAAGGGAAACGAAGCGAAGGAATCGAGAGATTCGGTGCGGAGTGGATAGAAGTTCATTGAAATATTGTGGAGATAAGAATCGAGAATAGGTGAGGACCTGTTCGAGAGGAACAAGAATTAAGGAAACATATAATTTAGTATATCGTAAGGTATATATAAGGAATTGAATCGAGAGTCGGGGCCGGGAGAGATTTGGACTTCGTTGGGACGAATATTTACAAAACAACGATGAAGAGTTTGATCCTGGCTCAGGATGAACGCTAGCGGCAGGCCTAACACATGCAAGTCGAGGGGTAACAGGGGGCTTGCTCCGCTGACGACCGGCGCACGGGTGCGCACCGCGTATGGAACCTACCTTGTACAGGGGAATAGCCCAGGGAAACTTGGATTAATGCCCCGTGGTACCATGACCCGGCATCGGGATATGGTTAAAGCCTTCGGGCGGTACAAGATGGCCATGCGTCCCATTAGTTTGTTGGTAAGGTAACGGCTTACCAAGACTACGATGGGTAGGGGCCCTGAGAGGGGGATCCCCCACACTGGTACTGAGACACGGACCAGACTCCTACGGGAGGCAGCAGTGAGGAATATTGGACAATGGAGGAGACTCTGATCCAGCCATGCCGCGTGCAGGAAGAATGCCCTATGGGTAGTAAACTGCTTTTATACGGGAAGAAAAAGAGCTACGTGTAGCTTACTGACGGTACCGTAAGAATAAGGACCGGCTAACTCCGTGCCAGCAGCCGCGGTAATACGGAGGGTCCGAGCGTTATCCGGAATTATTGGGTTTAAAGGGTCCGTAGGCGGGCCGATAAGTCAGGGGTGAAAGTCTGCCGCTCAACGGTAGAACTGCCTTTGATACTGTCGGTCTTGAGTTATAGTGAAGTTGCCGGAATATGTAGTGTAGCGGTGAAATGCATAGATATTACATAGAACACCGATTGCGAAGGCAGGTGACTAACTATATACTGACGCTGATGGACGAAAGCGTGGGGAGCGAACAGGATTAGATACCCTGGTAGTCCACGCCGTAAACGATGGATACTAGCTGTCCGGAACCTTGAGTTCTGGGCGGCCAAGCGAAAGTGATAAGTATCCCACCTGGGGAGTACGTTCGCAAGAATGAAACTCAAAGGAATTGACGGGGGCCCGCACAAGCGGTGGAGCATGTGGTTTAATTCGATGATACGCGAGGAACCTTACCAGGGCTTAAATGCATATTGACAGGTCTAGAGATAGATTTTCCTTCGGGCAATTTGCAAGGTGCTGCATGGTTGTCGTCAGCTCGTGCCGTGAGGTGTCAGGTTAAGTCCTATAACGAGCGCAACCCCTACCGTTAGTTGCCAGCATGTCATGATGGGGACTCTAACGGGACTGCCGGTGCAAACCGTGAGGAAGGTGGGGATGACGTCAAATCATCACGGCCCTTACGTCCTGGGCCACACACGTGCTACAATGGCAGGTACAGAGAGCAGCCATGTCGCAAGGCAGAGCGAATCTATAAAACCTGTCACAGTTCGGATCGGGGTCTGCAACTCGACCCCGTGAAGCTGGAATCGCTAGTAATCGGATATCAGCCATGATCCGGTGAATACGTTCCCGGGCCTTGTACACACCGCCCGTCAAGCCATGGAAGCCGGGAGTGCCTGAAGTCCGTCACCGTAAGGAGCGGCCTAGGGCAAGATCGGTAACTAGGGCTAAGTCGTAACAAGGTAGCCGTACCGGAAGGTGCGGCTGGAACACCTCCTTTCTAGAGATTGTCATTCAATGACAGTCCCTGACGAAGTGAAGAATGGAACTACGGTCCCGGTCTTTTGATTTAATAATGTTTTTTAAGGATTGTTCGAACAAAAAAATCTCCATAATTATGATATATAAGTAATTGCTTTTTTTTGCGAGGTATTTATGCCGAGAGGAAAGAGTAGGGACAGTCCCATAGCTCAGCTGGTTAGAGCGCTACACTGATAATGTAGAGGTCGGCAGTTCGAGTCTGCCTGGGACTACAAACAAGAAAACCGTTTTTCGTTAAGCGGTACGTTCATTAAAGATTGAAGGAAATTTTAGAAGTTGGGTATCCCAAGTTGACGTATAGTCATCGATTAACTGATAACTGTTAACTGATAACTGACGACTAATAATTGGGGGATTAGCTCAGCTGGCTAGAGCGCCTGCCTTGCACGCAGGAGGTCATCGGTTCGACTCCGATATTCTCCACAGCGACGAAAGTCGACAACGTTCATTGACATATTGGAACAGGAGGTAATACATTTTTAATGTATTGCCGACTAAAAAAGAAAGAAACACGAATCTTTATTAAGTAAAGAGTACGAATAAAATAGAATAGATTAAAGATCTGGCGACAAGCTGGAAAAGGGCGTATGGGGAATGCCTAGGCTCTCAGAGGCGAAGAAGGACGTGATAAGCTGCGAAAAGCTACGGGGATCGGCACACACGATATGATCCGTAGATATCCGAATGGGGCAACCCGGCATATTGAAGATATGTCATGGCGTAAGCCAAGCAAACCCGGGGAACTGAAACATCTAAGTACCCGGAGGAGGAGAAAACAAAAGTGATTCCGATAGTAGCGGCGAGCGAAATCGGATTAGTCCAAACCGTACATGTTCCGGCATGTGCGGGGTTGTAGGACCACGACATTCGAGGTGTAATGAACTAGAACGCTTTGGAAATAGCGACCATAGAGGGTGATAGTCCCGTATAGGTAAAGAGCATTTAGATAGTGGTATCCTGAGTAGTGCGGGGCACGTGAAACCCTGTATGAATCCGGCGGGACCATCCGCCAAGACTAAATACTCCTGAGAGACCGATAGTGAACCAGTACCGTGAGGGAAAGGTGAAAAGAACCGTGAATAACGGAGTGAAATAGATCCTGAAACCATACGCTTACAAGCGGTCGGAGCCCATATGGGTGACGGCGTGCCTTTTGCATAATGAGCCTACGAGTTACTTTTACTAGCAAGGTTAAGGACTTCAGGTCCGGAGCCGTAGCGAAAGCGAGTCTGAATAGGGCGACCATAGTTAGTAGTAGTAGACGCGAAACCGTGCGATCTACCCATGGGCAGGTTGAAGCTGTGGTAACACATAGTGGAGGACCGAACCCGTTGACGTTGAAAAGTCTTGGGATGACCTGTGGGTAGGGGTGAAAGGCCAATCAAGCTCGGAAATAGCTCGTACTCCCCGAAATGCATTTAGGTGCAGCGTGTAGATAGTTTTATAGAGGTAGAGCTACTGATTGGATGCGGGGGCTTCACCGCCTACCAATTCCTGACAAACTCCGAATGCTATAAAATGTTTCTGCGCAGTGAGGGCATGGGTGCTAAGGTCCATGTCCGAGAGGGAAAGAACCCAGATCACCGGCTAAGGTCCCAAAGTATATACTAAGTTGATATAACGCGGTGGAACTGCATTGACAGCCAGGATGTTGGCTTGGAAGCAGCCATTCATTTAAAGAGTGCGTAACAGCTCACTGGTCGAGCGGTTCCGCATGGATAATAATCGGGCATAAGTATATCACCGAAGCTGTGACTTCATATTAATATGAGGGGTAGGGGAGCATTGTAACTGCGTCGAAGGTGTACCTGCGAGGGATGCTGGAGCGGTTACAAACGAAAATGTAGGCATAAGTAACGATAATGCGGGCGAGAAACCCGCACGCCGAAAGACCAAGGTTTCCCCAGCTATGCTAATCAGCTGGGGGTCAGTCGGGACCTAACGCGAACCCGAAGGGGATAGTGGATGGACAACAGATTAATATTTCTGTACCTGCTCACGCTAAAAGTGACGGAGGCGAGAAGTTGGTGCGTACAGACGGAATTGTACGTTGAAGGGAGCGGTAACGCCCCGATAGTACACCGAGACCACGGTCAAGGTGATAATCCAGCATATCGACTTCCAAGAAAAGCAAGTGAAGCAGCCCGTACCGTAAACCGACACAGGTGGTTGGGATGAGTATTCTAAGGCGCTCGAGAGATTCATGGCTAAGGAACTAGGCAAAATAGACCCGTAACTTCGGGAGAAGGGTCGCCCCCTTATGGGGGGCCGCAGTGAAGAGGTCCAGGCGACTGTTTATCAAAAACACAGGGCTCTGCAAAATCGAAAGATGAAGTATAGGGCCTGACACCTGCCCGGTGCTGGAAGGTTAAGAGGAGATGTCATTCCTTCGGGGAGAAGCATTGAATTGAAGCCCCAGTAAACGGCGGCCGTAACTATAACGGTCCTAAGGTAGCGAAATTCCTTGTCGGGTAAGTTCCGACCTGCACGAATGGTGCAACGATCTGGACACTGTCTCGGCCATGAGCTCGGTGAAATTGTAGTATCGGTGAAGATGCCGGTTACCCGCAGTGGGACGAAAAGACCCCGTGCACCTTTACTATAGCTTCGTATTGACCTTGGTCAAGCAATGTGTAGGATAGCTGGGAGACTTTGAAGCTGCATCGCTAGGTGTGGTGGAGTCATTGTTGAAATACCAGCCTTTGCTTGTCCGGGGCCTAACTCTCGATGAGAGAACAGTGCGTGGTGGGTAGTTTGACTGGGGTGGTCGCCTCCAAAAGAGTAACGGAGGCTTCTAAAGGTGCCCTCAATACGGTTGGCAATCGTGTGTAGAGTGCAATGGCACAAGGGCGCTTGACTGAGAGACATACAGGTCGATCAGGTTGGAAACAAGAGCATAGTGATCCGGTGGTTCCGCATGGAAGGGCCATCGCTCAAAGGATAAAAGGTACGCCGGGGATAACAGGCTGATCTCCCCCAAGAGCTCATATCGACGGGGGGGTTTGGCACCTCGATGTCGGCTCGTCACATCCTGGGGCTGGAGAAGGTCCCAAGGGTTGGGCTGTTCGCCCATTAAAGTGGCACGCGAGCTGGGTTCAGAACGTCGTGAGACAGTTCGGTCTCTATCTACTGCGGGCGTTAGAAATTTGAGTGGATCTGACTCTAGTACGAGAGGACCGAGTTGGACTGACCGCTGGTGCACCAGTTGTTCCGCCAGGAGCATCGCTGGGTAGCTATGTCGGGATTGGATAAGCGCTGAAAGCATATAAGCGCGAAACCAGCCACAAGATGAGATTTCTTTAAAGGGCCGTGGGAGATGACCACGTTGATAGGCTATAGGTAGAAGGGCAGTAATGTCCGTAGCCGAGTAGTACTAATTGCCCGTCAGGCTTGCGCATACGCTCGTCCCGTTCTTAGGAACGGGGCGGACGACGATCTTTACTTCTTTCTTTTTAT
>NZ_FOYX01000008.1 GCF_900112245.1 Maribacter stanieri
CGCGATACCCCTCCTCTTCCTCGAATATGAATACTTATTAAATCACTATTGCCGTCGCTGTACAATTGTACCCTTAGGGCATCGGCCTCAATGGGGAACTGTGATGCGCCGCCCCACTCATAAATACCACTGTCGATCCAGCCTCCACGACCTTCTTCGATAACGATCCAACTACCATTATGACGGTAACTTATTCGCCAAAGTGTGTTTGGTTGAGGCTGATTTGGATATGTTCCTCCAAATGTTATATAGTTGATGCGCTTGGTCGAACTCCAATCTACCTGCCATTTGAAACCGTCATCAGCACTAGGGCGACCAAGGTTAACATTATAGAGCACTCCATACTCATTGTATCTTGTGCTTATGACATAATCGTCTTTAATAGGATCATAAAGAATTGCTTGCGGTGTGCCACGGCCATTGCTTACTGTACCGCTCAATAGAGCATCGGGTAAAAGTGCTAGGTTAACATCAGCATCAGCAAGATTATTCGCAGTGCCTGACCCTTCAATTACATTGACTATTCTAACTACTTCATCGGCAGCATTGCCAGACGCATCATTAACATTATAGGTCACAACATAGACCCCTTCGATATCCGTTTCTACAATATCACCACCGATAACTATTGCTGAACTAACATTATCGTCTGAATTATCAGTAGCGGTAGCGCCTAGTTCTGTATATTCATCCCCAAATTCGATAAATTGCGGATTGTCACCATTGAGAGTTATCACTGGTTTAGTTGTGTCTACTACATTTACAATACGTACTACTTGAATAGCATCATTGACGCCATCAGTAGCATCATATAAAATTTCATAACTACCGATCGCATCCATATATGCAGAATCATCTACTATTACAGGTGAACCATCATTTGATATGGCGCCTAATTCTAGATAACCAGACCCAAGTTCGATAACCTGTGGGTTATCACCAGTTAGAGCTATCACTGGAACTTCAGTATCTATTTTCACCTTTAAAACATTGGAAATATTACAAGCGCCTTGTCCACAATCGTCTTCATTCGAAATTACAGTTGCAACAATATAATATACTTGTTTACTAGAAAGTTCTGTCAAATTCAATGGTATGTTTAACTGTCCTGAAGCATCCAATACTCCTACATACTCTTGCAGCGACTGTATCTTGTTCATTTCAAATAAATCCGTTGGCATATTTGTTGTTATATCTTCTAACGTAGTGCCATATACCAAGACTTCAATACTAGCATTGGCTGGTCCGATAAGGGAAGCTGTTTGTTCTGTTTCATTCACTATTCCATTATCACCAATTCCTTCTAAACTTATTGAAGGTGCATCGCATTGTACAAATGCTGGATTAAAGAAATTTTCAGAATTTACTACACTATTACCAACTTGATACAATTGCCTTGTAGCTGAACTACCATCTGAATAATTTACAGTAACAGTAGACCCAATAAGTTCTGTACCGCTAATGGCTCCTGCATTTCCAGCGGAATCAAATCCTTCTATGCTTCTAGGATCAACATCTACCGCTATATCCACTGTTTCTCCAGCTTCAAAATCATTAAAATTTAAAGTCATAACATTATATCCTCCTGGTCCATTTGGGTCAGAAAATGGAGCTACACAGTCTACATCTGAACTTGTTCCATTATTTCCCGGGATAGTAAGACCTACGTTTGAATCTCCTCCGGTTTGCGAAACAATTGTAACGCATTGAGCAGTTGCATCACCAGCAGTACCAATTGGATCAAAAACAATATTTGGTAGAACGGCTGTACTTAAATCGATACTAACGGATGTGATTTTTACATTACCTGATGAATTATTGGTAATAAACAAACCACCACCATAGGTACTAGAATTATTAATGTTTCCACCAGTTTCAAACGCTACTCTTGCACATGGCATAGAATCTAATACCGTGAGACTTATCGTAGTAGTTGATTCTATTACATTACTACCTGAAGCTGTAATGGAAGCTGAATAATCTCCAGGAGATAATCCGGTAGTATTTATACTAAATCCGTTATTTGCGCCATTTAGAATTAACCACGTGGGCGGTTGAGAAGTAGCAGCATCAATTACTGTAAGTATCAAATCTTGTGGCAAAGGACTATCATTCGAAGTAACTAATTCAAAGGATTCAGACAATTGTTCTTCACTATCTAGTGTAAACTCAAAATTGTTTGAATTAAATACCAAATTAGGTAATTCTGCTACTTGTAGTGACACTTGAATAGAAACATCGTCATATCCATTTATACCAGAGGCAGTAAGCGTTGCCGTATATAGACCAGGAACTAACCCTATTGTATTAAAAACCATTTCATTAATACCTTGTATCCCAATTGCAGGAGTTGTTGCCCATGATGAAGTACTTGACGTTGCATTATCAGTGATAATTATATTAGCTGATGTAGGTAAATTTGTTTCATTATTAGAATCCAAATCAAAGGAAACAATGGTTGTTTCACCTACAAATAAAGTAGATGAAATACTGTTTGGTGTTATTTCTATTCCGGGAGTAACATCTACGACCACTGTACCATTGTTAGTTCCGTCCAATACATTTCCATTAGCGGTAACCACTGTCCCTGCCGTATTCTCTGGATTGATAAAGTTAATAGGACTATTTCCTGATCCCACTGCGGTGAAAGAAACTGTTATCATTTCAAAATTACCGGATGGGAATGGTGTTGTAAAAGTGCCTGCCCCATAATCTATTGTGCCTTGTGTATTATCAAAGTTTTGTGTGAGAACTGGAATATTGAAAGGTATTGTTGTTGGAGTCAAACTTGAAACCTGTAAAATAGCGGGATCAAAATTTAAATGAATTTCCGCCCCATTAACTGGCTGTATACCCGTTGATAATAAAACTTTAACGTCAAAAGAATCTCCAATACTAACGTTAGTATTAACTGGATTTATGGTTAAAAAAACACCATCTTCATAAACATTGACAACACGTACTATTTGTGCGGCGTCATTTACCCCATCGTTAGCTGTATAAAGAATATTATAAGTACCCACAGCATCTACAAATGCACTCGAATCTATTGCAACCAAAGAACCATCATCTGTTATTGCTCCCAGTTCAGTATAACCACTACCAAGTGAAATATATTGAGGATTAGCGCCATTCAGTGTAATTATAGGAGCCACATTATCTACTACATTAACCACACGTACTATTTGCACTGCATCATTTACCCCATCGTTAGCATCGTACAAAATATTATAACTGCCCACAGCATCTACAAATGCATTGGCGTCAATAGTAACTATTGAACCGTCATTTGTAGTAGCACCAAGTTCCGAATAACCAGTTCCAAGTTCTATTATTTGCGGATTGTCACCGTTCAAGGTTATTATAGGTATTGAAGTGTCCACAACATTAACTTCACGTACTATTTGCACTGCATCATTGAGCCCATCGTTGGCATCGTAAAAAATATTATAACTGCCCACAGCATCAACAAATTCACTTGCGTCGATAGTTACTATGGAACCGTCATTTGTAGTAGCACCAAGTTCTGAATAACCGTCACCTAGTTCTATTATTTGAGGATTGGCACCCTTTAAGGTTATTATAGGTACTGTAACATCCACCGTATTTACAACTACTGTTGTTGTTTTTGTTGTTGTTATTCCACATGCATCAGTTACAGTAGCAGTAATAAAATGATTTCCTTCGACATTTAATATAGGAGTAATACTACTTCCCGTACCTAAATTTCCTCCATTATTTGTTTCTATGTCAGAATTCCAACTGATTATCAAAGTGGTATCATCCTCTTCTAAATCTGCAGCTACACTACTTAAACTTATCGTTTCTCCAGGTTCAATTGTGACCGGAGCAGCAAGTATATCCTCTAAAGTAGGAGCTGTATTTGCAATAACATTTACCGCAATACTTTGGGTAACTATTGCGGGTGTGGCATCTTGTACTTCAGCTGTGTAGGTAGCAGATCCAATAACACTTGTCAAAGCAAGTGTGCCACCTGTTCCAACAATAGTACCAACATTGTCTTTCCAAACTATGATACTATCCAAATTGCCTTGTTCTGCATCATTCGCTGATGCGGTTAAGATAAAATCTTCTCCATTATTTTCACAATCCAATACATCTTCCACCACTTCTATTGACAGTGAAGGGGCTGCATTCGTAACAAAATTTGAAGTCTCAACTATACAGAAACCACTCAACTTAGCATTGTCGGCTATTGCATCCAAATCAATATTTAATACTCCGTCAGTAACGGTAACTGAAAATGTTTTTGTTGCAGCGGTTAAGGGGCCAAACTCGGAAAATAAATCAACGCTAGTTTCTATGGAACCTTCAACATTAATATCAAATAAACGTTCACCAGCACCTAAATTGGTTCCTCCACCAGCAACTCCTATGTATAATTCTGCGAAATATAGTTCAACTGTAAATTGACCATCTCCAGTAGGTACTGCATAATTTAAGGGATCATTATAATTCTCCGATTGAAACAAAGCTTCCTCACCACTTCCTTGAACTACACCACTGTAATTGGAGACAACTTTATTATAAGCTGTTGCAACTGAAGTTAAATACTGATCGGAAGCAAAAGTTTTTCCGAAAGCATTAACTGATGGTTGATTACCTACATTGACACAAATTGGGAAGACTATTAATGGCTCTATCGTCCAAGTAAAACTTGATATTGCCGTTTCTGATTCATCATCTGTTGCTGTAATGATTACCGAGTATGGACTATTATCTATTGCTCCTGGTAAGATAGTACCACTAATTTCTCCTGTAGTTAAATCTATAGTTAATCCTGTAGGAAGTGAACCAGTAACTGAAAAGGTAACATCTCCACCATCTGGATCATTTGCTGCAATAAATAGTCCTTGAGGGCTATCACCTACTAAATTTGATTGATCTGTTATTTCTGTTGTGAATATTGGCGGTTGGGTTGCCGTTAATTGTGCAAAAACAAATTGTTGAATATTAACTCCACCATTAAATTCTAGACGTAAGGTTTTTAAACCTGTATTTGTAAAGTTTACCGTTGTGCTAAAGGGATCATAAATATTCCAATCCTTCTTTGGGACAGTTACCGTTCCTAAAGCTGTTCCATTACCTTCTTCTAAAATGGTTATATCCGTAGAAGTACCATCAGCTCCACTTCCGTTAGCGGCAGTAAAAGTAATATCGTAAGCCCCTACCGTTTCCACATTTATTAGATATTCCAAAAACTCACCGGCGCCAATATAACCAACATTGCCCGCCGTCTCAATGGCAACCGTTAAACCTCCTTGTGGGTTACTACTACCATACCACGGTATGGGATTATTAAATGTGTTGGCTATTATGGTACCTGCAACTTGTTGTGCTACATTAATTGTAAATTCTTCTATAACAGATGGATTTACTCCGTCATTGGCGGTTACCCTAGCTAAATAAGAGCGTCCCTGATTGGGTGTCCAGTCTAATATGTAGTTCCCATTTGTTCCTGTAAATGTATAACCGTTGACCGATGTGGTAGGATTAAAAGGAGCGTTTGTACCTCCTAAACTGATATCAAAAATTTCAAGATTTGCATTAGGATTGATATCATCTGTAACAGTAACCGATAAGGAAATTGGATCTCCTTCATTCACAATTATATCATTAATAGTAGTTATAACCGGGGAAGTATCATTTGCTGGTGAGGTAATTTCCAATTGAAATTGCTCTGTTATAGGCGAGCTGTTTCCATCACTAATTATTGCATTAAAAACATATGATCCAATTGCATCTATGGATGCTGTTCCAGAAATTGCTTTACTGGCTACGTCAAGAGATAAACCTATAGGTAACGCAGGATTAATAGTAATGGTTAAATTATCGTTCTCTGGATCATTAATATTTAATCCCAAATTTACTGGAGTACCCACTTCTGCAGTTAGGTTTCCGATTGCTGAAGATGGTAAAAGGTTTGCCGAAGTAACTTCTGTTATACAGAAACCAGAAATTTTTCCATTATCCGTTGAGGCTGGCCCAACTCCAATTTCAATAGAACCATCTACTACATTTACAAAATAGGTTCTTGTAATTGCAGTTTGATTGGAACTAATTCCATCTTTAATTGGATTTACTGGATCATATTCATCAAGTATTATATTTCCTTCAAGCGAAACATCAAATACACGACCTCCTGATGCCGGATGATAAATTTCTGCTATATATAAATCTACTTGATAAAACCCATTAGTTACAGGCACATTATATTCAAGCGAAGGATTGGCAGCATCTTTGCCTCCATAAATTTCTTTTTGAAACAACAGCAATTCACCTGGAGTATTTGTTCCCGCAATTTCACCAGTGTATCCGGAATATTTTTTGCCATTGGCTCTACTAAAACCTTGGCCTGTTGGAGCAACATTATTAGGATCACCAATAAATGTTCTACCAAAAGCAGTTAAACCAGCTGAGCCTGAAGCAATACAAATCTGGAATGGAGTAGTCGTATTTACATTAACAGTTCTAATTGCTGTTCCCGTATTACCAGCGATATCAGTTGCTGAATAAGTAATTTCATATTGTCCTGCAATACTTGTA
Source organism: Maribacter stanieri (assembly GCF_900112245.1). Classification (GTDB taxonomy): domain Bacteria; phylum Bacteroidota; class Bacteroidia; order Flavobacteriales; family Flavobacteriaceae; genus Maribacter; species Maribacter stanieri. The sequence goes on from NZ_FOYX01000008.1 coordinate 6,568, forward strand.
TCTACGCTACCTAAAGTATTAACCGTAACATTAGAATCTACATTATCTGTTGCCGTTGCACCGGCATCTACATAAACATCATTAACATTTAAATCAATTACAGAACTACCATTCAAAGTAATGACAGGTGCTTCTGTATCTGTTATGGCAGGAGTAACAATAAAATTAAGAATTGCTTTAGCTCCAACGCAATCAAACTCTACATGATTGGCTCGAGCTGCTACCACTACAACTGTATTTGTACCTTCAATAATACCATTTCCATTTCCATCATAGGCTAATGCTCCACTGGAATCATCAAAAGTAAATACGGTTTGATTTCCGTTTAGTGCAGTAGAAATTCTTTTACTAACATCAATATTGTTAACATCTGGTGGGTTTATAAAAAAATGAAAATGTTCATTAGGATTTGCTACGGTACCAAATAATAAATCAACTGTACTAACATCTATAGTTACCGAAGTGCCAGTAATTACCGAACCTTCTGACGGACTTTGAAAAGCTACTTGAGGACAGGAAACTTCCACATTTATCTCATCAGTTACAGTTAATGGTGAACTATTAGAATCAGAAACAAATGCTTTTAAAGTCTGACTACCCGGTTCTAAGAAAACTCCAGTAACTGCTGAACCAGTATTAGGTGTAGCAATAAAACCTGTATCTGAATCTGATGACCAACTAATGTTTGAAGAAATATTGCCATCCTCTAAATCATTTGCATCTCCAGAAATATTAAATGAAGTACCCCTAGAAACTACTAAACCATCTACAGGAGTGAGAATCGATACTGTTGGTGCAGTGTTTATTGAGCCAATAAAAGTAACATCAAAATAATCTGTATTAGAATAATATTGATTACCTCCAGACCAATCAAAACGTATAGTTTGAATACCTTGATTTAATAAAATGCTAGTATTATAATTACCAAAAACAGACCAGTTGGTTGACTGTGGTACAATTACAGTTGCAGATGGTTCGTTGTTAATTGTTAATATACCCGTTTGTGCAGAACCATTAGAGGAATTAAAGTTAAATTCATAAGTACCTGTTGTTGGTACATTGATAGTATATTCTACAAAATCTCCAGGACCAGTAAAACCGACCACTGTTTTTGCGCCTACCTCAACACCTACACCAACTCCACCACCTAAATTACCTTGATTATCATAAGATTCAGCTTCAATTCTCACCGAATTTGAAGCAGACAATTCTTGGGGAATGTCATTAACAGTGACATCAAAAGTTTCTATAACTGTATTTGAATCTTCATCAGTAACTGATATTGTAATAGTGTAAACTGCACTTCCATCTCCATTAGAACCCCCATCCCCAAATGTTGGTGATACTATTAAATCTGAAGAGTAAGAACCTGGTGTGTTAATTAAAACATTTTCTGTAAGAAAGCCAGAAGCGTTAAAAGGAAATGGGTCCGTTTGAGGTGAATTATTATTTGATTGTAATTCTTGGGGCTCGTTAGATATTGATGATATAGTCACGGATAAATTATCATTGTCCGCATCTAATATTTCAATAACATTAATCAAATTCAGAACACCATTCTCATTAACACTTTGGTTGGCTATTGCTGTAATACTTGGAATTGTATTAACTACGGTTTCAGTAACAGTTATATTTTTAGTAATTACATCGGTTAACCCTCCATCATCCTCAATGGTTAACTCTATGGTATAAGTTCCTGCGCTAGAATATATATAAGTTGGTGTTTGACCTAATTGAACTGGAGAACCATCACCAAAATCCCAAGAATAAGAAACAATTGTACCATTTCCATCAGGATCAGTTGAAGTCCCTGCATTAAAAGCAACTTCTAAACTTTGTGCGCCAATGCCAGGAGTTGCCGTAAAATTAGCTGTTGGAGATTGATTAATAGTGCCTACTTGTATAGAACTATCAATGAAATTTTTAGTAAATGAACTACTCGCGGGACCTGTAACGATTAGCGTACCATTTGGCGAATCAAAAAACAATAAATCACTATTTCCATTAGACAATGCTGTGAATTCTACTGTCAGAAAATCATTATCACCCGAGGGTTTGGGTGACGCAAATGAAACTGCATTATAGTTAATTGTACCTATTGAGTTATCTATAACATTTTCAAGAGAAACAGGATAGCTAGCTGCAGTGGTAACGGTATTTGCTTGTAGTACAGTAGGATTATATTTCAGTTTTAATTGGGCTCCTGTAATTTCTTGTGCTCCCGATTGAAATTGAACAGTTACCGAAAAATTCTCACCAATCTCAATATTTGTATCTGTAGGTTCAGTAAATACAACATTTACATTCTGTGCAATTAATCCAGTTGTAAAACCTAGAAATAAAACCGTAGAAATTAGTAAGTATTTACTAAACTCAGATTGAAAGCTCTTTTTAAAGTTAAACGGCAAGAATAAATTTGAAAACAAGTCGGTTGTGAAAAGTAGAATTTTCTTCATAGTGTAACTGGAATAGAATGGTTATTTTGATTGAGAGAAGTATATAGAAAGGTGTGTTTCGCTAATGAACACATTATTAAATGAACACCAACTAACGATTTTGAATTAAGTAAACAAAGTAGAATATCCAAAGAGCAAAAGAATGGCTCAGGATTACTAGTCGAGTAATTTTTAGTCATTTAAAATAGGTTTGGTTAGATATTAACCAAAGCACTATACAGGTTAATTTATTGTCGTAAGTGGGGTACGAAATAAATACCTTTTGGGGGGATATTTTAGCCTTTAAAAGGCTGAAAACACAAAAAATATGTACTTAACAAGAATATATATTATTGTTCAATATAGGGGTAGTTTTAAAAATTTTTACGATAAAAGTTATATTTGTCACGACAAACAGCTCTTATTTAATAATGACAATTTAATATTCTGTATGAGTTTTGCAAGTTTTTGATTCTTAATCAATTAAAAATTATTTAAAATTTTTAAAAAGTTAATGCTGAATTAATAATCGCTTATAAAATTGATTTCCGTTATTATGTGTAGATTTTATATAGTAAATTCCATTTTGTAAATCTTGAACATTAAAAAATACGGAAGACTTGTAATCCACAGTTCCGTTTTCAATTGTTCTAACCAACCTACCAGTAACATCAAAAATTTGTATTGTTTCGACTGTATTCGGTAATATAAAACTCACAGACGTTTCATTAATTGCAGGATTTGGATAGACAATCATTTTGTTCTCCGGCATTTCTTTAACCTTTGCAGCCGATGACGAATTCGACAGATATTGAATCAACGTGGCCTTGGTCGCCATAGCGCTATCGTCCACATATTGGGACACTCCGCCCCTTCCCCGGAGATGGATGCTTACAAGATCATTGTTTCCATCGCTGTAAACCTGAACCCGGAGCGCATCGGCCACGATAGGGTACTGCGCAGACCCGCCCCATTCATAGATACCGGAGTCGATCCATCCGCCCTTGCCCTCTTCAAGTACGGCCCAACTTCCGTTGTGCAGATACGATATCCTCCACATCGAATTTGGCTGGGGCTGGTTAGGGTACGTTCCCCCGAAAGTAATATAGTTGATACGCTTGG
>NZ_FOYX01000007.1 GCF_900112245.1 Maribacter stanieri
GATATTTCTGATGATACCATTATTTATACACCAAACGATGATTTTGAAGGAACTGAAGTAATAGAATATACGGTATGTGATGCAGAAGGTAACTGTGATACTGCGACTGTTACCATTACTGTAGGTGACCCAGTAGCTTTAGATGTTGTTGATGATTTTGTGTCTACACCTATTGATACACCAATCGACATCGATATATTGGAAAATGACCTTGGAGTTCCAAATGATGGGATATTGACAGTAACGGACCCATCAAATGGTACAGTTGAAATCAATGATGGCGGCACTCCTGACGATATTTCTGATGATACTATTATTTACACTCCAAACGATGGTTTTGAAGGAATAGATATTATTGAGTATACTGTATGTGATGCAGAAGGTAACTGTGATACTGCGACCGTTACCATTACTGTAGGTGAACCAGTAGCTTTAGATGTTGTTGATGATTTTGTCTCTACACCAATTGATACACCAATCGATATCGATATTTTAGAAAATGATCTTGGAGTTCCAAATGATGGGACATTGACCGTAACTGACCCATCAAATGGAACGGTTGAAATCAATGATGGCGGCACACCCGACGATATTTCTGATGATACTATTATTTACACTCCAAACGATGGTTTTGAAGGAATAGATATGATTGATTATACTGTATGTGATGTGTTTGATAATTGTGATTCTGCAACAGTTGAAATAACAGTTGTTGATAATGATTCTACGGATATAGACGACAATCCAATAGAGGTAAATCAAATGGTTACGCCGAACGGGGATGGTAGAAATGAATTCTTGTTTATAAGAGGAGTTGATAAAATTCGTAGCAGTACATTGAAAATTTTTAATAGATGGGGTGTAGCTGTATATGAAGGCGAGAATTATAATAATCAAAATAATGTATTTGATGGTCGATCAAGAGGTAGGTCTACATTAGGGGTAGATGAATATCTTCCTGCAGGAATATATTTCTATATTTTTGATTATACTACCTTTGAAGGAGAAAGCAAAGTTGATAGTGAATATCTTTATATTAGTAGATAATAGTTGATAAAATATGAATATTAAAAATAAGTTTTTAATCCTGTTTGGATGTTTGTTGCTCGTTTGTAGTAGTGCCGTTGCCCAACAAGATGCTCAGTATACCCAATATATGTTTAACACAATGAGTGTAAACCCTGCTTACGCAGGATCAAGGGGGCAATTAAGTATCACCGGATTATATAGATCTCAATGGGTTGGCCTTGAAGGAGCTCCTAAAACCCAAACATTAAACATTCAATCCCCAATTAGAAATAGTAAGCTTGGGTATGGAGTTTCAATTGTAAATGATGAGATAGGTAACGGTGTTGTACAGGAAACATATTTCGATGCTGTTGTATCTTATACTATAGACGTTTCGGCAGAAGGTAAATTATCATTTGGATTAAAAGCAGGCGGGAATTTACTAAACCTTGATTTTAATCAACTACGTAATTTTGATTCGGAACCTGTAGATTCAGATAATATTGAAAATAAGTTTTCACCTAATGTTGGTGTTGGTCTGTATTATCATTCAAATGAATTTTACGCTGGTCTATCAGCTCCAAATTTATTTCAAACAGAGCATTTTGATAATTCTCAACAAAGTGCAAACAGTGTTAAGTTTTTATCTAAGGAAAGAATCAACTTTTATTTAATTACGGGATATGTTTTTGATTTAAACGGAAACTTGAAATTTAAACCCGCATTGCTAACGAAAGTTGTAGGAGGTGCTCCTTTACAGGTTGATGTATCTGCCAATTTTATGTTTAATGACAAATTTACTTTTGGAGCAGCGTACAGGTGGGATGCTGCTGTAAGTGCTATGGCCGGATTTCAAATCTCAGATCAATTCATGATAGGCTTAGCATATGATAGGGAAACAACAGATTTGGGAGGAACTCAGTTTAATGATGGGTCATTTGAAGTACTTTTAAGATATGAATTGGTAAAATCATTTCAAAGACTGGTTTCACCACGTTTTTTCTAAATGGCAAACTTATATATGAAACATAAAGTAAAGTTTATTTTAGTGATGTTATTGTTTGTTCATGGGTTGACAAAAGCCCAAGAACGCCTAATTCAAAAAGGGAATGAAAAGTTTGAATCATATTCTTTTAGTCCGGCAATCGATATTTATAAAAAGGTATTGGACAAGGGGTATGAATCAGCAGATTTGCTAAGAAAATTAGGTAATTCTTACTATTATAATGCTGATTACAAGGAAGCTGCTGACACTTACAAGCAATTAGTCGCGGACTATTCAGTAGATGTAACGGCAGAAGATTATTTTAAATATGCTCAGTCGCTTAAAACAATAGGTGATTACGATACATCCGGCTCAGTGATGAACAAATTTATCGAGATAACTAAGAGTGATGGTCGTGCTACTGCATTTAATGATGATCGTAATTTTATGTCGGAAATTGAAGAAAATTCAGGAAGGTATAACTTAGGTCCTTTTGAATATAATTCGCCTTATTCCGATTTTGCACCTTCATTTTATAAAGAAGGATTAATATTTTCATCTGATAGAGATACTGGTAATTTCGCAAGATATCGTCATACCTGGAACGCAAAAGATTTTTTAGACCTGTATGAAGTTAACGCAGATAGTTCTTCTATAAATCATGTCAAAAAACTTGGAGAAAATGTAAATACTCGCTATCATGAATCTACTTCAGTTATCACTAAGGATGGTCAGACCATGTATTTTACACGAAACAATTCTGAAAAAAGAAAAACAGTAAAAGATGATAAAGGTATTGTAAGACTAAAGATTTTAAGAGCTGTACTAACGGATGAAGGTATTTGGGGGGAAGTTGAAGAATTGCCTTTTAATAGTGATTCTTATTCTGTAGCTAACCCTGCTTTAAGTCCAGATGAGAAAACCTTATACTTTGTTTCAGATATGCCAGGTACATTTGGTGAATCAGATTTATTTAAAGTGTCTATCAATGAAGATCGTTCATTTGGAACTCCCGAAAATTTAGGTTCAAATATTAATACAGAAGCAAGAGAAACCTTTCCTTATATTACTAGTGAAGATATATTGTATTTTTCTTCTGATGGTCATCCAGGGCTTGGTGGTTTGGATGTGTTTGCTACTAAAATAAAGAGGCAAGATTTTACTGGAAAAGTTTTAAATGTTGGTAAGCCAGTAAATAGTAACAGTGATGATTTTACTTTTATTTTTAATGAAGAGCAAAGAACTGGATATGTAGCATCAAATCGTGAAGAAGGTTTAGGCTTCGATGATATTTACAGCTTTACAGAAACGAAACCTTTGGTTTTTGACTGTCTTCAGAAAATAACTGGTACCGTAAGAGATAAAATTACTAATGAATTATTAGTTGGGGCTACTATTAAAGTCATTAATGAAAATAATGAAGAATTATTATCTACAATAACTGACTCTGATGGTACGTATAGTTTGGAATTAGATTGTACTAAAGGTAATTTTGTCAGAGCTTTAATGGAAGGTTATGTTCCATTTGAAGAGTATATCGGAGTGTCTGATGGGAAGCCAAAGATTATTGATTTTTATTTGGAAAGGGATAATATAACTGCCGGTTTTGGTGATGATTTAGCAAAATTACTCCAATTGAGTACTATCTATTTTAATTTTGATAAATATGATATCCGAAAGGATTCTGAAGTAGAAATTGAAAAGGTTATTGCCGCTATGGAAAAATATCCAAGTTTAAAATTAAAAGTAAATTCTCATACAGATAGTAGAGGTCCAGCTGCTTATAATTTATGGCTATCACAAAAGAGAGCCGAATCTACTGTTAATTACATGATAAAAAAAGGTATATCTAAAGACAGGCTGGTTAGTGAAGGTTTCGGTGAAACCAAATTGCTTAATGAGTGTTCTGATGGAGTTAAATGTTCAGCTGCTAAGCATGATATTAACAGGAGATCAGAGTTTATTATCCTAGAGTAATTTTAAAATAAATTTGTAATAAAAAAAGCGACCAATATAATTGGTCGCTTTTTTTATTATGATAAAGCAATGTATAAAAATTTATAATGCCATATATTTTAAAACTCTGATAGTGTCATATTTTTAGGTGTACAATAGATGAAATGCAAGCAAAAAAAGCAATTTAAATAGTAATTTTAAAAGGCTAAACAGCAGTATTTTAAGCGTTCACTTGCTAATAGCCTTACTTCACAACAAATTTTAGGGATGACCTGAACTCCTAGCTATTTTTACAGATGATATGTATTGCAGAATATTTTCTGTAAAGTTATATTACTTACAAATATTTATGAGTTTAAAGTATTTCTGTTATTTATTCGTTCTAATGTGTGCCACAAGTTTCTATGCGCAAGAAACTTATCGTGATAATTTTAGCAATGTATCATATTCAAATAATAATGGTAGCTCTAACTTTTCTACAGATTGGATTGAAACAGGCGATTCAGATAATGGACCAACAAGTCAATACATTAGAATAAGTAGCAATAGACTAGAGCTTTTTTATATATGGTCGGAAAATATACGAAGATCGGCCAATCTTAATGGAGCGGCAACAGCGGTGCTTAGTTTTGATTATAGAACCATTAGTCTCACCGGAGGAAGAGCATTAGGAATACAAATTTCTAATAACGGGGGCGCGTCTTATACCACAATAGGTACAATTAGTGGTAATAATAATACAGGTACTTATAGTCAAGATATATCTGGTTTTATTTCAGCAACCACTACTGTAAGATTTGCCAAATCAGGTAGTAACTGGAATAATAATGATTATGCTTATATCGATAATTTTCAGATATCTGCAACTTTTCCTGCTTCTATACCCGTTATTGAAGTTAATGATGTTACAGTTGATGAAGACGCGGGCAATGCAATTTTTACTGTACGGCATACCGGTTCGAACGCAACAACTCCTTTTACGGTCAATTACCAAACGGTTAATGGATCTGCAATAGATGGCAGTGATTACACGTCTGCATCCGGTATTTTAAATTTTAATGGAACTGCAGGGGATACCGAAACTATTACTGTACCAATATTAAATGACGGTTCTATAGAAAATCCGGAAGATTTCACATTAGAATTTACTCTGGTATCAGACCCCCAAGTAGATATTAGCGATACGGCAACAGGGACCATAATAGATGACGATGCCCTTATAATGACCGATGGTGGTAGCGCGACTACGTGTAGTGATACGTTTTTTGATCCAGGAGGACTTTCTAATTACAGCAATAATCAGGATGTAACTTATACGATATGTCCAGATACGGCAGATACGTACTTAAATATCAATTTTACAAGTTTTGAAATTGTTTCTGGTGATTTATTATATATATATGATGGTAATTCTACAGGAGCTACGTTAATCGGTCAATATGATAGTGCAAATGTTCCTACTTCTATTAATTCTTCGGCAGCTTCAGGTTGTTTAACGTTTAGGTTTGTATCTAACGGAAGTAATACAGGAGCAGGCTGGGAGGCAGAAATTAATTGTTTTCCTGATGGACCCATTATCATAATAGAGGATATTACAATTGATGAAGATGTAGGTAATGCAGTTTTTACAGTAAGATCAACGAGAGCAGCACATGGAAGGAACGTATTCTTGTTTGGTTTTGTTGAAGCACCCTTTACTGTAGATTTTCAAACAGTAGACGGATTAGCATTAGCAGGAAGTGATTATACCGCTTCATCTGGTACTTTAACTTTCACGGGTGAATTGAATAATGTTCAGACCATATCGGTACCTATAGCTAATGATGGGGTGCCTGAATTTGCAGAAGATTTTGATATTGTTTTTACAGGGGCAAATGCTCAGTATGCAGTTGTGAACTATAACGATTCGGGTAAAGGAACCATTAATTCTCAAATTTTAGCAAATGATCCTTTAACATTGTTTCAAGAATTTGATGGGTATTATGATTATTCAACAACAGGTGGGACCTTACGTACGAGTCCTAATGGAGCTAGTCCTTGTGCGGTTACCACATCATCATCCAATAGTTTGGTTTCCCCTGTTCCGGCAACGGCAACAGTAGAAAGAGCATATTTGTATTGGTCTCATTCTAGTACAGTACGTGATGCAGATGTAACTTTTGAAGGGCAAAGTGTTTCGGCTAATTTTCTATATCAAACTTCATTGGGTAACAGAAACTTTTTTGGATACGTAAGTGATGTAACCACAATAGTTCAAGGTGTAACCGATTTATCAAATAACGTTTTTGATTTTAGTGACCTTACAATTAATAACACAGGAGAATATTGTACTACAAGTACAGTTCTTGGAGGTTGGGCTTTAATGGTGTTTTATGAAGATCGTTCTTTACCTGCTGTGAATATTAATTTATATCAAGGTTTTGACGGACTTAGTAATGAAGGCAATTCATTTACTTTAGATTCGTTTTATGCCATATCTGGTACAGGAGCAAAGGCTTCATTTTTATCATGGGAGGGAGATCCCGATCTTAATGGATCTAGTTCAGGTTCTACCAACCCAGAAGAATTGTCCATTACCAACCAAAGAAATCAAAATTTTGTACTTACCGGAGATGGAGGACAGACAGGTAATAATTCTTACAATTCTACAATTTACGACAATACTGTAGGTCCGCCGGTTTATAATAATGCCAGTACTTATGGTGTAGATTTAGACACGTATGATATATCATCTTTTATACAACCAGCAGATAGTGAAGTTACGGCAAATGTTGATGTAGGTCAGGATTTTGTGATTTCTGCAGCAGTGGTGCTGAAAGTACCATCAAACTTAATTGCAGGTCGTGTTTTTGAAGATGTTAATTACCCTGGTGGTGCAGGTCGTGATCAATTGGCTTCTGGAGGGATAGGAATCTCAGGTGCAATTGTAGAACTTTTTGATTCTTCTGGCACATTCATCCAAAGAAAAAATACAGAGGCAAATGGGAATTACTCATTTGGAGGTATGGCTGATGGGGACTATTTTATAAAAGTAGTAAGTTCAACTGTTCGGTCTACTAGAGATAGTGGGGCAAATTGTTCGTCATGTTACCCAGTTCAAACATATAAGTCCGAAATGGTCAGTAGTAATATTATTGATGTGATTGATGAAATTGGAGGAACAGATCCAACTGCAAATCAAGATGTATCCTTAGGTGTTTTTAATAATGCACAAAGTATCTCTAGTGTTGAGGTGTCAGGAAATGGTGTTGTTGGTATCAATTTCGGATTCAATTTCAATACTATTGTAAATACAAATGAATTTGGTCAAGGTTCTCTTGAACAATTTATTTTGAACAGTAATACGCTAGGTGAAACTGGTCTTGATATTGAGGCTAATTCAATATTTGACCCAGCAGTGGAAGAAGATGTATCTATTTTCATGATACCACCAACTGGTGATAGTTTTGGTAGAACGGCAGATGTAAATTATAATGCTGCAGGCTATTTTAATATTTTAATTGATGATTCAAATGAATTATCAACAATTACAGGTACAAATACAATAATAGATGGTAGAACCCAAGCAGCTTATTCTGGTGATGTTAATTCGGGTACAGTTGGTGCTGGCGGTACATCTGTTGGGGTTTCTAATATAGCATTGCCAAATTATGAGAGACCAGAAATACAGGTTCATAGAGACAAAGGCGATGTGTTTATCTCAGAAGGGATTAATGTTACCATTAGAAATTTAAGTGTATTTGCAGATAAGAATTCAGCGATAGTAGCGGAACAAGGCTCTTTAAATGTTGTTCAAAACTTAATAGGTGTTGATGCTACAGCTAACAATTCGGGCGATTTAAAAGTAGGAGTAGAAAATAAAGGAGCGGATATTAATGTAGATGGAAATTATCTTTCGACCATAACAGAGTCAGCTATTTTAATAGATGGTGGTAATTCAAGTATCATCCAGAATAATCATTTTATAAATAATGGTAGTACAGCTTGTGATGATGCTATTTTACTTGAAGATGGGGCTGGTGTTATTATTAGGCAGAACTTTATTGAAGCATCGGCATCCACTGCTATTGATGGTGAAGATAAAGTAGATAGCATTATTATTACTGAAAATTCTTTAACAACATCAGGTCAAGATGGTGGTAATTGTCAAGGAAATCCACAGCAAATGGCTGTGAAATTGGCTGGTAATGGTTCTTCGGTAACAAATAATAAAATATATCAAAATGGTGGGGCCGGTATTGCTATTGTTGACGGTTCATCAAACTTAATTAGTCAAAATTCTATTTATGCTAATGGAACGGTAACTCCAAGTTTAGGTATAGATTTGGATATGGATGGTGTAACTCTAAATGATACAGCAGATTCAGATTCAGGACCTAATAATTTAGAAAACTTCCCTGTTATTAATTCTGCATTTATTTCTGGAAACAATCTAGTAGTAACCGGGTGGACTTCACCAGGGTCAACCGTTGAGGTATTTTTTACTGATATAAATGAAGGCACAGCTACATTAGGTGATAATCAATTGGGGCTGACTCAAGATTATGGTGAAGGTCAAATTTATATAGGTACAGCGGTAGAAGGTAGTTCAGATGATCAAGATGCAACATCATCATTATATCTTGATAATGACGGAAATACTGATAATACTAATAAATATAAGTTCGTATTCCCTTTACCATCAGGTACAACCGTAGGAGATCTAATAACCACCACAGGAACAAGGTCAAATTCAACGTCTGAGTTCTCACCAGAAGTTATAATTTCGGCTTACACGGTAATTACCAATAGAAATATTACGTATCGTATAAAAAGTAATTAAAATTATTACAGATAATTCTTACAAAAAAAACTTGTTAGCTCTGTGTTTTATTGGTGTTTAGGGTTTAGACCACATTTTTTGACTAGTTAACCTTACCCTTGTCTTCATTGGCAACATTAATTTCTTAGCCTTCTAAAATCAGCGGATTTTTATCATAAGAAATCATGCTAAATAATTCCCCCTTATTGGCATTATAAAAATTTTTCCATGGGGGTTTCTCTTATAAAGAGGATAAATTTGAGTTATATAGGCTTTATCAGTATAGCCTTATTATCAAGTTCAAAAATAATTTCACAAACAACTTTTACTGAAAGTGCAGCTTCGTTTGGTTTAAATTTAGGCCAACCAAAAGATGGTGGTCATGCTTGGTCAGATTTTGACAATGATGGAGACCTAGATGTTCTTGTTCTAGAGAATAACAATAGCCAAAACATAAAAAGTTTTTTAATGCGTAACAATGGTAACAACACGTTTACCAATGTACAACCAACCTTGGTACCTGGTATGCCAGGAGACTGGGCAGAAAGACAAGCCGTTTGGGGAGACATAAATAACGACGGTAAACCAGATTTTATGATCAACTCTTCTGGTAATGCTAATTCTAGACATGCAATTCAAATTTTTATTCAGAACGCTAATGGTACCTTTGGTAATGGTATAGGTGGTACAGCTCCAATAACTATTGGTAGAACAGGTGCTACTATTAATGTGCCAAATGTAAATTCTGAAGGAACCGGGTTTTTCGATTTTGAAGGAGATGGAGATTTAGATATTTTCTTTGATAATCACGATATGGGTATAGAATTATTACGAAATAATTTTATTGATCATACAACCCATACAGTAGCCAATCCAGCCCCTAATGTTTTATTTACTCATATTACAACAGGTAATGGAAGTGGGGTCACTGAGTTTGGGTTAAATCAATTTGCTACAGATGGTGATTATGGTACTGCGGCAGATGTTAACGATGACGGTTGGGTAGATATTTTTATGCGTAAGCGAGATGAGAATGATTTTTTCTTAAACCAAGGAGGGAATTTTTCTAATGGTGCAGATTTAGGGCAGGCAGCAAATAACAACAAAGGAGGTAATGGACTTTGGGATTTGGATAATGATGGAGATTTAGATGCGGTCTGGACAGAAAATGGTCAAACACAAATACACAGAAATGATGGAGGAGGGGTATTTACAGCCTTAGGTGCTTCATCTTTTCCAGGATTGCCGCAACCTGGTAATGTAAATAATGGTAGTTCTGGTGCTCGCATAGATGCTTTGGCTGGTGGAGATATAGATAATGATGGAGATATAGATATTATTCTTGTAGGTAACAGTAGAAGTTATTTATACATAAATCAATTGAACAGTCCTACACCGGCACCAGGTGTAATTGGTAGTGGATCAGCAATGAGTTTCTCTTTAGATTCTCAACAATTTAATTCAGGTAGAGATGGTGAAGGCACCACCATGGTAGATATTGATGATGACGGGGATCTTGATATTTATATCAGTATTAATAATAATAGCAATCAACTTTACATAAATAATTTACCGGCAGCCAACCGAAATAATCACTTGTTAATAGATGTTACAGAAGATAGAGGTGCAGATGGTTCTACAGGCGGCTTTTTAGGGAGGGTTGCTATTGGTACTAACGTATTAATTAGAGATTGTTCCGGAAATATAATTAGTGGACTAAGGCAGGTAAATGGAGTGTACGGGCATGGTACACAGCAACCGGAAGAAGTTCATTTTGGTTTGCCCTTAGGGGAAGATGAAACCTATATTATAGAAGTTCATTATCCTAATTTCTATGATACTTCTGAGCCAAGTGGCTATTCAAGGTTAGTAGCAACGGCAATAGCGCAACCAAGTACAATTGCGGGTACAAATCACTATACTTTAACAACAACAGATGCAGAATTAATCGAAAATCCTAATGCTCCAATTGCAGAGGATGATGAAGTGCGAGTGGCTTATGGAAATTCGGTTTCTGTTCAAATCCACTTATTTACAAACGATTCTGAACCAGATGGGGAAAATTTTTCAATAGAAAATGTAACTCAACCAGCTATTGGTACTGTTGTTATCGATGATGCTGAAAACGGAATTGTAACCTATACATATAGTGGCGCAACACCTTTTCCTGGTACAACATCTTTTGATTATACTATTACAGATTCTACAGATTCTCTTTGTCCCTCCTTGGGTAAAAGTGATACTGCTACTGTGCGTATTATTGAACGTTGTACAGATCCTTCTGGAATAGATACCGATGGTGATGGAATAAATGACGTTTGTGATCTTGATAATGATAACGATGGTATTCTTGATTACGATGAAGGTTGTGGTAATCTAATAATCAACCCTTCTTTTGAGATGCAAGATTTTACGGATCCGGCAACTTTTCCCGACGGATTTACAGATGGATCGGGAACGTTTATAGGAGCAACTTATAATTCAAATCAATTAACAGGTTGGAGCTATACTACGAATTTAGATGGTTGGGTAGGTTTAGGAAGTCCATCTTGGACAACAGATATCTATGCGCCAGCATATCATGGAAATCAATATGTAGATATTACAGGAAATAATAACGTTACGGGAGGAGTGAACAATACGCTTTCTCAAGAAGTTAATACTGTAATAGGTGTTACCTATACGGTATCTTTTTATTGGGGAGAAGATATTGGTCATGAAGTTGGAGCACCGGTTATATTAGATATCGATATTATAGATGCAAGTAATAACCATCTTATTGATGAAACGCTAAACTTTACGGCAGAGGGGTTGGTAAGTGGTATACGAGGACCTAAGCAGTGGTTTTATTACGAACGTAATTTTGTAGCAACAACTACCACCTCAACAATACAATTTTATGCCACTCCAGATGGCACGTCAAATGGGACAGCTGTAGATTTGGTAAGTATAGCGCCAACTACACAATGTTTAGATACTGATGGTGACGGTACTCCAGATGCTTTAGATTTAGATAGCGATAACGATGGTTGTTTTGATGCTTTGGAAGGAGCAAGTAATTTAGATTTTCCAGATCTAAATAGCGATGGTAGTATAGCAGGTGCTGTAGATGAAAATGGTGTGCCCATAGCAGTAAGTGGTGGACAAGGTAAAGGCAGTAGTGTAGATGATTCTGTTACTTCGGGTCTTTGTGATGATGACAATGATGGGGTAAATAATGCGAATGACAAATGTGAAGGATTTGATGATGCAATCGATAATGATAATGATGGAGTTCCTGATGGTTGCGATTTAGATAATGACAATGATGGTATTTTAGATACCATAGAATGCTCTAAATCTTCCGGTACGGTAAATAACCACGATTTTGGGTATTGGATATTTAATTCTCCGGGTTGGACAGGTTCTGGACAACAATGGAATAGAAATGCCAATAGAGCTTGGTTTCCAGAATGGAACGGTACTGGTACCGCAAGTTTTTATCAAACTATAAATGTAACATCAGGTGCGGTCAATACAATTACTTTCGATGTAGGATCAGATAATAACTATGGTAAAGAAGTTACCCTAAATGTATTAATTGAAGGTGTTCAGCAATTTACGGAAACTTCAAATCAGATAGTAACAAATAACGGTGGTCGTTCTCAGAATGATAATGAAACATTGAACATGACTACACGGTCATTTTCATTTGTTCCAACTAGTAATACGGTAGAGCTTCGTTTTAACGGTGTTGCCACACAGACAAATCACGACAGAATGTACATTGATAATATTACATTGAATACTGGTTGCGGCGATTTGGATGGTGATGGAACTTCAGATATTTATGATCTGGATAGTGATGGCGATGGTTGTTTTGATGCTCTGGAAGGAGCTGATAATTTAGATTTTTCAAATTTAAATGGTGATGGTAGTATTTCAGGCAGTGTTGATGTAAATGGAGTGCCCGAAATAGTAAACGGTGGTCAAGGAAAAGGAAGTAGTGCAGATTATACCGTTACTTCAGGGTTGTGTGATGATGATGGAGATGGTGTTAATAATGCAAATGACAAGTGTCCTTATTTTGATGATGCTATAGATAGTGATAATGATGGTGTACCAGATGGTTGTGATGTTGATGATGACAATGATGGGGTGTCAGATTGTGATGAATCTATAGATAGTGTAACCAATGAATTTGCATGGACGTTGAATACACCTGCAGGAAATTTAGAAATGGATACCGACTATGATTCAAAAATTGAAGATTGGGTATTAAGTGATACGGAGACTATGATAACGAATGGTTCTCAATTTGCGGTATCCGGTAGTAATATGAGAATAGAATCTTTTTCTTCTGAAACCAAAGAAGAGGCAGTTCAGAATGGAGATTATATTGAGATATCTTTTACAACCAGTTCAGAGGTTTCTTCTTTGGCTTTAAATGAAATACGTTCTGGTTGGTATAGACCAGATCTAGGTGATTCTTATTACTCTGCTACAGCTTTTACAAGAGCTGGTTCTAATGTTTGGACCACGTTGTCAACAGATGTTTTTCATACCGATAATGGCGGTGTATATGCTACTTTTCAGCATTTAGCTAATGGTCCGGTTTATTTGGATGGGAATACGGAATATACATTTCGTTTTTATGTATACGGTCAAGTAAATGATTCATCTCAAGACTACTCAATAATTGATGATATTGCATTTGGTATTACTGCTTGTAGAACAGATGATTTAGATGGAGATGGAAATCCTAATCATTTGGATTATGATAGTGATGCTGATGGTTGTAATGATGCTGATGAAGCTTATGCAGATAGAAATACAGACTTGGACAATAATGGAATGTATGGCTCAGGAGTACCAACGGTAAATACAGATGGGTCTGTGGTAGCAGCTTCTTACGCTGCACCGGCAGATGGTGATAGTAATGGCGATTATGATTTTTTACAAGTTACGGCCGCTCTAGTTATTACAGATCAGCCACAAGATCAAATGGTATTAACAGGTGATGATGCTACTTTTACAACGTCAGTTACAAATGCAGACACCTATCAATGGCAAGTGAGTGTAGATGGTGTAAGTTTTGCTAATGTAGTAAACGATAGTGATCATACTGGAGCTCAAACAGCATCTTTGACAGTGTTGAATTCCCCAAAACAAAAAGAAGGATATTCGTATAGAGTATTGGTTTCAAATAGTAGTAACACGTGTACTGTGATAACTTCAAATGCTGCGTTACTTTCTATAAAAGTTAGAACTGTTATTACAAATAAACGAATTACATATCGTATAAAACCCAATTAATTATAGTTCGCTATTTTGAGTAATTATAATACAAAAATGCATGCTATCCGTGGGTTTAAATTATCAACGTAAGATTGAAAATATATAAAAAAACCAACATCTTAAAAAGTTGGTTTTTTTATATATAATTTGAAAATTTTCTGGTTTTTTATAGTAGCAATAACTTCCCGTATAACAACGCATCTTCGACGAACAACAATCAAAATTTATAAATATTTAACAAACCCAAACCTCACCTTTATAGAAGTATATAGCGTAAATATTGGTCTACACAACATTTATTTTAGGGTGCAGTACTTATAATGAATATTTGTGTAATGTGAATACCAGTGATCCGTCTTGTTCAAAATAGATAGAATACTTCTGGAGCTAACATTTTGAAAAACCTATATGACCAACGAATTATTGAAGGTGGAATTGAATAATAAAAGTATGAAGAGTCAAACTACTACGAACCTAAGTAATGCCATTAAATTTATAATGGTACTATTTACTTTACTAATATCTGGTATCTCTATGGCACAGACAACTGTGACTTTAGAAGATCAATGTAATTGTGAAGTACTGCAAGGTACAGATGTTTCTGCACCAGGGGTAGGTACACCGGCAGGTGCCGATTTAGGGGATCTGTATGTTAATACAGATACCGGAACCATTTACTATTGGAATGGAACCACTTGGGAACTGACAACTACGGATGATCAGCAATTGCAAAATTTCACTTTTGATATATCTACAAATATTCTGTCATTAGAAATTGAAGATGGAAATATAGTTACAGTAGATTTAGCTTCTTTAGATAGAACTGCTGCTGAAATTGAATATGACAATTCCACATCGTTATTGACCGCAACGAACGTTCAGGATGCGATCGATGAGATCAATGATGCGGCAGGAACAGTTGCCTTGGTAGATAATTTGGACGGAACATATACGTTCACGAATGCTGCAGGTGTAGATACAACGATCAGCGATACATCGATATCCACGATGTCACCAGCTGTTGACGGAGTATATACATATATGGATGAAACGGGAGCGGTACAAACTATCGATACGAACGCGAATGCAAATCCGTATGATAACTCCACATCGTTATTGACCGCAACGAATGTTCAGGATGCGATCGATGAGATCAATGCATCAGCAGGAACGGTTGCCTTGGTAGATAATTTGGACGGTACCTATACTTTTACGAATGCTGCAGGTGTAGATACAACGATCAGCGATACATCGATATCCACGATGTCACCAGCGGTTGACGGAGTATATACATATATGGATGAAACGGGTGCGGTACAAACCATCGACACGAACGCGAATGCAAATCCGTATGATAATTCCACATCGTTATTGACCGCAACGAACGTTCAGGATGCAATCGATGAGATCAATGCATCAGCAGGAACAGTAGCCTTGGTAGATAATTTGGACGGAACATATACTTTCACGAATGCTGCAGGTGTAGATACAACGATCAGCGATACATCTATATCCACGATGTCACCAGCTGTTGACGGAGTATATACATATATGGATGA
>NZ_FOYX01000006.1:0-3748 GCF_900112245.1 Maribacter stanieri
GTATGCGCACCTGTACTGTAATTGTTATTGGCAACAAAAGCATCCACTTCCGCTTCTGTTAAGTTTGTATCGACCGTATGCGCTAGGTCACTGATTTGCGATTCAGTGATGGTCAAGGCAGTTTCATGTTGAGTTACGTTTGACTCTTGTACACGTGCATTATCAAGAACTCCAGTAGTTAAATCCGCCGCATCCGTTGTATGTGCACCTGTACTATAATTGTTGTTGGCAACAAAGGCATCTACTTCAGCTTCTGTTAAGTTTGTATCAACTGTATGTGCTAAATCCGAAATTTGCGATTCAGTGATAGTTAAAGCAGTTTCATGTTGCGTAACGTTTGATTCTTGTACACGGGCATTATCAAGGACTCCAGTAGTTAAATCCGCTGCATCCGTTGTATGTGCACCCGTACTATAATTGTTATTGGCAACAAAGGCATCCACTTCCGCTTCGGAAAGTTGCGTGTTTGTATCAACCGTATGTGTTAGGTCACTGATTTGCGATTCAGCGATGGTTAATGCAGTTTGATGTTGAGTTACGTTTGATTCCTGAACTCTTGCATCTGCGAGCACACCAGTAGTAAGGTCTGCAGCATCCGTAGTATGCGGGCCTGTACTGTAATTATTGTTGGCGACAAAAGCATCCACTTCTGCTTCAGAAAGCTGAGTATCGTCATCGCCATCGTCCAATCCTGCTGGTCTGTTCGCTAGGCTTGTCCATTCTCCATCGAAGTCGTCCGTTGAATCGGTATCTAAATTTGTAGGTAAATCGCTTAAATCATTAAAACTTCCTGAGAAATCATCTGCAGCATTATCATCAAACCCTGATAAGTCTACAATTGTTGTATTTGGGTCGTTAGATAAAGTAAGTATGCCTGTTGTAAAATCTAACGTTTGTAATTCGTTTTGGTCATCTGCATCAGCATCGTCTACATTGATTACTATGGCATTACCATTGTCAATACTAATATTACCCGGTGTATTGTCTGTTTGTAAATTTTGGTTGTCGGTAGTTACAATTGAAATAATTGTTTCAATTCCGTTTTCATTGGTATATGTGTAAGTTCCATCGCCGTTATCCACAAGCGTAGATATAGTTTGTGGAGCTCCATTAAAAGTTACATTGTTTCCATTCCCATCAGTTAGGGTAATGGTACCATCTCCATTATCGGCAAAAGAAAATGAACTGGAATTGTTACCGTCACAAAGGTTCGACCATATTAGACCGTTGTAATAATGAACACATTGTGTGTCTGTATTATATATAACAGCTCCATTAAGAGGAGTAATGGCTTGCATTTGGGCAGTAGTAAGTCTTGTAAGAACAAATGCTTTGTTTGTACTTTCTAACTCAACAATGGAAGCGGAATTTATAGTGTTTGGATTCTCACCTATTTTTACCTGGGCATTTGCACAGAAAGAAATGAACACGAAGGAAAGTAATAGTTTAATTTTTGTAGACATCTAAATATTGGGGAATATGTTAACATCTGTAAAAATAAATAGGTCGTTGTAGGAAAAATATAATATGTTGTGTAGCTAGGTGAATATGTTGGGAAACCCCATATGTATTTCAATTCAACGCAGTAATGTGCATTTAATCTAGTATAGGTATATTTAAAATATGTAAGAATTTTAAAATACAGTAAGAAAATACTATTAAAAAAAATGTTTGTCCTGATAATTGATAACACTAGTAAATCATCGTGATAAGTATAGAAAACCTTGATAGTTTAAGTCTTCTTCTGGAATGTATATGGTGTAAAAATATACACCTGTAGGCAATCCTTTTTCTGCTCCAAAAGGAACATTATCCATATTTGAAAACCCTACAAAATCGTTAAGATAATCTGTTTTTTCAAAGACCTTGAATCCGTATCGGTCATAAATTTGAACAAAATTGCTATTAAAATCTTGCAATTCTTCTATGAAGAAATTGTCATTGATTCCGTCACCATTTACGGAAACAAAGAAGTTATCAAGAAAAAGAACATCTTTGGCTAAAGGCTCGAACGGAGTTTTTGAAGACCCAAGAGTTATTACCTCGTAGTCGTCTGGTATAAATGACTCTGTTGTTACAAACCCTTCGGTTAATGTACCTACAGGCACACTACCAACTAGATTTACCCATTGTTGGGAATTTTTGCTCCATCCTACGGGGATAACTTCATCAACGTTTTCGGTTAAATTTCCTATGTTACTACGAATGTTCCAACTTAAGGTTAGCGCAGATGGTACTGTAGCTTCTAATCGCCAAAATTCAGTACTGCTAACAATTTCTACATCTAAATCTGTAGAGGCGGTGCTATATGAATCTGGTAACGAGGTTGGGTTATTGGCATCTTCATAAAAATAAGCGCATTTAGCAAACAAATTGACACTCTCAGAATTAAGAATTAATGGTCTTAAATATTGCACATCGCCAACAGGAAAACCAAAACTCTGTTGATTGGTAATAGCTGCATAACCTTCAATTTTGCTAAAATCGTTCTCGCCACTGTAAAATGAATTATCTACAAAATTATAGAAAATGTCTGGTTGCGATAGGGGAGTAAGAATACTACCGAATATAAAGTTGGTGTTATTGGTATTGTCCATACCTAGATTTAACTGCATGTTATTCTCTAAGGCAATTTCCATGTCATAGAACTGTGGTGTAACATTCCCAGAAATGATTAAAAGTTGTGTGCCATAAAAACCTGCCAGTCCAAGATTATTGTCCATTGGCGATTCATTGATAAGATTGGTGTGGAAACCAATAGTACCGCCATTATGAATACGCAAGTTGCCATTGTTATATAGGGCAGTTTGGGCAGAAACGCTAGCTACCAATAAAAAGAAAAGTATGTGTATGTATGTTTTCATTAGTTGTTTTCCTTTTCTAATAACATGGTTTTAATTTCTTCCATTTGAGCTTTTAAGGCTTCCATTTCAGTTTGCATATTAGTATTGGCTGCTTTTAATTCTTTAATTTTCTTTTCTTGCTCAATGGTATGCAAAAATAGTTCTTCTATTTTTTCTAGGTTGACTCTAGAAGATTCACTCACATTCCAAAACCCTTGTTCTTTTACCGCTTGTGCAGATTGAATGCCGGGTAGGTGATTGTTCTCTTTTACAAAAGCTTCAATTTCAGCTAATGTTTTAAACTCATAATTCGAGTTTAAAATGGAATTGCCCAAGAAGTATTTTTGAAAAACGTAGTCGGGGACAGGTGTATGTGTTCCGGTTACCGTGACATTGCCACCAACCTGTAAGTTTCCAGTTGTACTAACATCAGCTATAAATACGGGATTTATTTTAGAACCATCAATAGCTGCGCCTGGAGCGATATCTATATTAACAATTGATTCATCGTCTATTTCATCGGAAGAAACTGCGTCAGATCTCAATTCTCCAGCTCCTACTGAATTATTTGCAAGTTCACCTTGTGTGATACTATTTGGAGGTATTTCTATGGTTACATTCCCAAGAAGTGCATTGGTAGCTCCACCTACTGTAAGAGATGTAGATGTAATATTATTATTGCCAACGATTGTGGCTGTGCCACCACCATTTGATAAAGAAAGAACGTTGCCTGCAATTGTCAATATTTGAATTTCATTCGTGTCGCTTTTGTCGCCATCTGCTGTATCGGATGCGGCAATGGCGGTAGCTACTTCGGTATCAAGTGCGAAGGTTGCCAAGGAAACGTCCTGGTTGTTTCCCCCCTCGATACCAATGGTAAGGACATCTCCCGTAAGAATAGACCC
>NZ_FOYX01000006.1:4143-122826 GCF_900112245.1 Maribacter stanieri
GGTTGCACTTGGCGTAACGGTAACCGATCCGTTCGTAGATGTTATGTTCTGTATTTCATTCGTGTCGCTTTTGTCGCCATCTGCTGTATCGGATGCGGCAATAGCTGTAGCCACTTCGGTATCAAGTGCGAAGGTTGCCAAGGAAACGTCCTGGTTATTTCCCCCTTCGATACCAATGGTAAGGACATCTCCCGTAAGAATCGATCCCGCAATATTTTGTTCATCAGTGTCAACCAATCCGCTTCCTGCAAGCTCATCGATAGCAGCTTGTGTTGTAATTGCAGCTAAACCAGAAGTGGTATTGTCGTAATCTACTTCACTTGCATTTTGGTCATCATCACCACCTCCTCCAGGTGGGAAATCTGCCCATTCTACATCTCCGGCAATGGTTGTGATTAAAACTTGGTCTTCGGTAAGTACTCCGGGTGCTGGCTCAATTTTTAAAGGGGTTACGGCTTCATCTTCAATGGCGAATTCACCAATATTATTCATGGTAACATCACCTCCTACAGCAACAGGTGTTGGTTCACTTGCGGCATTACCTACAAAGATAAATCCGTCAGCTAAGGTTGAAGTTGTTGTTATTGTACTTAAGTCAACATCATTGCCTCCTGTAATGGCTAAAGTGTTACCAGTTAACGAAAGGGTTTGATTATCTGTATTAACTGTTCCTGCAGGTATGTCTATCCATGCTACAACACCAGTTGTGCTTGTGGTTAAAATTTGAGTGTTAGCAGGTGCTACTGCGGCAGGTGCAATATCATCGGTTAAAATAGTCCCATCTAAAATGTCTGCCGTTCTTACGGCATTATTTGCAATTTTTGCAGTTGTTACGGAATTGTTGGCTAATTCAGCAGTGTCTATACCACCTGCTTCAACATCAATTGTGTACGGGTTAGCATCAGTGCCATCGCCATTTCGAACAAGAGTACCGTCTGTAGCATCTAAAATTTCGTTTCCTATTATTGCATCAACCTCTACAGCAGCTGCAGGCAAGGTTATGGTTCCACCATTTGTCAAACTTATTTCGTTTGTAGCCGGATTAATACTTATTTGCTGTAAATAGGTAGATAAATCATATGTATTGGGGTCATTTTCTATACTTAAAATATTACCTGTAAGGTTTAGTTGCTGGTCATCTGAACCAACTAAAGCAGCTAGGTCTATTGTAGATACACCTGCTGTGGTAGATCTAGAAATTGTTAAGGTGTTGTCTAGTTTATTAAAAGTAAGATCGTAAAGTTCATTAGAATCTTGCCATTGTACAATTCCGTTCTCGTCGGTAGTTAATACTTGTCCTGGTAAAAAGTTAGCAATATCGGCAGGTGCAATGCTACCATCTCTAATTTCTTCGGTTCCAACAGAATTTTGTCTAAGCTCACTAGAACCAACAGATTCTGCCGCTAATTTATCTTGGGTTAAAGAGTTATCTTGAATATCATCTGGTCCAATACCACCATCAATAATATTGTCTCCTAAAATACTGTTTTTGGCAACTTCTAAGTTATAACCGCCCGCAGATTCGGTAATTTCTATGGTACTTCTACCGTTAATAATAGGGTCGTTGGTAATGGTAAAGTTTACCGCATCACATAGGTTTATCCATTGGGTACCGTCATAGTAATTAATACACTCGGTGTCGGTATTGTAGACCATACCACCACGTTGTGGGGTGATAGCTTCCATTTCTAAAGTAGATACACGAGTAATGACCAAAACCTTAGAGGTACTTTCTAGCTCTAAAACCGAGGTAGGGTCTATATTTTGAGGGTTATCACCTATTTTAATTTGTCCGAATACGGTAGATACGGTTAGTATAGTAAAAAAAATAAATAAAATTATTGCTTTCATACTTAGTGTCTTATGACGAGAAAATAGTGATAAACAAAAATAGAATTATCTTCTTAATACCCTTTATTTATAAGTTGAAATAGTATGGTAATGGGTTAAAGAACATCAATCTTCGTTCAATGGGTTTAAAATTGGCGTCTAAATTAACCAAACGGTAGATGCATATTTTACTGTAGTCATTGAAGAAATTAACAAAAGTTTATTGGCGGGTTTTTTTTTATAAAGATTACAAATCTTTTCTTTATCTTTTGAATATCCTATGAACAGGGAATTTTCAGAATAAATACACACTAAATGACCAAAAAATTACTTTTTTTACTAGTATTATTTACAGCGGTATCAGGCTTTTCACAAGATGATACAAGACGACCTTTAAGCGGGTCGGTAATTTACATGAATATTGGCGTGCCCAATGAGAATGTAATTAATTCAACTTCTGAGCGAGCTACTATAACTAATGATCAAGGGCTATTTAGAATTAATGTAAAAGTTGGTGATGAACTTGTTTTTACAGCAGTTAACTATAATATTAAAGTTGTGACGGTTACTGAAGAAATTCTAGCTAATAATCGCCTAGTAGTAGAAGTAAACGAAAAGGTGACCGAGCTAGACGAGGTGGTAATTACCCCAGAACAACAAGAGCGTTTTTTAGCAATGAAGAACGAAGAATTTAAACAGCACGAATATGAAATTGATCGTAGTACTGAGGTAGAGAACATAGCCATGTCACAAACAGACAGGGGAATGCAAGACGGATTAAATTTCGTCAATATTTTTAGGGCTATTTTTAAATCTCAAGATGAAACTGTCGAAGAGGGACCAAAATTAAAGGTAAGTGAAGTGTTACGTCAAGTTTATGACGATTCCTTTTTTGTGGTAGATCTACAAATACCTCAAGATAAAATAAATGAGTTTCTATACTATTGTGATGCCAGAATGCCTGCACAAACGTTGCTTAGAAAAGAGAACGAATTTCAGTTGATAGACGCGTTGGTTAATCATAGTAAAACTTTTCTTAAAGAATTAAATGAGGAGTAGACTCCTTATATTTTTTCTCTTTTCCAGCGTCTATGTATTCGCACAGTTAGGTGAACCTAAAAGGTTAGAGGGTAAGGTGTATAGTGATGACGGAGACGTTGCCGCTACCCATGTTCTTAACCTAACTTCTCAAAGAGCAACCATTACAGATGAGAATGGTTTTTTTACCATACCTGTACAGATGCTGGATACCTTAGAGTTTTCTGCCATACAATACAAGAAGAAGATTGTAGTGGTCAGTACGGCAATTTTAGATAGCAAGTTTATATCTGTTGGGTTAGAAGATGCTTTAACGGAATTAGATGAAGTTACCGTAACACCCTATAGTCTTAGTGGTAATCTGTTAGCTGATCTTTCCACCTTAGATTTAGATCCAATTGTTACCGCATCTACTTTAGGTTTACCCAATGCATATGTAAAAATACCAACGAAAGCTGAGCGGGAGCTTAGTGCTGCAACAGCTAGCCCAGGTATGAGTTTTGATCCCTTAATAAATGCAATTACGGGGCGTACCAAAATGCTTAAAAAACGGGTAGAGCGAAATAAACTCTATGATAGAACAGAGCGTGTAAGAGAATTTTACGAGGATAGTGTTTATCTAAAACAGCTATTGATTCCCATAGATAAAATAGACGATTTTCTATATTATTGCGAAGTTGACCCCAGGTTTCAGCAAGTTGTAGATACCCATAGCGAATTGGAAATATGGGAATACCTCCGCCAAAAAAGCCTGCTATATAGAGAAAATAATTCTTTAGATTAGGGGCATTATCTTTGGCATATGGTTTGCAAAGACATTATAAAACAATACAAAATGAAGATTGTAAAATCGCTGTTCTTATTAATTATACTGCCACTATTTGCATTTGCTGGAGCACATAAATTTTACATTAGTGTTACCAATGTAGATTATTCGCAGAAAGATGAAGCTGTGCAGATTATTACGCGAGTATTTATAGATGATATGAATACGGTACTTAAAGAACGCTACGGATTTCCTGCTAAATTAGGCTCTGATCAGGAATCTGATTTGGATAAAGAATATCTAGAAAAGTATTTGAGAACCAAGTTTTTGGTAGAGATTAATGGTGAAACGGTAAAGTATGATTTTATAGGGAGCAAATATGACTCAGATATGGTTCTATGTTATCTAGAAGTTCCTAATATACCGCTTAAAGACCTAAAGCAGATTGCTATAGAAAATGAGGTGCTGACAGATATATATGATGATCAGCAAAATGTGGTTCATATGAATATAAATGGGAAGAAAAAGAGCCATGTTCTAGTAAAATCGCGTCCTAAAGGAATGTTAAATTTGTAACATATATTAAGATATCCCTATAAAAACTTTAATTTTCGCACACTAAATAACTAAGTAATGATAAGAGTAAAGTACGCATTTGCGTCTATTTTATTCCTTTTTGCCGCTGTAACTTTTGCACAAGAGCCGGTAACTAAAGAAAAGGAACCTGGGCATGAAAACCAGAGTAAGTTTAAACAATTATACGAAGAATTTGCAACCCCCAATACCTACAGGTCTGCATCTGGAGCACCGGGTCCTGATTATTATCAGCAGCAGGCAGATTATGTAATGGACATTCGTTTAGATGATAAGAATGCCAAGATATTTGGAGAAGAAACAATTACTTACACCAATAATTCACCAGATGACCTAGAGTATCTTTGGGTGCAATTAGATCAGAATATTAGAACCAAAGATTCAAAAGCAGCCTTAAAGAATGGTAGTGGTATTCCACTTGGTGATTCACCAGAGAAATTTGTTGGTAATTACATGACCGAGTCTTTCGATGGCGGTTTTAATATCGATTACGTAAAAGATAATTCAGGTAAAGCATTACCCTTTACAGTGAACTTCACCATGATGCGTGTAGATTTACCTACCCCGCTTAAAAGTGGAGATAAATTTTCTTTTGACATTAAATGGAACTACAACATTCCTGATCACACCGTAAACAGAGCTAGATCTGGTTATGAGTTTTTTGAGGAAGATGGAAACAGAGCTTATGTAATTGCTCAATTCTTTCCAAGAATGGCAGTTTATAATGATGTAGAAGGATGGCAGAACCACCAATTTTGGGGCAATGGAGAATTTGCACTTCCATTTGGTGACTATGAAGTGAACATAACTGTACCTGCAGATCATATTTTAGATGGTACAGGAGTACTTCAAAATAGAAAAGAAGTATATACAAAAGAAATGATGAGTCGTTATGAGCAGGCTAAAAAGTCTTATGACAAACCTGTTATCATTGTAACACAAGCGGAAGCTGAAGCGGCTGAAAAAGGATTTTCCGACAAGACAAAAACATGGAAGCTAAAGGCAGAAAATGTTCGTGATTTCGGATTTGCTACATCAAGAAAGTTCATTTGGGACATGCAAGCGGTTAAGTTAGGAAACAGAGATGTTATGGCTGTTTCTATGTACCCTAAAGAAGGTAACCCATTATGGGAAGAATATTCTACAAAAGCAGTAGCGCACACATTAAAGTCGTACTCGTCTCATACATTCGATTACCCTTATCCAAAGGCAATATCTGTACATGCTAAAAATCAGGGTATGGAATATCCTATGATTTGTTGGAACTACGGTAGACCAAATAAAGATGGTAGCTATTCTGATAGAACTAAATACGGAATGATCAGTGTAATTATTCACGAAGTAGGTCACAACTTTTTTCCAATGATCGTAAACTCAGATGAGCGTCAATGGGGATGGATGGATGAAGGTTTAGATACTTTTATGCAGTATATGGCAGAGCAAGAATTTGGAGAAGCATACCCAACTGCAATAGCACCAAATGATAAGTACCCGTCTAGAAGAGGTGATCCTGCGAAGATCGTACCTTACATGAGTGGTGATCAAAGTACTATTTCACCAATTATGTCCAATCCAGAAAATGTATTTCAGTTAGGACCAAATGCATACGGAAAACCAGCAACGGCATTGAATATTTTGAGAGAAACCGTTATGGGACGTGAGTTGTTTGATCATGCTTTTAAAACATATTCTCACCGTTGGAAGTTTAAACACCCGACACCAGAAGATTTCTTTAGAACTATGGAAGATGCCTCTGCCGTAGATTTAGATTGGTACTGGAGAGGTTGGTTCTATACCACTGACTATGTAGATTTGGCTGTAAAGGATATTAAAAAATACTATGTAAGCGATACCCCTAACAAAAAAATGAAAGCTTATTTGGCAGAACGTGGTATACCAGAGTCTAATTTAAGACCAATGGTTTATTTAGAGGAATATGACGATGCTGGTATGGTAGCTCCTGAACTAAAAGATAACTTACCATCAGAATCTTCTAAAACTTTAAAAGAATTTATGATGGATAACATGACTGCGGCAGAAAGAGCGGCGGTTAAAGAACCAAAGTATTTTTACGAAGTAACGTTTAATAGCCCAGGTGGTTTACCAATGCCGTTGATCGTAGAGTATACGTATGCAGATGGATCGGTTAAAAATGTAACCTATCCTCCAGAAATTTGGAGAAAGAACAGTAAAGAAGTAAGTATGGTTATTTCTTCTACTACTGAGCTAACGGGAGTTAATATTGATCCTAAAATGGAAACGGCAGATATTGATACCACAAACAATAGCTGGCCAAAGAAAGAGCAAGAGAGCGATTTCGATAAAATGAAAGAAGGAATTAAAGGAAAATAATTAACAAAATAATTATTTAAAAAAGCCTCGTAGTTATACGAGGCTTTTTTAATTTCGATACTAAACTTGTTTATATTTGTAGTATGATTGCTATGTATTCATTATTTATTAGTGGCGCAGAAATTTTCTTCATTATGTTTATCGTAGTGATGGTATTTGGTGCCGACAAAATTCCTGATATTGCCAAGGGATTGGGTAAAGGTATGCGTCAACTAAAAGATGCTACCGAAGATATTAAACAAGAAATTCAAAAGAGTGCCGATAAGCAGGGCATTGATACTAGTTTCGTTACCGATATAAAAAAAGATATCGATGATATGAAAAAGGACATTAGTTCTGGCTTAGGTAATGATGTTAAAAAGCAAATTAGCGACGTTAGTAAGAACATCAATGATGTAACCGGCAGTATCAAGAGAAAGTAATCTTCTATGTTAGATAAGATTTTACAATGGGATCGAGATGCCTTTGTCTATCTTAACAGTCTTGGTATAGAGCAATATGATACCTTTTGGTCAACGGTAACCAAATTTCCACCTTGGATTCCCTTATTTGCCCTTATCATAATTCTATTTTTTATTAAGTTTCCGAAACGAGAGGCAATAGCGATGATTTTGACCCTATTGGTCATGGTTTTTTTTGTGGGTACAGTAACAGATTTGACTAAAAATGTGGTTGCCAGGCTAAGACCAAATAATGATGAAGACTTAAATACTTTAATTCGTATTCTAAGAAGTCCGTCAGGGTTCAGCTTTTTCTCAGGTCACGCCTCCTCTTCCTTTTCGGTAATAACTTTAACGGTACTTTTTTTAAGACGTAAATTTAAATGGGTGTACTTATTTTATATCTGGCCAGTATTATTTGCAATGAGTAGAGTGTACGTGGGTGTACATTTTCCTATCGATTTAATTGTAGGTGCGTTGGTAGGTATAGTATCGGCTTGGCTATTTTATAGACTGTATGGGGTGCTTATTTCACCCTACTTAAAGTCAGTCCATCGCGTATAGGCAACAAAACTGTTTCTAATAAAGGGTGTTCACTTAGTTTTTTATTGTAGTCTAAGAGTACCTTTGTGGTAACATCTTTAGGGTCTAAGGGTTCTACCACTTTACCAGACCACAGCACATTATCGGAAAGTATTACGGAACCCGATTTTGTTTTGGGTAAAACAGCTTCTAAAAAATTATCGTACTGCTTTTTCTCTGCATCTATAAAAATAAGATCAAAAGTAATATCAAGCTTCGGTATAATATCTAAAGCGTTACCTACATGCTGTATAATTTGTGTACCATAATCGCTACGGTCAAAATAGGTACGTTGTATTTGGGCTAGTTCTGCATTTACATCAATTGTATGTAATTGTCCGTTTTTCTGTAAACCTTCCGCTAGGCATAAGGCAGAATAACCGGTATAGGTGCCAATTTCAAGAATATTAAGAGGATTGATCAATTTAGACAATAAACTTAATACACGCCCTTGAAAATGCCCGGTAAGCATTCGTGGCTGTATTACTTTTAAATGAGTTTCACGCGTAAGTTCTTGTAGTAACTTAGGTTCTTCTTGTGAGTGGTCTGCTAAATAGCTTTCTAAAAGTGGCGATAGAAAATGCATGCGTTTCTTTTTGCAAAAATAGGGTTTTAAGCCTTAATTTAATGGACTCAAAATAGGGAAGAGATGAAAACTGAAATAACGATTAGGGAAGCGGTAGATAGCGATTTGCCCGTCTTATTGAAATATGAGCAAGGCGTGGTCAAGGCAGAACGCCCTTTTGACCCTACCATTAAAGATGCTGATGTCACCTATTATGATTTAGGTGCACTAATGGAAAACCCTAGGGCCATTGTAATGGTTGCCTGTGATGGAGATAAAATAGTAGCTACGGGTTATGCCCTAGAAAAACCTGCCAGGCATTATTTAGATCATGAGACTTTTGCTTATTTAGGTTTTATGTATACAGATCCCGATTATAGGGGTATGGGCATAAATGGAAAAATTGTTAGTAGTTTAAAAGATTGGTGTACTGCGTCTGGATTAACGGAAATACGATTACATGTATACAGCGAAAACGAACCCGCAATAAGAGCCTATGAGAAAGTAGGGTTTAAAAGGCATATGATAGAAATGCGTTTAAGAATAGAATCTTAAATGTCAATTATTGTTTAGAGCTTATTAAATTATAGGCTTATGATTACTTTTATATAAAATTAGTTATGGAATTTAAAAATACGTTAGAGTTTGCACAGTCTTTAGATGCAAAGGACAACTTAAAAACATATAGAGATGAGTTTATTTTTCCTAAAATCAACGGGAAAGAAGTCATCTATTTTACGGGGAATTCTCTGGGATTGCAGCCAAAAAGAACCAAGTCATTTGTAGACGAGGTTATGAAAGACTGGGGAGAACTAGCCGTTGAGGGTCATTTTTATGCTGAAAAACCATGGTGGGATTATCATGAGCGTTTGGCAGAACCTTTAGCTAAAGTTGTAGGAGCCTTACCAGAAGAGGTTTCAGTGATGAATACCTTGACCGTGAATCTTCATTTATTGATGGTTTCCTTTTACAACCCAACAAAGAAGAGATTTAAGATTCTGTGTGAAGAAAAGGCTTTTCCCAGCGATCAGTATATGTTTCAAAGTCAGGTTCGCTTTCATGGGTTAGACCCAGAAGAAACCATTGTTGAGATTAAGAAACGTGATGGGGAACATCATTGGAGAACAGAAGATATACTTGCAAAAATAGAAGAGTTAGGTGATGAACTAGCGCTTGTATTAATTGGCGGTGTAAATTATTACAACGGTCAGGTAATGGATATGGAAGCTATAACCAAAGCGGGAAAAGCTGTTGGTGCCAACGTTGGATGGGATTTGGCACATGCTGTAGGTAATGTAGAATTGAAATTACATGATTGGGATGCAGATTTTGCCTCATGGTGTAGTTATAAGTACATGAACAGTGGTCCAGGAAATGCATCTGGTATTTACGTGAATAAAAAACACTTGAACAAAAAGGATATTCAACGATTTGAAGGTTGGTGGGGAACAAAAAAAGAAACTAGATTTCTTATGAAGCCAGAATTTGAACCTATGGAGAATGCAGATGCATGGCAAATAAGTAATGTTCCAATACTTTCTGTAGCACCTTATTTAGCATCGCTTACTATGTTTGAAGAAGTAGGTATGGCCAGGTTGATAGCAAAGCGAAATCAGATAGTCGCTTATTTAGAATATATTTTGCATGAAATAGATAAAGAGGTAGATAGTTCTTTTGAGATTATAACTCCTGAAGATAGAGGGTGTCAGTTATCTGTATTCTTACACGGACAAGGGAAATCTCTTTTTAATTATTTAATGGAAAATGGTGTAATAACTGATTGGCGCGAACCTAATGTAATTAGATTGGCACCAGCTCCGTTCTATTCTACCTATGAGGATATGTACCGTTTTGGGCAAATTTTAAAAGCTGGAGTTCTAGCAAATTAAATACTTTAATTTGCTAACCAACAATCATATGTAGATGAGATCATTACGTTTAATATTGGGTAATGCTAGGTATTTTGGTCCCTCTTGGGTATTTGCCAGTATTAACATACTTTTCGGCACATGGGCAATATATATACCAACGGTTAAAGATGCTTTAAACATCAGTAAATCCGAATTAGGAATTGCTATTTTCTTTTTGGCCTTAGGAGTTTTTACAATTTTTCCGTTTGCTTCAGCAATAATAAATAAGTTTGGTGTTGGAAAAACTACTTTTTACGGAGTATTGTTAAGTTGCATAACGGCAATGTTGCCGTTATTGGCACCTAACTATTATATTCTCATGGGAGCTTTATTTCTATTTGGGGCAACTAATGGTGTTACAGATATTTCTATGAATACCTTGGTGACCGAGATAGAGAAAAAGGACAAGGTGAAGTTCATGGCGGCATCACATGGTTTTTTCAGTCTTGGGGGAGTTTTGGCAGGTTTGGGTAGTTTCTTAATTGGTCCGTTATCAAATCCCGTATTACACATGTCTATTGCTGTTTTATTGGTTTTAGTTGTCAATTTTAGATTTAGAAGCCAGTATTTCTCTGAAATTGCGGAAGAAATTGAAAACGAACCTTTTAGTTTTGGTTTGCTAAAACCATTACTGCTTTTAGGACTTATATCTTTTGTAGCAATGGGTAGTGAGGGTGCCATTGTAGATTGGAGCGGACTTTATTTAAAGGAAATTACTTTGGCTCCAGAAGCTTTATGGGGATTAGGATTTTTAGGATTTCAAGTAACCATGACTTTAGGTAGATTTTTAGGAGATGGTATCAGTGACAAAATTGGATCTATTAAAATAGTAGCTATTGGTGCCATTTTAGCTATTATAGGATATTTTCTAGTTCTTACAGGAAATACCTATTTCAGCATACTAGGTTTTGCGTTAAATGGATTGGGTTTTTCTGTAATGGTGCCCGAAGTATTTAGAATAGGAGGGAACGTAAAGGGAATAGATTCTTCTAAAGGTATAGCGTTCATTGCAGGAGCAGGCTACACCGGTTTTTTATGTGCACCCCCCATACTGGGATTCTTGGCAGAAAATTACAGTCTTACCCGAAGTTTTGTAGTGCTGCTTGCATGCGGATTTCTTATTCTTTTATTTACACTTTTATTGAAGCGAAAAAAAGCTTAGGCCTTAGCCAGGTTACATTAGTTTTTAATATTACTTCTAACTTTAAACTCGTTGCTGGGGTCTTGTACTTTTTCAATAAAATCTAACATCTCATCTGTTAGTAATAGTTGGTTTTGAGCATTCCAATAACTTTGGTCGTAAGGGTAATTAATTTTAAATAAGTCCTTAGAAGTACTAACGTTTTTCTTAACATCAAAATCACCTTCGTTATCTGAAGTAGTTAAAATAAAAGATATATCGTAAAATGAGGTAAATGACTTTTCATCATCTGTCAATTCAACCTTCACATCGTATTTTGCTGAGGTTATATAGTATTTACTTGTGTTAGAGGATTTGGAGAGCGAAATTTCTTTGTCAAATGATACCGTCCTGAATTTTATTTTTTTACCACTTTCTTGAAAAGGCTTATTTTTTAACACAACGGACATTTTAAACTGTTCCATCGCATAGTTTTCTGTATTAATAATATAATGACCCGAAAAATCCTCATTTTCAATTGTTGGTTTAGATTGAAAATTTATATTAATTTTTTTACCATTATCAAAAGTAGATTCGGTTAAATCAAAATTATCTCCAGTAGCATTTACAGGTATTAGGTTCATAAATAAACTATGGAACGATTCAAAAATAAAGTAGACATCATTTTCGTCCTTAACTAAACCAACTTTACGCATATTGGTCAGTTCCACTTTGAAATCTTTTTTATCGGGGTCAATTTCATTTGTATACAAAAGTGTTCTTCTTTCCAGTTTACCCTGTATATCTTGAATACGGGTAATTTCGCCATTATATCTTAGAACACCTCTAAGCAAAAATATCTCTTTATATGGATAAATTGGGTAGTTAGACTTCACCGAATCTCCAACTTTTTGCCACAAGGTTTTTTCATTAGTTACGGTTACTTCGTTAAGCTCTAATACACTTTTGTTGAGGAAGATAGTATCTTTGATCTTTTTAAATGTTGTGTAAAGTTTATCATAACCAGCTCTGTAAAAAGTAATGGAATCTGAAGATGATGAAAACTGAAAGCGACCATCGGCATTGGTCATGGTGTGGTCTTTGCCATTGTAAATACCAACGAATTCTAAAGGAGAATTGTCTGCATTATCTAAAACAATTGCAGTTTTACTATTTTGAGAATACCCGAATAGAGAAAATAAGAATAGCGCAAATACTGGTAATTTCATATGTTGGTTGAAGTGGTAATATATACTTCAAAATCTATACCACACTATTTAACTTCAACTCCTGTAAAGTATAATGAGAAATCAGCATCAGGTCTTTTGTGCATCATGCCAATGTTTAAACCTTTCAGTTTTTTATAATCTTCCCAACTAGTAGTCATATTAGGTTCAGATTGATTCTCTTTTCTATATACCCATTCTTTAATAATAAAATCGTCACCAAAATAGTAGTCATAGGCATCGCCAGGGGTGTAACCTCCGTCATTATCGTATACCGTTGTTAATTTGTGCATAGTAGTTTTGCTGATAGGCGCTTCAACACCCTCGGTATGTTTATAGGTAAAACTTTTTTGATCCCAAACCAATTGGTAAGGAGCCAGTAACCAAAATTTATCATTTACAAACCCTCCGTCTGTTGCCACCATGGTGCTGTCAACAGATTTTCTGTTATATGAGATAGTATCTTGCCTGGTCATCATTGTAACGTCATTAGACTTTGTATTCCATAACCAAGTGCGTTCAAAATGCTCGGTATCTCTATCTACGTTGAAAGTGAACTTAATACTTTGCAAATCATTCCAATTATCAAAGCCATTTGCATTGGCTATTTTTTCAAGAACCGTCAATTCCTTATCTTCGGCAACAGAAATTTTAGGTTCTTTTTTGTCGGTTTTACAACCTGTAAATACACTTGAAATAAGAATAGAAAGAATAATTAATTTTTTCATTTTTAGCAGATTTTCAAGTAAATATATCAATTACAGTATCTTTAACCTACTTTTATTTTTTGTAAACAATATACCAAAGTGACATTTCTTAAAAAGCTATGTTTTATTATTATTGGAAACCAATTCAGTGAAAAATCGGTTTCTGATAGTGTACATGAAAAATACACTGATTTAGAATTAATAGAACAGATTGTTTCTAAGAATGATTCTATGCTCTTTGGTGTGCTATATGATAGATATTCTAAACTAGTTTATAATAAGTGCTTGGGGTTCGCAAAATCTAATAAAGAGGCAGAAGATTTAACCCAAGATATATTTCTAATGCTTTTCGTGAAACTGGGTTCTTTCAAAGGAACATCTAAGTTTTCTACTTGGCTTTATTCTTTTACGTATAACTTCTGTGTTAATTATGTAAATAGAAATAAGGAAAGAAAGATCAATGATAATTCAGTAAAATTTGACAATCAAGAAGATGTGCCAATAGATGTTACCGATAATTTGCTTTTACAGATGCAGGTGGATAAACTTAAAAAAGCTTTGGAGCTTTTAGACCCAGAAGATAAATCTATTTTGTTGTTAAAGTATCAAGACGGGGCATCGATTAAAGAGTTAGAAGATATATTAGATTTAAAATCTAGCGCTATAAAAATGAGGCTCAAAAGAGCAAAGGTAAAAGTTACGGAAATTTATAAAACCCTACCTTAAATGTTAGAACAGGACAAAAATCCATTTAAAAACTTACAAGGAGATCTTAAGGATGTTCCTCCAGAACTACGTAAAAAAGTTATGGAAGATGTTGCTACGGCTAAGTTAATTATGGAATTGACAGGTCTGTTTACAGGTAGTTTTGCCGCTATCATAGAAGGGATGTTAAAAACGAAATCGAAACCGAATAAAATTTAAAGTAGAAAAAGCTATATATGGAAACAGTTGATAAGTGGAAAGAACTCACCTTTGATTCATTAAGTAATATATTTAAGGATATTGCATCTGCATTACCTGGGATATTTGGAGCGTTTATCGTTATTATATTTGGTTGGATAATCATTAAGGTAACAACCTTTGTCTTAAAGAGAATTTTCAAAGCGATAAAATTAGATACCGTTTCTGAAAAAATCAATGAGGCTAAACTTTTTGGAGATGCCGATATCAAGATAGATTTACCCAAAATAATCATCACCTTTATTAAAGTACTTCTTTGGTTGGTATTTATAATCGTTGCTTCTGACATAATGGGACTAACCATTATATCTACCGAAATTGCAAATCTGTTGCGTTATTTGCCTGTATTGCTTTCTGCAATGGTGATTTTAATGCTAGGTCTATTTTTGGCTAAAACAATCAAGGAAGCTATTATTAAAGTATTTGGTTCAATTGGTCTTGGCGGTGGTAAGCTATTAGGTAATGTTTTATTTTACCTAATTATCATTTTTGTAAGTATTACAGCATTGAACCAAGCGGGTATAGATACTCAGATAATCACTAATAATTTCACTATTGTATTGGGGGCATTCTTACTGGCTATTGCATTGGCACTAGGTTTAGGGTCTAGAGAGATTGTGGGTGATTTATTAAGAACCTTTTATTCTAGAAAAATTTACGAAGTAGGGGATAAAGTTAAAATTGGAGATTTACAAGGTACGGTAATAGGTATTGATAATATTTCAATGATTTTAAAAACCAAATCTGGTAAAGTAGTGATACCTATAAAAAAGGTTGTAGAGAAAACAGTTACAGTAGAAGAACAATCCTAATACATAATTAACGTTGTTCATTTAATAGAAACAGGATTGACAATAATTCATAGCGTTAATGCAGCATCTGTTTATGAATTAATTCATTAATTTTGTTAGAGATAATTAAACTTAAAATATGAGTGCTAAAAAAGGAAAAATTCAGGAAGCCATAGATGAGAAAATGCTGGAGGAAAGAAAGGTGTTCCTATGGGGTATGGTTGATGACGATTCTGCAAAACATGTAATTGATAGGTTATTATATCTAGATATGCAGAATGATAAAGAAATTCAACTTTACATAAATAGTCCTGGTGGTTATGTTACTTCTGGTTTTGCTATGTATGATACTATAAAATCTTTGAAGAGTCCGGTTTCTACAATTTGTACCGGTTTGGCTGCATCAATGGGTTCTATCTTGTTATCTGTAGGTAAAAAGGGTAGAAGGTTTATACAACCACATGCTCAGGTAATGATTCACCAACCAAGTGGTGGGGCAAGAGGTCAGGCTTCAAATATTGAAATACAGGCTAGAGAAATTATAAAAACCAAAGAATTAAGTGCCCAGATATTAGCAGATAACTGTGGTCAAGATTTTGAAAAAGTTTTAAAAGATTTTGATAGAGATTACTGGATGAATGCAGAAGAATCTATTAAATATGGTATCGTTGACGGTATTATGGAATAGATTACTAATAGCAATAAAATTAAAAAGTCCTTTACGATAAAATGTAAAGGACTTTTTTTATGGTTGATTGATTATTTTACTTAGATGCTAGAACTCCTTTTTTAATTTGTAGAATTGGGAATTCTGTTCTTCTATTCAATTCTAATTCCTCTGGGGTACAATCTTCTTTACTTGTACATTTATTAATAGGTATACGTTTACCAAAACCTTTATAAGAAACAATTCTGTCTTTTGAAATGCCATTTTCAATAAGGTATTCATAAGTAGATTTTGCCCTTCTTTCAGAAAGGTCATCATTGTATGCGTGACTTCCTACCGGATCTGTATGTGCTTCAAGTTTAATAATCATATCTGGGTAGGTATTGTTCATTACACGAACAACCTTATCTAACTCTCTCGCTGCGTCTGGTCTAATATCACTTTTATTGAAATCGAAATATATTTTATTGAGTCCGGCTAATAATTTTAAGTCAAGAACAGGTTCAAGAACGATATCTTGACGCATTATCTTTTGAGCTTTAGGTGTAGCCGAGGTATTAAAAAATACGTTTTTATGTGGGTGTGTTTTTCTTACAGCCTCAATCATGTAGGCAGTTTTTCTATTAACAGGAAATCTATAATACCCATTTTCATCTGTAGTAGTCTGTGCTACTAAAGTATTTGTGACTTGATCGTATAATGTAACTTTAACACTGTCTAGCATTTGGTTGTTTATACCATCTACAACATAGCCTTCAACATCTAGCGCAGGAGTAAATTTAAATTTGTAGATATCATCACTACCCATACCACCTTCTCTGTTAGAGCTAACATAACCATCTAGTCCGTTAGGCAGACCATAATAAGCAAAATCGTCACTTGAACTATTTATAGGTGTCCCTAAATTAATGATGTCAATAACTTCACCATCTTCATTAGAAATAGTAGAGAACACATCTAATTGACCAAAACCAACATGCCCATCAGAACTAAAGAACAGTTTTCCTTCTTCGTTTATGAACGGAAACATTTCATTTCCTTCGGTATTTACAATTGGTCCGGCATTAATTGGTTCCTGTACACCACCACGTTCATGAATTTCAGCATAATAAATATCAGTACCACCATAACCGCCAGGGCGATCAGATGTAAAGTACAAGCGTGTTCTGGCTAAATTTACTGACGGATGCCCAGTAGAGTAGTAATCACTATTAATTCTAAGATTACTATTCTCTTCCCATTTATCATCCACCAGTTTAGCAGAATATATTTTTAAGTTTATTTCGTTAGAAGCGCCGTAACCTTCCTTTTTGTCATAGAAGTTATTACGGGTAAAGTACATGATAGTATCGTTTTTATAATCTGTAGAAAATGCTACCGAACTTTCATGAAATTTAGTATTGATATTACCTTTTACGCGTTTTGGTTCAGATAATGGGTTATCTTCTTGAACGGCAAAAAGGTCTAGCCAAGGTTCATCATTCCATCCATAACTTTCACCGGTTACGACATCTCTTCTAGAAGAGCCGAAGTACAAGTTTCCCATAAATCTATAAGTACCAAAATCACTATCGGTAGAATTGAAAGCTACGGGTTCAACTTCATATCGTTGTCTACTATTAAATACTACAGATGCAAGGTTGCCATCTTTTAGAAAGCGTTTTACACGAGAATCGTTCTTATTGTATTTTTTATATTTTTTCAACCAAATTTCAGACTCATCTAAATCTCCGTTGGCATATAAAGCCATGGCGTATTTAAAGTAATAATCTGTTGGTAGTGTAGCATTATTAATAACCGCACTAAAATGTGGAATAGATTTTTTATAGTCGCGTATAAGTAAATAACACTCCGCTAATTGCTGGTGAGCATACTCTGAGTTGAAATCGGTTTTAACCATTTTTTCATACTCTTCAATAGCTAATGAATATGAGAATTTGCTAAAATAATAATCAGCTTTTTTTTGCGATGCAATCTGTGCTATTGAAAATTGACCTACTAAAAAGAGTAGCATCAATAGCAGAAAATTTTTATAATTTTTCATCCTATAGATTTTAAATTATTAGAAATATCTAGGAGATTTAACAGGTCCTAACACCTTTTTTGTAAGTTCATATATTAATATAATTTCATGTGTACCACCTGTGTAAGGTCTTACGGCAGAGGTAGGTAAATCATAAGCATAACCAACTCTAAAATCCCTAGAAACTTGATAGTCCATCATTGCTCCAAAGTTAGAAGCGTCGTTCACTCGGTAAGAAGTACCTACCCAAAATTTATCGTTGAATAAAAAGTTAATAGTAAAGTCATATGTTGCCGGAGCACCATTGGTAAATTTTGTAATAATGGTAGGTTTGAAAATAGTAGTTTCAGATAAGTCAAAAACTAAACCACCAATAGCGTAGTAACTATTACGCTCTATAGCTTCAAATTCTCCATCGTTTAAATCTGTATTTAATATTCTTGGAGAAGAAAGACCTGCATACCATCTATTAGAACCAATGTAAAAACCTGCACCAAAATTTGGGTTTATACTATTGAAATTAGCATTGAAAAACTGATCGTTAGGATCAGGGTTTTCTAAGTTATAACTTGTGAAACCACCCTTTAAACCAAAGCGCATTTTAACTTGTTGGCTAACCGGAACGGTATATGAGAAATCTCCATAAAAGTAGTTGGTATTTTCAAAACCTAAACGGTCATTAATATATGAAACGCCTATACCTACTTTCTCGTTTTTTAAAGGTGAATGTATAGATAGTGTACTGGTTCTAGGATTACCTTCAAGACCTGCCCACTGATTTCTATGTAGAATAGTCGCGTTCAGCGTTTCTCTACTACCTGCATACGCTGGGTTTACCGAAATAGTGTTGTACATATATTGTGTAAACTGAGGTAACTGCTGTGCGCTTACAAAAGCACCTGTAAAAAATAGAATGGCTAAAAGTAGATTAGCTTTTTTCATGGTTGTGTTTGGGTTTAGCTTTTTGGGCTAGTATGTTAATGTATAAGTAGGTTATCTTATTATTTACAAACTTAATTGCTCTTTTGAAGGATATGAAAAATAACGGCTGACACCCCATATTATTCGTTCTGAAACAGCATTTTCGTTCAATTGATGTGTTTTTCGGACGAACTAAATTGAGAATCTAAAAGACTTGTGTATAGTAGTTTATGTCAAAAAAAATGCTGGTAGAGAAGAAAAAAAACCTCACCATATTTATGATGAGGCATTTTCAATTATATATTTCAATTTTAATTAGTACCTAGGTAGATATACCCATTAAATGGTTCTAAAATAGTACCTGTATTTTTATCGGTAGCAGTAATAATATAATAATATGTACCTGTTGGCAACATACCAGATTGTCCAAAAGAACCATCGGGAGATTCACCGCCCCAGTCATTTTGATAATCTTGAACCTCAGCAATTTTAGTACCCCAACGGTTAAAAATCATAACATCAAAACTAAAGGCACAATACTCTACACCTTTTATTTCAAAGAAATCATTAACACCATCGCCATTCGCTGTAACTGCTTTAGAGATAATAATATCACCTCTTCCGCATGGTACACATTCTGTATCTACAATTACGGTAAAGTCAACATAGTACTTACAAGTGCCTTCGGTAGAACTGTAGGCAATTTTATACTCGCCAGGCTCATGGTTCATAGGGTCAAAATAGTTTTGCTCTAATACTACATCGCCTTCAAGAATCATAAATGTACCATTGCGATCAAAATCGACAGGTAAATAATTTAACAAGTCAATTCGCTCTTCTTCAATACAAATATTAATAGTAATTTCTTGTAATTGTGGTTGAAGAACAAATATGATCTGTTCAAAAGAAGCTGTGTTTCCACAAGAGTCAGTTACGTTCCAAGACCTAATAATCATGTAATCATCAGAATCATCTGCTTGTTGTCTTTCTTCATTAAATACAACATCAAAATTACCACACCCACCTGTAAATAACATTTCTGGAACCTCAGGTATATCATCACCACAAATAATGGTAATCTCACTCTCGTAAGGCTGACTCATAATTGGTCCTGTAGGTTCTACAGTAATTACTTGTGTATGTTCTGTAGTATTACCGGCACAATCAGTAGCGGTCCATGTTCTGGTTACCGTATAACCAAGAGCGCAGTTTTCATCATTTGTAATTGTTTCTTCAAAAGTTACTTCAATATCCGGCTCACAAGAATCAGATGCCGTCAGTGTAGCAGCATCTGGCACCATATTACATTCTACCGTCATATCTTGTGGTAGCGCCTCTGTAAATGTCGGTGCAACTGTATCTTCTATGGTTATTACTTGAGTATGTGTACGTACATTACCAACACAATCAGTAATAGTCCATGTTCTAGTAATCGTATATTCTGTTGCACATTCATCATCTTGACCTTGAATCAATTCTTCTAAATCAACTGTAATGGCACAAGTGCTATCTGAAGTAATTACAAAAGCATCAGGAATTGAATCACAAGCCTCCATAGTTTCATCTATTGGCCAACCTTCATTACCATCATTATCGATAATGGTTACGGTAGCAATATTGTCTGATAAAATACCTACGATAGGACTTGATATGTTCTCAAGAATTACATTGAACGTTTCTGAATCTTCAATAATAATATCATCAATAATCGGAATAACGATTGTCTGAGTATTAGAATTTGTGCCGCCAAACGTCAAGGTTTGTGTATTACGAGGAACACCAGTGTAATCGCTCCCTTCTATTGTAGAGCCATCTATAGTATAGTATTCTACAGTAAATTCATCTTGAACTTGAGCATTTAGTACCACATTAAGAGTAACGGTACCAGCGTCTTCATTTACCTCGATCGAAGTAGTATCAAACTGCACACCATATAATGACGGGTCACTATCGTTATCAATAATGTTT
Source organism: Maribacter stanieri (assembly GCF_900112245.1). Lineage (GTDB taxonomy): Bacteria > Bacteroidota > Bacteroidia > Flavobacteriales > Flavobacteriaceae > Maribacter > Maribacter stanieri. Next base: position 24,607 of record NZ_FOYX01000006.1, read on the forward strand.
ACCGTTGCCGTATCATTTGCAAGAATACCAACAATAGGAGTAGAGATGTTCTCCAAAATTACTTGGAAATCTTCTGTGTACTCAATTAATACATCATCGATAATCGGAATAACGATTGTCTGTGTATTGGAATTTGTTCCACCAAATGTCAAAGTCTGCGTATTTTGAGGAACACCGGTATAATCACTACCTTCTATGGTAGTACCGTCAACCGTATAATATTCTACCGTAAACTCATCTTGAACTTGCGCATTAAGAACAACATCAAGAGAAACTGTACCCGAATCTTCGTTTACATCAATTGAAGTAAAATCAAATTGTACTCCGTAAAGTGATGGATCGCTATCATTATCAATAATGTTTACCGTTGCCGTATCATTTGCAAGAATACCAACAATAGGAGAAGAAATATTTTCCAAAATTACTTGGAAGTTCTCTGTATACTCAATTAACACATCATCTATAATAGGAATAACTATTGTCTGCGTATTGGAATTTGTTCCACCAAATGTCAAAGTCTGCGTATTTTGAAGAATACCGGTATAATCACTACCTTCTAAAGTAGTTACATCAACCGTATAATATTCTACCGTAAACTCATCTTGAACTTGCGCGTTAAGGACAACATCAAGAGAAACCGTACCTGCATCTTCGTTTACATCAACTGAAGTAACATCAAAAGCAACACCGTAAACCGATGGGTCAGCATCGTTATCGATAATGTTTACCGTTGCCGTATCATTGGCAAGAATACCAACAATAGGAGAAGAAATATTTTCAAGAATTACTTCAAAATTCTCGGTAAATTCAATCAAGACATCATCAATAATTGGAATAACTATAGTTTGTGTATTGGAATTTGTTCCGCCAAATGTCAAAGTCTGTGTGTTTTGAGGAACACCGGTATAGTCACTACCTTCTATAGTAGTACCATCAACGGTATAATATTCTACCGTAAACTCATCTTGAACTTGCGCATTTAGAACTACATCAAGAGAAACAGTACCTGCATCTTCATTAACGTCAACAGAAGTAACATCAAACTGAACACCATACAGTGATGGGTCACTATCGTTATCTGTAATATTAATTACCCCTTGATTGTCATTAATGGCAATTAAAGTAGTAGACAGGTTAGAAAGATCCACAAATAGACTTTCAGTAAATTCTATTAGAGAATCATCAATTATACTTATCGTAATAGGGTGTATTTCACCATCTGTACCGGCAAATGTTAACTGACCTGAATTAGTGGAATAATCACCAGGTGCTATTGCAGAATCATTAGTAGTCGTATAATCTAAAGTGAATCCGCCTTGTACGTTTCCGGTCAATAAAACATTGATAGTTGCCGTACCCGCAGCTTCATCAACAGTAATATCATCATTTTCAAATGAAATACCAGTAACACCAGGTATGTTATCATTATCTGTGATATTGATATTACCTTGGTTATCGTTTATGGCAATTAACGTGGTAGACAGGTTAGATAGGTCTACAAACAATCTTTCCGTTGCTTCAATAACATTATCATCTATGATTGTAACTGTAACGGGATGAATTTCCCCATCTGTACCAGCAAAAGTCAGTTGACCTGCATCGGTAGTATAATCGCTAGGTTGAACAGCAGTATCATCATTGGTGGTATAGTCTAAAGTGAATCCGCCTTGAACATTACCAGTTAATAATACATTTATTGTAGCTGTACCTGCAGCTTCATCAACGGTTATATCATCATTTTCGAATGAAATACCGGAAACACCAGGTATGTTATCATTATCCGTGATATTGATATTACCTTGATTATCGTTAATACCTATTAATGTGGTAGATAAATTTGATAAGTTAACCAAAAGCGCTTCAGTCGCTTCGATAAAATTATCATCGATAATGGTAACCGTAATAGGTTGCAATTCTCCATCGGTTCCAGCGAAGGTCAATTGACCTGAGTTGCCAGTATAATCGCCTGGAGCTATTGCAGAACCATCTGCTGTAGCAAAATCTACAGTAAATCCGCCAGGTACATTACCGGTTAATTGAACATTAATAGTTGCTGTACCCGCAGCTTCATCAACAGTTATATTATCATTTTCAAACGCTATACCTGTTGTGCCAGGTATATTGTCATTATCTGTGATATTGATATTACCTTGATTATCATTAATGGCAATCAATGTTGTAGACAAGTTAGAAAGATCTATAAATAGTCGTTCTGTTGTTTCAATTAAATTATCATCAATAATACTTACCGTAATTGGATGAATTTCACCATCTGTACCATTAAATGTTAACTGACCTATACTTGTGGTGTAATCTCCTGGTTGTACAGCAGTATCATCAGTAGAAGTATAATCAAGGGTAAATCCGCTTTGAACATTTCCGGTTAGTAAAACATTTATTGTGGCCGTACCTGCAGCTTCATCTACAATGATATTATCATTTTCAAATGAAATTCCGGTTGTACCAGGTATGTTGTCATTATCGGTAATATTGATATTACCTTGATTGTCGTTTATCGCTATTAACGTAGTCGACAAGTTTGATAAATCTATAAATAGTCTTTCAGTAGCTTCAATACTATTATCATCTATAATGGATACGGTTATAGGTTGTAATTCTCCATCTGTACCAGCGAAAGTCAGTTGCCCTATATTGGTGGTATAATCACCTGGTTGAACCGCAGAATCATCAGTTGTCGTATAATCTAAGGTGAACCCACCTTGAACGTTTCCGGTTAGCAATACATTAATAGTTGCAGTACCCGCTGCCTCATCAACAGTGATGTCATCATTTTGGAATGAGATACCTGTTGTACCCGGTATGTTATCATTATCGGTGATATTGATATTGCCTTGGTTATCGTTGATAACGATTAAGGTTGTAGATAGGTTAGAGATGTCTATAAATAAACGCTCGGTAGCTTCAATACTATTATCATCTATAATTGTAACGGTGATAGGTTGTAGCTCACCATCATTACCATTGAAAGTTAATTGTCCGCTAATAGGCGTGTAATCCCCAGGATGTACCGCTGTATCATCACTAGTAGTATAATCTAAAGTGAATCCACCAGGAACATTACCAGTTAATTGAACATTGATAGTTGCTGTGCCTGCTGCTTCGTCTACCGTAATATTATCATTTTCGAAAGCAATACCCGTTGTGCCCGGTATGTTATCGTTATCGGTGATATTAACGTTTGCTTGATTATCGTTTATGCTAATCAATGTGGTTGAAAGGTTAGAAAGATTTACGAATAATCTCTCTATAGTCTCAATTGCGCTATCGTCAATAATTGTGACGGTAATAGGTTGTAATTCACCATCTGTACCAGCAAAAGTCAATTGACCTGCACTAGTTGTATAATCACTTGGTTGAAGAGCTGTATCATCACTAGTAGTATAATCTAAGGTGAAACCACCTTGTACATCACCGGTCAATAATACATTAACCGTTACAGTCCCCGCTGCCTCATCTACGGTAATATCATCATTTTGGAAAGTTATACCCGTACCTGCAACATTATCATTATCTGTAATATTGATGTTCCCTTGAGTGTCATTAATGGCAATCAAAGTAGTTGATAGGTTAGATAGATTAACAAACAACCTTTCCGTAGCTTCAATAACAGAATCATCAATTATTAATACGGTCACAGGGTGAATTTCTCCATCATTTCCAGCGAAAGTCAATTGACCAGACGTTGAGGTATAATCCCCAGGCTGTATAGCAGTATCGTCATCAGTAGCATAATCTAACGTAAATCCGCCTTGTACGTTCCCAGTCAGTAATACATTGATAGTGGCCGTACCTGCTGCTTCATCTACTGTAATATCATCATTTTCAAATGAAATACCTGTTGTACCTGGTATATTATCATTATCGTTGATGTTGATGTTTCCTTGATTGTCGTTAATGGTAATCAATGAAGTGGATAGGTTAGAAAGATTTACAAATAATCTTTCTGTAGCCTCTATAATGGTATCATCATTAATAGTAACGGTTACAGGTTGTACTTCGCCATCAGTACCTGCGAAAGTTAATTGACCGGTATTACTAATATAATCACCAGGTTCAATTGCAGAATCGTCTGCTGTAGCGTAGTCTAATGTGAATCCGCCTTGAACATTTCCAGTTAGTAGAACATTTATAGTAGCTGTACCATCTGCTTCATTAATGGTAATATCATCGTTTTGGAAAGAGATACCTGTACCCGCCAAGCTATCATTATCTGTGATATTGATATTCCCTTGATTGTCGTTAATAGCAATCAAAATAGTTGATAGATTAGAAAGGTCAACAAATAAACCTTCGGTTACCTCAATAATACTATCATCTATAATTGAAACAGTTATAGGGAGTATTTCTCCGTCAGTACCTACAAAGGTTAATTGACCATTGTTTGAAGTATAATCATCTGGTTGAATTGCAGTATTGTCAGAAGTTGCAAAGTCTAAAGTGAATCCGCCTTGAACATTACCGGTTAGCAAAACATTTATTGTAGCTGTACCTTCTGCCTCGTCAATAGTAATATTATCATTTTGGAACGATATACCAGTTGTTCCCGGTATGTTATCATTGTCATTAATAGTACCTGTAGCAGTATTTGTTGGTTGCGCATCAAAGAAACCAACGTTTATATTAGACTGTATATTAGACAAGGTAATAGTAAAATCTTCTACTGGTTCAATTATATTATCATCAATAATTGGCACATCTATGTTTACAGAATTGGTAGTGCTGTCGAAAGTTACTGTACCTGTAAAAGTAGTATAATCTCCAGGTTCAATTGCAGTGCCATTAGCCGTTGCATAGTCTACGGTTACCGTTTCTCCTGGTGCAATGTTACCGGTGAACGTAGCTACAAATCTAGCGTAGGTATCAGTACCTTCGGTAACAATAACATTATCGTCAGCAAAAGATACACCCGTACTACCTGAAACATTATCGTTATCGGTAATAGTCGCTACTCCCTCATTGTCATTAATGGAAGGAGTATTGGTTCCACTTGATAATTGTACTAATAACTGCTCTGTAGTTTCTATTAAGTTATCATCATTAATAGTTATAGTAACTAGTCTGATTTCATTATTTGTTCCTGAAAAAGAAACAGTGTTTGAAGTAGAAACGTAATCGCCTGGTTGTATAGCCGTATCATCTGCAGTAGTATAATTTAAGGTAAAACCACCAGAAACAGAACCTGTATGGGTTATTTCAAGAACGGCAGTGCCAGCGTCTTCATTAACAGTAACATCATTGATACTAATACCAATTGGATTGCCATTTTCACTTACATAAATATACTGAGTATGGCTTGTGCTATTACCTGCGCAATCATTCGTTGTCCAATTTCTAACTATAGTATATGAAGTACTTGTATTATCACCAATATATGTTTCGTTGAAAATAACTGTTGAATTAGAATCACAATTATCATTTGCAGAAAGTATTGGCGCTACAGGAATATTATCATGAGCTGCATATGAATCTTGCGGTAGAGACTCATTAAAAGTTGGCGCTTTATCATCTTCTATAGTGATTACTTGAGTGAAAGTAGAACTTACCCTACCACAAGCATCTGTAAATGTCCAAGTATTGGTATATGTACCCTCTGTAGTACAAGCTCCAGATTGTACAAAGCTACCAGCTGTTTTATTCAATGTGAAATTACAAGAAGCCGATGCAGGAACTAAAGAATTTGCATTATTTAGCCCAGCGATATCATCACAAGAAATTGTTCTATCTAAGGCATTTGGTGCAGTAGACCAATTTACCTGTGGTGGTTGCTGCACATCAATTACCGTTGGTGTATGTGTACCGATACCACAAGAATCTGTAGAGGAAGAGCTATTGGTAGTAATAGTATCTCCATTGGTAACACCACTATAAGTTGCAGTCGCTTGTAATTCAAAACTTGCTGTACAAGCTGTCTCTAAAAAATAACATGCCTCAATAATTTCTATATCAAAATCAATATCATAATTTTCACCCATATTGGTAAAACCATCTTGAGCTGTAAAGGTTAAGGTTCTAGTAGTTGGGTCATATGAATGTGTTACACCAGAAGGTAATGTTCCAACCCCAGAGAAATCAGCTTCAATTGGTAAAATAGTAGTTATTTCAAGGTCTTGAATATCATCGTTACCAGTATTGGAAACATTTAAAGTTAATGGTACAATATCACCAGCATTAAAAGGACCAGTAGTATTTGCATTTAAACTTAAGGCACCTAAACTTGGGTAGTAGACATCAACGCTCATACCCATTAAATAAAGACCGTAAGATTCTTGATCCGTTGTAATTTTAAAACGGGCAAAAGTTTGATCGTTATCTATATATCTATTAGCTGTATTTGCTAAAGGAAACACAGTAGCATCAAAACCTAAGGTATTGGTACTGGCAGCATTTCTATCCACATAATTTAATCCATCTATGGTAATTCGGCTATTGAAGAAGTTATCTTCATCCCTTAATGTAGTAGAAAGTTTAGACCAATTGTTGCTAGCGTCGTAAATTAATAGCTGATCACCAGTAAGGTCGCGGTCACCTTCTAAAGCACCTAACATTACATTAGCATTAATATTCCCGTTTGGTATAGTCTCGAAACCGCTAAAGTTAAACTCGGTTTCACCAGCACCATCAGAAGCAAAAGTATGTACATACCCATCGTATAATGTAATGTTCTTAGGGTCTAATGAAACATTTTCATAGACAAAAACAATTTGCCATCCACCGGAAGTACCAGTTACATTTGCAATACCATGAGAGCGTAAATCTCTCTCAGTAGCTTTTACGTTACCAACTTGGTAAGAACCAAAAGGAGTTGAAAGCGCATTGATATCATCAGTAATATCTTTAATACAAACGTATGGGTCATTTTGGAAATGATCATTACGACCTCTATAGATAACCTCATCTGCAGAAACTGTTGTGTATGAAGATTGACCAGGCAACATCAATTTTACTTGATTATAGTTCCAAGTCGGCTCTGTAGCACCACCACCTGTTGTGCCGTCATATTCCTTATCAGCGGCTGCCCAATATAAATATGCTTTCTTAATATTTAAACAACTTAAAGAAGGCTCTGGGTTGGCTAAATTTGAATTGGTAGAGTTGAACGTAGTTGGATCGGAATCAATATCAACAAACACATTGTTATTGAAATCATGGTTACCAGCTTCACCGTTATAATTACCCGTTGCGTTTCTAGAAAGTACATTGTTGGCAATCATGGTGAAATCTCCATTGATACTACCAGAATAACGAATTTCAAAATCCTTTTTAAGGTTAGTATCATTTACAAAGATGTTTACAACAGCTTCGTCTTCAGAACCATTGGAATCAACTATTTTATATCTAAACGAGTCGTTTCCGTTGAATGAAGGACTAGGTTGATATTCAAAATAATCATCTGTAGCATCAGTAGGAGTTCCATTATTTCTAAGAGTTACCGTACCGTTTATTGGGTTGTTAACTATCTGTAAAGGATTAGTCGATGCTGGTCCGTCAAAACCATAATCATCGTTTGCAAGAACAGTAATATTTGCAGAAGCCTGATTTTGGAATACTACAAAAGAGTCATCTACAGCTGTTGGTAGGTGATTAATATCGGTAATATTTCCTAATGCAGTTGGGTTAGATGCCGTAATTAAATTTGGAGAAATTGAAGTTATGGTAATACGTAATGATTCATTTCCTTCAATTATAGCATCTTGAATAATATTTACAGGAACCTGTAATACTTCTCCTGTTGTACCTGAAAAGTTTAGAGTACCAGTTTGAGATGCAACTGAGTAATCGCTACCCGCTGTTGTGGTATTATCTGTAATTTCATATGAAGCTGTAAATCCGCCATTTATAGGATTACCGGTATAGGTAGCTTCAAAATTTGCAGTAACATTAAATTCATCTTCTGTAAAACCTGTAACAGCAATACTACCAGAATCATCATTGGTTATAATTCCAATAGCATCGGTATTCGTAATGTTTATTTCAGGAATGGAAGGGTTGGCAATTACAATGCTTAAATTCTCATTATTTTCAATGAAATCATCACCAATAATATTTATTTGCACTGAACGTACTTCGTTATCTACACCTGTAAAATTCAATACTCCAGTAGCAGAAGCTACCGTGTAATCGATACCTTCAGAAGTTGTAATATCTACAATTGAATAGTCCACCGTAAAACCACCAGTTACCCTATCACCGCTATAAGTAACATCAAAATTAATTGCATTGGTTTGCTCTACAATAGTAAATCCGGTAACAGAAAGAGAACCGCCATCATCATCTGTAATGATTCCAGTTGCTTGGTTGTTCAATAAGTTGATGCCTACAGAAGAACGTATGGCCACAAGATTTACAAAGAAATCTTCTTCATTTTCAATGGTGTTGTCACTAATAATAGGAACAACAATATTTCCTGTCTTAATAGCATTGGTAAAAGTCAATGTTTGTACAGTTGGGCTAGGTGTAAAATCTGTTGCATTTGCAGCAGTACCATTATTTACAAAGTAATCTACCTCAATAGTTTCACCAGTGTCAATATCGCCATTAAATTCAACTACGAATGTTGCATTAACATTGTCCTCTGGATCTCCTTCACTTAAAGTAACAGTAGCGTTCTGAAAATCAATTCCGCTAGTTGGGGTGTTGTCATTATCGGTAATTGTACCAGTACCTGTTGGGTCTACTATATTTATTAGCGTAGTAGATAGGTTTGATAATTGAATATTTAAGTCTTCTGTTGCTTCAATAAAAGTATCTTCTAAAATATTAACGGAAACCGATTGCTGGCTACCATTTGTAGTACCAGCTGGAAAAGTTAATTGACCAGTTGACAAAGCAATATTGTAATCTTTGCCAGATGTGGCAGTACCATCTGTTATGCTATAATCTACAGTGAAACTAGACTGTACTTCATTTCCATTATAAGTGATTAAGAAATTTGTACTGCCAGCAGACTCATTTACAGAGAAGTCAGAAGCACTTAAACCTGTTGTAGCGGTTTTAATATCATTATCTGTAATAGTACCAATTGCGGTAGCATCAACTAGATTAATTAATGTTGTTGAAAGGTTGGATAATTGAAAGTTGAGATTTTCATTGCTTTCAATTATGCTATCATCCACTATATTAAGACTAACATTTTGCTGATCTCCAGTAGTAGTTCCGGCAGGAAAGGTTATTTGACCAGATAGGGTAGGAGCTCCGCTAAAATCTGTACTAGCATTTGCAGTACCATCAGTAATATTATAGTCTACCGTAAATGAGTTTTGTAAATCAGCACCATTATAGGTTATTACAAAATTAGTAGTACCAATAGCTTCATCAACTGTAAAATCAGCAACCGATAAACCTGTTGTAGCGGTTTTAGTATCATTATCTATAATAGTACCAATACCGTTAGGATCTACTAAGTTGATAAGTGTCGTTGAAAGATTGGATAATTCAATATTTAAGGTTTCACTACCTTCTATGATAAGGTCGTCAATGATGTCTACGTTTACCAATTGAGTGGCACCATTAGTAGTTCCGTTAGGAAATGTTACTTGTCCAGTAAGAACCGCATTATAATCAGTACCGGAGATTGCAGTTCCGTTAGTAATTGTATAGTCAACAGTAAAACCGGTTTTTACATTACCTCCATTATAGCTAATAATAAAATTAGACGACGCAGTAGATTCGTTGAAATTAATATCTGCAACAGATAGTCCTGTAGTAGGGCTAGTGTCATTATCTATTATTGTACCTGTGGCATCGGCATCTACAATACTTAAAAGACTATTTGAAATATTTGATATCTGCACTGTTAAGCTTTCATCACCTTCAATAACCGTATCATCTGTAATAGCCAATAATATAGGTCGTGTATCGCCATTTGCAGTACCTGCAGGGAAAGTTACCTGACCGGTAAGGTTTACATTATAATCTGAAGTTGAGGTAGTGGTAACATCAGTTATGATATAATCTACCGTAAAGGCATTTTGAACAGTAGGTCCTGTATACGTCAACACAAAATTTACCGTACCAATATTTTCGTTTACAGAAAAATCGGCAATGGATACTCCGTCACCTGCTGTAGGTAAATTTATATTTGTTATTGTACCTGTTGCTGTATCCGTTATGTTACCGGCATTGGTAGAACCATTGGTCATACCTAGGGTAAAAGTCTCATCTCCTTCAATAATAGAGTCGTCAAGTGCAGGTATTAAAATACTTGTGTTTAATGTATTACTTGGAACCGTAAAGCTAGATAAAGCTGTATAGTCAGTAGGTAGGGTAGTAATATCAGTATACAATAAATCAAAAGTTACCACCTCATTCACTGCATGTGAAAGTGTAACGGCAAAATCTAAGTCTGTTCCTTCTGCGGTAGATGCATCTGCAATTGCCACATTGGGTCTAATAAAAAGATCCACTTCGTTAGTATAAGTATATGGAGTACATAAGTTTTCACTATCAAATGCACCGAAACGATATTGGTTTCCACTATCTGTACTAGAAATAGTAGTCAAAACTAAAGCAGTAGTATTTGCACCTGAGTATATTCCTCCATTTGAAATAGCAGTCCAAGTAGTACCATTATCCGCACTAACTTCCCATTGGTAAGTAAGTCCAGTTCCATTAACGGCTGTTGTATATGTTACGGTGTCGCCTAAATTTGCAACTTTATCAGTTGGTTGTAATGTTATACTAACTGTTTGAAAAGCCGTAGTTACTTTACTATCTGTACCAGTATAGCCACCTTGACCAATAACTAGTCCAGTTGAATTAACAGATAAAGGAGAAGTGCCTAAGTATCCGTCATCATCTGGATCAGAATGACCAGCTTCTACAGCATCAGGACATCCATCGTTATCAGAATCGGAATCTAAACTATCTATGATTGTATCTCTGTCAGAATCTCCACTACCTTCGTTAATATCTGTAATTCCATCATTATCATCATCCTCATCTACTAAATCGTTAACTCCGTCAAAATCGGTATCTAAATCATCATCTGTAATGGTAATTTCCCCTTCATTAGCAACAAAAACAATGTTTTGAGGAACAAAGTTGGTCATTGCATTCGCATCTGGTGAGTAAGACGGCACCACCGTGAAATATTCAGTAGACTCAATAACGGTATCATCTATTATACTAAAATTACGTTGAAAATTTTGACCGTTAGAACCGTTGAAATTTAAGAATCCTGTATTAGAGTCATAATCTGAAGGTTGGGTTGCCGTATGGTCTGCAGTAGCATAATTAATTCTAAAATTGTCTTGAACCTCACCACTTAGAGTAAAAACTATTCTAGCATTACCTACCGATTCTAATTCTGTTGTATTACTTAAATTAATAGTAGCGACATCATTGTCGTGAATACGTAATGCAGAATTTTCAGTATTGATACTCACCCTAGATGGTGTAGCACCATATTTTGTAGTTTCTGCAGCATTTCTTGATTTAACGCCCCAAAATTCTTCAGATGGTTCAACTATAGTATTGTCAATAGTAGGTATAGGAATAATTATTTCTGTACCTGCAATAGAACCTGTCGGGAAAGTAACTGTGGTATTGAACGAATTAAAATCTGATCCATCACTAGCTGAACTTGTGGAACCAGGATTGGTTTCAATCGAAAAGTCTACATTATAGGCATCTTCAATACCAACATATTGTTGACCACCAGAATTAATACCATTAGACAAGGTTAAGGCATACTGTATTTCTCCACCTTCTGTAATATCATAATTGCTACCAATAACATAGGCAACATCGGTATCTATAACTGTACCTATACCCGTAGCATCTGAAAATGAATATGTACTAGATGGATCACTTAACGTAAGAGTAAACTCTTGTTGAGTTGCTTCTACCCAATCATCATTCAATGCTGCAACGGTAAAAGTAGAGGTTGTATTGAAAAAGAAATCGAGGGTTATCGAAGTAGCTCCAGAATAATCAGCAGCTATTGCAGTACCATCTGTATAGATTACGTCAAATGTATAGTTACCTAAAAGCGGACTGCTAGAAGTAACTGTAAATGTCATATTAGACCCTTCGTTCGCACTTGCGTCAGAAATAGAAAAGGTCTGTGCCAATACATCTGTAGATCCAAAAAAGAACCACATGACAAATAACAACATTGTCGATTTTATGAAAGTAGAATTCTTCATTATTGATTCTTTGTATTAGTTGAAAATGTACTGTTTGAAATATTTGAATATCGATTAACTATCTTCTGTTGAGAAAAGTCAATGTTGGCTGAAAACATGTTTTTTACAATAGTAGAGGTAAGGTCAATTTGGGAACCACTGTTTTCTTTCTTACACGGATTAATTATATGATTGATTCCAAAACAAAATGAGGATGTCTCATACAATCTATATATAGGATATGTAGCTTTTTGATTTCTGTATTGGGGGAGAATACTTTTAGAAGTGTAAATTGACTTCATATTAATGGTTAAGTTTAATTCTTTATTTTATTACTTAACCTTACTTAAAATGAATGCAATTTTTTGCAAAGCATTATCGATTAGCAGGTTAAGAAAAATTTTTTGAACAGATTTGGGATCTAATTCGAATACAAAATTAGCGCCTATCTGTCCAAAATCTAAATTTTATAGTCCACACGATGTTATTCGTCGATGAACATACAGTGGCAAAATAACGCTGATATATTTCGGATATTTAATTCTTGTTGTGAAGTAAGGTAAACCTGTGGTGGTTTCTTTGTAGTCCTTTTCTTAGGTTATTAATATCGTATTTATTGGATATAGTTAAAGTAAAATATAACTTATTGATTATCAGTTATATATAAATATATAGTTGTTAGTTTATTGCTATTGTAATTACAAATTATAGATTAAATACTTTTTCTGAAATTGTTGTAGACTGTTAAAATAGTTGTCAAAGAGGTGGAAATTAATGTAATTGCACTTTATCGGTAAAATCAGCGTATACAACGTATAACCGTGGTTTTATACAATAAATAAAGACACAATTCTCTTTCAATTGCTTGTAGAATTTGGGTGAAAATAAGAACATCTATTCTTTCCTACAAAAAGGTGTTTTAATAGATGAAAAATTTTATAAAATGTGCTGTTTATTTAAGTGAGTATAGAAAAGTTTTAATCACTTTTTTGCATTTAATTTTATTTACAAAATGTTTTAAAAAGCATCCAAATTTTCAATTATTGAGGCAGCTCTTTTTTGAATTTCTGCTAGTTTGTTTCCGTCCATTTTATTTAATAACGCCATCATCATATTCATGCGTTGATTGTCTTTAAAATGCTCTTTTTTATCTGCTAAAAAATTCCAATAAAGTGAATTAAAGGGACATGCGTTTTCACCAATTTTTTTAGTATGGCTATAATGACAATTACCGCAGTAGCTACTCATTTTATTAATATAATTTGCGCTACTAACATAGGGTTTTGTAGCAACGATTCCACCATCTGCAAATTGGCTCATTCCTCTTGTGTTGGTAATTTCTACCCATTCAATAGCATCAATGTATACACCTAAATACCATTTGTCTACTTCATCTGGGTCAATTTGTGTCAATAAAGCAAAATTACCAATGACCATAAGTCGCTGAATGTGGTGGGCATAGCTAGAATCTAAACTTTGACCAATTGCTTTTTGTAAACAATTCATTTTGGTTTCGCCTGTCCAAAAGAAATTTGGTAATTTATTTTTATTATTTAACTTATTTAAGTGTTGATAGTCAGGCATTTCTTTCCAGTAAATACCACGCATATATTCTCGCCAGCCCAAAATTTGCCGTACAAATCCTTCTACTTGCGATATTTCAATTTCTTTAGAATTTTCATAATAATGGTCTAAAACTGTATCTATTACTTCTTTGGGAGATATGATTTTGGTATTCATGGCAAATGATAATCGCGAGTGAAATAGGAATTTTTCATCGTCATGCATTGCATCTTGGTAATCGCCAAAATAAGGTAAGAGTTCATTACAGAAATAATCCAAAGTACTTATGCATTCTTTATTAGTTACTGGCCAGGCAAATGTTCTTGGATTAATAACCCCAATTGTTTCTACGTTACTTTTAGTAAGCTCTTGGATAATGTCTTCAACATTTTTAATAAATTCTTTTTCATGCGGAATACTAGGTTGACCTTTCCATTTGTTTCGGTTACTTTTATCATAATTCCATTTACCACCTTCAGGTTGATCACTATTCATCATTATTCCATGCTTTTTACGCATCATACGATAAAAGCTCTCCATAACCATTTGTTTTTTACCTTGGTAAAATTCTTTCAGTTCAAATCTTGTAGTATAAAAATGTTCCGTATCATAATGCGAAGATGTTACCTGTAGTGAACTACAAATTTGTTGAAGTTGCTGATCAAGCCTAAATTCATCTGGCAACTGATATTCAAAATTTTTAGCATTATTTTCTTCAATAACTTTTGAAATAATTTTGTCTAGCTGTTGTAGGTTATTTTTATCGTTGAGAGTATAGTATATAAATTGATGCCCTTTTGCAGACATGTCATCTTTAAAATTACGCATTGCTAAAAAGAACGCAACTACTTTTTGTATATGGTGTTTTACATAGTCGGTTTCTTGACGCATTTCTGCCATCAAGTATATAATTTCATCATCTACAGAGTTAAACCAAGAATGATTTTGATTTAATTGATCACCTAAAATTAAACGTACAGTTTTCATATGTTTTTACTATTATAGATTTAAAATAAGGTGTTTTGTAGCCACATACGTTGGTATGTTCCAGAGGCATCGTATCGTTCTGCTTGTAGTTTAATATTAAATTTTCTATCTCTGGGATCATTACCGACACCACTATTGTAAATCCAATTTCCCCAGTTACTATGTACATCATAATCAATCAACATACTTTCAAAATAGGCGGCTCCTATACGCCAATCTTGTTCAAGTTCTTTAGACCAGTAACTGGCAACATTTTGTCTACCTCTATTACTCATCCATCCCGTTTGTAAAAGCTCTCTCATATTGGCATTTACAAACGACTCTTTAGTTGTACCATTTATCCAATTGTTTCTATGTGATGAGTCTGTTTTCCAGGAGTATGATTTTTGTAATATACCGTCAATATGAAATATAGAATCTTGGTATTTTAGGGATACATATTTGAAATAATCACGCCAGATAAGCTCAAAAATCAACCAATAAGTATTTTGATTTTTGGTTATTTCCTTTTCAAATTTTTTCACTTCCCAGTAAATCGTTCTAGGTGATATACTACCGTTAGCTAACCAAGCAGATAGTTTAGAACTATAATCGGCACCAATTAATCCGTTTCTTGTTTTCTTATAAAAAGCTAGTTTTTTTGTTTCCCAAAAATAATCTTGAATACGCGCTAAAGCTTCTAGCTCTCCACCTTTAAAAGGGAATGCTGATTTTTGGTGAGGCAAAATTTCTTCAAAGCCTAAATCTTTTAATGTTGGCATGGTATTTTCAAAGCCTATGAGATTTTCTTGAGGCATTTTTGAAGAGATATTTTTTAAAGGTCTTACAGAACAATGTGCCTCGCATTTTTTTCGGAAATTTGTAAAAATATACGGTATAGAATTGAAGTCGTGATAGGGGATGTCGTTAGGATGAAATAGAAACTGGTCGTAAACTTCAGTGAATTTAATAGTAGATGATAATTTAGATTTTACATTATTGAGGATAACTTGTTCATCTCTGGTCCATTCTTTTTGTAAAAAAACAGTATCAATATTTTGAGTTTCAATGAGGTTTGGTAAAAAATCAGCTGATGTGCCGTAATATATGTATAATGGAATGTTGATTTTTGCTAGTTCTTCCTGTAACTGTGTAACAGTTTCTAGTAAAAATTTGGCTCTATATTTTTCGGTTCTTTTAAATCCGAATTCATCTCTTTCAAAAAACACAGACTCAAAACAATAAAATGCAATAGCTTTAGTACCTTTCATAGCTTCTACAATAGAAGAATTGTCTTGCACTCTTAAATCGTTTCTAAACCAAATTAAATTATTCATCAGTTTTATTTTTGAGTTTGTTGCGTCTACATTTTTCACCACAATATTTTACTTCGTCCCAATTACGCTCCCATTTTTTTCGCCATGCAAATGGTTTCTTGCAAGTAATGCATATTTTGGTAGCTATATTTACTTTTTTATGGGCCACTTACAATATAGTTTTAGTTGGTTCATTAGGCTTGGCATACCCAAATCTGCCTAAAAGAGCAGGTAATGCATAAGCGTCCAAACCATTAACCGCAACACCGCTTGTTTTGTCTAATTGTAACCAGCCATCTTCTTTAAGAATATTATCTGGCAAATAAATATGCTCAATGGCTCCAATAATAAGAAGACAGCCATTCTCTTTTATTTCATATTGATTAACATAGCTACACCCTAATTTAATAGCACTTTCCTTTACGTAAGGAGCTAGAAAGTTATCTAAATATGATTCTGTTAAATTGGTTTTAGAAAATTCTGAGATATCAACTTCGTAACTAGCGGATGTATGATGGGCATCTTCAATGATATCTTTATTAATTTGATTAACTGTGAAAAACCCTGTTTCCTTAAAATTGGAATAGGTGTTCCTTTTTACCGTTAAAGGTCTAAGGATAAAACCTAACATTGGCGGTGTACTACCTATATGAACAACAGAATTAAAAATGGCTAAATTAGAATTGCCTGTGTTCGATTTAGACCCTAAAAGATTTGCAGATTTGTAACCCGTACAACTATTAATTAAATGAGCTCTATACCTACTAGGCATATTATGTAGGTCCTCTATATTAAAATGTTTCAATTAAAATTATTTTTTGTCTAACAAAAATATTAAAAAATTAAACAAAAAATGAACTTCATTAAGAAAATGATTTGCTTAGTTTATAATAGTAATAACAGAAATTAGGGCATAATTTCATATTTTTAACGTTCACTTAATGTTGGCTTAAAGCCTTAAACATGACCCAAGAAAAAAAGAACATTGCCATAATTGGCTCAGGCTTGGTTGGATCCTTGCTTGCTATTTACTTGAAAAAATACGGACATCAAATAACGGTTTTCGATAGGCGACCCGATATTAGAAATATTGAATTCTCAGGTAGGTCAATTAATCTTGCGATGAGTAATAGAGGTTGGAATGCGCTAAGGGAAGTGGGTATAGAAGAAGAAATTAAAAAAATTGCCATACCGTTAGATAAACGTGCCATGCATGTTATAGGCAAGCCGGAATATCATCAAAAATATGGTAAGGATGGTGAGGCAATTTGGTCTATTTCTCGTGGTGTTCTAAATAAGCTCATGATAGATTTGGCAGAAAAGAACGGTGTAGAATTTCGTTTCGAGGAAAAAGTCTGGGATATTGATTTACCGGGAGCCAAGGTGTTTACAGGTGATAGTGAAAGAGGGGAGTGGACAGAATATCCGTTTGATTTAGTATTTGGATGTGATGGAGCTTTTTCAAGGGTAAGGCACAAAATGCAACGTCGTAGTAGGTTTGATTATTCTCAAGATTTTATTGATGTAGGTTATAAGGAATTAACAATACCGGCTAACGAAGATGGTTCTCATAAATTAGATAAACATTCTTTTCATATTTGGCCACGAGGTAAGTTTATGTTTATAGCTATGCCCAATTTAGATGGCAGTTTTACATGTACTTTATTTATGCCTTTTGAAGGTGATATTTCTTTTGAAAGTATTGATACTAAAAAAGATGCGGTTCATTTTTTCAATACTTACTTTCCAAATGTTAAGGATGAAATAGAAAATTTGACCGAAGACTTTTTTAAGAACCCTACAAGCGCCTTGGTAACGATGAAATGCTATCCATGGACATATTGGGATAAAGTTGCTCTTGTGGGCGATTCAGCACACGCGGTAGTACCTTTCTATGGGCAAGGAATGAATGCCGGGTTCGAAGATATTTTTGTGCTAGATGAAATAATAAAGAAATATGGTGATGATTGGGGACGTATTTTTTCAACTTATCAAGAAGTGCGTAAGCCAAACGCCGATGCAATTGCAGAATTAAGCTATCGCAATTTTATTGAAATGAGTAGTAAAACGGCAGATGCTAATTTTTTACTTCAAAAGAAAATAGAAAAACACTTTTCTGCTAAGTACCCAGAAAAATGGGTGCCAGCATATAGTAGGGTTACTTTTTCAAATAGACCTTATGCCGAAGCTCTAGCAGAAGGAGATGCTCAAGAAGAGATTATGAAAGAAGTTATGAAAATCCCAAATATAGCTGAGAAATGGGATAGTGAAGAAGTTGAAAAGATGATGCTTAAACTAATAGGTAACTAATTCTTCAACTTCATTTCGCTCATGCGCATTGGCATGTTATCAATACGGTTAAAAAGTGCTACTAAATTTATAGGATATGCTGCTTTTAACTTTATACCGCCATCCTTTCCAATTAATATGTAGCCATCATAAGAAATAGGTAATGCGTCTGGGGTTTTAAGATTGATGGAGTTATTAGAAGTGTTTACAAATTTTCCATTCACATAAATAAATACAATTATATCTCTTTCTTCAAATTCGATATTGCTTTGTTTGATTTCTTTTAGGGCAGAGTTCACTTCTTCAGAATTAATATTGTCGTTATAAAGAATAATGATTCTATTTTTCCAAGTGTAGTCGGCAATATCTTGTGCAGAAGAGTAGAAACCTTGCATCATAATTAATAGAAGAATAATTTTTAAAGAGTTCATCATTATCAATATAAACAAAAAAAGCCATCTTTTTAAAGATGGCTTTTTCTAATATATTCAATGTTTACTACTATAATTTAGAAAACATTTTTTGCATTTTTTCACTTTCTTCTTCAGCTAAAGTAGGATCAACTAAGATACGACCACTGTGCTCATCTGTAATAATCTTCTTTCTTGAAGCTATTTCAACCTGAACCTGAGGTGGAATAGTAAAGAAAGATCCACCAGAAGCACCTCTTTCAATTGGCACAACAGCTAAACCATTCTTAACATTGTTACGAATACGTGCATATGCCTTTACTAAACGCTCTTCAATTTTATCCTGAAATTTAATTGACTCTTCAAGTAAAGCTTTTTCCTCTTTTTCTGTTTCAGCAAGAATAGCGTTTAATTCACTTTTCTTATGCTTAAGGTGTGCTTCACGCTCAGACAAACGTTCTTTAGTTTCAGAAATAACAGCTTTCTTCTGATCAATTTGAGCTTTAAATTCTTTTATATTCTTTTCAGCCAATTGAATTTCTAATTCTTGAAACTCTAATTCTTTACTGATAGAATTGAATTCTCTACTGTTACGAACATTCTTTTGTTGCTCGCCGTATTTTTTAATTAAAGTCTTTGCTTCTTCAATAAGGTTTTTCTTAGCACCGATTTCAAAGTTTATATTCTCTAAATCAGATTTAAGTTTATCCATTCTCGTTTTTAGGCCAAGGACTTCATCTTCCAAATCTTCTACTTCTAAAGGTAGTTCACCACGAACATTCCTTATTTCATCAACCCTAGAATCAATTAATTGCAAATCATATAATGCTCTTAACTTTGCTTCTACAGATGAATCTTCTTTTTTTGCCATATTAAAAATAATTGATGGGATTTGTTATACTTTCCGATAAATGGATTGCAAAATTAGGAATTTTTTTCGTAAGATAATCAACTAAAAGGTTTTTTGTAAACTGCTCAGTTTCAAAGTGTCCAATATCTGCCAAAACTATTTGGTTTTCAGCCTCGTAAAACTGATGGTATTTAAGGTCTGCAGTAACAAAAACGTCTGCTCCGGCAGCTTTTGCCGCTCCAATGGCAAAAGACCCACTACCACCCAACACAGCTACCTTTTTAATAGGTTTATTTAAAAAATTAGAATGCCTTACTAGTTTAGCGTTCATTTTAAGCTTTAAACTGGTTAGAAATTCAGTTTCTGTAACTTTATTTTCTAATTCTCCAATCATACCAATACCAATATATGGGTTGGTATTTTCTATAGATTGAATATCGAAAGCGACCTCTTCATATGGATGTGAACTCTGTAATGATTTAATAATTGCAGATTCATTGTTCTTTCCAAAAACACATGTTAGCATTGTTTCCCTTTCTATATGGTTTGTTCCAATAGAACCTTTCGTAGGGTTTGCATTTTCATTTGCTCTGTAACTACCATTGCCTTCTACAGAAAAACTACATTCGGAATAGTTGCCTATTTCTCCTGCACCAGCTTTAAATAGCGCATTTTTAACATCTTCTAAACTATCTGTAGGCACGTAGGTTGTTAGTTTTTTTATAGTGCTTTTTTGCGGAATTAATATTTTGGTGTTTGTAAGACCAAGCATTTCACTAATTTTTGCATTTACCCCATGTCTAGCATTATCTAGAGCGGTATGGTTAGAGTAGATAGCAATATCATTTTTAATAGCTTTTATAACGACACGTTCCACATAATTTTTTCCTGTAATTTTTTTCAATCCGCCGAAAACAATCGGGTGAAAGCTTACAATTAAGTTGCAATTTTTAGCAATGGCTTCGTCAATGACATTTTCTAATGTGTCTAAGGTTACAAGTACGCCGCTAACCTTTGTATTGGCGTTACCAACTAGCAAACCTACATTGTCAAAATCTTCGGCAAAGGCTAAAGGAGCAAAGTCTTCTAAAATTTGGGTGATGTCTTTTACAGTCATTTTATTGGAATAATAAGATTTTCAAAGATAAATTATTATAATTTCGTTCTGATGCAGGTATTACGAAAACTTCTTTTTCCTATTTCATTAATCTACGGGTTAATAGTATATCTCAGAAATCGATTGTATGATTTAGGAATTTTTTCTTCAAAATCATTTTCAACGAAAACTATTTGTGTAGGTAATTTAAGTGTTGGAGGTACGGGTAAAACTCCAATGATAGAACTACTGGTAAAATCTCTTTCAGACACTTATAAAGTTGCTATTTTAAGTAGAGGTTATAAAAGAAAATCGGAAGGGTTTCTACTTTCAACATCATCTACAAGTGTTGAGGATATGGGTGATGAGCCTTTTCAGATGAAAAGTAAATTTCCTAAAGTTCATGTTGCCGTAGATGCTAATAGAAGAAATGGTATAACAGAACTTGAACAAAAAATTAAACCTGATGTTATTCTGTTAGATGATGCTTTTCAACATAGAAAAGTAAAACCAGATTTTACCATATTATTAACTGCATATGGAGAGTTATATATGGAAGATTGGTATTTGCCTACTGGTAACTTACGGGATACAAAAGGCGAAGCTAAAAGAGCTAATATTATTGTGGTGACTAAATGCCCTTCAGATATTTCTAAATTAGAGAGGGATAGCATTCGGGTTAAAATTAATCCGAAGTCTCATCAAAAAGTATTGTTTAGTTATTTGGCATATAATAAAGAATTAAAAGGCGCTGAAGCTTCGTTAGATTCTCTTAAAGGGAAAATGGTTACGCTGGTAACAGGTATAGCAAATCCTGCACCATTGGAGAAATTTTTACTTTCAGAAGGACTCAAATTTGAACATTTGAAATTTAAAGATCATCATTTTTTTACAGCGGAAGAACTTGAAGTTTTAAAAGAAAAAGAATGCATCCTTACCACTGAAAAAGATTATGTACGTTTAAAAGATAAGATTACAAAGTTGCACTATATTGAAGTGAAACATGAATTTTTAGAAGATGGGATGGAGCTGTTGAATACAGACTTGCAACAGTTTATGATAAAGGTTTCTTAGTTCTTTTGTCAAAAATATTTTCACCTATTTTTTGATAAAATACTTCTGGTTTAAATGGTTTAGTAACCACATCGTCACACCCAGCGGCATAAAAACTCTCTAAACTATCATCTAATGAAATTGCTGTTAATGCAATAATTGGAGTGTCTTGATTAAATTTTCTAATCTCAATAGTGGCTTCTTCACCGCTTATCCCTGGCATATGAATATCCATAAGAATTGCATCATATACATTCTCTTGGGCTAAGGTGATTGCTTCATGTCCGTTGTTGGCAATATCAGAGGTCATGTCTCTTTTAGAAAGCATCTTTTTGGTGATAACCTGATTAATCTTATTGTCTTCAACGATTAACAAGTGAAGATTTTTAAAATCATAATCTTTAGGTGTAATTTCAAAAGTAACATCTTCAGAAATATCCTCTAAACTCTTCATTTTAATTTCAAAGAAGAAAGAGCTACCTACATCTAAGTTACTTTCCAGTTCAATTTTACTATTGAACAATCCTAAAAGACTTTTTACAATGGTTAGTCCTAAGCCGGTTCCGCCATATTCCCTATTAATTTGAATAGAGCCTTGTTCAAAACCTTCAAAAATACTTTTCTGTTTTTCCTTAGAAATACCAATGCCATTGTCATTAACTTCAAAATAGATAGTTACCTCATCTTGAACTTTGTTCAATAATTTAGCAATAACTTTTACTTCTCCACCCTTGGTAAATTTGATAGAGTTACCTATTAAGTTCATGAAAACTTGAGAAAGTTTTAATGGATCGCTCAGTAAATGTCCAGGTATATCTGAATCATACTCTAAGGTTAATTTTGTGTTGTTAGACTTTGCACTTTGACTTAAAGAATTAATAACTTCATTGATAACCTTATTAAGGTTGAACTCCATATTAAGAGGTTCTAACTTATTGGCGTCAATTTTATTAATATGAAGAATATCGTTAATGAAATTAAGAAGGTAATCTCCAGAAAATTTCAAAGCTTTTAAATGCTCTTTTTGATGTTCCTCTGGATTTTCCTCTAATAAGAGGTGGGTAAGGCCAGTAACAGCATATAACGGAGTTCTAAGTTCGTGACTAACCGTTGAAAGAAAGTTTGTCTTTGCTTCCATAGCTTGTACGGCACCATCTCGCGCAATCTGTAATTCTTTATTTTTAGTCTGTAATAAGTCGTTTGTCTTTAACTTAATTTGATTGTTTCTGTATAAGGTAACAGCTAAAAGAGATATTATTATTAAAAATGCAGAAGTTAAAATGGCAGTAAGTTCAGACCTATTTTGAGACTCTGTCAGTTCTTCTATTTTCTTTTCTTGGCGTGCTATTTCTTCAGTTTTGTAATCATCTCTAATCTTGTCTGCCGTTTTAGCTTCAATTTTATTCTTATCGATATTAAAAATTGAATCTTTTAACTGAACTAAATTTTGACTGTTTACAAGAGATTTTTGATATAATCCTAGTCTTTCATATACAGAAGATAAAAGTGTATTAGAATTTTTGATGTCTTTTAAAAATCCGTTATCGGTGGCAAGGCTTAATGCATTCTCTCCATTTTTTGCAGCTTCAGGTAAATTGTCAATTTTTAAATTGAGTTCTGCTAATGTTAAGTATGCTTGTGTAGTAAGGTATTCCTTTTCGTAAAGATCGGTGTTTACAATAAGGGAATTTAAATTTTTTGTGGCGCTATCGTATTTTTCTAAGCTGAGGTATACTTTAGCCTCGGTCAATAATAAATTATTATAAAAATTACGATCGTTATTAAGTTGTTTTGCTTCGTTAAGCATAAACAATGACTGAAAATTTCTATTACTTCTGTGTAAAAGAATCGCTTCAATATACTTATGCATTCCGTCACCATAGGGGTAAGCAACATCTTTTAATAAAACACTTGCGCGATCCCAATAGAATTCGGTGTCACCTTCTTTGTCTATTTTTAAATAGACAAGGGCAAGTTCATGTAAGCTATCTATAAGTCCTTTTATGTCTTCACCCTTCTCAGCTTCATTCGCTGCCGTATTTAAGGTTTCTAATGCCAGATCTATTTTATCTTGATTTTTAAACTTTCTAGCTTGATCAAAATAAGGTTGAATGTCTGTTTGAGGAATTGGATCTTGTGAAAATACAGCGGTTGTAGTCGCCAAAATTACAATGGGGACTAGTAAGATTTTAAATACTTTATTTAAAAAAAAGATCTTCAAATATAATTTTTAATACTAATGAAGTTAATTAAATCTATAATTCTGCTGCTATATCCGGTTTCGTTATCGTACCAACCAATAATTTTAACCATTTTTCCTATGACTGAAGTCATTAATGAATCAAACGTACAAGAATAACAACTATTGTTTATATCTATAGAAACTATTGGGTCACTTGTATAATGAACAATATTTTTAAATTCGTTTTTTGATGCTTTTTCAAATGTAGAGTTTATTTCATCAATACTTGTAGCCCTTTTTACATTTAAGGTTATGTCTGTTAATGATCCATTAGGTACAGGTACACGTATACCACAACCTCCAATAGTATCTGCCAATTCTGGAAAAATTTTGGTAAGTGCTTTTGCGGCACCTGTGGTTGTAGGTACAATAGATTGCGATGCGGCACGGGCTCTTCTTAAGTCTCTATGCGGTTGGTCATGCAAGCTTTGATCCGTAGTATAGGAATGTATAGTTGTAATATAAGCTTGTTCAATACCGCAAAGATCATTGATAATCTTAATCATTGGAGCAGCATTGTTAGTGGTACAAGATGCGTTTGAAATGATATCATCAGATTTTGTCAACGTATTTTCATTGATGCCAAAAACAATCATTTTTATATCATCTTCTGCAGGTGGGACAGAAAGAATTACTTTTTTAGCTCCATTTTTGATATGAAAGGCCAAGGTTTCTTTGTCCTTGAATTTACCGGTACACTCCACAACCAAATCAACCGCTGCAGATCCCCATTTTATTTCAGAAGGATGAGATTCGTTAAATAATATAATAGGTGTATCATTAACAATAATATGCTTTTCATCGCAAGAAATGGTGTGAGGTGAAGTACCATGAATACTATCGTATTTTAATAAGTGAGATAGGGTTCTGGTATCTGCCAAATCATTTATGGCAACAACATTTAAATTTTCCTGTTCTTGCATTAGGCGAAATAGGGTTCTGCCTATTCTTCCAAAACCATTGATGCCTATGTTTAGTTTTTGCATTGGTTATAGTAGCATATAAATAATTATACTAATGGTTCTATGAAATTAAGAACTAGTAACCATTAGTGTTTAATTCAATAAAATAAGAGTGTTTTCTTGAAACTATAGAATGTGCTTGTGTGCTTTGTAAGAAGATCTAACTAGTGCACCACTTTCTACATGTCTAAAGCCCATTTCAAGACCTATATCCTCATATTTTTTAAATTGTTCTGGTGTTATGAACTCTTTAACCGGTAAATGCTTTTTAGATGGCTGTAAGTATTGACCAATAGTAACAACGTCAACATCAACCTTGCGAAGGTCTGCTAAAGTAGTTATTACTTCGTCTTCATGTTCTCCCAAACCTAGCATGATACCAGATTTAGTTCTATTGATACCTTGTTTTTTTAAGTAATTAAGAGCTTCTAAACTACGCTCATATTTTGCTTGAATACGAACCTCCCTAGTAAGTCTTTTTACAGTTTCCATGTTATGTGAAACAACTTCTGGTGAAACTGCTATAATTCTATCCAAATGCTTCTCTATACCTTGAAAATCTGGTATTAAGGTTTCCAAGGTTGTTGTAGGGTTCATTCTTCGAATAGCCTTAACGGTTTCTGCCCATATAATAGAGCCCATGTCTTTAAGGTCATCTCTGTCAACTGAAGTAACTACAGCATGCTTAATGCCCATAATTTTTATAGATCTTGCTACTTTTTCAGGTTCTGCCCAATCCACATTTTCTGGTCTGCCAGTTTTAACGCCGCAAAAACCACATGATCTGGTACATACATTACCTAATATCATAAATGTTGCGGTACCTTCTCCCCAGCATTCACCCATATTTGGACAACTACCACTGGTGCAAATAGTATGCAGGTCGTACTTGTCAACCAAGCCTCTAAGTTGAGTGTATTTTTTACCGGTAGGTAATTTTACCCTTAACCATTTCGGTTTACCTTTTGGTGGAGCTACATTTTCTTTTAAAACTGTTGACATGCTTTAATTTTAATACAAATATACAAACTAATAAAGTGAGGATAAAGCAGAATTACATACTGCACAAATGAGTTTGAATTATAAGATTTTTTAGTGTTGGGGAAGCTATTTATTTTCTAGCCTTAATAATTTCGGAAAGTAATTTTTTTGCCCTTAATAATTTAACCTTAACGCTGTTAATAGGTTCGTTTAAATTGGTAGCTATATCGGCATAGCTCAATTCATTAAAATACCTCAGATTAATAACAGCTTGGTAATGCGGTTTTAATTTTTTGATATCTCTAAGAAGATCTGCTAAGTTTTGCTCTTGAATTAATTGATCTTCCATAGAAGGGGAAACATCTAGCGCACTTGAAATGGCTTCAGAATTACTTCTGGAATCTAGTAGGCTTTTTTTACGTTTTCTAACTAAATCAATATGGATATTCTTAGAAATGGCAATTAACCAAGTTTTAAAAACATACGAATCATTGTAGGTGTGTATTTTATCAAATGCCTTTGAAAATGTCTGTATGGTTATATCTTCAGAATCATTTTCATTTTCAGTACGTTTTAGTTGAAAACCGTAAACATCGTTCCAGAACATATCTAATAAACGACTAAAGGCAATTTGGTTGCCCTCTTTCGCTTTTAAAATAGTTTCGTCTAAAGTGTCTGTGTTGTTCAAATACTGGTTTTGGTATGCGTTAGGTTAAGATAAAGAATTTTTATCTATTCTGTAATGGAATCTTTCTTGCAATCTTGTTCGCTAGGTAATTTACCGCACATTCCACATGCTTGTCCATCTTGATTTAAAAAAGGACTTTGACTAGCGCAAGTTCCCGCAAACTCTCCATCTTTTTTAGACCATATTTTTATGGCAATACCTGCAAAAGCCAATGCTAACAATCCAATGGTTAATAATACTAGTTTCATATTAAAAATTTATGCAAAGATAAAAAATAAAGCCCCAAAAATGGGGCTTTAAGAATACTTTATGTGTGAAAGCTTAGTAAGCTATATTCGCAACTATATTTTCTACACTTGGCGCATGATTGCCACCTTTTTGTTCTATTGTAATATAACCTACGGCATTTTCAGCATATGGTAATGCTAATAATTTTTGCTGATCACCAGCTTCTTCGATAATACCTAGGTTAATCATTTTACCATTAACTTCTGCCCACATTTGAAAACATTGACTTTCAGGAATGTGAGGTAATTTGCTAACGTTAAT
The DNA here is from genome assembly GCF_900112245.1 of Maribacter stanieri. Taxonomy (GTDB): domain Bacteria; phylum Bacteroidota; class Bacteroidia; order Flavobacteriales; family Flavobacteriaceae; genus Maribacter; species Maribacter stanieri. Next base: position 51,718 of record NZ_FOYX01000006.1, read on the forward strand.
ATAAGATAACTTCTTTACAGGGTTAATGTAAGCAACAGCTTTTAAATCTTTTGCCTTCTGGTTACCCTTAACATTATACTTTTTGGTTTGAGGATTGTTTAGAACGATAAACTGATTACGTACATCTTCTAATTGTTCTTTCATGTTTTCTTCTAGCAATTTTATTTTATTGCTAACAACACTGTTCTCTTCTTGTAAATTCTGATTTTGATTCCAGAAGAAAGTAGAGATGCCAATAAATAGTATAGCTGTGATACTGGCAGCAATGGCATAACTGTAAAATCTTTTTCTGCCTTTACGTTCTGCTTTTATTCTTGAGTTTATTTTATCCTTTAAACCTTGTGGAGCTTCAATAGCGTGTAATTTTGCAAATACCTCTAAATTGTCTTGCAATTCGGCATAAGTTTCTCTTACCTCAGGGTACATGGCAATGTAGCGTTCTACTTGCATGCTCTCCATATCTGTTGTAGTTCCTAGTAGGTACTGTTCCAATAAATCAGAATCAAGGAAAATTTTTATTTTGTCTTTCATAATACAACATTTAAAATCATGGCAATTAAGGCAGGACCATATATTTTGCCTAATTCGCGCAATCCAATCTTTAGTCTAGATTTAATAGTTCCTAAAGGTATATCCAACTCATCACTTGCCTCTTGTTGGGTCATTCCTTGAAAGAAAAGAGCTTCTAAAACAATTTGATATTTATCTTCAATTTTGTCTAGATGTTCTCTTACATCCATTAACTCTGGCCTTGTACTTTCTACGCCTAAAGTATATACGTCAGAAACATCTATTTGGATTTCTTTATCTGATTTTGTGTTAACACTTCTTAACTTATCTATAGCTGTGTTACGTGTAATTCTAAAGAGCCATGTAAAAAGTTTGGCTTTTTTTGGATCGTAAGTATCTGCTTTCTTCCAAATTTTTACAAAAGATTCTTGAACGACATCTTGGGCTAGTTCAGGATCACGTACGACTTTATTGGCGACACCCAGTAGGGTGTCGGCATAATTATCGTACAAAAGGGAAATCGCTTTTTCGTTTCGCTCTTGTAATAATTCAACAATATGATTTTCTAATAAAGTGCTCATAATTTAAAAGATGTACAATTTTTTATATAATGGACATCCAAATACTAAGATTGAACCGTATATGCTTAAACGCTAAATTATAAAATTGATTGTTAACGATGCGTTTTCTAAAAATATATATTGAATAAGTGGTCGGCTGGTAACTGCCCACTTTGTTTTTGGTTGGTTTGGTTTGGTAATAACCCTTGTGATTTATTTCACAGGGGTTATTTTATTAAGTTCACCTCCGGACTAATTTCAATATCAAAAGTCCTTTTAACCTCTTTGATGATTTTTGCGGCAAGGTCTAATATGTCTTTTCCAGTAGCCTTGTCATAATTAACAAGTACTAACGCTTGATTTTTGTGAACTCCGGCATCACCAAATCGTTTTCCTTTAAATCCACATTGCTCAATTAACCAGCCTGCCGGTATTTTATAAAAATCATCAGACATTTTATAAAAAGGGGCGTCAGGATTTTTAGCGATAAATGCCTCGAATATTTCAGTTGAAACTATAGGGTTCTTAAAAAAACTACCACTATTGCCTAATATTTTTGGATCAGGTAATTTGCTTTTGCGTATTGCAATAACAGCATTAGAAATATCTTTAATAGTAGGGTGTATAATCGATTCTTTTTCTAGCTGGTTTTCAATAGCGCCGTATCCCGAATTTATTTTGTGTACGTTTTTGGTAAATGAAAAAGTTACCGAGGTAATTACAAATTTATCTTTACCCTCATTTTTAAAGAAAGAATCTCTATAACCAAATTTGCATTCTTCTTTAGTAAGTGTAACCAAGTGTTGATCTATAATTCTAACAGCTTCACAACTTACAAAGCAATCTTTAAGCTCAACACCATAAGCACCTATGTTTTGAATAGGAGCGGTACCGGTATTGCCAGGAATAAGCGACATGTTTTCTAGTCCTCCAAAATTATTATCAATTGCCCACATAACCATTTCATGCCAGTTTTCACCAGCCATTACCTTAATCTGTACAGTATTAGGTGATTCTGAAATAATTTGCTTTCCTTTTAGGTTTACATGAATAAATAGAGCATCAATACTATCTGTAAGCAGCATATTACTACCGCCGCCAATAATTATTTTACGGGGATAATCTGGGTTGCTTAAAATTTGTTGTAATTCTTCAATAGTGGTAATTTCAACAAAGTATCTTGCTGTAGCATCAATACCGAAAGTATTGTATTTTTTTAATGAAAAGTATTCAAGAACAACCATTAACCCTTGTAGCTTTTTAGTGCCTCTTTTAAAATACGAACAGCTCTTTTTAAGCTTTTCTGATCAAGTACATAGGCAATTCTAATTTGGTTTTTACCTAAGCCTTCTGTTGCATAAAAACCTGCTGCAGGTGCAACCATAACAGTTTCATTGTCCATATTAAATTCTTCAAGTAGCCATTGTGCAAAATGGTCTGCATCCTTAATGGGTAATTCGGCAATACAATAGAATGCTCCTTGAGGTTTAGCAATTTTAATACCTTCAATTTTTTCTAACTCTGCTATTAGTATATTTCTTCTTGCTACATATTCAGTTTTTACATCGGCAAAATAGCTGTCTGGTGTTTCTAAAGCCGCCTCACTTGCTATCTGCGCATATGTTGGAGGAGAAAGTCTTGCCTGGGCAAATTTCATAGCCGTTGCAATAAAATCTTTGTTTTTAGAAACAAGGTAACCTATTCTAGCGCCACACATACTGTATCTTTTAGAGACAGAATCTATAACGATAGCATGTTCCTCTAATCCTTCTTCTTTTAAAATAGAAGTGTGGGTTTTATCATCATAGGTGAATTCTCTATACACTTCATCGGCAACTAGAAAAATATTGTGTTTTTTTACTAATGCCGCTAATTTTTCAATTTCTTCCTTACTATATAAATATCCCGTTGGGTTACCTGGGTTACATATTAAAATAGCCTTAGTTCTAGGTGTGATTAACTTTTCAAATTCCTCTATAGGAGGTAGCGCAAAATTATCTTCCAATTTTGAAACTACAGGTACAACAGTTACACCACAAGCAGTTGCAAATCCGTTATAATTTGCATAAAATGGTTCAGGTATAATAATTTCATCGTTAGTATCAGCAATAGTGTTCATTGCAAAAGATAATGCTTCAGATCCTCCTGTAGTTACAATAAGGTCTGTAGCACTAACACGTATATCATATTTTTCATAATACTTCGCAATTTTGGTTCTAAATTCTTCAGAACCTTCCGTACGGCTGTATTCTAAAACACTAAGGTTGTTATTCTTTACGGCATCTAACGCTTGTTGTGGCGTTTTTATATCTGGTTGTCCAATATTAAGGTGAATAACATTAATTCCTCTCTTTTTTGCATTTTCTGCGAAGGGAACTAATTTTCTTATAGGTGATTGGGGCATGGAAAGGCCCTTGTTTGAAACAGATGGCATATTAAATTTATTTTACACAAAAGTGATAAATGATAATGGTTCTTACAATATAATTAGGTTTTATTTGATTTTTCACAACAAGTTAAAATTAGGTATTGTATTCAATAATTATGTATCTTATAAGAGGTTAACTAATTCATACAGATTATGTTACGAAAATATACCTTTCTTTCTTTTCTTTTAGTGTGCTGTTTTTCCTTCTCGGGATTGGCGCAAACCTATAAGCTGCCTGCTGGCAAGAAATTTCATAAAGTGAAATTTCAGTTGATAAATAATTTAATTGTTATACCTATAGAAGTAAATGGGTCAGAATTGTCTTTTGTTCTTGATTCTGGTGTAGGGACCCCAATACTGTTCAATTTAGCCGATCAAGATTCTATTCAATTAAACAATGTAACGGAGATAACTATAAATGGATTAGGGGAAGGAGATCCCATAAATGCTCTTAAATCAACCGGTAATTTTGTTCAATTAGGGAATGCTAAGAACACTTCGCAAAACATTTATGTAGTAATGGATGCAGGTATTAATTTCTCGCCAAGTTTAGGCATTCCTGTTCATGGTATTATTGGTTATGATTTGTTTAGAGATTTTGTAGTGGATATTAACTACATAAATAAGACAATTAAATTTTATGACCCCAATCTTTATAGATATAGAACATCAAAGAATACAAGGGTAGTTGATATGTCGGTTATTAGAAGAAAGGCGTATTTAGATGCTTTTGTTATGATTAATAAAACGGATGAAATTCCTGTAAAAATGTTATTGGATACTGGCAGTAGTGATGCTGTTTGGCTGTTTGAAGATGAGAGAATACAATTACCCGAAAAACACTATGAAGATTTTTTAGGACAAGGTCTTGCTGGAAATATATATGGTAAGAGAACCAAAATAAATCATTTAAAAATTGCAGATTTTATATTAAGCGATGCAAAAGCGGCTTTTCCGGATATGGAAACATTTACTACTATTACAGATTTTGGAGGAAGAAACGGTAGTCTGGGTGGTGAGGTTATTAAGCGATTTAATATTGCATTTGATTATACCAATAAGAAATTAATACTGACGAAGAATTCTAATTTTGATAAACTGTTTCAATATAACATTAGCGGAATTGATTTGCAGCATGCGGGCATGAGATATGTTTCAGAAAGAATAGCCGATGCAAATGGAGTAGTCCATAAGGATGCAAAATCTTATGGTAATGTGCAAATAGTATTACAAGGGGCGACAAGGTTAAGCCTTGTGCCAGAGATAATAGTATCGGGTATTCGTCAAGGCAGTCCGGCACATTCGGCAGGTTTAAGAGAGGGCGATGTAATATTGGCAGTAAATGGAAAACGTATTCATAGATATAAATTGCAAGAAATTATGCATATGCTCAATTTTAAAAAGGATAAGAAAATAAAAGTATTAGTAGAGAGGTATGATAATGACTTGCTGTTCAGTTTTGTTTTAAAACCCTTGTTCGATTAACAATGAAATATAAAAAAAGCCCAACTTTTCAGTTGAGCTTTTTAATTTTATAAAGAGTTTTCTTTATTTGGTGCCAGTGGCAGCCTTAACTTCTCCTTTAATCTTTAAAACCTTTGTAGGAGTATCAGCGTTAGATATTACCGTAATTGCTTTACGAATAGGGCCAACTCTGTTTGTGTCATATTTAACTTGAATTTCACCTGTTTTACCTGGTAAAATTGGATCTTCTGGCTTTTTAGGAATTGTACAACCACAGCTAGAACTAACTTTGCTTATAATAAGTGGTGCGGTACCAGTGTTTGTAAATTCAAAAACTCTTACACCGTCTGATCCTTTAGCGATTTCGCCATAGTCAACAGTTTCTGATTTAAACTCTATTTTTGCAGCGGTATCTTGCGCTGTTAAGCTAAATCCAAGTAAGCCAATAAATAATACAAGTACTATTTTTTTCATCATTTTTAATTTTGGGTGGATTTCAAAATTAAATCTTTTCAGATCAACCTCAAAATCCTTTTGTTATACTCTAACGTTACTTATTTTTGTTTCGTATTTATATTTAGGTAAAATTCAGCTGAAATGACCGTTAGAATGTCAATTCGGCTTTATTTTTAAATAACCCAATTTATTATTATTCAAAAACTGTTCCAAATATGGAAATTCCATCAAAATATAATCCGCAGTCCACAGAATCTCATTGGTATGAGTATTGGATGAAAAACGGATATTTTCATTCTGTTCCCGATGAAAGGGAGCCTTATAGTATTGTAATACCACCGCCGAACGTAACGGGTATTCTGCATATGGGTCATATGTTAAACAATACTATACAAGATGTGTTGATAAGAAGAGCGCGTCTTTTAGGTAAAAATGCTTGTTGGGTACCTGGTACTGATCATGCATCAATTGCTACAGAAGCAAAAGTAGTAGCAAAACTTAAAGAGCAAGGTATCAACAAAAATGACCTTACTCGTGATGAATTCTTGAAGCATGCTTGGGATTGGACGCACGAATATGGCGGTATTATTTTAGAGCAATTAAAGAAGCTTGGTTGTTCATGTGATTGGGACCGTACTGCGTTCACCATGGATAAAGAAAGATATGACAGTGTAATTAAAGTCTTTATCGACTTATATAATAAAGGACTAATTTATCGTGGTTACCGCATGGTAAACTGGGATCCAGAGGCGCAAACTACCTTGTCAGATGAAGAAGTAATCTATGAGGAGAAACAAGGTCTTTTGTATTATTTGGCATATGCTATAGAAGGATCTGACGAAAAAGTCACTATTGCAACAACAAGACCTGAAACAATTTTAGGGGATACTGCTATTTGTATAAACCCAAATGATGAGCGTTTTGCACATTTAAAAGGTAAAAAAGTAATTGTACCTATTTGTAATAGAGTAATTCCAATTATCGAAGATGAGTATGTAGATATGGAATTTGGTACAGGTTGTCTAAAGGTGACACCTGCACATGACATAAATGACAAAGCTTTAGGTGAAAGACATAATTTAGAGACTATAGATATCTTTAATGATGATGCTAGCTTAAATAGTTTCGGTATGCATTATGAGGGTAAAGACCGCTTTGTGGTTAGAAAAGAAATATCAAAAGAATTAGAAGAAAAGGGTTTCTTGGTAAAAACAGAAACTCATATTAACAAAGTAGGTACTTCAGAGAGAACTAAGGCAGTTATAGAGCCAAAGTTATCAGACCAGTGGTTCCTTAAAATGGAAGACTTGGCTAAGCCAGCATTAGAAGCTGTTTTAGAAAGTGGAGATGTTAAGTTGCATCCAAAGAAATTTGATAATACATACCGTCATTGGATGGAGAATGTTCGTGATTGGAATATTTCTAGACAATTATGGTGGGGTCAACAAATACCGGCATTTTATTTTGGTGATGGTCAAGAAGATTTCGTTGTTGCGGCAAATTTGGTAGATGCATTAAAACTTGCTAAAGAGAAATCTGGAAATTCAAGCTTACAAGAAAGTGATCTAAGACAAGATGCAGATGTGTTAGATACATGGTTTTCATCATGGTTATGGCCAATGAGTGTTTTTGGTGGTATAATGGAACCAGATAATGAAGAGATAAATTATTATTATCCAACCAACGACTTGGTAACAGGTCCGGATATTCTTTTCTTTTGGGTTGCTAGAATGATTGTTGCTGGATATGAGTTTAGGGGAGAGAAACCTTTTGAAAATGTTTATTTCACCGGTTTGGTAAGAGATAAGCAGCGTAGAAAAATGTCTAAATCTTTAGGTAATTCACCAGATGCGTTGAAGCTTATTGAAGATTATGGCGCTGATGGGGTTCGTGTAGGTTTATTATTAAGTTCCGCTGCAGGTAATGATTTAATGTTTGATGAAGACTTATGTCAGCAAGGAAAGAACTTTGCCAATAAAATTTGGAATGGTTTCCGATTGATAAAAGGATGGGATATTGCTGATATTTCACAACCTGAAGCATCAAAACTTGGTTTGGAATGGTATGAATCTAAATTGAATAAAACGCTTTTAGAAATTGAAGATCACTTCGGTAAATTTAGAATTTCAGATGCGTTGATGTCTATTTATAAATTGGTTTGGGATGATTACAGTTCTTCATTATTAGAGATAATTAAACCAGCGTACCAACAACCGATAGATAAAACAACATTTGATAAAGTAATTCAGTTGTTTGAACAAAATTTAAAATTACTGCACCCTTTCATGCCATTTTTAACGGAAGAAGTATGGCAACATATTTCTGAAAGAAGTGACAGCGAGGCATTGGTGATTTCTAAATGGCCAACTGTTGGTAAAATAGATGAAGAGTTAATTGAACAATTCGATTTTGCAGCTGAGGTTATAGCGGGAGTTAGAACTATTAGGAAAAATAAAAATATTCCAATGAAAGAGTCCTTGGAATTGTCCGTATTAAATACCGAAAAAGCTAGTGACCGTTGGGATGTTGTAATTTCTAAGCTCACTAATATTTCTGAAATTAGTTATATTAAAGAGCAGTTAGAAGGAGCATTGACCTTTCGTGTAAAAAGTAACGAATATTTTGTGCCTATGGAAGGTGCAATTGATGTTGAGGCAGAGATTCTTAAAATCAACGAAGAGTTGAAGTATACTAAAGGGTTTTTAACATCTGTTCAAAAGAAACTCTCTAATGAAAGATTTGTTAGTAATGCACCTGAAAAAGTTATCGCTATAGAACGCCAAAAACTTGCAGATGCAGAAGCTAAAATTGAAACTTTAGAAAAGAGTTTGGCTAGTCTTAGCTAAAATTTTTAGTAAATATATTATATAAGCCTCATTCCTAATTTATTGGGAATGAGGCTTTTTGAGTTGTTAAAATTATTCTAGTGACTCAACGTTTTTTGTATTTTTAGAAAAGAACAAAAATTTCTAAGAAAATGAAATCACTAAGAAAAGAAGATATTAAACAAGAGGTGTTCGATTTATACGATGCTTATGCGCATAATAAACTAGAGCGAAGAGATTTTGTACAGAAGCTATCTATGTATGCCGTGGGCGGTATTACAGTACCTTCATTGATGAGTTTTTTGATGCCGGACTATGAAAGCACTTTTTTAGTAGATAAGAATAACCCAGATTTAGACTCAAGCTTTATAGCCTATAATTCTACTAAAGGTGGTGGTGAAATAAAAGCACTGTTGTCTAAACCTAAATCAGCAATTGATAAACTGCCTGGGATTGTGGTAGTTCATGAAAACAGAGGGTTGAACCCGTATGTTGAAGATACAGCGAGAAGGGCAGCTTTAGCAGGCTTCATTACTATCGCTCCAGATGCGTTGAGTCCTTTAGGCGGGTATCCTGGTAATGATGATAAAGGGCGAGAAATGCAACGTACTAGAGATCGAAATGAAATGTTAGAAGATTTCATTGCGGCATTTGAGTATTTAAAGTCGCACAAAGATTGCAATGGTAAAATAGGAGTAGTGGGATTTTGTTTTGGCGGATGGATATCTAACATGATGGCGGTAAAAGTACCAGACTTAGGGGCATCTGTACCTTTTTATGGAGGGCAGCCTACCGAGGGGATAGAAAAAATTAATGCTCCATTAATGTTGCAATATGCCGGTTTAGATGAACGTGTTAATGCAGGGTGGCCAGCTTATGAGAAAGCTTTGAATGCACTAGGTAAAGAAAACGTAGCTTATTTTTACCCGAATGTAAATCATGGTTTTCATAATACGTCAACACCAAGATATGATGAACCTGCCGCAGAATTGGCATGGTCACGGACTATTGAGTTTTTTAAAGAAAAATTGATTTAAGTTATTGACTATGAGTACCCATTAAGGGGTGTTTTTAAGATATGTTTCAGAATTTGAGCTAGTAATCCATTGATTTGAGTTAAGCTTAAAGGGGTGATTCTCTTAATTTTGGAATATAAACAATCTAAAAAACACACATTATGAGAAGTCTATTATGGTTAGTAGCAGTTATTTGTATAATTATATGGTTATTAGGAATGTTAGGAATTGTTCCTGGACTAGCAACCGGTAGTTTGGTACATATTTTATTGGTAATAGCGGTTATCGTTATTTTGTACAATATTATATCAGGAAAAAAGGTATTGTAAGTCGAAACTTCCAAACCATATTTTCAAAAAATATAGAACCCTTGATTGATTTCAAGGGTTTTTTTGTGCTTTAAAAATGAATTTATTAATAGTACCTTTAGTATTATGATTAGACCTTTTGTACTAGCGGAAACGAACTGGGAGCATTTAAAAGATGAGCAAATTGATTTAGCAATATTGCCATGGGGTGCAACTGAAGCTCATAACTATCATTTACCATATGGTACAGATAATTATCAAGCTCAACATATGGTTGAATCGGCAGCCGGTTTATCTTGGGAAAAAGGTAAAAAAGTAATGGTATTGCCAACAATACCTTATGGTGTTAATACGGGACAAAAAGATATCTATTTGGATATGAACTTAAACCCATCTACACAACTGGCTATTTTAAAGGATTTGGTAGAAGTATTAAATAGACAAGGTATTTATAAACTATTGTTATTCAATGGTCATGGAGGCAACAATTTTAAACCAATTGTTCGTGAGTTGGGTTTATTGTTTCCTAAAATGTTTATTAGCTTTTGTTTTTTTCCTCCAATGTTCGATAAGTCAAAATACTTTAAGGAAAAAGGCGATCATGCAGACGAAATGGAAACAAGTTTAATGCTTTATTTGAGACCAGATTTAGTTTTACCAAAAGAAAAATGGGGTATTGGTAGTGCTAAGAAGTTTAAGATAAAAGCTTACAATGAAGATTGGGCTTGGGCAGAAAGACAGTGGTCTAAAGTAAGTAGTGATACAGGTATTGGTAATCCTGAATTTGCTACAATAAAAAAAGGCGAACGCTTTTTTAATGATGTTTGTAAGAAATTAGATGAGCTCTTCTGTTCTTTATGTGATGCAGATATTACGGAGTTGTATGAATGAACTTGTTTAAAGCTTCATTTTTAATGGGTTTTAATAATTGGTTGGTTACAAACCTTTTTCTCATCCACTTTAAACTCTTTTGTCAATGATAAAAGTGCTCCTAAAATAATTATATTTTTAAAGATGTATTGACTTAATAAAGTGATTGTAAAATCATTTTTACCAAAAAGAAGTTCCGGTAAAATAAATACCGGGGTAAATGTCATTACTATATGTGCAATGCTAGAATAGATTATATATTTATTTCTAAGGTTTACTAAGAATGCTATTCCTATGAAAGTTTCAAAACTCGCCAAGAGTAATAATCCCATTTGATCAGGAACTAAGTTGAATGTTAGATTAGCTATAGTTTCCTGTACAAGGTCTTCTGCTGGGCTAGTATTGGGAAAAAATTTTAGTAGACCAAAAAAAAGATAGACCATACCAATGGTCCATAGTAGAATTCTGTTATTGAACTGTAGGTTTTGTTTGAAAGTCATAACGTTGCTTTAAAGGGTTATTTCTTGAATTCATCAAGTAATTCTTGGTCAATTTTTACGTTATTATTGTACACTCTATATGTAACTCCAAAATTTATCACGTAATCGGCAAAAGCTGCATCTCCATGTCTTGGAGAACCGGTAGATTGTTCTGTCTGTAGATCGGTAATGCTTTGTGGACGGTCTCTTCGAACAGCAAAAGGAACATTTAAGTTAAAGGAGAAATTACCTTGGTTCAATGCTAGTCCGGGGTCAATTGATAATACATTGCCGGGTCGCCTAAAACCATCATTGCCGCCAATTAAATCTTTTACCGGTACGCAGTCATAACGCGCGCCCAAAGAACTTGAAAGCGTAGGGGTTAGTGTAAAACTTAATCCTGTCCTTATGGAATATTGATCAGGTACCGCCATTATAGCTTCATTTTCAAGAATAGGATTTAAAGTTTCCCTAAAGGTTCTGATACCATTGGTTTCCCTAGGATTAACAAGATAGAAACCGCTGGCATAACCAAAAATACCATTGGATAATTTTTGGTATAATTGCGCATCCAAGGTAAAACCTAGACCCCCATCACCAAGCTGTATGGATTGGTCAACCGGTCTGGTCTGCGGTTCACCACTTGGACCTACATTATAAAAAATATCAGAAGCATTATAATTTCCGGTAGGTAGTTTTAAGCCTAGACCAATTGCAATATTTCCTTCAGGATGTTTTTCAAAGTCCAATAGCCAAAGTCCTACACCTAAACGAATGTCGCCAAGTCCCCTTGAAAATGTCGTATTTCTTTCATTGCGTCCATGCTCATATAAAGATGATCTTGAATTAAAGACGTTAGGTATGGTAATACTGGTGTATAATTTTTTGTTGATGCCATAAGTTAAAAAGAAATCCGTGCTATGGGAGTAATTGACCACCTCGGTATTATTCGTTACACGATCAGGTTCTTCCTCCGTACCCCTAAAATGCCTAAAGGATTTAAAGTATCTGTAATTTAATCCCAATTGAAAGTCCCCTTTGCCTATAATGTTGTTTTCAAGGCTGTTACCTACACAAGAGGAAAAGTGGCGAATGGCAACACAGCCTTGTGCCTTAACATTTAATACAGTTATTAAAAAAATAACCAATAATGGTAGTTGTTTGTGGTTCATAACATTGTAGGTTTGGTCGGTTGATAGAAAATGGTCAACTCCAGAAATTAAGAAGATGACCATAATATGATTTGAAATAACTTAAGTGACTTAAGTTTAATTAATTAACTCACGACCAATTTAATACTATGACCTAAATTTGAGGTTAATAGATGTCCAAAAAAGATTAATGAAAAGTTAATGCACTTAATGAAAGCTTAAGTTTGTTTAATATTAAGAACTAATTGAGTTTCTTTAAGGATTATGTGGAAGAAGAGAAACCTGTATGTAGCCCTTTTGTTTATTTCCTTGTTTGGATTGGCCATTATACAATACCAATATTTAAAGATTGGTCTTAACCTGGCAAAACTCCAGTTCAATACTAATCTAGGAAAGGTAAGTAGTGATGTTTCCTTAGGATTACAATCCAAAAACCAGCTCACCTTTTTATTGGGCAGTGCTCTTAAAAAGGATACTGCATATTTTACGATGAGCGTAGATAGTATACAGGATGCCTCAAGTTTTTTCTTAAATGATTATATCACTGAAAAATTGGTTAATAATGGGATTGATTCAGATTTTAGTTATACCCTTCACACAAAGGATTCTGCATTTTATCTTCAATCGCCCAAACAATTTAAAGTAAAGGATAATGTGGAGTCTTACCCTATTGAGCTTACCGGATATTTATCTCAACTTCTTGGAAAAAGACTAGTGCTAGAATTGCATTTTAGGAACTTGAACGGGTATTTTTTATCCAAGTTAAATGGTTTTACCTTACCGAGTATCCTGTTCATTTTGGGTATTTGTATTGCAATAGTCTGGGTGTTGCGAACATTTTATTGGCAACGGCGTGTAATTACCACAACCAATGAATTTATTAATAATTTAACCCATGAATTAAAAACACCTGTATTCTCAATTGGTTTGGCTACTAAAATTTTGGATGAAACCGCCTTGTCAAATCAAATACCAATTTTAGGAATGATAAGGCAGCAGGTAAAAAGACTATCTGTACATATTGACAAAGTTTTGGAGCTAGGTAGTTTAGAGTCCGAAAGGAATGTATTAAAGTTTGAAAAAGTTGATTTTAGACCATATTTGCTCAATTTGTGCAAAGAATTTGCCACATTGGTGACTATTGAGAAGGCAACCTTTACTTATAATATACAAGAAGGGGAATTTATATTAAGAACCGAAGTTTTTCATTTAGAAAATACTATTAACAATATCTTGGACAATGCAAAGAAATATGCGGATAACCCGGTCATTCAACTCAATGCTTTTAAAAAGGATAATTGGTTGGTCATTGAGATAGGGGATAACGGTCAAGGAATATCCTTAAATGATCAGAAAAAGATATTTTTAAAGTATTATAGAGTTACGGGTAAAGAGCGTACTATGGTAAAAGGTTACGGACTTGGATTAAGTTACGTAAAGAATATTGTGGGAAAACATAAAGGAAAAGTTGAAGTGAAAAGTGAGGTTGGCAAGGGAACGCAAATATCTCTTTTAATACCCCTGTGTAATGAATAATGATAAACATAATATACTCTTAGTGGAGGACAGTACGGATCTTGGGTATTTATTATCGGAATACCTTAGGATGAAAAATTTCAAAATAAGTTGGTTTGCCGATGGGGAAAGTGCACTTAAAAATTTGGAAACCGTAAAATATGATTTGGCAATATTGGATATTACAATGCCAGGTATGGATGGCTTTGCCCTTGCCGAACAAATTAAAGAGCGTTTTCCAGAGCTTCCTTTTTTGTTTTTGACAGCACGTTCCCTTAAAGTAGACGTGTTAAAAGGTTTTTATATAGGTGCAGTAGATTATTTGAAAAAACCTATTGATGAAGAAGAACTGGTCATTAGAATAGAAAATTTATTGTCCAGAATGGTCGTAAGAACCACAGCTGGGGAAAAAGCTACCATTTTTAAAATTGGTAGGTATACATTTAATGTAATTAATCAAGAATTGATGTTCGAAAATGAAGCACTTCACCTGACCACCAAAGAAAGTGAGCTGTTACATTATTTGGTGGTGAGAAAGAATAAATTGTGTAGTCATAAGGATATTTTGATAAAATTATGGGGTGCAAACGACTACTTTAACAAGAAAAGCTTGAACGTATTTATTACACGTTTACGGAAGTATTTGGAGATGGATGATAATTTGAGTATAGATAATATTCATGGTCAAGGTTTTATATTGCGGCAATAAGCCAAAATATTGGCTTATTTTAATTCTTTATTAGCCAATTCAATATAGGCACGCATAGCCTTTTTTTTGCTCATATTCTTAGCTTGAAATAGCGCGTTTGCCTTAAAGGCATTAATTAGAGGGGTTTTACTGCCTGGGTTATCAAAATTTGAATTCGCTATTTTATAATAAGCGTACAATTTTAAAAGTATATCTGCAGGAATTGGCTCGGTATAATTATTTACCAAAGTAACAGTTTCCTCAAATTCAATATGTAAGTTCGTCTTTTTCATTTGGGTCAACAAAAGTAGCTATGCATGTTTCGGCACCTTTTACCTTTTGGTTCAGTTTTACATTAATTTGACAATCTAAAGGTAAGAACAAGTCTACTCTAGAACCAAATTTTATAAAACCTGCATCATCACCCTGTTGTACACTTTCTCCTTTTTCAGCATAATTTACAATACGCCTTGCTAAAGCACCAGCAATCTGTCTGTAAAGTATTTCACCAAATTTAGGAGTTTTTATAACTACCGTAGTTCTTTCATTTTCTTCACTAGACTTTGGGTGCCAAGCAACTAAGTATTTACCCGGATGGTATTTTGAGAAAGTAATGCTACCACTAGCAGGATATCTAGTAACGTGTACATTTACAGGTGACATGAATATGGAAACTTGTTTTCTCTTGTCTTTAAAATATTCTTTTTCAAAAACTTCTTCTATTACGACTACTTTACCGTCAACGGGAGCCAAAATTTCATTAAAAGTTTTTAGCGCTACTCTCTTAGGGTTTCTAAAAAATTGTAGAATAATTATTAAAACAATTAAGCCCAATAATTGAACAACTAATTTTAGCCACGCTATATCAATGAAAAAATGAGCTAGAAGAACACTAGCGCCAATAATTACAAAAGAAAACAATATTATTTTTTGTCCCTCCCTATGAAACATAACTGAAAATATTTAAAGTTAAATAAGCAAACGGTGCTGCAAATACTAAACTATCTAAACGGTCTAACATACCACCATGTCCTGGTAATATGGCGCCACTATCTTTAACACCTGCCGCTCTTTTTAATTTTGATTCTATTAAATCGCCTAAACTTCCTGCAACTACAATAACTGTTGCAAGTATCATCCATTGTATTGGACTAATCAAGGCTTCAAAGGTAGCCATTAAATACGCAGCTGCCAGTGCAAATATAAAACCTCCTAAGGTTCCTTCAATTGTTTTTTTAGGAGAAACAGAAGGAAATAATTTAGTGCGTCCAATGCTTTTGCCTACTAAATATGCAAATGAATCATTTACCCAAATTAGAATAAAGATTCCCATAATTAATAATTTTGCGAAAGCATCATTTTTATAAGGAATCATAGTAAGGAAAATACATCCTCCACCAATATAAAATAGACCTACAATAAATTTTTGTGCGGTATTAAATTTTATTGGTTTCTTGCTAAAGAGATTAACAAGGAGGTAGATGTCGACAACTATGGTTATCAACATTAATATATTTATTAGTTGTTGATCTTTTACTAAATAAATGAAAGCCCACCATATGGCTAAATATGCAGCGAAAATGTGATATCCTTTTAAATGTACAAGCTTTTTATATTCATATAGACAAGCAAGTCCAAAAGTCATGAATAAGAAATCGAACGCATCAGAACTTAAGAATACTGCGGACAATAATAAAATTATGTAGACAGCCCCTGTTAATGACCTTCGTAAAATTTCTTTCATACTATAAATCTTCCAGAAGTAAAAGATAAAGATTTTTAGTACTACTACCATACGTTAGAAAATCATCTGAATTTTCTGCGGTAGCTTTAAAGTGTTTTAAGGTAGTTATGTTGGCCGGTATTTTTTGGCCATATTTTTTCTTGATGGTCTTCAAACCCTCGCCTATTGATTCTACCAGTTGACTAGTTGTAGCGAATACAACAACATTGCTTGGTAGTTCATTTACTTTTTTCTCGTGCAATTGATTAGAACAAACTAGGATACTTCCGTTTTGCGCAATTAAATGCTCACAAGTAGTAAAGAATACTTCGCTCTGTCTGGCATTATTGGTAAAAGTAATTGGTTCTTTAGAAAATTTTTGGGCTAGCCTTTCATTTAAGACAAAGAAAGGCTCACTCTCCCAATTATTTTCGGTAACAATATTTTCTATTGCCCTTGAAACTTCTACATCAGAATCACAGTAAATAAATTTACCTCCATTTTGTTTAAAATGAATTGTAAATTTTTCATCAACGGGAATATTTAAATCTGGCATATGATCGCCTCGCGTTTCCGCAGTTTCTTTCGAAACCTTCTTTTTGCCACCACCAAATAAAATATCTAAAAACCCCATTTACGTTGTTGAAATAATTGCTAATCTAATGTACTGTAATTTTAGTTATTCTCTGTAATTTCTTCTTCTTCCGATTTTGAATCTGAATCTTTTAACTTTTCAAGATTTTTCTTGTTTTCTAAGGCTAGGATATCTTTTTCAAAATTTCTTACACCAAATATTTTTTCTAAATCTTCTTTAAAGATAACTTCTTTCTCTAACAATCGTTCGGCCAATGTCGTTAATTTGTCCTTGTTATCTGTAAGAACTTTGATAGCTCTTTGGTATTGCTCTTCTATAATCTTAGATATTTCAGCATCTATTTTGCGAGCGGTATCTTCACTATATGGTTTAGAAAAACCATAAGAATCTTGCCCAGCAGAATCATAATAGGTGATATTTCCTATTTCATCATTAAGACCATAGATGGTTACCATTGCACGAGCTTGTTTAGTTACTTTTTCTAAATCACTTAATGCACCTGTAGATATTTTATTGAAAATAACTTTCTCAGCAGCTCTACCACCCATTGTTGCACACATTTCGTCCAACATTTGTTCTGGCCTAACAATTAAACGCTCTTCTGGTAAATACCATGCAGCACCTAAAGACTGTCCTCTCGGTACTATAGTTACCTTAACTAATGGAGCAGCATGTTCTAACATCCAACTAGTAGTTGCATGACCAGCTTCATGATAAGCTATAGTTTCTTTCTCACCAGGAGTTATAATTTTGTTTTTCTTTTCAAGACCACCAACTATTCTATCAACAGCATCTAAGAAATCTTGTTTAGAAACAGCTTTTTTCTCTTTTCTAGCTGCTATTAAGGCCGCTTCATTACAAACATTGGCAATGTCTGCACCAGAGAAACCGGGCGTTTGTCTTGCCAAAAATTCAAGGTCTAATGCCTCAGATGTTTTAATAGGTCTTAGGTGAACTTCAAAAATTTCTTTACGTTCACGTATGTCTGGTAAATCAACATATATCTGTCTATCAAATCTACCTGCACGCATTAAAGCTTTATCCAATACATCTGCACGGTTAGTTGCTGCTAATACTATAACATTGGTATTAGTTCCAAAACCATCCATCTCAGTTAATAACTGGTTCAATGTATTTTCACGCTCATCGTTAGAACCTGTAAAGTTATTTTTACCTCTAGCTCTACCAATTGCATCAATTTCATCAATGAATATAATAGCAGGAGATTTATCCTTTGCTTGTTTAAACAAGTCACGTACTCTAGAAGCACCTACACCAACGAACATTTCTACGAAATCTGATCCAGATAATGAAAAGAAAGGTACTTTAGCTTCACCTGCAACGGCTTTTGCTAAAAGTGTCTTACCTGTTCCTGGAGGTCCTACTAGTAATGCACCTTTAGGAATTTTACCACCTAAAGAGGTATATTTATCTGGGTTTCTTAAGAAATCTACAATCTCTTCAACTTCTTCTTTTGCACCTTCTAAACCGGCAACATCTTTAAATGATGTTCTAGTATCTGTTTTTTCGTCAAATAATTTGGCTTTAGATTTGCCTATATTAAATATTTGACCACCAGCGCCACCGCCACCGCCGCCAGACATTCTACGCATAAGGTATATCCAGATACCAATAATTAAAACAAATGGTAATAAGGATAGTAAGAAATCTAAAATGGCTGTAGATTCTTTACCAAATTCAATAATGGTATCTAAATTATTTTCTTTTTTAATCTCTGTTATTTCATTTTGAAATATTTGAAGATCACCATAATCTAAGGTGTACTGTGGTACATTGCCAGAAGCTGGAAGAAATGATTTCTCGTTAACGTCTTTATGAACTTCTTTTGCAATGGCTTCATCAGTTAAAAAAACCTTTGCTTGATTTGTATTGGTAATGATTAAAACTTTTTTAACATCACCGTTTCTCAAATACTGCTGTAATTCTGAAGTAGTCGTTTTTTGGGTGCTAGCTAAATCATCACTATTGAATAATTGAAATCCAATAAGTAATACTGCTACTAATCCATAAATCCACCAAGAACTAAACTTTGGTTTCTTCGGATTTGTCTTGTTTTCTTTTGCCATTATATTTTTTTATTAATTTACGCTACTTTCTATTGTTGTGAATTTTGCATCTCCCCATAACCCTTCAATGTCGTAAAATTCTCGAACTTGCTTTTGGAATATATGAACTACTACATTTACATAGTCCATTAATACCCATTCGGCATTGTCCTCGCCCTCTACGTGCCAAGGTTTGTCTTGAATCGCTTTACTTACTGTTTTTTGGATAGAACCTACGATCGCATTTACATGCGTATTGGAAGTACCGTTACAAACTATGAAGTAATCGCAAACGGTATTCTCAATTTCTCTTAAGTCTAAAAGATTGATATTGTGACCTTTTACTTCGTCAATTCCCTGTATTATTAATGCAATTAACTCATCGTTGCTAAATTTACTTTCCTGCATTCAAAAATTTTAATTTTTACAAAGTTATTATTTTTTTGTTCTTTTAGGTCTAGTTTTTAACAATACATTAAAGATTCACAATAAGTACTGTAAATGCAAATAATCAAACTTGATGCCACGGGGTCTACAAATACTCATTTAAAAGAATTATTACAGCAAAAAGAATTAGAGGACTTTACTATTGTTACTACTCAAAATCAGACCTTAGGTAGAGGTCAATTAAATGCTAAGTGGGAATCTGAGCCTTATAAAAATCTAGCAATCAGTTTGTTGAAAAAGGATTTGGACGTTCCTGTTAATAAGTTGTTTTTGGTAAGTATGACTGTTTCTTTAGCTATAATTGATTGTTTAAGTAACCTAGGAGTACCTGATTTGTCTATAAAATGGCCAAACGACATTCTGTCAGGTAAATCTAAAATAGGCGGTATATTAATTGAAAATATTATTTCAGGCTCACAAATTAAAAGAAGTATTATTGGTTTTGGGCTAAATGTAAACCAAACTGTTTTTAAAAATGCTCCACATGCATCTTCCTTAAAATTAATTATTGGTCGCGATTTTGATTTGGATATGGTATTTTATTCTTTGGTTGAAAAATTACATGAACAACTAAATCAACCAATGGCTTCTTTAGAAAAAGAACTATTTGATCAGTATCATTCTAAAATGTTTAAAAAAGGTGTGTATTGTAATTTTAAGTTGCCTAATGAAGAACTGATTTCAGGCGTAATAGTTGGTGTTACCATCAACGGCATGTTGATGGTAACACTAGAAGATAATAAAATTCATGAATTTGGCTTAAAAGATATACAACTTCTGTATTAGATTTTTTCCAAATTTGTAGAAAGTGTGTTAACGAAATTCGTGATCGGCTTTTTTATCATCATTGCCATCATTGCATTGAATTCACCTGTAAAACTTAGAACTACTTCACTTTTAGCACTTTCAATTTCCTCTATATTTGCAGTTAGTGTAAAAGGTAATTTTTCACTTGCGGCACCTAAAACAAGTTGATTAAACGGAGTTTGGTCTTTTTTCTCCAATACTATTTCTGGCATACCTTTTAAAGCAAAAAGAAATCTATTCTCGTTTAAAACTTCAAATTTGTCAATATTTTCAGGCATTAATTGTCTAAAGTTAGATAGGTCATTTAAAAAATTAAATGTTTCCTCTTTACTTTTTGATACTTGTGCTTTTGGCGTTTCTATAAGCATAACTATTTATTTGTCCATTGAGATGGATCTTTTCTCCACTCCATTAATGTTAATAATTGCTCTTCTTTTACATAGCCGGTATCTGAAGCTTGTTCAATTAAATACTCATAACTACTTAAGGTGTGCAATTCTGTATTTTTTTCTTTAAAATTTTTGGTTGCAGTTTCAAAACCATAGGTAAATACTGCCAACATGCCTTTTACATTGGCATCGATTGCTCTTAAAGCATCAACTGCATTTAAACTACTTTTTCCAGTGCTTATCAAATCTTCAATAACAACCACTGTTTGGTTTGCTTCAAGATGACCTTCTATTTGATTTTGTCGACCATGAGATTTAGGTTCGGGTCTAACATAAACAAATGGTAGATTAAGTTTATCGGCGACCAAAGCGCCTATTCCTATTGCTCCTGTAGCCACACCAACAATGCAATCTGGCTTGCCATATAATTGTTCTACCTGCTTTGCCATTTCATCTCGAATGTAGTTTCTAATGATAGGATAAGAAAGTAAAATTCTGTTATCGCAATATATTGGAGATTTCCAACCGGAAGCCCATGTAAAAGGATTTTCCGGTTTCAATTTTATTGCATTAATTTGCAGGAGAAGCTCTGCTGTTTTTTTTGCAGTGTTTTTGTCTAAAACCATGACGCAAATGTATAAAGTTTTTGTTAATGAATTGCCTTTGATTTTAACAAATAAACTCTCTGATACTACAAACGGTGAGTATTTTTCGCTAAAAAAGGAATCTGTACAAGAGGCAATAAGTTCTTTGAAGAAGGGGAAGTTGGAAGAAGCGTTCATTTACCACCCAAACGGCAGCGAGATTTTAGATAAGTTTACTAAAGAAATTCCTTTGGTTAGTGCCGCTGGAGGTGTGGTAACCAATAAAGAAGGAAAAGTCCTTTTTATTTATAGAAATGACAAATGGGATTTACCTAAGGGGAAGCTAGATAAAGGCGAAACTATAGAGGAATGTGCTATGCGTGAGGTTGAGGAAGAAACGGGAGTAACGGGTCTTAAAATCGATAATTATCTGCAAACTACTTATCATGTTTTTAAGCATAACGGTATTAATAAACTTAAGCAAGTTCATTGGTATGCAATGAGTACCGAATTTGATGGCAAATTAAAACCAGAAAAGAAAGAAGGCATTTTCAAAGTTAAATGGAAAGGTCCTGCTAAGATTAAGAAAGCCCTTCAAAATTCATATATAAATATTAAGATATTGTTTCACGAAGCATAGTCTTAATTCATGATTCTAAAGACTGGGTATTGCAAATGAGCTTCTTCGTATAGCGAACTTCGTTTAAAAAGCCAGTCTAACTGTTGATACCAGTTATCATTAAAATCTGAATTCAGTTTCCTTTCATTTTCAAATTCTTTTTTTAAAATAGAATCGTTTTTCAGCATTTCAAGAGCTGTGTCTTCAAAAACATAAGGGGAAAAACCTTCTTTTTGTTGAAGAATCGTGTCAAAGAAATTCCAGTTAAAAAACGAATCTACTGCCGCTGGTTCTAAAGATTCTAAGAGATATCTAAATCCAGGTTGGTTTACAGGTATTATAATATCACCAGCCTTGAACTCCTTTGTAATGTTTTTTGCATTTACGGTAGTATTGTAATGAGGGTAGTGCCCTTCGTAAGGTGAGCTATACGTTTGGTAATTATCTATTTTATAGGATTCTATATTGAATACGGAGTCTTTTTTAAGCGTAGTATAAGTGATCTTGTTTATATCAAGTTTGTTAATTATATTTTCCCACTGCTTACCAATAACGTATGCTTTTGGAACTTTAACAGAATCTGACGGGGTATAAAAATCTTTATATGCTACTTCTGTTTCTATTGGTATCTCTCGGTTATATTTTAAGCGGGTAAGACCTGTTACTTCACTAGTTATAGTATCTGCTTTATATCCTTTAAATAGATAATTAGTAGCCTTGGTAGAATCTATTTTCCAAGCTGTAGTATAATATTCTTTAGCGTTTACAGATGCAAAAGCAGTATCTCGCATAGTTCTAATTTCATTTCCATCTTTTTCGGCAATTGCAATCATTTTATGCAGGAGCTCGTAAGTACCTTCAACACGTTTATCATAAGGTTTTAGCATATGTGTTTCTACCATCATCCCAACAGTATTCCACAATGTGGTGTAACCAGTAGAATATCTAGGGTGATCCATAAATTGCTGAAAACCATTTTCAGGAGGGGAGTTGAATACATTTACATAAGGTGTAATATCCCAACCAGAATTGAAGAGTGAATCATGTAGTTGAGGCATTAATGCTTCATGAACATATTCTCCTAATTCTCCACCTAGTTTATTGTGTTGTGTAAAAAGGTGTGTTAGCGTATACTGGTAATCGGCACCATTACTAACATGGTTGTCAATAAATACATCGGGATTTATGAGATGAAAAATTTCAGCAAAGGTTACAGCGTTTTTGGTATCGGTTTTAATGAAATCCCTGTTAAGATCATAATTTTTAGCATTACCTCTAAAACCATATTCGAGAGGTCCATTTTGGTTAGCTCTAGAAGTACTATTTCTGTTTAAAGCGCCACCAATATTGTATATGGGTATAGTAGAAATTATGGTTTCATTGGGTGAGTCTATTTCATTGCTTGCTAAATCACGAAAAAGCAACATGGTAGCATCTATTCCATCACTTTCTCCAGGATGAATACCGTTGTTGATCAACATCATGGTATTATCCTTGCCTAATTTTTTAAAATCAAAATCACCTTTTGCGCTATAGGTTACCACATGAAGTGGTTTGCCGCTGTCTGTGGATCCAATGGTTTGAATATTAATCGTAGAAAATTCTTTGGACAGTTTTATGTAAAAGTCAATTACTTGATCGTAAGTGGCGGTTTCTGTTTTGTTGGATATTTCAAAAGGAGTGGGGAAATCGGTTTTAGTATTTTCAACTTTATCTTGACATGATATTAATAGAAGTACCGATAATAACAGGAATGGCGTTTTCATTTACAAACAATTATGGTGGCTATTGTTGCCAGAATTGATTGTAAAAATAATGATTACTTCAAAGCTTACGCTACTTTAGTAATTTCTGTTATTGTATTTCTATCAATAGGTTTCTGATTGAAGGTTATTAAGTGATGACTTTTGCTTTTAAAATATTCCCATTGTTTTTGATCACGAGGGTCAATAGAAGAGGTTACTATATTTATTCTAATCTTTTCTGTAATTGGAAGTTCAAGAAATGCCTCTAAAAATTCCCACCCATCCATAATTGGCATATTAATATCCAAAAATATAATTTGTGGTATTTGATGATCATTGTTATAGAAATCTGTTAGTGCATCTATGGCAATTTTGCCATTAGCATAAGCTTCAATTGAGTTACACTCAATACTAGAAGATATTAATTTACGTAGACCAAACACTGTAATAGCATCGTCATCAATTATAGTGATGTCACTAATTTTTTTCATTAAAGAAAATTTTAAATTCTGTTCCTTTTCCTATTTCACTGGTTACTTCAACCTTACCGTTCATGGCATCAATTTGATTTTTAGTAAGATATAAACCAATACCTCTTGCATCTTTATGGTCATGAAAGGTTTTATACATGCCAAATAATTTTTCACCATATTTCTCTAGGTCTATGCCAAGACCATTATCCGTAATGGTTAATATAGAATAATCACCTTTCTTTTCGGCACTAAGTACTACTAATGATTCCCGTTCAGGATCTCTATACTTTACAGCGTTAGTAATAAAGTTCGTTAAAATACTGTCTAAATATGCAGGAACGGACTTTACGCTGAAATCTACCGGAATGTTGTTCTTAACTTTTGCTTTACTGTTAGAAATAAAGGCTGATAGGTTTTTAGTTGCATCAACTACTTTATCATTTAAATTAATCTCTTTAATTTCTATGTTTGTGTTGGTATTGATAGATACCACTTCATTTAAATTATCTAATGTTTCTAATAAGTTATTTGAAGCTTGAGTTAGCATACCTATAATATTCTTCTTTTCATTTTCATCCTTTTCACTTTCTAAAAAGTTTAAAAGCATAGAAAAATTTGCGGAATGTGAACGTAGATTGTGAGAAACAATATGGGCAAAGTTCAAAAGTTTTTTGTTTTGAACCGATGCAATATTTATAATATTTCTAAGCTCTTTTTCTTTTTCCTTTAATTTAGAAATATCTAAACTTATACCGACTAGGCCATATGCAATGCCTTTATTGTTTAGTAAAGGTATTTTAGAGCTAAGAAAAGAGGTTTCTTTACCGTTTAATCTAGTATTAACTGTTTCTTTTCCTATTACTGGTTTTAAAGTGGTCATTACCCTTAAATCTTCAGCTCTAGATTTTTCGGCAGATTCGTATGGGTAAAGTTCAAAGTCGGTTTTACCTATTATTTCTTTTGGATCTTTAACACCCAAATATTCACACTCGGCTTTGTTTATAAGAACCTTTCTAGATTCTGTATCTTTTATATATACATTAACTGGTAAATTATCAATTAACGTTCTTAATAGTTTTTCGTTATCAACGGTTTTAATACTGGCTTCTACTTGCTCATGTATATCTTGAAAGGTACCAATTAAACCAACCATTTCCCCTTTATTGTATATAGGTTTACCCCCGGCCATTACCCATTTTTCTTTACCGGTATCTGTAATTATTTGCAACTTTAAGTTGCTATAGGCCTTTCCATTATTTTGAGCTTCAAAAAGTGCCATGGATATTGCATTTCTGCTATGCCCTTCCTTAAAATAATAGATGGCATTTTCAATATCTGGAGAAAAATGTTCAGGCACTTCATGAATAGCCTTTGTTGTTGAACACCAAAAAAGTTGGTTGTCAACTATATTATATTCCCATCTACCAATTTTGGTAATTTCAGTCTGCTGTTGAAGCAGTAAATTTTTCTTATTAAGTTCTAATTCATTATTAACGGCATCGGTAATATTGCTTAATTGTATAATAGCCCCAATGATGTTCTCATTAGTGTCATACCATGGTGCATTTGTCCATTCAAACCAAAGCTCTTGACCCTTTGTATCAATAACTTGGTGTATGCCCATAGGTTGTGGATTGCCGTTAAAACAATTATCTAATACCATTTTCCATTTATGGCTTAATTTTGGAAAAACAGCAAATAAACTTTTAGATTTATAACTCTCGCCATTTTTATTAAAAATACTCGTCCAAGTGTCAGATGTCTGAACAATATTATGATCAGTATCTATAAAAGCCGTTGGTGTTGGCAATTGTCTAATTATGTACGAGGTATTGGATACTAGGGGAACTTTTATCATACCGATGTAATTTCTTACGAATTTAGCGGGATTGCTGTATTTTACTACAAAATTGTTGTGAATGTTATCATTTACGTTGTAAAAGATTCAAAAAGCTACTTTATCAATTATTTTCTACTTCTTATTGAAATGAAACCTGAAAGTAGTTCCTTGGTTAGGTGTGCTTTCTACTGTAATTTTACCCTTCATAGCATCCATCTGGTTTTTAGTAATGTAAAGACCAATTCCTCTAGAATCTTTATGTCTATGAAAAGTTTTATAAAGACCAAAAAGCTGCTTGCCAAATCTATCTAAATCAATACCTAAACCATTATCTTCTATACTTAATATGGTGTAGTTCTTATCTTCTTCCACACTTAAAATGATAATTGGCTTTTTATCTTCGCTTCTGTATTTAATTGAATTGGTAATGCAATTTGTTAAGATGCTATTTAGATAGGCGGGTAATGCTTTTACTACTGTCGTATCGGGAATTTCGTTTATAATTTTTCCGTTCGTTTCCTTTAGAAGTCCGGCAATATTTTGTTCAACAACAAATAAACTTTCATTTAAAGAAAGTGGTTTCTTTTCTTCGTTAATACTAGATTTTACAGCAACAATTTCTCTTAAACCTTTTATAGTTTCAGATAAATTATCTGAGGCACTGAACAACATGCTCATGAATTTATTTCGCTGTACTTTACCCGTTTCGTCATTTAAGAAGTTAAGTAATAGCGAAAAATTGGTTGCATGTGTTTTTAGATTGTGAGAAACCATATGTGCAAAATTTAATAGTTGCTCATTTTGCTCTCTTGATGATGATATAGTGTCTTTCAAGTTTCGCTCTAACTTAGCTTGTGTCGTAATATTCTCTACGGTGCATAAAAGACCTTTAACACCATCTTTATTTTCAATTAAAGTACCTGTTATTTTAATATTTAAATTATGATTTTTCTGATTTGTATAAGTACATTTTATAGGTTTAAAAGAACCATGTTCTGTTAATTGCGCTTTTAAATCAGCAATTTTATTTTTGATTTGACCATTAATAAATTTTTTATAATTATGTCCTAAAAAATGCTCTTTATTATAACATGTAAGCTTACTGAAGTTTTGGTTGACATCTAAAAATTTACCTGTGGTCATATCTATAATTGCCATACCTAATGGCACTTTTTCAAATAATGGATACTCAGATGAAATCTCGTTTACATTATTCTCTTTCTTTAATCTACTTTCATTAATGTTTTGAATTGTGCCAATAATTCTAGTGCATTTACTTCCTTTAAATTTTGGTCTACCAATGGTATTTACCCATATAACCTCTCCATCAGATTTTTTTAACTGTAATTTTTCATTCCAAGGTTTGCCATAATTTATTGCTTCGGAAACTAGTTTTTTGATAATTTCTTGAGATTCTTCTACATAGAAATTAATAGAATTTTCTAGTGTAGGTTTAAAATCTGAAGACAGCCCATAAATTTTGTTAACGATCGGTGTCCAATTTAAAGTTTCATTTTGCACATCATAATCCCAACTTCCAATTTTTGCGACAGAACTTTTTTGATTTAGTATAAGTTTTGTTTTATGAAGTTCAATTTCAAGTTCTTGAGTTTTAGAAATAGGTTCTACTTTAATAATGACTCCTATAATATTTCCGTAACCATCTTTCCATGGGTTTAAATGCCAGATAGAATCTTTAGAAGAATATTGACAGTTTTTTGCATTGTATTTGAACTTAATATCTCGTAATCCGTCTAAACTATATTTTAAACGGGCTTGTAAATCTTGTGATAATTCAGGGAACAAATCAATGAAATTCTTACCTTCTATATCATTTAATTCAAGTCGATAATTAGCCTGCCATCTTGGAGATGCACTAATTAGATTAAAATTTGTATCAATAATTACAATAGATGATGGAATTTGATTAATCCAATCTAATGAAAAAGACGAGTTATTTTGTGATTTAAACATAGGTAGACAGAATTTTCCTACGAATTTATAGGAATATTCCATCTTACGTATACAAATTGTTGTGATTTTGCGAAAATGTGTTGTTGAAATGGCCAAAGTTGTTGTGTGGCCGATGAACTACATCTATTTTCTTACAGAATCTGGTACTAAGCCCGTATAATCACCGCCATTGCGAATTACGTCTCTTACAATAGAGGAACTTATATATGATTTACCCGATGAGGTCAATAAAAACACGGTTTCTATCTCAGATAATTTTCTATTTGTATGGGCAATTGCCTTCTCAAATTCAAAATCTCCTGGGTTTCTTAATCCTCTTAAAATAAAGTTTGCGTCTACTTTCTTACAAAAATCCACTGTAAGGCCTTCATATGACTTTACAGATATGGAAGGGACATCTTTAAAAGACTCTTCTATAAAAGCAATACGCTTTTCAAGACTGAACATGTATTTTTTGTCGGCATTTTTACCTATTGCAATAATTATTTCATCGAACAGCGTTATACCACGCATAATAATATCATGATGACCTAAGGTTAAAGGATCAAAAGAACCTGGAAATATTGCACGTCTCATAGATGGGTTTTACTTTTTAAATATAGGTATTTTAAGACAATGCCTCTGTAATTGCATGCTCAAATAACATACTTAGCTCAATGCCAGCTTCTTTAGCTTGTTGTGGTAATATACTCGCTGTAGTTAAACCAGGTGTTGTATTCATTTCTAATAAGAAAGGCTCATCGCCAATAAATATAAATTCGCTTCTA
Source organism: Maribacter stanieri (assembly GCF_900112245.1). GTDB lineage: Bacteria > Bacteroidota > Bacteroidia > Flavobacteriales > Flavobacteriaceae > Maribacter > Maribacter stanieri. Next base: position 80,017 of record NZ_FOYX01000006.1, read on the forward strand.
GAAAAGCCGGTCATCTTTAGTACATCGTATATTTTTTTAGCTGCGATGGTGACGTTCTTTAATTGAATAGGGTTTATTCTAGCGGGAGTTATTTCTTGAGATTTTCCTTCATATTTAGCTTCGTAATCAAAGAAGTCGTTTTCGGTAACTATTTCTGTAATAGGTAAAACAGTAGTGATTCCTTTTAATTTTAAAACACCAACAGAAACTTCGGTTCCTTCGAGAAAGCCTTCAATTATAATTTCATCATCTTCTTTATAAGCGGTTTCAATGGCACCCTTTAGTTCAGAAGACTTATATACTTTAGTGATACCATAGCTGCTTCCAGATTTGTTTGCTTTAACGAAACAGGGGAGTTTTACTTTATCTATAATTTCTATTTCATTGATAGTATCACCCAAATTTAGATAGTAAGATGGTGCAGCTTTAATTCCGTAAGGTTTTAAAACACTTAGTAAATCTCTTTTATTGAAAGTTAGCGCTGCTTGGTAGAAATTACAAGTAGTATGCTTTATTCCTAATAATTCAAAATAAGCTTGCATTAGTCCATCTTCACCGGGAGAACCATGTATGGCATTAAAAACACAATCAAATGTTATTGAATTACCATCTTTAAGTATTGAGAAATCGTTTCGATCTATAGGGGTTTCAATATCTGCATCATCAACATAAACCCATTTGTTTTTGAAAATATGTATTCTATATAGATTAAATTTTTCTTTGTTCAGGTAATTATAGACCACATTACCACTTTTAAGCGATATTTTATATTCACTAGAATAACCGCCCATTATAATTGCTATATTTTTTTTCATTTATGGTCTATTAAGAATGTAAAAGCAAAGATGAAGCATTGAAATAAAATAAAAAAGAAAACAATCAGCATTAATACAAATAGAATTAATTTTTAAGGATGAAGTAACTATAAACCGAAGCCGTAGAATGGTATGGGGGCATTTACTATATTTGTCGGGTCAAATAATAAGTATGAAGAATTTTTTCAATTTTTTAAAAAGTAAAACCTTTTTTATTCAATTAGGTCTTGCGTTGTTGGTGTTGATTATTGTGATTTTTGTCACATTAAGATACCTAAACAATACCACCAACCACGGTGAGTTCGTAGAAGTACCAGATTTTTCAAAAAAATCGGTTATGGATATGAGAAAATCAATTGAAGAAGCCGGCTTAAGATATGAAGTATTGGATTCTGCGAATTATAACCCAGACTACCCAAGATTTTCTATTATTGAACAAAACCCTTCTGCAGGATCAAAAGTAAAAGAAAATAGAAAAATATATTTTACGGTTAATCCATCCGGATATAAAAAAGTTACCGTTCCAAAAATCATTCAGGTTACCAAGCGTAATGCCTCTTCAATGTTAAAAGCTGTAGGTTTAGATGTGCAAAGGGTAACCTATGTAGATGAATTAGGAAAGGATATGGTATACCAAATAAAATATAAAGGCAAGTATATTAAGCCTGGCGATAAATTACCTAAAACATCCAAAATAGAATTGATCTGTGGTAATGGTAGTATTACGGAAAGAGCAGTAATTAAATCGGAATCTGAAGATTAGATGGAGAATATTGAGCAGCCAGAGAATGAAGATGGAGAGCTTTTTGAGCATCATAAAATAGTAGCATCAAAAGGTCAAGAACCGTTAAGGGTAGATAAATTTTTAATGAATTTCATTGAAAATGCCACTCGAAATAAAATACAACAATCTGCAAAAAACGGACATGTTTGGGTCAATGATCAGATTGTAAAATCTAATTATAAGGTAAAAGCAGGTGATGAGGTTAAGGTGTTATTTGAACATCCGCCACATGAATTTTTATTAGTACCAGAAGATATTCCTTTAGATATAGTCTATGAAGACGATGTTTTATTAATTGTGAATAAACCCGCTGGGATGGTAGTACACCCTGGTCATGGAAATTATTCTGGGACATTGATAAACGCACTTATTTTTCATACCGATAATTTACCATCTAATAGTAATGAGAGACCAGGTTTGGTTCATCGTATAGATAAGGATACTTCAGGCCTTTTAGTAGTGGCAAAGACAGAAGCCGCTATGACGCATTTGGCAAAGCAATTTTTTGATAAAACTTCTGAGCGTGAATATATAGCTCTGGTTTGGGGAAATATTGAAGAAGACGAAGGTACAGTTGTAGGTAATGTGGGTAGAAACCCAAAGAACCGTCTGCAAATGCATGTTTTTCCAGATGGTGAAGAAGGTAAAGAAGCAGTTACACATTTTAAGGTTTTGGAAAGGTTGGGTTATGTTACACTAGTGTCTTGTAAATTAGAAACAGGTAGAACCCACCAAATTCGTGTGCATATGAAATACATAGGGCATACGTTGTTTAACGATGAGCGTTATGGGGGTGAAAAAATCTTAAAAGGAACAACATTTACAAAATACAAGCAATTTGTAGATAATACCTTTAAGTTACTGCCAAGACAAGCATTACACGCCAAGACATTGGGCTTTATACACCCTGTAACCGGAGAGCATATGAGTTTTGATTCAGAAGTGCCAGAAGACATGACAAATGCTATTGAAAAATGGCGTAGTTATAGTAAAAATAGCACAGAATAAGATTTCTCAATACCGCTATTTAAACTCTTTTTTATCTTTTGTAGGTCTTCCAATTTATCCTTTTTATTTTTGGGCTATTAAAATTGCACTATGAAAATTGTTATTTCTCCGGCTAAGTCATTGAATTATGAAGCTGAGCTTCCTACAGCAACATATACCTCCCCAAAATTTATAGAGGATGCGGAAAAACTGAATAAGATATTAAAGAAAAAGAAGCCTAAAGCTCTTTCAGAATTAATGTCCATCTCAGATAATCTTGCACAATTGAACTGGCAAAGAAATCAAGATTTTAGTATTCCGTTTACACCGAAAAATTCAAGACCTGCAATTTTTGCGTTTAGCGGAGATGTGTATCAAGGTCTAGATGCCTATACGTTATCTGAGAATAAAATTGAAAAACTTCAACAAACGCTACGTATTTTATCCGGTCAATATGGTATTTTAAAACCGTTGGATTTAATGCAGCCCTATCGTTTGGAAATGGGCACTTCCTTAAAAATTGGTAGAAATAAAAACCTATATGAATATTGGGGCAGTAGGCTTACCGATCATTTAAATAATGAAATGGTTGAGGGTGAGTTGTTGGTTAATTTAGCAAGTAATGAATACTATAGTGCTTTGCAGCCAAAGAATATCAAAGCAGAAATTATTACACCAATTTTTAAAGATTGGAAGAATGATAAATTAAAGATAATCAGCTTTTTTGCAAAAAAAGCTAGAGGAGCTATGGTAAGGTATATTATTGACGCCGATGCAAAAACACTGTCAGATATAAAAGGGTTTAATTTAGATGATTATGAATTTAGTCAAGAGCATACCCTAAAAGAAAATCAACCCGTCTTTATAAGATAAAATATTATCTACTCTTTTTCGTTCTTAAGTATATATAAAATACGTTTATGAAAAGGGTTCTTTTACTTGCAGTTATTTGTGTTGTAACGTTATTATCTTGTACAGATAGAGATGATGAATTTAACTTTGTAAATATTCGCATTCAGAATAGTACAGAGCTCTTATTCACAGAAGTGCGTATTGCGCAGAAAGATACTGTTTTTGAAAATGTTGAGGCAGGTAAATTCTCTGAATATATGGAATTTGAAACTGCATCTTCAAATATGGCAATAAGTATTCAGACAGATTCTACCAGCTTAAATTATGTTCCAACTGAAGTTGCTTATGACTCATTGCCAATGGGTTTTTATACTTATGAAATTTCTTTAGATGAAGAAAATCAAGTAGACGTCATTTTTAGGATTGACTAAAATGATTATTTCTTTTTATTAATTTTTATTTTTTCTTCAATTGTAGGTCTTTTTTTGATTTTACGAGGTCTTCTTGCTCCGTAAGAATTGTTTGATATTTTCCCTTTTTTCGATTTCTTATCTCCCTTACCCATATCTCTATTTCTTTACTTTCTTTTAAAGTTAGTAATTTAGTAACGATTTGTCTACTGAATGGGCTCAAGAGAATTAAACTATAATGCAAAACGTTTTTGAACACACTCACCCATACACTCCATTTATTGATGACACTACATTAAAGCTTATTGTTGGCACATTACCACCGCCACGTTTTACAACAGGAGAATTGAAGGATGGCGATGTTAATTTTTGTTATGGTAGTAGAGATGGGCAGTTGTGGCCAATTTTAGATAAGATTTTCAATTTAAATCTTAAGTATGAAACAACAGCAAGCGCAATAGAGCAGCGCAAAGCTTTTTTAAAATCTAGACGTATAGGTGTCTGTGATATTGTAGCTTCGGCAGAACGCCATAAAATAGACGCATCTGATATTGGAATGCAGAATGTAGTTTTAAGAAATGTATTATGTTATTTAGAAAAATACCCTAATGTAAATACACTTCTTTTTACAGGAGGAAACAGCAAGAACGGACCTGAGTATTTTTTTAGAAAACACTTGAAGGAAAATTCTGTTACACTAAAGAGCGTTTCTAATGTTGTACCTAGAATTCATGAATTTACTCATCCTTCTACAGATAAAATAATAAAAACAGTATCTTTAATAGCACCTTCAGGTGCGGCAAATAGAGCAGTGGGTAGTCTAGAAAGTTATAAGAAAATGAAAAAAGAAGATCCTACTTTTAACACGGTAGATTTCAGGGTACTTCAGTATAGCGCTTATTTCTAGTCTTTAAAACCTTTATAAACTAAAAAGAGTCTTGTTTTTAAACAAGACTCTTTAACGAGAACACTATATGAAAATGAAAAAATTTATTATTTACTAACATTGTAAATGTAGATAGCTTTAGGTGTTTTGCGGAATATTTGTTGCCAATACAGAGAATTTTGTGGTATACTTCGTTGAATATGATATTTCACAAAAATGATTCTCTAAGTTCCCTAGGATTAGCGATATTTATGTTCGAATTTTATCGAGTTAACCATAAAGGTACGCTCAAAAGTTTTTGATATATGCAACAACAAGAAAGATTGGCGGAGTTTAAGAAATCTGTCCAAAATAAATTTAATGTCTATAACAGTCTATTTCTTAATCTTCCCTACGAGAACATTGAAAATGTAGGCATGTTAATTCCATTATTGCTTAATCAATCTGAAAAGGGATTGAGCAACGGTCTTAACCCAAAGGAGATTCTTGAGAATTTTTTCGAGAATTTTGTAGAAATAAAATCTGAAAAGGAACAAATAGATTTTATGTTCCGTATCATACAATACGTAGAGCGCCAAGTAGTTCTTTATGATAGTGTAGAAGATGCGGCATTTCCAAAATTGCACAAACATTCTAGTTCATTGTCTTTGAAAGATTATTTTCAATTAGTTGAAAAGAATAATTCATGGGATACAATTTGGGATAAGCTAAGCAACTTTAGTGCAAGGATAGTTTTAACCGCACACCCAACACAATTCTACACACCAGCTGTTTTAGATATTATTACGAACTTAAGAACATTGATTCTAGAAGATAAGATTGATGAAATTGATGTAGGGTTACAGCAGTTGGGGTTAACATCTTTAGTCAATGCAAAAAAACCTACACCATTAGATGAAGCTAAGAATATCATCTACACACTAAGACATGTGTATTATGACGCTATTGGCGAGATGTATGCATATATTAAGGGCAGCGTAGGTTCTAAGCAGTTTGAAAACCATGATATTGTAAAGTTAGGATTTTGGCCTGGCGGTGATCGTGATGGAAACCCATTTGTAACTGCCGATATTACTAGAGATGTAATGAACGAGTTACGTTTAACTTTAATGAAATGTTATTATAATGACCTTAAAGGTCTTGTGCATAAACTGACTTTTAAAGACGTACAAGAACCGTTGCAAAAATTGCGCTCAAACTTGTATACGGCTATGTTTGATAGTTCTAAGGATATTGGATATGAAGATTTAATCTTACCGTTAGAGGAGATTAGGCTAATACTTATTGAAAAATATCAAGGACTTTACTTAAAAGACTTAGAGAAATTTATTGATAAAGTAAAGATTTTTAAAGTCCATTTTGCTACCATAGATATAAGACAAGACCATAGTATGCACACTAAGGTAATGGTAGAGGTTTTGAAAAAGAACTCTTTAATAAAAGAAGACCTAAGTGAATTAACCGAAAAGCGATTAATTGATATTCTTTTACATGAGAATTTACAGTTAAATGCAAATGATTATGAAGAGGAAATTGTAAAGGATACTATCAAGAATATTCTTCAATTACAGACTATACAGGATAAAAATGGTGAAGAAGGTTGTAATAGGTATATCATTAGTAATTCAGAAGATATATTTTCTATCCTCTTTGTTTACGCATTGTTTAGATGGTGTGGTTGGGCAGATAAAGAAATAACCTTTGACATTGTACCATTGTTTGAAACCATGAACGGAATGGATAATGCGCAGGCTACAATGCAATTCTTATTTAATTTACCAGAATATAAAGCACATTTAGAAAGCAGAAATAAAAAACAGACCATTATGCTAGGTTTTTCTGACGGAACCAAAGATGGTGGCTATTTAAAAGCAAACTGGTCTATTTTGAAAACCAAAGAAGAATTATCAGAGGTTTGTGATGAACATGATATTGCAGCTGTGTTCTTTGACGGTAGAGGAGGGCCACCAGCAAGAGGAGGTGGTAAAACACACCGTTTTTATGCAGCTCAGACTAATAAGGTTGCAAATAATGAAATTCAATTAACAATACAAGGTCAGACCATTACCAGTACCTACGGAACAAAAGAGCAGTTCATTTATAATAGTGAACAGTTGTTAACGGCAGGTTTGTCTAATACTATTTTAGATAAGGAAATTGTTATTTCTGATTCGGATAGAGATTTAATAGAAGAATTATCTGAATTAAGTTTTAAGAAGTATGATGATTTAAAACATCATGATAAGTTTATGCCGTACTTAGAAAATATGAGTACGCTAAAGTATTACACTAAAGCCAATATTGGTAGTAGACCAGGTAAGAGAGGTAATAAGGCTAAATTAGAATTATCAGATTTAAGGGCAATTTCTTTTGTAGGTTCTTGGAGTCAATTGAAGCAAAATGTGCCAGGTTATTATGGTATAGGTACTGCTTTAAAGAAAATGGAAGATGACGGGCGTTTTGCAGAGGCACAACGATTGTATGGGGAAGTACCATTTTTTCAAGCTTTAATGATGAATAGTATGATGAGTCTTTCTAAATGTTATTTTGAACTGACAAGTTATATGAAAGAGAACGAAGAGTATGGTGCTTTTTGGGAAATTCTACATGCAGAATACAAGCTGTCAACCGCAATGCTTTTGAAGTTATCAGGAATGGAGTTTTTAATGCAGAAAGAAGCTATCTCTAGAGAGTCTATTAAAATTCGTGAGAACATTGTGTTGCCATTATTGGTGATTCAACAATACGCACTTCAAAGAATAGGAGAAGGTACCGAGTATAAAGAGTTGTATGAGAAAATTGTAACAAGGTCTCTTTATGGTAATATTAATGCAAGTAGAAATTCTGCTTAATAGTTAATGATTTTAATGTAAAATGGCTCTGTAAATTATTTACAGAGCCATTTTCTATTTTAGGGTTTATTTTTTGCCTTATGTGGAATAACTAGCAAGAACATTAATTCTATATCTTATCCATGTTGTTTTGGCTAGTTTATTCTTGTGAGGTACTTAAAATGGCATAAAATGTTTCAATACCATAAGCTATTTGCCCAATTTTTAAATTTTCATTAGGGCTATGTTGATTGTTGTCAGGGTTAACCATAGGAACAATAAATGCCGGAATTTTCAATTCATTGATGAAAGGAGATATAGGAACTGTACCACCCATAATTCTAATTTGAACAGGCTTTTCTCCAAATTTATTTTCCATAGTTTTTACAATACTATTTCCAAAAGGGTTATTTAAATCTGTGCGGAAAGCATTGGTAACAGAACCTTCTTTAATAGTAACAATTCTGTCATATTTTAAACGGTCTTCTTTGGTAGGCTCAGTAGCCATAACATGATAACCTTGATTTTTAATATGGTCTTTTACTAAGTTTTTAAGTCTGGTACCATCAGATTCTGGTACTAATCTTAAATCTAATTCTGCAGTAGCCGTTGCCGGTACTATTGTTCTTGCTTTCTCGCCAATCCATGCAGATCCTAATCCCCTAATGTTTAAGGAAGGATACTGTAAAGCTTCTTGATAAAAGCTACCTACTTTCTCAGGATTGGCAATTGCTAGGTTGGTGTTGATTTCTTCCACATTGTCTGGTACACTTTTTAATATTTCTAGTGTAGCTTCATCTAAAGTAATACCGTCATAATATCCTTTAACTAAAACTCTACCATCAGCATCTTTCATGGTGGCTAGTAATTGAGCTAATTGAAAACCAGGGTTTGGTGCATAGTTGCCATAATGACCACTGTGCTGAGGTTTTATTGGACCGTAAGTAGTTATGGATAATGTTGTGATACCTCTACAGCCATACACGATAGTCGGTTTCCCAGACACATGTACAGGTCCGTCATTAATAACTAGAAAATCTGCCTTAAGTAAATCTTTATAGGTACGCACAGCTTTTGGTAATGGTGCGCTACTCTTTTCTTCTTCACTATCTAAAATAACTTTTACATTATAAGGTAAGTCTACTTTGTCTTTTTTAAGCGCATCTATTGCATTTAGGAACATCACAATTGGTCCTTTATCATCAGAAGTAGATCTGCCAAATAGTCTCCAATCATAATTAATGTCATCGGTTAAATCTGAAAAGGATTCTTTTTTCCAACCATCTTCGGTTTTAGATTTCAATTCTATTTTGTATGGATCTGATTGGTCCCATTTTGTAACATCTACAGATTGCCCATCTAAATGCATATAAAATAATATCGTTGGTTTATTGTCATCTATTGGTAAGTTGGCAAAAAATAGAGGTAAACCTTCGGTTTCAAGAATGGTGCTATTGAATCCTCTCTCAGTAAACTTTTTTCTAAGCCAATATAAGTTTGTGTCTATATCATCTGCATTTAAAGCATCATTTGGTATGGCTACAAATTCTCTTAGTTCAGTTATTGCATTTGCAACCTTAGATTTTATAAGAACTGAATCTTGTGAGTGGGCAGAATAAAGTGATAGGAATAATAGAAGGGTAAGAAATTTTTTCATTTTCGTTCTCATAGTTATATTCTTTAAATGTAGGCAAAATGCAGGGAATACGTGTTAGAGTGGAAGGTCGCAAATGTTAAGGTTTTTCAAATAATCAAGAAAATCAATAATATATCTGATTAATCGAATAGTCAGAACTTATTCCTTGTTTTAAAAAATTTCGAAAATAACAGTCTACCTAATAGTATAAAAGGTAAACCATGCAGTAAAACATCGAACCAATCCATAAATTGCATACCGATTGCACCCCCTAAAATCCATTTTAATTTTCCATAAATATGTGGTTCGGGAAAAAAGGGAGCCAAACCTAATGTAAGGCACAATAAGACTATTAGTTTCCAATTATTTAGAATCTCCATGAATTTATCGAATTGTCTTAACAAACTCAGCAACAGAGTTAGCTCCATTAGCCGTCAAATGCTTAATAAAGGCAGATCCTATTATAGCGCCTTTCGCAGTTTTTGTAGCTTGTTGAAATGTTTCTTCGTCTTTAATACCAAAGCCTACAATTTGCGGGTTTTTTAAATTCATGGCTGAAATACGCTCAAAATAGTTTTCTTGTTCTTGACCAAAACCAGATTTAGAACCTGTAACACTTGCTGAACTAACCATGTAGATAAATCCGTCTGAAGCACTGTCGATTTGATTAATACGTTCATCACTAGTTTGTGGTGTAATCAAGAATACGTTTATGAGTCCGTATTTTTTAAATGTGGCTTCGTAATCTTCTTGATAAACATCTAGTGGAAGATCAGGTAAAATGAGTCCATCAATACCAATTTCTTGACATTTTTTACAGAATGCCTCAACACCATACTGTAGAACAGGATTAAAGTATCCCATAATAATTAAAGGGATAGAAACAGATTTACGAATATCTTTTATTTGATTGAATAGTATTTCTGTAGTCATTCCATTTTTCAGTGCAGCTGTAGAGCTTTCTTGAATAGTTGGTCCGTCGGCTAATGGGTCACTAAATGGTAAACCTATTTCAATCATATCAACCCCATTCTTTTCCAAATCTTGAATAATTTGTACAGTGTCGTTCAGTGAAGGGTAACCGGCGGTAAAATATATAGAAAGAAGTTTTTTATCCTCTTTTAATTTCAATGTAATTCTATTGCTCATAATAAGGTTATGCTAACTTAAAGTAATCAATATAAGTGTTCAAATCTTTATCTCCACGACCAGAAAGACTAATAACGACAACATCGTCTTTTTTGAATTTCTTATGTTCAAAAATGGCAAATGCATGTCCTGTTTCTATAGCCGGAATAATACCTTCTAGTTGAGAAAGCTCTAATCCTGCAGCCATAGCTTCATCATCTGTTGCCGAATAAAACTCTGCACGACCAGATTTAAATAAATGGGAGTGCATTGGTCCTACGCCGGGGTAATCTAACCCTGCAGAAATAGAATATGGTTCTGTAATTTGACCATCAGTAGTTTGCATCAACATGGTTTTACAACCGTGAATAATACCTACTTTTCCAAGAGCGGAGGTAGCTGCACTTTCTCCAGAATTAACACCTTTACCTGCAGCTTCAACAGCAATAATGCCAACTTCAGCCTCGTGTAGAAAATGGTAGTATGTACCGGCGGCATTACTGCCACCACCAATACAAGCTACTACATAATCAGGATTTTCGCGACCTTCCTTCTCTTTTAATTGCCATTTTATTTCCTCGGAAATAACAGATTGAAAACGAGTAACCATATCAGGGTAGGGATGTGGTCCAATAGCTGAACCAATAATATAATGTGTGTCTACCGGATTGTTGATCCAATCTCTAATTGCTTCGTTTGTAGCATCTTTTAAAGTTCTGCTACCAGATTTAGCAGGGCGTACTTCGGCACCTAGCATTTTCATACGAGCTACATTTGGAGCCTGGCGGGCAATGTCAATTTCACCCATGTAAACGATGCATTCCATTCCCATTAATGCACAAACAGTAGCAGTGGCAACACCATGCTGACCTGCACCTGTTTCGGCAATAATTCTAGTCTTGCCTAATTTTTGAGCCATTAGAATTTGACCTATTGTGTTGTTTACCTTGTGCGCACCAGTATGGTTGAGATCTTCTCTTTTTAGATAAATTTTACATCCGTGCTTTTCAGAAAGGCGTTTAGCAAAATATAGGGGAGAAGGTCTGCCTACATAATCTTTTAAAAGCTGATTAAATTCTTTCTGGAAAGAATCTTCATACATCAACTTTAAATAATTTTGTCGTAGTTCCTCAACGTTTGGGTACAACATTTCAGGTATAAAGGCACCACCGAATTCACCGTAGTATCCTTTTTCATCAGCATTATAGTTCATAGCGCTTCTTTAAACTTTTGTAGTTCATCAATATTTTTTAATCCTGGTTCCAATTCAAACTGGCTATTTACATCAATAGCATAACAATATTTAGATTCAGGCAACTTCATGAATTCAGTAATCTTATCAAGATTGTTTAATCCAATACCTCCGCTTAAAAAATAAGGTTTGGTAGAAGGGTAATTTTTTAAAACGGACCAATCAAAAGTATAGCCATTGCCACCAGGTAATTTCCCTTTAGTGTCAAAAAGGAAGTAATTGCAAACACCTTCATAAGGTTTTAAAATTCCGAAATCAAATTCCTCTTTAATAGAGAAAACTTTTATGATATCAACTTTCTGATTTTCTTTCTTAAGGTCTAAAGCAATCATAGTACAGTATTCTGGACTTTCGTGACCGTGTAATTGTAATCCCTGCAATTGATGCTGTTTTACCATCTCAACAACATAAGTAGGGTCAGCATCAACAAATACTCCTACTTTACTAATTGTATGTGGAAGGTTTGGCATTTCACCTTCAAAAAATCTTGAAGAATGTTCCCAAAATATAAAGCCTAAATAGTCTGGTCGCAATTGTGCAACTTCAGTCGTATTCAGTTTCATTCCACAAATTTTAAGCTTCATTAGTTCTTTAGGTTTTTAATGAATTCAATCGCACTCTCACCAGGGTTGTCCGTTTTCATAAAATTCTCCCCAATTAAAAAGCCTTCATAACCATATGGTTTTAATTCTTTAATAGCCTCTACAGAACTAATACCACTTTCAGAAACTTTGACGAAATCATTGGGAATCAGTTTTGATAACTTTTTACTAGTATCTAAACTAACCTCAAAAGTCTTTAGATTTCTATTGTTTACACCAAGCATATCTAAACTGGGCATAATAGATTTATGAAGTTCATCTTCGTTATGTACTTCTAACAATACATCTAAACCTAAACTTTTAGCAAGCTCTGAAAAGGTTTTTATTTCTTGTTTTGTTAAAATAGCGGCAATTAATAAAATTACGTCAGCACCATATGCTTTAGCTTCAATTATTTGATATTCACTAACAATAAATTCTTTTCGTAATAATGGTAACTGTACAGATGCTCTAGCTAATATTAAATCTTCAATAGAGCCACCAAAATATTTAATGTCGGTTAAAACACTCATGCCACATACACCAGCTTTCTCATAACCTTTAGCCACCTGACCTACGTTTGCATTTTGGTTGATGCTTTCTTTGGACGGAGACCTACGTTTAAATTCAGAAATAATTCCCGTATCACTATTTCTTAGTGCCTGAGCTAAAGAAAAAGTATCCCTTTCAAAAAGTATAGAATGCTCAAATTGAGAAGGAGGAAAAATCAATTTTTTTAAATCGACTTCCTTACGTTTATCGGCTACTATTTTATCTAGAATATTCATATACTATATGTTCTTTATAATCTCGTTATAGCGAGATACGAAGCATTCTCTTTAATTTTTACTTAGTTCCTGTATTTTCTTCAATGCAATCAATCCTTTTCCACTTAGCAAAGATTCTTTAGCTCTTTCAAAACCTTGAAGTGGTGTCAAATCTTCTACCGTTGCAATAGCAATACCTGCATTGGCACATACCACATTATTTTGGGCTTCGCTACCTTTGCCTTGTAAGACGTTTAAGAAAATTTGAGCAGAAGTATCAATAGAATCTCCTCCAACAATATCACTTTGCTTAATTAGTTTCACACCAAAATCTGATGGTTTTAGCATACTCTCTGTATGGTTGGAAATAGTTTTGGTATTTCCTGTCAAAGAAATTTCATCATAACCATCTAATGCATGAAGTACAGTGAAATTTTTATCGGTCTTTTGATATAAGTATCCGTACATACGTGCCAGTTCTAAGTTGAAAACACCAACCATTTGGTTCTTTGGAAATGCAGGATTAACCATAGGACCTAACATATTAAAGAATGTTTTAACCCCTAAATCTTTTCTGATCGGAGCAACATTTTTCATGGCAGGATGAAATAAGGGAGCATGTAAAACACATATACCAGCTTCATCAATGCATTTTTCTAAAAAGCCAGCATCATTACTGAATTTTATTCCAAGAAACTCCATTACGTTGCTACTACCACATTTAGAAGAAACTCCGTAATTACCATGTTTAGTAACTTTTACGCCTGCACCTGCAGTGACAAATGATGCTAGTGTAGAAATATTAAAAGTATCTTTACCATCACCACCAGTACCACAAAGGTCAATAGGATTGTAGGCAGATAGATCTACCGCCAAACATAAATCTAGCAAAGCATCTCTAAAACCTTCTAATTCTTCAATGGTAATACTACGCATCATATATACGGTTAAAAAGGCCGCTATTTGACTAGTGTTGTATTCACCTTTTGCAATATTCACGAGAATACGTTTTGCATCTTCCTTTGAAAGTATTTCGTGATTTATAAGTTTATTTAGTGTCTCTTTCATTCTCTAAGTTGTATTACATAAAACCTTAAGGCTTATTATATGATAATTAAGCTTAAGCGTTTAACCAATTTTCTAACATCTTTTTCCCTTGTGGTGTTAGAACAGATTCTGGGTGAAATTGAACAGCTCGAACATCATAAGTTTTATGACGAAGCGACATTATTTGTCCGTTTTCATCTAAAGAAGTAGCTTCTAATACTTCTGGCAAATCAGGATTCACCACCCAAGAATGGTACCTACCTACTTCAATCTCTTTAGGCAGGCCTTCAAAAATAGTATCATCTATTATAATTTGTATTTTGGTTGCAATACCATGATACACTTCATCTAAGTTTATTAGTGAACCACCAAAAACTTCGGCAATAGCTTGTTGTCCCAAACAAACACCGAATATACTTTTGGTAGGTGCATATTTTTCGATAATCTGTTTTAATAATCCAGCTTCATCAGGAATACCAGGACCTGGAGAAAGTACAATTTTATCAAAAGCATCAACCTCTTCTAGAGTAAGTTGGTCATTACGTTTTACAATAACCTCGCAACCTAATTCCTCTAAATAATGCACTAGGTTATAAGTGAAACTATCGTAATTATCTATAACTAATATTTTCTTCATCTTATATTTCTTCAGCTATTTCTAATGCCTTGGTCAAAGCGCCCAATTTATTAAATGTCTCTTGTAATTCACTTTCTGGATCAGATGCAGCAACTAAGCCGGCACCCGCTTGGTAATGTAATTTGTGATTTTTACTTAAAAAAGTTCTAATCATTATGGCATGGTTAAAGTTTCCTGTAAAATCCATGAAACCAATAGCGCCACCGTAATAACCGCGACTTGTTTTTTCATATTTTTCAATAAGCTGCATGGCCATATGTTTTGGTGCACCACTTAATGTACCTGCGGGGAAAGTATCTGCTACCACTTTCATAGTAGGGATATCACTTTTCTTCATTCCCGTAACCTTAGAAACTAGGTGAATAACATGCGAGAAAAACTGCACTTCTCTATAGTTTTCAACTTGTACAACACTACCATTTCTACTAAGGTCGTTACGTGCAAGATCTACCAACATAACATGCTCGCTATTTTCTTTATCGTCTGTTTTTAATTCTTTTGCCAGTTGCGCGTCTTGTTCGTCATTACCCGTTCTTTTGAATGTACCTGCAATAGGATGTATTTCTGCTTTACCATCACTGACAATTAATTGTGCTTCTGGAGAACTACCGAATATTTTAAAATCGCCATAGTCAAAATAGAATAAATAAGGAGAAGGGTTTACTGAACGTAAAGCTCTATATACATTAAACTCGTCGCCTTTAAAACCTTGAGAAAAACGTCTACTTAGCACAAGTTGAAATACATCTCCGCGTTGGCAATGTTTTTTAGCTAGAGCAACATGCTCTCTATATTCTTCATCCTCTAAATTAGACTCTCTTTCACCATCAATTTTAAAATTGTAAGTGGCAAAATTTCTAATATTTAATAGCTGTTCTAATTCTGGAATATTGTTTTCAGTTTCATAACAATGAGCAAAAAGATATGCTTCATTTTTGAAATGATTTATGGCTATAATGTTTTGATATACCGCATAGTAAATATCTGGAATTTGAATAGAATCATCTTTTACAGATAATTTTACATCCTCAAAATAACGAACGGCGTCATACGTCATGTACCCGAACAACCCGTTGTTAATAAATTTATAGTCATTGTCATCAGCTTTAAAAGCCTTGCTGAAAGAATCTATAATGTCAACAACGTTTGTTTGTGGGGTAATTTGTATTTCTTCAGTAACACCATCTGGAAATTGCTTGGTAATAACTTCGTTTTCTACTTTAATTGACGCAATAGGGTTGCAGCAGATATATGAAAAGCTATTATTGTTGGCGTGATAGTCACTACTTTCTAATAAAATACTGTTTGGAAAACGGTCTCTTATTTTTAAATAAACACTTACCGGCGTAACAGTGTCGGCAAGAATTTTTTTATGATATGTCTTAAATTGATAGGTCATAGGTACTTTTATAAAATAAAGAAGGCTTGTCGTGATGACAAGCCTTTATATAGTTTTACTACAATGATGCTATGCTCACGATGTTTTTCGTAAGTTGTTCCACCACCAAGTATTTACATTTAAATTTTTCATTGAGCTCAAATATAAAAAGGAAATTTAAACTATCAAACTTTACCTTGTCAAAAATAAAAATCCCCTTGTATTTATATCAAAGGGATTTTAAATTGTTGTAATATGAATGTTTTAAAACAATTATAGTGCTAAATCAACCACTAAGTCAAAATCATCATAGATTGCTTTATCTCCAAGATTGTCAAAAAAGCTTCCAGAACCATATTTAATATCAAATTTAGTTCTATCTACTTTCATAGTTGCTGAAGCTTTGTTTTCAAACATAGATACTACCAATGTAACTGGTTTTGTAATTCCTTTTATAGTTAAATCTCCAGTAACAGTGTATGAGTTGTTGTTCATTGCCTTAACAGAAGTAAAAACCAATTTAGAAGTTGGGTTACTTTCTACGCCAAAGAAATCAGCAGATTTCAAATGACCCTCAAGTTTTTCTTTTCCTTTTCCTGCTTCTAGATCATTACACGTAATTGATGTCATATCTATAACAAATTCACCACCTGTTAATTTCTTGCCGTTCATTTCTAAATGACCAGATTTTAGATTAATGTTACCATTGTGTTCTCCTGTTACCTTGTAACCTTTCCAAGTAACTGTGCTTTCGCTAACTTTTATTTGTTTTTTTTCTCCATCAATTGGTGTAGATGCTGTTGCACTAAAACCGAATATAGCTACGAATGCTAAACTTAATAATGACTTCTTCATGTTCTTTAATTTTAAAATGATTGTGTTTAATTTATATATGGGTAATAATTTGTTCTTTAGAATATCTAACCTTAGGGTAGTGCTGTGTTGTGTCGTCAGCAGATCTATAACCAACTGCCAAAACTACGGCAGCATTTAAATCTTTGTCGGTAAGACCTAAAATTTCATTGTATTTAGCTTTATCGAAACCTTCCATTGGGCAGGTGTCAATTTTCATTTCAGAAGCTACGGTCATTAAATTCCCTAAAACAATGTACGCTTGGTTAGATGTCCAAGTATTCTTATATGCATCGGGTAAATCTAATAATGTAGATTTCATAGTTTGAGAAAAGCCTTCAAGGTCTTCTTTTGAAACTCCACGTATAGCCATAATATTAGCTATGTAATCGTCGATCATAGTTTCATTAAAAGTTGGTTTATTTGCAAGTACTATTAAATAAGATGCATCTGTTATTTGAGGCTGGTCATAAGAAGCTTCTCTTAGTTTTTGTCGTACATCTGTATCTTCAATAACATAAATTTCATATGGTTGTAAACCATAAGAAGAGGCAGTTAATCTAGCAGCTTCTAAAAGAGTTTCTAAATCTTTTTCGCTTACCTTTTTTGAGCTATCAAATTTTTTGGTGGCATAACGCCAATTCAATTTATCTACTATTGAGTTCATTTATTTTTAACTTAAAATTTATTTAATAATTCATTTAGTTCATGTAATTCTGCATCGCTAAAGTTTTTAAGTATTTTCTTCTCAGCTTCAAAAAGTATTCCATCAATTTCATTTAGAAAATTTAAGCCAGCTTCAGTGATGACAATTTCAACCTTTCTTCTGTTTTTTAAACAGATTGTCCTGTTGACGAAATTTTTTAAAATTAGTTTATCGACTAATCGTGTAGTGTTGCTCATTTTGGTAACCATTCTATCATTTATGGTAGACAGGTTGGCAGGTTTACCATTTTGACCCCTTAAAATTCTTAAAACATTAAACTGTTGTATAGAAATATCAAAAGGTTTAAGAACCGCAGATACTTCCTCATCTAGTTTATTGGCAACTAATGCCACATGTATTAATGTCCGTTTTACCAACGGCATTTTTTTATTTGTTTTAATAACTTCCTCTACATTCATGTTGATACAATAATTGTATATACAAATGTATGTTTAATACATGGTTTAAAATTATCTTTAAGATTAATTATTTGTTAAAATTATCGGAGACCAACAATTACAGAAAAATCAATTATTTTTACCATATATAATTTATACTATGGCAGATTTATCACAACAAGATTGGGAAGAGCAGTTAGCGAAAGATTCTAATGCGATCATACTCGATGTAAGAACAGAAGAAGAAATAGAAGAAGGTATCATTCCAAATTCTATTAACATTGATATTTATAAGGGTCAAGAGTTTGTAGAAGAACTTGAGAAATTGGACAAAACTAAAAATTATTACGTTTACTGTAGGTCAGGTAATAGAAGTGGACAAGCTTGTGCAATAATGAAAAACCTAGGGTTTGATACTGCATATAATCTTCAAGGAGGTTTTATGAACTGGGAAGGAGAAACAGCTTAATTTTTATTTATTTCAGAAAATATGCCCGCTTTACAGCGGGTTTTTTATTTTTATAAAATGAAGGAAGACTTGCTTCATTTTATCTGGAAGTTTAAAAAATACCCCATTAATGGGCTTGTGACCACATCTGGCGAAGCTATTAACGTGGTATCTACAGGAATACATAATCATTTAAGTGGACCGGATTTTTTTAATGCTCAATTAGAATTGAATCAACAATTATGGGCTGGAAATGTTGAGATTCATATAAAATCTTCTGACTGGTATGCTCATAATCATCAAGAAGATTCAAATTATGATAATGTAATACTGCATGTTGTCTGGGAAGATGATTTATCGGTCTTCAGAAGAGATGGTAGTCAAATACCTACATTAGCTTTAAAAGAATATATTCCATTAAAAATTTTAGATACCTATCAAAATCTCTTTGACGCCAGAAACTATAAATTCATTAATTGTGAAAATGAGTTTATTAAAGTAGATGAATTTATTAAGGATAATTGGATGGATCGGTTGTTTGTAGAACGGTTAGAACAAAAGAACGTCATAATAAATAAGTTGCTCGAAGAAACAAATAATAACTGGGAACATGTTTTGTTTCTAATGCTATTGAAAACCTTTGGCTCTAAAATTAATGGAGAAACTTTCATGGAAATAGGAAAATCTATTAATTTTTCAATCATTAGAAAGTTATATAACAAACCACTAGAAATGGAAAGTTTGCTTTTTGGGCAAGCCAATTTGTTAAATGGCGCAGATGAAGGTGACAAGTATTTTAATGATTTAAAAAAAGAGTATGCATATTTGAAGCATAAGTATAATTTAAACTCGGTTTTTAAGTCTCCAGAATTTTTTAGACTAAGACCTTCAAATTTTCCTACCATTCGTATTGCGCAACTAAGTGCCTTTTATGTTAAGAATAATAATTTGTTTCATTTATTAATAGAGAAAGATGAGCCTAATGTTTCTGGGGTATTAAATGCAGAAATAAGCGAGTATTGGGAAGACCATTTCAATTTTGGTAAAACTTCTAAAAAAAGTAAAAAGAGAGTTACTGATTCTTTTTTAGATTTACTTATGATTAATACCATAATACCTTTAAAATTTGCCTTTCAACGTTATAAGGGCAGTGTAGATAATGATGCATTGTTAAAATTAATGACAGATATTAAAAAGGAGGAAAATAATTTAATATCTAAATTTGGAAAATTAGGCGTGACAGTTAAAAGCGCTAAAGATTCTCAAACATATTTACAATTGTATAATAATTACTGTAGTAAAGACAAATGTTTAGATTGTGCTATTGGGGCATCTTTAATGAATATAAAAGTCTAATTTTATACCAAATGAATGTATTCTATAAATTATTACTCTATTTTCAGAAAAGAGGGTTTGAGGTTTGTGGTAGAATTGCCGAACGTTTGGGTATAAGGGCTAGGGTGGTTAGAACCTCTTTTATTTACCTCACTTTTGTTACTGTTGGTTTTGGATTTGCATTATATCTATTTTTAGCATTCTGGCTTAGAATAAAAGATTTAATTTATACAAAACGGAATTCTGTTTTTGATTTATAAAGTATGATACAATTATTTAAATCTAAAATTTATTTAGCATTGACGTTAATGCTAATGGTTTTAGCTTTTGGTGTGCTTGGGTATCGATTTGTTGCAGATTATTCGTGGGTTGATGCTCTTTATATGACCATTATTACGGTCACCACTGTTGGCTTTTCTGAAGTAAGACCAATGGGTCCCGAAGGGAAAATATTTACAATTATCCTTATAGTTACTAGCGTATTTATAGTTGGTTTTGCCATATCTATAGTTACGGAATACCTACTCTCCAGAAATTCAGTAGAACTGCTAAAAAAGAAGAAGATGAAGAATGCAATTGAAAATTTAAATCAACATGTTGTTGTTTGTGGCTTTGGACGTAATGGTATGCAGGCAGCAGAAAAATTGAAAGCATACAAGCGCCCATTTGTAGTTATTGAAAAAGAAAAAGAAGTAATAGAGAGATTTAGTGAAGATATTTTGTTTGTTGAAGGCGATGCTAACGACGATGATGTATTGGTAGAAGCAGGTATTGAAAGAGCACAATACCTTATTGCTACTTTGCCAGATGATGCAGCAAACTTGTTTGTGGTTTTATCTGCTAGGCAAATGAAAAAAAATCTATTTATAATAAGTAGGGCATCTTTGGTTAACTCTCAAAAAAAGTTGTTTTTAGCCGGTGCCAATAAAGTTATTATGCCAGATAAAATTGGAGGTGATCATATGGCTTCATTAGTGGTGATGCCAGACCTGATTACTTTTATGGATAAGCTCTCGATGGAAGGTGAGAATACCACAAACTTGGAAGAGGTAGCTATAGAGGATTTTGCAAATCAAATTGATTGTAATTCGTTGAGAGATTTAGATTTACGAAGAAAAACAGGTTGTACCATAATAGGGTATATCTCTCCAGATGGTGATTATACCATAAACCCCGAAGCAGATATGAAACTACAGCCAAAAAGTAAGGTTATAGTTTTGGGTAGACCAGAACAAATAAAGAAATTAAATGAAATGTTCAATATAGAATAATCATCTTTCTGTCATATATATTTGATTGCATCCATTATTTTTAGGATATTGCTAGATTAACTAACTAATTCAAAAAAAATTTAAACTTATGAAGTATAAACTTCTAACTCTATTAACACTGTTAATACCGTTTTTAACCATTGCTCAAGAAAAAGGTTTGGATGAAATAGTAAATGATGCTTTTATGCCCTTTGCAACTTGGTGGGAAGCAACTGTTTTGACATCCGTTCCAATAGCTGGTTACAACATTCCAATAGTTTTAATATTGTTGATAGCAGGAGCAACTTTCTTTACCATTTATTTCAAATTCCCTGGTATTACTAAATTTCCTTTGGCTATTAATGTAGTTAGGGGTAAATATGAGGAAATTGAAAAGTACGGACTTGAAAAAGTTCAGTTACACATGACCGATGATGGAGATATTCCTGATACAATTAGAGATGAGAGTGAAGAAGGAGAAGTAAGTCACTTCCAAGCTTTGGCTACAGCCGTTTCAGGTACAGTTGGTTTAGGTAATATAGCAGGTGTTGCAGTAGCTATTGCATTAGGTGGTCCTGGGGCAACCTTTTGGATGATTGTATGTGGATTAATTGGTATGTCAACAAAGTTTGTTGAATGTACGTTAGGTGTAAAATATAGAGATGTAGGTCCTGATGGAACAGTATACGGTGGACCAATGTATTACCTGTCAAGAGGTCTAAGTGAGAGTAATTTTAAAATTTTAGGAAAAATTCTTGCAGGTGTTTTTGCTGTTCTTTGCGTAGGGGCATCATTCGGTGGTGGTAATGCATTTCAATCTAACCAAGCTGCTGTTCAGTTAACTTCTATGTTCAATTTAGAAGGCGGTGCTACTGGAGTTATAATAGGTGTTATTCTTGCGATTCTAGTAGGGATTGTTATTATTGGTGGAATTAAAAAAATTGCAAGTGTTACAGAAAAGATAGTTCCGTTTATGGCGGGTATTTATGTTTTAGCTTCTTTAGTTATCATTTTTGCTAATATTAAATATATAGGTGATGCCTTCGGTATGATTTTTTCTGGTGCATTTTCACCAGATGCTGCTCTTGGTGGTGTTATTGGTGTTATAATTGTTGGTTTCCAAAGAGCTGCATTCTCTAATGAGGCTGGTGCTGGATCTGCTGCAATTGCGCACTCGGCAGTAAAAACAAGATACCCTGCAAGTGAAGGTATCGTAGCATTACTTGAGCCTTTTATTGATACTGTTGTTATTTGTACTATGACAGCCTTGGTTATTATATTCTTTAATATGGATGCAGGCGCTTTTGAGTATGGTAATGGTGTTGGTAGTACCGTAATGTTAAATGAAACTGGTGCTTATATTGGTGGTGTAGATTTAACTTCTATGGCATATGATTCTGTAATACCTGGTTTTAGATATGTATTAACAATTGCAATTATATTGTTTGCTTTTTCTACAATGATTTCTTGGTCTTATTACGGACTTCAATCTTGGAAATATTTATTTGGTAGAGGTAAAACTGCAGATATCGCTTACAAAGTATTGTTTTTAATGTTTGTTGTAATTGGTGCGGCAGCTACGTTAGATGCTGTTATTAAATTTTCAGATGCGATGATTTTAGCATTGGTATTTCCAAACATGATAGGTCTTCTAATTCTTTTTCCTAAAGTGAAGAAAAGTTTGGTTAGATACTTAAATGCTATTAAAGAGGTATACTAATAACTTTAGATTTTGATAAATTTTAAATCCCACTTCAAGTTCAATAAGCAAGAACGAAGTGGGATTTTCTTTTTATTATTTTTTATCATAATTATTCAGTTAGGGTATTATTTATATGAATCTAATGTTGTTAGTCAGCCATATCCTTTAGTGGTTGATAGTGATGAGCAAATCAAAATTGATTCATTAAAGAACATTGCTGCTACAAAAGATACGGTAGCTTTCTATCCGTTCAACCCTAATTTCATTACAGATTATAAAGGCTATACTCTAGGGATGTCAGTAGATGAGATAGATAGGTTGCATAGCTTTAGAGATGAAAATAAATATGTGAATTCTGCTAAAGAATTTCAAAATGTAACTAATGTTTCAGATTCGTTATTAAATGCGATTTCTCCAAATTTTAAGTTTCCGGCTTGGACTCAAAACAAAGAGAAAAATTCATCTAAAAAAACAAACACATATGTAGTTAAACCTGAGTACAGTAAAATCGTCTACAAAGATTTAAATACAACTACGGCAGAAGAATTACAAGAGATTAATGGAATTGGAGAGAAATTATCTGCTAGAATTATAAAATTTCGAGATAGGTTAGGGGGCTTTGTAATAGATGATCAATTATTTGATGTCTATGGTCTTGAAAAAGAAGTTGTAAATAAGACTTTGAGGAAATTTAAAGTGATTTCTAAACCAGAAATTATAAAAATTAATGTAAATACAGCAACTGCTGCAGAATTGTCTAAATTGATATATCTTCAAAAACACGTAGCTGAGAGCATAGTAAATTATCGTAATCTCAACGGAAGTATCAATTCTTTGAACGAATTATTAAAAGTAGAGGATTTTCCGGCAGAACGTATTAATAGAATTACTTTATATTTGTCATTATAAAAAAAACGCTATGCAAAGTATGTACTTCACTGAAGAACATCAATTATTTAGGGCCAGCCTAAAGGATTTTTTACAAAAAGAAGTTGTTCCTCATATAGATAAATGGGAGGAAACTGGAACAATTGAAAGATTCATATGGAAGAAATTTGGAGATATGGGTTATTTCGGTTTGTTAACTCCAGAAGAAGATGGTGGTCTTGGTCTTGATCTTTTTTATACGATTATTCTACTAGAAGAATTACAAAAAGTTAATTCTGGCGGATTTGCAGCTGCAATTTGGGCACATGCCTATTTGGCTATGACGCATTTAAATAAGGAAGCAGATTCATTTCTAAAAGAAAAGTATTTGAGACCTAGTGTTGATGGCGATAAAATTGGTTGTCTTTGTATATCAGAACCTTTTGGTGGAAGTGATGTGGCCGCAATGAGAACAACTGCAGGTAAGCAAGGTGACCATTATATTTTGAATGGTTCGAAGACCTTTATTACAAATGGAGTATATGCTGATTATATGATCGTAGCGGCAAAAACTAAACCTGAGCTAGGTAATAAGGGTATTAGCATTTTTGCTGTTGATAGAAAGAGTGAAGGCGTCACGGCTAGTAAATTAAATAAATTAGGTTGGAGAGCTTCAGATACCGCAGAATTGGCATTTGATAATGTAAAAATACCTGTGGAAAATTTAATGGGTGAAGAAAACATGGGCTTTTCATATATAATGGAGCACTTTTCATTGGAAAGATTGATAATGGGAGTTAATGCTCATGCACGATCAGAGCATATTTTAGATTATGCTTTAAATTACATGTCAGAAAGAGAAGCTTTTGGGAAGTCAATCAACCAGTTTCAGGCTTTGAGGCATAGAATTGTTGATCTTCATGCAGATATAGATATGTGTAAAGAGTATAACTATTCTGTTGCTTATCGTTTAGATAAGGGGCAGTACGTGGTTAAAGAAGCTACGATCTCTAAATTAAAATCAACAAAGGTTGCAGACGAGGTTGCTTATGAGTGTTTACAATTTTTAGGGGGCTACGGGTATATAGAAGATTATCCTATGGCACGTAACTTTAGAGATAGTAGATTGGGGCCTATTGGTGGAGGAACGTCAGAAATATTAAGAGAAATAATTTCTAAAATTATTATTGATAAGAAAGAATATAAGCCGGCTACAGTATAGTTTGGAATATAAAAAGTTTTAAAAACACATTATAGGTTGCCTATTTAAATATAGTTAGTATATTTGCAGCCTTAATCACAAAAGAGAGGAGGTTTAGCCCATGTTAATAATACCAGTAAAAGAAGGAGAAAACATCGATAGAGCTTTAAAGCGTTTCAAACGTAAGTTCGATAAGACAGGTACAATGAGACAGTTACGTAAGCGTCAACAGTTTAATAAGCCGTCGGTTGTTCGTAGAGCACAGATACAAAAAGCAGAATATATTCAAGGTCTTAGAGATCAAGAAGAAATCTAAACTTTGTTTTGATAAATTTAAAATCCCGCTATTTGCGGGATTTTTTTTGCTCAAATTTCAACTAGTTTTAAACTTTAATATCTTAGTGTATGTTTTTAACTGAATTTATATCATATCTAGCTTTAGAGAAAAATTATTCTGCGCACACAATAAAAGCGTATGAAAATGATGTTTTAGAGTTTAGCGGATTTTGTAAATCTAATTATGATATTGAAAGTATTGATAGTGTAGAGTACAGTGTTGTGAGGTTATGGGTGGTAGATTTGTCTGAAAGACAAATAAATAATCGTTCTATTAATAGAAAAATATCTTCTTTAAAAGCTTATTTTAAATTCCTACAGAAAATAGGTGTGTCCCAAATTAATCCATTGGTAAAACATAAAGCGTTAAAAACCGCAAAAAAAATTGAAATACCATTTTCAGAATTAGAAATGGAAAATGTATTGTCTAAAATTGAATATGCAAGTGATTTTGAGGGTGTTAGAGATGAGTTGCTAATTCATGTGTTGTATGTTACGGGTATAAGAAGGGCAGAGTTGATTGAGTTAAAACTTTTAGATGTGGATTTTGAGAACATGACTTTAAAAGTATTGGGAAAGAGAAACAAGGAGAGGGTTATACCTATGTTGGCTGAAACTAAAGAAAAATTTAATAGATATCTCCGCTTTAGAGAAGGGCTACCTGAAATAATAGATGAAAAAAATTTATTCTTAACAAAGTCTGGGAATAAATTATATGAAACACTTGTTTATAGATTAATAAAAAAGTACTTTAGAGAGGTTTCCTCAAAGGTAAAGACGAGTCCTCATATTTTAAGGCACACCTTTGCCACGCATCTTCTAAATAAGGGTGCAGATTTAAATGCGGTCAAAGAGTTGCTTGGTCATTCTAGTTTAGCTTCTACGCAAGTATATACGCATAATAGTATAGCGGAGTTAAAAAAGGTTCATGCAAAGGCTCATCCAAGAGGAGGAAAATAATAATTGTATAATCTGGCTAAGTAAATAAGCCATAAATTTTCTGACTATGAAGGTAAATACACAATCGGTGAATTTTAATGCGAATAGTAAATTGATTAATTTTCTTCAGAATAGACTTGATAAGGTGGAAACCTTTTATTCTAAGGTAATTAGCTCTGATGTTTATATGAAGGTTGAGAATACAAGTGCAAAAGAAAATAAGATAGTTGAAATAAAAATTACGATACCTAAAGATAAATTTGTTGTTAAAAAACAATGTAAATCATTTGAAGAGGCTGTGGATTCAGCCTGTAGTTCGCTGGAACGTAGGCTAATAAAGCAAAAAGAGAAATTAAGATTACAAGCTTGATTAAAAATTTTTAAAAATTTGTTTTGAATAAACAAAAAATACTATACATTTGCAGTCCGTTAGAAATAGCGGGCTTTTTTATGACAGAAAAGTCGTGAAATAAGCCGATGTAGCTCAGCTGGCTAGAGCAGCTGATTTGTAATCAGCAGGTCGTGGGTTCGAGTCCCTCCATCGGCTCTTAAGTTCTTTAAAATATTAGTTTGAGGGGAGATACTCAAGCGGCCAACGAGGGCAGACTGTAAATCTGCTGACTACGTCTTCGCAGGTTCGAATCCTGCTCTCCCCACAAAACTATTTAGAAAAGAATTTTATTGAAATATTGTAATATTATAAGCGGGAGTAGCTCAGTTGGTAGAGCGTCAGCCTTCCAAGCTGAATGTCGCCGGTTCGAACCCGGTCTCCCGCTCTATAAATTTGACAGAAATGTCATTCCTGCGAAGGCAGGAATCTATCCTTGGGTAGATTCAACACTTTACGCCGGTGTAGCTCAGGGGTAGAGCGTTTCCTTGGTAAGGAAGAGGTCACGAGTTCAATTCTCGTCATTGGCTCAATTAAGGTATAAATTTGTACACTAATATAAACTAAGAATAAAATACATTAAACATGGCAAAGGAAACTTTCGATCGTTCCAAACCGCACTTAAATATAGGTACTATTGGACACGTGGATCACGGTAAAACTACATTGACTGCTGCTATTACTACTGTTTTGGCAAATGCAGGTCTTTCTGAATTGAGAAGTTTCGATTCTATCGATAACGCTCCTGAGGAAAAAGAAAGAGGTATTACAATTAACACTTCACACGTAGAGTATTCTACAGCTAATCGTCACTACGCACACGTTGACTGTCCTGGTCACGCGGATTACGTAAAGAACATGGTTACTGGTGCTGCTCAAATGGATGGTGCTATATTAGTTGTTGCTGCTACAGATGGTCCTATGCCACAAACTCGTGAGCATATCCTTTTAGGTCGTCAGGTTGGTATTCCAAGAATAGTTGTATTCATGAATAAAGTGGATATGGTTGATGATGAGGAATTGATCGAGCTTGTTGAAATGGAAGTAAGAGAGTTGCTTTCTTTCTATGAGTATGATGGTGATAATGGTCCTGTAATCGCTGGTTCTGCTTTAGGTGCATTGAACGGTGAGCAAAAATGGGTTGATACTGTTATGGAGTTGATGGATGCTGTTGATGCGTGGATCGAACTACCTAAAAGAGATGTTGAGAAGGATTTCTTGATGCCTGTTGAAGATGTATTTACTATTACAGGTCGTGGTACTGTTGCAACTGGTCGTATAGAAACTGGTATTGCAAATACAGGTGATCCAGTTGAGATCATTGGTATGGGTGCTGAAAAATTAAACTCTACTATTACTGGGGTTGAAATGTTCCGTAAGATTTTGGATAGAGGTGAGGCTGGTGATAACGTAGGTATCTTGTTGAGAGGTATTGAAAAATCTCAAATTAGCCGTGGAATGGTAATCTGTAAGCCAGGTTCTGTTAAGCCACACGCTAAATTTGAAGCTGAGGTTTATGTGTTGAAAAAAGAAGAAGGTGGTCGTCATACGCCATTCCATAATAACTATCGTCCTCAGTTCTATGTAAGAACAACTGACGTAACAGGTAACATTGCACTTCCTTCAGGAGTTGAAATGGTTATGCCTGGTGATAACCTTACTATTACAGTTGAGTTGATTCAGCCAATCGCATTAAGTGTAGGTCTTCGTTTCGCTATCCGTGAAGGTGGTAGAACAGTAGGTGCTGGTCAGGTAACTAAGATTATAGATTAATTTCAATCTAATAAGAGTATTGTGTTTAAGGGTGTCTTGCTCAAGCGGGACACCTTTACATGCAAAAAATAGAATTGGTGATTAAATTCATCGTTCATACGGGTGTAGCTCAGTTGGTAGAGCACTGGTCTCCAAAACCAGGTGTCGGGAGTTCGAGTCTCTCCTCCCGTGCCATAATAGAATTTGGATTAATTATCCTACTTTGTTGAAATTGTAAAATAGAATTTAAATGTTCACATATATAAAAGAATCCGTTGAAGAGTTAAGGAATAATGTTACTCTTCCTTCACGTGCAGAGTCATCTAATTTGATGGTTATTGTAGCTGTGTTTTCTATCCTTTTCGCTTTAGCGACATGGGGTGTGGATACGGTCTTTAGTAAAGTGATTAAATCATATTTCAACTACGTTTTAAACTAATAAGGACTATGTCAGAGGTATTGGAAAAGAAATGGTACGTTGTCAGAGCTGTCAGTGGTCAGGAGAATAAAATCAAGGGATACATAGAGAGTGAGGTAGAGCGTCATGGTTTTTCAGACTATTTAGAAGATGTTCTTGTTCCTACCGAGAAGGTTGTTCAAATCAGAAATGGAAAGAAAATAAACAAAGAAAGAGTTTATTTTCCTGGTTATATTATGATTAAAGCCAATTTAGGTGGTGAAATGGTTCACATTGTTAGGTCTATAACTAATGTTATAGGATTTTTAGGGGAAACTAAAGGGGGTGACCCGGTTCCTTTAAGAAAAAATGAAGTGAATAGAATGCTAGGTAAAGTAGATGAACTAGCTGTTAATACGGATAGTGTAGCAATTCCATTTGTATTTGGTGAAACGGTTAAAGTTATTGATGGTCCTTTTAATGGCTTCAATGGTACTGTTGAGAAGATTAATGAAGAAAAGCGTAAGCTTGAAGTTATGGTTAAAATTTTCGGAAGAAAAACTCCGTTAGAGCTTAGCTATATGCAAGTAGAAAAAGTATAAGTATTATAATAAGTGTTACATACATATAATTAAAGTAGTGTTGCTTCCGTAAACACACTTTCAATTTAATTTTAAACAATGGCAAAAGAAATAGGTAAAGTAGTTAAACTACAAGTTAAGGGAGGTGCAGCGAATCCATCGCCACCGGTTGGACCTGCCTTAGGTGCTGCTGGTGTTAACATAATGGAGTTCTGTAAGCAGTTCAATGCTCGTACA
This sequence comes from Maribacter stanieri, assembly GCF_900112245.1. Lineage (GTDB taxonomy): Bacteria > Bacteroidota > Bacteroidia > Flavobacteriales > Flavobacteriaceae > Maribacter > Maribacter stanieri. Next base: position 109,397 of record NZ_FOYX01000006.1, read on the forward strand.
CAGGATAAACCAGGTAAGATATTACCAGTTGTTATCACCGTTTACAAAGATAAGTCTTTCGACTTCGTTGTAAAAACACCACCGGCGGCAATTCAGCTATTGGAAGCGGCTAAGATTAAGAAAGGATCTGGCGAACCTAACAGAGTAAAATTAGGTAGTGTTACTTGGGACCAAATCAAGGCTATAGCCGAAGATAAAATGGTTGACCTTAATGCGTTTACAGTAGAATCAGCTATGAGTATGATAGCGGGTACTGCACGTTCTATGGGTATGAAGGTAGCAGGAAAGAAACCTTTTTAAAATCTTAAAAGTAATTAAATGGCAAAGTTAACTAAGAAGCAAAAGGAAGCGCATTCTAAAATAGAGAAAGATAAATTATACTCTGTTACAGAAGCTTCAGCTTTAATAAAAGAGATAACCAATACAAAATTCGATGCATCTGTTGATTTAGCAGTTCGTTTGGGTGTAGATCCAAGAAAAGCTAATCAAATGGTTCGTGGTGTGGTAACATTACCTCATGGAACTGGTAAAGATGTTAAAGTTTTGGCTTTGGTAACACCAGACAAGGAAGCAGAAGCTCAAGAAGCGGGTGCTGACTATGTTGGTTTAGATGAGTATTTGGAAAAAATTAAAAACGGTTGGACGGATGTTGATGTTATCATCACTATGCCAAGTGTAATGGGTAAATTAGGTCCTTTAGGTCGAGTATTGGGACCAAGAGGTTTAATGCCGAATCCAAAGACAGGAACTGTAACTATGGATGTAGCTAAGGCTGTATCTGAAGTTAAGGCAGGTAAAATAGATTTCAAAGTTGATAAAACAGGTATCGTACATGCTGCGATAGGTAAAGCTTCTTTTTCTGCAGATAAAATTGCAGATAATGCTAAGGAGTTGTTGGATACTTTGAATAAGATGAAGCCAACTGCGGCAAAAGGTGTTTACATGAAATCAATTTTCATGTCTAGTACTATGAGTCCTAGTTTGCAATTAGATCCAAAGTCAGTTTAACAGCTGGTAGTTAAAAATTAAAAGTATGACAAGAGAAGAAAAAGCAACGGTTATAAAAGATTTGACTACGCAGTTGGCAGATAGTACCACTATTTATGTGGCAGATATCTCAGGTTTAGATGCAGGTACAACTTCTGATTTAAGAAGAGCTTGCTTTAAAGCTAATATAAGACTGGCTGTAGTTAAGAATACTTTGCTTGCAAAAGCAATGGAAGCTTCGGAAAAAGAATTTGGCGAATTACCAGAAACATTGAAAGGGAATACTTCTCTTATGTTTTCGGATGTTGCCAATGCTCCTGCAAAATTAATAAAGAATTTTAGAAAAAAATCTAATAAGCCTTTATTGAAAGGAGCTTTTGTAGAAGAAGCAATTTACATAGGTGATGAAAATTTAGATGCTTTAGTTAGCATTAAGTCTAAAGAAGAAATGATTGGTGAAATTATTGGATTGTTACAATCTCCAGCCAAGAATGTTATTTCTGGACTTAAATCTGGTGGTGGTAAACTAGCAGGTATTCTAAAAACATTATCTGAAAGATAAGTACGCACAATTAACTAAGTATATTTTAAAAATTTTATTAAACGATAGAAAATGGCAGATTTAAAAGATTTCGCAGAGCAATTGGTTAACCTTACTGTAAAAGAAGTAAATGAGTTAGCTGATATATTAAAAGATGAGTACGGTATCGAGCCTGCAGCAGCAGCAGTTGCAGTAGCAGCTGGTGGTGGTGAAGCTGGTGAAGCAGTTGAAGAGAAAACTGAATTCGATGTAATTTTGAAAGCAGCAGGTGCTTCTAAATTAGCTGTAGTTAAATTAGTAAAAGAATTAACTGGTTTAGGTTTGAAAGATGCGAAAGATATCGTTGATAGCGCGCCAAAAGCTGTTAAAGAAGCAGTTTCTAAAGACGAAGCTGAAGGTATTAAAAAATCATTGGAAGAAGCTGGAGCAGAAGTTGAGCTTAAATAATAGCAACAACCATATTACTTTTGGTTTAGGTCTTTTCGCTTTTGGCGGTTAGACCTAAGCCATTTTATAGATTTAGGTATATTAAGATGTATACTACTCATTTAGTACTCACGATCAAAACACTGTCCGTAGATGTTCACAAATAATACTGAAAGAATAAGCTTCGCTTCCGCAAGAAACACACCGGATTACCCGGATTTCTTAGATATTCAGATTAAATCTTTCCAAGACTTTTTTCAACTAGAGACTAAATCAGATGAAAGAGGTAATGAAGGTCTTTATAATACCTTCATGGAAAATTTCCCAATTACTGATACAAGAAATCAGTTTGTATTGGAATTCCTTGATTATTTTATAGACCCACCAAGATATTCTATACAAGAATGTATTGAACGTGGTCTTACCTATAGCGTTCCTTTAAAAGCACGTTTAAAATTATATTGTACTGATCCAGAACATGAAGATTTTGAAACGATTGTACAGGATGTGTATTTAGGTACAATTCCATATATGACTCCAAGTGGTACTTTTGTGATCAATGGTGCAGAGAGAGTTGTGGTTTCTCAGTTGCATAGATCTCCAGGGGTTTTCTTTGGTCAATCTTTCCATGCAAACGGAACAAAATTATATTCTGCTAGGGTAATTCCTTTTAAAGGTTCTTGGATAGAATTTGCTACCGATATCAATGGCGTTATGTATGCTTATATCGATAGAAAGAAAAAATTACCGGTTACAACTTTATTCAGAGCTATTGGTTTTGAACGTGATAAGGATATTTTAGAAATTTTCGATCTTTCTGAAGAGGTGAAAGTTTCTAATGCCGGATTAAAAAAAGTTCTTGGTCGTAAATTAGCGGCAAGAGTATTGAACACTTGGCATGAGGATTTTGTTGATGAGGATACTGGTGAAGTTGTATCAATAGAACGTAATGAGATTGTTTTAGATAGGGATACTATTCTTGAAAAAGATCATATTACTGAAATTATAGATGCTGATGTAAAAACTATTCTTTTACATAAAGAAAATAATGCGCAATCTGATTACGCTATTATTCATAATACATTACAAAAGGATCCAACGAACTCTGAAAAAGAAGCCGTTGAACATATCTATCGTCAATTACGTAATGCTGAGCCGCCAGATGAGGAAACAGCACGTGGTATTATTGATAAATTATTCTTTTCTGATCAACGTTACAACTTAGGTGAAGTTGGTCGTTATAGAATGAATAAGAAATTACAGTTGGATATTGGAATGGATAAGCAGGTCTTAACCAAAGAAGATATCATAACTATAATAAAATATTTAATTGAGTTAATTAACTCTAAAGCAGAGATTGATGATATTGACCACTTATCTAACCGTCGTGTTAGAACAGTAGGGGAGCAGTTATCATCTCAGTTTGGTGTTGGTCTTGCTCGTATGGCAAGAACAATTCGTGAACGTATGAATGTTCGTGATAATGAAGTATTTACACCTATAGATTTAATTAATGCGAAGACATTGTCTTCTGTTATTAATTCTTTCTTCGGAACAAATCAGTTATCTCAGTTTATGGATCAAACGAATCCATTAGCTGAAATTACGCACAAAAGAAGATTGTCTGCATTAGGGCCAGGTGGTTTATCAAGAGAGCGTGCTGGTTTCGAAGTACGTGATGTTCACTATACACACTATGGTCGTTTATGTCCTATTGAAACTCCAGAAGGTCCAAACATTGGTTTGATTTCTTCATTATCTGTGTTTGCGAAAGTAAATCCAATGGGGTTCTTAGAAACACCATATAGAAAGGTTACTAATTCTGTTGTTGATTATAAAAATTTCACTTATTTAAGTGCTGAAGAAGAAGAAGGAATGAAAATTGCGCAAGCAAACATTCCAATGAAAGAAGATGGTACTATTGATGCTGAAAAGGTTATTGCTAGAGAAGAAGGTGATTTCCCAGTTGTAGATCCATCAGAAATTCAGTATACGGATGTAGCTCCTAATCAAATTGCATCTATTTCTGCATCTTTGATTCCATTCTTGGAACATGATGATGCGAACAGGGCTTTGATGGGATCTAACATGATGCGTCAGGCTGTTCCTTTATTGAAACCACAATCACCGATTGTAGGAACAGGTTTAGAGCGTCAAGTGGCTTCTGATTCTAGAGTATTGATAAATGCTGAAGGTGATGGTGTTATTGAATATGTAGATGCTCAAAAAGTAACTATCAAATATGATAGAACTGATGAGGAGAGATTAATTAGTTTCGAGGAGGATAGTAAAACATATTTCTTAGTTAAGTTCAGAAAAACGAATCAAGGAACAAATATTAACCTTAAACCAATTGTACAAGTTGGTGATAGAGTTAAGAAAGGACAAGTTCTTTGTGAAGGTTATGCAACTGAAAAAGGGGAATTAGCATTAGGTAGAAACTTAACAGTGGCATTTATGCCGTGGAAGGGTTATAACTTTGAAGATGCAATTGTAATTTCTGAAAAGGTTGTTCGTGAAGATATTTTTACGTCTATTCATGTTGATGAATATTCTTTAGAAGTAAGAGATACAAAATTAGGTGCAGAAGAGCTTACTCATGACATACCTAACGTTTCAGAAGAGGCTACAAAAGACTTGGATGAAAATGGTATGATAAGAATTGGTGCCGAGGTTAAGCCTGGTGATATTCTTATTGGTAAGATTACACCAAAAGGTGAGTCTGATCCTACACCTGAAGAAAAATTATTACGTGCCATTTTTGGAGATAAAGCGGGTGATGTAAAAGATGCTTCTTTAAAAGCTTCACCTTCTCTTAGAGGTGTTGTAATTGAAAAGAAATTATTCTCAAGATCTGTAAAGGATAAGAGAAAACGTTCTGAAGATAAAGAAGAGCTTTCTAAGTTAGAATTGGAATACGAAGTAAAATTCCAAGAATTAAAAGATGTACTTGTAGAGAAATTATTTACAATAGTAAATGGTAAAACTTCTCAAGGTGTGCTTAATGATTTAGGAGAAGAAGTTTTACCTAAGGGTAAAAAGTATACCATGAAAATGTTAAACTCTGTTGATGATTTTGCACACCTAGTAGGTGGTAGCTGGACAACAGATAACGATACTAATGGATTGGTTGCTGATTTACTTCATAACTATAAAATTAAACTTAACGATTTACAAGGAAACTTGAGAAGAGATAAGTTTACAATTTCTGTAGGTGATGAATTACCTGCAGGTATTATGAAATTAGCTAAAGTTTATATTGCTAAGAAGCGTAAGCTGAAAGTTGGTGATAAAATGGCAGGTAGACACGGTAATAAAGGTATTGTATCTAGAATAGTACGTCATGAAGATATGCCGTTCTTGGAAGATGGAACTCCTGTTGATATCGTACTTAACCCACTGGGTGTACCATCGCGTATGAACATTGGACAGATTTATGAAACTGTATTAGGTTGGGCAGGTCTTAAACTTGGTAGAAAGTATGCAACACCAATTTTTGATGGTGCTACATTAGATCAAATTAATGCTTATACTGACGAAGCAGGTATTCCAAGATTTGGACATACATACTTATATGATGGTGGAACAGGTCAGCGTTTTGATCAACCTGCAACAGTAGGGGTGATTTATATGTTGAAACTTGGTCACATGGTAGATGATAAAATGCACGCACGTTCTATAGGACCATATTCATTAATTACACAACAACCTTTGGGTGGTAAAGCTCAATTTGGTGGTCAAAGATTTGGTGAGATGGAAGTTTGGGCACTTGAAGCATATGGTGCATCTGCAACTTTACGTGAGATTTTAACGGTTAAGTCTGATGATGTTATCGGAAGAGCTAAAACCTATGAATCAATTGTTAAAGGCGAAACAATGCCAGAACCTGGTTTACCAGAATCTTTCAACGTTTTAATGCACGAACTTAAGGGATTAGGTTTGGATATTAGACTTGAGGAATAGTTCAATATTTTATATTGAAGACTATTAAGTAAAACAAATTAAAACATTATCAGCACGCTATTATGGCTAGAATAAAAGATAATAACCCAATAAAAAGGTTCGATAAAATTTCAATAGGATTAGCTTCGCCAGAATCTATTTTGGCAGAGTCTAGAGGTGAAGTTTTAAAGCCCGAAACAATTAACTATAGAACTCACAAACCAGAACGTGATGGTTTGTTCTGTGAGCGTATTTTCGGTCCTGTAAAAGATTATGAATGTGCTTGTGGTAAATATAAGCGTATTCGTTACCGTGGTATCGTATGTGACCGTTGTGGAGTAGAAGTAACGGAGAAAAAAGTACGTAGAGACCGCGTAGGTCATATTAATTTGGTAGTACCAGTTGCTCATATATGGTATTTCCGTTCTTTACCTAACAAAATAGGTTACCTATTAGGTTTGCCGTCCAAGAAATTGGATATGATTATTTACTATGAACGTTATGTAGTAATTCAACCTGGTATAGCTAAAGGTCCTGAAGGTGAAGAAATCCAAAAAATGGATTTCTTAACTGAGGAAGAGTATTTGAATATTTTAGATACTATTCCACAAGAAAATCAATATTTAGAAGATTCTGACCCAAATAAGTTTATTGCTAAAATGGGAGCGGAGTGTTTAATTGATTTATTAGGTAGAATAAATCTTAAAGAACTTTCTTTTGAGCTTAGACATAAAGCAAATACAGAAACTTCAAAGCAACGTAAAACGGAAGCTTTAAAGCGTTTACAAGTTGTTGAAGCTTTAAGAGAATCTCAAGAAAATAGAGAAAATGAGCCGGAGTGGATGATAATGAAAGTAATTCCGGTTATACCACCAGAATTACGTCCATTAGTACCATTAGATGGTGGTCGATTTGCAACATCTGATTTAAATGATCTTTACAGAAGAGTAATTATTCGTAATAACCGTCTTAAAAGATTGGTAGAGATTAAAGCTCCAGAAGTTATTTTACGTAATGAAAAACGTATGCTTCAGGAAGCTGTTGATTCTTTATTCGATAACACGAGAAAAGCGTCAGCTGTAAAAACAGAATCTAACAGACCTTTGAAATCTCTTTCTGATTCATTGAAAGGTAAGCAAGGTCGTTTCCGTCAAAACTTACTTGGAAAGCGTGTTGATTATTCTGCACGTTCGGTAATTGTTGTTGGACCAGAATTGAATTTATTTGAATGTGGGCTTCCAAAAGACATGGCAGCTGAATTGTACAAACCATTTGTTATCAGAAAACTGATTGAAAGAGGTATTGTAAAAACAGTAAAGTCTGCTAAGAAGATTATAGATAAAAAAGAGCCTGTAGTTTGGGATATTTTGGAAAATGTATTGAAAGGTCACCCAGTATTATTGAACAGGGCACCTACTTTGCACCGTTTAGGTATCCAAGCATTCCAACCTAAATTAATAGAAGGTAAAGCGATTCGTCTTCACCCATTAGCATGTACTGCATTTAATGCGGATTTTGATGGGGATCAAATGGCGGTTCACTTACCATTAGGACCAGAGGCAATTTTAGAAGCTCAGTTATTAATGCTTGCTTCTCAAAACATATTAAACCCTGCGAATGGCTCACCTATTACGGTACCATCACAGGATATGGTCTTGGGTCTGTATTACATGACCAAAGAGCGTAAATCAACACCAGAAGTTCCGGTGATTGGTGAAGGTTTAACTTTTTATTCGGCTGAAGAGGTAGAAATTGCTTTCAATGAAGGCATGGTAAATCTTAATGCAGGTATAAAAGTTAGAGCAAAAGATTTCAATGAAGAAGGTGAGTTGGTTTATAAAATTATACCTACTACCGTTGGACGTGTATTATTTAATAATCACGTGCCAGAAGCTGCAGGTTATATTAACCAAGTTCTTAATAAGAAAGCCTTAAGAAATATCATTGGTGATATTTTAGCAGTTACAAGTGTTCCAGTAACGGCTGCTTTCTTGGATAAGATTAAAACCATGGGTTATGATTTTGCCTTTAAGGGCGGATTGTCATTCAGTTTAGGTGATATTATTATACCTGCTGAAAAAATGGATATGATTGGTGAGGCCAATGGTCAAGTTGATGGTATTATGGCTAACTACAACATGGGTCTTATTACCAATAACGAGAGATATAATCAGGTTATTGATGTTTGGACATCAACTAACGCTCAATTGACAGAGTTGGCTATGAAACGTATCCGTGAGGATCAGCAAGGTTTCAACTCAGTGTATATGATGCTTGATTCTGGTGCAAGGGGTTCTAAAGAGCAAATTCGTCAGTTAACTGGTATGCGTGGTTTGATGGCTAAGCCTAAAAAATCTACTGCTGGTGGTGGTGAAATTATTGAAAACCCAATTCTTTCTAACTTTAAGGAAGGTCTTTCTATCTTGGAATATTTTATTTCAACACACGGTGCTCGTAAGGGTCTTGCAGATACCGCTTTGAAAACAGCAGATGCTGGGTATTTAACAAGAAGATTGGTTGATGTGTCTCAAGATGTTATAATTAACACTGAGGATTGTGAAACTCTTAGAGGAGTTGAAGTACAGGCGCTTAAGAAGAATGAAGAGATTGTTGAAAGTTTAGGGGAAAGAATTTTAGGTCGTGTATCATTACATGATGTATATAACCCTATGACAGAAGAATTAGTTCTTCAGGCTGGTCAGCAAATCATGGAAGTTGATGTGAAGAGAGTTGAAGCTTCTCCGATAGAAAAAATCGAAGTACGTTCAGCACTTACATGTGAGGCGGATAAAGGAATATGTGCTAAATGTTATGGAAGAAACCTTTCTACCAATAAAATGGTACAAAGAGGTGAGGCTGTGGGTGTTGTTGCTGCGCAATCAATTGGTGAACCAGGTACACAACTTACATTAAGAACATTCCACGTAGGTGGAATTGCAGGTAACATTTCTGAAGATAATAAGTTAGAGGTAAGATTCTCAGGTATAGCTGAAATTGAAGATTTAAGAACAGTAACAGGAGAAGGTTCAGATGGTAAACCAGCTGAAATTGTAATCTCTAGAACAAGTGAGATAAAAGTTGTTGATGGTAAAACAGGTATAACTTTAAGTACTAGTAACATACCTTACGGTTCTCAGTTATTTGTTGAGAATGGTGCTAAAGTTACTAAAGGAGATGTTATTTGTTCTTGGGATCCATATAACGGTGTAATTGTATCTGAATTCCCTGGTAAGATTGCTTATGAAAATATAGAGCAAGGTGTAACTTATCAAGTTGAAATAGATGAACAGACAGGTTTCCAAGAAAAAGTAATTTCTGAATCTAGAAACAAGAAGTTGATTCCAACTTTATTGATTCAAGATGCAAAAGGAGAAACTTTGCGTTCTTACAACTTACCCGTAGGTTCACACATTATGGTAGATGATGGTGACAAGATTAAGGAAGGTAAAATTTTAGTTAAGATTCCACGTAAGTCTGCTAAAGCAGGTGATATTACTGGTGGTCTTCCTAGAGTTACAGAATTATTCGAAGCAAGAAACCCATCTAATCCAGCTGTTGTTTCTGAAATTGACGGTGTTGTTTCTTTCGGTAAAATCAAAAGAGGAAATAGAGAAATCATCATTGAGTCTAAATTAGGTGAGGTGAAGAAATATCTTGTAAAGCTTTCTAATCAGATTTTAGTACAAGAAAATGATTATGTTAGAGCTGGTATGCCATTATCAGATGGTTCAATTACTCCAGAAGATATTTTGGCAATTAAAGGTCCGTCTGCTGTACAACAGTATTTGGTGAACGAAGTTCAAGAAGTTTATAGACTACAAGGTGTGAAAATTAATGATAAGCACTTCGAAGTAGTTGTTAGACAGATGATGCGTAAAGTAAGAATTCAAGATCCGGGTGATACCATCTTCCTAGAGAATCAATTGATTCACAAAGATGATTTCATTAAAGAGAATGATGAAATATTTGGTAAGAAAGTAGTAATGGAAGCTGGTGATTCTGATAACCTAAAACCTGGTCAAATTGTAACTCCTCGTGAGTTAAGGGATGAGAATTCTTTGTTGAGACGTGGTGATAAGGCATTGGTTGAAGCAAGAGATGCTGTATCAGCGACTGCAACTCCAATACTTCAGGGTATAACTAGAGCATCATTACAGACGAAATCATTTATTTCTGCTGCATCTTTCCAAGAAACTACTAAAGTATTAAATGAAGCTGCTGTAAGTGGTAAGATTGATACGTTAGAAGGTCTTAAAGAAAATGTTATTGTTGGTCATAAGATTCCGGCTGGTACGGGTATGAGAGACTATGATAGTATTATCGTTGGATCTAAAGAAGAATATGATGAAATTATGGCTCGTAAAGAGGCATTAAGATTCTAAATTTATTATAACCCTCAAATTCTATTTGAGGGTTGTTTTTTTTATAAAATTTTAAATATGAGTGACAGCAAAAATCCTAATCAAAAACAGATTAATATTGAGTTGGATGAAAAAATGGCCGAGGGTATATATTCTAACCTTGCGATTATAAATCATTCAGTATCTGAATTTGTTGTTGATTTTATAAGTATGATGCCAGGTGCGCCAAAAGCAAAAGTGAAGAGTAGAATAATTTTAACACCTCAACATGCTAAGAAATTTTTAAAAGCGCTAAACGATAACGTGCAACGTTTTGAAAAAGCTAATGGTACTATAAAGGATTATGAACAACCATCCATACCAATTAATTTTGGTCCAACTGGAGAAGCATAAAAAAAACCCAACTTTTAAGTTGGGCTTTTTTTATTCAAATTCAGAAGTGAAATGTAGTTTTACTGATGGATATTTTTGCTGTGTCATTTGAAGTGAGAATGAAGAATCTGCTAAAAATACCAATTGTCCTTTTTTGTCTTTTGCTAAGAATTTTTGCTTTACGCGTTCAAATTCTTTGAATTCATCTGTTTTTCTATTTTCGGTACCTACCCAACATGCTTTGTATACATTAAAATTTTCATAACTACATTTAGCTCCATATTCATGTTCTAGCCTATATTGTATAACTTCAAACTGGAGTGCGCCAACAGTTCCGATTACTTTACGTCCATTAAGTTCTAAAGTAAATAGCTGGGCAACACCTTCATCCATAAGTTGATCAATACCCTTGTTAAGTTGCTTAGACTTCATTGGGTCAGCATTGTTTATATATCTAAAATGCTCTGGTGAAAAGCTTGGTATACCTTTATAATGTAAGCTTTCTCCTTGTGTAAGCGTGTCTCCAATTTTGAAATTACCTGTATCATGTAAACCAACAATGTCTCCGGGATATGAAATATCTACAATTTCTTTTTTCTCCGCAAAGAAGGCGTTCGGACTAGAAAATTTTAGATTCTTTCCTTGTCTAACATGTAAATAAGGTTTGTTTCTTTCAAAGGTACCGGATACAATTTTTATAAAAGCAAGTCGATCTCTGTGCTTAGGATCCATGTTGGCATGAATTTTAAAGACGAATCCTGTCATTTCTTTTTCATTTGCTTCAACTAATCGCTCTTCAGCTTTTTTAGAACGTGGAGTCGGGGCGATTTGAATAAAGCAATCAAGTAATTCTCTTACTCCGAAATTATTTAATGCAGAACCAAAGAAGACAGGTTGCTGATCACCTTTTAAATATAATTCTTTGTTGAATGGAGGATAAACTCCCCAAACTAATTCTAGATTATCTCTTAATTCGGAAGCAGCTTTGTTACCAATGATTTTATCTAATTCAGGATTGGTTACATCGTCAAAGGCAATTGTTTCTTCTATATTTTTTTTACTATCACCGCTAAATAAGTTGATGTTTTTTTCATAGATATTGTAAATTCCTTTAAAGTCGTACCCCATTCCAATAGGGAAACTTAGTGGAGTTACAGAAAGACCTAATTTTTGTTCTAATTCATCTAGTAAATCAAAAGCATCTTGACCTTCTCTATCTAATTTGTTAATGAATACCAGCATTGGTATTTTACGCATGCGGCAAACTTCAACTAGTTTTACAGTTTGTTCCTCCACACCTTTTGCAACATCTATAACGACTATTACGCTATCTACAGCAGTTAAAGTTCTAAAAGTATCTTCAGCGAAGTCCTTATGACCAGGAGTATCTAATATATTTATTTTTTTATCTTTATAAATAAATGCAAGAACTGAGGTCGCAACAGAAATACCTCTTTGTCTTTCAATCTCCATAAAATCACTTGTAGCTGTTTTTTTTATTTTATTATTCTTAACTGCTCCGGCTTCTTGTATGGCACCACCAAAAAGTAATAATTTTTCAGTTAATGTAGTTTTACCTGCATCTGGGTGAGAAATTATTCCAAAGGTTCTTCTGCGTTCTATTTCTTGCTTAAAGGTCATATACAAAATTTGTGCAAAAGTAAGATAATTTCAATTCTTAACATTTAAGATTGCTAAATGATAGTTTTAGGTTTTCAATAGTTTTGAATGTTTCATATCAATTGAATGAATATTATTTTGAAATTAATAAGATATTATTCAAGTAGAATAGTCTTTTAGTTTGTAATTATCGTAGATAGTACAAATGTTAAATATTATTAAGTAATTGACCTAGTTTTTTAACCGATTGTCTTATGAATTTGATGGTTAATCGAAAAAGAATTTGAGTTGATTCATTTATAATATATCTTAGCATCGTTTTAATAAGACTGCCCCACTTTCTTATATATTACAATAAAAACTCTACCCTTGTGCCATGGTGATTAGTAAAACACTAACACTTATGGGTAAAATTACTTTTATAAAAATTAACAGATTAATTTTAAATAGTTCTAACTATTTATTTTTTTGTTTTCTTGTATTTTTCTGCGGCCTAAATTTATTTGGTGGTCAAAACAAAGCGCTTAATGTATTGTCTGTCAAATCAATGGATGCTGAAGTTGATTGTACGGTTTATGATTCCAAAGAGATTCGTTCAGAAGATTTAGGTGTTCAGAATGGTGTTGATAATGGAACCCTAATTGTCAGCAATATAGATGTTAGTTATAAATGGGGATTGCCAGAAGGCAGTATTCTTGTTAGTATGACCGGTGGTAGTACGTTTAATTCTGGATTGTTCATGGTTCAGAATGATAAGAGAATAAATTTTTCTATAACAGGGTCGGTACCTGTTATAATCACGGCAAAACACTCTGAGTTGGTCGGTGGTAATAGTTCAGATGGTATAACTGCTTTAGATGGTGTTGTTTATAATTTTACGAATACCATACTTGCAGATGGCTTAACTTCAGGAACAAATGGTAATAATTATTTTGTACATAATAGTAGCAATAGTTTAGTTGATGAACATGAAAGATTTACATGGGAATCTACAGAAGTAGCTAATCAAATTGAATTCTATACAACTTCGCATTTTAAAAGTGCTGTAATTTTATTTTTGAAGCCGATTGTTTGTCAAAATGAAATTGATACAGATGGTGACGGAGTTCCTGACAGTGCCGATCTAGATGATGATAATGATGGTATATTGGATACGGTTGAAGACCCGAACCTGGATGGTG
>NZ_FOYX01000005.1:0-4663 GCF_900112245.1 Maribacter stanieri
GGTTGCCTTGGTAGATAATTTGGACGGTACCTATACTTTCACGAATGCTGCAGGTATAGATACAACGATCAGCGATACATCTATATCCACGATGTTAGATAATGGTAATGGAACTTATACGTATACCGATGAAGCTGGCTTTGCAAGTATAATTAATACTAACGGTATAGTTGTTAGCAACCTAGTTGCAGGTAACAGAATAGCAACCTTAACGGAAGCAGATGGTACTTTTTCTGATATCAATGAAACGATAACAAGTATAGCAGATAATGGAGATGGTACAGTAACATTTACAAGAGAAGATACCAGTACACAAACTATTTCTAAATCTCAATTAACTGATAATGGAAATGGAACATTTACATTCAATAATGGCGATGGTACACCTGTATCTTTTGTAGGTACAGACGATCAAAATGCGGATGAGGTTAATTTAGCTACTCCAATAGATGTTGACGGAGATGCTGTAAATGAAACAACTGTAGAAGAAGCTATTGCTGATATTGTTGCTAATAGTAGTGATAATCAAGATTTAACGGGAGCTAACTTAAATGGATCAAATCAACTTCAAATAGATATTCAAAGAGGAGCTTCTACGACAGTAGATTTATCTTCTTTGAGCGAAACAGTAATTGCTGGTTCAGGTGCTGTTACTGTTAATGATGATGGTAATGGAAACTATACGGTTAATTCTACAGATACAGATGAAGATGAAACTAACGAATTAGCAGTATTAGCTTCAGGACCACCAAGTACAAATGGTGTAAACTCTGGTGATACTTATGTTGATACTGATAATGGTCAATTATATGCATGGGATGGAACAACTTGGCAACAGGTTGGTGGTAGCGCAGCACCAGATGCTGATCCAGATCCAGAAAATGAACTTTCAGATGTATCATTAACAAATACTACGTTAGAACTTACAAACCCTGCACCTGGAGCAATTGGCGTAGATTTGAATAATACGTTCGCTACGGATACGGAATTATCAGATGCTATCACAGCTAGTGAGGCGTTAGATTTAGATAAAGATGATCAGAACGAATTACAAGATTTAGAAGATGTATTAACTAGAGACCCTAGTGCAGGAGGGATTGTTATTACAGATGTAGGTACACCTATAAATGCAAACGATGCTGTTAATAAGGCATATGTAGATAATCTTGCTGATGATGATGTTAGTGTAACTAACACGGCTGCGGGTAATAGAATTGCAACAATTTCTGAGCCAGGTATAACAGCTGTAGATATTAATGAATCGGTTACGACATTAAGCGATGCTAATGCTGATGGAATTTTCGAATATGTATCTGAAAACAATACCACCACTTCTTTTGACGGTACTGATGACCAAAATGCATCTGAAGTAAATTTAGCAACACCTATTGACGTAGACGGAGATACTATAAACGAAACAACAGTTGAAGAAGCTATTGCAGATTTAGCTAATAATAGCAGTGATAATCAGAATTTGACAGGAGCGACATTAAACGGGTCAAATCAACTACAAATAGATATAGATAGAGGAAGCTCTACAACTGTAGATTTATCATCATTAAGTGAAACAGTAACTGCTGGAACAGGAGCAATTACAGTAGATGATGATGGTAATGGAAACTATACGGTTAATTCTACTGATTTTGATGAAGATGAAACAAATGAGATTCAAGATTTGTCTTATGATGCTTCAACACAGACATTAAATATTACAAACAACCCTACTGCAACTGATATTGATTTATCTGGATTGGTTAATACAGACGAACAAGATTTAGAATTGATAGGTGATAACCTGACCTTAACAAACGACCCAACCGGTGCGGCGATAGATTTATCAGATTATAGGGAAACTGTAGTTGGTACAGGAGATATTTCAGTTACTGATGATGGAAGTGGAAACTTTACTGTTAATTATGTTGACGGTGATAACGATTCCACAAACGAATTGACACAAAGAGGCAATGGCGGTCCGACTGGTACACCAGCTGAGGGTACAACTTATGTTGATACCGATTCAGGACAATTATATGTTTTTGATTTAGGTGCATGGCAACAAGTAGGGGGTAGTGCAATACCTGGCGATGCAAGTGATACAAATGAGCTAATAACTTCTTTCGGAGTTATTGGGACTAATCTTCGTATTACTGAAGCGGGTACTGATTTTGATGTTCCTTTGAGTAGTCTAGGAACCGATGAACAAGATTTAGAATTGACAGGA
Organism: Maribacter stanieri; assembly: GCF_900112245.1. Classification (GTDB taxonomy): domain Bacteria; phylum Bacteroidota; class Bacteroidia; order Flavobacteriales; family Flavobacteriaceae; genus Maribacter; species Maribacter stanieri. The sequence goes on from NZ_FOYX01000005.1 coordinate 2,222, forward strand.
GACAACCTGACCTTAACAAATGATCCAACCGGTGCGGCGATAGATTTATCAGATTATAGAGAAACAGTAGTAGGTACAAATGATATTACGGTTACCGATGATGGTAGTGGAAACTTTACTGTTGATTATGTTGATGGAGATAAGAGTAATACCAATGAGATACAAAATGCAGCTCAAGTTGGCATTGCGGATGGTGCAAATAATTTCACATCAACAGATGTGGAAGGTGCTTTAGCGGAATTGGCATCAAACAGTACAGATAATCAAGATCTTTCTTTAACGGGAGATAACCTAACATTAACAAATGACCCAACTGCAACTGCAATCGATTTATCAGATTATAGAGAAACAGTAGTAGGTACAAATGATATTACGGTTACCGATGATGGAAGTGGAAACTTTACTGTTGATTATGTAGATGGAGATAAGAGTGATACCAATGAGATTCAAAATGCAGCTCAAGCGGGAGATAACCTTACACTGACCAACGACCCAACAGCAACTGCAATAGATTTATCAGATTATAGAGAAACAGTAGTAGGAACAAATGATATTACGGTCACCGATGATGGCAACGGAAACTTTACTGTTGATTATGTAGATGGAGATAAGAGTGATACCAATGAGATACAAAATGCAGCTCAAGTTGGCATAGCAGATGGAGCCAATAATTTTACATCAACAGATGTAGAAGGAGCATTGGCTGAACTGGCTACAAAGACAGATGACGACATTACTGGTGCAGTATTAGACAGCAGTAACGAATTAACCATAAGTGAAGGAACAACAGATGTAACAGTTGATTTATCTTCATTGAATGAAACAGTAGTTGGTATAAATGACATTACCGTAACTGATGATGGTAGTGGAAACTTTACTGTTGATTATTTAGATGGAGATAAGAGTGATACCAACGAGATTCAAGATTTAGAATTAACGGGAGATAACCTTACACTGACCAACGACCCAACAGCAACTGCAATAGATTTATCCGATTATAGAGAAACGGTAGTCGGAACAAATGATATTTCTGTCAGTGATGATGGCAACGGTAATTATACAGTTGATTATGTTGACGGCGATAATGATTCCACAAACGAATTAACACAAAGAGGAACAGGTGGTCCAACAGGAACACCAGCTGAGGGTACAACCTATGTAGATACAGCAAGTGGTCAGTTATATGTTTATGATTCTGGAGCTTGGCAGCCGGTAGGTGGAAGTGCAGTACCTGGCGATGCAAGTGATACCAACGAGTTAATAACCTCTTTTGGAGTTGTAGGGTCGAACCTAAGAATTACTGAAGCCGGTAACGATTTTGATGTGCCGTTAAGTAGTTTAGGAACCGATGAACAAGATTTAGAATTGACAGGAGACAACCTTACATTAACAAATGATCCAACCGGTGCGGCGATAGATTTATCAGATTATAGAGAAACAGTGGTTGGTACAAATGACATTACCGTAACTGATGATGGTAGTGGGAACTTTACTGTTGATTATGTTGATGGAGATAAGAGTGATACTAATGAGATACAGGATTTAGAACTAACAGGAGATAATCTTACATTAACAAATGACCCAACTGCAACTGCAATCGATTTATCTGATTATAGAGAAACGGTAGTTGGAGCAAATGATATTACCGTAACCAATGATGGTAATGGAAATTACACTGTTGATTATGTTGATGGAGATAATGATTCAACGAACGAATTAACAGTAACTGGTTCAGGAGGTCCTTCAGGAACAGCAACAACTGGAACTACATATGTAGATACTGATACAGGTCAATTATATGTTTATGATGGAACTTGGCAACAAGTTGGTGGTAGTGCTACTCCAGCTGCAGATATAGTAACAACATTATCTACAGCAGATAACATTACATACACATATATATCAGAGAATAATACATCGACATCTTTTGATGGTACTGATGACCAGAATGCAGCTCAAGTTGGCATTGCAGATGGAGCTAATAATTTTACATCAACAGATGTGGAAGGTGCTTTAGCGGAATTGGCAACAAACAGTACAGATAATCAAGATCTTTCTTTAACAGGAGATAATCTTACATTAACGAATGACCCAACAGCAACTGCAATCGATTTATCAGGTTATAGAGAAACAGTAGTAGGTACAAATGATATTACGGTTACCGATGATGGTAGTGGAAACTTTACTGTTGATTATGTTGATGGAGATAAGAGTGATACCAATGAGATACAAAATGCAGCTCAAGTTGGCATTGCGGATGGTGCAAATAATTTCACATCAACAGATGTAGAAGGAGCATTGGCTGAACTTGCTACAAAGACAGATGACGATATTACTGGTGCTGTACTAGACGGCAGTAACGAATTAACCATAAGTGAAGGAACAACAGATGTAACAGTTGATTTATCTTCATTGAATGAAACAGTGGTTGGTACAAATGAC
>NZ_FOYX01000005.1:6362-157944 GCF_900112245.1 Maribacter stanieri
CAAGGAGAAGTTGGTCCACAAGGACCGGCAGGTCCAGCGGGAGCTGATGGGAACGATGGTGCCACCGGTGCGACGGGACCACAAGGTCCAGCGGGAGCCGATGGAAACGATGGTGCCACCGGAGCAACGGGAGCAACAGGACCACAAGGTCCGGCAGGTCCCCAGGGTCCAGCAGGTCAGGATGGTCAGGATGGAGCAACAGGACCACAAGGTCCGGCAGGTCCCCAGGGTCCAGCAGGTCAGGATGGTCAGGATGGCGCAACAGGACCACAAGGTCCGGCAGGACAAGACGGTCAGGATGGTGCAGCAGGGCCACAGGGTCCGGTAGGTCCTCAGGGTCCAGCAGGTCAGGATGGTCAGGATGGCGCAACAGGTCCCCAAGGTCCAGCAGGTGATCCGGCAACGGATGATCAAACATTAGCAACAACAGGTGCTGCTGGTCAAATATCAATTACAGGAGGTAATGCTATTACTTTAAATGTAAATGATGCCGATTCAAATGCATCAAACGAGCTTCAAACATTATCTAAGTCAGGTACGAATATAACTTTGTCTAATGGTGGTGGTACAGTTTCAATCGCAGATAATGATAATAATTCAAATAACGAAATACAGACAATAACATCAACAAATGGTTCTGTAACAGTTACACAAACGGGTATTAATTATAACTTATCTGTACCAACAGCAAACGGTGCAGAAACGATTGTAGAAGCTGCGCCAGACACAGATATTAGTGTAAGTGGTACAGGTACATCAGCTGATCCATATTTGATAGCCAATACAAGACCTGATATTTTTTATCCGCCTTCTATAGAGGTAGATGTGGCGACAACGGGTACTGGTAGAACAATAGATTTACATGCAGAATACTTATCTCAATATGGTACGCCTTCAGTAGTTAGTGCAGGAGCACCAGCAGCAATACCAACGTATGCCAATACTGAATTATATTATTATGTTACGTATTTTGATCCTACTGTTTTTGCTAACGTTAGTGTTGATGCATTAGGTGAAATGACTTATGATGTTATTGCTGCACCAACGGATTATAATACATTGATTAATGTAGTTTTTGTAGCCAAATAATTAGCTTAATAAAGCTTAGATCCCAAATCGATTTGAAAAAAACGCATATATATAAAACCATATTTCTCAGTATCGTTACTACGATACTGGGGGTATTGGTATCTAATGCCCAGTTCTTACTTCAGGCACCTACGGATAGTGATCAAAATAACTTTCGTTGGTATGAAGCTTCAGACACGGTAACGGTACTTGGTACAGATTCTTTTTACGAAGTAACCCAACCAGGTATTTACTTTGCAACATATGATGGTACCTTATGTGGTTCTAATGCTACAGGTTATTTCATTGTAACGGATTGTAATAATCCAGACAATGAAGTAACGATGGATATTACTTCTAATGTGCCCAGTACAGCCTCGGTAAATTGGAGTCCACCCTTAGTAGGTGATCAGCTAAGACCAATGGTCATTGCAACAGATGCTGTGGTAAAGTATACGGCACTTGTTACTAAAGCGGGTAATACGTTCAGTCTTCCTAATTTTACAGTAGTGTGTTTACCACAAGCGGCAGATTTAGAAGATGATTTGGTTACAACAGACGAAGAAGTTCCTGTCGTTATTGATATTTATGATAATGATGCCGATTTACCAGATGTAGGTGCTCTAACAACTACAAATCCAGCTAATGGTTCGGTAACAATTGATGATGGTGGTACGCCAAACAATCCAATGGATGATATTGTTACTTATACTCCAGATGTAGATTTTAATGGTACAGATACTTTTGACTATACCATTTGTAATGCTTATGGAGATTGTAGTACGGCAACCGTAACTATAGAAGTATTACCAATATTAGATACTAACGATGATTCAATTGCAATTGATATCAATGCAATTACAGCTATTGATACATGGCAAGTAAACGATAATGATTTACCTACAGATGGTACATTTAGCGTAACGCAACCAACAAATGGTTCGGTAACTGTTGATGATAATGGTACACCAAATGATCCATCTGACGATATTCCAACATACTTCCCTAATAATAATTACTTAGGCACAGATGCTTTTGATTATACGGTTTGTGATGCAGTTGGTAATTGTAGCACATCTACCATAACAATTCTTATTAATCCTTTAGGTGTTGATATGGATAGTGATGATGATGGTATCGTTGATAGTTTTGAAGATCTGAATTTAGATGGTGATAATGACCCATCTACCGACCCAACAGATTCTGATGGTGACGGCTTCCCAGATTATTTAGATATCGATGCTGACGGCGATGGTATACCAGATAATGTTGAAGCTCAGGCGACGGCAGATTACATTCCGCCTTCAGGGATCGACGCGAATACCAACGGGTTAGATGATGCGTATGAAGCTAATGGTTTAACTGGATTGTTTCCTGTGGATACAGACGGAGATAACCTACCTGATTATTTAGATGAGGATAGTGATAATGATAATGTATTGGATGCTATTGAAGCTCATGACTACAATCACGATGGTATTACAGATGTAGTAAGAATAGGGTCTGATAAAGATAATGACGGACTTGATGACGGATATGAAGGTGCTATTTCAGTTGATATAGATGTCAATGATGAAATTGATGATCCTTACGCACAATTGCCAAATACCGATGGTGATGAGGAATCTGATTACAGGGATACCGATGATGACGATGATGGCATTGAGACCCGTGATGAGGATATTAACCTGAACGGTGACTATGTAGACGATGATTCTGATGGTGACGGCATACCTAACTACTTAGATTCAGATTTAGGTCAGCTAGAAGAAGAAATCGAAGTTTTCAACGTTATTACACCTAATGGTGATGGTATACACGATGTTCTAAGAATAGACGGATTACAGAACTATCCGAATAATACATTGAAAATCTATAACAGATGGGGTGTATCAGTCTATATGACAAGGGCGTATAATACAGAGGGTAATGTGTTTGACGGAACATCTGAAGGAAGAGTTACGGTAGATGTTGATCGTAAGTTACCAGTAGGTACATATTTCTATATTCTAGATTATGAACTACCTAATGGAGAAACAGAAACGCTTTCTGGTTACATATATATAAATAGATAAGAACAATGTTTTCAAAATATATATTCAATAATAAAATACAGGTACTAAAGCAAGTTGTCGCTATTGTGGCACTTTGCTTTGGAGTATTTTCTTATGGACAGCAAGACGCACAGTATACGCAGTACATGTATAACACCATAAGTGTAAACCCTGCTTATGCCGGTTCTCGAGGACATATTAGTATTGGTGCCTTACATAGATCGCAATGGGTAGGTTTAGATGGTGCGCCAACAACACAGACTTTTAATGCACACTCACCTATAGGGTATAGGGGGGTAGGTTTAGGTGTGTCAATAGTTAATGATGAAATAGGACCAACGTCAGAAACCAATTTTGATATTGATTTTTCTTATACCGTTTATACTTCAACGGAAGGCAGATTAAGTTTTGGTTTAAAAGCGAGTGCTAACTTGTTGGATGTTAGGTTTTCAGAATTAAATCAATATACTACAGATCCTACTTTGCAGCAAGATATAGATAACAGGCTTTCTCCTAACATTGGGGCTGGTGTATACTATCATACCGAAAGATTCTATTTAGGATTGTCAGTACCTCGTTTTTTAGAAACAACACATTTTCAAGAAACCAACCTATCTACAGCTAAAGAACAAATGAACTTGTATTTAATTACGGGGTACGTTTGGGATTTAAATGAGTCTTTAAAATTTAAACCGGCACTACTTACCAAAGCGGTAAAAGGTGCACCGTTACAGGTCGACTTATCTGCAAATTTCATGTTTAATGATAAATTTATTTTAGGAGCAGCCTACAGATGGGATGCCGCTTTTAGTGGTATGGCAGGCTTTAATGTGTCCAATAAATTCTTAATTGGTATTGCTTACGACAAGGAAACTACCGAACTAGGTAATGCAGCTTTCAACGATGGTTCATTTGAAGTAATTTTCAGATATGATTTTATTACGACCAAGAACAACCTCAAATCTCCACGTTTCTTCTAATTTTTCCTATTAACGTATTATTATATGTTCTACTTTTCGTAAAATAAGTTAAACGCCTTATTTTTACCTAATGAAGGAAGAACAGGTAATTCTCGTAAACGAAAATAACGAGCAAATAGGAACTATGCCCAAAATGGAAGCCCATGAAAAGGCTGTCTTACATAGAGCATTTTCTGTATTCATAACCAATGATAAGGGTGAGATCATGTTACAACAACGTGCGGCATCTAAATATCATTCTCCATTATTATGGACAAATACATGTTGTAGTCATCAACGTGTTGGCGAATCTAATATTGAAGCCGGTAAAAGAAGACTGCAAGAAGAAATGGGTTTTCAAGCGGAGTTAAAAGAATTATTCTCCTTTATTTACAAAGCTCCTTTTGATAATGGATTAACCGAGCATGAATATGATCATGTTATGTTGGGTAGTTTTAATTCAGAACCAAATATAAATCCAGAAGAGGTAGAAGCTTGGAAATGGATGTCTCCGCAATTGGTTAAAGAAGATATTGCTAATAATCCTGATGATTACACAGCTTGGTTTAAAATTATATTTGAGAAATTTTACGAACACTTATTTAATATACCAGCGAAATAATGAAAGTAAAAGTTAGTAGGAAAGCACATTTTAATGCTGCCCACCGTTTGTATAGAAAAGATTGGGACGATAGTAAAAACACTGAAATATTTGGAAAATGTAACAATCCTAATTTTCATGGGCATAACTATGAATTGATAGTAAGTGTAACCGGAGAGATAGATCCTGAAACTGGTTTTGTTATGGATATGAAGGTGTTAAAAGATCTGATCAAAGTAGAGATTGAAGACTATTTAGATCATAAAAATTTAAACATTGAGGTTGAGGAATTTAAAAGCTTAAACCCAACTGCAGAAAATATTGCCGTTATTATTTGGAAGAGATTAAGACAGCACATAACAAAGTCACATGATTTAGAAGTGGTGCTATATGAAACTCCAAGAAATTTTGTAACGTTCTCGGGATAAATTAATTACATTACTGCAAGAATAATCTCGAATTTACGTTTTTAACCTAATCAAATTGACCAATAAAAAATACACGATGATACATCCTTTAAAATTTAGACCAATCTTAAAAGAAAGACTTTGGGGAGGAACCAAGTTAAAAGAGGTTTTTGGTAAACCTATTGAAAGTGATATTACTGGAGAAAGTTGGGAGTTGTCTACTGTTAAAGGAGACATTTCTGTAATTGCAAATGGTAGCTTAGAAGGCAAATCACTCCAAGAACTTATAGATTCTAATGCAGAAGAGTTATTGGGAAAAAGTGTTGTTGAGCGTTTTGGAAAGGAATTTCCGATTTTAATTAAGTTTATTGATGCTAAACAAGATTTATCTATACAACTACACCCAAATGATGCGTTGGCAAAAGAGCGTCATGATTCTTTTGGTAAAACGGAGATGTGGTATATTATGGATGCAGATCCTAAAGCTGAACTAATTGTTGGTTTTAACAAAGATGTTACCAAAGAAGAATATGCTGAAAGTATTGCTAATGATACCTTGCTTGATCTTCTTAATTATGAGCAAGTTAAAGAAGGAGATACTTTTTTTATAAATACAGGTAAAATTCATGCTATTGGAGCAGGGGTAATGTTAGCAGAAATTCAACAAACTTCAGATGTTACTTACCGTGTTTTTGATTTTAATAGAAAGGATAAAGATGGTAATCTTCGTGAATTGCATACTGAGTTAGCGTTGGATGCAGTCGATTATGAAAAGAAAGATGATTTTAAAGTCTCTTATGGTCATAATAAGAATGAGGTAAATACAATGGTGGATTGCCCATACTTTAAAACAAACTTCATAGAACTTACAGAAAATTTAGAACTAGATACAACGCAAAGAGATTCTTTTACCATATTTATGTGCGTTGGTGGTGAAGCGTCAATTCATACAGCGGAAGGGGAAGTATCTATTAAAAGTGGTGAAACAGCCTTGTTACCGGCTTCTACCAATAAAATAACATTACAATCTACGGGAGCTAAACTGTTAGAAGTTACTATTTAAGGCTTAATTAACCGTATGGCAATTCAAAAATTGTATTTTTGCAAAAAAATAATTAGAGATGGCAAGTATTAAAAATTTAAAGAAAGATATTAATAATGTTCTTGGTGACATTATAGAAGGTGTTTATATAGTTGAGGCTGCCAATGGTACTACTCATTCAAAAGAAGGTACTGCTATCATAGATGAGGCAATTGTTTCATTTGATGAGTTAGTAGCTAAAGTCAACAAAAATGATGTTGAGAATAAAAAAGCACATTTTAAAGAAGTAAGAATGGACTTAGAGAAAAAAGCAACTAAATTGGTTGAAGACCTAAACAAGTTAGCTTAGTCTTAAGACTATTTAAAAACTAAAAAAGCATCCTAAGTTTAGGATGCTTTTTTTATTGTAACAAAGTGGTCTTCTCTATTTAATTCTTCTTTAATAGCGTAGCCAATTCCTTACCATATTTAGACGCTGCTACCTCTGGTGATAAAACACTGTAGATTGAATCTAAGTATTTAACATTTGCATCCGGTATTTCTTTTAAAGCAATATATGGTGCTATGAAAGATGATTTATTGTTAAGTGCAAAGTTGATGGCAAAAGCATAACCACGTTGTGTATTTCTATTACTAATATTTTGTAAAGAATCTATGCTCACTTGGCTAAGTTGATTTTCTGACTGAGCGGCTTTCATCATTATTTCAATATTTCTCTTATTTATCCCAGTCATGTTCTTTCTAAATTCCTCAAGTTTTTCTTGAGTTTCAGAGCCACTAATTTCCGCTGTAGTATCAAAAGTGTTCCAATCGGTATTGATAGTTATGGTTCCTGGTTCGGCAAAAAAAGTAATACGGTCGTTAATATCGTTATTATCCTTTTTATTTAAGTATAAGTAAAATACCTCAGGACTCAATAATTTGGTTTTGAAAGAAAAATTACCATCTCCATTTATAGCAACAGAATCAACGGTAACTAAAACACTGTCAGGCACATGCTGTAAATAAAGCATTCCTTTTTTTAGACCTTTTACTTTTCCGTTTACAATTAATGTTTCATCTGGGTTATCGCCGCAAGAACTTAATACCAATAATGCAGTAACAACAAATAATATTTTTTTCATTCTTTTTATTTAGGGCGCAAATATCTATAAAATTTGATAATAAAGAACGCCAAGCCTTATTTTCTTAGTAACAATGAATACTTATAGACTTGAAGCTACTTCCATTAGGTAAGCACAAAGTAATGCTCCACCGGTTCCTACAACATAACCTAATACCGCTAAAAGTACTCCAACAGATGTTAATGATGGGTGAAATTCAGCAGCCACTACTGGAGCTGATGCGGCACCACCAACATTGGCTTGGCTACCTACCGCTAAAAAGAAGTAAGGTGCTTTAATAAGTTTAGCCACTAATATCATTAAACCTGCATGTATGGTAATCCAAATAAATCCTACGGCTATCAATCCTGGATTTTCTAGTACTTTTCCTAAATCCATTTTCATACCTATTGTTGCAACTAAAATATAAATGAACATTCCGCCAATTTTACTGGCGCCTGCACCTTCATAATTTTTTGCTTTGGTAAAGGAAAGTGCTATCCCTAAACCCGTAGCAATAACAACCATCCAAAAGAAAGCAGAACCTAAGAAGGAAAGGAAACTTTTTTGATCACTTACCGCGTCAAATGTACTGGTAAGAAATGTACTGATATGGTCGCCAAAAAAATGCGCTAATCCTACGGCGGCAAAAGCTAATGACAACATTATCATATAATCATTTAACGTAGGTACTCGAGTAATTTTATCAGTAAATTCGGTTACTTTTATTTTTAAGGTTTCAATGGCAGAGGTATCTGCTTTCAACCATTTATCAATCTGTTTTGTTTTACCTACACCTAATAATACTATCGCCATCCAAACATTAGCTACAACGATATCAATTAATACCATGCCACCATATTTTTCAGGATTGTATTGAAAAATTTCTAACATAGCAGCTTGGTTTGCTCCACCACCGATCCAGCTTCCTGCAATAGTAGATAACCCTCTCCAAATAGCATCAAAATCGTTACCGCCTACAGTATCGGGAGAAAAAATAGCTACAATTAATATAGCTATAGGTCCACCTATGATTATACCCATACTACCTGTCAAAAACATGATAATTGCTTTTGAACCTAAATTAGAAATGGCCTTAATATCTATGCTAAGTGTCATTAGAACTAGGGCAGCTGGCAGTAAGTACCTGCTAGCCATAAAATACAGATTAGATATTTCATCAGAAATAATACCTGTACTGGTTAGTATGGCAGGTAGTAAGTAACACATAAGTACTGCAGGTACAATAGCGTAAAATTTACTCCAAAATCCGGTTTTTAAACTTGATGTGTAAAAGATGAATCCTAAACATAGAGCTAACAGTCCAAAGACTACCGTATCATTTGAAATTAATGGTTGTACAAGAAGGTATGGCATAAATATTTTGATAAGTTGCTATTTTCAAATATAGTTAAATAACCAAGTTTTCTGCAATATAATGGGCTACACCATCTTTTGTATTTTCTAGAGTGATGTGATTAGAAATTGCTTTTACTTCTTCTCTAGCATTGGCAACGGCAACACCGAAGCCAACATTTTCAAGCATTTCAATATCATTGTAATTGTCGCCAAAAGCGATAATATCATTTAAAGTCTCATCTTCTTTCATCAACGCTTTAATTGCCGAGAGTTTTGATACCGATTTTGGTGCGATTTCAATAAGCGTATCATTAGAGCGATATAGGTTGAGAGCTACACCTAATTCCTGTTGAAGAGTAGGCATTAAAGTATCGGCACTTGCTTTGGTACACATGAGCATAATTTTATGGGCACCTATGTTACGTTTTTCCCAATTACTTAATGTATGCTCGGTATCTTGAAATACAGGCGTAGATTTTGTGTATTTGATTTCTTTTTCAACCCTTAATGAAGTTTTTGGTACATACCATTCATTATTGAAGTATAATCCTAAATCCGCTTCAAGTCCGTTGCATAGCTTGTAAATTTCTTTTAAAATATCCGTAGGAATAAAAACTGAAGTGAGTTCTGTGTTTCCAGATAAGACTAGAGCTCCATTGTAACAAATAATAGGTTGTTCGGTAATACCTAAGTCTTCTTGAATATACCGCATACCACTTGGCATTCTAGCAGAAACAAGTATGATCTTAGTCTCGTTTTTTATTTTATTAATTTGTTCAATTGCATTTTTAGAAACATCACTTTTAGTAGAAAGTAAAGTTCCGTCTAAATCTGAACACAAAATTTTATACTTCATTCTAGATATTTAACCAGTAAGTGAGTTTTAAATTTATGGAACGATATTTTGGCTCAAAAGAGTTGACGAAATAATTATCATTATACACGATAAATAAATCGGATAGGGGAGCAAAACGCCATTGTAGACGAGAGTTGACCCCTAAATTATCTCTTTGATTACTATACTGTACCAGTGTAGACCAAAATATAGATTTGCTAAAGGTAACATCTATTTTTGGGCTAATAAGCCAAATATCGGTGCTTGAATATGGTTGCGGTAGTGATATTCTGTCATAATTCATAGCTAGAGATAAAAATACCTTTGGTTGAAACCTTAGAAACATTTCAGCACTTAATGAAAATCTATCGCCATTATAAAAACTACCCATGGTGGGCGCAACAGAATATGCAAACCTTTTTCTACTGTCTGATTGATATTCTAATGAAACATAGTTATAATGGTAACCTAATAGACCAGGTAACGGTATAGCATCATCCAAATCTGTTGGGTCAAATTCTTCAAAGAGATAGGTATATGAATGTGTGTAGGAAACATTGATTTCTGACTGATCATTGAATTTGGATTCCCAAGCACCCATTAAATCATAATCTGTATGTAAAAAGTCATTTTCCGGACTCCATGTCATAACTGGGAAAAATTGAAAACTATGACTTTGTAGTGCACTGTCTTCCGGCCAAAATACACGTTCTACCATGGTGGCTGCTTTAAAAATATCGGTTCTACGAATAAAACCAAGATCAGATCTAAAATCTTCACCAATATACACCATGTCTTCAAAAAAGTTCCAGTTTCTAGAGTTGTATTGCATAAACGCCCCGGATGAAAGATTTGCTTTTCCTGCATTATGGGCAAATGATTTATGCAGATAGAATTTACCGTTCCAAATATTGTTATTTGAAATTAGATTGTAATCTATACCAGCTACTCTATTATATCGGTCTTCGGGATCTTGAAATTCGTAATCTCCAAAAGTTTGTCTATTAATAAAGAACATACCAATGTTAGAACGACCAAAGATAGATTGCTGTAGAGCTAGCATGGTATTGTTGTTGGAGGCAATATTTTCCTCTAGGTCTTCACCAGTTTGCAGGTTTAGAAAGCCTAGTCTTAGGCTCTTGGTGACTTTACCACTTAAACGAACACCACCAATAATTTTGTTCTCAATAGAATTGTCGGCTGTATCTTTAGCAATTCCTATACGCCTAGAGAAAAAAGGATTGGCATCTCTACCGCCACCAAAACTGCCAAATAGGTCGCTATTATCGATAAAAAATTGTCTTTTCTCAGGAAGAGAAACCTCAAAACGCGTTAAGTTAGTTATTTGGTCATCTACTTCTACCTGAGAAAAATCTGGGTTGACCGTAATATCTAAGTTCATACTATTACCAATAGCAACCTTGGCATCTCCACCAGCTTTTATATTGGTGTTGCCATCGTTTAATTCATAATCTTTTTGGGAAATCATATTCACATAAGGAATAACGGTTAGGGGAGTACTGTATTTTCCTAAAGGCTTTTCAAAAACCATATCTCCCATGAAGGTTAGACCATAGATATTCTGGTTTTGAGGAATATTCATCCAAGTACTGTTCTCGTTAGATTGGGTGTCAAATCTATAGCTATTAAATCTCCACTTTTTTTCACCTTCTTTGAATTTGAAAGCAGTTAAGGGTATAACCATTTCCGCGGTGTAGTAATCATCATAAATTTTAGAATCCCCACGCCATTTTACATCCCATGAGATAGTAAATCCGTTTAAATTTAATCCACCACCAGAAACAAGACCTTCACGGCGAACTCCGTATGGGTTTATACCAAAAAGAAAAGCATTGTTACCATCATTAAACGTGTCGAAAAGTAACGTAATGTTATCACTGTTACCAGCTCTAAAATCTCGCTTTAAAGATTGAATGGAATAATCTTTACCAGCTGTATAGACAGTAATGCCAACATAAAGGTTGTCATCATCATACAACATTTTAATTTCGGTCTGTTTTTTGGACTGTACGGTGTCTAGGGGAAAGTATTGCCAAAAATCATTAGCCTGATCTGCTGTAGACCAACTCTGTTCATCTAAGATTCCGTCTGGTGTTATTTCAACATTAACTTTTTTAACAACGAATGATTTATTTTTCGTTTGGGTATGTGCAGAAAAGCAAAGAAGCACAAGTACAAGTGTACTTAAATATTTGGTCATTTTGGTCATAGTCTGGTAGTTGACCAAATTTAACATTTTGTTTGATTAAATACGTGCTAAACTCATTTTGGTTTATTTTGCTTAGGTTCTCTCTTTGCTTCTTTTAAAGCTTTCATCAACATCCATTCAATTTGCCCATTAGTGCTACGAAATTCATCTGCAGCCCATTTCTCAATAGCTTGCAGCATCTCTTCGTTAACACGTAATGCAAAAGGTTTTTTCTTACTCATTTAGAAATTAAACTTTTCAATATTCTTAATTCGGAACCATTAGGTTAAGAAATCTGATCAATGATTTAAAGTCCCAGTATTAACAATAGGAGCTACATCTTTATCGGAACAAAGTACAACCATTAGGTTACTAACCATCGCAGATTTTCTTTCATCGTCTAAAGCTACCAAATTTTTCTTGCTCAATTCTTCTAAAGCCATTTCTACCATACTTACGGCTCCTTCAACAATTTTGTGTCTTGCGGCAACTATTGCGGTAGCTTGTTGTCTACGTAACATGGCATTTGCAATCTCTTGAGCATATGCTAAATATCCTATTCTAGCTTCCAAAACTTCTATGCCGGCCATCGATAAACGTTCTTGTACTTCTTGTTCTAATGCTTCGCTTACTTCATTAACACTTGATCTTAAGGTTATATCTTCATCTAAACCTTCATCGGCAAAATTATCATAAGGGTACATGCTCGCTAATTTACGTACAGCTGCATCTGTTTGTACGCGAACGAAATTTTGGTAATCATCTACATCAAAGGCAGCTTTATAGGTATCGGTAACACGCCAAACCAATATAGTACTTATCATTATTGGGTTACCTAACTTGTCGTTTACTTTTAGTCGCTCACTATCAAAGTTACTTGCCCTCAAAGAAATTCTTCTTTTAGTATATAGAGGATTCGTCCAAAAAAGACCGTTTTCTTTTATTGTACCCACATATTTGCCAAATAATAGCAAAACTCTTGAGCTATTTGGATTTACCAATACAAAACCTGCACACATAATCAATGCGGCAACAATCATAAAGGCACCAACATAAATTCTTAATAGTGCTATTCCTCCAATTAATAATGCTAAAGCAACAAAAAGCATTAAGTAACCATTTTGAGCTTTGTGGGTTTTTTCTATTTTCATAATTTATGATATTAAATTGATATCATAAATATATCAAATTAAATAACACGAATTACAGTTTAATTGAAATTGATTAATAAATCGATCAACCATTAAACTTTTTACTTTTCTTTTTATTCGGATTTTTAAAGAGGCGTTTAAAGAATCCATCTCGTTTTACGGGGTCGCAATTCAATGATTCTAATACTGAAGATGATGGGTTTGGAAAATTAGGTTTTGTATAGTTATAAAAATCTTTGTCTTTATTCAGTTCTTTCATCCAAAGTCCAAATAGGGGTAAGGCAGCATTTGCACCTTGTCCTATACTAGTATTACTAAATCCTATTTCGTGTTGATCCAAACCAACCCATGTTATATGCACTAGTTTTGGGGTAAGGGCTACAAACCAAGCATCTTTATTATTTTGAGTAGTTCCGGTTTTACCGGCAATATCATTTTTTAGTCCGTACGTAGTTCTTAGCCTAGATGCTGTACCATCATTAATTGTGGATTTCATCATTTCAATCATAATTTGACCAGTTTCTTTAGAAAAAGCGGATTTTTTACTCAATTCTGATTGAAATTCGACTAAAATTGAGTCCTTATGATTAGAAATACTCTTTATCAAATTGGGTTTAATGTGCTTGCCATTATTTGCATAGCTTGTGTATGCTTGGGCTAAATCGATAATTTTTAATTCTCCCGTACCTAAAGCAATAGACGCTTCGTTGGGTAATTTATCTTCAATACCCATTGCCGCTGCCATTTCTAAAACATTTCCAATACCGGCTTTCTCTAAAACTTTTACTGCAATGGTATTTATTGAATTACTAAGACCCTCTTCCATAGAATAGTTGAGGTAAGCTTCGTCTTTACTTCCAGAATTAGAAGGAGACCAACCTTTTAAATTATCATATTCAATTTCTTCTGCAGAAAAATATGTGCACGGAGAAACGCCTTGCTCTACGGCAGTGGTGTAAACGATTGGTTTAAACGTTGATCCAACCTGCCGTTTGCTTTGAGAAATATGGTCATATTTATATTGTTCAAAATTTATACCGCCAATCCAAACTAAGATGTCTCCATTTGTTGGGTCTACGGCTAAAGAACCTGTATTTAAGAATTTGGTATAGTGCTGTATACTGTCCATTGTGCTAGCAGTAACTTCTTCATCACCTTCCCAAGAATTAAAAGTTCTTTTTTTCTTGTCTTTAGATAAGCTGTCAATAATTTGTTCATGAGATAACCCAGATTCTTGCAATCTTTTGTAGGAAGGAGTTCGTTTGGCTATCTTTTGCATTAGGTTCTTATCTTTTAGCCAGGGCGCATTTTTACCATAACTCTTTTCAAAACTATTTTGTAATTTAGACATGTGGTCTACCATAACTTCTTCTGCCAGTTTTTGCATTTTATAGTTTAGGGTAGTGTAAATTTTTAATCCAGATGTATAGATATTGTAATCAGTATTATTTTCATTTTGTTCTTTGATCCAACGTAACATTTCTTTACGCACCTCTTCTCTAAAATATGGCGCAATACCCGCATTATAGTCAAACTCTCGGTAGTCGAGATTTAACCCTTCTTGAGAGAATTGAGCAACTTGTTCTTCTGAGATAAAATTGTTGTTATACATTGCCCGTAGTACCAAATTACGTCTGCCCAAACTTTTATCCGGAAATACTCTGGGGTTATACCCATAAGTTGCTTTAAGCATGCCCACTAAGGTAGCAGCTTGTGGTGCGGAAATATCTGTAGTACGAGAATTAAAGAATTTTAAAGCGGCACTTTCAATACCAAAAGTATTATCGCCGAAAGAAACTGTATTTAGGTAATTGGTGAGAATTTCATCTTTTGTAAATATTTTCTCGAGCCTTTTGGCAATAATCATTTCCTTGATCTTATCTACTATGATATTTGTTTTGTTTCTTTCTTTCCTCGGATAAAGGTTCTTCGCCAATTGTTGGGTTAATGTACTACCGCCACCAGAAGAATTGTCTCCTAAAAGAATGGTTTTAAAACCTACACGAATAAGACTTCTAATATCAATACCATTATGTTCATAGAAGCGTTCATCTTCAATAGCGATTAAAGCATGCTTTAAATGTTCAGGAAAATCATTGAAAGTAATTGGCTGTCTATCATATAAATAATACTTGCCAATAAGAACACTATCTGCAGTAAAAACCTCAGATGCCATTTGATATTGAAAGCTAGAGAGTTCTTTTTTAGATGGTATCTTTCCCCATAATCCGAGGTTTACACTACCAACAAAAATTAAAAAAAGAGCAAATAGGCATAGTACTCCTATACCTAGTACCTTAAAAATACTTCTTTTTCGTTTAGATGGTTTTCTCGTCTTCTTCTTCATTTGTGCAAGTTCAGATATAAATTCAATCTTACCAAGTTTTAACAATAGCTTAAAATTTGTTGTACTATTTTTGGGCAAAATTTTAGAGATGAAGATTAGTATTATTTTATTGTTTTTAGTGACGAATTTTGCCTTTGCAAATGATATGTATTGGTCAAAGACAGGACATAGGGTAGTAGGGGAAGTTGCTGAACAGCATTTAAGTAAGAAAGCAAAACGTGCTATATCAGAGTTATTGGAGGGAGAAAGCTTGGCTGCGGTTGCTAATTTTGGAGATGAAATAAAATCGGATCGTGCATATCGTAAGTTCAGCGCTTGGCACTATGTAAATATTCCTTTTGGTAAAACATACGCAGAAATAGAGAAGAACGAATATGGCGATTTGGTACAAGGCGTTAATACCTGTTTAGAAATTATAAAAGATAAAAATAGTAGAAAGGAGGATAAAGCTTTCTATTTGAAATTTCTAGTGCACTTAATTGGTGATTTACACCAGCCTATGCACGTAGGTAGGGAAGAAGATAAAGGCGGAAATGATATACAATTACAATGGTTTGGTAGTGGAACCAATTTGCATAGAGTTTGGGATTCTAACCTTATCAATGAAAACGGTATGAGTTTTACTGAACTTGCCTCAGAATATCCAAAAATGTCCAAGCAACAGATAAAATTTTTACAAGACGGCAGTTTATTGGACTGGGTGGAAGAGTCGCATTTATTGGCAGAAAAACTATATGCTTCAGTTGAGCCGGGCGAAAAATTGAGTTACCGTTATAGTTATGATTGGTGGGATACTGCTGCCAATCAATTGCAAAAAGGCGGAGTTCGTCTTGCAGCGGTACTAAACGAAGCGTTTAAGTAATTCTAAATTACCTTTTAGAAATTTTATTGCCGCTTATATTTCGTTGTCTAGAACATTTAAAACGGTCCATTTCATCTGATCTAAGTTTGGCATGTTTAGTAGTACGGCCTTGAACGCGTTTACGCCACATTCTAAAACTACTTGGTTTCATTTCGCGACGCATGACTTCGATAGTCTCTTGTTCGCTAATACCAAATTGGAAAGTAATGGCTTCAAATGGTGTACGGTCTTCCCATGCCATTTCAATAATACGGTCTAATTCTCTTTCTGTAAATTCTTTAATCATAGCGATATAAAGGTACTACATGAACATAAATTAGCAATAATACATATCAACTTTTTTGTACCTCAAAAAAAGCTTCTAATTAGTATGTGTAGATACCAACTAGAAGCTTACTATTGTTTAATGCTATATATAAGGTAAAAACTTATACCAATATAGTTTTTAGTTCATTTCTATATTCCGACGGATTTTGACCGGTAAATGCCTTGAACGATTTATTGAAGTGCGAAAAGTTATTGAATCCACATTCAAAACAAACTTCTGTAATGCTCATTGGTTTCTCTGCCAAAAGTTTAGAGGCATGTACTAAACGATACTCGTTTACAAATTGTATAAACGTTTTATTCGTCATTTTTTTAAAATATCTACAGAAAGACGGTATGGTCATACTTACCATAGTTGATATTTCTTCTAGCGTTAATTCTTCACGAAAGTTACTCTTTACGTGATTGAATACTATATTAATACGATCATTGTCTTTTACATCGGTAGTAAAAGAAAATCCTTCAGCATTCAATAAGCGCATATCATCAGAATTGCCCAGGTCATTTAATATATTAAGGATAGAAAGAAGACGTTGAAAATCTGTTTGATATTCTAACACTTCCATTTTATCGCCAATCTTTCTTTTCGTTTTACCAGAAAAGGCAATTCCGCCACTAGCTTTATTAAAAAGACTTTCAATTTTCCTCATTTCAGGAATCTTAAAGAAATCGGTTCCTAGAAAATCGGTTTTCATCTGTACAACAGTTTCACTGGTATTACCGGTAAGGGCATCAGTGAATCCGCAATGTGGAAGATTACTTCCTATTAATATAAGGTCTCCATTTGTATAATAAGATACATGACTACCAATTTGTCTTTTACCAGAACCACCATTTACATAAACCAATTCTAGTTCTGGGTGGTAATGCCAAAGATTATTTTTATTCAGTTTATGCTCATCAAATTTCTGATAAGTGAAAGAATGACCAAAGTCTGGCTCAATAGCTTCGAATGTAGGTTTATTTTTTAGCATAATACTTAGGGGTTACAGTATAAAATTAAACATCTAATTTTAGTTGTTCTTTGCAAAATTAACTAAAATCTATGTAATCTTAACATAGGGGTAAGAAAGGTTATGTGAAGTGGTTAAAATAGCACATAAATTGGGAAAATATGATGTAGTGAGAGCTTTACATCGGCTGTATGTTTGCAGTGTAAATTATCATTAACCCTTAAAATAATTTATTATGAAAAACCTAGTAAAATTCACAACAGTTGTTGCCTTTATGTTAGCTACAGTAGCAGGCATGGCAAGAGAGCCAAAATTAAACCTATTATCTGCAGGTAAAGCCAAGAGTGTGGTTTTAACAATGGATGCTTCAGTAAATGGCGTTCAGGTTAAGTTAATGGATTCTGATTTAAATGTTATTTATTCAGAAAAAATGAGCGAGGGACAATTTAGCAAGAAACTAAACCTTAAAGATTTAACAGATGGTGTTTATTTCCTATCTGCCGATAATAACATGACAGAATATTCATATACAATTGTTTTAGATAACAATGATGTGAGAATCGTAGAGTCTGATGAAGATATCAAGCCTTTCTTTAGAAAGACTGATAATATGATCTTCATGAACTACTTAAACTTAGATAAATCTAAATTATCTATTAAGGTATACGATACAGAAAGTAGAACAGTATTTACACAAGAAGTAGCAGATGAAATGATTGTTGAAAAAGCATTCAATTTCACAGATGCTTTTCCAGGAACTTACACGGTAACAGTGAAGTCTGCTGGTAAAACATATACTGAAGAGTTTGTTGTTAATTAAGTTGATTTAAGTTGATTTTAAAAAGGGGACGGGAGCGTCCCCTTTTTTGTTTTCTATACTTTTAAATATATAAATGCCCAATACATAAGAGCAAACTGTAATGGTAGTCTTAGAAGTAAAACCCATTTAGGAAAACCTGCACTTGCTTTCTCGCTAGACAACATATAAAAGTGTACTAATAAAAATACCGCGAGCATAGCTATAATACCATAAATGGAGAAGTCTTTAGTTACTTTGAAAAAAAGACCAAAACCAAAAATGATTTCTGCTAAACCGCTTAATAAGACTAAAGGTTTGTGAAAAGGCAGGTACCGTGGCATAATTCTTAAATATACCTTGGGTTTAATAAAATGCAAGATTCCGCCAATTATATAAATTGCGCCCATTAGATATAAATGCCAAGGATATGCCATAAGTTATTTTTGGAAAATGGAATTTAAGCTTTAGTGTTCGCTGAAATCCATTTCATTAATTGTTCTTCAAGTAGCGCCAATGGTACACAACCAAGTTCAAGTACTTTTTCGTGAAAAACCTTTATGTCAAAATCGCTACCTAAATTAGCTTCGGCTTTAGCGCGTAACTCCATAATTTTAAGTTGACCAATTTTATAAGATAACGCCTGACCTGGGTTTGCCATATATCTTTCTATTTCAGCAGTTATACTAGCTTCAGATTCTGCTTCGTTGTCTAAAGAATATTGAATAGCTTTTTCTCTAGACCATCCTTTAGAATGAAGACCTGTGTCAACAACCAAACGAACGGCACGATGCATTTCTGCACCCAACATTCCAAAATATTGGTAAGGATCTTTATAAAGACCTAATTCTTTACCTAAAGATTCTGTGTACAAAGCCCATCCTTCGCCATAAGCACTATACCATAAAGATTTTCTAAACTGTGGTAAATCTTCGTTCTCTTGAGTTAGGGAAATTTGAAAGTGATGTCCAGGAATTGCTTCATGTAAAAATAAGTCCTCATCAGAATAAGTGTTATACGAAGTAACATCTGGTATAGGAACATAAAAAATACCAGGTCTGGTACCGTCTAAGGAACCGGGGTTATATTCTGCACTAGCAGAAGCTTCTCTAAAAGCTTCGGTACGTCTTACTTCGAAAGGTGTTTTAGGTTGTTTGCTGAATAGGGCATTTACCTTGGGCATCATTCTTTTATGAATATCATTGAAATTTGCAATAACCTGCTCTGGATCGGTAAAAGGCATTAGTTCTTTTTTATTGCGAACCTCCCCAAAAAATGCTTTCAAATCTCCTTTAAAACCAACTTGTTTTTTTACGGCTTCCATTTCAGCACTAATTCTTGCAACTTCTTTTAGTCCAATTTCATGAATTTCATCGGCAGACATAGTAGTTGTCGTATACAGTTTAATTTGGTGAGCGTAGAATGCATCACCATTAGGTATACCTTGTATGCCACTGGTTTCTCTACCGGCATTAAGATATTCGGTAGCCATAAAATTATGAAGCTCTTTATATGCAGGAATAATTTCGTTGTTGATAATGTTCTTATAAACTTCTATCAATCTTAATTTATCTGATTCAGAAAACTCAGCAGGAAAGTTTTTAAGAGGAGAATAGAACAAGTTTTCTTCCAACTTAGCGTCTGCCACACTTGCTAATTGCGGTAATACTTTTTTGATAAGAGATTTTGGAAGTACATTTTTAACTTTTATACCTTCTTGCATTTTAGTTTTTGCAGAATGTAACCAAACTACATAGTCTTCTAAACGCTTGCTCCAGTTAACATAATCTTCTGTTGTATTAAATGGTTGTGCACTTGTGCCACCAGCTAATTGACCCATCATCAAATTCATAGACCACATTTGGTCAATAGGAGTATATTGCTCAAAAGCAAGACCTTCTAAATTTACTTGACATTCCCATTTTAATATAGATTTGGACATTTGCTCACTTTCAGAAAGTTGAGCGTTGTCAAATTTTTCAGCTTTTTTTAAATAACTGGTGTAATAATTTTTCAGCTCTTTATTATAGTCATCTGAAAGAAAGTTAGGTAAGGTATCATTGTAACTATTATTACCTTGAAAAGTGGCGATTAGGGGATTCAATTTTAATCCATCTTCATAATAATGCGCCAATAGCGTAATAAAGCCAATGTTATGAATAGTAGGGTTGGTAGTAACCTCAGAATTGGGTTTTAATTGCGCTTCGGTATTTAGCCCAGTAATTAAGGCAAATAATATAAATAGCTTTTTCATTAAATTATATATTAAAATTAAGATAGGTATTTTAAATATCTGTCCTTTTTGTATTGAGGGACAGATTCATTTGTCATGAACAAGTCTAGCAAGTCTTTAGATTTATCTTTTGCGAACATTAGTTCATAAAATTGCTGAGAAGTCAATGCATTTGTAGACCGCTCAACTAAAGTTATTTCATCGCCTGCGTTTACATGACCTTCTTCTAAAACTTTCACGTATGTGCCGGGGTGATTATGGGTAATAAATTCTTTAAGTATTTTCTGAGTGCCAAAACGGATGCCTAATTTATAACAAGGCTCACGGGGTTGCGATACTTGAACAAGTACGTTTCCGATTTTATAAATATCGCCTACGCGAATTTTAGATTCATCAAGACCTTCTACGGTTAGGTTTTCACCGAACATACCCCAATCCCATTCTAAATCTGGATATAAATTCTTCCAATAATCGTAATAATCGGC
This sequence comes from Maribacter stanieri, assembly GCF_900112245.1. Taxonomy (GTDB): domain Bacteria; phylum Bacteroidota; class Bacteroidia; order Flavobacteriales; family Flavobacteriaceae; genus Maribacter; species Maribacter stanieri. The sequence goes on from NZ_FOYX01000005.1 coordinate 27,154, forward strand.
AGAAAATAGATAGCATGCTTTATTAACACCACCATGATGAACACGGTCAATTACAGTGTCATCTTTCACATCATTTTTGGTTAAGAATAAACCTTTAGAAGTAGGGTATTTGAAGATACCCGTTTGTTCTTTTTCACCGTTCCAATCAAAAGTTACAGCGTCCCCTATATTCGTTGAAATCACCTTCATATGGTGAAGATAAAAAAAGCACTAGTATTTTAAGTTATGGGTCTTACTAAAGTTGACCAAACTATTGTTAAATCGGTTAAAAATGTATGGTATTTATTAGTAACCTATGATTTATTCGTCTGTTTGTTACCTATTTCTAAATTCAGTAGTTAGCTTATGGGTCTTAGTTGGTTGTCGAGGTGTCTTGTAATACACCGTTATGTTGGTTAATTGATGAGGTTCTGTTTTCAGGAAAGTACCAGAATGGGATGGTAACTAGTACTTCTTCTTTAGTTTTAGATTTTGGGTCCATTTTATTTTCTTTAGTAGGACCGGTAATAGTCAAAATGTGTTTGCCTTCACTTAGATTTTTAATATTTAGATAGGTTTCAAAACCTATTCTCTCTTTGGCATTTGAGCTTATTATAAAATCACTTACATATTTCTTTGAATCTATTTTTAAAAGATAGATTTCATTAACAGTTTCAAGATATCCTTTTAAATTCATTGCATTTTTCTTGCCAGAAGCATCGTCTAAACCTTTTTTGAAATCTACAGTTAAGGAAGATTTTATACCTCTTTTATCTTCTTCAGGTTTAAGGGTGTTGTTTTTATCAAAAATAAAGTCTTCCATTTCTTTATTATATAATAGAAAAATAGGAAGGTATTTAGTTTTAATAATTTTGGAAGGTATTGATGCTATACTAATGAACTTATCTTCGTCTGTTGATAAATTATCATAATGGTCACTTATTATTTGATACTCAGATGAGTCATTAGTAGAAATCAAATAATTTGAATTCTGATAATTTAAGGAAGTAATAATAGCAATTAAAATATAAATAGGTAGTAAGATAAAACTTAGGCGTTTTCCTAATTTATTATCTAGAAAGTTATATGCTAAAGGACGATATAAAAAGGATAACGTTAATTTACTAAATACCCAGTATATGGGGAAGTATATAGTTGATATCCACTTTTTCTTTTTTAAGATACCTTGACCTAAAAAGTCAATGAACACAACAATTGAAGAAAAAAGAAACGGAATTACTAATGCAAGAATTATAATTCGTATTACCCATTTAGGAAGAAAAATTAATAGTTCGAAACTTTGAGTAATTAATATTAGACTGAAAATTACAGAGAAGAAACCAATAACATAGAAAATCATTAAAAATGAAACTGCAAATATGATACTACAATAGGTTTCAAGGTTGGCAATATATTGATCAAACGAACCAACTTTTCTTTTTAGGTACGAAGTAAATTTTTCGGAATAATTAAGAGTTGAGTAGTTAATATCACCAGATACATATCTTAAGCCTATTGCACCTATCCATAGCCCTCTTAATAGTACATGTACAACCAAGTTAAATGTGAATATTTGACAGCATATTAGAATAACTGCCCAAAATAATCCAAACTCATCCGTTCCAGCAACAGTACCCGCCGCAACTTTCAACTCTATTGGTTCATATGCAGCAAATAGGCCGTAAATAGCAAAACCAGAAATAATTAATTCTAATTGCCAGCTTTCTTGCTGTAGCTTATCTAGTAATTTTTTAAAATTGACGCTTCTGTAGTTAGTACTCATTTAATTCTTAGTTTCTCAACTGAAAGATAACCACATTTAACAAAAAAGCCACTACATTTTTTGTAGTGGCTTTTTAAAAGATTATAGGAAATGTAATTTATTTTACCATCTCATAGCTACGTTTAATAAACTCCGTCAAAGCTTTACCTTTAAGTAAACCTTTAGATAACTTCGCCAAGTCTAGTGATTGATTGATCAATCGCTCTTTTTTCTTCGCAGTTTTCGTGTTCAAGAATTCACTTACCAATGGGTGATTTGTATTTACAATTAAGTTGTACATATCTGGCATAGATCCCATACCAAACATACCACCGCCACCGCCGGTCTGTTGCATCTCTTTCATACGACGCATAAACTCAGGTTCTGTGATAGTAAATGGTGAAGCATCGCTATCCATAGCTTCTAATTGTACAGTAAAGCTTTTGTCAGTGATTGCTTCTTCCAACTCTTTCTTTAAAGTCTCTTTTTCCTCATCAGATAATTTAGAGATTTGAGTTTCTTCTTTCTGTATTAACTTATCAATATGATCAGCATCAACACGTGCAAAAGAAATATTCTCTTTAGAACTTTCTAGCTTCTGCATTAGGTGACCAATGATTGGAGAGTCTAATAACAGCACTTCATATCCTTTAGCTTTAGCAGTTTCAATATAACTGTGCTGCGCTTCTTTATCAGATGCGTAAAGAATAACTGTTTTACCGTCTTTATCTGTTTGGGTGTCCTTGATTTTTTCCTGTAACTCACCAAAAGTAAAGTAACTACCGTCTACTGTTGGGTAAAGAGCAAATTTGTCTGCCTTATCAAAGAACTTATCTTCAGAAAGCATACCGTACTCAATTACGATTTTAATATCGTTCCATTTCGCTTCAAATTCCTCACGATTGTTTTTGAAAAGTGAGTTCATCTTATCAGCAACTTTTCTAGTGATGTAAGAAGAAATTTTCTTGACAGCACCATCAGCCTGTAAGTAAGAACGTGATACATTCAATGGAATATCTGGAGAGTCAATAACCCCACGTAGCATCGTTAAGAATTCAGGTACTATACCTTCAACGTTATCTGTAACAAATACTTGATTTTGATATAATTGTATTCTATCTTTCTGCTGATTTAAATCGTTAGAAAGCTTTGGAAAATAAAGAATACCGGTAAGGTTAAAAGGATAATCTACATTTAAGTGAATATGAAATAAAGGCTCCTCAAACTGCATTGGATAAAGCTCTCTGTAAAAACTCTTGTAGTCTTCTGGCTTTAAATCTGCAGGTTGCTTTGTCCATGCCGGGTTTGGATTATTAATAATGTTATCTACCTCTTTAGTAGGTGCAGGATCTTCCTCTTTTGCGCCTTCTGGTTTTGGTAAAGTCTCAGTTTTCATTCCAAATTTAATCGGAATAGGCATAAACTTGTTGTACTTACTTAGTAGACTGTTTATTTTACCATCTTCTAAAAACTCGGTAGAATCATCTGCAATATGAAGAATGATTTCTGTACCACGAGTATCTTTTTCAGCAGGCTCCATGATAAATTCAGGAGAACCATCACAAGACCATTGTACAGCTGGCTCATCTTTGTAACTCTTGGTAATAATCTCAACTTTATGGGCTACCATAAATGCAGAATAGAAACCTAGACCAAAATGACCTATAATTCCTGAGTCTTTTGCAGAGTCTTCATATTTGTTCAAAAACTCTTCAGCACCAGAAAACGCTACTTCGTTAATATATTTTTTAACTTCTTCTTCAGTCATACCAAGACCTTGATCAATGATATGAAGTTTTTTGCCTTCTTTATCTACCTTGATCTCAATGATAGGATTGCCATATTCAACCTTAGCCTCGCCAATAGTGGTCAAATGCTTCATTTTTAAGGTTGCATCTGTTGCATTCGAAATTAATTCTCTTAGAAAAATTTCATGGTCACTGTACAAGAATTTCTTGATCAGTGGAAAAATGTTGTCTACCGACACATTAATTTTACCTGTTGCCATTTTTTATATTTTTTACGCCACTTTTAGTGTGGCTATTGTTAATATGATTGTTTGTTGCTATTGGTCAAAAAAAATACCACAATAGGTTATCGTGACAAACTGACAGTTATCTGACTTTTTAAAGTTTAACATATATTTTTGTTTATGAATTATGTAAAAAAGTTAAACATAATGTATATTTGTATTGTGGTTATGAAAAAGTGCTATGAAAAAGAATTTTAAGCATAATCACATGTTGATTATTTATTGGTTAGGTTGTTTGAAAACGTGCTATTATTCAATAGCACGTTTTTACTAAATAAAAGCTAATGTTTTATAAAAACGGCTAACTATGAAATCTACATCGTACCTTTTTGTAAAATAAGTTGTTATGTCTGCTAAAGCTAAAAAAGTAACTAAAGATTCAATTATTACCATGTTCATGGATTATGTTTTGGAGAATGAAAAACTACCCAAAACGGTCTATAAATTTTGTAAAGTAAATGCTATTGAAGAATCGGACTTTTATCTCTATTTCGGTTCTATAGAAGCATTAAAAAAAGGAATTTGGAATACCTTTTATAAGAATACGGTTAATGTTATTGAAAAGAATAAGGAATATCAGGATTTTACGAACAGAGATAAAATGCTCACATTCTTCTATACTTTTTTTGAGGTGCTAACATTAAATAGAAGCTATGTGTTGTTTGTAATGGAGAATGCCCCTAGTCCATTGAAAAATATGGAGCAATTAAAAGGTCTTCGAAAAAATATTAAAGAATTTGCGAAAGTATTGATTGCTAATGGTAATCAAAATAAAAGTTCAAAATTAACGAAACATAATCCACAGTTGTTTTCAGAAGGGGCTTGGTTACAAAGCATGTTTTTATTGAACTTTTGGAAGTCTGATGATTCTGCCGGATTTGAAAAAACAGATGTAGCTATTGAGAAATCGGTAAACACCATATTTGATGTCTTTGATAATACCCCTTTAGAGAATATTCTAGATTTCGGAAAATTTCTATATAAGGAAACCTTCGCCTAATCTAAATTTTGCCATTTGAAAACACTAGATAAAATACCTACAGGGAAAATAGAACGCGCAAGTAAGCTTGTAAAAACAGGCGCTAAAATTGGCGGTAATTATGCCAAATATTTTGGTAAAAAAATTATCAATCCAGATACTACTAAAGACGAGTTAAATAAAGATAATGCCACAGATATTTATGATGGGTTGAAGTCTTTAAAGGGTAGTGCACTCAAAGTTGCCCAGATGTTAAGTATGGAAAAGAATCTACTACCTAATGCGTATGTAGAAAAGTTCTCTCTATCTCAGTTTTCAGTTCCACCATTATCTGCGCCTTTGGTGAGAAAAACATTTAAAAAATACTTAGATAAATATCCTGAAGAGGTTTTTGATACTTTTGACAAAGATTCTATAAATGCTGCTAGTATTGGGCAGGTACATAAAGCAACCAAAAATGGTAAAAATTTAGCCGTTAAAATTCAGTATCCTGGGGTAGCACAAAGTATAAGTAGCGATTTGGCAATAGTAAAACCAATTGCCATTCGTATGTTCAATCTAAAAGGTAAAGATTCAGAAAAGTATTTTAAAGAGGTTGAGAATAAATTGGTTGAAGAAACAGACTATATTTTAGAAGTTGCCCAAAGCCAAGAGATTACTAAAGCTTGTAAAGTAATACCGAACATAAAATTTTCAGAGTACTATACTGAACTTTCAAGTGAGCGTATAATTACAATGGACTGGATGACCGGTATGCATTTAAGTGAACTTACTAAAACTAATTTCTCGCAAGCCACTGGTGATAAGCTAGGTCAGGCGTTATGGGATTTTTACATGTTTCAAATTCATGGGTTACGTAAGGTGCATGCAGATCCACACCCAGGTAATTTTTTGGTTAACGATGATAATGAACTAATTGCAATAGATTTTGGGTGCATAAAAGAAGTACCAGACTCATTCTATGTTCCTTATTTTGAGTTGGCTAGACCTGAAATCATATCAGATGATGAGAAGTTTACAGAAAAGCTATATGAGCTTGAAATACTGATGACTACAGATACACCAGAAGAAATATTATTTTTTAAATCGATATTTCATCAATTGTTAAGTTTATTTACATCACCATTTCACAATGAAGATTTTGATTTTGGCGATGAGGTGTTTTGGAGTGAAATTGCGGCGTTAGGAGAACAGTTTTCTTCAGATAAACAAATAAGAAAAATGAATGGTAATAGAGGTTCAAAGCACTTTTTGTATATGAACCGTACTTTTTTTGGTCTTTATAATCTTCTTCATGATTTAAAAGCTAATATTATAGTGAATGACTATAAGAAATATCTAGATTAAGTATGCAGCTATTATTCTTTTAGGTAGCGTATGTTACATTTTTAAATAGAATTCTTAATAGTTGTTTATATTGCAACACTAATTATACCTGAACTTTATCAGGGTTAAAATATTACTATGTATAATTCAAAAATAATTGGCTTAGGTCATTATGTACCTGATAACGTAGTGACAAACGATGATTTGTCAAAGGTGATGGATACAAATGATGCTTGGATCCAGGAACGTACCGGTATAAAAGAAAGAAGGCATGTAGTTAAAGGTGATGGTGATACAACTACGACCATGGGTGTAAAAGCCGCTAAAATTGCTATTGAAAGAGCAGGTATTGATAAAGATGATATTGATTTTATAGTATTTGCAACTTTGAGTCCAGATTATTATTTCCCTGGTCCTGGAGTTTTGGTTCAGAGAGATTTGGGAATTAAAACGGTAGGAGCACTAGATGTCCGTAATCAATGTTCTGGTTTTGTATATGCAATCTCAATTGCTGATCAGTATATTAAGACGGGTATGTATAAAAACGTACTTGTTATTGGTTCTGAACTTCATTCTCATGGTTTAGATATGACCACAAGAGGCAGGGGAGTTTCCGTAATTTTTGGTGATGGTGCCGGTGCGGCTGTTTTATCTAGAGAAGAAGATAATACAAAAGGTATATTATCTACTCATTTACATTCAGAAGGTCAGCATGCCGAAGAACTTTCTTTAATTGCTCCAGGTATGGGTAAAAGATGGGTTACAGATATCATTGAAGATAATGATCCTCAAGATGAATCTTACTTCCCGTATATGAATGGTCAATTTGTATTTAAGAATGCAGTTGTTCGTTTTAGTGAAGTTATTATTGAAGGTTTAGAAAAGAATAAACTGAAGTCTACTGATATTAATTTATTAGTGCCACATCAAGCCAATTTAAGAATATCTCAATTTATTCAAAAGAAATTTCAGTTGAGTGATGACCAAGTTTTCAATAATATTATGAAATATGGTAACACTACGGCAGCTTCTATTCCTATAGCACTTACAGAAGCCTGGGAAGCCGGTAAAGTAGAAAGCGGAGACTTAGTAGTTTTAGCTGCATTTGGTAGTGGTTTTACTTGGGGCAGTGTAATTATAAGATGGTAAAAATAAAGCACCCATAGTTTTTGCTATGGGTGCTATATAGTTTACCTAATAAGAAAAAACCAACCAATCTTCTATATCAAATATCACTATATAAAGTAATAGACGCAATTAAGTTCTTATTGTTACTTTAATGATTCAACTTTTGAATTATAAAGAAAAATTGTTGTGGAAGTAATGTCTTTTATAAAAAGCATAAAAAGAAGAAACCCGAACATTCCAAAATGAATTGGAAGTCGGGCTTCAAATGCTGATAGGCTATACTAAACACTAACCATTAACTATAAACATATAGCGTTACCAACAATATTTTTATACTCAGAGAGTATCTAACTTTACTAATTGACGAAATATTGCCTTATTAGTTACATGTTAGTGAACTTTTAACATTTATTTATCATGAAAAAGACCCTAGTATTTGGAGCCTCGTTAAAACCAAATCGATATAGTAACATAGCTATACATCGACTGGTAGATTCGGGGGTAGAAACTTTAGCCTTCGGGTTAAAGGAAGGAACGGTTTCTGGAGTCAATATCACTAATAGATTAAGCGAAATTAGTGATATTCACACAATAACCCTATATATAAATCCAAAAAGACAAGAAGATTATTATAATAGTATTATTTCTTTGTCTCCAAAACGTGTAATTTTTAATCCTGGTACTGAAAATCCTAATTTCTATAAATTATTGAAAAACAATGGCATAGAGGTAGAGGTATCATGTACCTTAGTGTTGTTGAGCACCAGGCAATATTAAACAATATCTTTTTTTCCGGTTGAGACGTTTTTCTTGCGAATGAGCCATAAACCTATAAAGGTCAATAACCCGTTCAACGGTAAAAGCTCATATCCAAAAATATAGCCACCTAAATATTCACTTGGTAGCTTCGCTAAAATTAGAATAAAGGACACACAAACAAGGGCGACAATCCATACATATTTATCCTTTACTTGATGTTTGGTGAATATGCCAAAAGAGAATAGTCCAAGTAAAGGACCATAAGTATATGAGGCTACGGTTAAAAGACCGTCAATAACATTTCTATCTAGAATATATTTAAAAGATATTACCACTAATATAAGTAGTATGCTCATACCAATATGTGTAACTCTACGAGTCTGCTTGGCTACATGCTCAGATTTCTTTTCTGTATTAAGAAAATCTATGCAGAATGATGTTGTTAAAGAGGTAAGAGCACTATCAGCACTACTATAAGCAGCAGCAATTAAGCCAAGCATAAAAGTAACGGCAACCGTTATACCCAAACCGCTATTTAAAGCAATTTCTGGAAACAATAAATCAGATTTTGGAGAACCGTCCATAAGAGGGATAGCGATATTGTGAGCATCTGCATAGATGAATAGTAATGCACCAAGTAGCATAAATACGAAAGTCACTACTACTAATACGATACTAAAACTAACCATATTCTTTTGAGCTTCCCCTAGATTTCTGCAAGTCAAGTTCTTTTGCATCATATCTTGATCAAGTCCCGTCATACAGATAGTAATGAACATTCCGCCTAAAAATGATTTTACCAAATGGTTTTTTGAAGAAAGGTCATCTGTAAAAAACGTTTTGCTGTACTGACTTAATTCTTGGGAGTTTAAAAATTCAATGAACGTCCAATCCATTTTATCCAATATAAAATAAATGGAAAGTCCTACGGATATCAGCATAAACAATGTTTGTAAAGTATCTGTCCATACAATTGTTTTAATACCACCTCTAAAAGTGTACACCCATATAAGTAGAATAGAAAGAATAACGGTGATTTCAAAGGGAACGTTCCAAGCGTCGAATACAAATTGCTGAAGAACGATAGCTACTAAAAACAATCTAAAAGCTGCGCCAAGAACTCTTGATATAAAAAAGGAAATTGCCCCTACTTTATAACTTACAAAGCCAAACCTGTCGTCTAAGTATTCATATATAGAAGTTACATTTTGTTTGTAATAGATGGGAAGCAGAACGAAAGCAGTTACCATGTATCCTAAGAAATATCCAAAAACTACTTGCATGTAGCTAAACTCAGATGCTTCTACCCAACCAGGAACGGAGATGAATGTTACCCCGGATAAAGACGCGCCCACCATACCAAATGCAACCAAGTACCAAGGGGATTGTTTTCCCGCCTTGAAAAAATCTTCGTTAGAATCGTTTTTGCCAGTGAAATAGGAGATAATTAATAGCAAAACAAAGTAACCAGAAATTAATAGTAAAATATGAGAGGCGTTCATGTTGTAAAATTTGCGGCAAATTACAAAAAGTTACAGGAGGTAGAACGATTACTTAAAATCTTAGAGTTTAAATTGAGAATACTTTAATTAGTGATTGAAAAGCTAATAGAACATTTCTTTACCCATTAAAATTTGATACCTTTTCAGGTATTAAATTCTAAATAAAAATAATCATGCTACAAGAATTCCTCTTAAAGAATAGGGCTTTATTTCATTTAATGATAATTAGTTTATTGGTCAGTAATGTACTGGTTGGTCAGGAAAGTCTAACTGCAGACAAGAAAATTAATAAAGAGGTTGGTAAACTTTTGAAAGATAAAAGTATTAAAACTGCTTTTGAATTTATAGATGAAATAGAAAATGAAACGGAGAGAGATCTAATTACGTTGACCGAAATACCAGCTCCGCCATTTATGGAAGCAGATAGAGCAGAGGCTTTTAAAAATATGTTTGTTAAAGCAGGTTTGGTAAACGTTTCTATAGATGAGGTTGGTAATGTTATTGGAATTAGAAAAGGAACAGAAGGAGGCAAGGTAGTTGTTTTAGATGCGCACTTAGATACTGTATTTCCTGAAGGAACGGATGTAAAAGTGGTGAAAAAAGGTGATACTATATTTGCGCCGGGCATTGGTGATGATACCAGAGGGCTTTCTATGTTGTTAGCTATTTTTAAGGCAATGAAAAAGGCTAATATAAAAACCAAGGCAGATGTTTGGTTCGTTGGTACAGTAGGTGAAGAAGGTATAGGAGATTTAAGAGGTGTTAAACATTTATTTAAAGATGGTGCACCAAAAATAGACTCTTGGATTTCCATTGATGGCGGTGCTATTGGCAGAGTAAATAATGCAGGATTAGGTTCTGTTAGGTATAAAGCTTTGTTTACGGGAAAAGGAGGTCACTCATGGGGAGCTTTCGGGTTGGCAAATCCTCATCATGCGCTTGGTTTTGCCATAAAAGAATTTACAGAGAATGCAAAAGCTTTTACAGACAAGGGTGCTAAAACAAGTTTTAATATAGGTAGAATGGGAGGTGGTACTTCTGTAAACTCAATACCTTTTGAGTCTTGGATGGAAGTTGATATGCGGTCTGTTGATAGTGGTAGATTAAAGGAGGTAGAAGCTATTTTTAAACAATCAATGCAAACGGCTTTAGAAGAGTATAATAATACAGGGGTAGACAATAAAATTTCATTAGAGCTAATAAAGATAGGGGACAGACCATCTGGAGAACTTTCGCTAGATACACCGTTGGTACAGCGAGCTATTAGCGCCACTAATTTATTTGGATATGAACCTAGCCTTACTAGAGGATCTACAAATGGTAATATTCCTATTTCCTTAGGTGTTCCGGCAATAACAATTGGTAGAGGTGGTATTGGCGGTGGGGCGCATTCTCTTCATGAATGGTGGCTTAATGAAAATGGGGCAGAGGCTATTAAATTAGCAATGTTACTTACGGTTATTGAAGCTGGTCTTCATAAATAACTAATAAAGCTTTAGTTTGTCATATATGGTTAGCAGCCATGGTTGTTGGCGAAACGTAATTTTATTTTCTAAATTTTTTAAATGTTAAATAATTTTGTGAAAACCGTGGGGCATGCTTTTCAAGTTTAGTTGTAAATTTATACCGAATAAAAGCTATGGATTTTTCATCTAAATTATTAGAAAACGCAGTGTACGAAGTCTCACAATTGCCAGGTATTGGCAAGCGTACGGCTTTGCGATTGGTACTTCATTTGTTGAAGCAACCAGAACAGCGTACAGAAAACCTTTCTACATCATTAGTAAATTTGCGGGGCAAAATTCAATTTTGTCAAAATTGCCATAATATTTCTGATACCACTATGTGCGAAATATGTGCCAATCTTAAAAGAGATGATGCTTTGGTTTGTGTAGTTGAAGATATTAGAGATGTAATGGCTATAGAAAATACAGGACAATTTAGAGGTAAGTATCATGTTCTTGGAGGTAAAATTTCTCCTATGGAAGGCATAGGTCCTCAAAATTTGAAAATTGGAACCTTAGTGGATAAAGTGAGAAAAGGCGTAATAAAGGAATTAATTTTTGCGTTGAGTTCTACCATGGAGGGCGATACTACCAATTTTTATATTTTCAGACAAATAGAAGGATTGGAAGTCAAGACCTCTACAATTGCAAGAGGAATAGCGGTAGGCGATGAACTGGAATACGCTGATGAAGTCACTTTAGGTAGAAGTATTTTAAATAGAGTACCGTTTGAAGGTTCTTTGCGTCAAGATTAGTTATTGTATTTAAGGTAAATATCAATAAAAAGGTATTTATTTTATTATTTTTGCAAAAAATATAAATAAAACAAGCTTTAAATTATCGATATGTCAAAATTTGAATTAAAACTACCACGTATGGGAGAGAGTGTTGCAGAAGCAACATTAACGTCATGGTTGAAAGAGGTAGGTGATACAATTGAGATGGATGAAGCCATTTTTGAAATTGCTACAGATAAAGTTGATAGTGAAGTGCCAAGTGAGGTAGATGGTATTCTACTGGAGAAATGCTATAATGTTGATGATGTTGTCAAAGTTGGTCAGACTGTGGCTATCATTCAAGTTGGAGATGATGTTGATGTTAGTGAAACTTCAAATACCCAAAATGATGTTGTAGAAGAAGAGCCTGTTCTTGAGGAAATGGTTTCTGCGGCAGAATCTGCTGTGGTACATGCGAAAGCAGAAACATCTTCGGTTCATGTAAATGGAAGTTCAGACAGATTCTATTCTCCTTTAGTTAAAAATATAGCCAAAGAAGAAGGTATTTCTTTTGAGGTGCTGGATCAAATTGCTGGTACGGGAAAAGATGGAAGAGTAACCAAAGATGATATCTTAAGTTATGTAAAAAACGGAGTCAATAAACCTGTTGCTAAAGAAGTTGCTTCAAAAACGGTACAACCTGTACAAAACGTGGAAAGTTCAGAAGACGCTTCGCAGGAAAAAGTGAAAGAGGAAACTACGAATACAGCGGTTGCCGAAAAACCTAAAATGCAGGTTTCTCGTGGAGACGAGGTTATTCCAATGACAAGAATGGGCAAGTTGATTGCCAAGCATATGACAGATAGTGTTTCTACTTCTGCTCATGTACAGAGTTTTATAGAAGTTGATGTTACTAATATTGTTAAATGGCGTAATAAAATAAAAGATGGGTTCTTTAAAAGAGAAGGTGAGAAATTTACCTTTACACCAATTTTTATGGAAGCCGTAGCGAAAGCATTGAAGAAATATCCTATGATGAATATTTCAGTAGAAGGTGATACTGTTGTTAAGAAGAAAAACATCAATATTGGTATGGCAGCTGCATTGCCAGACGGTAATCTTATTGTTCCAGTAATTAAGAATGCAGATCAATTGAATTTAATGGGTATCGCTAAAGTTGTAAACGACTTGGCAGACCGTTCTAGAAATAATGCATTAAAACCAGATGAGGTTCAAGGTGGAACATATACGGTAACCAATGTTGGTACATTTGGCAGTGTATTTGGTACTCCTATTATTAATCAACCACAAGTAGGTATTATGGCGTTAGGTGCAATACGTAAAATTCCTTCTGTAATAGAAACATCTGAAGGAGATGTAATAGCTATTCGAAGTAAAATGTATTTATCTCATAGCTATGATCACAGAGTGGTTAATGGTGCTTTGGGTAGTATGTTTGCAAAAGCTGTTGCAGATTATCTTGAAGGATGGGATGTTAACCGAGAGGTGTAAATTCAAAAAAATAAAATTACCAGATACCCCATAATGCTTAAAGTATTAATGGGGTATTTTTTTTGTTGCATTTTGATTTTCAGTTATTTAACTGTGACATATTTTTTGTTCCAGTAATTAATTTGTTTCATAATTTTTCAGATTTCTGTCCTTTGAATAAATTAAACAAGGGTAACTTTGTGCGTCTAAAAAACGAAAAGGTATCTTTGTTAAAAGTAGAACACGTATGGAATTAAAGCTTACCAGACCTATTTGCTTCTTTGATTTAGAAACAACTGGCATCAATGTAGCAAAGGATCGTATTGTAGAAATAGCAATACTTAAGGTATATCCTAATGGAAACAAGGAAAGTAAAACATGGCTTGTTAATCCTGAAATGGTAATACCAGAAGAAGTGATTGCAGTGCATGGTATTACCAATGAAAAGGTAGCGAACGAACCTACATTTAAAGAACTTTCTAAAGAAATTTATAAGATAATAAAGGATAGTGATTTGGGTGGTTTTAATTCTGATCGATTTGATATTCCTTTATTGGCTGAAGAATTATTACGTGCCGATATTGATTTTGATATGAAAAATACAGTGTCTGTTGATGTACAAACAATTTTTCATAAGATGGAAAAACGGACGCTAGAAGCTGCATATAAATTTTATTGTGATAAAGATCTAACCGATGCCCATAGCGCAGCTGCAGATACAAATGCGACCTATGAAGTGTTGCTTTCGCAATTAGATAGGTATCCTGATTTAGAAAACAATATTAAAAAGCTATCTGAATTTTCCAGAAGAAAACAATCCGTTGATTTTGCAGGCTTTATTGCATTGGATGAAGAAGGTGAAGAGGTGTTCTCATTTGGTAAGCATAAAGGGAAAAAGGTACATGCGGTTTTAGAAAAAGAACCAGGTTATTTTGGTTGGATGCTTAATGCCGATTTTCCATTGTATACAAAAAAGATTCTTACTCAAATTAAATTGAGCAAACTCAATAATAAACTTGGTTAATAAATGCGCATTTTTTTAGTAATATTTTTTTTGATAGTAGGGGTAGGGCATGCTCAAGAGGTTTTGGTAGAGGGGCATGTGTTCGATAAAAAATCAATGACATCTGTACCATATGCAAATATTAGTTTTCTAAAAACCCTTAAAGGTACTTCAAGTGATGAGGACGGTTATTTTTATATAGATGTTCCAGAATCATATTTAGAAAGAGACGTTCATATTTCAGCATTGGGTTTTAAAGACACTATAATGTCAGCCAAAGTTATTTCTGAAAATAACAAGATATACTTAAAAGAAGAGTCTTTTGAGCTTGAGGAGGTTGTGGTATCTCATAGTTTAGGAGATTCACAAGTATTAAATCCAATAAGTTCTTATAGTATTAAAAGCGGATTTTCATCGGCAGAAACCCCTTGGGTATTGGCTTTGTACTTCCCAAACATTGGAGCGGCAAAAAAGTATTTGGAGAGAATTACCATCTATGTGCAAAAAAATAGCAAATTCAAAAGAGAGTCATCTAAATTTAGACTTCGGTTGTATGATGTGGATAAAAATACCCGAAAACCAAATCACGATTTAATTCGCAAGAGTATTATTTTAGAGAGCTCTAAGACCGAGGATTTTGTTTCTATTGATTTGTCTAGCATGGGTATAAGAATTCCGGAAGAAGGTATTTACGTAGGCTTAGAGTGGCTCTTTCTTCCTTATAATTGGTATACAAATACCTATAAGCATGCTATTACCAACAAGAAAGTTATAGAAGATAGGTTTGCACCCACCTTTGCTGCCGTTTATCAAAAAAACCAAAATTTTAAAACGATGGTTTATGGAATGGGCGAATGGAGTGATTTTGCTATAAAGGCACCGGGAAATAATGAGAACTTAATACCTGCCATAAGTTTGAAAATGTCTAAGAAAAGATAAAATCAATATGAAGATTATATGTATTGGCAGAAATTATACTGCACATATCGATGAACTTAAGAATGAAAGACCAGAAGAACCAGTTGTTTTTATAAAACCAGATTCTTCGGTGCTGCCGAAACAACAAGATTTTTATATACCAGAATTCTCGAACGACATACATTATGAAGTTGAGGTTTTGGTGAAAATAAAAAAAGTAGGTAAGCATATTAGCGAAGAATTTGCACATACATACTATGATGAAATTGGACTCGGTATAGATTTTACTGCAAGAGATTTGCAATCAAAATTGAAAGAAAAAGGATTACCTTGGGAAAAAGCCAAAGGGTTTGATGGTGCTGCTGTAATAGGTGAGTGGCTTCCTAAAACCGATTTTAAAGATATTAATGACCTAAATTTTAAGTTGTTAAAAAATGACAAGGTGGTTCAAAATGGTAACACTAGTTTAATGCTTTGGAAAATTGATGAAATTATAGCCTATGTTTCAACTTTTTTCATGTTAAAAAAAGGAGATATTATTTTTACAGGAACTCCTGCCGGTGTTGGGAAAATAAGTCCAAATGACTATCTTTCGGGGAGTTTGGAAGATAAAGAGCTTTTTACCTTAAAAATTAAATAATGATTTATAACCTGGATAAGATTAACGAGATGGCAGAGGGGGATCAGGATTTTATAAATTCTGTAATATCTGTTTTTTTGGAAGAAGTGCCTGAAGATCTAGATGCTTTAGAAAAAGCCCTGTTGGCAAAAGACCATGATCAAGTATACAAACTTGCCCATAAAATAAAGCCTAATGTTGATTTGTTGGGTATGGAACAAACACGAGCCATTGCTTTAGAATTGGAAACATTGGGTAAGCAAGAGGCAAATATGGCAGAAATAGAGGAGAAATTTCCAATGCTAAAAACCGATATAAATCAGGTTGTGGCAGAATTAAAAAATGATTTCCATTTATAATGCTTGCAGAAATAATTACCATTGGCGATGAAATCCTCATCGGTCAGGTCATTGATACCAATTCCGCATTTATAGCCAAAGAACTTAATAAGATAGGTGTCTCTGTATATCAGATTACATCTATACAAGATGAGCGCGTTCATTTATTAAATGCTTTTAAAGAAGCGTCAGAACGTGTAGACGTTGTATTGATAACTGGCGGGCTAGGTCCTACAAAAGACGATATTACCAAACATACGTTGTGCGAATATTTCAATGATGAACTTGTGGAGAATGCAGAGGTTCTCGCTCATGTAGAAGAATTATTTGCGAAGTATATTAGTAATACACCTATATCGGATATTAATAGAATGCAAGCCTTGCTGCCTAGTAAGGCAGAGGTCTTACATAACGCAAACGGTACAGCGCCCGGTATGTTGATTAGGCAGGGTGAAGTTACTTTTATTTCCATGCCTGGCGTCCCTTTTGAGATGAAGCATATAATGACGGAATCTGTAATTCCAAAATTAGCGGCTTACTATAAACGCCCTCATATTATTCATAAGACCATAGTAACTTATGGTATGGGAGAAAGTGCTATAGCGAAACGTATTGAAACTTGGGAAGATGAACTGCCTTCAAATATTAAACTGGCGTACCTCCCTAATTTAGGGAAAGTAAGATTACGGCTGTCTGCAAAAGGATCCAATTATGATGAATTAGCAAGTGCAATGGAAGCGGAATCTGAAAAGCTATATCCACTAATTAATGATATAGTTTTTGGTTTAGAGGATGATGAAAGTTTAGAAGAGATTGTTGCTAAATTATTGACCAGTAAAAATTTAACCTTATCTACTGCCGAAAGTTTTACAGGGGGTAAAATTGCTGAAAGAATTACTTCTGTACCTGGTGCCTCTAGCTATTTTAAGGGTAGTGTGGTAAGTTATGCAACAGAAGCTAAAATTAATGTTTTAAAGGTGTCTGAAGAGCTGGTTGAAAAGTATTCAGTAGTAAGTGCAGAAGTTGCTACGGCTATGGCAAAAGGCGCAAGAGAGTTGATGAAAACCGATTTTGCAATTGCTACTACAGGTAATGCGGGACCTACAAAAGGAGACTCAAATGCAGAAGTAGGAACAGTGTTTATTGCAATTGAAGGAACCACCTCGCATTTTGTACAAGAATTTCAGTTGGGAAGCACCCGTGAGCGTGTTGTGGAAAAGTCTGTAAATAAGGCTTTTGAGCTTCTTCAAAAAGAAATTTTAAAAATGTGATCTTTATTGTTGTTGGAACGATAAAAAAGATATAAATTTGCACCCTGTTTAAAAGAAAAAGTCAGCACGATGTCAAAAGTATGTGAAATTACGGGGAAGAAGGCGATGTTTGGAAACAATGTTTCGTTTTCAATAAATAAAACGAGAAGAAGATTTGATGTAAATCTATCTAAAAAACGTTTCTACATTCCTGAAGAAGACCGTTGGATTACTATTAAAGTTTCTACAAGAGCTTTAAAGAGTATCAATAAAAAAGGAATATCTGCTGTTTTGAAAGAAGCAAAAGCAAAAGGATTCGTTATTAAGTAATCTGGAAAATAGAGCATTAAGATGGCAAAGAAAGGTAATAGAATACAAGTTATATTAGAGTGCACAGAGCATAAAGAATCTGGTCAACCAGGTACTTCAAGATATATCACAACAAAAAATAAGAAGAACACTCCTGAGAGATTGGAAATTAAAAAATTCAATCCTATTCTTAAGAGAATGACCCTTCATAAAGAAATTAAATAGATTCTTACTTTAAGAGAATCACAAAAAACATAAGACATGGCTAAGAAGACCGTAGCAAGTTTACAGACAAGTTCTAAAAGATTGACAAAAGCTATAAAAATGGTTAAGTCACCAAAATCAGGTGCTTACGTTTTTGTAGAGCAAGTTATGCCACCAGAATTGGTAGATGCTTGGATTGCCAAGAAATAAGAATTATAACTTTTAATAGTTATTGAGCCCCTTTCCTACGAAAGGGGCTTTTTAATTTTTATATTTGAATAACCATATGATTAACAATGAGCTTATTTAAAAAAATATTTTCTTCCCAGAAAAAAGAAACCTTAGATAAAGGTTTGGAAAAAACCAAGACCAGCTTTTTTTCTAAGTTAGGAAAAGCGGTTGCCGGTAAGTCTAAAGTAGATGATGATGTACTAGATAATTTAGAAGAGGTTTTGGTTTCTTCTGATGTTGGTGTAGACACTACTTTGAAAATTATTCAAAGAATTGAAGCCAGGGTTGCTAAAGATAAGTACGTAGGTACAGACGAACTTAATGCTATATTAAGAGCTGAGATTGCCGGTCTATTATCTGAAACAAATGATAGCGATGATGCCGATATTCAGATACCTAAAGATAAAAAGCCGTATGTAATTATGGTTGTTGGGGTGAACGGTGTAGGTAAAACAACTACAATTGGTAAATTGGCATATAGATTTAAAAATCAAGGCTTAAAAGTTGTCTTAGGTGCTGCAGATACCTTCAGGGCTGCCGCGATAGATCAGTTACAAGTTTGGGCGGATCGTGTAGATGTGCCAATAGTTAAACAACAAATGGGTAGTGATCCTGCTTCTGTTGCTTTTGATACATTAAGCTCGGCGGTTACTCAAGATGCCGATGTTGTGATAATTGATACTGCTGGGCGATTACATAATAAAGTTAATTTGATGAACGAATTGACCAAAGTAAAACGTGTAATGCAAAAGGTAGTTGAAAACACACCGCATGAAGTTCTTTTAGTGCTAGATGGTTCTACGGGTCAGAATGCATTTGAGCAGGCCAAACAATTCACTAAAGCTACAGAGGTTACTGCTTTGGCAATTACCAAATTAGATGGTACTGCAAAAGGTGGGGTAGTAATAGGTATTTCAGATCAATTTAAAATACCGGTTAAGTATATTGGTGTTGGTGAGGGTATTGAAGATTTACAGGCATTTAATAAACACGAATTCGTAGATTCATTCTTTAAAATTTAAAATTGAAGTATAGCTGGTTCATTTTATCCTTTATAATTTATAATATAAGTTGGGGACAAATGAGTCACCCTAAAGCTAGTCCGTTTTCTAGGATAGAGCAAGAAGTGGGGCTTTCAAAAATTTCCATTGAATATTCAAGACCATCGGCTAGAGGACGAACATTGTTCGGAAATCAAGAAAATGGTGAACCTGGGCTGGTACCTTATGGTCGCATTTGGCGAGTTGGCGCTAATGAATCCACGAAAATTTCTTTTGATTCTGACATTGTAATTGATGGACAAGAATTAAAAAAGGGAACTTATGCTCTATATGCTTTTCCTGAAGAGAATAAATGGCAAATAGTATTTCATAACAATAGCACACATTGGGGTGATGGCAGAACAAATTATAATCCTGAAGAGGATGCACTTCGTATTTTAGTTCTACCTACCAAAACACATGATTTTCAAGAGAGTTTTCTAATTTCATTTGATAATTTAGACCATAATAGTGTATCGATGATTTGGAATTGGGGGAATACTCAGATTTCTACGCCCATTCAATTTGATACAAAATCTATTATGCAAAGGCAGATAGATGAAGAATTATCAAAGACTCCTACACCACAAACATTTTATGAAGCTGCACGATATTATCAAGAGCAAGGTATTTACTTGATAAAAGCGCTTAGTTATGTAGATTTAGCAATTGAGAAAGGTGGCGACACTTATTATTATCATAGAGTACGGTCTTTAATCTTAGCGGATTTAAATAGATATGCTGAAGCAATTAAAGAAGCTAAGCTATCTTTAAAACTAGCAAAAAAAGAAGATAAAGATGAGTTTGTACGCTTAAATGAAGATAATATCAGAAAATGGAAAACCTTGTTGTCTCAAAATAAATAACAGTTATGATAAAGCATGTTTTATTAATATTTGTGATTTTGTTAAGTGCATGTAAGAACGAGCAGGATTTGAAAAAAGAAGAAGTAATTCTTTGGACACCCTATAATGATTCTATTGAAGTGGCAGACAATACCGATCATGAAAATGGTCGTATGCAATACAAGTTAATTCAATCAAAAGTTCTTGATAAAAATGAAGTGTTTGTGCCTTTATATGAGGAAGTTTCAAAACTTACTAAATCTGAATATGAGAAGTTGGTTCCTTTAATATTGGAACAAGATATTTTTACAATTAGAAATCATATAAAAGAAGATAGGCTCACGTATGAAAATCTTGTGTTATTTTATTTGTACCGTATTTATAAATATGAGTTGAATAATGCTACTACTCTAAATACCATTATAGCCCTTAATAAAGATGTAGTTGAACAGGCGAGAGAATTAGATAAGCAGAATCAAATGGGTGTGGCAACTCAAATTCAGCATCCAATTTATGGCATGCCAATTTTGTTAAAAGACAATATTAATGCACTAGGCATGAAAACGACCGCTGGTTCAATAGCATTAATGAATAATGAGGTAGACGATTCCTTTATTGTTCAGCAATTAAAAAAGAATGGAGCTTTAATTTTAGGAAAAGTAAATTTAAGCGAATGGGCATATTTTCTATGTACGGGCTGTCCGGTTGGGTATAGTGCATATGGTGGTCAAACACTGAATCCTTATGGTCGTAGAATATTTGAAACGGGAGGTTCAAGCTCGGGCAGTGGAACAGCTGTTTCTGCCAATTATGCTGTTGCTGCAGTAGGTACGGAGACATCTGGCTCTATTTTGTCTCCTAGTAGTCAAAACTCAGTCGTTGGTTTAAAACCGACAATTGGCTTGTTAAGTAGAACAGGTATTGTGCCCATTTCAAGCACTTTAGATACTCCTGGACCGATGACTAAAAATGTAAAGGATAATGCAATTTTATTATCTGCAATGCTAGGGTTTGATGAATTTGATGCAGCGTCTGTAGAAGATAATTATCCAGGTATATTGTCTTCAGGCTTGCATCCAAAAGATTTTTCGGAAATTAGATTAGGTGCTATTAAAGATTTATTGGAAACTGATAGTATTTATAAACAAACAGTTGAAAATTTTAGTGAGGCAGGTGCAACCATAATTGAATTTACACCACCAGAAGTATCCATGGATGGGTTTTTGAGTATATTAAATATTGATATGCGTAACGATTTAAAGGCATACCTAAAAGAGTACGCAAATCCAGATGTTATAAAAATTACCTCAATTGAAGATGCAGTAGCATTTAATAATGCAGATTCATTGATTAGAATTCCGTACGGGCAAGCATTGTTTGAAGGCTTATTATCAGATACTACCACAACTACAGAGTTAGAAGAAATAAAAGCTAATCTTGAAAAAAATGGACGCGCTTTCTTCGATACAGCGATGAATAAGTACAAACTAGATGCTGTTTTATCTATTAATAATTACCACGCTGGTTATGCTGCAGTAGCTAAATATCCTGCTTTGACAATACCTATGGGGTATAAAGCATCTGGTGAGCCGTTAAGTTTGACATTTATTGGAAAACAATTCTCAGAAGCTAATTTATTGCAAATAGGAAAAGCTTATGAAGAAAAATTTCCTAACCGGGCAATACCTTCAGATTATCGGAATTAATAAGTTTGGCTAAAATGAAAAGAAGAAACTTTGTAAAAAGAACTTTTCAGTGGGGAGCTGGGTTGGGTTTGTTGATTGGACTATATAGTTGGCAAATTGAACCGTTTTGGATGGAATTTGTTCGTTTAAAAATGCCATTAAGAAATTTACCAGAAGGGCTAATTGGTAAAACGGTAATGCAAATCAGTGATATTCACATAGGAAATTCATTTGACTATCAATATATAATAGATTCATTTAAAGAAGCTCAAGAATTAAAACCTGATTTCGTTGTCTATACCGGCGACTATGTAACCTATGAAGACAATGAACAATTAAATCAATTGCAAGAGGTTTTAAAGTTTGTAGTTAAAGGTGCTATGGGTACCATTGGCATATTGGGAAATCATGATTACGGAATTGATTTTGTCGAAGATGAAGTCGCACAAAAAATCACGAAGAGTTTAGAAGAAGTAGGGGTGACCATGTTACGAAATGATGCCGTGGAAATTAACGGACTCAATATTTTAGGAATGGACGATTTTTGGGGAAGTAATTTTTATCCTGAAAAAGCTACAGCAAAATATAATCCTGAAAAAGCAAATATTACCCTATGTCACAATCCGGATGTATGCGATCTGCCAGTCTGGAATAATTTTAAAGGCTGGATACTTTCCGGTCATACACATGGTGGACAGGTAAAACCACCATTTTTGCCTGCACCTTTATTACCAGTAAAAAATAAGAATTACGATGCTGGTATAAAAGATTTAAAAGATGGTAGAACTCTTTACATCAATAGGGCATTAGGCTGTCTACGTCAAGTACGTTTTAATGTAAGATCAGAAATTACGGTTTTTGAACTTACTAGAGAGGTTTAAATAATAAGTGCCTAGTCAATAGATTGAATCACTTTATTAGCTGATAACCTAGATTTTCCGATTATATTAGGTTGAGTATTATCCTCGGAATGTCGGTAACCAATAGCGACTGAAAATAGTACTTTGTGGTCATTGATTTTAAGAATATCCTTATATTTTTCAGGTTCTATGCCTTCCATAGGTGTAGAGTCAATTTCCATAGCAGCACAAGCGGCTAAAAAGAATCCAAGGGTAATATATACTTGTTGAGATAACCAGTTAATAGTTTTTTCCGCTGGTTGCGGTTTTACAAATTGCTTGAAATATCTTATTGCTCCTTCGTTCAAATTTTCTTCAACACGTTTTTCAAACTCTATTAGATTGTCCATAACACTGAATACAACCAAATGACTAGCATCTTTTATTTTGGTAGCATTAAAATATGAAGCGTCAGCTAAATCATTTTTAACTTGTTCATTTGATACAAATGTGAAAAGCCACGGTTGGCTATTAATAGAGGACGGACTAAGTTTAAGAATATCTTTTAAATCTTGAATATCAGAATCCAAAACCTTTCGGGTAGTATTATATTTTTTAGTGGTATATCTGTTTTCTGCAAATTGTTTAAAGTTCATATTGTATTAATTTAACTATTCTCGGTTTTATAGTCTCTATAACTAATAAGAAGAATTTTTATTATTATCGATAAATTTTAATTTTCTATAATAGCATTGATCAATCCCCAAATTTCATTATCGAAACTTGAAGGACCTAAAAGTTCTTCATTACTTGCCCCGCCCATGCGTACAATAACCAAATCTAAACTTGGTACCATGTATAATTTTTGGTCATTTAAGCCTAAACCAGCATAAAGGTCAGCTGGAGCATTAGGTATTAAACTACCTGTAAATTCATCTTCAGAATTAGGTAATCTAAAACTGCTTTTACCATTTAACCAATACAGATATCCATAAGCAAGATTATAGTTTTGAGATGAGTTCGTCATGGTATTAAAATAATTTTGATCTGAGAGAATAGATAAACCATCCCAATTTCCTTGGTTTAAGTTTAAAATTCCAAAGCGGGCCATACTTCTAGCGGAGCTATAAAATACATTGTTATAGCCTACTTTAATAAATAAGCCTTGCATTCCTATAGGTTCTTTGATTTTTTCAGAGAAATACGAGTTAAAATCTTGTTGTGTAGCACTGGCAATTACATCGTCCAATAAAGTGTACGGTGCGTTATGATAATACCAAAAAGTACCAGGTTCGTTTAAATAAGTTAAACAATTGGGGTCTGTACAGAAAATATTTTCAACCGTATAATCTAAACCAGTAGTCATGGTAAGCTGGTTTTCTATGGTAATATTAAGTACTTTTTCACTCGGTAAACTTGACCAACCTTCACCTAAGTAGTTTGATGTTGTATCGGTTATTTTAAGAAATTCTTCTTCCTGAGCAATACCGGTAAGCATTGCAGTTAAATTCTTTCCGGCAGAATTCCATGCATGGTTATCATCTGAGGTAAAATCACCAAAATATTTTTCTATTACCATGCGCCCGTCTTTTAAAACGATAAATGCATCGGTGTTGTTATCCTCTAAAAAATTATAAAGATTGTCTACTTGATCTTCGTTCCATCCCAAGGTTTCCATTGATATAGTTTCCCATTCATTGGTTCTGGAAATAGGAGGGAAGTAGGTATCCGTAGGTATAGGAGCCAATGCTGGTGGAGTACCGCTCTTATCGGTTTCTGAAGTAGGTTCAGAATCACTTGAGCATGATACGAGAATAGATAGTATGGCAAACAGGCTGAAATATTGGGAGAATTTCATGGTTAATTTAAGGTTTGGGTATTAATAAACAGTAATCAAATAAAGATTACGAGTAAATTTGTCCATATCTAACGTTTTTAAATACCCAAATCGTATTTTTGCACCCCAATTTAAATTATGAGGACAAAAACCCTTAAGAAGAACAAAATCAATGTGGTAACTCTAGGTTGCTCAAAGAATGTTTATGATTCTGAAGTACTCATGGGCCAGTTAAAGGCCAATGACAAAGAAGTTGTACATGAAGAAGAAGGAAACATTGTTGTTATTAACACTTGTGGCTTTATTGCTAATGCAAAAGAAGAAAGTGTTAATACCATTTTAGAATATGTTCAAAAGAAAGAAGACGGTGTAGTAGATAAAGTTTTTGTTACAGGATGTCTTAGTGAACGTTACAAGCCAGATTTACAAAAAGAGATTCCTAATGTAGATGAGTATTTTGGTACAAGTGAATTACCCGGATTATTAAAAGCTTTAGGGGCAGATTATAAGCATGAATTAATAGGAGAACGTTTAACTACAACTCCTAAGAATTATGCTTATTTAAAAATTGCAGAAGGTTGCGATAGACCTTGCTCTTTCTGTGCAATTCCATTAATGCGAGGTAAGCACAAGAGTACTCCTTTAGAAGACTTAGTAACCGAAGCTGAAAAGTTGGCGGCTAAAGGAGTAAAAGAGCTTATTTTAATTGCTCAAGATCTTACCTACTACGGGTTAGATTTGTATAAGAAAAGAAATCTTGCAGAGCTATTAGAAGCTTTGGTTAAGGTAGAGGGTATTGAATGGATAAGATTGCATTATGCATTTCCTGCTGGTTTTCCAATGGATGTATTGGATGTGATGAACAGAGAACCAAAGGTTTGTAATTATTTAGATATTCCTTTACAACATATTTCTGACAGTATTCTTAAAAGTATGCGTCGAGGAACTACAGAAGCCAAAACGACCAAATTACTAAAGGAGTTTAGGGCTGCGGTACCAGAAATGACCATTAGAACAACCCTTATTGTTGGTTACCCTGGTGAAACAGAAGAAGACTTTGAGATTCTTAAAAACTGGGTTGTTGCCATGCGCTTTGAAAGACTAGGATGTTTTACATATAGTCATGAAGAAAATACACATGCGTATTCTTTGATTGATGATGTTCCAGAAGAAACAAAGCAAGAGCGTGCTAATATTATAATGGAAATACAGTCTCAGATTTCTTGGGAATTGAACCAGAAAAAAGTAGGTGAGGTTTTTCGTTGTATTATTGATCGTAAAGAAGGTAACTACTTTATAGGTAGAACAGAATTTGATTCTCCGGATGTAGATAATGAGGTTTTAATAGATGCAACTAAGCACTATGTAAAGCAAGGTGAGTTTGTAAATATAAAGATTACAGAAGCAGCTGATTTTGACCTTTATGGTGAGCCGGTATAAAGAATAATGGATTCTCAAATTGTATTTGAGAATCCATTGTTTTTATCTTTTTTAAAGTTCCTTTTTCATCATACCTATTGTAAAATATCCTAATAAACCTATTACAATAACTATAATAGCCCATAGCCACCATTTATTTTCGAAAAGAGGTGCGGTAGTTTGTGTTTCTTTTTTAGGTAGCTCGGTAACTTTACCAAAACTCAAATTAGAAATGCTTTCTGGTAATGATACTCTTGTTTTAGTGATATCATAATTAGGTCTCCTTGCATTTTTCTTACCATAAACTAGAAAGTAATCTGCAGGTTGAGTAAAACGCGTGGTTAGCGTATGTATATATCCCTTCAACCTAACATCAGAAATTTTTAAAGGTTGATTATCGTTGTTTAAAATTATGATACGAATCTTTTGGGCCAAGGTGCCTGGTAATTGAAAACTATTATCTTCAATAGAGGAAAGCGTTTTTGTAGCCATTGGTCTAAAATTGTAATGATACCCCTTTTCAGTTTCAACACTATCAGCTAAATATTGAATAGAAATAGATCTGTAATAATCAATTTTGTCATCGACCGTAAGTTCTAATAAATTAAGAGGTACACGATTATTTAAATCAACATCTATAATAGTTTTTTTGTCCTCTTTAGAAATTTTAAAAGAGCGTACTTTATAATCACGATATGCTGCTATTTTTTTTGCCTTTTTTAGAATCTGTACTGAAGTTAAATTCGGTTTTTCTGGACTCTTTATCAATAACCTATAAAATTTGAAGTTTGCATCTGGAAACTTCAATGTGGTAAAGGAATAATCGGTTTGGTCATTATTTATAGATAGAATACGATAATCTTCTAAAAGATTAAACCATTCTTTCTGGTTCTGACTTCCTTCAAGCGTAATTAGCCAATTAAAATTAATGTCTTGTATGTTTAACTTAATTTCATTGATCAATTCTTTCTGAGGAACTTCATATGTATAGAAAAATCCTTTAGAATTATTAACGGTATTTAGAAGGTTAAAAGAAATCTCTGAATTGGCATGCTCTGCTTTTGAAACCCTGTGTAAATAAGGGGCTTCAATTGTGTCTATAGCGGTTACGCCATAAATACGAATATCTGCCATGTTGGTATTTAAATCTCTAAATACCTCGTTAGGTACTTCAATGTTGTGCCAAAGACTATCTACTCCTATTAAGTCTATTTTTTTAGAGTAAGAGTTCATCTGTGCATTACAGAATGATATTGCCAATAAAGTAAGAATTACAAGTAGATTAATTTTTGGTTTCATCAGAAATAATGTGTTTGTATTTATTGTATAGAAATGATATTATTAATAATAAGATACCCAATGAGACAAATACGATTGTCTTAGATATGGTATTCAATGATGAAATATCATAGAAGAACAATTTAATTAACGTGAGGGAGAAAAGAATAATGGCACCAATACGTAAGTGTTTTTTCTTTTTCCAAATACCTATTGCAATTAATAAAAGGGCATAAAGTCCCCAAAGAATACTAAGTCCTAATTTGTAAGATTGATCAGATCCAGATAAATCCATCCAGTTTAGTAATTCACTACTGGTAATCCAAATTATAGATACATGTAGTAGAATTTCAAACGAAATTTTGTAATTGATTTTTAAATAATCTTGTTGTGCTGATTTATAAATAGTAAACAATAAGAATGCAAAAAATGCAAAGGAGATGTACCTAAGGTAAATATTAAAAGTTCCAATATTATAAAATTCAGTAAGCTCTTGGAAAATGAAATTTTCGCGTAGCTCACTTAATATATAAAGACCAATTGTTAAGAATGCAAGGGTTGTTAATAATGCTGCAACAATTGATACAATACTTAAAACCTTGTCTTTAATTTTATAGGTGTTTACTAGGCTTACAATGCTAACGAAAAACATGGTATAGAGTATTTTCCAAATAGATTCAAGGTCTTTGAGATTAAAATTGTATTCTGGGTAATAACCAGACTCACTAGATATTTCTATTTTAGATGCCTCAAAGGCATTATTCCAATACTGTTCAATTTCAAGATAAAAGGCAAAATAAAGAGTACTTACAAATAAAAGAGGGACCCCAATCCCCATTATTTTTTGAACTACAGATTGTTTCTCTGAGACGAATTTTATTTGAATCCAATTTATAAACCCAAAGACCGCAGCACATAATATAGAAGTCAAGAAAGTGGTATTTAATAGAAGGCTCCATTCTTCTGTGGTATTTAGATAAGAGTAGCTCTGTGCCCAATCCATCGTTAAACTTAAGAACGCTAAAGCAGCCATGATATATGAAAGGTATTCATAGAAAACAACTTTTTTTGTACGACCTATCCAAAAAAGCAGTGCAGCTTCTAAAGCCCAAATTAGTGTTACCCAGTTACCATCTAATTGTACAGGTACGGCGATGGTTATAAATGTGAGTACAAAACCTGCAGTTAAAAAGAACAGTTTACGATCTGCTAATTTCCTTTTAAAAATTAATACGGTGATTCCAAAATGTATTAATGCGTTAAGAAGTGTAAATAGTCCTAAATAAAGTTCTCCTCCTTCATAATCATACAGCCAAGCAATTCCAAAACCATAAAATAGGAATGAATTTAATAGAATCAGAATGATGTCGCCAACCTTAAATTGTTCAGATTTGATTAATTTAAAAGCGAGGAACGTAGCATAAAAAAGAAAGAAGAAAATACTGAGGAATAAAAATCCCATAGCGAAATCTTCATCATAGCTAGAAAAAGAATACCACGTGCCATAAATTAACCAAGTAAAGGTGAATGAAAGGTAATAGAGGGCTTTCCAATACTTCTTAAAGGAAATAACCAATAGACCAATATTAATTAAGGCTATGTAGCTAAATAGCCCTGTAAAGTTACCTGAGTCATTGCTTAATAAAAATGGTACCGCGTAAGCACCAACAAGGCCTATGTGCGCAATAACTTGTTTATTATAGCTTAATGCAGATACTACTCCAAACACGGTACATAACAGCATAATGCCGAATGCCATTAGTTGTGGGAACAACCCGTAGAGGTCGTACGCGGCAAAGGTGATGAAGTATAAAATAGCTAATGCGCCACTTACTAAAACAGCACTATAATTCTCATATTTTGCTTTTAATTTAAAGCCAAAACCAATTAGGCCCAAACCTACCAAATAACCTAGGATTATTCTAGTGAGAGGACTTATTAAGTTATTTTCAATAGAGTATTTTGCACCGATAACAACACCAATTACGGTAATTAATATTCCTATTTTGTTAATAAGGTTTTCACCGATGAATTTCTCAAGATTTGATTTTCTTTTTGGAAAAATCTGTTTCTTTTCAAGAGTAAGTATAGGTTCTTCTTTAATTTCAACTGGTTCTACCTGTGTTTGATTAGTAGTCTCAATAACAACCGGCTCAGTAATGGTAATAGATTCTTTTTCAAATATTGCCTCTTTTGGTGTATTTGGTTGTTCTTTAGAATCTTGATTGAATTTTAAAGCTTGTGTATTTCGAAGTATTTGAATATCTCTACGAATTTCATTTACCTCAATATTAAAATCTTGCTGCTTTTTTAGAAGTAATTCTAACTTCTGCAACAAGACGCTTATTTGTTCTTGGTCGGTAGGCATAGGCGTTGGTTTTAACCCTTACTTAAAAGGATCTTCTAGTTTAAACGTAAAAGATGTGAATATGTTGGAAAGAAATTTCTGTACGTTAAAATAAAATATCCCTGAAACGATTATTATCGTTTCAGGGATATAAAAAATATTTATTTTTAAGCGAAAATCTATAAAAGATAGTTACCGCTCAAAATATAAATATATATACATTGCCGCACCAAAATTGGAGGCATCTGTTGAGACTAAACGCCATCCCTCTTTTGCATAACTATCTAGCTTTTCTTGAATTTCCTTGTTTGAAGTATCAACAATATGAAATTTATCAAAGGTTAGTTTTGAATAGTATATTAAGGTTTCAACTTTATATTCTTTCATGATATTATCTATTTAACCATGAATAATGCGTTGGCAAAAAATAATTTCCCATTTTCCCAGAAACCTCTAAAAAGCGGATTGTCTACCATGTAAATTACTTGTCCACGCCCCATTTCTTCGGTTCCGAAAATTAATGTTTCTGCTATTTTTTTCTTTGCCTCACTTCCCGCGAAACCAGATATTGGTTCGTTATCTCCCTCACTTAAATATACAGCACTACCGTTATCTAAGTACTTATAAGAACGTGCGCCCAATTTTAAAGTAAAGTAGGTGTCGTCGTAACCATAAGCTAGTGGGTTGGTGTTATCTACTGTCGCTTTAAAAATAGCTCCAGTAATTGTAGATTTTATCTGCTCTCTTTCAGAAATTTCAAAAGATCCAATGGTATCTGAGGAGTCTTTTTTTATTTCTTTTTCCTTCAAATCAAAATCATCGTCAGATGCGGTAATACCATCAATTGCGCCACCCATGGCAATTAGCTTACCTCCATGTTTTACCCAATCTTTAATTTTTTCTTTAGTGTAAGTGGTTAAAAAACTATTATACCCTCTACCATCAGGTAAAATCAATATATCATATTTGGTAAGGTCAACTCTCGCAAAATAATCTTCATCCAATACAGAAATAGGGTAGTCTAATTGTTGTTCAAAGAAGTTCCATATTTCACCAAAACGAAGGGTAGAGGTCGGCTCTCCAGAAAGTACTGCAATATTTAAACTTTGAATAACATCAACATAACTAGAGCCAAAATCTTTTCCACTTTCAACAAAACCAGTGTTGGTAGATATAAGATTTTTATTTTGATTCTTAGAGGCTGTACTTAAAATTTTGTTGAAATTTTTAAGGTTTTTGTTGTCGCTTTTAGTGATAATTAATGTGCCACGTTCATGAGCAATTCCATCTACTGTGAATGGTTTATGAGCATAACGCACACGTACTTTATTGCGTAATAATTCAGCTAAGAATCTGGCATCTTTCATGCTGTTCCAGTCTGCTAAATAAGCATAACTATTTGCTGCTACACCTTTAAGTTCTGGTTTGCTGTTTACAGCAGTTGTTCCATTAAAACTACTTTCACTAGCAATTGCATTAACTCCGTAAGCATAAGGCAGAGACCATGCCGTAATGTCATAAGTAACAGAGTCGCTTAGTTTTGCCATTGGCTCAAACAATACCTTAACCAATGTGCCCTTTGCCTGATCTGTTGAAATGACAATACTTTTGTCGGTTGTTTTCAAAGAGCTAATTTTTCCTGTAGCATAGTTGTAACCTTTTACGGAACTATTACTGCCAGCTTTGTATTCAATTTCGTGCTTGCTTAACAGGTTGGTCAATAATTCTAGCTTATCAGGATTACCGTTAAGTACATAGCTTTTGTATTTGAAATCTTTTTTAAGATGAAATTTTTTAAACTCATCATTTAATTTGTTCACATTGTTTGCCGCTACCTCTACAGTAGATAAACCAGTAGTATGGTGATGCGCAATTCTATCTTTTAATGTAAGTGTGTCGCCAATACTGGTTATAATGCCTAAACCTGCACGACCACTACCACCTTGTTCGTAGGTCATACCGATACCACCGTTGTAAGTAGGGTAGGTGTCACCATAACTTGGATAAAGTAGGTCAAATACTTCTTTAGTAAAATAAAACCAACCGTTTTCATCAAAATATTTGGCATGATTTTTACCGATAGTTTTTTGAAATTCTCTTTGAAAATCGGTTACAACCTCATGAAATGGCTCTGCGGCAGGAGCAAAATAATATGGATTATCTACGCCTTGTTCGTGAAAATCTACGTGTACGTGAGGCAACCATTTATTAAACTGCTTTAAACGTTGTTGACTTTCAACTTGTGTTAACCAGGCCCAATCTCTATTTAAATCGAACATGTAGTGGTTGCTACGGCCGCTCCACCAGTTTTCATGATGTTCCTTGCTATTAGGGTCTACTTGGTTGGGTGAATTTTTAAATTGATTGTACCAGTTAACGTAACGATCTCGTCCGTCAGGGTTAATACATGGGTCAATTAAAACTACAATGTTTTCTAGGTAACTACTTTTGCTTGTAAACAAATCATAAATGGTTTGCATTGAAGCCTCTGTACTTACACTCTCATTACCATGAACATTATAGCTAAGCCATACAATTGCCTTGTCAGGTGTGCCCTCGCCATTTAATCCTTTCATATGCTCTTCCCTAATTTTATCAAGGTTTTGCATATTTTCTTTGGTAGAAATAGTAGCCAATAATAAAGGCCTGCGTTCATTGGTTTTACCGTATTCAATAAGCTTCATACGTTGAGGTTCAGCTTCTGCTAAATATTGATAATAATCAACGACCTCATGGTGTCTTGTAAATTGTGTTCCTAGTTCGTACCCTAAAAACTCCGACGGAGATTTTAACTGAGCTAAACCTAAAAGTGGCATTAAAAGTAATGCGTAGCGTAAAATTAGTTTCATATAGTTATTTGTGTTCTGAGTCATCCAAATCTATTAAAATAATTATAAAATGACATTGATTTGTGATGTATTTCGCCGAGTAATTGGGTTTTTAATACTAGTGGTAATTAACTTATATTTAGGAAATGTAAAACGAAAGGGTTTTATATTTACCACGTATTTACTTTTTATATGGATATTGATTGTTTGCCCATAGCAAAAACGGGCTATTTTTCGAAATTAATTTGCGACTACATTGCTAAGGATGCTAAACTTAAACCATTATATAATCGGTTTCCCGATGTTGAAGGTTTCAAAGGGCAATTAGAAGAAAAAGGGAAGCATTTTTCCCAAGTCCAGCGAAATGTGCTGCATGCTTCTATGCTAAAACAATATAAGAATACTGATACTTCTGAAGGTACGGCTACCAATATTGAGCTATTAAAAGAGAAAAATACGTTTACCATAGTTACCGGGCACCAATTAAATCTATTTACCGGTCCGTTGTACTTTCTTTATAAGATTATTTCCACTATCAATTTAACAACACAGTTAAAAAAGGAATATCCAAATTCTAATTTTGTGCCTGTTTATTGGATGGCTACAGAGGATCATGATTTCGATGAAATAAATTATTTCAATTTTAAAGGATTAAAATTTCAATGGAATAAAGAAGCTTCGGGTGCTGTTGGTCATTTGACTACAGAAGGTTTAGATGAGGTTTTTACGCTATTTGCAAAGTCAATAGGAGATAGTAAAAATGCAAATGTATTAAAGCAGCTTTTCGAAGAAGCTTACTTAAAGCATAATAACTTAACGGATGCAACTCGTTATTTAGCGAATGAAATCTTTAAGGACTACGGATTAGTAATTGTAGATGGTGATGATATCGACTTAAAAAAGTCGCTTGTTCCATATATGAAGAAAGATATTTTTGAGCAAACCGCTTTTGATAAAGTTTCGGAGACAATTAAGGAAATAGAGCAGATTTCTACAGATTATCCAGTTCAAGTAAATCCTCGTGAAATCAATTATTTCTATTTAAAAGAAGGAATTCGTGAACGTTTTATAGAGAGCAAGGGAGCGTTTGTTGTAAACGACACCAACATTTCTTTTACAAAAGAAGAATTGATTGATGAGATGGATACACATCCAGAACGGTTTTCACCTAATGTAATCGCCAGGCCTTTATATCAAGAAGTTATTTTGCCTAACCTATGTTATATAGGCGGAGGCGGAGAAATAGCCTATTGGTTAGAATTGAAAACTGCTTTTGAAGCCTTGAATGTTCCGTTTCCAATTTTATTGGTTCGAAATTCAGCCTTGATTATATCTGGAAAGCAAGCGGACAAGCTAGAGCGAATGAATATCTCAAAATCAGATATATTCTTAAAGCAAAATAGCTTGATCAATAAGAAGATTAGAGAGATATCAAATATTGACATTGACTTTTCTCCACAAAAGAAATTATTAGAAGAGCAGTTTAAAGAAATGTATGCACTAGCCGAAAGGACAGATAAATCATTTATAGGTGCGGTAAAAGCCCAAGAAGTAAAGCAGAAAAAAGGTTTGGATGCTTTAGAGAAAAGACTACTGCAAGCACAAAAGAAAAAATTAAAAGACCATGTTGTTCGTATGACCGAACTACAGAACGAAATTTTTCCAAACCAATCTTTGCAGGAAAGACAATCAAATTTTTCTGTGTTTTATTTAGAATATGGTGAAGATTTAGTGCCTATGTTATTTAATGCCTTAGAGCCATTAAATTTAAGTTTCACGGTCATTACACAAGATTAAATATGGGCAAGAACGTGTTTCTAAATAAGATAACCGTACTTGCTATTTTTTCCTTTCTTGCCATAACTGGTATTACTTTCTTTAAAAGTGCACTAGAGTTAGAAGATGCTGAGCAAGCGTACTATTCTCAATGGCTTCGCTGGGGTTATGATGATCAACCACCGCTATACACATGGTTGCAGTATGGCTTTAATTCTATATTTGGTGTTAGCAAAATTTCTTTTTCAATTTTAAGAGGGCTTTTATTTGCGTCTACATTGTTGCTGATGTATCGGTTTTCAAAGTTTAGAATACAAAATGAAGATCAATCTAAACTGGTTGTTTTAGCCTTGGCTTTAGTACCTGTGTTTATCGATTTTACTTTCCGTAGACTTTCTCATACAAGCTTATTGTGCCTTTGCATAGTAGCCTCTTACTATTCTTTGCAGCTTTTAGTAGAGCGTAAGTCAGTATTAAACTATTTGTTTTTAGGTTTAATAGTAGGTGTAGGGTTACTTTCCAAATATAACTATGCATTTTTTCTAGTAACTTTTGCTCTGGTTGCTTTGTGGGATAAGGAATTGAGAGCTATAGTTTTCAATACAAAAATACTGGTATCAATTTTCGTTTCTGTTTTATTGATAGCCCCACATGTTTATTGGTTACTGGGTCCTGACGAATTTCAAACTTTTTTGACCTCTAGTGTAGAAGAGAAAATAGGAATGGAAGATTCGGAATCGGTTTTTTCGTTACTACCTATTTTAATTTATTTAAAAGGCTTGTTTGCTTTATTGTTTCCTATTCTTGTAGTTATTGGTATAGGCTATTTCTTAAAAAACGTGAGTTTCAATAGGTTAAAAATAAACTGGTTTATGAAAATGTTCTTTGCGCAATTACTGGTCTTAGGGGTGTTTTTTTTCATTTTTAAAAGTCAGAAAGTAGAGACTAGGTGGTTGCTGCCGCTCTTTATTCCTTTTGTAGTTCTGTTGATAGAAACAGTTAATTTTAAGAATAACACGAAATTAGTTGCTGTTGGGTATTGGGTTTTTATTGCTGTAATAGCTGTTCAAACCATAAGAACGCCAATAGAAAAGGTATTGAACATACCTTCATCTGTACATTTTGGATTTGAACCAGTTGCCAGTAAATTGCAGCAGAATTATGATGAATATCAATGGGTGCTTCCAAATGTGACCTATGCCGGTAATGTGCGTTTGTTACATCCTGACAGAATAATACTTTCTGCAGACGATTATTCATTAACAGCATTAAAAATAAAACATAAAAGGGAAATTGAAATTACAATTAATCCATTAGTAGTAAAGCAGACCACGGCTATAGATAGTCTAATTGTTTTTGGTAAGGATATGGAAAATCTATATTTCTATAAAAATTAAGGAACTAAAAATTCCCCATTCCATTTATCATTGGTTTTTACAAAAAGAACTCTAATATGATTGGGTCTTTGAAGTTTTAAATATTCAATTTTAGTAGGCGTAATATCTAAAATAGTGAAGTAATTCTGGTCTTCTAAATATTCTACATGCTCAGGGTTTTTAATAAAACTACCTGGACTATTGTCCGTTATGTAATCTTTTCTACTATTTGGCTGAATATTGTTCCAAGTAGCAGTAAGCCTTTTAGTATCTGTTACTATGTTGGCTATACCTTCTACTTTCAATTGCAACATTTTTTCTGGGTGATAAAGTAAAAAGCTAACTAAATTGTTCGTTTTAATATGCTGTATTTTCTTGGTACGGTTATCTGTGTAAACACTTAAGATTAATTCTTTTGAGACCTCTCGCAAAACAACCGTGCGTAGACGGGCTACAGGCTCATTTCCCACAGTTGCCATAGTAATAAATCTAAAAGGATGCCCTTTTTCGGTTACGCCCTTTTTAATTTCACTATTTAATTCTTCAAAAAATGAATCAATCATATTACTAATTTATATTAAGGTAAAAATAAATGGATTTATGGGTAGGGTAATTGATCAGTTGGTTGTTATATAGATGATAGCTGTGAAAATAAATTGATTAGGTTCAATTTAAGGCTTTTGGTTTAAATTTGGTTTTTAATTTAGTTGAAAGCTCGGGGTGGTTCCTGGGCTTTTACTTTTTTAAAATAATATTGTAAGGATATTTATTTGATACCGACTTAGGTGTAGAATACAAATTGTTATGAAAAAGATTTTTTTTAATGTATTCGATTTGATGATTGGTTGAATTAAAAGCCCGGGTGATTACCGGGCTTTTGTATCTAATATGTTTATCTAATATATAGGGAGTAGATATATTCTTAATTTATTCTTTCCCAGATCAGTAAATGATATTGATCAAAGTAGTACTATCACTTTATCTTATATTCTAAGCGCATGGTAATTGATGCTGTTTTGTTTTTAGATGAGGTATTGTAAGCACCACCCCAGCTATAATCTTCACCAGAATTTTGCCCTGTTATTTGAAATACCCCCATATTGGCAGATACTAGGTCGCCTAAATTACTTCCTGCATTTTCTGCAATTTTTTCAGCGCGTATTCTTGCATCTTCAGTAGCTTTTGAAATCATTTCAATTTTTAAATCGGCTAATTTGGTATAATAATATCTTGGTGGTGATGAGTTAAATTGCACACCTTTATTTAATAGCTCTGTTATTTCTCTAGATACGCCTTCAATCAAAGCAACGTCTTCAGATTCTATTTTTAAAGTCTGCATTAATTGGTAACCTCTAAATATGCTACCTATATAATTACCGTTTTCATATTGGTTGTCGCGCATTTCAGTGGTCTGAACACTATTGAATATTATGCTGTTTGAATCTATACCTTTAGAGATTAAATATTGACGAACAATCTCTTTATCCCCGTTTAGTTGATCAAAAGCAGTTTTAAGAACTGTACTGGAAGTAGAAAATTGACCTTCCCAAACAATTAGATCAGAGGTAAAATTTTCGTTACCTAAGCCCGTAACGGATATCATTTGTGGAGGGTTTGCCCTTTGAATATAAGCGTCGCCCAAAAAATAAGCAGCTATGATAATAGCCGCTCCAAAAATAAATGCACTAAGGTGTTTCATAAAAAATATTTAAATCGAATCTAAATATAACAAAAGATCCTTTTCAAGAACGGTCAATTTGCTATTTTTGCCCATGCAAAATAAAGTCCTGATACTAGATTTCGGTTCACAGTACACCCAATTGATTGGAAGACGCGTACGTGAGCTTAATATTTTCTCTGAAATTAAACCTTATAATAAACTACCTGAAGACCTTTCTGAGTATACAGCGGTAATCCTTTCTGGATCTCCTTTGTCAGTTAGAGGTGAAGATGCCGTTCACCCAGACTTGTCTGAAATTCGTGGTAAAAAACCATTATTAGGCGTTTGTTATGGCGCGCAGTATTTGGCACATTTTCACGGTGGTAGTGTAGAAAAATCTAATACAAGAGAATATGGTCGTGCTAACCTTAGCTTTATTAAGGAAAACGAACCATTTTTTGATAAAGTAAGCACAGGTAGCCAAGTATGGATGAGTCATGCCGATACTATTAAGCATCTGCCAGAGAACACAACGTTGTTGGCAAGCACACATGACGTAGAGAATGCTGCTTTTAAGTTTGAAGGTGAAGAAACCTATGCGATACAGTTTCATCCGGAAGTGTATCATTCTAAAGATGGCAAACAAGTTTTAGAGAACTTTTTGGTGAATATTGCTGGAATGGAGCAAACTTGGACACCTGATGCTTTTGTAGATAAAACAGTAGCGGAGTTAAAAGAAAAGATTGGCGATGAAAAGGTGATTTTAGGATTGTCTGGAGGAGTAGATTCTTCTGTGGCAGCTGTTCTATTACATAAGGCAATTGGAAAAAATCTTCACTGTATTTTCGTAAATAATGGTCTTTTAAGAAAGAATGAGTACGCTGACGTATTAAAACAATACGAGGGTATGGGGTTAAATGTAAAAGGAGTTGATGCTTCGGCACGTTTTTTGGATGATTTAGCAGGAGAGAGTGATCCAGAAACAAAAAGAAAAACCATAGGTCGTGTATTTATAGAAGTTTTTGATGATGAATCTCATTTAGTCGAAAATGCAAAATGGTTGGCTCAGGGTACTATTTATCCAGATGTTATAGAATCGGTTTCTGCAACTGGTGGTCCGTCACAAACAATAAAGAGTCATCACAATGTTGGTGGTTTACCAGATTTCATGAAATTGAAAGTAGTGGAGCCATTAAAAATGTTGTTTAAAGATGAGGTAAGAAGAGTAGGAGCTAGCTTAGGTATAGATAAAGCTTTGTTGGGTAGACATCCATTTCCAGGTCCAGGTTTGGCTATTCGTATTTTAGGTGATATAACCCCAGAGAAGGTGGCTATTTTACAAGAAGTAGATGCAATTTTTATTGATGGTTTAAAGAAGTGGGATTTATATGATAAGGTATGGCAGGCAGGTGCTATGTTATTACCTGTAAATAGTGTTGGTGTAATGGGTGACGAGCGTACATATGAGAAATGTGTAGCACTTAGAGCTGTAGAAAGTACCGATGGTATGACTGCGGATTGGGTGAATTTACCGTACGAGTTTCTACAAAAAACATCAAATGATATTATTAATAAAGTCCCTGGGGTGAATCGTGTCGTATATGATATAAGTTCAAAGCCACCAGCAACAATAGAATGGGAATAGTATGAAATATATATTTAATCAAGTTTACATCATTTGGGCATTTTGTGTTTTGGTCTCTTGCACTGCAATGGCTCAAAAATTCAATACCCATGAAGTTAAAAAAGGAGAGACTTTAGAGAGTATTTCTAAACTGTATGGCGTTTCTACGGCAAGCATTTTACAATACAATAAGGAAATAAAGTCTGGGCAAGATTTAAGGGCTAATACAATTTTGGTAGTTCCGGGAGCTAAGATTGCTGCAAAGCCTTCCAATTCTACTAGTGGTCTTGGTAAAAATGTAATTCAAGATTCTGTTGCAGATAGGGAGCCCATCGGTTTTACCGAACATAGGGTTAAGAAGAGAGAAACAATTTTTGGTATTACACAAATGTATAATATTACCGAAGATGAGTTAAAAAAATACAATCCTACATTGTATGCTTCTCCACTTCAAAAGAAGATGGATTTGCGTATACCAAAATATAGAGCTCCAAAATTAGAAGAGGTAGGTATTAATGAAGACAATTTTGAGAAGTATATAGTTGCGCCAAAGGAAACAAGGTGGAGTATAGCTCATAAATACGGTATCACTATAGACAGTATGTTGGCATTAAACCCTGGTTTGTCAAAGTCCAATAATTATTTATCTGAAGGCTATGAATTGTTGATGCCGAAAATTGCCGGTAGTACTGTAAAGAATCAAGTAACTCAATTGTTTACTTCATATACCGTACCTGCCAAAATGAATTTCTACCGTTTAGAAAAAGAATTTGGTGTTAAGTCAGACGAAATAGTACGCCTTAATCCAGAAATCACGGAACGTGGTGGGTTAAAAGAGGGTATGGTAATTCGTATTCCGGAGCAAAAGGTAGAAGCAGGAGTAATAAATACGGATAATTACATCTTTTACGAGGTTAAACCAAAGCAAAATGAATTTAGATTAACTAGAAAATTTGGAATGACTTGGGCAGAATTGGTTCAGTTGAATCCAGATTTAAAGGATGGTTTAAAGGCGGGAATGGTTCTTAAATTACCAAAAGACAAAGTAGGTGATTTTGAAGTTAGAAATGCGCTGGTATTGGATAAGGTTAATTTATTAGACAGTATAAATGTAGCAGTTGTTCCTAAAGTCTTATTTCTGTTGCCATTTAGGTTAGATAAATTGGACTTGAACAATAAAGAGGAAACCGAAAAAATTATTGATAATAGAAATAGTTTAAAATACAGTTTAGGGCTTTATTCTGGAGCATTGATTGCTATAGATTCTATGAAATCTTTAGGTGTATCTATAGATGTGAAAACATTTGATAACCAATTAGATTTGGTGAAGACTAAACAAATATTACAGGGAGAGCAGTTAGGTAGTTATAGTGCAGTTTTTGGTCCGTTAGATATGGCTTCATTAAAAGAGACGGCAGTGCAAGCATCTAAGTTTAATGTACCTGTTGTAGCTCCGGTTCCTGCTAAAAGCGATATAAGTCTAGATAATGTATTCTTCTCATATACCGATGAAGAGGTGTTGTGGGAGCATATGTTAGATTATGTAGAAACCAATCATAAAGACGAAACTCTTTTGATCATTGCAGATGAGGATAACAAAAAAGAGAAAGATGCTATTCTTAAACGTTTTCCAACAGCTAAAGTGGTTGTAGTAAAAGAAGAAGAAAAGAATATTGGTATAAATAGAGATAAATTACAAACCTTACTTTCAGATGACGTAGCAAATTGGGTTTTTGTAGAGTCAGATAATTATAAGCTGATTTCCAGTGTTGTTTCTATCTTAAATTCCTTCAATAACACAGCATTTGATCCTGTATTGGGTAAGGATAAGGTTAATGTTCGCATGTTTACAACAGATATGAATTCTGCCTTTGAAAATGATGTGATATCAAATACACATTTATCTAATTTGAAGTTTACGTATCCTTCTGTAAATCGTCAAGTGTCTAATAATTCCTTTGTTGAGCGTTATAGAACACGTTTTGGAGATGATCCAGATAAGTATGCCGTAAGAGGCTTTGATCTTACTTATGATATGTTGTTAAAATTGGCTTATAAGAACAATTTGGTTGACGTTTCTAGAATTATAGGAGAAACAGAGTATAGCGGTAATAAGTTCAATTACGAAAGAAAAGGTGTATCAGGATACTATAATCAGTCGTCATATATAATGATGATGGATGATTTAAGAATTAAAACAATAGAGTAGCATGACATCAAAAGTTACATACAACGGAGCGTTAAGAACAGAATGTGTTCATTTGAAATCTAATGATTCATTTGTAACAGATGCACCAGTAGATAATAATGGTTTAGGTCATGCATTCTCGCCTACAGATACGGTAGCTACAGGTTTGGCTAGTTGTATGTTAACAATGATGGGTATTAAGGCAAACGGATTGGAAGTGGACTTAAAAGGCACTACAGCATCAGTTACCAAACATATGGCAGCTTCTCCAAGAAGAATATCTAAAATTGAGGTTGAGGTACATTTGCCAAAAGAAATATCAGATAAGAATAGAAAAATTTTAGTGCACACTGCTAATACTTGTCCTGTGCACTATAGTTTACATCCAGATATAGAGAAAGTAATCACTTATAATTGGGACTTATAAAAAAGGCGCATTTAATTCTAGTTCTATTGGCAACGCTGACCATCCCATATGTTCAGTGTCAAGAAGTAGTGTCTTGGGAACCTGATTTTAGATTTACTTGGAACGATTTTAAAGGCGATGTGCCAATAACATCTGGGGCGGCAGCAACCACAGCAAGTGGTATAACATATCGCTTTTCTACATATGACGAAAATGATGAATTAAAGGTTGATTATAACGTATATGCCTATTTTTATCCTACAAAATCTTGGTATAAACCTAAGTTGTGTAATGAGGTTACTTTACTCCATGAGCAATTACATTTTGATATTACCGAGCTCTACGCACGTAAAATGCGTAAGCAATTAGCCGAGACAAAATTTACCAAAAACATAAAAGAGGAGATTAAAAAAATCTATAAAGCAACAATTCGCCAGCTGAATGATTTTCAAAATA
Source organism: Maribacter stanieri (assembly GCF_900112245.1). GTDB lineage: Bacteria > Bacteroidota > Bacteroidia > Flavobacteriales > Flavobacteriaceae > Maribacter > Maribacter stanieri. Next base: position 68,809 of record NZ_FOYX01000005.1, read on the forward strand.
AATACGATTCAGAAACCAATTACTCTAGAAACTTACCTGTTCAAGAACGTTGGGTAAAAGAGATAGAGGCGGCTTTAAAAAAATAAAATTTTTAGTAATCCATAAATAAAAAAGTACCTCTAATTGGGGTGCTTTTTTATTTTAGAGATGCTCATGTGTTAAATATCACAAATAGTAACCCCTTGTTTTAATGCAGCTAATTTATCATCCCAACTTGGTACAAATTCTTGAGCTACGTGCCCAGTATAGCCAGTTTTTAAGATAGCCTTCATTACGGCAGGGTAAAAAATTTCTTGAGTTTCATCAATCTCATGTCTACCTGGGTTACCGCCTGTATGGTAGTGCCCGTAGTATTGATGATAGTCTTGTATATTTCTTATAATATCACCTTCCATAATTTGCATGTGGTAAATATCATATAGTAATTTAAAGTTTTCAGAACCTATGGTCTCACAAAGAGAAACACCCCATTCAGAGGTGTCGCACATATAGTCCTTATGATTTACTTTACTATTTAAAAGTTCCATTTGTAGAACTACACCGTGTTTTTCTGCTAATGGCATTAATTGTCTTAGTCCTTTGGCGCAATTTCTTAACCCTACTAAATCATCCATTCCATTTCTATTACCACTAAAACAAATTAGATTAGTATATCCGGCTTCGGCAACTAAGGGTATTACTCTTTCGTAATCTGCAATTAACTCTTCATGTAAAGAGAGGTCGTTCCATCCTTTTTCAATGCCCATGCCAGCACCCCAGCACATAGATGCGTGAATGTTATATTTTTTGAGAAGAGGAAATTCATCAGGTCCTACCAAATCAATAGACCGAATATCAAGTTCCACTAAATTTTTTAAAAAATCTTCAAAAGGGATGGTTCCATAGCACCAATAACAAACACTATGATTAATATTGTACTTTAATTTAGCTGTAGTATCGGTTTTTCTATTGTTCGCTATTGCAGCTGAAGTAGTTAAGAATCCCACAGAAGCAGCTGCTGAGGTTCCAATAAAATTTCTTCTTTTCATGTTGATCGAGTTGTTGATTCCTTAAAGATAATTTTTTTAGTTTTAAAAATGGAAATAAAACCTGATAAGGAAAAGTTGATAGAATTAGCCCATTACCGTATGCCGTTCGGTAAGTATAAGGGTAGATATTTGATAGATTTACCAGAATACTATTTAGTATGGTTTCAACAAAAAGGATTTCCTGATGGTAAATTAGGAGATTTGTTGCGTTCTGCGCTAGAAATCCGAACAAATGGGCTAGAATCCATAATTCGAAAAATACAAAAACATTTTCCTAAGTAAACCCTTTAAGTTCTAACCTCAATTTGTAACTTTGTGTCCCGTAACATAGAATTCGATACATGGCACAAACCAAATACATCTTCGTTACGGGAGGCGTTACTTCATCATTAGGAAAAGGCATCATTGCTGCATCTTTGGCGAAATTACTGCAATCTCGCGGCTACAAAACTACCATTCAAAAGCTGGACCCTTATATTAATGTAGATCCAGGAACACTAAACCCTTATGAGCATGGCGAATGTTATGTTACGGATGATGGTGCAGAAACCGATTTAGACCTTGGTCATTATGAGCGTTTTTTAAATGTTAGAACCTCACAAGCTAATAATGTTACCACCGGAAGAATTTACCAAAGCGTAATTGAAAAAGAGCGTAGAGGAGAATTTTTAGGTAAGACGGTACAAGTAGTTCCCCATATAACTAACGAAATTAAAGAACGTGTTCAGTTGCTAGGTAATAGTGGTGAATATGATATTATTATCACCGAAATTGGTGGTACTGTAGGGGATATAGAGTCGCTACCTTATATAGAAGCGGTTCGTCAATTACTTTGGGAGTTAGGTGATAATAACGCAATTGTTATTCATTTGACCTTGGTGCCTTATTTATCTGCAGCGGGTGAATTGAAAACAAAACCAACCCAACACTCTGTAAAAACTTTAATGGAAAGCGGTATAAAAGCTGATATTCTAGTATGCAGAACAGAGCATGAAATTTCTAACGAGATAAAGGATAAATTGGCGCTTTTCTGTAATGTTAAGCGAGAAGCTGTTATACAAAGTATTGATGCATCTACCATTTATGATGTACCATTGTTAATGCAAGAAGAAGGTCTTGATACTGTTACATTGCAGAAATTGGCATTACCAAATACGGTAGAACCGGATTTAACGCGCTGGAACGAATTTTTGGTAAGACACAAGAACCCAAAGAACGAAGTTACTATTGGTTTGGTAGGTAAATATGTGGAGCTTCAAGATTCATACAAATCTATTTTAGAGGCATTTATACATGCAGGGGCTTCTAATGAAGTGAAGGTGAATGTAAAATCTGTTCATTCAGAATATATAACTGCCGATAATTACGAAAATAAATTAAAAGGCTTAGACGCTATTTTGGTTGCTCCAGGTTTTGGTGAGCGTGGTATTGAAGGTAAAGTGAAAGCTGTAGAATATGCCCGTGTTAATAATATTCCTTTTTTAGGTATCTGTTTAGGTATGCAAATGGCGGTAATAGAATATGCACGTAATGTGTTAGGTCTTGCCCAAGCAAACTCTACCGAGATGGATGATAAGACTCCTGATCCGGTAATAAGTATTATGGAAGAGCAAAAGAGTATTACCGATAAAGGAGGTACTATGCGTTTAGGGGCTTGGGACTGCGAATTAAAAGATGATAGCTTAGTTAAGAAAATGTATAATGGAGATTCTCAAATATCTGAGCGTCATCGTCATAGGTATGAATTTAATAATGCTTATTTAGAGCAATTAGAAAATGCAGGCTTATATGCAACAGGCTTGAATAAAGAAACCAATTTGGTTGAAATTGTTGAGTTAAAAGATCATCCTTGGTTTATTGGCGTACAATATCATCCAGAGTATAAAAGTACCGTAGCTAATCCGCATCCTTTATTTGTAGGCTTAGTTAAGGCAGCTTTAGAGTACAAAAAGAGACAAACTAATGCCACAATGGCATAAACATCATATTTGGACATATATTTGCTTTCTTAAAAATTCAAATATTCCCAATTAATTAGAAATACCACATGGAAGAAAAGAAATTTGATGTACAATCCATAATAGGCTTCGTGCTTATTTTCGGAATACTCATCTTCATGTTTTACCAAAATCAACCTACTCCAGAAGAGTTGGAGGCAGAAAAGGCAAAGCAAGAACAAGTAGAGGCTGCAAAAGCATCAGTAAATTCAGAAACAGAAACTGTTATTAATGATGTTCCTCAGTTAGATTTACAAGATTCAACTGCAGTTGCTAATTACCAAGGTAAACTTGGTGCTTTTGGTTTTACAAAACCTTCTAATGCAACAACAACTATAGAGAATGAAGTTCTTTTATTGAAAATCAGTAATAAAGGTGGACAGATTGTAGAAGCGAAAATGAAACAATTCGTTACTTATGATTCTGTTCCTGTTTATTTGATTAAAGATGGTAATGCTTCATTTGGTTTAGATTTTTCTACATCTGATAATAGAGTATTGAATACTCAAGATTTATTTTTTGAGCCATCAATAACAAAAGATAATGGTAATCAAGTATTGTCATTAAAAGCTAAGACTTCTAGTAATCAATATTTAGAATATAAATATGTGATGAAGCCAAATGATTATTTGGTAGATTTTACTATCAAATCTAAAGGATTGGATAATGTAATAAGCTCTAGCAAGCCAGTTCAATTAGACTGGAAATTAAAGGGTATTCGTCATTCTAAAAGTATTGAGTACGAAAATCGTTATACACGTTTAACGTATAATCATGAAGATGGTAAAATTAGTAAACTGTCAGAGGGTAGTGATGATGAAGAAACGGAAGAAGATGTAAAATGGATTTCTTACAGACAGCATTTCTTTAGTAGTATTCTAGCTGCTGATCAACCATTTAAAAGTGGCGATTTAACTTCGGTTAATTTAGTGGAAGAAGAAAGTAGAACTTTTGGTTTTACAAAAGAATATGCTTCTAAACTACCAGTAGATTTAGAAGGTGGTGAAATTGTAAAAGATTTACATTGGTATTTTGGTCCTACAGATGTTGAAACATTATCCAAATATGAAGATTTAGGTTTGGTTGATTCCATTCCTTTTGGATGGGGAATATTTGGTTGGATCAACCGCTATGTATTTACACCTTTCTACTCTTTAATTAGTACTTATTTTCCTTATGGTATTGCTATTATTATAATGACAATTTTAGTTCGTTTAGCAATGTCACCGGTTACGTATAAGTCTTACTTGTCTCAAGCGAAAATGAAGGTGTTGAAGCCGGAGATTACAGAGTTAGGAGAGAAGTACAAAGACAATGCTATGAAAAAGCAGCAAGAAACCATGAAATTATATGGTAAGGCTGGTGTAAGTCCTATGAGTGGTTGTATACCTGCAGTCATACAAATGCCTATATTCTATGCATTGTTCATGTTCTTCCCAACATCATTTGCATTACGTCAGAAATCATTTTTATGGGCAGATGACCTTTCATCTTTTGATACTATATATCAATTCCCTGAAGGATTCTCTATTCCGTTTTACGGAGATCACGTTAGTTTGTTTCCAATTTTGGCATCCATAGCAATCTTTTTCTATATGATGATGACTACAGGACAAAACATGCCAACACAACCAGGTATGCCTAACATGAAATTTATCATGTACCTAATGCCATTTATGATGTTGATTTTCTTCAATAATTATGCGAGTGGTTTAAGTTTGTATTACTTTGTTTCTAATACCATTACTATTGGTATTATGCTCGTCATAAAGAATTTTATTCTCGATAATGATAAAATTCATGCCCAGATACAAGAGAATAAAAAGAAACCTAAGAAAGAGAACAAGTTTCAAAAGAAAATGCGTGAAATGATGGAACAGGCAGAAGCGCAGAAAAAGAATTAAAAATTATACATTATTATATAAAAGAAAAGCCCTTTCAAATTTGAAAGGGCTTTTACCATTTATTAAGGTTGGTTTGGTAAGATTTGGGATGGTAAATATGTGATTTATTTTAAGTTCTATAAAAAGTTAGTTGTCAAGGGTGACATATTGTATGTTAAAGGAGTGTATGCTGTTGTTAGCAATTTTTAGACATAAATAAAACGAGTTTGAGCATAGGGTATTTTATGGTTATTAAATTTATTAGGATGTAGTTTGATAAATTCAATAATGTACATTTAGCATGAATCTTTTACTTATCAAGTTTTTAAAATACAACGATATAAAATGTAAAAAGAGCCGCATTATGCGGCTCTTTGAGTTTTAAATAAAAGGTATAGATTAGTTTGTTGTATCTGGTATCATTACTGTGTCAATGGCATGTATAACACCATTATTAGCTTGAACATCAACAGCAATAATTCCAATTTCAGAATTGCCTGAACCATCTGTAATGGTAACATTGTTATCACCATCTATTGTAAAAGTTAAGGTGTCGCCTTCTAATGTGGCAGGCGATATTAATCCGTTGCTTAAATCTCCAGACATGATATTAGCACCTACGATAACATGATGATTTAAAACAGCAGTTAAAGCATCTCCACTAGGTACTTCTGCTAAATTGGCAAATGCTCCGTTAGTAGGCGCAAATACAGTGAAAGGTGCTGGGTCAGTACCGTTAGGCGTACTTAAAACACTAACAAAATCTGGTTGACCTTCAGCTGTCAACGCTCCTACAAGTGAACTAAAGTTAGGATCTGCGGTTGCGAAAGTAACTACTGTTGGTAAATCAATTACTGTATTTACAGCATGGATGATTCCGTTAGTTGCAATAATATCGGCAGCAACTACAGTGCTTGTTCCGTTTAGAGTAACTCCATCATCAATGTTTACGTAAATACTTAAATTATCTCCATCAGCATTCATAGCTGTAGTATTGAAATATGTATTTGTAAGACTTTCTGCATTAGCTGCTGCACCAGATATAACATGATTAGCTAAAATTGAATTTAGGTCATTATCCGAAGGGTTTGTAAAACTTTCAAAAGCTGTGTTCAAAGGAGCGAATACGGTGAAATCAGTTTCTGAATCAGTTAATAAAGTAGTGAACGTTGTATTATTGTCGGCAGTCAATGCACCAACTAAAGATGTCAAATTAGGATTAGCTATTGCATGATCTACAATATTTGGAAGTCCAATTACGGCATCAACTATATGTACTACACCATTTATTGCTTTATTATCCGCTGCGGTAACTGTAGAATTTCCGTTTAGTGTTACACCGTCTTCTGTATTAATGAACATGCTTAGATTAGCATCGTTTGCACCTGCAGTAGAAAGTGTAGAAACATAACCGCTGCTTAAATCCGTAGATAAATTAGTACCAGCCACTACATGGTTCAGTAATACTTGTGTAAGTATCTCTGTTGGGATGTCATCCAGACTATTAAAATCATTAGCCATTAAAAATGCTTCAAATGCATCATTTGTTGGGGCAAATACGGTAAAAGGGCCATCATTTGTTAGTACTGTAGGTAAGTCTCCATCAGCTGCAACCAATGCATCTACCAAAATACTTAGGCTGGGTACAGAAACCGCTAAGTCTGTAATAGATACTAATAATACATTGCTTAATGCATCTAAAGCAGCTTGTGGAATTAATACTTTATCAATAATATGTACAACGCCGTTTTCTGTTTCTACATCAGCTGTAGTTACCGTGGCTATTTCTCCAGCAGCATCTGTAAAGGTTACGCCATCTGTTAAGCTTACAGTTAGGTTTTCGCCCTGTAGTGTATTAATAGATTGCCCTGCGGTTAATTCACTAGAACTTACTGCAGTACCAGAGACAACGTGATAGGTTAGAATAGTTGCTAACAAATCTTGTAACTGTTCGTTATTAAAATCGTCTAAAGAATCAAATCCATCTAAACGGGCTAATAAATCTGTAAAGGCTTCATTTGTTGGAGCTAATACTGTAAAAGGACCTTCACTACTTAAAGCGGTAATTAAGTCGTTATTTGTACTTTCATCAGCTTTCGATAGAGCGGCAACTAAAGAACTTAAAGAACTTGTTTTTTGAGCAGCTTCAACAATATTATCGTCATCTTCGATAATTACAAGATTTTCGTTGTCATCATCGCTACATGATGCAGCAAAGATAAGTAGCATTACTAATGCCGTAGATTTTAGAATTTTACCAAGAATTTTCATGTTATATAGGTTTATTGTTTAACAATTATTAATCAAACCTAAACAAAATAATAATTTAAAAAATTAATGATATGTTAAAAAATTATGGAAAATTATATTTTATTATTGTTTTATGGGCTTTAAAGTATTGATTTTATAATATGTTCTGGATGTTTAATGTTATTTAGTGTTTATAATTATTTTAGAAAAGTTTAACAAATAATTTATTATTTAAATAGGTAGATTAGAATTTTATTCAAATTATTAAGGAGAAGATGGTTACATCTTATAAAGAATCTTGTTACTTATAAAAAAGTCTTTCTGAAATGAAATTTTGTAATTTTGTTACGACGAAGTAGAAGAGATGAAAAAAGTAGTAATAGGACTTTCTGGAGGAGTAGATTCAAGCGTAGCGGCATACTTGCTAAAAGAGCAAGGTTATGAGGTTATTGGCTTGTTTATGAAGAATTGGCACGATGATTCGGTTACGATATCAGAAGAATGTCCGTGGTTAGAGGATAGTAATGATGCACTTATTGTCGCTGAGAAATTGGGTATTCCATTTCAAACAGTAGATTTAAGTGCTGAATATAAAGAGCGTATAGTTGATTATATGTTCAAGGAATACGAAATGGGGCGTACCCCAAACCCAGATGTGCTATGTAATAGAGAGATAAAGTTTGATGTCTTTATGAAAATTGCAATGCAGTTAGGTGCAGATTATGTAGCTACAGGTCATTATTGTAGAAAAGGAACTTTACAAAATTCTGACGGTACAGAGACTTATCAATTACTGGCAGGTAAGGATGGAAATAAAGATCAATCTTACTTTTTATGTCAATTATCGCAGGAGCAATTATCAAAAACTTTGTTCCCAATAGGGGATTTGACCAAGCCACAGGTAAGGGAAATTGCTGCGAAAATGAATTTAATTACTGCAGATAAAAAAGATTCACAAGGTTTGTGTTTTATAGGTAAGGTTAGATTGCCAGAATTTTTACAACAGCAGTTAAAACCTAGAACGGGTAAAATAGTAGAGGTGCCTGCAGCTTTTGACACATATGACAGAGAAACACCCAATTTTTCAGATAAAAAGTCTGAATTAGAGTTTTATGCAGAGAAACCAGTTTATCATTTAACTGATGGTAAAGTTGTTGGTGAACATCAAGGTGCACATTATTTCACCAAAGGGCAACGTAAAGGGTTGCATGTAGGAGGTACTAAAGAACCATTGTTTGTAATAGATACTGATGTTAACGAAAATATCATTTATACCGGTCAAGGTAAAGCGCACCCCGGATTGTACAGACGTACATTATTTGTAAACGATGATGAAATACATTGGGTACGTCAAGATTTGGCATTGAAAATTGATGAAAAGTTAGCAGTAAAAGCAAGAATTAGATACCGTCAAGAATTACAAGAAGCAACAATTTATAGGGTTGAAGGTGGTATGTATGTTGATTTTAAAGAGATGCAATCTGCAATTACCGAAGGTCAGTTTGTAGCTTGGTATTTAGAAGATGATCTTATTGGTTCGGGCGTAATTTCTTAAATTAGAGGTATCTTTTTTTAGGTGAATAGACACCTTAAGAATGACAGTCTTAAATATCTCTTATGCAAAATAGAATTACCGAGCTCTTCAAAATAGAATTTCCTATAATACAAGGAGGAATGGTATGGACCAGCGGTTGGCGATTAGCTAGTGCCGTCTCTAATGCTGGAGGTTTGGGTGTTATTGGTTCTGGTAGTATGTATCCAGATGTATTGAGAGAACATATTCAAAAATGCAAACGAGCGACACAAAAACCATTTGCCGTCAATGTACCAATGTTGTATCCAGATATTGATAAATTGATGGATATTATCTTAGAAGAAGGGGTAAAGATTGTTTTTACTTCTGCAGGAAATCCAAAGACTTGGACATTGTTTCTAAAAGAAAAAGGAATTACGGTAGTTCATGTGGTCAGTAGCCTAAAGTTTGCATTGAAAGCACAAGAGGCTGGTGTAGATGCTATTGTTGCTGAAGGATTTGAAGCTGGTGGACATAATGGGCGGGATGAAACTACTACCCTAGTTTTAATTCCTGCAGTACGAGAACAGATTACTATTCCGTTAATTGCCGCAGGTGGTATTGCCACTGGAAAAGCAATGTTAGCGGCAATGGTCTTAGGAGCTGACGGAGTGCAGGTGGGAAGTAGGTTTGTAGCAAGTGAAGAAGCATCAAACCATATCAAGTTTAAAGAAGTTGTGGTCAATGCCAAAGAAGGGGATACTCAATTAACATTAAAGGAATTGGCTCCTGTTCGTTTAATCAAGAATAAGTTCTATCAAGAAGTTCAAAAAGCATATGCTGAAGGCGCAACTACCGAAGAATTGAAGATGTTATTGGGTCGAGGTCGTGCCAAAAAAGGCATGTTCTTAGGTGATTTAGAAGATGGTGAGCTAGAAATTGGTCAGGTATCTGCTTTGATACATGACATAAAACCAGCTGGTGAGATTATAAAAGATTTAATGAACGAATTTTATAAGAGGAAAGCAGAACTTTCCTCATTATAATTTATACTTCTTTATCTTCCCCTTCAATAATTCGCTCTTTATTTTTTAAAGACGAAAGATATTCCATAAGGTCACGGAGTTCTCTTCTAGAGATCATACGACCCATGGCGGGCATTGCAGACATGGAGTTTTCTCTTCTTGAAATTCTTTTTAAAGGAATTTTTAAAGGTTCAGCTTCAGATGTTCTAAGTAATAATTGTGTATTGTTTTCTTCAATTAAAACACCTTGCACTTTCTGCCCGTCATTCAATGTCAACGTAACGGTGCCATAGCCTGGTGCTAATCTTACACTTGGTTCTATAAGTGCCTCTAACAATTGTTCTCTACTTAAAACATTAGCTATATTATCTAATGCCGGACCAACTTCTCCACCAGCACCATTTACGGAATGACAACGAACACATTGCGCTGTAGGATTATTGTTAAAAACAGATCTACCTGTCCACCAGTTACCTCCGTAAAGTGTTTCTTGAAACGAATCGGCAGAATAGCCTGCCTTGTTCAATTTGTCTAATTGTGCAATTAATGCAGGATTTTCAGTCGCATTTACAGATTCCATTAAATCAAGTAAAATACCTTGTTTTAATTGATTTTTACTGGCTTTATCAATTAGGCTCGTAAGTATGGCGTTGCTATTTGCGTCAGGTAAATCACCTAAGACGTTTAACATTCTTTGTTGCTCAGAGATAGACCCTTTTTTAAATATAGGGTCAACAATTGCAGGTAATTTTTCTTTCGGTAAGTTCAGTTGACCTAAAAGGCCTACTGCTGCAGTTCTTACTTCTTCATTTTTATCTTGCATGCCAATAGACATGGCGCTTTCCATTCTATTATATTTTAATTGACTTAAGGCAGTTAAAACAGCAGCTCTTACTTCAGGTGATCTATTCGACTTAAAAATATAAAATAGCTCATCATTATAAGAGTTAATACCAACTGCGCTTATAGTTTTAGAAATACCTATTAACATTTCAGGTTGGCGCTCTTTAAGAAATGAAGGAATATCTTTTTTAATTTTCTCTTCTAACTGACCGTTCTCTCTTAAAATTTCGCCTCTGTATCTACCATCTACACGGTCTAAAAGAGAAGGATTGTTCCATGTACCTAAGGCAGCAAGAGCTTCCCCACGTAAATCACTAGACACATTTGTTCTTTTTGCAAAATTGATAAGCATATCTAACTGCTCATCACCACCCACGCGTAATGCGGCATTAATAGCTCTACGTAACAAGGGTTCAGATTTTAATATTTCATTATTTAGCGTTGCTGCTAATGCTGGTAATGCAGCCGCAATAGAAAGGTCATCATTGATTGCACGAGCGGTTTCAGTAATAATGTATTCATCTTCATCAGATAAGAATACAGAGATTTTAGGCTCTTGTAATTTTCTTAAAACAAGAACAGCTGCGATACGCAAACTTTTATTATCGCTATTGGAAAGAGCTAAAAGTGGTTCGGCATTTCCTATTCTTGAAAGTGCTAAAACTGCGGCATGTCTTAAATAAAGATCCTGATCATTATTCGCTTCGATCATAGCTATTAATGCTTCGGTCGCATTTTCATACTTCATACGCCCAAGTGCCTGTGCAGCAAAAAACTTTACCCTATCATTTTCATGAGTAGTAAGCGATATTAAACTATCGGCAGCTTTCTCATATCTAACATCTCCTAAAACTTTTGCACTTTGCGCTATAATTTCGGGGTCATCGTCTTGTAATAAATTCAAAAGTGGCTTAGCATCATCCTTATCATTTGCGGCTATTTGCCCAATACCCCAAATGGCATGAATGCGTGCAAATTGGTTTTCATCTTCTTTTATAACTTTTTCTAAGGCTCTATAACCCCAAAAGGTTCTTTTAGCAAGTTCAAATTGTGCTTTTTGGCGAATTCGCATATCGCCATATGATAATAATTTCACTAAATTATCTGTCTTATCATCTTCATAATCATGAGTCATTAGTCGTTGTGTTTCCAACCGTTCTTGTTCTAAGTCATTGGTTTCTTTATTAACGTCTAATTTCCATACTCGACCATAGTTTTTGCTACCCCATCCATTAACCCAATCGGCAAGATACAAAGCACCATCAGGTCCAAAATCTATACCTGTAGGTAATACTCCAGATAAAATAGATTCATCTGAATTAAGCTCAAAAGAGGCGCCTTTTGGCTTTAAATCGAACGACCAAATATGAGATCTACTGGGGTCACCTACAAATTCTACCAAGAAGAATTTATTCAACCATTTTGTCCCTAGCGCAGTACCTGGGTTATATCTCATACCTGTGGGACCATTATGAAAATTCTGTATAGGTGGCATGATATATGCAGCCTGCCCATCCCAACGAGGTGTAAAAAGCTTTTCATCCATCCAAACATTGTAGCCATTGTTCTTTGGGTCTGTGTATTTACCATACTGCCAATTAGCTCTCCAACCTGCATCTGAACCTTCAACTATATGCACTAATCTTTCACTTTCTCCTTTATGGTCACCATCATTATCAGAAGAAATTATATTTCCGTAGGCATCAAAAACAAACTCGTGGGTGTTTCTTAGTCCGTGTGCAAATACTTCAAAATCAGTCCCATCAGGGTTACTTCTAACAATAACGCCTTCATTTGGGTATTTATGGTTCTCACCATCAACCGTAGTAATATTTGCGCCAATATCTCCAATTCCCCAATAGATTTTACCATCTGGTCCTTCAACAGCACCAGACATACCATGACCGCTGAAACCAATATGCACGGCAAAACCAGTAGCAATACTGGTCTTCTCATCTAAAATCTTATCACCATTAGTATCAGTTAGCCGATACATGCCTGGACCAATACCTACAAAAACATCATTGTCCCTAACTAAAAGCGCACCAGCTTGATCATTGATTTCATCATTAAAGTCATTCATGATTTGGGTGGAAACATCGGCTATACCATCCTTATCCAAATCTTGTATCATCCAAATTTCATCTTGTTCAACAGTAAGGTCTTGCCAATCATGAATACTATCGTTATTTAAATCTGGAAACCATTCGTTCTCCTTACTAAGTTCTGGAGCAAAGGTTTTATGAAGAAACGCACGTCTATCCTCCACAGATTCTAGGGCTATTGATTCTGTCATCCAATCTCTATGGCTACGAATATCAAATTCTGAATTTTTATTTCTGTTAGAACGTGTAATGTAGACGTTGCCTTCGTTGTCAATATCCATAGCTATTGGATCTGGCGCTAAAGAATCAGAAGCCCAAAGACTTAATTCTAAACCATCTGCTACCTTTGCGGTAATGGTTTCTCTAGCTTTTTTTGCCATTTCAATAAGGTCCGTACTATCTTGTTGAATGGTTAATGGAATTTCAGTAGGATTTCTATTTATACAAGAAGTGCACAAGAATACAAGGCATATTGCCCCAAGTAGAAGCTTTTTAAAAAATGTCATTGTTGATTGGTTGAATTGAAGTTTAAATGTAGCAAATAATGTAATTAATAAATAATGAAATTAATGTCAAGTTAAATTACTAACATCATAAGTAAAGCTTGTCTTTTTTTTGAATTTGAGAATATTTAGTTCTATGTTGGGAAGCTGTATTTAAAAGTTCTTTTATATTTGATTACTTATCAAACCTAAAATAATATGAATACTATTAAAACAGTTGCTTTCTTCTTTCTGTTGACTTTTAGTTTTACCACATTAAAAGCACAAGAAGGTCACCCGTTAGAAGGAAAATGGAATTTAACCATTGATCAAGAAGGAGAAAAACTACCATCTTGGTTAGAAATTAGACACTCAGGTACCAACACGTTGATCGGAAGATTTACATACGCATTTGGAAGTGCAAGACCAGTAGCGGAAATAGAAAAGCATGGAGATTTATTCTCTTTTGAAATTCCGCCACAATGGGAGCCTGGTGCTGCTAATATGGAATTTGAAGGAAAAATAGTTGGCGAAGGTTTAGCCGGAACTATGATTTATGTAGATGGCAAGACCTATAATTGGACAGCTACAAAATCTCCTAAACTTCCATATTATAGCAATGCTAAAAAGGGAAAAACAATATCACTCTTTAACGGAAAGAATTTAAATGGTTGGGAGATGAAACCAAATAACCAATGGGCGGTAAAAGATGGCTTACTTACAAGCGAAAAACCTGGTGTTAATTTAATCTCTGAAGAAAAGTTTAAAGATTTTCAATTACATGCAGAGTTTAGATATCCAGAAGGTAGTAATAGTGGTCTATATTTAAGAGGACGTTATGAGGTGCAAATAGCTGATAACATTGGCTTAGATGCATCTTCAATTTACTTTGGTGGAATTTATGGTCTATTAACACCAAATGAAAATGTAGCCATGAAAGCAGGGGAGTGGCAAACATTTGATATTACTTTAATTGGTAGACGTGTTACAATTGTAGCTAATGGTAAAACGATTATTTCAAACCAAAATATAGATTCTATGACAGGTGGTGCTTTAGATAATAATGAGGCAGCAGCTGGACCTATTATGATTCAAGGAGATCATGGTCCTGTAGAATTTAGAAAACTAGAAATTACACCACTGAGTAAAGGGTAGTATTATAGAATACGTATAAAAAAAGCCTCCATTATTGGAGGCTTTTTTATTGATTTTAACTTAGCTCATTAATTAAAGCTAATGCTTTTTCTTCTTGATCTTTATGAACATAGATTTCTACTAACTCTGGTAAAGGAGTGCCAAAACCTGCAAGACGTGCGGATTCTGTTTCATCTTTAAGAATTGGTTCTATGTTATTCTCTTTTAATGCCAGTTCTATGCGATGTGCAACTATGCTATTGCCACCGAACACTTTTATATAATTTGAGTCCATAATAATTATTTTAAATTTTTAGTTACGTCTTTAATATACGTATTGAAATTTTTAAATGTTGTTGTCAAGATTTCAATTTGTTCTTGTGCCTCTACCCAATTTTTTTGTTCGATAGCCTCTCTTATCCCAGGTAAAGTTTTTACGCCGTAACCGGTATAAAAACCAGGAGCATAAATTTGGTGTTTAAACCATGGTCTACGTGGTAATCCTTTTTCAGAGGTAAGCATTTGTTCCGCTTTCATTAAACTCTTGTTTAAATCATCAATAGATTTTTTTGAAAGAGTAGTTGTATTAATTTTTTCAAACTCGGTAATAGTAGCTTCAAGTGCTACAAGTTCATTTTGTAAAGGTGAAAAATCAATATAAGGTATAAGTTCTTTTTTCGTCGGAGTTTTAACCTTTTTGGTTGGATCTGCTGCTAATTGATATGTATTTAAATCAATCATTTTATTATGCTTCAATACCTCTTTTCGCATACTTTCAGTCTCATCGATAATTTCTGTAAGGTAATTTGAAACAGTAGATTTCCATTGCGAGAAGTTTAAAGGAATAACATCAGCATTTGCTAAACGTAGGGTAATAAGACCGGCAGTATTTGCTAAAGCAACACCATAAGCAAATTCTGGATCCTTAAATCTTTTGTAATGTGGGTAAGTATCATAAATAGTGTGATATTCACCACCTCCATTTTCACCGCCAAAACCTAGGTTTAAAGCAGCAATACCGGCATGTTGAATAAACGGAGTGTAATCTGATCCAGAGCCCAATGCATATAATTTAAAAGAGTCATCGCCACCATTAACCATATTCGCTGCAATTCTACGTTCTTTAACAGAGACATTAGTTTGTGGGTCAACAACAGTGCTTGCCACTTCGCTTACCATAGCTTGTAAAGAGTGCGATCCGCCAGCACCTAAAAAGCCACGTCCGTTACCGTCGGTGTTAATATATGCAACTACTTTTTCTTGAAGTTCTTTTTTATGGTCTTCAACCCATTCTGTAGATCCAATTAATCCTGGTTCTTCGGCATCCCAAGCACAAAATACCAAGGTACGCTTTGGTTTTTGACCTTTTTTTGCAAGTTCGCCAATAGCTCTTGCTTCTTCCATAAGGGCGACCATTCCACTAATTGGGTCATTGGCACCATGTACCCATGCATCATGATGATTACCACGCATTACCCACTGATCAGGAAATTCTGTTCCTTTTAGGGTTGCAATAACATTATGGGCAGGTACCAGTTTCCAATCGAATGTAAGTTTTAAAAGAACCTTTGCTGGTCCAGGACCAATATGATATGTAATTGGCAATCCACCTCGCCAAGATTCTGGTGCAACAGTACCATCTAAAGCTGATAAAAGCGGAAGTGCATCTTCGTAAGAAATTGGTAGTACAGGAATTTTTGTAATCGTCGGGGCATCTTTTCTATCTAATCTTTTAGCGTCTTTTGTAGCTCCGTATCCAGGAGTTAATACATCTCCAGGATATGTAGGCATATCCATAACCGAACCACGCTGTACCCCAGTTTTATTCTTGTAGGCACCTTTTGGATAAACATCACCTTGGCCATACCCATCATCTTCTGGGTCAGAGTAGATGATACAACCAATAGCTCCTTTTTCGGCGGCTAGTTTCGGTTTTATACCTCGCCATGAGCCTTGATATTTAGCAATAACTATTTTACCTTTTACGCTAATGCCAAGCTTTTCTAATTTTTCGTAATCTTTCGGTATTCCGTAATTAACAAAGACCAATTCAGCCTCTACATCCCCGTCAATAGAGAATGCGTTATAGCTAGGTAGCAATGCATCACCTTGTGCTGTAAAAGGGTCGCCTTCTACAGGTACTGCCGTTAATTTGGCTTTGTATTGCGTAGGTCCTGTTAATTCTAAAACCCTTTCTGTTGGATAAGGAAATAGAATTTGGTAGGTTTCTATTTTTGCATCATAACCCCAAGATTCAAATTGATTTTTAATCCATTTTGCATTCTCTTCTCCAAATTTGGTACCAACCCAATGAGGTTCTGCAGCCATTTTTTGCATCCAAGTATCAAGATTTGTTGCGTTTAATTTTTCTTCAAAGCTTTTTTCTAGCTGTAATTGTTTATTGGTATTCTCTGGAGTAAAACCAATAATTGAAGTTTGAGAGTATCCATTGAGAAAAATAATTAGAAATAGGGTGGTGAGTAAATTTTTCATAATACAAAGTGTAGTTATTTAGGTTTAATTAGTTTCTAGTTTTATGGTAGTTCCACTTTTGGCACTGTTAATAGCCGCTTGTAGAATTTGCATGGTTATAAGGTTATTTTCTAATGAGTATACATTAAAAGGTTCTAAAATAAGATTGCCATTGATGACATTTGCAAAAACGGAAAAAGGATCATCATATGGTTTGTCACGTTCCGGTAAAAGAAATGTTTCTTCTGTATAGTCACTATATCCTTTTGATAATCTTAATCTTAATTGCGTAGGATTGTCAGAATAAACAGCGCCTTTTGTGCCATAAAGTTCCATGTCTTTTCTTCCTATTGGCCAATTCCAAGAAGGTTCTAAAATTGCCATTTTATTGTCATAGGTTAAAATAATAGTGGCGTCATCATCAACATTAGGGTTGTTTTCTGGTTGTAGTTGTTGTGTGACCGCGGTAACAGTATTAGGAATTTGTCCCTTGGTAATCCAAGTCATTAAATTAGCTCCGTAACAACCAAAATCTGTAATGGCACCACCACCATTTAATTCAGGGTCTGTTAACCATTCTAAGAATTCATTTGAAACGCCAATTTTTTTTGGACCTTTATGACCATCTCTAATAATTACTTTTCTTAATTCTCCAATAGTCCCTTGTTCTAATAAACTGTTGGCCTTAACATTAGTTTCGTACCAAGAGGTTTCATAATTTGTTAATACTTGAATATTATGTTTTTTAGCGAGATTGTTAATTTTAAGAGCATCTTCTAATGTAGTAGCCAATGGTTTTTCAACCATTACATGAATACCTTTTGGTGCAGCTCCTTGAACTATAATTAAATGATCTTTAATATTGCCAAATGCTGCTATGGCGTCTGGTTTTACGGCTTTTATCATTTCATCCATAGAATTAAAAACGATATCCATTGAAAAACCAAATTCTTCAGAAAGTCTTTTTGCTAGTTCTGTATTGGTTTCAACAATACCGACCATATTGATATCTGACTGAACCTCTCTACTTAAAATCCATCCAACATGACCATGGGTAAGACCTGCAACACCAAGTTTCAAAGGTGGGTCTTGGGAATAACCAATACACATAAAGAACAATATTAACATTGTAATTAATTTCTTCATCGAATTATAATTTGGTTAAATTTTTTTTAAAAAATGCTCCTATTTTTAACTAGATTCTAATAAATTATCATGTATAGTAAAGTAAAAGGTGCTACCAACATTCTCTTCTGATACAACCCATATCTTACCAAGATGATGATCTATTATTTTCTTGCTTCCATAAAGTCCGATACCCGATCCCTCAAATTTAGACTGGTTATGTAATTTATGAAACGCATTAAATATATTGTCTTTATGTTCTTTTGGAATTCCAATACCATTATCTGCAACACTAAATAAATACTCATTAGACTTTTTTTTAGAAGAAATGGTGATTACGGGTGCTTTGTCGGAAGTTTTAAATTTTAACGCATTGTGAATTAAGTTCTGGAACAACATGCGTATATCGTTAGGTCTTGCCGTAAGTACTGGCATTTCGCCTAAATGAATGGTAGCATTGGTTTCTTTAATTCTTTCAGAAAGATCATCTAAAGCAAGTTGAATTATCTCAGTAATATTTACGTTTTCCATTCCGCTGGAATTTCCAATTTCAGCATACTTTAAAAGTCCTTCAACTAAATTTGTTAATCTAGTAGAACTGCCTTGTAAATGTTTTAGATAGCTATCAAAATTGGCATAATTACTAGCTTGATATTGTTTTTCTAATTCTTTGGCAATGACATTAATGTTATTTAAAGGACCTCTTAAATCATGGGTTACAATAAAAGTGAATTCCTCAATATGGGTATTCTTTAATTTTAACTCATTATTTAAAACAGCCAACCTATTGTTTTGAAATTTTAGGTCATCTTGAGCTTTTTTTAAATTTAGTTCACTCTCTTTTAATGCTGTAATATGATTTTCTAAATCTGTAGTATACGTTTTGGTCTTATTCTCATCATATATTCTAAACGTTAGTGATAACCAACCCAAGCAGGCTAAGAAGGCAAAAACTTCATCAAATGGTACATCAATAGTACCCAAAATGGGTTCATGAATAGAAATGTAAATGGTAGGGATAATAAATGCAAGAATATCAAAAGTTATAATTAGGTTTCGTAACCTAGGGTTTCTACGATACCCTATATATGCTAAAAACCCCATTGTGGCAAAGGCCACAGCTTGACCAAAAAAACCGCCAATTAAAAATATCAAACTCATGAACATGACTGGGGGAAACAAGGTCATGTAAATTCTGGTAGCTTTATGATAACCTAAGCGATTTAAAATAAAACCAATACCGAAACCTAGGGCAACAACAAATGACAGTATTTGCTCTATATAAGAATGAAAAATTAGGGCGTATATAAATACTGCAAATGTAAAAATTGAAGATATAATGGTTATTAAACCAAATTCATCTAAGAATTTACTACTCTTCAAAGGTTTTTTTATTGATGTCGTTATATGTTCAGACAAACTATTTTTTTTAATATATGTTATTTTTTGGAAGGTTAAATGAGTGCGTATTTATATTAAATCTCAAAAAGTAAAATATGAAGAATTGGGGGAGTTTTTAACGTTATCATATTTTACTTAAATATAAGAAAGTAGTGGTATTAAAAATTAAAAAGACACCTTTTTTTGATGTCTTTTTAAACTTGAATCTTCATTTAAACAATTTACTAATTAAAAGCTCATAGGAACCTCCATTACTAATATTTTCGAATTGCCATTCGTTTTAAAATTAATAGTATCGATATCCCAAATTCCTAATCCGTCACGTTTGCTTAGTTTTTGATTTTCCAATTCAAATTCTCCTTCCAAAACAAATATGTAGACTCCGTTGCCTTTCTTTTTTAAAGTGTATGAATCTGTTGTTTCAGATTCGTATTCACCAAGATGAAACCAGGCATTTTGATGAATCCACACACCGGAATCATCCTGGTTTGGAGAAAGAATTTGATACAAACTATTTTTCGTTGCAATATCATTAATTGAGATTTGATCATAGCGCGGAGTAACATTTTCTTTGTTAGGAATAATCCAAATCTGTAAAAATTTAACTGGCTGATCTTTATTCTTGTTATACTCGCTGTGGGAAACACCGGTACCTGCACTCATAACCTGAACATCACCAGCTTTAATAACTGTTGAGTTGCCTATATCGTCCATATGTTGAAGGTCACCCTCTAACGGAATTGAAATAATTTCCATGTTGCTATGAGGGTGTGTGCCAAATCCTCTCCCGGCAGCTACCGTGTCATCATTTAGTACTCTTAATACTCCGAAATTCATTCGTTCAGCATCGTGATAGTTTGCGAAACTAAAACTATGGTATGAATTTAACCAACCATGATCAGCATGACCTCTGGTATCAGATTTATGTAATACAGTTTTCATTTTTATCTATTTTTATATGACAAGTTAGTCGAAAATTTTAGTAAAAGTTTACATTGTAAAATTCTGTGGCGCACAGATTGAATCTACTGAAATTGGTATTTAATCTAATAAAAATGTTAATAGGCAAATTAATATATTTATATAATTTAATTTGTTGAAATTCGTTATAGAATTAAAATGCCAAATCCCCTATAATGAAATTAATTATACTTGTTTTTGCTATAACCATTATCACCAAAATAAATGCGCAAGACCCTAGCGATGCAGCAAAACATATTGGAGCAGGTATTGTTATTGGTGTTGCGGGTGGTTACGCCGCACATAAAATAACTAACGGTCAACGTGGGTGGAAATGGGCAGGCGCAGTTGGTAGTAGCCTGGCTGCTGGTCTTGCAAAGGAAACTCTTTATGACAAGCCCAAGGGATACGAGTGGGAAACAAAAGATGTGTTGTATACAACCTTAGGCGGTATACTGTCTGGTATGGCTTTAGATATATTGACTAGCAATACTAGAAGAAGAAATGGTGGAGGTAAAAATTGTGGTTGTTTGGTTATAAATCTAGATACTGAAAATAAATTAGACTTGCCATTGTTCGTTGATAATGGCACTGGTGATATAAACTCTGAACTACAAGCTGCTTACCTACTTAGATAATTATTTATAACAGTCCTTTAGCTTTTATCTCTAAGTATTTATTAATTGTATTAATGGTTAAATCTTCAGGTTTGGTCAAAATTGTTTGTATCCCATACTTACGTAGTTCATTAACGACCAATTGCTTTTCATATATGAATTTTTCGGCAATGGCTTGTTCAAAAACGGCTAATGTGCTATTGGGTTTCTCTTTAGCATAAGATATTAGCTCAGAATTCTCAAAGAATATTACCACCAATAAATGTTGTTTAGCAATTGCCTGTAAATAGGGTAATTGCCTGTGTAATGCATCTAATGTTTCAAAATTAGTATATAATAGTAATAAGCTTCTTTGGGGTAGATTTCTTTTTGTATCAATATACAATCTACTAAAATCACTCTCCACGAAATTAGTGTTCAGATTATATAGCGTCTCTAGAATTAGATTCATTTGCGAGCTTCTACGTTCTGCAACAACTCTATTCTCTATTTTATTACTAAAGGAGAACATACCCGCTTTATCATTCTTTTTGAGAGCAATGCTACTGATGACCAATGTAGCGTTAATGGCGTAATCTAATAAACTTAGGGCGTTAAAAGGCATTTTCATCACCCTCCCTTTGTCTATAATAGAGTAAATGGGTTGAGATTTTTCATCTTGAAACTGATTGACCATTAACTGACCTCTTTTGGCTGTGGCTTTCCAGTTTATATTTCTAATATCATCACCTTGAATATAATCCTTGATTTGTTCAAACTCCATCGTATGCCCTATGCGACGAATTTTTTTAATACCAAATTCTAGTAGTCGGTTGCTAAATGCCAAAAGGTCATATTTACGAAGTTGTAAGAAAGAAGGATATACGGGTACTTCTTTATTATGACTAAACGTATACTTATTAGCTAAAAACCCAATAGGAGAGGAAGCGAAAATATTTAAATCACCAAAACTATAAACACCTCTTTCTACGGGTCTAATGGTATAGGAATAAAATTTTTGTTCCCCAGATTTTAATATACCCAGAAAACTAAAATCACGCTTCTGAAATTGAAATGGAAGCTCATCTATTATGTTGACATTACATGAAAATAAATATTGATTGGTTACCTTGATTTTGATACTGTTTTCATCTCCGTTAGAGAGTTTGTCAGGTACTATTCTATCAGCTATTATATTGCCTTTAGAAAAAAATAATAATACTGCATCTACCAAGATTAATATTAAGAATAGAAAGAAAAATATCTTGGCCATGAAAATAAAATTCTCAAAAATATAGGATACCAAAAAGCTGAGAATCACCCCTGTTAAAACAAGGAAGAACCTCTTTTGAAGAAATATTTTTTTAAAGATTTTTTTCACAGAATTTTATCTTGGAATTTCTATAGTTTGAATTAGGTCTTTAATCATTTTTTCTGCAGTATAACCTTCCATTTCACGCTCAGGTGTAAGTATTATTCTATGACATAAAATAGGACCTACTACCTTCTTTATATCATCTGGAGTTATAAAATCTCTACCATTAATAGCAGCGACTGCTTTTGATGCTTCTAAAATTGCAATAGATGCCCTAGGGGAAGCCCCTAAATATAGATTGGCATTGGTTCGTGTATTATTGACGATTGCTGCTATATATTTCAACAGATTATCTTCTACGATAATATCCTTAATAACATGTTGGTAAGATGCAATTTGTTCCGCAGAAAGAACGGAATCTATTAATGCTTCTACATTTATATTTTTCTGTTGGTGTTTATTCTCTAAAATCTGTATTTCCTCTTCTAAAGTAGGGTAGTTGACATTTATTTTAAATAAAAAACGGTCTAATTGAGCTTCAGGTAGTCTGTATGTTCCTTCTTGTTCTACAGGGTTCTGAGTGGCAAAAACTAAAAACGGGGGTTGCATTTCAAATTCATTACCGTCAATAGTAATTTGTCTTTCTGCCATTGCTTCAAAAAGAGCGGCTTGTGTTTTTGCTGGAGCTCTGTTTATTTCATCTATCAGTATTATATTAGAAAAAATAGGACCTTTCTTAAATTCGAATTCAGAAGTCTTTACGTTGAAAATAGAAGTTCCTAAAATATCGCTCGGCATTAAGTCTGGCGTAAACTGAATTCGGCTAAAGTCTACATTCATTGTTTTTGCTAAAAGCTTAGCGGTAACGGTTTTGGCTACACCTGGTACACCTTCTATAAGCGAGTGCCCGTTTGCCAAAATAGAAACGATTAATAATTCGATCATTTCTTGTTGACCAATAATAACCTTACCTAATTCTAATTTTACTTTTGCTACAGAATCTTGGAGCTTGGTAAGATCAATTCGAGAATTAAATTCTACGTTGTTTTCATCTTGTATATTATCTTCCATAAGATTGTTTAAATGTATTTATTTTCTGAGCAAGGTTTAAAGCATCTTGTTCAGTATGTATAGGTTTATTTTTAAGACTGAGTATGAGTTCAATAATAGCTTTAGTTTCTTCTGTTGGTTTTCCTGCTTTGGCAGTTAATTGAGTAATTAATTTTTCATCTAAAACAGTGGTGTCTACGTAATATCTATTTCTAATGTAAGTTAAGAAGTAGGTGGTTTTTTTATCGTTTAAATTCTTGTAATCTCTGTGTTGATGATAGAGAGACCCAACTGTTTTTGCAAATTCTACAGAAGAGTTTTCAAGCGGTTTTATAATTGGTATTATGCGTTGTTCTCGCTTGGCTTTAAAAACGACAAAAAGTAATAATCCAACAATCAATAAATAATAGCTCCATTTTAAGGCAGGCTGATTTAGAACAAATCGCATTGGCGAAGTAATAACTTTACGACCAGATTTTTTATAGTCGTCCCAATATAAAAGATGGTCTTCTAAGTAAGAGAAACTTTGTACACTGTAGTTACTATTTTCGCCTAAAAGATAATAGTTAGAGTATGCAATGGGTAAAGTGTTTATGATAAAACTTCCTTTACCAAAAGATGTTTTTATAAAGTTGGCTCTAGTTTTTATTTTTTCCGTCTCGTTTTCTAAAAACGCTGAGGTTTTAAACTGAATGTGTCCAAGTATTTCTGTGTTAACAGTGTCAACACTTGTAAAATAAGCGGGATCTACTCCTCTTGTAAAATAGAAATGTTCCTGTTTAAAATTTTGATTAGAAAATGATGTCTTTACAGAGTCTTCTTGAATATCATATTGTTGGGTAATTTGAATATTTAAAGTGTCCGCCAATTTCCCTGTAAAATTGCTGCTGGCAATGAAAACCTGATTTCCATTTTCGACATATTTTAAAATCTGATTAGTTTCTTGCTCATCTAAATAGATGAAGTCATTAATCATTATATAATTGGAAGTGATCGTAGAATCATTTTCAATAAGAAGATCATACACGCTTTTTTCTACTTTCTCTATATCACTATTTGGAAATATGGAAGGGAGTTCATTAAATAAAACAAAACAACCAAATGGTATTTTAGAAATAGAAGTATATGAGGGTCGCCAATTAATAGGTCTAGGGCGCACAATTTCCGTTACAATGATGCCAATAAGCACAGTAACCAAAAGCCCAAGTATTATTTTAGAACGTTTCCCCAATTTATGGTTTTATTAGTTGGTTTATCGATTCGAAATCTAAAATCGATTTACTGTATTTAATTTCATCTATTGGCTGCTCACCATACCATATATAGTCGTACAGGTAGGTTATTTTTTTAAATCCATTTTGAAGTTGGGGCTGTTTAATTTCGCTTAAATAATCCGAATTTGTTTTATCAAAATGCCATTCAACAATATCATTTTCAGATAATTTCTGTAACGTTAGTAGAAACTGATATCGTATTGCAAGTCTATAATTTTTATCGTTTAATGCTGTATTAAGAAGCGTATTAATATCAATACTTTCTATGTGTTCTTCCGTTAGGTTTATATCATTTATTGCCTTGGCTTTTTTCTGAAAAATAGAATTGAAACTTTCGTTGATTAGTACTTTTACAATTAGATATATAGCCAGAATCACTAGCAAAAAGTATATAAAATATTCAATAATTTGAAGTACCTGTGGAGATAATGTTATGCCAAATACGTTATATAAACCTTGACCTATCCAATTTATAAATCGAGCTAAAATGTTTTGAGATTCACCTGTTTTAAAGGTATAATTAAACTCATCTCCCGTATACCTTTTAGAAAGGTCTTCTTCAATATTTCTAGATATCAATATTGAAGATGAGTCAATTTTTATGATGCTATCATTCTTCTCCTGTGCAAAAGAGCAAAGGGTTATTAGTTGAAAGAATATGAGAAAAATAAAATATTTCAAATTAATCGTTTTGGCCTATCTGATCAATGGTAGCCCTAGTGTTTTCGTTGTATGTTTTTTCGTGCAAAGCATAATATAAAATACCATTAACAAACTGAGTAAGACACTGCCCGTACACTGCAATAATAAGTATAAGACATGTACTTAAAGTATATATAATTGTAGAAACTATAGAGTGGGAGTAATCTACATCGTTTTCAACTACATGAAATGTATAGACACCGATGATAATACCAGGTACAATTAAAGCGATCATTAGTAAAAGACCTAATAACAATCCCATAATAAAATTGACACCTACAGATTTCCAAAAGTTAGAGGTTACTAATTTCCAGCCTTCGCCTAGTGCTTCTGTAACACCTTTTTTCTTTTCTAACATATCAAAGAATGAAACACCTATCCATGCCGTTAAGAAAAATTGAACAATGTATTGGGCAAAAAATCCTACCAATGGTATTATAGCCAATATAATTGCTGCAATTATAAATGCTATATAAATTGGTATCAATAAAAGAACGAAGAGGGCAATATTTCCAAATTGGTTTTTTACCAAGTTCCAAACCTCTTTTTTATCTACATTGTTATCCCTGGTCTCTACATATTTTATCATATAACTAGTGGATAACGAGTAGTTAAGAAAAGCAACACCTAAAAAGATGATGGCAAATAAAAACCCTCCAATTCCTAAGTATATATAATAGTCTTGCTCAAAATCATTACCACCAACAAAAGAATTCTGACCCGTTTCTTGTGCAATCATTCCTAAAAAACCAGATACTAATAAGTAGCTAGTTATTAAAAGTCCTATTAAGAAAACGCCGTTATAGCTTATAAAAACATTGGTAAAGTTTTTAATGTTTTGTTTAAAATAGTCAAAATAAACAGAAATAATTCCGCCAAAATCACGGTTTACCCGTAACGGTATGTAATTGTCTTTCATGTTGGTTGTTAAGTAAAATGGGGTATACTATGTAATAAAATATGATTAGAAATAATGAAGCACCAATTATTAGAAAAGCCAACCAATTTGGCATGCTTGTATATCGTGTTATAAAACCTTCAATAAACCCAGCAAGGATAAAAAAGGGAATTGTACTAATAACAACCTTTAGGCCATCTTTAGCCCCTTTCATAAATGATACGCGTCTAGAATAGGTTTTTGGGAAAAGAATACTATTGCCCATAATTAAACCGGCACAACCAGCTATGATTATTACGGAAATCTCAATGGTTCCATGCAACCAAATTTGTTTATTGGCTTCAAAGAATACACCTTTTGTATAAAAAAAAGTAATGAATGCTCCGAGCATTACTCCATTGCTAAAAAGAATGTAAGCAGTTCCAATACTAGTAATAACACCAAAAGCAAAGGCAAGGAATGCAACTCTAATATTATTTATGGTAATCCCTAAAAAAGAACCAATTTCACTACCGCCTTTATAAATTGCAGCAGGATCTCCGTTAGCAATGTTATTAAGAGTTTCATTAACATAGGCATCACCCAATATTAAACGTACAAAAGTTGCATCGTTTAAAGCTGAAAGCGAGCCAATGGCAGAGGCTATAACAAAAATTAAAAATGCTACCCCTAGCGTATTATGGTATTGCTTAAAGAAAAGTGGAAATTCCGTCTTCCAGAAACTGAAAATCCTGTTTCTACTCTCTTTTTTATTCTTATAAATTTTTTGGTGCGCTTGTGATGCTAATCCGTTTAAATACAATAAAGTCTTACTTTCTGCGTAATACGTTTGCGCATAAGCTAAATCATTGGTCAGTTGAATGTAGCCATTGGCAAGTTCATCTGGGTTTGTAGTAGCACCTAGGTTGATAGCCTTTTCAAATGCTATCCATTTTTCCTTATTTTGCCTTACAAAAGCAGCTTCGCGCATAAACTATTTTTACCTTGTTAAATTTAAGACTTAATGAATAACCTCCAAATCAATACAACGCAAAATGTTAATCTTAATTATACTATTGTTGGTATAGGTGAAAGAATTGTAGCATTTTGTATCGACGCTTTTATACTATATCTCTATTATGCTTTGGTAAATTTAATAGGTGATGCCATTGGTTATATCTATGATGATGGTTGGACACAAAGAGGAATAGTTGCTTTAATTACATTACCTGCAATGTTTTACAGTTTACTGATGCATATTATCTTTAATGGTAGAACTGTAGGTAAAATGCTTATGAAAATGAGGGTGGTAAAAGTTGATGGTTCACCAGTACACTGGAGCAATTTTTTAATTAGATGGATGCTACGTTTGGTTGATATCTGGATTTTTGTAGGATCAATAGGGATACTTACTATTTTGTTTTCTGAAAAAAGACAACGTTTAGGTGATGCGGCCGCAGGTACCGTAGTAATCAGTACTAAGAATAAAACAACTGTTTCACATACCATACTTGAAGAAGTTGAAGATACTTATGTGCCTCAATTCATGAATGTTACCTTGTTGACGGATAAGGATGTAAGACTGATCAAAGAAACCTTTAGTATAGCTAAAAAAAGTAACGATTTTAAGACATTAAAAGCGCTTAGGGATAAAGTAGATAGTATCTTGCAGACCAATTCAGAATTATATGATGTTGCATATATAAATACTGTTTTGAAGGACTATAATTACTTTACTCAAAAGCTGTAGATAATGTTTTATTTCATCATTGATATTTTAGGAACCATTGCATTTGCAATATCCGGAGTTTTGGTTGCAATGGATAAAAGACTAGATGTATTTGGTGTGCTAATCATTGCATTTGTAACAGCAGTTGGTGGTGGTACTTTAAGAGATCTTTTAATAGGGATAAAACCTGTTGGATGGTTGAATGCACCAATGCATCTAATGATAATAGTAGTTACCGTATTATTGGCGATTATTTTTGTAAAGCAGTTAAAGTACGTTAGAAAATCGTTATTCCTGTTTGATACTATTGGTATAGGGTTATATACCATGGTAGGTATAGAAAAGGGTTTAGCTGCAGATTTGTCTCCGGTAATGTGTATCGCTTTAGGTACAATTACAGCGTGTTTTGGCGGCGTAATACGTGATATTTTATGTAATGAAATTCCGGTGATATTTAGAAAAGAAATTTATGCAACCGTATGTATTTTGGGCGGTTTGGTATACTTTCTTTTAATTCAATTCCCAATTGAAAACACAATTGCCTATTCTATGGCAATTGTAACCATAATAATCATGCGTGTATTGGCGGTACAATTTAAAATTTCGTTACCGAACATCTATCGGGAAATAACTTAATTCATCAGAAAGGCAAGAATTATTTAAGTACTTCCGCTTTTTCAATGTAAATATTTTGCAAAGGCCAATCTCCTTTTTCAACAGGCTGATTATTAATTTTGTCAACCACATCCATACCTTCAATAACTCTTCCAAATGGGGTGTATTCATTGTCTAAATGATAAGAGCCAGGATCGGTAACTACTATGAAAAACTCAAAAGGGGAGGCTAACATATGTGGGTTATCCATTTCGCTACTAGGCATAGAAATAGTACCTCTATGGTGTTTATGGCCTTTTCTAGTATCGGGTGGTAATAAATACCTGCCTATTTTTGTTCTTTTTTTACCAGTTCTTTCGTCATCAGAATTACCACCTTGAATTATAAAGTTTTTCACCACTCTATGAAATTGGGTATAATCGAAATATCCTTTTTCTGTTAAGTAGATGAAGTTAGCCCTGTGGTAGGGGACATTATCATACAACTCAACAATAAAGCTACCAAGGTTGGTAGTAATTTTTACTTTATTAGAAGTTAAAGTCTTTTCATAATTGAAAAAGAAATCGATGGCATTGTCTTCGTTAAGTTCAAAGGTTTCCTCTTGTTTTTCATCACCTACTTTATTTTCGGTAATTTTAGTTGAATCTATAACTACTTCTACTGTTGTAGTTGTATCATCAACTTTCTTAGAAGTATCTTTGCAGCTGGTTAAAGCGAGAATGGCAGCGCAGAAATATGAATAGTATTTAAGTAAACGCATGGATTTCAATTTTTTTGAACAACGAATATCAAAAATAAAGGATCTACCGCTACCGGGAGAGGCTTCGCAATATAAAATGGCTCCAGAAAGTCGGCTAGAAGATTTAAAACAAATCAATATTGCTAAGAAAAATCCACGGAAGGCAGCTGTTATGGCATTGTTTTATCCAACGGTAAATCAAAATACAAACTTATTGTTGATATTGCGTAAAACCTATAAAGGAATACACTCTAATCAAGTTGGTTTTCCGGGGGGGAAGGCAGAAAAGTCTGATGATGGATTATTGACCACCGCATTACGAGAAACACATGAAGAAGTAGGTGTACTACCTAATGATGTTACTTTGGTAAAAGAAATTTCAGAGATTTTTATACCACCAAGTAATTTTATGGTGCAACCATATATAGGTTTGTATAAAAACCCGAAACCATTTGTAAAACAAGATACTGAGGTAGAATTAATTTTAGAAGTGCCTATAGTGGACTTTTTAGATGAGAATAAAGTTATTTCTAAAAAATTAACGACATCATACGCGGAAGATATTGAAGTACCAGCCTTTGAATTAAACGGTTATATCGTTTGGGGAGCAACCGCAATGATGTTGAATGAGATTAAAGAGTTATTAAAGCAGGTGTTGTAAGGCATATTTAATTATTTTAGCATTCTATGGGATTATTTGATAAGAACCCTTTTGGGCATAATTTATATATTAAAAAGTGGCTAATTCGTATTTTGGCCTTATTGTCGCATCAGCGCTATAAGGGATTTAATACATTAGAAATTGAAGGTTCTGATATTATCAGAAATCTGCCAGACAGAAATGTGCTGTTTGTAAGCAATCACCAAACTTATTTTGCAGATGTAGTGGCTATGTTTCACGTATTCAATGCTAGTTTAAGTGGGCGAGAGGATTCCATTAAAAATTTAGGGTACATATGGCAACCTAAATTGAACATGTATTATGTTGCTGCAGCGGAAACGATGAGGAAAAGTCTGTTGACCAAAATAATGGCCTATGCAGGTTCTGTTAGTGTTGAAAGAACGTGGCGTTCTGAAGGTAAAGATGTTAAGCGTCAAGTGAAAATGAGCGATATATCTAGTATAGGTAAAGCCTTAAATGATGGTTGGGTAATTACGTTTCCCCAAGGAACAACCACGCCATGGAAACCTTTACGAAAAGGAACGGCGCATATAATCAAGAAGTACAAACCTGTAGTAGTACCAGTTGTTATAGATGGTTTTAGACGTTCTTTTGATAAAAAAGGGCTCCGTGTAAAGAAAAAAGGTATTCTTCAATCTATGGTTATTAAAGAACCATTACAGATAGATTATGATAATGAAACTTCTGAATCTATTATAGAAAAATTAGAGTATGCAATTGAACAACATCCTTCATTTTTAAAAGTGATTTCAAAAGCGGATCTCTTGGCATATGAAGAAGAGAATAAGCAGCGTAAATGGAAAAATTCTTAAACTGCTAAATGTCTTAGTTCACTATAATTCTGTTTTAATTTTCTAAGTAAAAGTCCGTAAAGTAGAAAGTATATTCCACCCATAGCTAAAGTTAGTATGACGCCGAAAATTCCAATGGAAAGCATTATAGTTACTTTTAGCTTTTCTTGTGATATGTTTTCTAGACTATCTTTTAATTCAGGAAAGGCAAGGGTGATATTATCGTTTAGGTAAACACCAATTATCATCATAATGATAGTAACCATTATCATTGATAAAGAAAAGATGACATAATGCTTTACTGTTTTTCTAGTTTTAATTATTTTCTTCATCAAGTTCTTAGAGTTATCTAAAACCGATATTTCCTTGAATCTTTTATAGAATTGAAATATAAAGTAGAACGCTACTAAATAGGTGAAACCAGATAAAAATAGCAGGTACTTCGATATTCCTATTTTATCATATATTTCCATTCCCTCGCGCATTGAAGGTAAAAGATATAATAGGTGAGGCACTGTAAATTCTAATATGCTTATTATGAGTATCCATTTAACAATAGAAGAAGATTTCTTCCAAATCATTTTATGTATCTCATCATAGCTTAGTTTAGGAACATCAAATTCCTTCTTCTGCCAGTCTCTCTTTAATAATTCCAGTTCATCCGTCATACGCTTATGGATTCAAAATGGTTCTTAATTTTGTTTTGATACGATTCATTTTCACTCTTGCATTTACCTCGGTAATACCTAAGGTTTCTGATATTTCAGCATAATTTTTATCCTCAAGATATAAAAATACTAAAGCCTTATCAACATCATTTAATTGCTTTACTGCTTTGTACATCAGTTTCAATTGCAATTCTTCGGTCTCATCATATACTTCGGCCTTAATTTTAAAAATTATAGACTCATAGTCGGCAGTATCAATTCTTCTTTTACGCTTTCTATACAATGTTATCGCAGTATTCAGTGCTACCCGATACATCCATGTACTAAACTTGGCTTCGCCCCTAAATTTTGGATATGCCTTCCACAATTGAATAGTGATTTCTTGAAAAAGGTCATTGTGAGAGTCACGGTCATTTGTATACAGGGTACACACCTTATGGACAATATTTTGATTGTCCTGTAACTCGGTCACAAATTTGTGTTCAAGGTCTTTATTCACTATTAGTTGGCTGTTCTTACGGTGTTAGTCTATGTTTGGTTTCATTTGTTACAATAAATCTGTAAATACGTAAAAAAAGTGCCAAGGTCAACTTGGCACTTTTCTATTTTATATTAATGCTAGACTATTTTCTATAATCCAAAGCAGGAGCTCTATCCCCTAGAAGTGGGATATATTTAAAATCTGCACCTCTCTTTTCTATGAACTCAGCTTTAGCAGTCTCAATCAATTTTTTATCCTTGAATAAGTCTATAGCTGTCATAGTTAATGTTTTCGCAGCAATCATCATTCCTTTATTACCAATTGAAGTACCACCTGCTGCAACAGCTTGCCAGCTATGAGCTGCAGTGCCAGGTACCCATGTAGCCGTGCTAAAACCTACAGTAGGTACAGTGAAACTTACATCTCCAACATCAGTAGAGCCAAAAGCTCTCGCTTCGGTTTTGTAAGGCTGTACATTTTTTGCAGTAGCAAGGTCCGCTTTTTCCTGACCTAAAGATTTTGCAATTTTATCTGCAAATGCTTTTTCTTCAGCAGTATATTCCATTCCACCTACTTCAGATAAGTTATCATGCATTACTTTTTGTAGGGTAAGATTTGGTAGTAACTCATGTGTACCACCAATCATTTCGTAATCCATTGTAGTGCCGGTACCTAAAGCAGCGCCTTCAGCGGCTTTTACCATACGGTCAAAAATATCTATTACAACATCACGTCTATTATGGCGAGCATAATAATATACTTCAGCAAAATCCGGCACAACATTAGGAGCTTTACCGCCGGCAGTAATTACGTAATGAATTCTAGCTTCTTGTGGTATATGCTCTCGCATCATATTTATCATCATGTTCATAGCTTCTACACCGTCTAAAGCAGAACGTCCTTTTTCTGGTGATGCGGCAGCATGTGCAGAAACACCATAAAATCTGAATTTGGCAGACTTGTTTGCCAAAGCGGCTCCGGCACTTGCAGCATTCTGTGCACCTGGGTGCCAATGTAGAGCAATATCAACATCATTGAACAAACCTTCACGAACCATAAATACCTTACCAGAACCACCTTCCTCAGCAGGTGTACCGTAAAAACGAATAGTACCTTTAGATTTATTGGCTTCTAGCCATTCTTTAGTTGAAATTGCGGCAGCTGTAGAGGCTGTACCAAATAAATGATGACCACATGCATGACCGGCAGCAGCACCTGCAGATTCTTTTTCTGCAACCGCTTTCTGAGATAAACCAGGTAAAGCATCATATTCACCCATAATTGCAATTACAGGACTTCCACTACCATATTCGGCAATGAATGCTGTTGGTATACCGGCAACACCTTTTTTAATGGTAAACCCAGCATCTTGTAAGGTCTTTTGTAACAAACCGGAGCTTTGTTCTTCTTGGTATCCCATTTCTGCGAATTCCCAAATATTTTGAGCTATATTTCCGTAATCGGCACTTTTTTGATCTAATTTTTTAATAATATCTTTTTCGCTCTTTTGAGCATTCATCGAAAAAATGGAAGTACTTAGTACTGCCAATAAAATAAGGGTTTTACGCATTTTGGTGTTTGTTTGAGTTAGAGCTTAAAGATACTAAAAACACATTATTATTTTAAAGTGGAAGTCCATTTGTTTAATTTTGCATTTAAGTACTATACTATGAACATACCACTTTCAAGCTATCCTAGAATTGTAATTATAGGTGGTGGTTTTGGCGGAGTTTCTCTAGCTAAAAAATTAAGTAAAAAAGAAGTGCAAGTCGTTCTTATAGATAAGAACAATTACCATACTTTTCAGCCTTTATTATATCAAGTATCTACAGGTGGTCTTGAACCAGATTCCATTGCATACCCATTGCGTAAGGTGTTAATCGGATACGATAATTTTTATTTCCGTTTAGCGGAAGTGGAGAACATTGATACTGCTGGTAAAAAGTTAAATACTAACATTGGTGATATAACTTATGACTATTTAGTTGTTGCCACAGGTTCAGAGACAAACTTTTTTGGTAATGAGGAGATAGAAAAGAATGCAATGTCGATGAAGTCGATACCGCAATCTTTAAATCTTCGAAGTTTAATATTAGAAAATTTTGAACAGGCACTTCTTACAGATGATTATCATGAACGAGATGCTCTAATGAATTTTGTGATTGTTGGTGGTGGTCCAACAGGGGTAGAGCTTGCTGGTGCTTTAGCTGAAATTAAAAAAGGAATACTTCCAAAAGATTATCCTGATTTGGATACTAGAAGAGCACAGATAAATATTGTGCAAGGTGGCGATTGCTTATTGCCGGGCTTTAGTGCGCAGGCCTCAAAAAAAGCAGAGGACTTTTTAGAGAAATTAGGGGTACAAGTTTGGAAAGGTGTTCGTGTTACGGGTTACAATGGTAAAACCGTTACTACTAAAACAGATTTGAAATTCGATTCCGCAGCAGTAGTTTGGGCTGCTGGTGTAAAAGGTGCAATTATTCCAGGTTTAGAAGGTGAAGGCGTTGCCGCTGGTGGTAATAGAATAAACGTAAATGAGTTTAATCAGGTAATTGGTCATCCAGAAATATTCGCTATTGGAGATATTGCTTGTATGGCTACAGTAGATAATCCCCGAGGACATCCTATGGTTGCACAACCCGCAATTCAACAAGGAAAGTTATTAGGAGAAAACTTAATTAAGCTAGTAGAGCATAAAGCTATGAAGCCTTTTATCTATAACGATAAAGGTAGTATGGCTACTATTGGTAGAAATAAGGCTGTTTGCGATATTAACAAATTCAGGTTTCAAGGGGTTTTTGCCTGGTTTGTTTGGATGTTCGTTCATTTATTTTTTCTTATAGGTTTTAGAAACAGAATGGTAGTTTTTATCAATTGGGTATACAACTACATTAGGTTTGATAGAGAAGCTAGATTGATTATCCGTCCGTTTAAAAGAGATTACAGTCAATTTAAAGATTAGTCAACTTAATAAGTGGTTTAATTCGTAATAGTTTAAATACTTGGCAGTTAAAGTTTTGCTAAGTGTTTCGTTGGCTCTGTTTTTTAAAATATCTTTTGTAGGAATTTATTTTCAATTACTTAAGATATCCAACCTATGAAAGTATTTATGAGTAGTTTTCTATTCTTGTTTGTCATAGTATCTAAAGGGCAAGTAAAAGAAAATCCACCAGTATCAAATTTACCTTCGTCATTAATTGGATTGTCAATAACTGGACATGCTTACCCTGATTCTGCACTTGGTGATGTTCATAAGTCTTTTATGGTGCGATACGGAGTTTCAAAATCGCTACAATTAGAACTTCAAGGTTTTTATGACACGTACATATTGAGTGAAAGGTTCAGATCTAGTGTATTGGCTAAAGTGTATTTGAATGAACGGTTATATCTATTTGGTGGGATAGAAGCAGAAATAGCTACAGAAAATGCAGGTGTTGGTCAAACACCATATCGTATTGGTTTTGTTACTGGATTAGGGTATGATGTCGATCCTAATTTAATGATTGAGTTGAAGGCTAATATTCAAATGAATAACCCGAGTATGGGTGCATTTGGTGAAAAGCACGTAGTAATGCCCGCTGCACTTACATTAGGTAGTAAGTGGAAATTTTAATGACTCTTTCTAGGGTGATAGGTGTTCATGACTTCAGCTAAATGCGAGCGATCTACATGCATGTATATTTCTGTTGTGGTTATACTTTCGTGTCCTAACATTTGCTGAATGGAACGTAAATCGGCTCCGTTTTCTAGTAAATGCGTAGCAAAAGAATGCCTGAATGTATGCGGGCTTATATTTTTCTGTAACCCTATAGTTACAGCCAGATTTTTCACAATAGTAAAAATCATAGCCCTAGTAAGTTGTTTTCCTCGTCTGTTGAGAAAAAGGATATCTTGAAAGCCTTCTTGAATATTTAGGTGAACTCTTATTTCATTTCTATAAATATTAATATACTTTTTATTTACAGGGCTTATAGGAACAAAACGTTGCTTATCTCCTTTACCGGTAACTTTAATAAAATCTTCTTCAAAAAATAAATCAGATATTTTTAAGCCAATAAGTTCAGACACTCTTAATCCGCAGCCATATAACGTCTCAAGTATAGCTCTATTTCTCTCCCCTTCGGCAGAGCTTAAATCAATACCTTGTATTAAATTATCAATTTCGTTCTCAGATAAAGTGTCGGGTAATTTCCTGCCTAATTTAGGTGATTCTATTAAATCTAAAGGATTGTCTTTTCGGTAATCTTCAAAAATAAGATAGTTAAAGAAACTTTTAAGTCCCGATATAATTCGTGCTTGAGATCGGGGGTTAATCACTTTTGCAATTTCATAGATAAATTGTTGAACTGTGTCTTTATCAATAAGAATAGGAGTAACGTTAATATCATGGGTTTCAAGAAAAGAAATTAGCTTTTCAATATCCATAGTATAGCTCTGAATAGAGTTTTTTGATAAACCGCGTTCAAGCTTTAAGTAAGTGGTGTAATCTTTCAGCGCATGTTTCCATTTCATGGTTTAAAGATAAAGAATACATTAATTCAGCAGTCTATAAAGTATAGTCTATAGCCATGTAAAATTGTATCATATAGCGTAAATTCTCTAAATTTAATATTTTATAACCTACCTAATTGTATGATGTACAACTACTTTTATGGTGTTCACAACAAAGATGCCTGTAAGCTTACTCTTACCTTTATTTTTGTTAGAATAAACCAATCAACCATGAATAAGTATTTTATTTTACTATTAGCCTTATGTCTTTCAGCCGAAATTTTCGCTCAAGAAGGATTTAAATTCGGGATACAAGCAGGAATACCTTTAGATGATTATAATGAAGCGGTAAGTGTTGTACTTGGAGCGGATTTCTCATACATGTATCCGTTAGGTGAAGTAGTAGATGTAGGGCCTGCTGTAGGTTATATTCATGGTTTTGCAGAAACCTTTCAAACAACGATTATTAGAGAAGAACAAGAAGCTGTTCAGTTTTTGCCATTATCTGCAGGCGTTCGTTTTTGGACATCAAATTATTTTTCATTTGGTGGTAATATAGGTTATGCTATGGGTATTAGTGACGGTAATGAAGGTGGTCTATATTATAGACCTACAATTGCTTATTTAATGAGTTCAAGTGTTGAGGTTAATTTATCCTATACTGGTATTGATGTTGAAGAAACTACATGGTCTACGGTGACCTTAGGAATTGTCTATAATTTTGAGCCTAAATATAGAACACGTCGCTAGTGAAATAATTTAGCTAAGCAAGTTTAATTTACTTCTTGTATTTCTAATTCATTGTACGGCAACATTCATTATTTTTGATGTATGAAGATTATCATAATTAATGGTCCCAACTTAAATCTTTTGGGAAAAAGGGAACCAGATGTATACGGAGCTGAAACTTTTGAAGATTACTTCTCAAAGCTACAATTCAAATTTAAAAACGTTGAATTAGAGTATTTTCAATCTAATATAGAAGGGGAGCTTATTTCTAAAATTCAGGAAAAGGGTTTTAGCTATGATGGTATTGTTTTAAATGCTGCGGCATATACGCATACATCTGTAGGTATTGGAGATGCTGTAAAAGCAGTAGAAACTCCCGTTATAGAGGTGCACATATCAAATACTCACAAGCGTGAAGAATTTAGGCATGTGTCTTATATTTCACCAGCTGCAAGTGGTGTAATACTAGGCTTTGGTCTTAAAAGTTATGATTTGGCCATTGAGAGCTTTTTGGTTTAGAACGTAAAACCTTTACGTTATTCAAAGCACTCTTTTTCAAATAATATAAAATATGTAGCTATTTTTTTGATGGTAGTGTGTATAAACTAACTACCGTAACTGAAGAATCACCTTAATCGGCTTTTTCAGTTCTTAAGTATTTTTC
Organism: Maribacter stanieri; assembly: GCF_900112245.1. Lineage (GTDB taxonomy): Bacteria > Bacteroidota > Bacteroidia > Flavobacteriales > Flavobacteriaceae > Maribacter > Maribacter stanieri. Next base: position 106,430 of record NZ_FOYX01000005.1, read on the forward strand.
TTCTACATAAAAAGTTGCGAAGGGTAGAAGTGATGCTATCCCAAATATAAATACTTTTTTAAAGCTCCATTTGTGTTTGAAACCTACGATTAGAGTAAGTGCAATAAAGGCAATAAAAAGCGCACCATGTGCATAACCTACCCATTTATTGGGTTCAGGTATTTCTGCCCAATATTTTAAAGGCATGGTTATCCCGAACAACGCCAAATAGGAGATTCCTTCTAAAATTGCCGTTGCTCGAAATAATTTTAACATGTTATATAAAATTGTAATTAATTATAAATGAATAACCTCGTCATATGCTGCTGCAACTGCTTCCATAACAGCTTCGCTCATAGTTGGGTGTGGGTGAATTGTTTTAAGTACTTCATGCCCCGTGGTTTCTAATTTGCGACCAAGAACAGCTTCAGCAATCATATCTGTAACACCTGCGCCGATCATATGGCAACCTAACCATTCACCGTACTTAGCATCAAAAATAACTTTTACGAATCCGTCAGAAGCACCAGAAGCTTTTGCTTTACCACTAGCAGAGAATGGGAATTTCCCTACTTTAATATCAATACCTTTTTCTCTTGCTTGTTTTTCGGTTAAACCAACAGAAGCAATTTCAGGAGAACAATATGTACAGCCAGGTATGTTACCATAATCTAATGGCTCTACATGCATTTCTGCTAACTTTTCAACACATAAAATACCTTCTGCAGATGCAACATGTGCAAGAGCCGGGCCTGGTGTAACATCACCAATAGCATAGTAGCCAGGTATATTTGTTTGGTAATAATCGTTAACCAAAATTTTATCACGATCGGTAGCGATACCTACATCTTCTAAACCTATATTTTCAATGTTGGTTTTGATACCTACAGCAGATAATACGATATCAGCTTCTAAAACTTGTTCGCCTTTAGCGGTTTTTACGGTTGCTTTTACACCATCACCAGATGTATCAACAGAAGTAACTTCTGCAGAAGTCATAATCTTAACGCCCGCTTTTTTGAAACTTCTTTCTAATTGCTTAGAAATATCTTCGTCTTCAACAGGTACTATGTTTGGTAAATATTCAACAACGGTAACTTCAGTTCCCATTGAATTGTAGAAGTAAGCGAATTCAATACCTATTGCACCACTACCAACAACAATCATTTTTTTAGGTTGCTTATCTAAGGTCATTGCCTCTCTGTAACCTATTATTTTTTTGCCATCTTGTGGTAAGCTTGGTAATTCACGACTTCTAGCCCCAGTTGCAATAATGATATTATTTGCACTGTATTCAGTAGTAGTACCATCTTCAGCCTTAACTGAAACTTTCTTGCCAGCTTTTAAAGTTCCGTAGCCTTTAATAACTTCAATTTTATTCTTCTTCATTAGAAACTGAACACCTTTGCTCATTCCTTCGGCAACGCCACGACTTCTTTTTACTACAGTATCAAAATCCTTATCGGCACCATTAACTGTTAAACCGTAGTCTTCTGCATGCTTTAAGTATTCAAATACTTGTGCAGATTTCAATAAGGCTTTAGTAGGTATACAACCCCAATTTAAGCAAACGCCTCCTAAACTTTCTTTTTCAATAACGGCAGTCTTAAAGCCTAATTGTGCAGCCCTAATAGCGGTAACATATCCACCAGGACCACTACCTAAAACAATAATATCGAAAGTGCTCATATTTTGATTTTTTGTAGTTTGAATTGAGGTGCAAAAATACAAAACCTAATTGAAATTGATTGTAGGTTTTTAAAATATGACCTTTAATAAGAAATTGTGATATTTTGAAAAGTATCTAGATGACCGATTATGAAACTATTAGAAAAAAACAAGAGGTCTATTTAGACCTCTTGTTTTTTAAAATGCTAACATGGATTTATTCCGCAGGAACAAAATCTAAAGCAACACCGTTTATACAATGCCTTAAACCAGTAGGATTAGGACCGTCTTCAAAAACGTGGCCTAAATGACCGCCACATGTAGCACAGTGTTCTTCTGTTCTCTTGTAACCGATTTTATAATCAACATCATACGCTACATTACCTTTAATTTCTTCATAAAAGCTAGGCCATCCGGTACCAGAGTCAAACTTAGTATAGCTTTTAAAAAGAGGAGTTGCACATGCTGCGCAAACATAAGTACCTTTTTCTTTGTTCTTTAAAAGTTCGCTCGTAAAAGGGTTTTCTGTAGCAGCTTCACGCAGTACATAATATTGAGAATCGGTTAACTCTTTTTTCCATTCGCTATTTGTCTTTTGAACGGCAAATTCTTTTTTCTGGCTGGGTTTAGTTTCCTTAGCCATTTCTTTTTCTTGTGAAGTACCCTTGCAACTAACAAAAAGTACTAAAAGTGCAATTGCTATTTTAAATTTCATTTTTCAATTTTTTATTTCTGTCGATAAAATTATGTGTTCCTTTCAATGTACTGTATTTACGTAACTTTTAGGTTAAGGTTTTAAATAATATAAATAAAAAAAGTCTTTGATTAATAATCAAAGACTTTAAATAGGTTAACTACATGGGGTGTTAATCTAATGTTACTTTTTGAATGCTTTCTTCAGATACACCTAAATGTGCCATTACAGAATTAATGTTAGAAGTGTCTAATTTTCCAGTTGTAGATTCTGCTGGTAAAACAGCAATTCTAAAAACTTGATTATCTGTATCGCCTGCTGGTAAAGTGGCAAGGTCAAAATCTGACTCCAAGAAAATATTTACATCAAAAAAAGTATAATCATAATTATATTGAAGAAGCCCTTGATCTATAATTCTTGTCTGTGGCATTAGTCTCCATATGTCTACAGATTCACCATTTCCATCTTCGGTTACATCCCAAAGCATGTACACTAATACAACATCGGTTTCAAAAACCTCTATACTTTGTGGAAACTCATAAAAGATAGAATAATCATTGTCTATTGTAAAAGTTCCTTCAATATCAACAACCTGTCCTAATATATTAATTCCATCTGCACCATCTTGTCCTGGGGCGCCGTCAAATCCATCAAACCCAGCGGGTCCCTGTGGTCCTTCACATGATATAAAAAATATAGTAATTAGTGCTCCTAAAAATAAATTCAGTTTTTTCATAATGTTATAATTATTCGGTTTGAGATTAAATCTTGATTGTATGTTTCAAAAAGCGTTCCATTTTTGGTTTTTAGATATTTAAATCGGATATTAACTGCTATATTTTCAACAAAAATGAATTGAAGTCGACCGTCTTTAAAAGATGATTAGCTTTACCAAAATAACCTTTTATATGCCTAACGTAATAGTTCACTCATTATTCACTGATTTTGATATCAATCTTTTTAAGGGAGGTAAGCATTATCGACTCTATGAAAAACTGGGTTCGCATTTAGTTGAAGTGGATGGCGTAAAAGGAACTTATTTTGCCGTTTGGGCTCCATCTGCGAAAACAGTTTCTGTTGTAGGTAATTTTAATTCTTGGGATGTTCAAGAGCATCAACTAAATGTTCGCTGGGATTCTAGTGGTATTTGGGAAGGCTTTATTCCTAATATTGGAAAAGGTGAAATCTATAAGTATAAGATACAATCTAACAATAATGATATTTGGACAGAAAAAGCAGATCCTTTTGCTAAATATTGCGAACATCCACCAAATACAGCATCTATTATATGGACTTCTGAGCATGATTGGAAGGATGACGCTTGGATGGGTTATCGAAAAGACAAAAACGGTTTAGATAAACCTTACTCCGTTTATGAGGTGCATTTAGGTTCATGGAAGAAAAATGCGGAGAATAAATTTTTAACCTACAAAGAGTTTGCAATAGACCTAGTTGATTATGTGAAGGAAATGGGGTATACCCATGTAGAATTCATGCCAATTATGGAGTATCCTTATGATCCGTCTTGGGGATATCAATTAACAGGATATTTTGCGCCTACATCAAGGTTTGGATCACCAGAAGATTTTAAAATGTTGGTAGATACTTTTCATCAAAATGACATTGGTGTAATTTTAGATTGGGTACCATCTCATTTTCCAGAAGATGCTCACGGACTTGGTTTCTTTGATGGTTCTAATTTATATGAACACCCAGATAGAAGAAAAGGCTACCATACAGATTGGAAGAGTCTCATTTTTAATTATGGAAGAAATGAAGTTAGGGCATTCTTAATAAGCAATGCTATCTTTTGGTTGGATCAATTTCATGTAGATGGTTTACGAGTAGATGCGGTTGCATCTATGTTGTATTTAGATTACTCTAGAGAAGAAGGGGAGTGGGAGCCAAATATATATGGTAATAATGAAAATTTAGAGGCAATATCTTTTATTAGAGAATTGAATGAGGCGGTGTATACCAATTTTGATGGTGTACAGACAATTGCCGAAGAATCCACTGCTTTTTCTGGAGTATCTAAACCTGTAGCACATGGCGGGTTAGGCTTTGGAATGAAATGGATGATGGGCTGGATGCATGATACGTTACAGTTTTTTCAAAAAGAACCAATATATAGAAAGCATCATCAGAATGATTTAACCTTCAGTATGACCTATGCTTTTACAGAGAACTTTATGTTGCCGTTTTCCCATGATGAGGTGGTTTACGGAAAGCAGTCATTAGTATATAGAATGCCAGGTGATGAATGGCAGCGATTTGCAAATTTGAGGTTGTTATTCGGGTACATGTTTACCCACCCAGGAACTAATTTAATGTTCATGGGCGGCGAATTTGGACAAACTGCAGAGTGGAATTTTGAAACAAGTTTAGACTGGCATTTATTGCAATATGATGGTCATAAAGGCATACAAGATTTTGTAAAAGATCTAAATCATTTGTACAAAGGGTCTCCTGCGTTATATGAAAAGCAGTTTAGTCCAGAAGGTTTTCAATGGATAGATTATAGTGATCATGAAAATTCTGTATTGTGCTATGTTCGTAAAGGGCATGATATTAAAAACGATTTAATTATAGCATGTAATTTTACACCTATACCCAGAGAAAATTATAGAATAGGTAATCCTAAAAAAGGAAAACTTAAAGAGGTTTTAAATAGTGATAACGCCAAGTATGGTGGAGGCGGCAATGTGAATAATAAAATAAAGAGCTCTACCAAGCCTTTTCACGGACATGAGAAGTCGATTGAAATAACGATTCCGCCTTTAGGAATTGTGATACTGAAATAACTTGTAATAAATAGGTCTTCGTTTAGACCACTATAAGGTATTTCTGTAGTACTATTAATTTGATATTTTTTAATTCATAAGTTAATGATTACAAATACAGAGCTTGAATATAAAGGTAATTTATATCCAAACCACATCGTTGAATTTTCACAAGACTCAGATAAAATATACTTCACGACAGACAACGGTGTTGTCTTACAAATAACAATTTTAAGGGGTAGTATAATACGTTTTAGATACGCTACCAATTATAACTTTGAGCCAGATTTTTCTTATGGTATAGACCCAGACGCCACTATGGGTTATAGTAAGTTAGAGGTAGTGGAGAATGATACGGAATATATAATATCTACTGCAAGGCTAAATATACTGGTAGATAAAAAAACATTACGTACTCAAATTTCAGATTTAGAAGGTACTATTATAAATGAAGATGAACTAGGTTTTCACTGGGAAGAAAACTACGAGTATGGTGGTAATACTGTAAAGCTTAGTAAAATAACGCAATCTGGAGAAAGTTTTTACGGCATGGGAGATAAAGCCATGCATAGTAATTTAAAAGGAAAAAGAGTAGAAAATTGGGTGACCGATCAATTTGCTTTTGCTAAAGAGCAAGACCCATTATATAAAGCAATTCCGTTTTACGTAGGCTTAAATAAAGGTAAAGCTTACGGTATTTATTTTGATAACAGTTTTAGAACTGGTTTTGATTTTTCACAAGAACGTAGAAACATAACTAATTTTTGGGCAGACGGTGGCGAGATGAATTATTATTTCATTTTTGGTCCAGATATGTCAAAAGTGGTAAGCTCTTATTCTAGTCTTACCGGTACTCCAGAATTGCCTCCAATGTGGGCATTAGGTTTTCATCAGTCTAAATGGAGCTATTATCCAGAAAGTAATGTAAAAGAAATAGCTAGTGATTTTAGAAAACATCGAATTCCGTGTGATGCCATTTATTTGGATATAGATTACATGGATGGGTTTAGATGTTTTACATGGGATAAGAACCATTTTCCAGATCCTAAAAGGATGATAAGCGAATTGGAAGAAGATGGCTTTAAAACCGTAGTAATGATTGATCCAGGTATAAAAGTGGATCGAGATTATTGGATTTATAATGAAGCTTTAGAGAACGATTATTTTTGTAAAAGGGGAGATGGACCGTTAATGCATGGTAAGGTGTGGCCTGGAGAATGTAATTTTCCTGATTTTACCAACCCTGCAGTCAGAGAATGGTGGGCAGAATTATATAAAGAATTTATGTCTGACCTAGGTGTACATGCCGTCTGGAATGATATGAACGAACCAGCGGTAATGGAGGTACCTACAAAAACAGCCCCTTTAGATACAAGACATAATTATGATGGTCACCCTTGTACGCATAGAAAAGCGCACAATGTATATGGAATGCAAATGGTTAGGGCTACTTATGAAGGGGTCAAAAAATATGTATATCCTAAAAGACCATTCGTAATAACAAGAGCTGCATTTGCAGGAACACAAAGATATTCTTCTACGTGGACAGGAGATAATGTGGCTACATGGGAACATTTGTGGATAGCCAACGTACAGGTACAACGCATGTGCTTAAGTGGCTATTCTTTTGTGGGGTCTGATATTGGTGGATTTGCAGAACAACCAGATGGCGAACTATTTGCTAGATGGGTACAATTAGGAATATTCCATCCATTTTGTAGGGTACATTCAAGTGGAGATCATGGTGATCAAGAACCATGGTCGTTCGGTTCTGAAATTACTGATATCGTAAGAAAATATGTGGAACTACGGTATCAATTATTACCTTACTTATATACTATGTTCTATAAGTACACGAAAGAGAACATTCCAATGGTGCAGTCTTTAGTGTTTTTTGACCAAGAAGATAGTCAGACGCATTTTAGAACAGATGAGTTCATTTTTGGTGAAAAAATATTGGTGTGTCCAATACAAGAGCCCAACGCGCAAGGTCGTAGAATGTATATACCACGTGGAGACTGGTATGATTTTTGGACTAACGAACATGTAACAGGAGGCAAAGAAAAATGGGTGGCTGCAGAGATAGACATGCTTCCGATTTTTGTAAAAGCTGGAGCTATAATTCCTAAATATCCTGTTCAGCAATATGTAGGGGAAAAGAAAATTGAAGAATTAGTTTTAGAAGTATATTATAAAGAAGGTACAGAAGCTTCTGAGGTATATGAAGATGCAAATAATGGTTATGATTACAAAAAGGGTAGGTATTCTTTAAGTAATTATAAATTGACGGGTAAAGAGAATTCCCTGACCATTCAGTTGTTTAAAGACGGTACTTTTGATACTGAATATGAGATGGTAAGGTTAAGTTTTCATGGTTTGCCTTTTGAGATTGTGAATGTTATGGTTGATAATGAGGAAATCTCAATAGAGAGTTTATCTGTAAATAATAGTGATGATTTACGAATAAACAAAAACTTTACTTTATTGCATTTATCAGGAAAACAATAACTTTGTAGCTTATACCATTAACTTTAAAATAAGGACATGAAAAAATTATTATTAATAGTACTAGTCTTTATAGGCGTTTCAGCCTGTAAAGTAAACCCTTTTACAGGGCAGAAAACTTTGAACTTTTATCCAAACAGTCAAGTGTTTCCATCTGCATTCGCACAATATGATCAGTTTTTAACTGAAAATAAAGTAGTAACAGGTACAAGCGATGCTCAAATGATTACAAGGGTAGGGCAACGTATTTCTTCTGCGGCAGAGCGTTGGTTAACTGCAAATGGTTACCCAGGTTACTTAAAAGATTATTCTTGGGAATACAATTTAGTAAACGATGAGACTGTAAATGCTTGGTGTATGCCAGGTGGTAAAATTGTATTTTATACAGGAATATTACCTATTACCCAAACTGAAACAGGTGTTGCGGTAGTTATGGGGCACGAAGTTGCACATGCTTTAGCAGACCATGGAGCACAACGTATGAGTGCTGGTACTTTACAACAAGTAGGAGCTGTTGCCGGTAATGTAGCAATTAAAAATCAACAAACTTTAGGCTTATTTAATCAGGCTTATGGTGTGGGTACACAGTATTTAGGTATGTTACCTTTTAGTAGAGGTCACGAAACTGAAGCAGATAGAATTGGATTACAAATTATGGCCATTGCAGGTTACGATCCTTACGAAGCAGCAGAATTGTGGAAACGCATGAAGGCAAACAGCGGGGGCCAAGCACCACCAGAATTTATGAGTACGCACCCTTCTAATGATACAAGAATTAATAATCTAACAGCTTGGGCACCAGATGCCGCGGCAGAAGCAGCTAAATTTGGAGTGACTAAATTCCAATAAAACGTTAAGGATTATTGTATATTGAAGCCGTTCAGAAATGAACGGCTTTTATTTTTTATATATGGGAGAAACATTAGATCTAAAAGGGAGTAAAAAATTATTGAATGCATGGGCCTTTTATGATTGGGCTAATTCGGTTTATACATTAACTATAGCATCTTCAATTTTTCCTATCTATTATTCTACACTATTCTCGACTAAAGATGAATTGGTTACTGCATTTGGTTTTGATATGAAGCAGACCGTTCTCATTTCAATAGTTACTGCTTTCACCTTTCTTGTTGTAGCATTTTTGTCGCCTGTATTATCTGGTATAGCAGATTATGTTGGCAATAAGAAAATGTTCATGAAGTTTTTTTGCTATACAGGTAGTTTGGGTTGTATTGGGTTGTATTGGTTTGATCTAGAGCATATTCATCTTAGTCTGTTGTTCTATTTTATGGGATTAATAGGGTATTGGGGGAGTCTAGTTTTTTACAATTCGTATTTGCCAGATATTGCGTTTGAAGATCAACAAGATAGTATTAGCGCAAAAGGATTTTCATTAGGTTATTTTGGGAGTGTTCTATTGTTGTTATTGAATTTGGCCATGGTCATGAAACCAGAGTTGTTTGGGTTTGATATTGGTGAAACTGAAGATTCACTAAACTTGGCTAAGGTAGAAGCGATGAGAATATCATTCATAACAGTCGGATTATGGTGGTTGATTTTTAGTCAATATACATTTTGGGTGCTGCCAAAGGGAGTAGGTAAAGGGCACAAAATAACTAAAGATATTGTGTTTAATGGGTTAAAGGAACTTAAAGTTGTCTGGGGTCAATTGAAAGAAAATGAAAGACTAAAACGTTATCTAAACGCTTTTTTTGTGTTTAGTATGGCTGTCCAAACAATTATGCTAGTCGCAGTATATTTCGGAGAAAAAGAAATTGCATGGGTTTCTGCAAGTGAAAAGACTACAGGTTTAATTATTAGTGTATTGGTTATACAATTGGTAGCCATAATTGGTGCTGTTATTACCTCCAAAGCATCAGAAAAATATGGTAATATTAAAACGCTAATAGTTGTAAATGCTATTTGGATGCTATTATGTGTTTATGCTTACTTTATGGTAACACCTATTCAGTTTTATATTGCAGCCGGTTTTGTCGGTTTGGTAATGGGAGGTGTACAATCTTTAGGGAGATCAACATATTCAAAATTTTTACCGGAAACAGAAGATACTACATCGTATTTTAGTTTTTATGATGTAGCTGAAAAAATAGGTATTGTTATAGGTATGGCACTCTTTGCTATAATAGATCAAGTAAGCAATATGAGATATGCCATTCTATTTTTGTTCGTATTCTTTTTAGGCGGTATTATATTGCTATTTAGGGTTAATGAAACAAAAAAGCCCCTTTAAAAGAGGCTTAATTGAATTGATTGTTCGCTATTTTGATTTTATACTTTACCCTTTAGAGATATCTCCTGAACCAGAGGTTTTTGTATTTACTTTTTCAGGATTGCCTCTATAAGAGATGTCACCCGATCCAGATACACGCGCTTTTATAGATTTATTTGCAGTTACTTGTATGTCTGCAGATCCAGAAACGGTTGCCTCAACATTATCAGCCTCAAGGCCATATGCTTCAATATCCCCACTACCTGATATAGTTGCTTCAAAATCAGTAGTGTTACCGCTAAGGGTAATATCCCCTGAACCTGACATTGTAGCTGATATAGAGTTAGTGTCGATATCTAACGTAATATCACCAGAACCAGACATTGCCGTACTGAATTTGTCTGTTTTAATTTTTGTTTTACCAACAATATCTCCGGAACCTGACATGGCCACAGAACTTATAGATTCTATCGGCACTGTAATATGAATTCCAGACTTCCAGTTACTAGATTTAAGATTGACACCTTTTTCCGTTTTAATAACCAATTTGCCATCTTTAACTTCGGTAATGATATATTCTAATAGATTCTCTTCACCTTCTAGCGTAATCTCACCTTCACTACCTGCAACTAAATCTATATCAAACCAGCCAGAAACCGCTACACCGTCGTAATCTCCGGTGCTTCTTTCTATGGTTACATTATTTCCATTTCCTTTAATTGTTTTTCCCCATTGGGCAGAACAAGATAAGGATAGTAGACCTGCACATACTAATACACTTAATTTTCTCATGATTTTCATATTTAATTGATTGATTGATTATTTTTTGGTAAAACTGATTCCGCCATAGTCACTTGATAGCGTTATTTTATTTCCACTTCCTTTAGACCCATAAAAACCTTCATAGTGTTTGTCCGAAGATTTTTCTGTACTGATGTTTATGGTAAAGTCATCTTTTCCACTAACTCCTGCATAACTGGTCGAAATATCGAAATCGAAATGGTATTCACTATGATATCCAATTTTGATTCCGGTATAGTCAGTTCTAATATTTACATCGCCAGCATCAGCGGCAAGTTCTTCTATTCTTATAGATCCATAGTCGGCAACAATAGAAACATCACCATGTACGGTACCTAATTTTACAGTAATATAATCGCCGTTACCATCAATACTCTTTAATTCGTCAATATCCATATTGCCGTAATCACTCGTATACTCTAGGTTATCCATAATGCCAATACTAGCGTTGGTATAGTCTGCATTAATAGCAAGATTTCCTGCTTTTTCTATGGTGAAACCAGAGTAGTCAGCTCTTATTTCTCCACTATTGATATACCCAATTGTAGACTTAGAAGTATAATCGAAGTTTAAACGGTTGTTTCGACCTCTAAGTTCACCCAACTCAAGTCTACCATAGTCACAATTAATTCTAGCATGACCGTCAATTCTATCAAGAATAATGTTGCCATAATCATTACTAAGATCAACATTGTTTTTTACAGGAACTTTTATGGTGTAGTTGATCTGCATGTTAACATTGTTGTTGTTTCCCCAGCTCCATCCCCAGCCATTACTACTTTTATTGAAAATAGTTTCTGCAGAAACACGTTCGCTACTGGCTTCAAAATCAATTGAAATTTCATCTAGTTTTTTCTGAACCTTTTCTTCGTTATTACCATTGGTTTTAATATGAACTTCGATAACGACCCTATTCTCGTTCCAAGAAGTAATATTTAAATTACCGTATGAGTTGTTGATTTTTAGCAATGCATTAGCATTGACATTAAATTCTTTTTTAATGGTCTTTTCTCTAGTATGCTTGCCATCAAAATCAGTATCGTTGGCATTGGCTACAGTGGTAAATGCTAATAATAATAGCCAGGTATATTTATATAGTATAGTTTTCATCATTCGATTTTTTAATTGATTTAATATTTTCAATTTGTATCATTACCTCGTTTAAAAGGTCTATTCTGGTTTGGAAATTGGTAATCATAGCACTTAATATAAGTTTACTATTACCACCGTTTAAAAGATCCTGTTCCATTTTGGTGTAATTCAATTGAAGCTTTTTCAATTGGGTCATGGTGTCATTAATTATTTTTTCTGTTTCTGGTGATTTTTCAGAATTCAGTTCGTTGATTTGCTCTTCGATTAAATTGGCGAAATAAAATTGGGTCTTAGAAGCTTCAGGTGAAATTTCGGCAACCTTATCATCAATGCTACTAGCAGTATTAAGTTGAAATATGCCTACAGATAATAAAATAGCGATTGATGCGGCAACAGATAAAAATAGTAACCAAGAATTATTTTTCTTTGGTGTAAGTTTTGTTGCTCCTTTAGATTCATTTAATTTTTCTAAAAAACGTTGCTGGTGCCCATTTTTGGGTTCCGCATAATCTATAGTATCCTGTAGCTTGTTAAAAAGCTCGTCAATAGTATCTTTCTTCATTAGACTGCGAGTATTAATTTCTTTCTTAAACTTTCTTTAGCTCGTGAAACAGTAGTTCTGCAATTGGCATAACTAATGTTCATGATTTCGCTGATTTCATCATAATCAAACCCTTCAATTAGATGTAAGGTCAAAGAAATTCTGTAATTGTCTTTTAAATCTTTCATGGTTTCCATCACTTTTTGAGCCTTTAGTTCTGTAAACACATGGTCAGATGCAATTCCGTCATTATCTTCGACCTTGTACAATACTTCATCTAAAGCAACTTCATTCTTTTTTTGTTGCTTTCTATATTGATGTATGCTGTTGTTAATAACAATGCGTTTTAACCAGGATCCAAAAGTTACTTCACCTTTAAAAGTATGCAGTTTCGTAAATGCGCTTAAAAACGATTCTTGCATAATGTCTTCTGCTTGGGCAGTGTCCTTTACGATTCTGATTGATGTGTTGAACATAGCCTTGTAATACCTGTTATACACTTCTAGCTGTGCACTCTGTTTACCGGCCATGCACAATTGCACTAGCTCATCAATATGTTCTCTTTGTTGGCTCAAAAAGTGATTGGTTTTATTGAAAGATGATTCAATTTACGGTTTGTTACAGTTTGTTAGAATTAATATGATTTTATTCTTTATTTCTATTCTGTTTAATTTTTAAAATGATTCTTTTCACTTGGCACAAGAATTGAAATACATAGGTGCAAATGAAGGTGTTAAAAGCTATAATAGCTTAGTTTTCATTGCATTTACGGCATTTATGTATAATTTATAAAAATAAAATTCTGTTGGTTTAATGACAGAATGACCGATATATGAGTATGGGAGATTCTAAATTTTCAAATTTTGACAACATGTCCTTACAGGGAATCGATCAAGATTCTGAGCTTATACCACTATTGACCCCAGAAGATGAGGAACAAATGAATAGTGAAACGCTACCAGAAACCTTACCGATTTTGCCTTTAAGAAATACAGTTCTTTTTCCTGGTGTAGTAATACCTATTACTGCAGGAAGGGATAAGAGTATTCGTTTAATAAAAGATGCCAATAATGGTTCTAAAGTAATTGGCGTAGTATCTCAAAAAAACGAGGAAACTGAAAATCCTGATGTACAGGATATTAATACTTTGGGTACAGTCGCAAAAATTTTGCGTGTTCTACAAATGCCAGATGGTAATACAACTGTAATCATTCAAGGTAAAAAACGTTTTGAGGTTGCAGAGGTGTTAACTAAAAAGCCTTATTTAACAGCTACAGTAAGGGAGACTAAAGAGATAAGACCTGAAAAGAACGATAAAGAGTTCATGGCTATTATTGAGTCGATCAAAGAATTGGCGCTGAAAATAATTAGGGATAACCCTAATATTCCTAGTGAGGCTTCATTTGCTATTAAAAACATTCAAAGCGATTCATTCCTTATAAACTTTGTTTCTTCTAATCTAAATTTAGATGTAAAAGCAAAACAAGATTTACTAGAAATAGGAAGCTTGCAAGAAAGAGCATTGGCAACATTGAAATATATGAATGTTGAAATGCAGAAATTAGAGCTTAAGAATGATATTCAGTCTAAGGTTAGAAATGACCTGGACCAGCAGCAAAGAGAGTACTTTCTGCATCAGCAAATGAAAACCATTCAAGAAGAATTAGGTGGGGTTTCTTATGATGAGGAATTAGAGGAGATGAAAGTCAAATCTAAAAAGAAGAAATGGGGCAAGAAGGTAAGAGAGCATTTTGAGAAAGAACTATCAAAAATGAAGCGGATGAATCCGCAAGTGGCTGAATATTCGATCCAAAGAAACTATCTAGATTTATTATTGGATTTACCTTGGAAATCGTATTCAAAAGATAAATTCGATTTAAAACGAGCACAAAGAATTCTAGATCGTGATCATTCTGGTTTAGAAGATGTTAAGAAGAGAATCATTGAGTATTTAGCGGTATTAAAGTTGCGAAACGATATGAAATCTCCAATTTTATGCTTGTACGGACCACCGGGTGTTGGCAAAACTTCATTGGGAAAATCTATTGCAGAAGCATTAGGTAGAGAGTACGTTAGAATGTCATTAGGTGGTTTACGTGATGAAGCTGAAATTAGAGGGCATAGAAAAACCTATATTGGTGCTATGCCAGGTAGAATAATTCAAAGTCTTAAAAAGGCAGGTACATCAAATCCGGTTTTTATACTAGATGAGATAGATAAATTATCGAATAGTAATCAAGGTGATCCATCTTCTGCAATGTTAGAAGTGTTAGATCCTGAGCAGAATAGCGATTTTCACGATAATTTTTTAGAGTTAGGTTATGACCTTTCTAAAGTGATGTTCGTTGCTACAGCCAATAATTTAGGTAGTATACAGCCAGCATTGAGAGATCGTATGGAGATTATTCATGTAAGTGGATATACCATTGAGGAAAAGGTAGAAATAGCTAAAAAGCATTTATTGCCAAAACAATTGACTGAGCATGGTTTAGATACTAGCCACTTAAAAATTGGCAAACCACAATTAGAAAAAATTGTGGAGGGTTATACCCGTGAATCTGGAGTTCGTTCTTTAGAGAAGCAAATTGCTAAAATGGTACGTTATGCAGCTAAATCTATTGCTACAGAGGAAGAATATGATAAAAAGGTAAGCAACGAAGATATTATTGAAATTTTGGGAGCACCCAAAATGGAGCGAGACAAATATGAAAACAATGAGGTTGCAGGTGTTGTAACTGGTCTTGCGTGGACAAGTGTAGGTGGTGATATTCTATTTATAGAATCGATACTTTCAAAAGGTAAAGGAACTATGAGTATTACCGGTAATCTTGGTAAGGTGATGAAAGAGTCGGCTACTATTGCAATGGAATACATAAAGTCTAATGCAGAAAGGTTTAATATTAATCCTACTGTATTTGAAAATTACAATGTACATATTCACGTGCCAGAAGGAGCAACGCCAAAAGATGGGCCAAGTGCCGGTATAACCATGTTGACATCATTGGTTTCTTTATTTACTCAGAAACGTATTAAAAAGAGCTTGGCTATGACAGGTGAAATTACGTTACGTGGAAAGGTATTACCTGTAGGTGGAATCAAAGAGAAGATTCTAGCTGCTAAAAGAGCCCGTATAAAGGAAATTATTCTTTGTGCCGACAATGAGCGCGATATTAAGGAGATTAAAGAATCATACTTAAAAGGACTTACTTTTCATTATGTAAAAGAAATGTCTGAGGTTATAGATATTGCAATTACAGATGTTAAAGTAAAAAACGCCAAGGAGTTATAAATTCTCTTTTCTTTATATTTATGTTAGAATGAAAAAAATAACAATAGCAATTGACGGTTTCTCTTCTACAGGCAAGAGCACTTTAGCTAAACAATTAGCTAAGAAGTTACATTATATATATGTAGATACAGGTGCAATGTACCGCGCCGTAACCTTGTTTGCTATGAGGTCCGGGTTTATAGAGGAAGATAAAATTGATGAAGATTCATTGATTAAAACTTTAGATGATATAGACTTAAAATTTGTTTTTAATTCAAATTTAGGTTTTGCCGAAATGTATTTGAATGGCGAAAATGTAGAGAAGGAAATAAGAACAATGTCCGTGTCTAAAAATGTGAGTCAGATTTCTGTTATAGCAGCTGTGCGAGAGAAATTGGTAGCTATGCAACAAGCAATGGGTGTTGATAAAGGTATTGTTATGGATGGCAGGGATATTGGCACAGTGGTATTCCCAGATGCTGAACTTAAAATT
This sequence comes from Maribacter stanieri, assembly GCF_900112245.1. Classification (GTDB taxonomy): domain Bacteria; phylum Bacteroidota; class Bacteroidia; order Flavobacteriales; family Flavobacteriaceae; genus Maribacter; species Maribacter stanieri. Next base: position 122,484 of record NZ_FOYX01000005.1, read on the forward strand.
TTTATGACAGCATCACCAGAGAAACGTGCGGTAAGGAGATATAAAGAATTATTGGATAGAGGAGAGGATATTGTTTATGCAGATATTCTGGAGAATGTTCAAAAACGAGATCATATTGATAGTAATCGTGCAATATCACCTTTAAAAAGAGCTGAAGACGCTATAGAGTTTGATAATAGTGATTTAGGTTTAGAAGATCAATTTCAAAGAATGTATGAACATTCCCTTCGAGTTATAGAAAGTCAAGCATAAAAAAAGAGGTTAGCATTGCTAACCTCTTTTTTAATATATATTATATATACTAGTTGTTTGGAATAACCAATACTTGATCTGGATGAATAACATCTGGGTTTTTCAAAACACCAGTGTTAGCTTCAAATATAGCTTTGTACTTCATAGGATCACCATAGTAATGCTTAGCTATCTTACTTAAAGACTCACCACCCTTAACAACGTGTCTGTGATATACAGATTCATCTTCAACGGTAATATTAGCTTTTATATCAGAAGGACTTTCGCCACCTATTTGCTTAATTTTATCCCACATTAGGTCTTTTTCATAAGGAGTTTTTGCTTGTCCTTTTATTTTAAGAACATCACCTTCAACAGTAACGTTACCGTCCTTTATACCTAATTGCTCACCTAAGTCTAAAAGACCTTGATACTTCGCTTTAACACTCATAATTATAATTTTTAATGGTTAATTTTATGCTTCTAAGTTACGCATATTTATAATATTTTATTCCAAAATCGTGCCATAATCGATAAATGAATGAAACATAATTAGTTGAGTTGTCTAATTTAAATAAAATGATTATTTTTGCACACCTTTTTCGCAAGGAAGTCAAGAGAGAAGGGATTAGATAAACAAATAATTATAACAACTTTCATAGTCGTTGCCTAAGTCTTGATAAGGTTATGAAATACAAATTATTAATCAGCAAATGGCTGAAGAAAAAACAAACGCAGAGGTAGAAGCTACTACTGAAGCAACACAACAAGCTGTTGAAACTCCACAGCAAGATCCACAAGAATTTTTAGAAAACTTTAATTGGGAAAAATACGAGCAAGGAATTGAGCGTGTTGATGATTCTAAATTAAAGGAATTTGAAAGTTTAGTAGCCGAAAATTTCGTTGATACTGCCGATGAGGAAGTAGTTGAGGGAACGGTAGTTTATATCACAGATAGAGAAGCTATTATTGATATCAATGCAAAATCTGAAGGTGTAATTTCGTTAAACGAATTTCGTTACAACCCAGGTTTAAAAGTTGGTGACAAAGTAGAGGTATTGATCGATATTCGTGAGGATAAAAGTGGTCAATTAGTATTATCTCACAGAAAGGCGAGAACTATTATGGCTTGGGACCGTGTAAATGCGGCTCATGACAAAGAAGAAATCGTTAGTGGTTTTGTTAAATGCAGAACTAAAGGTGGTATGATCGTTGACGTATTTGGTATTGAAGCTTTCTTACCAGGTTCTCAAATTGATGTTAAGCCTATTCGTGATTATGATCAGTATGTTAACAAAACAATGGAATTCAAGGTTGTAAAGATCAACCACGAATTTAAAAACGTTGTTGTTTCTCATAAAGCTCTTATTGAAGCTGATATTGAAGAACAGAAGAAAGAAATCATTAGCCAACTTGAAAAAGGACAAGTATTAGAAGGTGTTGTTAAAAACATTACTTCTTACGGTGTCTTTATTGATCTTGGTGGTGTTGATGGTTTAGTTCACATTACTGACCTTTCTTGGAGCAGAATCAACCACCCGAACGAGGTTGTTGAATTGGATCAGAAATTAAATGTTGTAATTCTTGATTTTGATGAAAACAAATCTAGAATACAATTAGGTCTTAAGCAATTAGAGAAGCATCCTTGGGAAGCTTTATCTGATGAAATTAAGATTGGTGATAAAGTAAAAGGTAAAGTAGTTGTTATAGCTGATTATGGCGCATTCATCGAAGTTGTTGAAGGTGTTGAAGGTCTTATCCACGTTTCTGAAATGTCTTGGTCTACGCACTTGCGTTCTGCACAGGATTTCGTAAATGTTGGTGATGAGGTTGAAGCGGTTGTATTGACATTGGATCGTGAAGATCGTAAAATGTCTCTTGGTATCAAGCAATTGACTCCAGACCCTTGGACTGATATTACAACTAAATATCCTGTAGCTTCTAAACATAAAGGTATTGTAAGAAACTTTACAAACTTTGGTGTTTTTGTTGAGCTAGAAGAAGGTATTGACGGTTTAATTTACATCTCTGATCTTTCTTGGACTAAGAAAATCAAGCATCCATCTGAGTTTACTAACGTAGGCGATACTTTAGAAGTTGAAGTATTAGAATTAGATGTTGAAGGTCGTAAGTTAAGTTTAGGTCATAAACAAACTACTGAAAACCCTTGGGATAAATATGAAACTGAATTCGCTTTGGGTACGGTTCATACGGCAACCATTTCTGATGTAGTTGATAAAGGTGCAACAATTGAATTTAACGAAGATATTACTGCATTCATTCCTCAACGTCATTTAGAGAAAGAAGATGGTAAGAAACTAGGTAAAGGCGATGAAGCTGAATTCAAGATTATTGAGTTCAATAAAGACTTCAAGCGTGTTGTAGCTAGTCATACTGCTATTTTCCGTGAAGAAGAACAACGTAATGTTAAGGCAGCTGTCAAAAGACAAGCGGCTAGCGCAGATGAAGCTAAGCCTACTTTAGGTGATGCTAACGATGCACTACAAGCGTTGAAAGATAAGATGGAAGCTGATTCTAAGAAGAAGTAATTTCTTATTATAGATCCTGATAAAGGATTAAAAGTAAAAGCCCGGATATATATCCGGGCTTTTTTAGTTTTCATTTAATCGGTTCCTATTAGGGTTCTAAGAAAATGAATTACTAGTGGAGAATTTAAAATGAATAGGACTTTGTATAATTTCTATTCGCTGTCTTTTACTAATTGATTTTTCTCTTCACAAACCATAAATCTTCTAAGCTTAGGTTTAATGTAATAAGGTGGTAGTTTTCTTTGACTAGAACGTTTTGTAATAATCCTTTAGAGCCATAACTATATGATAGGTTAATCATTGAATGCGTGCCTCTGCTTGTAGGTATACCAACACCTGCAGTAAAATTGTAACCTTCTACTTTACTATCGCCAATGGCTAAATATCCATTATCATAATTGTAGCCCAATCTGTAGCTTATTCTTTGACCATACTTATAACTAGAAGGGTCTTGAAGGTATTCTAATCCAAATGCATAAATATCTTGGTCTTGATAGTTGCCAATATTTTCAGATTGATCGGTGTCTGTCCAGAAGTTTTTCTTGTAATCTGCACTAAAAGTTATCTCTTCTATAGGTTTTATACTCATCCCAAACCCAAGTTCTAAGGGTAGTTTAAAATCTGAAACATAATCAGAACTTTCATCTTCAACTGAAATATCTATTCCAGAAAGGGATTTATTTACAGATCTTTTAAGGTTACCATTTAAACTTGTTGGTAATTGTGCAGTACCACCAATAGTAATTCTGTCATTGATGTCATATTGAAATCCAAAGCCTAGTCTCGCCCCACTATAGTTGGTTTTTTCTATAGATTCAAATGTGGTGGAACTGTAAATAAAAGATTCGGTTTCTTCAATATTTCCAAATAAAAACGAAGCACTTAAGCCAAGTCTTAGTTTAGGTGTAAGTGAGTAACCAACATTAAGTTTAATTTCGTTTAGACCGCCCAATCCTGTAATGTTACTTTCAAAACTTTCTGTTGAACCTTCTATATTACTGCTAACTCCCAGAATAGAGTATCCAACGTCACTATAGGGTGTCATCGTAATACCTGCGCCTAAATTTTCCATTACTCTAAATCCGAATGCAAGATTTGAGAAATTGACATTCGATTTTCCTTCGGAGGCAGATGAATTACTGTAATTATTATATTCACCTGTTACCCCAATATCATATAAAAATGAATTCTGTGGAACCAATGCGTAGTTAGCAGGATTTAAGTTATTAAGTTCATAGGGCGATTTTATCCCAATACCGCTGTAGCCCAAACTATTGAATTTGCCAATGCTGGTTTGGTTAATAACCCCTAAACCATATAATGAATATGGAGAACTCGTTAATGCCTCGGACTGGGCAAAAATATATTGAGAGCCTATTACTAATAAGGTGATTGTACTAAATATAATTTGATTAATCTTCATCGTATATACCGTATGTTAATTCTAAAATTGTTTCGTTTTCGCCATTTCCATTTCCACTCATAATAAATCGATCAACAGAAGAATTATAATCTATAGGAAGTAATATTAATGCATCATCTATATCTCTGTCTTTTAATTGTAATTCTTCCAAATAATAAGCCAGCGATATTTCATAATAGATGTCATTGAATTCTTGATTGTCTCTGTTAAGAATGGCGTAAGATGTAGAGGTTAAGGTTTCCGTCAAATTATTGTTCTGGTCAACAACGTATACGGCAAGCGTGTCTCTAAGCTTTAAATGGTCGTCATAAGACTGTGCAACAGGTTTTATTTTAAGAACGCCATCCAGTATTGTTCCATTACCAGGTATGTCATAAAGGCTGTTAATATGTGGAAACTGTACACGCATGGCTATACCTATACCAGATTCTATAAAGCTTTGGTTGTTAGAGTCGGCACTTTCTAAATTTACTTTGCTATTGGTAAGCGTTTGCAGAGGGGCAATAGGATCATCTGCCGTAATTTTATTAAAAAATGGAATAGGGGATGTTGTTGCATTTATTTGAATGTCCATATATTCTTGCACAGATTCATCTGCTGTATCTGTACTAAAATATAAACGTAGATAAGTGTTTTCGGAAGATTTAGAAAAGCCAATAATAGAACCATTATCGGTGTCATCTGGTACAATACCAATTCCTTTAAAGTAATCTCTATACTCATCAGAATTTACAATGTTTTTTTCTTGTAGTCTAGAGAATACATCTGTACCAAAATCATCAACAAGGGTAATAGTAATTGAATCTCCAGCCAATGGTCTTGGGTAGTATTCTAAAAAACCTAAATCATCTTCATCATAGCCAATGTTACTAGTATTGTAGAAGTAATCATCGCTTTCAGGCTTTAAGTTTTCGTTTATTTTTTTAATGTGTATTGTGTTCTTCTGTAGTGTGTCATTGTAATAATACTTATCATACCCTAATACCATAACAATACTATCAAATTCGGCTTCACTGTCAATAGTGTAGGTTTCTGGTAAAAACTGCATGTAGCTAGATGCTGTTATGGATCCAAAAACGGAGTCTGTGTATTTACCGGTAAGTATTCTAGTAGATTCAGAAGTGGTAATACTATCAAACTTCATGGTAGAAGTACTGACCGTCAATGTATCAACCAGTATAAGACGAATATTACTGTCTGTAAACGTTTCACCAGCTACAAATTCTGAATCATTATATATTTCACTGCTACAAGATATTACAGCAATAGAGAGGAAACCGCCAAACATTATGATGTAGAGCGCACGTACTTTGTTTAGGAACACCTTCATTTAGAATTTAATTTTTATCAAAACTAAATACCAAGTACGGTTGTAAAAACCTGAATAGACGAATCCCCAATGTTAAGGGATGAACTCAGTTATTTAAACTATTAATGAAATGTTTGTGTTGGTAGATGAAAAACTGGGTTTGGTATGTTAAAAACCAACCTTAATCTATTGTGTTTTTTGGACACTAAGGTCTCTAGTAGATTTGAACCAGAAAAGAAAGAACCTTTAAACAAAAAATAATGAATAAAAGAAAATCGTATGTGTACAAGATTACTGGAATGGCATTAATGGCCATGGTAATTACAAGTTGTTCAAGTGATGATGACGATGACGATTTAGGCAACTGGGTAGATAAGTCTGTTTTTGATGGCAGTGCTAGAAGTAGTGTTTCTGGATTTACTATTGACAATGTTGGTTACATGGGAGTAGGTTATGACGGGGATGATTATTTAGCTTCATTTTGGGCTTATGATATAGAGGGAGACTACTGGTCACAGAAAGCGGATTTTCCTGGTGTTGCCAGAAACGCAGCGGTAGGTTTTGAAGTAGATGGTACTGGTTATATAGGTTCTGGTTATGACGGTGTTGATGAATTAACTGATTTCTATAGTTATAATACGGCAACCAACACATGGACCGAGATTGCTTCTTTACCAACAGCAAGAAGAAGTGCGGTTGGTTTTGGTGCAAATGGTTTTGGCTTTGTGGGAACTGGTTATGATGGTGAGAATGATAGAAAAGATTTCTGGAAATATAACCCTGCAAATGATACATGGGTAGAATTAGTAGGTTTTGGGGGAAACAAACGAAGATCGGCAACCACATTTACAATAGATGGTTTGGTGTATTTGGGTACCGGTGTTTCTAACGGAGTTTACTTAGATGATTTTTGGGTATTTGACCCTACAACAGAAAGCTGGACAAAGAAGTTAGACTTGGATGAGGAAGATGAGTATGCTGTAGAAAGAAGCAACGCTGTAGGATTTACGGTAAACGGATACGGTTATATAGCCTGTGGTGAATTAGGCGGTGCAACTAACACTGTATGGGAATACGACCCTTCTTCAGATGAATGGGATCAAAAAACTTCGTTTGAAGGGGCTACAAGACAAGATGCGATTGCTTTTTCTAATGGTAGTCGTGTGTTTATAGGTATGGGTAGAACAGGTACTTTATACTTAGATGATTTAGATGAATTCTTTCCTCTTGATGAATACGAAGAGGAAGATTAATTTTTCATAGTGAGTGCAATTGTTAATTTTTTGGGTCAATCTGTGTGGATTGGCCCATTTTTAAACATTTATTTATGATTTCTACTGCAAAATATTGGGTTGTTATTGTGTTATTTTTGGCACTAGGCTTTGGGTACTCAATTTATAATCAGCCATTAACTAATAATGATCACACATTTCATAGTCAGATTGTAGATTTAAATGATGGTTATGGTTATCAGATTATGAAAGGAGAGAAAATAGTGATTTTACAAAAGTTTATCCCTGGTTTTCCTGGTAAACAGAAGTTTGTTACCAAAAAGGAAGCTCTTAAAACGGCAGGTCTAGTAATCTCAAAATTGGAAGATGGAAAGTCGCCAGTTTTATTGCCGTCAGATTTAGCAGAATTGAATATTTCTACTGCAGTAAGTCACTAATTTCTATATGAAATCAATTATTAAAAATAGAGTTCAAATAGTAGTTCATATAAGTATATGGATTTTGTTATACGGGCTAACTTTTTATCCTATTTTAAATAATGAAAGACCAATTCCTTCAGATGTTTTTCCAAAGTTACTTGTTATCCTTGTTCTTTTTTATTTCAATTATTTCTATTTAGTGCCCGTATATTTATTGCGAAAGAGTGTTTTTATATACTTAATGGTTTCGTTGGGTTTATTGATAATATCAGTAGTAGCGTTAAATCATTTCTATGAGCCAAAATTTCCAGAAAATTTTTTTTTAGGTAGAAAACCTCCGAGAGATTTTGGGTATATACCAATTTATAGGTCATTTGTAAGTCTTGGTATACCTTATGTCATTAGTGCTATTTTAAAAATGTATGTAGAGTGGAAAAGAAATGAGAATTTACGATTATCGGTTGAGAAGGAAAATATTAAATCTGAATTACAATTTTTAAAAGCACAACTAAATCCTCATTTTTTATTTAATACTCTTAATACCATTTATGCACTTTCGGTAAAAAAATCACCCGATACTTCAGAAGCTATAGTTGATTTGTCTGAGTTAATGAGGTATATGATTTACGAGGCAGACAAAGATTTGGTGCCTCTAAATAAAGAGATAGACTATATTAAAAGTTACATTCAGTTACAGCGTTTACGTTTATCTGATAGTGAGAATGTTTGCTTAAAAATAACAGGTGAAGATAGGGGTAGGGCAGTTCCACCACTATTGTTTATTTCCTTTATAGAAAATGCATTTAAATATGGTACCGACTATAAAGGGAAAACCTATGTGAAAATTACCCTGACCATTACGGATACTTCTGTTTTTTTGAACGTAAAAAATAAAATTGGAATTTTTAGAGAACCTACAAAAAATTCTGGAATTGGTTTGGAGAATATTAGAAACCAGTTAGAGTTAATCTACCCTGGGTTGCATAATCTTGAAGTTGATAACGATGGAAAAGATTACGAAGTATCATTAACTATTTATCAAAAACAATCTAGCTTATGAAATGTATTATTATAGATGATGAGCCATTAGCGATCGAAATACTATCGGGATACTGCGAAAAGTTAGATTTTATAGAATTGGTAAACACATATACCAATCCGTTAGATGCTATTGCAGAAATAAAAGAGAAGAAAATCGATTTAATATTCTGTGATATAGAGATGCCTCAAATAAATGGAATAGATTTTATGGGCACTTTAGATAACAAACCTTTGTTCATATTTACAACGGCATATTCTCAATACGCTGTAGATGGGTTTGAGTTAAACGCTGTAGATTATTTAGTAAAACCAATACCGTACCATCGTTTTATAAAATCGGTGTCTAGAGTACAAGATTTAATTTCTAAAAAACAAACACCTATTATGGAAGCAAACGTATTCTCATCGACCGGCGATAATTCAGTAGAAAAAAAGTTCATTTTTGTTAAGGCTGAATACGAAAGTATTAAAATAGATCTTGACCAGATTGAATATGTACAGGGGTTAAAAGATTATTTGAAAATTCATATAGCCAATACCAATAAAACCATTTTAACGTTAATGAGCTTTAAGGAGATTATGAGCAAATTACCTGCAAACCAATTTCTTAGAGTGCATAAGTCTTACGTTGTTAATGTAAATTATATTAAGACCGTTCAACGTAATAGAATTGTCATTAATGATATGCGCATACCTATAGGTGAAAGTCATAAAGAGGCATTTTTCTCCATTTTAGGATTGTAGTAGCGCATTTAAAAACTTGAATTATATTTTTCAGGTTTACTTCCTAATTTTACCTGTCATAGTTTAGATAGAATTATCTATTTTTGTTAAGCTAAAGCACGGGTGCCTATTATGAGCGAAAAAGTTTTACTCTCTTCCAAAGAAATAAATATCATCCTGCATCGTTTGGCTTGTCAGCTTCTTGAAACCCATTTGAATTTTGATAATACGGTTTTAATAGGTATACAGCCAAGAGGTAAATTTCTTGCTCAGCGCTTAACCAAAATTCTTAAAGAAGAATATAAGGTAAAGCATATAGATGTTGGTTTCTTGGATATTACTTTTTATAGAGACGATTTTAGAAGAGGTGATAAAACCTTAGAGGCTACAAAAACAAAAATTGATTTTTTAGTAGAAGATAAGAATGTGGTCTTAATTGATGATGTTCTATATACCGGTAGAAGTATAAATGCTGCATTAACAGCCTTACAATCTTTTGGTAGGCCTAAAGATGTAGAGTTATTATGCTTAATAGACCGCAGATTTAGTAGACATTTACCAATACAACCAAATTATAGAGGGCGACAGGTAGATGCTATAAATGATGAAAAGGTAAAGGTGATGTGGAAAGAAAATGATGGAGAAGATATTATATATTTAGTAAATAGATAAGAAAATGAGCGAACTGAGTGTGAAACACTTATTGGGAATTAAGTATCTAAAGGAAACCGATATTCAGCTTATTTTTGAAACTGCCGATCATTTTAAAGAAGTGATCAATCGTTCGATTAAAAAAGTTCCTTCGCTACGAGATATTACAATTGCCAATATATTTTTTGAAAACAGTACAAGAACTAAATTATCGTTTGAGCTAGCTGAAAAACGACTCTCTGCAGATGTACTTAATTTTTCCGCCAGTCAATCTTCTGTAAAGAAAGGTGAAACATTGATAGATACTGTAAATAACATTTTGTCTATGAAAGTAGATATGGTTGTTATGCGGCATCCAAATCCTGGAGCAGGTATATTTCTATCTAAACATGTAAACGCGTCTATTGTAAATGCAGGTGATGGAGCTCATGAGCATCCAACACAGGCGTTATTAGATTCATATTCCATTCGAGAGAAACTAGGAGATGTTGCTGGGAAAAACGTGGTAATTGTGGGAGATATTCTTCACTCAAGAGTAGCGCTGTCAAATATTTTCGCCTTAAAATTACAAGGAGCAAATGTTAAAGTATGCGGTCCTAAAACATTGTTACCTAAATATATAGATTCTTTAGGAGTAGGCGTAGAGACTGATCTTAGAAAAGCCTTAGAATGGTGCGATGTGGCTAATATGTTACGTATACAAAACGAAAGATTGGATATTAGTTATTTTCCAACTACCAGAGAATATACCCAGCAATTTGGAGTAAATAAAAAGCTATTGGATAGCTTGGATAAAGAAATTGTAATCATGCACCCAGGTCCTATAAACAGGGGCGTTGAAATTACGAGTGATGTTGCAGATTCAAAACAATCTATAATTTTGAATCAAGTTGAAAACGGTGTCGCGATACGTATGGCGGTTATTTATTTGTTAGCATCTAAAATTAAATGATATGATTTTTACTAAAGAAGGGTCGTTGATTATAGTTTCTCAAGAAGAAATTTCAATTGAACGTTTTTTGCAGAATTTGGAAAACGAATACGCTAAGTTGAAGAATGATAACTTGGTGGTAGATTTATTGGGTTTCTCTAAATTAACTCCGTACAATGTTATTTCATTTTTAGAAATATCTAGAAAACATAAAAAGAATGAACAGTCATTTGTTTTGGTGTCCGATAAGGTATCTTACGATGATGTGCCAGAAGAAATCAATTTAGTGCCTACACTTCAAGAAGCTAGGGATTTAATTGAAATGGAAGAAATAGAACGTGATTTAGGTCTGTAATTGTATAGACTTAAATAATTTAGAACTTAGATAATATGCGCCTTACCGTATTGGGTTGCTATGCTGCAACACCAAGAACACTTACGAATCCTACATCTCAAGTTCTTGAAATTAATAACCATATTGTATTGATTGATTGTGGAGAAGGTACGCAAGTAGAATTAAGACGGCATAAAATTAAGTTCTCTAGAATTAACCACATTTTTATTTCTCACCTTCATGGAGACCATTTTTTTGGTCTTCCAGGTTTTATTTCCACCATGCGGTTGTTGGGTAGAGAAAAGGAACTTCATGTTTATGGGCCTAAGGGAATAAAGGAGGCAATTACATTACTTCTAAAATTAGGAGATTCTTGGACTAATTATCCGTTACTATTTCATGAATTGTCCAGCAAAGAATCTGAGCTTGTTTTCGAAGACGAAAAGATATCTGTAACTACTATTCCATTAGATCATAGGGTGTATACAAACGGTTTTTTGTTTAGTGAAAAAATAGGTAAAAGAAAGTTGAATATTGATGCGGCAGAGGCGTACGGAATAGACAAAGCTTATTATCATAACATAAAGAATGGCAAGAACATAACTTTAGATAATGGTAAGGTAGTTGATAATAAGGAATTGACTTTTGATCCGCCAGCACCAAAATCATATGCCTTTTGTAGTGATACTATTTATGATGAAAGTTTAGCAGCTAAAATTAAGGATATTGATATTTTGTATCATGAGGCCACCTTTTTAGAGTCAGAGGCAGATTTAGCGACTAAAACAAAGCATGCCACAGCTAAACAAGCTGCAAAAGTAGCTAAAGATGCTAACGTAAAAACCTTAGTGTTAGGTCATTATTCTACGCGTTATAAATCTATAGAACTTTTTAAAGAAGAAGCGTCTACTGTTTTTCCAAATGTTCTGCTTGCCGATGACGGAAAGACTTTCGATTTTTAGATGTTTTAATCCATTTTTATACCATTTATTTTCCTTTCTTTTTAGAACTTTGTTTATCTTGTTTTTAACACGAAAATGATGCAGAAAGATTTAGGCGATTACAGAAAATCATACGAGAAAAGTGCGTTGATGGAAGACAGTATATCTGACAATCCTATTCAGCTATTCCAGACTTGGTTTTACGAGGTCGAAAAATCAGATGGAGTAGATGAACCTAACGCCATGACGGTTTCAACTGTAGGTTTAGATGGTTTTCCAAAAAGTAGAGTAGTTCTTCTTAAAAAGTATACCCATGAAGGTTTTATATTTTACACTAATTACAACAGTGAAAAAGGAAGGGCGTTAAGTGAAAACCCTAAAATTTGTCTCTCATTTTTTTGGCCGAGTTTAGAACGCCAAATTATAATAAAAGGTACTGCTGAAAAGTTAGCAAAAAATCTGTCTGATGGTTATTTTGAATCTAGACCAGACGGTAGTAAGTTAGGTGCATTAGTTTCTGAACAAAGTACGGTCATAGAATCAAGAGGCGTTTTAGAAGACAAACTTTCACAATTAGAAAAAGAGTATAGCGGAAAAGAAATTAAAAGACCAGAACATTGGGGTGGTTATTTGGTAAGACCGGTTTCAATGGAGTTTTGGCAGGGAAGACCAAATAGGTTGCATGACCGTATTCGTTATACATTAACCGAAGATTTTGACTGGAAAATGGATCGTTTGGCTCCTTAAATATACAATATGAAGAATCTATTTTTAATGCGCCATGGTAAATCTTCATGGGAACTTAATGTAAGTGATCAAGATAGGGCATTATTACAAAGAGGTATCATTGATGCCCAATTAGTGGGTAATGAGCTTAAAAGTAAAAATTTAAAAATAGATTGTGTTTTCACGAGTCCGGCAAATAGGGCTTTTCACACTTGTATGATATGTTTAAGAGCATTAAATTATCCTTTAGAAAATTGTAGTATAGTAGAAGATTTATATGATTTTTCTGGAGAAAAAGTGCTTGAACTTATTCAGGGTTTAGATAATAAATTAGAGAATGTACTTTTATTCGGTCACAATCATACCTTTACCTATTTAGCTAATTCATTAGGTGACAAGCATATAGATAATGTACCTACAAGTGGGTTGGTGCATATAAAATTTAACGAAGATTCTTGGGCTTCCATTTCAAAAGGCTCAACAATACAAACCATTTTTCCGAAGCAACTAAAAGCATGATAAAAAATAACAATCAATACGTAAATAGAGAAATAAGTTGGTTATGGTTTAATGAGCGTGTTTTACAAGAAAGCGCAGATAAGAACGTGCCTTTAATTGAAAGACTTCGTTTTTTAGGTATTTTCTCTAACAACCTAGATGAATTTTTTAAAGTGCGTTATGCAACTGTAAAGCGTATTGTAGAGGCTGGTAAAACAGGAAAGAGCGTTTTGGGTGGTGAGAAGGCTAAAGATCTTTTAGAGGAGATTACGAATATTGTAATTGAGCAGCAAACCAAGAGTTTAACCATACTTAGAAGAATAGAGCATGAACTTGAGGGTAAGAACATTTTTATCATCAAGGAAACAGAACTGAACGAAAACCAAAAGGAATTTGTGAAGGCATATTTCTTAAAAGAGGTTAGTCCACAGTTGATGACCATTATATTAAATGATCTTACTCGTTTTCCGACCTTAAAAGATACTGCTGCGTATTTAGCAGTTAAAATGGTAATTAAAAGTGAAGAAAGTGAAAAGGAGAAACGATATGCTTTAATTGAAATTCCTAAAGGAATAGACCGTTTTGTTGTATTACCAGACGAAGGTGATAAGAGCTTTATCATCATCTTAGATGACTTAATTAGATATTGCTTAGACAATATTTTTACCATGTTCGAATACGATTCGATATCTGCTCACATGATAAAGATTACTAGAGATGCAGAACTTGATATTGATAATGATCTAAGTAAGAGTTTTATTGAGAAAATATCTTCTAGTGTAGAGCATAGAAAAACGGGTGATCCGGTACGTTTTGTATATGATAAAAGTATCAGTAGAGATACATTGACTTTTCTAAAGGAAAAAATGAATATTGAAGATACGGATAGTGTAATACCAGGTGGTAGATATCATAACCGCAGAGATTATATGGGGTTTCCTAGTTTAGGGAGAAAAGACCTATTGTATGATAAAATAACAGCGTTACCAGTAAAAGGTTTAAGTGTAGAAGGAAGTATTTTAGAAAGCATTGCAAAAAAAGATTATCTGCAATACACTCCTTACCACACCTTTACCTATATTTTAAAATTTTTACGAGAAGCGGCACTTGATCCTAAGGTGCGTACAATTAAAATTACGGTTTATAGACTGGCAAGTAATTCTCAAATAGCGGCATCATTGATTAATGCAGTTAAAAATGGTAAGCAGGTTACGGTACAAATTGAGTTACAAGCTCGTTTTGATGAGCAAGCAAACATTGAATATGCCGAACAACTTCAAGCTGAAGGGGTAAAGTTGATTTTTGGTGTACCGGGTTTAAAAGTGCATAGTAAGATATGTTTAATTGAGCGTGAAGAAGGCGACTCATTAAAGCGATATGGTTTTGTAAGTACTGGTAATTTTAATGAATCTACAGCAAGAATTTATACGGATTATACCTTGTTTACAGCGTATGATCCAATTTTAAAGGAATTGAACAAAGTATTTGATTTCTTTGAAACAACGTACAAAATCAATAAATACAAGCATCTTATAGTTTCTCCGCATTACACTAAAAATGCTTTCATAAAATTAATAGATAATGAAATCGCTAATGCTAAGCAGGGAAAAGAAGCTTACATTAAAATAAAGATGAACAGTTTCACCTCTTATAAGATGGTAGATAAGTTGTATGAAGCTAGTAGGGCGGGGGTAAAGATCCAGTTGATCATAAGAGGTATATGTTGCTTAATACCAGGTGTTGAGGGCATGAGTGAAAACATAGAAGCGATTAGTGTTGTTGACAAATTTTTAGAACATACAAGGTTGTTTGCTTTTGCAAATGGAGGTGATCCAAAAATATACATATCATCTGCAGATTGGATGACAAGAAATCTAGATTATAGGGTAGAAGTAGGTTGTCCAATTTATGATGAGGATATTAAAAAGGAATTAATGGAAACTTATGATATCTGTTGGAGGGATAATACAAAGGCTCGTGTTTTTAATATGGCGCAAGACAATGCATACCGTAAAACATCGATACCTAAAATACGATCACAATTTGAGACCTATAACTATTACTTAAAAAGTTTAGAATCCAATGAATAGGTTAACCGTGAATAGATTCTTTTGTACCTAAATTTTTCATGATTTGGGCTTCATATTCCAAAAGACTGTTCCATTTCTTATTAACCTCTTCTAATTCCCCATATTTACGGGCAAATTTTAAGAACATCGTATAATGGCCGGCTTCACTTATCATTAATTTATGATAGAAGTCGGCTAATTTTTTGTCTTCCAATTCTTCAGAAAGTAATCTAAAACGTTCACAGCTGCGTGCCTCGATTAAACCGGCATATAATAATCTATGAACCAATTGTGTAGTTCTGCTACCACCTTTAGGAAAAAATTTAATTAATTCAATAACGTAATCATCCTTACGGTCTCTTCCTAATGTATTGCCGCGTTTTAAAATAAGGTCATGTACCATTTTAAAGTGCCCCATTTCCTCTCTTGATAAAGCTACCATTTCCTCAACAAGTTCAGTATATTCAGGAAAAGATACAATCAAAGAGATAGCTGTACTAGCAGCTTTTTGTTCACAATAAGCATGGTCTGTAAGTATTTCATCAATATTTTTCTCAACAATATTTACCCATCTTGGATCGGTTGGTAATTTTAAGCCTAGCATAGTTTACTTTTTTTCAAAATTAGAAAGATTTTGAAGACCTCACCAATTATAATTAAGAACCTGCACAACTTACTGATGAATAATAATTATTTTTGAAGTAAAGTCAATCTTTATTATAAAATGCACAATCGAGAAGATATCCAGAATATAGTAATCAAATACGGTAAGCCAGAAAGTATTGCTTGGTTGAAAGATAAAATTGAAAAGATGGCAGGGAATAAATCGTCAAAAGATTTATTTATGACCTATAGTCTTTTGAATGTCAAATTTAGTGCATCAAAGCCTATTTCGTTCGATGATTTAGATAATGATAGCTCACGCTATTTTAATGCACATAAAGCAAATATTCTACAGGTAGCACGTATATATCTATTGTCAGAAGTTCTAAGCGAAGACATAGAATTTTATACACCTAAGGTGGCTAATATTATTCAGGTAGCTGATACTGGTGAATTGGAAACATTTTTGAAATATTTGGTTTTATTACCTAACCCTGAAGCCTATAAGCAAACTGCAGTAGAGGCATTACGTACCAATATTGCAATAATTTTTGATGCAATTTCGTTGAATAATCCATATCCGGCAAAATACTTTAATGATCAACAGTGGAATCAAATGTATTTAAAGGCCGCATTTATGGAGCGCGATCTTTCGCAAATAGAGTCTGTTGATGAAAGGGCAAATGAAGATCTTACTAGAATTATATCAGATTATGCTCATGAAAGATGGGCGGCCTCTAGAAAAATAGATCCGATGTTTTGGCGACCTGTTTCAAAATTTTTGAATGAAGAACTTTTAAATGACATGAATACGCTTCTTGAAAGTGAAGATGTGATTGAGAATAAATCAGGTGCGTTATGTTGTTATTATTCAGAAAATGATAAAGCAATAGCACTTTTAAATAATAAGCCGGAGTTGAAACATAAAGTGGCAGACGGGCAAATTAATTGGAAAACGATTAAACAATAAAAGAATGGAAGATAAAATGATGATTATTGACCCGCATGTACACATGACGTCAAGAACCACGGATGATTATGAGGCAATGGCAGCTGCGGGGGTAGTAGCAATAATAGAACCTTCTTTTTGGTTAGGTCAGCCTAGAACCCAAGTTGGTTCTTTTCAAGATTACTTTAGTAGTCTAGTAGGTTGGGAACCTTTTAGAGCTAGTCAATTTGGTATAAAGCACTATTGTACAATAGGTTTAAATTCTAAAGAAGCCAATAATGAAGCATTGGCAGAGCAAGTAATTGAGCTGTTGCCTTTATACTTACATA
This sequence comes from Maribacter stanieri, assembly GCF_900112245.1. Taxonomy (GTDB): domain Bacteria; phylum Bacteroidota; class Bacteroidia; order Flavobacteriales; family Flavobacteriaceae; genus Maribacter; species Maribacter stanieri. The sequence goes on from NZ_FOYX01000005.1 coordinate 139,442, forward strand.
AAGAAAATGTTGTAGCTATAGGGGAGATAGGATATGACGACCAAACGCCTGCAGAAGATAAGTTTTTTAGAATGCAGTTGGATATGGCCAAAGAATTGGATATGACCGTACAAGTTCATACTCCGCACCGAGATAAAAAAGCCGGTACTATCAAAAGCATGGAAGTTTGCTTAGAACATGGTTTAGACCCTGCAAATGTAATTATAGATCATAATAACGAAGAAACGGTTAAAGAAGTTTTAGATCGTGGATTTATAGCTGCATTTACAATTTACCCTAAAACTAAAATGGGAAATGAACGTATGGTTGAGGTTGTTAAAAAATATGGAAGCTCTAATATAATTGTAGATAGTTCAGCAGATTGGGGCGTTAGTGATCCTTTGGCTGTGCCAAAAACAGCTTCTTTGATGTTGAAAAGAGGTATTTCAATGGAAGATGTAAGAAAGACTTGTTATCAAAATGCCTTGGATGCTTTTAGTAAGAATGGAAAAATGAAAGAGGCACATTGGCTACAACCAGATAGCATTAATCAATCGCAATTATTTAATGATAATAGTGTTTTAAGAGGTCAGAAACCACGAATAGACGAAGACCAAATTACTTAGGATGAAGGAGAAATTAATGGGTTTTGCTCGTTTGGCAAGACCCGCAAATTTGCCAACTGCAGCGGCAGATATTTTGGCAGGTACTGCTATAGCTTTATATCTTAAAAATATTGAAGTACTTAAATTTCTTGAAGATCAGAGTGCTGATATTTTGTCATTGGTGTTCTCTTCTATAGCACTCTACGCAGGTGGTGTTGTATTCAATGATGTTTTTGATGCAGAGTTAGATGCTGTTGAAAGACCGGAAAGGGCAATACCTAGCGGACTTGTTCCTAAGAGGGAAGCGGTTTATTTTGGAATTATTTTAATGCTAATAGGTATAACATTGGCTTTTAAATGTAGTTTGTTGTCGGGGCTAATATCAATTGCTTTGACAATAGCGATATTAACTTACGATGCATACTTTAAACAATTTTCATTTTCAGGTCCTTTAAATATGGGAATCTGTCGTGGATTGAATTTGCTAATGGGTATGTCTATTTTAGGAACGCTCTCTCATTGGTACATTTCAATTGTTCCGGTAGTATATATTTTTGCTATTACTTTAATAAGCAGAGGAGAAGTTCATGGAAACAATAAAAAACACATTGTTTGGGCAGGTATTTTGTATGCAATAGTTATACTGTCTATTGCGTTAGTTGTAATGCAACAGAAAGACAATCTAATAGTGTTATTACCGTTTCTAATATTGTTCGGATTTTTAATTTTCAAGCCATTAGTAAAGGCTTTTAAAGAAAATTCACCAAGCAATATCAAAAAAGCGGTTATGTCTGGTGTTTTGTCACTTGTTGTCATGAACGCATGCTGGGTAGCTGGTTTTTCAGATTGGTACTTAGCATTGGCAGTTTTGTTGCTTTTACCATTATCAATGCTTTTGTCTAAATTATTTGCAGTAACATAAATTCATATGCAATTACAACCTATAAAACAGTCTTTTAAAGTACAATATGATTATCAATTGTATTTTACTTCTGGATTATTTTCTTTGGAGAATCCTTTATTTGAAAAATTAATAGCGGATTACAAAGATTTTGAACCCGTAAAATTACTTTTCGTTATAGATGATGGAGTAAAAAATCATCACCCAGCTTTAATAAATCAAATTTCGGCATATTGTGAAAAACATCAACAGACTATAAAGTATACAAGTGCTTTGGTGTTACCTGGTGGAGAGCAAGTTAAGAATAGTGATGAAGCTGTTGAATCCGTTTTAAAGGGAGTAAATGATAACAAAATCTGTCGTCATTCATTTGTTGTAGTAATTGGAGGTGGTGCAGTGATTGATATGGTTGGTTATGCTGCTGCAATTGCACATAGAGGCGTTAAATTGATTAGAATACCTACTACAGTGCTATCTCAGAATGATTCTGCGGTTGGGGTAAAGAATAGCGTAAATGCTTTTAAAAAGAAAAATTTCTTAGGAACATTTGCACCGCCATACGCGATTATAAATGATAGCAATTTTTTAAAAACTTTAGAGCAACGTGATTGGATTTCAGGTATTTCTGAAGCAATAAAGGTTGCGTTGATAAAAGATAAATCGTTCTTTGAATATATTTCTGACAATGCTACAAAGCTAAAGCATAGGGAAATGGAACCAATGCAATATGTAATTTATAAATGTGCAGAAATGCATATGCAGCATATTGCCCAAGGTGGTGACCCATTTGAATCTGGTTCATCTAGACCTTTAGATTTTGGACATTGGGCTGCCCACAAAATGGAATTCATGACTAATTATGAATTACGACATGGTGAAGCGGTAGCAAAAGGAATAGCCCTAGATGTAACTTATGCCCAATTAACAGGTTTAATTTCAGAGGCAGATTTACAACATATTTTAGATGTAATGATTTCTATAGGTTTTGATCTCACACTCCCTGTTGAAAGTTCTAACGAGATTCAATCCTTGTTAGATGGTATAGAGGAGTTTAGAGAGCATTTAGGTGGTCAATTGACAATTACCTTAATTTCTGATTTAGGTGTGAAGCACGATGTCCATACTATTGATATGGAGCTGATGGCCCAAGCTATTTTAAAATTGAATCATCAATTCGCATTAAATTAAAACAATGCAAATAAAGGAGAATCTTCACTTAACTTATTGTACCAATATTCATCCTGGTCAAGATTGGAAAAGTACTTTTGATAGTATAAAAAAACATGTACCCGCTATAAAGCATAAGGTTTCAAAAGATCAACCATTTGGTCTAGGGCTACGTTTATCCAATAAGGCTAGTGAAGAACTAGAAATTGGGGATAACTTGTTCAATTTCAAAAAGTGGCTATCAGAAAATAATGTATACGTTTTTACCATGAACGGATTTCCTTATGGTAATTTTCATGATGAACGTGTAAAAGATATGGTACACGCTCCTGATTGGACAACAGATAAACGTCTGACTTATACAAAACGATTGTTTCGCCAATTATCAGAATTATTGCCTGATGGATTGAATGGTGGAATTTCAACCTCACCAATTACTTATAAATATTGGCATGAGACGGAAAGCGATACTCAAAATGCATTTGAGATTGGTGCTAAAAATATGCTAGAAGTTGCTAAGCAATTACTTGAATTAGAGAAAAGTACCGGAAAATATTTACATCTAGATATAGAACCTGAGCCAGATGGTTTGCTAGAAAATAGTGATGAAGTAGTATCTTTTTATACAAACTATTTACTGCCTTTAGGGGTTGAGTATTTTAAGAAAGAACTGGGTTTAGGGCAAGAAGAAGCTGAAGCGGTAATTAAAAAGTATCTGACCGTTTGTTATGACATTTGCCATTTTTCTTTAGCATATGAAGAGCCGGAAGATACGTTTGCCAAGTTTAAAAAAGAAAATATAAGAGTTGGTAAAATTCAAGTAAGCGCAGCTCTTAAAATTATATTTAATAGGAAGGACAATGAGCGTATTTGGAAAGAATTATCTCAATTTAATGAGCCTACCTATTTACACCAAGTCACTGAGAAAATAGATGGTAAAGTAAAAACATACAGTGATTTGCCATTAGTTTTAGATGGAGAAAGAAATCATAAAGAACTTCGAGCGCATTATCATGTTCCCATTTTCTTGGAAATATATGGAGAGTTGTTTTCAACACAAGATCATATTTTAAAGACGATAGATTTCATTAAATCTAATTCGGTATCTGAACATTTAGAAATCGAAACTTATACATGGGATGTTTTGCCTACAGATTTGAAACAAGATTTAACAGTATCCATAATAAGAGAAATAGAGTGGTTTAAATCACACATGTAGCATGAAAAAAACGGTAGTCATAAATGTAGTTGGGTTAACGAAACGGTTGATAGGTGAGCATACTCCGTTTATAGAATCGTTTTTAGAAAAAGGTGAAGCTCTTTATATTGAGCCTGTATTGCCAGGGGTTACCTGCACAGTGCAATCTACATATGTTACAGGTAAATGGCCGGCAGAACATGGTATTGTGGGTAATGGCTGGTATTTTAAAGATGAATGTGAAGTTAAGTTTTGGCGACAGTCCAATAAATTGGTACAGCAACCTAAACTTTGGGATGATCTAAAGGAAAAGTATCCTGATTTTACCTGTGCCAATCATTTTTGGTGGTACAATATGTATTCTAATGTAGATTTTAGCATTACCCCAAGACCAAATTATTTGGCAGACGGAAGAAAAATCCCTGATGTTTATTCATATCCTCCACAATTACGAGATGATATGCAAAAAGCCTTGGGTACGTTTCCTTTGTTCGAATTTTGGGGACCTAAAACAACTATCAATTCCTCTAAATGGATAGCCGATGCCGCTTTGTTGACAGACAAAAAGCATAATCCAGATTTGACATTGATTTACCTTCCTCACTTAGATTATAATTTGCAGCGATATGGTCTTGATTTTGAAATCATTTCACAAGACCTTCAAGAAATAGATACTGTTGTTGAGCAATTAGTAAAGCATTATGAAGCATTGAATGCTAGGGTAATTTTGCTTTCGGAATACGGAATTACAAATGTAAACAGACCTGTTCATCTTAATAGAGTATTAAGAAGGGAAGGTATGATTGTCGTGCGTGAAGAAAGAGGCTTAGAGCTCTTGGATGCTGGTGAGAGTGATGCTTTTGCAGTTGCAGACCATCAAATAGCGCATGTATATTGCAAAGATTCAAAAGACATTGCACGTGTAGCGCAAATTATAAAATCAGTTGAAGGTGTTGAAAAAGTTCTTTATGGTGATGATTTAAAAACCCATCATATAAATCATGAACGCTGTGGAGATATTGTGGTAATTGCAGATAAAGATTCTTGGTTTACATACTACTTTTGGTTAGATGATTCAAAAGCTCCCGACTATGCACGAATGGTAGACATTCATAAAAAGCCTGGTTATGATCCTGTTGAAATGATGACAGATCCAAAAGATAAATTGGTGATGGCGAAAGTGGTGGGTAAACTTCTTAAAAAGAAAATGGGCTTTAGAACTGTGATGGATATAATTCCTATTGATGCAACTTTAATAAAAGGTTCTCATGGGAGATTAACTGAAGATATTGAGGATTTCCCCATTTTCATTAGTAATCATGTAATGGGTGATAATCATCAGAAAATTACGGCAATACAAGTGCGTGATCTTATTGAAGATCACTTATTAAACTAATTTCAAATGAATAAATTATTTAAGGTTTTAGGTTATCTTTTTGCGGTTTTATTTACAATTAGTGCTGTATTACAATACAATGATCCCGATTCTCTACATTGGATAATTATATACGGAATTGCTGCATTAGTATCTCTTTTATTCGCTTTGAATAAAATAGGATTTTTAGTACCGTTAGTTTTAGGAGTGTTAGCTTTTATAAATTTTGTGTATTTATATCCGTCAGATTTTCAAGGTTTTGATTTAAACGATGGAGATATAGAAACTGTAGAGTTAGGTAGAGAGGCATTTGGATCCTTAATAATTTCCATAACACTTTTAGTGTTTGCCTTTAGAATAAAAAGAAAACTAAAGGTATAAGTCGAATTCTGTTCTTAATAAATCAATAACTGGATTCTTCTTCCTTAATTTTTCATACTTTTCTTCGGGAGTAAATGCAAATTTTGTTACTGTAGTTTCATTTACCGTAATTTCTAAATGAACAAAGTGATTATTCAACTTAGTTCGTAGATACTCCATCAATTCAAACTGCTCACGCTCAATTTCTTTCTTCATAGTTCCGTTAGGAAGCTCTAAGTGAATAGCGAAATTCTCTTTTAATTTAGGAATATCTGAATGTAGGTTAGAAGCTAGAATTTTTTGCCCTTTCTTATCTATGATTTCTATAAAATCTGCCCAGTGCTTACGCAATTCTTCTTCTGTAAATGGGTCTTTAGGTAAGTTGTTCTCATCTATTACAACTTCAATTTTATTGAGCTCATGTTGTTTTTTTGCATTAAGACTAGATATGGACAAACCAGAAACCCTTTTTGTAGGGCGATTAATAGTCAGCTTTTTTGCAATTTCCTTTACTTCTGGGCTAGAAGTATTTTGATTGGCTACTTGCTCTGGTTCTTTAGTCTTTAAAGAAACTTGCTCTTGCTCAGTTTTTGCAGCTATTTTCACATCGGTTGGCGCTTCTGGTTGTTTAGGACTACCATTTTCTTGTGTAGCTTTAGCTTGAATTTTTTGATTACTTACTTCTTTAGAAACAATAGTATTATTTTCAGAAACTTTTGCAGGTGCTTTAGGTAGTTGCTTGAAAAAAGCAGAAGGAGCAATAAAATCAATAGTCTTATTATGTAATGCTACAGATTCAGGATTTTTTTTTTCTCCATCAAAATTGATAGAGGCAAGCTTCATAAGAGTTAGTTCAACTAGTAAGCGTTGGTTCTTACTTGTTTTATATTTTAGATCACAGTCATTTGCGATATCTAAACCTTGCAATAAAAATGAAGGAGATGTTCTTTTACTTTGGTCTCTATATAATTGCTGTGCTGCTTCACCAACTTCAAGTAATGTAATAGTGTCTGGATGTTGGCATACCATCAAATCTCTAAAATGCGAAGCTAGGCCAGATATAAAGTGGTGACCATCAAAACCAAGTGATAATGTCTTATTGAAAAGTAATAGAAGATTTGGAATGTTATGTTCCAAAATTAAATCTGTTGCTTCAAAATAAGTGTCGTAGTCTAATACATTTAAGTTTTCTGTTACTGCTTTACGTGTAAGTTCAGCGCCTGAAAAACTAACGACCCTATCAAATATAGATAAGGCATCACGCATAGCACCATCAGCCTTTTGGGCAATGATATGAAGAGCATCGTCCTCGGCATTTATACCTTGGTTTTCAGCAATATATTTTAAATACTCAGCAGCATCTTTAACCGTAATTCTTTTAAAATCAAATATTTGACATCTAGAAAGAATGGTAGGTATAATCTTATGTTTCTCTGTAGTTGCTAAAATGAAAATAGCATGCTTTGGCGGTTCTTCTAAGGTTTTTAGAAAAGCATTAAAAGCAGATTGAGATAGCATATGTACCTCATCGATAATATAAACCTTGTATTTACCAACTTGTGGTGGTATACGTACTTGATCTATAAGATTTCGAATGTCGTCTACAGAGTTGTTAGATGCGGCATCTAATTCAAAAATGTTGAAAGCAAAATCTTCATTTTCTTGCTCCGTGCCATCAGAATTTATCTGTTTGGCCAAAATACGTGCACAAGTAGTTTTACCAACACCTCTAGGTCCACAAAATAATAGTGCTTGGGCTAGGTGATTTTGGTCTATTGCATTTTGTAACGTATTGGTAATAGATTGTTGACCTACAACATCTTTAAATGTTTGAGGTCTATACTTTCTGGCCGATACGATAAATGGTTCCAAAATTCTATCTCTGATTAAACTTATACAAATATAAATATAGCAGTGAATACTAACGAGAATTAAGAATAGAGATCATCCATAGTTATCAACAATTGCAGTACATTTGCGCAAAGCAGGCCGCCTTATCGCTGCCAAGTAATTGGGAGAGGAAAGTCCGGACACCATAGTGCAGTATAGCGGGTAACGCCCGTCCACTGAAAAGTGAGGACAAGTGCAACAGAAAGCAAGTACAGTTCGGCTGTAGTGAAACCAGGTAAACTCTATACGGTGAAACGTCATGTAAATCGGTGTTTAAGGGCTGCACGCTCAAGCCGAAGGGTAGGCGGTTAGAGCATTGGGGTAACCCATTGCCTAGATAAATGATAAGGAATTCTAATTTTTTAGTCTACAGAATCCGGCTTATGGCCTGCTTTTTTAAAAAACTTAAGTATTGAGTTTGAAACTTTACTGAAGCTTTGAAATTTAGTTGCTTGTTTTGTGAGCAGAAGTGTAATGGAAAGTTTTATTTTTCAAAAAAACTAAAAACACTACCACCATATTTCCTAGAGTTTTTGTAGTGTGGAAATTCGGCTAAGCTGGTACGGTTAGAGTGTTCAATGATTAAAACCCCGTCTTCTAATAATAAATCATTCTCAAAAACTAATTGAGGTAGTTTCTCAAAATCGGTCAAATCCATATCATAAAATGGATCAGCAAAAATAATGTCGAATTTTTCGTTATTTCGCTTTAAAAATGAAAAAACGTCACTTTTTAGAGTACGAATATTCATGTCTAAAAGCGTTACAGTCTTATCAATAAAATCTACGCATCCTGAGTGTGCATCTATTGCAAGAACATCGTCAACTCCTCTAGATGAGAATTCATAGCTTATGTTTCCTGTACCTGCAAATAAGTCAAGTATTTTTAAATCAGGAAAATAATAGTTATTGCTCAAAATATTGAACAAACTTTCTTTGGCCATATCTTTAGTAGGCCTTACAGGTAAATTTTTTGGTGCGGTTAAATTACGTCCTTTATGTTTTCCTGAAATGATGCGCATTATATCGTATTAATAAGTGTGAAATCTAAAGAGGATGCTGTTGGTTCTCCAAGCTTTATCAACTGTGGTGTTGATGGAGCAAAGATGCTGATATTTTGAATGTAATTATAACATAATTGATAAATGTCATCATCCTCTTCTATAGCACCAAATAACTTAACTGTAACTGTTTTAGGGTCTAATTCTAATTGTTCTATTACAAATAAAAGATAATATGCAAAGTCTTCTTTAGTATGGTATTTAAAACTATTGTAGAGTAGCAGCTTGCGCTGGTTTAAAACGGTAATATCTAGTTGGTTTTTATTTACATGGGCAAAACATGTGGTTTCTAAGCTTTGCGATTGATTATTCATTAATGACTGTAATAAAACGGTGCCATTATGCATGAAATTAAACTCGCCAAATAAATCGTATATGTAATTATTGATATTTACATAAGGTACATAGACATTTACTAAATCATGATTTTCTACCTCGTCAAAAGCTAAAACATCGGTGGCTAAAACTTTCGTATTAAATTTAAGGTATTCGTTTAAATTGTCTGATTGGAATAAGGATTTAGGTACAAGTCCAAAAAGGGTATTTCTGTGAACAACTACAACTTCATCAAATTGCATTTCTTCAATATCATGTTGTTGAAATAGATTTTCCAATTCATTCTTAATCTCCATAGGATTTTTCTCATCTGAAAAATCAACCCTATCAGAAATCAAGATTTTTTGTGAGACAGTATCTGCCACACAAAAAGAAAGTCCATTCAAGCTAACCTGAATGGACAATTTCTTAAAATTTTTATCCGCTATATTTAAGCTACTATTTTTTTTCTTTTTTGTCATAAATAGCAGGCCAGTTACCAGTTGTGCTAACATCGTCTAAAGAACCTACTTTAATAGATGGTCCATTAACTTCTTCTACACTTAATGCAGCTTTTTCACGAGATAAAAGATCTTTGGGTTGATCGTAAAGAACTACCTCTTTATCAACTTTTACTTCAAAAACAGGAGCTTTATATCCACTCTTCTCAACAAATCCAGCTTTCATCTCAAATTTTTCGCCATTTGCAGCTGTAGGTACTTCCATTAAGCTTTTATATCTACCATCACTTTTAAAAAGTGAATCTTTTACTGAAACAAAACCTAACGTGTCGATAATTTTCATTTCTTTCAACATATCAATTCCATATGCTTTATCGAATTCCATGAAAGACGAATCTCTCTGTTGTGTAATTACATATTTACCAGTATCAATAAAACGAATAAGACTGTTAAAGTCATTTGCATATTTACCGTTTACTGTTTTGTAAGCTTCTTGAGAATTCTTAATATCTTTTAATTTGGCAATAACTTGAGAAAAACGTTCCTCTTTTACCTCTTTAAATTTGATTGGTCCAGTTATGGAGTTGTAAATAAAGTATCCTAAAGCGATACATCCAATCCAAAGTACAATTTGTATAATGGTCTTCATTTCGTATGTGTTATTTTTATTTAGTGGTCTTCACAAATCTACAATTTTTTTTTAATGGTAAAAGTTTTTAGCCTAAAAATCATCTTTATCTTTGAGGGCTCATGAAACCAACAACTCCCGCATCATTCTATAGTATACTAGAAAGTAAATTTCCACATACACCAACTGCCACACAATCAGTGGCTTTGCAAAAGTTAGCGGAATTTACATTGTCAACAGTTAAAGATGAAGTTTTTTTATTAAAAGGTTATGCCGGTACTGGTAAAACGACCTTAATAGGGACTTTAGTTAACAGTTTATGGAAGGTTCAGAAGAAAGCAGTACTTATGGCACCTACTGGTAGGGCGGCAAAAGTGATGTCTAATTATTCAAAAACGCAGGCTTTTACAATTCATAGAAAAATTTATTTTCCTAAAAAACAAAGTGGTGGTGGAGTGCAATTTGTTTTAGCGCCAAATAAGCACAGAGACACATTATTTATTGTTGATGAGGCCTCAATGATACCAGATACTGCTGCAGATTCAAAATTATTTGAAAACGGTTCTTTATTAGATGATTTAATGATGTTTGTGTATTCAGGTCATAAATGTAAATTACTTTTAATTGGGGATACTGCTCAATTACCACCAGTACATTTAGTGTTGAGTCCGGCGTTGGATGGGGATAAGCTGTCATTAAACTACAATAAGGAAGTTGTTCGTTTAGAGTTGAATGAAGTTGTTCGGCAAGCGGGCGATTCGGGGATATTGGCTAATGCAACTTTGTTAAGAGAACAATTACAAAGTAATTTCTTTGAAGATTTTAAATTTGATGTAAACCCTTTTACGGATATTGTACGTTTAATAGATGGCAATGAAATTCAAGAGGCAATAGATAGTTCTTATTCAGAAAATGGTAAAGAAGAAACTGCATTTATAGTCCGATCTAATAAACGTGCAAATCTTTACAATCAGAATATAAGAGAGCGAATTTTATTTTTAGAGAATGATATTGCTGTAGGCGATTTTATGATGGTGGTTAAGAATAACTACTATTGGTTAAAACCAAGCACGGAAGCCGGTTTTATTGCAAACGGTGATATTATAGAGGTTTTAGAAATATATGATATTAAGGAAATTTACACCTTCAAATTTGCTGAGGTTAAGGTAAAAATGGTTGATTATCCAAATATGCCTCCGTTTGAAACAGTTTTGTTATTAGACACCATAGCAGCGGAATCTCCCTCTTTATCATATGAAGATGGTAATAGACTTTACCAAGAAGTAATGAAAGATTTTGCCCATGAGAGCTCTAAGTACAAGAAGTTTCTAGGTGTAAAGAACAATAAATATTTTAACGGGTTACAAGTTAAATTTTCTTACGCCATAACATGTCATAAGTCTCAGGGTGGACAATGGGATACCGTTTTTATAGAGCAACCTTACTTACCTAACGGTATAGATAAAGAATATTTAAGATGGCTATATACCGCAGTTACAAGAGCAAAAAATAAATTGTACCTTATTGGGTTTAAGGATGATTTTTTTCTTGATTAAGAAAAGATTATTTTAGTGATTATTGATATAATAAAATATACTTTTTAATAGTAGATTTAATATGACGACCGATACAGTTTTAAGTATATTTTTAGGAATAGGATTAGCGGCTTCTGTGGGTTTTAGGGTGTTTTTACCCTTATTTGCATTAAGTCTGGCCTCTTATTTTGGAGTTTGGGAATTAAATGATAATTGGGAATGGATTGGAAGTTTGGTAGCTGTTTTAACCTTAGGTGTTGCTACATTTTTAGAAATATTCGCTTATTTCATTCCTTGGTTCGATAATTTACTGGACAGTATTGCCGTGCCTTTAGCTGCAATAGCCGGTACTGCAGTTATGGTGTCAACCGTTGCAGATTTAGATCCCGTAATAACTTGGTCTCTTGCAATAATTGCAGGTGGAGGAACTGCTACGGCGATAAAGGGCGCAGGAGCAACCGGTAGATTGGCTTCTACAGCAACAACCGGTGGTTTAGCAAACCCTGTATTAACGACTGTTGAAACAGGGGCAGCTGCAGTAGTATCCGTTGCTTCTATATTTGCACCGATACTTGCTGCCGTTTTGGTTATTATTATTTTGGTAATAATCTTTAGAATTTATAGAAGCTTAAGACCAAAAGCAAAAACTTAAATTAGATTTAGTTGAAGAAAATAGCAATGATTCCTGCCCGTTATGCGGCATCGAGATTTCCTGCAAAATTAATGCAAGATTTGGCTGGTAAACCGGTCATTTTAAGAACTTATCAAGCAGCAGTGCACACAAAGTTGTTCGATGAAGTGTTTGTAGTCACCGATAGTGATATTATTTACGAAACCATCATAAAAGAGGGTGGTTTGGCTATCATGAGCAAAAAAGAACATGATTGTGGAAGCGATAGAATAGCTGAAGCGGTTATGCATATGGACGTGGATATTATTGTAAATGTGCAAGGAGACGAACCTTTTACAGATAGAGAAAGCTTAGAAGGTGTCTTAAAAGTTTTTGAAGATGATGTGCATAAGGAGATTGATTTAGCTTCCTTGATGGTGAAAATTACAGATGAAGAGGAAATCAACAATCCTAATACTGTAAAGGTAATTGTGGATAATAGAAATTTTGCATTATATTTTTCAAGATCTCCAATACCTTATCCAAGAGCTAAAGATTCAAATACCACTTATTTTAAACATAAAGGTATATATGCATTTAGAAAAAGTGCTTTGGTAGATTTTCAACGGTTACCAATGTTGCAATTAGAGGCAACAGAAAAAATTGAAGCTATACGTTATTTGGAGTATGGCAAGAAGATTAAAATGGTAGAAACTGATGTTCAGGGAATAGAGATAGATACACCTGAAGACTTAAGGAAAGCCCAAGAAGCATGGAAATAAATTTTGACGGAATTAATGTAATCGGTTTCGATGCAGATGATACCCTATGGGTGAACGAGACTTACTTTAGAGATACAGAAGATAAGTTCGCCAATTTATTGGAGAAGTACGAAACCAAGAATAAAATAGACCAAGAACTGTTTAGGACCGAAATCAAGAATTTAGATTTATATGGTTATGGTATAAAAGGGTTTATGCTTTCAATGATTGAATGTGCACTTGAACTATCTAATAATCAAGTTTCATCTAAAACAATTGGTGCATTATTAGATCTTGGTAAAGAAATGATTACTCAGCCTGTAGAATTGTTGGATGGAGTTGAAAATGTTTTAAAAAGTTTAAATGATAAGTATCGTTTAATTGTTTTGACAAAAGGAGATTTATTGGATCAAGAAAGAAAGTTAGAACGTTCTGGGCTATCAGAATATTTTCATCATGTAGAAGTATTGAGTGATAAAAAAGAAAAGAATTATAGCGATTTATTAGAACATTTACAGATAGAGCCAAGTGAGTTTTTAATGATAGGTAATTCTTTAAAATCAGACGTTTTACCGCTAGTTGAAATAGGAGCGAGGGCAATACACGTACCATTTCATACCACGTGGGAACATGAAGAAGTAAAAGGACCTATTGAGAATAAGGGGTATATTACAATTTCTACCCTGTCGGATATTTTGGAATATGTTTAATGAAAATCGAGGTGAATAAAAAAATGGCATTGAAGAAAATACCAACAAAAGCTTCAGAGGAGTTTAGAAATTTTCCGATGGTACCCAGAGTGGTATATGGTAAAGGAAGTTTCGATACCTTAGGTGATATATTGATGCCAAAAAGGAAGCATTCAGAGGCACCGATGATTTATCTAGTGGATGATATTTTTGAAGGAACGGAACTTTTAGATAGAATACCAAGTATATTTTGTGATCAAATAATATTGATTTCAGCAGATGAAGAGCCGAAAACAGAACAGGTAGATGCTCTTGTGAAGATGCTAAGGGGTAAGTATACAGAATTACCTTCAGGTGTTATTGGTATTGGTGGTGGCACTTTGTTAGATTTAGCAAAAGCTGTAGCGATAATGCTCACCAATAAAGGTGATGCATCAGAATATCAAGGGTGGGATTTGGTAAATAAAAAATCTATTTATCATGTAGGTATACCTACTATTAGTGGTACGGGTGCAGAGGTCTCAAGAACAACAGTTTTGTTGGGACCGGAAAAAAAATTAGGTATTAATTCTGATTATACCACTTTTGACCAAGTACTACTTGATCCAGAATTAACTAAAGGCGTGCCAAAAGAACAATGGTTCTATACAGGTATGGATTGCTATATACATTGCATTGAATCACTTAACGGTACCTTTTTAAATGCCTTCAGTAAAAGCTATGGTGAAAAATCATTGGAGCTTTGTAAAGAAGTGTTTTTAGAAGATATAGAAGCATCTGAAAGTAGAGAAAAACTCATGATGGCATCATGGCATGGCGGTATGAGTATAGCCTATTCTCAAGTAGGTGTAGCGCATGCAATGAGTTATGGGCTCGGTTATGTTCTAGGGGTTAAACACGGCATAGGAAATTGTCTAGTTTTTCAATATTTAGAAGAGTTTTATCCGGAAGGAGTAGCAGTGTTTAATAAAATGCTAGCAAAGCATAAAATTATTTTGCCGAAAGGAGTGTGTTCTAACTTGTCATCTTCTGAAATGGACACAATGATTTCTGTAGCATTAGGTATGGCTCCATTATGGGAAAATGCACTAGGAGAAAATTGGCAGTCCATTATTTCACCTGAAAAGCTAAAAGCTATTTACAGAAAAATTTAATACAGTATCCATCCATCTAGATACTTAGCTGGTAATCACTTCAATTTTATGATGCAAAAAATAGCAAAATTCATCTATTTCAGATTATTAGGGTGGAAACTTAATGGCGAATTTCCTTCGTATTTAGATAAGTTCGTATCAATAGTGGTACCGCACACCAGTTGGTGGGATTTTCTCTTAGGGCTATTAATACGTGCTGTATGGCAAGAGGAAATAAATTTTGTTGGTAAAAAGAGTTTGTTTAAACCTCCATTTGGATGGTTTTTTAGGTGGACAGGTGGTGCACCAATAGATCGAACAAAAAACAATGATACGGTTAAGGCTACGGCTCAGATTTTTAGTGAAAGAAAAAAGTTCCGATTAGCACTATCTCCAGAAGGAACAAGAAAGAAGGTAGAGAAATGGAAAACAGGTTTTTATTTTATTGCTAAAACCGCTAATGTCCCCATTGTATTAGTTGCTTTTGATTATGGTAAGAAAGAAATTAAAATTTCAGAACCAATAATCCCTACGGATGAACAGGAAGCTGATTTTAAAAAATATCATGCTTTTTTTGATGGGGTGGAGGGGAAGCATAGATAGATATTAAATTTATTATTTTAGAAAAATTAATTTTCCTTATAAATCTGATCCATACTGCCGATCGTCGATTTTTTGAGTGTTTTATCTGGTAATTAGATGTTAATTTTCCGTTAATATAATACTGTCGTAGTTTTAATAGTGTCAATTAATTTATTGTTTTTCCCCTAATTTTTAATATCCCATATATTATTTATTAACAATCGATTATTGTTGATAGATAGATGTTTAAATATACCAATATGAAAATAAAAAGGGGCTTAAATGGATGGTTAAAAATAGTTGCTGGTTTCACGATAATTTCAATCTCAATGAGTTTTGGTTCAATGTTTTTTGGACCTGGTTATAATGATGTACAACCAATAGGACCATTTGTAAATTATAATTTTCCAGATGTTAATCTTAATCATGAACCTTACGAAATTGCATATTCCAATATACGATTTGACTGGCCTATAACCTATACCGCAATACCTAATCATAATCGAGTTCTAATTGGGCAATTAGATGGAAAGATTTATTGGATGGACGATAGCCAGGGAACTTTGAATAAAAATTTACTGGTTGATTTTACAAATGAGATAGGCGATGCTGTTTTGCCAAATATTGAAGTTTGGGACGGTGGACTTCTAGGATTGGAGATTCATCCAGAATTTGGCGAAGTTGGCAAAAACTTCATTTTCATATATTATACTACTGAATCAGAGACAGGAGATGATACTTTAAATAGTGGTGGTAATGGCACTTTTGGCTGTGACTTAGCAAATTTTCATGGAAACTATATCCATTTGGATCGTTTTGAAATAAACCCTTCAAATATGTCATTTGTTGCAAATTCCAGAAAGCGTATGATGCGAAGGCGTATGTTGAACACTACGCATAGAGGTGGAGCAATGGAATTTGGAGATGACGGTTTTCTTTATATAGCTACAGGTGAACAAGGTAGAGCTGTTAGTGCGCAAAATTTGAGTGATAATTTAGATGGTGGAGTATTGCGCATAGATGTAGATATGAATTCAAATAAAAGTCATCCGCCAATTAGGATTATGCCTGATAATGCTGGGGAAACTGATGAATTTTCAGGTAGGTTTTATTGGATACCGAACGACAATCCTTTCTTAAGTGCTTCAGGTAATAATTTTGAGGAATATTATACTGTTGGCAATCGAAGTCCTCATAGAATGAGTAAAGATTCTCAAACAGGAAAACTATATATTGGAGAAGTTGGTCAAAGTACACATGACGAAATAAATGTTGTCTCCAAAGGTAAAAATTATGGCTGGCCAGTTTGGGAAGGTGAAATACCTGGCCCCTTCAACCAGTGTAATATTCAGATGTTAAATAATATGGAGCATGAAGTTCCATTAACATCATTTAATAGAGATGACGCTAAATCAATAATAGGGGGACAAGTTTATCGTGGGTCAGAATTTATATCCTATAAGGGAAAATATATTACTGCTGATTGGCTTACACAAAAGATATTTTCTGTCGATATCACTGATGGAAGTCATGTTGTTTTAGGAACTCTTCCTAAGAGACCAATTTCATTTGGGGAAGGAAAGGACGGTAGTATATATTATTTGTTACAGGGAAACAATGTACAATTACTTCGTTTCGTAGCCCCGGTATTATCATCTGGTATTCCACAATTACTTTCAGAGACTGGAGTATTTACAAATTTGGGCAATTTAACTGTGACCAATGGTTTTGTACCATATGATATGATTGATGCATTTTGGTCTGACGGATCTGTTAAGAAACGTTGGATGGCAATTCCTAATGATGGAACACACGATTCTGTTGAGGAACAAATTCAATATTCAGAAAATAATAATTGGATTTTTCCGGTAGGTTCTGTTTTAGTGAAACATTTTGATTATCCTATAAGTGATAGTAATCCAGAGTTAACTGCAAAAATAGAGACGCGGATTTCAATTAAAAATAGTGATAATAATTGGACATTTTTATCGTATAAATGGAATTCTTCTCAGACAGATGCAGTCCTTGTAAATATGACTACGGGTGAAGAACGATCAATTGGAGTTGTTAAAACTGATGGGGGAACACGTACGGAAATTTGGCGCTATCCTTCGACAAATGAATGTTTAAATTGCCATAATGAATCTTCTCAAGGTACTTTAGGTCCAAGAACAAGGTATTTAAATATTGAGTATGATTACTCCACCCATATTAATGGAGGAATGGTAGCCAATCAATTAGTTACTTTAAGTCACTTGGGAATTTTAGATGAACAAATTATTGATTCTGATACACAAGATTTTTTGACCCATACCTCCATCGATGATCTCAATGCCACCTTAGAAGATAAAGCTCGTTCATATTTAGATTTGAACTGTGCTTATTGCCATTTGCCATCAAATGGACTACGAGCAGAGTTTGACTTAAGGTTAATAAATTCTTTGGAAGAAACTGGTCTTTTAACTGCTGGTATAGGTGAAGTTGTTGAAGGTATTGGAAATAATCAAAAAATTTTATACCCAGGTAATGCTGCAAAGTCACATATTTTTTACAGGGTAAACAGTACGGATTCAGGAATTATGATGCCTCCAATTGCTAAAAATAAGATAGATGAAAAAGGGGTTGAACTTTTACAGGAATGGATTAATCAACTAAATGTCGAGCCAAATACTGGTAAATTCAATGATCCTGATGCGAATATCAACCTAGGTCTTTTGGACGATGCGGTTCTCAGTGGTACTGTCGGTGATGGCAGGGGCACGATGGAGGCGATATTGTACGATCCCATTGCGGACAATTACTATACGCCAACACGGTTCAACGAGCACGGTGTGGCTTATCAAGAAAACCTAGGTCGTCCCGTTGCGGATGACGGTTTCAGGTGGCAGGTTGATTGGCCTACGCCCAAGCGTATCAACTATATTACTTTCGGGGGAACGTACCCTAACCAGCCCCAGCCAAATTCGATGTGGAGGATATCGTATCTGCACAACGGAAGTTGGGCCGTACTTGAAGAGGGCAAGGGCGGATGGATCGACTCCGGTATCTATGAATGGGGCGGACCTGACCAGTACCCTATCGAGGCCGATGCGCTCCGGGTTCAGGTTTACAGCGATGGAAACAATGATCTTGTAAGCATCCATCTCCGGGGAAGGGGCGGAGTGTCCCAATATGTGGACGATAGCGCTATGGCGACCAAGGCCACGTTGATTCAATATCTGCCGGGAGACCCGGCTCCGGACACTACTGCACCC
>NZ_FOYX01000003.1 GCF_900112245.1 Maribacter stanieri
TGGGTAGCTATGTCGGGATTGGATAAGCGCTGAAAGCATATAAGCGCGAAACCAGCCACAAGATGAGATTTCTTTAAAGGGCCGTGGGAGATGACCACGTTGATAGGCTATAGGTAGAAGGGCAGTAATGTCCGTAGCCGAGTAGTACTAATTGCCCGTCAGGCTTGCGCATACGCTCGTCCCGTTCTTAGGAACGGGGCGGACGACGATCTTTACTTCTTTCTTTTTATACCGAAAATTGCTTAATACTATAAGTGCTTCTTTCCTTTATAGGATCCTGTTCCATTCATGTCAACGATATTGCGGCGGAGGCCGCGCTCGGGAATGCCCGATCTAAAACTTAGGTGGCCATGGCGACGGGGCCCACCCCTTACCATTCCGAACAGGGAAGTTAAGACCGTTTGCGCCGATGGTACTGCTATACCAAGTGGGAGAGTAGGTAGCCGCCTTTTTCGAAAGCCCTTTACAGAAATGTAAGGGGCTTTTTTTTATACCATAAAGTCAAGGTTAGGATTCATACTCTAATCTCTTGTTCTATTTTTGTTCTAAACTTTATAGGAATAATCATTTAATTGAATGGTTGATAATACGATTGTTCGATATATTAAGAACCGATTTACATGTCTTACTTAAAATCCTTAGAGAAAGAAGAAAAGTTCAATACCATTTCACACGGTATAGGTGCATTATTGGCTATTGTAGGTATGGTATTATTGATTAAGTCAAATAGTCATAAATCTGAGTATGCAACGTGGGGAATAGTAATATATAGTTTGTCATTAATAAGCATGTTATTAATATCTACGATATATCATGCAGTCGATAATAAAATTTGGAAACTAAGAATAAGAATTCTTGACCATATAAATATCTATTATCTAATAGCGGGCACGTATACTCCTGTTGCTTTAATAACCCTTATAAATGGTAATGGATGGTTGATTTTCTTTGCTGTATGGGGTATTGCTATTATTGGGACTATTTTAAAGCTTTTTTTTACAGGTAAATATAAAATTGTTTCATTACTTCTTTATCTGGCAATGGGATGGTTAATAGTATTTGATTTTGAAAACTTAGTAGATAATACTTCTGAATTAGGAATTCAATTGTTGATGTTAGGAGGAGCTTTTTATACTATAGGTATCGTATTCTATGCTGTAAGAAAAATTCCCTACAATCATTTTGTTTGGCACCTTTTCGTTTTAGCTGGTGCAATATGTCATTGGTTCTTTATCTATTTAGACGTTATTTAAGGGCTAGCCCTTGTTCTGTTAATTATGAATCTATAATATCTTTATATTCTTCGTAAAATGACTCTATTTGATACATAGAAGTATTCAAGAATTCCATTGTTTGTCTCCAAGTGTTTTTATTGTGAATAGAAACATCGTTTATTTGAACGTAAACCCTTGAAATATCTTTTTGGCTATCTAGTATAAAGAAGTCTTCATAAATAGCCTCAGGAAGATATTCATCTATTAATATTGATTTTAGAGCTACCAGTTGGTCCCAAACTTTCACACGTTGTTCTAGATCTGAATCTACATCAATGGAAACCATTGCCATTTTTAAATTAAAATGAAACTTAAAGGATAGTCCTTTGACCTTAGTTTTATACAAAGTCCATTTATTTGGAAATGATTTTCCAAAAGCAATCCAAAATTCTTCACGTAATTTTCTAGAGTCTTCTTTACTGAACATTTATAAAAAATATGCGATTGTTATTCCTAGTATAATTACTAGTAACTTCCTTAAATTGAATTTATGACCTTCAGAACTTTCAAATAATATTACGGTAGAAATATGTAAAAATACTCCTATTACTAAAGCATTTAGATAAACACCGTATGTAGATAATAAATCAATGGTATGCGCTAAATAGGTACCTAAAGGAGTCATTATGGCAAACAATACCATAAAGAGTCCGGCTTGCACTGGCTTTAAATTAGAACCTAAAAGGAAAATACTTAATATAATCGCTATTGGAATTTTGTGAATTAGAATTCCATAAATAATAGTATCATTAGTGCCTATTGGAAGACCTTCAAGAAGTGAATGTATACAAAGACTGATAAAAAGTAACCATGGAAAATTTTGACTCTCTTTTGATATGTGTACATGACCGTGTTCTGCCCCTTTAGAGAAGAATTCTAAAAATATTTGAAATAGTATTCCTAACATTATGAAAACTCCAATTGACTTTGAATCAATAGTTGAATAAACTTCAGGTAGCATTTCAAATATTGTAAGTGCTAAAAGAAAAGCACCACTAAATGCTAGTAAAAGTTTAAAGGATTCATTTTTTTGTGGCTTAGCTATAAAGACAAAAAGAAAACTAATTAACACTCCTAGAATTGGTAAAATATAAATCATGCAGATGCTAATTAAGCTTTTAGAAAAGGAAATAGGTCATTAATTAAACTAGCGTCAAAATTAGCGTATTTTTGCGGTACGAGAAAAGATGAATATGGGTAATAATTTTAAAATGGTCGCTAAGACCTTATTTGGTTTTGAAGAGCTTTTGTCTAAGGAACTTAGAAATCTTGGTGCCAGCAATGTTGTAGAGGGAACTAGAAATGTATCTTTTGAAGGTGATACGGGGTTTATGTACAAAGCAAATCTTTGTTTGAGAACAGCTATAAAAATTATTAAACCTATTCATTCATTTCGTGTTAGGGATGAAAATGACTTATATAAAAAGATATATGCAATGGAATGGACAGAATATCTTTCTGTCAGTGAAACATTTGCTATTGATGCCACGGTAAATTCAGAACAGTTTACGCATTCATTATATGTCTCTCAAAAAACTAAAGATGCAATAGTAGATAAATTTAGAGATACTGATGGTACTAGACCGGATGTTGATGTAAAGGATCCAGATTTGCGTATAAATATTCATATCCACAATAATGATTGTAATGTTTCTTTAGATAGCTCTGGTACTTCATTACACAAAAGGGGATATCGTACAGCAACAAATATTGCGCCTATAAATGAAGTCTTAGCTTCTGGATTACTTTTATTAAGTGGTTGGGATGGACAAAGCGATTTTTTAGATCCAATGTGCGGTAGTGGAACTATGTTGACAGAAGCTGCTATGATTGCTTGTAATATACCTGCAAATATTAATAGGAAAGGTTTTGCATTCGAAAAATGGACTGATTTTGATGCTGAACTATTTGAAAAGATTATAGACTCTAGCTTAAAGAAGACCAGAGAGTTTCATCATAAAATTATTGGTTATGATAAAGCGCCTTCTGCAGTAAGAAAAGCCCAAGATAATATTGACAATGCTAACCTTACGGATTATATAACTGTTGAACGAAAAGACTTTTTCAAAACATACAAACCAACAGAAGGAACACTACATATGTGTTTTAATCCACCATATGGTGAACGATTAGATATAGATATGGAAAACTTCTATAGCGCTATAGGAGATACTTTAAAACAAGGATATCCTGGCACCAATGCTTGGTTTATAACCAGTAATTTGCCTGCTTTAAAGTTTGTAGGGCTAAGACCTTCTCGTAAGATAAAGGTGTTTAATAGTCATTTAGAATCTCGTTTCGTGAAATATGAGATGTATGAGGGTAGCAAGAAGGCAAAATATCAAAAAGGAAACGAAGAATGAAACCTAAGCATAAAGTTTTAATATATAATTTTTTAGGTTTTGCCAGTCTCTTTGTTTTGTTTCGCTTTGGCTTACAAGTATTACTAACAATAGACTCTTTCTACCTAGCTGTAATTTCAGCTATTGCGGCTTCTTTTTTAGCTCCAAAATTTGCCATTACTAAAATTGACAGCGTAGAGAAGATTGTAATGAAATGGATTTTTATAAAAGGGTTTAAAATATTATAAACGCTCTTTTGGTCTTGGTGGGTCTTGTGGAGGTGCCGATTCTTCAATTTTTTTCTTAACCTTATTTTTCTTTTTGTAAAGAGGTAAGAAATAAGATATGCTGTAATTGTATCCAACTCCAAAATTACTGTCCCAAGTTACTTTATTAAACCCTGGTACATAGAGATTAGGGAAGCGTTCGTCTTCTTTTTGGCTTAATATAAGACCTAGGCGTATACTGGCACCCATATATACATTTGATATTACTTCTATTTTAGTACCAAAAACAGCCTCAATCCAAGTGGCAGAAAGTCCTGAAAATTTTTCGGGCACATCAGAGCCGTTTGCAAAACCATCTGGATTCCAATATCTATTCGTATCAAAGTATTGATAATTATTTAATGTGTTTTCAAAGGTGCTAAATGCTAGTCTACCGCCCATGTAAATTAAATTATGCTCACCGTACCAGTTAGCATATGTATTTTTGTTTACACCTAGTTTTAGATAATTACCAGAAGTAGTAAAATTGTAAAGATCTTCTTGTCTGGTTTTTTCTTCATTTCCAAGTTCAGCGGCTAGATATAAATTCTGATTTAATCTGTAATCCGCAACTATTTCAAAACCTTTATAATTATCATCTAAAGCACCAGTAATGATTCTACTTAAATCTATACCTAACCCTAGACCATAAGATTGTTTATACTCTACCGTATCTTTTGGATTTAAATCTATGGGCTTGCTTTGACTAAGTGCTAAACAAGAACATAGTAGAAATAAAAGATTAATGAAAAATCTTGACATGTGTAGAATCTGAGTTTGTGACTAGGGATTGTGTTATTTCAATATCTTGAATCCAGTTATTATTATCGGCAGTAAGGCTTCCTTGTAATTCATCATAATTTATAACAAAACCACATCCGCGAGATAGAAAATCTTCTAAACGGTTATAGGAAAAAGTAATGGTATCAACGTTTCCAGTTTCTATGCCATCCTCATTTTCAGCAGAACTGCTAATCAATATGAAACTTGTAGCATCTTCATCTGTTTTTAAAGGAATGGATATTGTACTTACCGTACTTCTATCTGTTACAGTATTGATAGTAACATTTTGTCCAACACCTACAGCTCTTAAAGTGGTAACTTCTTTTAAAGCAGAAGTATCTGTAACATCGTAAAATTCTATAACCAAAAGAGGAGTATCTCCCTCAACACAGATATCATCTTTCTCACATGATGATGCGAAGATAATACCTAGGAAAATTAATAATCCGATTTGAAATCTTCTCATTTTAAACTTTCTTTTCTAAAAGTACAACATTTTCTACGTGATGAGTCTGTGGAAACATGTCTACTGGCTGAACTTTATTAATTGTATACATCTCTTTCATTAATTCTAAATCTCTAGCCTGCGTAGCGCTATTACAACTAACATAAACTACTTTTTTAGGAGCGATGTTTAGTATTTGCTGAACAACGTCTTTATGCATACCATCTCGTGGAGGGTCAGTAATAATTACATCTGGTACACCATTTTGAGTAATAAATTGTTCGTTGAATACATTTTTCATATCACCAACAAAGAAATCTACATTCTCGATATTATTACGGACTGCATTTGCTTTTGCATCTAAAATAGCTTCAGGAACAGATTCTATACCGACCACTTTTTTAGCCTTTTTGGAAACAAATTGTGCAATAGTACCGGTACCTGTGTAAAGGTCATATACCAATTCATCACCTTTTAAATCGGCAAAATTTCTAGTTATTTTGTATAATTCGTAAGCTTGTTCAGAATTAGTTTGGTAAAAGGATTTTGCATTAATTTTAAACTTCAACCCCTCCATTTCTTCAAAGATATGGTCCCTACCAGCAAAACAAATGATTTCTTGATCATAAATAGTATCATTCTGTTTTGGGTTAATCACATATAATAAGGATGTAATTTCAGGAAATGTTGTTGAAAGATGATTTAAAAGTAATTCTCTCTTTTCTTTATCATTTTCAAAAAACTGAACCAATACCATAATTTCACCGGTTGATGTGGTGCGTATCATTAAGGTACGCAACATGCCGTGCTGATTTCTTGGATTAAAAAAAGTCAACCCGTTTGCAGTAGCAAATTTTTTTGTTTCTAGTCGAATAGCATTTGATGGGTCTTTTTGTAAATGACATTTTTCTATGTCCAAAATTTTATCCCACATTCCAGGAATATGAAATCCTAATGCATTTTTATCTTCTATTTGATTGTCAGACTTTATTTCATCTAAAGTTAACCAGCGACTATCTGAAAAAGAAAATTCCATCTTATTTCTATAGAAATATTGCTTTTCTGAACCGAGAATAGGGGTTAATTCCGGTAAATCTAAATGACCTATCCTTTTTAAATTATTCTCTACTTCTTTTTGTTTGTAAAACAATTGGTGCTCATAGCCCATATCTTGCCATTTGCAACCGCCACATACATTGAAATGTTGGCACACAGGTTCTACACGCTTGTCTGAAAGGGAGTGGAAAGTTGTTGCGATTCCCTCAAAATATGCTTTACGTTTTTTGGTCGTTTGTACATCAACCACATCGCCTGGTACGGTGTTAGTTAAAAAGATAACTCTTCCGTCAGGTGCTTTACCAATAGTTTTACCTTTTGCTGCTGCATCTGTAACGGTAACGTTTTCAAAAACTAGTCGCTTTGTCTTTTTTCGCATAGCGCAAAAGTAAGCATCCGTTTGCATTTATTATAACAATTACATACACTAGGGTCTATTAATTTTAGTTAAATATGCCTTAGTTTATTTGGCTATAGATTGTTATTTACAATAGAAATTAAAAAAGTCAAGACACCTTATATTAAGGTTTCTTGACTTTTAGGATAAAGGTAATTGTGTTTTTTTACTATTTATTTTTGTTGAATTTATTCAAAATTCTTTCCATCTGTTTTCCTGCAGCTTCTCTACCGCCAAGACCAAAAGAAAGGGCTATTGTAACGGCGATCGTACCCAAGGTAATACCAAACGCCATGTTTATAATATCATCTCCAATTCCCATTGTTTTAAGTCCCATAGCCAAGAATATTGCTAAAATGCACATTCTTACGATTGATGCAACAAAAAGATTATTTTCATCTTTAGCCATTGTTCTATGAGCAATAGATGCAATCCAATTTCCTATAATTAAGATGACTAATCCAAAAAGAATATTACCAGAAACACCCACTAACGTATCAAGCACTTCTGTTAATTTTTGGAATTCTAATTTTTCTAAAGCTGTAGTAATACCAAAAAGTACTATGAAGAAGTAGACAATATTTCCTATTAATTTAGGTAGGTTGGTATTAGAAGAAACGCTACCTAAATTCATCCTGTTAACAATACCATCTAAATTTAAGCTTTCTAATAAATCAGTAACTAACCCAGAAACAAATTTACCTCCAATTACAAAGATTAAAAGTATAAGAACAGCTACTACAATTTTAGGGATGGCATTGAAAAATTGTTCTAGCATATGAGTTGCCGGTACAGAAATAGCATCCATATTCAATATATTCAAAGCAGTAATTAACAAGGGTATAAATATGAAAATAAAAACTACCTTTTTAAGAATGTTGACTAAATCTAAATTTTCTGGTAGTTTTAATTTAGGCACAAAACTCTGTATTGTTTCCCCAGAAAGCCCGACTAGCTCAGAAACTATAGTAGCTAGCATATAACCTATGTAACCTACTAAACCAGCACCTACAATATTAGGTATGTAGCCTGTAAATCCATTAAGTAGATTTTTTACAGGATCTAGAACACTGGTCATACCTAGTTTTTCTAAGGCTAGCATAAAAACAAAAATCATTATAAAAAAGTAAACTAGTTTACCGATAAATGAGGAGAGTTCAATTTTGCCTGACCCAAGTTTACTGTCAATATTGGTTCTTTTAATTAATTTGGTAATTAGTCTTTTTACAAACCCTGCAATAAACCATCCAATTATCAGTATCAATATTGCACCGATCGTACTCGGTAAAAAATCGCCAACTGAATTTGAAAGGCTAGACATCATGTTCTCTAAATAATTCATAGTGTTCTTTTTATATAATAAATTGGTTGTATTAAGTAGGACACAATTTTTTGTTAAAAGTCACATTTTACAGTACTTCATAGGGATTTTTTGTTTTTATGGTGATTCAAAAAAAATATTTGTTAAATTTGTAACTCTACAAGGATGATTTCTCTCCCACGCTGAATTTTCGACTCTTCGAAAGGAAAAAGGTATAGAAGGAATTGCTAAAGTTTTATTTAAAGTAATTTTTACCATGTCAATTTTAGAAAACATCTCTTCTAAGGATGCTATCGCATTAGAAGAAAAACACGGAGCCCACAATTATCACCCACTACCTGTAGTATTAAGTAAAGGTGAAGGTGTATTTGTTTGGGACGTTGAAGGAAAAAAATATTATGATTTTCTTTCTGCATATTCTGCAGTAAACCAAGGTCATTGCCATCCAAAAATTGTTGATGCAATGACAGAACAAGCAAAAACTTTGTCATTGACGTCTAGAGCATTTTATAATGATATGCTAGGCAAGTATGAGAAATATGCTACTGAAACTTTTCATTTCGATAAGCTTTTACCAATGAATACTGGTGCAGAGGCTGTAGAAACTGCACTGAAGATTTGTAGAAAATGGGCTTATGAAAAGAAAGGGATAGCTGAGAATAATGCGGAAATAGTTGTTTGTGAAAATAATTTTCACGGTCGTACTACAACTATAATTTCTTTTTCTAACGATCCTGTTGCCCGTAAGAATTTTGGACCATATACTGACGGATTCATTAAAATAGCGTATGATAATTTAACGGCTTTAGAAGAAGTTTTAAAATCAAACTCAAATGTTGCAGGTTTCTTAGTTGAGCCTATACAAGGTGAGGCTGGGGTTTACGTACCTTCTGAAGGTTATTTAAGTGGCGCAAAAGCATTATGTGAAAAGTATAATGTTTTGTTTATTGCAGACGAAGTACAAACAGGTATTGCTAGAACAGGTCGTTTATTAGCTACTTGTGGTAATTGCTCTTGTTCAGATAAACACTGTAGTGGAACTCCAGAAATTAAGCCAGATATTTTAATTTTAGGAAAAGCTTTGTCCGGTGGTGCTTATCCGGTTTCTGCTGTTTTGGCAAATGATGCTATTATGAATGTTATACGACCAGGAAACCATGGTAGTACCTTTGGTGGTAACCCAATTGCTGCTGCTGTTGGTATGGCTGCTCTAGAAGTGGTAAAAGATGAAAAGCTTGCAGAAAATGCATTTGTATTAGGTGAACTTTTTAGATCAGAGTTGAATAAATTCATACCAACTACAGATTTAGTAAACAGTGTTCGTGGTAAAGGTCTATTGAATGCAATTCTTATTAATGACAGTGAAGAGAGCTCTACTGCTTGGGATATATGTATGGCATTAAAGGAGAATGGATTGTTGGCGAAACCAACACACGGTAATATAATTCGTTTTGCACCTCCTTTGGTAATGACTAAAGAAGAGCTACTAGATTGTGTTTCAATCATTATAAAAACACTGAAAGAGTTTAAACAATAGAAATAAAAAATCCCCGATGTAAATCGGGGATTTTTTTTGTTTATAATTTTTCTTCTATTGAAAATCGGCTGATGCAAATATTGCTATAATTAAACCGAAATAGACTATAGAAAGAATTAAAAGGATAATAGCTATTGCAAGACCAATGTAAGATAAAATCCTGCCAGTATTTATATTTTCATATCCTCTATAATTACCAGGGTTATTTTCATAAAAGCTTTGTGCCTTCTTCGCATTATTTAAACCAATGATACTGAATATGGCGCCAAAAGGACCACAACAGAAAATGGATAAAACAATGGATAAAATTCCAAAAGTTAAAGCGTTACTAGAACCTGGTATTTGTTGATATTCTGAATTGTTCATTTATTCCATTGGTATTCCAAGTTGTTCATAAATTTCAGAGGTTTGTTCTATATATGCATCCCAACCACCCATAGAAACTATTGAGTATACCGTCCATACTAGAGAAAGTACTCCCAAGACTAGTCCAATTATAGCAACAATTTTAGTTGTCTTAAGAGTACTAAAATTGGAATATTCTTGAGGATTTTCCTGATAAGTTTTAGTGTCTTTGTTTACTAAAATTAATGCAATACCAGACAAAATAACACCTCCAATACCAGCACTTACACAGCAGCATAAAAAAGATACGATACTTAGGATAAGAGCGATAGTTACATTAGGTAATTTTTGTTGTTCCATAATTTAAAGGTTTAGTTAAATGAATTTTAAAATGTAATTGGTCAATATAAAACCTACGGTACTTACCATAAGAGTAATCGTAATTGTATTTGAATGTTTAAAGGAATAAATTTTATTGAGCCCTAAAAAACCAAAAAGTAGTAACATAGGGTAAATAGCTGGGTACATTAAAAAAGCAGAAACAAACTCGCCTTTTATTAAAAATAGCAATGAACGTTGTAACCCACAGCCGGGGCAATCAACGCCTAATATCTGTTTTGTAAAACAGGGAAGCATAAAACTTTCTAATCCCAAAAAAATAATTAATGCCTTAAGGCGCATCTTTAAATAAATTAATAGTCCGAAAATTACCATTATTTTTGTGTATTCAAAACAAAAACATGTCTCATTTTAAGATTGGCGATACCGTAGAAACAATTGACGATGTCATAAAAGGCGTAGTTGAGTCTATAAATGATCGCAGTGTCATCATTTTAAGTGATGATGGTTTTCCGTTAACTTTTGATTTTAAGGAGTTGGTTTTAATTTCTGACGATATTCGTGTTTCCAACTATGAAATTGCCAAAATCAAGAAAGAAAAAGAAATTCCTAAAAGAAGAAAAACTACTGTTTTAAGAACAAAGGAGCGTACTGCTCCAAAAATGGAGGTTGATTTACACATTAATCAATTAGTGAAGAATCCAAAAGCGATTAGCAAATTTGATATGTTGAATTTACAGTTAGATACTGCAAAAAGACAACTAGATTTTGCTATTAGTAAGAGAATTCAGAAAATTGTTTTTATACATGGCGTAGGTGAGGGGGTGCTGAAAGAAGAGTTGGGTTATCTCTTTAGAAAGTATGATAACGTTAAGTACTATGATGCGGACTACCAAAAATATGGGCTAGGGGCAACAGAGGTTTACGTTTTTCAAAATTTTTAAATTAACCGGCTGTAGTAGTAACGGTACCAAATTCACTCACTTGCAAATCGGTAATTCTACTTCCGTTTTCGTTTAAAAATGTAATTCCACTTAGTTGAATAGTATGGGTGAATGTTATACTATCTTCAGTAGTAGTGGTGATAATAATACTTCCGCCTTCTGCTTCAATTTCTTCTAAAACTGTTGGTGTAAGTGGTGGTGGCGAATCACAGAAATAAGTACTGGTTACTGTCTCTGAAAATATACGGTAGCTTATTTGAGAGCTGCCAGGAACAGCACTAGTTAATTCTGTAGTACTAACTTCATTTTTTAAAAGCCCACTAGGCAATGTTACTATTAAAGCTTCATCACCATTTATTTTAAACAATACATTTTCGGTTGAGACAGATACTGTATCACAACTTTGAACGGTTTCTATACTATCAAAATCTACGGTTTCTATTTGTAAGTCACCATCATTACATGCAAAGAACAAAATTGAACAACCAATTAAAAGGTATTTTTTCATAATTCAAATTTAATTTAAAATTTGGAAATCTGTCTGTAGCATCACAGTCATTTATGGGTTAATTAACTATTTTTGTGCTTTATTTATTTTTAGAGTATGCTTATATGAAACATGTATATTTAGATAATGCCGCCACTACACAAGTTCACCCTAATGTAATTGCTAAAATGCAAGATGCCTTAGGTACTTACGGAAACCCTTCTTCTACACATAGTTTTGGAAGAACGGCTAAAACTGCTATTGAAAGTGCGCGTAAAACAATCGCTAAATATATTAATGCGCAACCGTCAGAAATTATTTTTACTTCTGGTGGTACAGAGGCAGATAATATGATTATTAGATGTGCCGTTCGTGATTTGGGTGTAAAGACTATAATTACTTCTAGAATTGAGCATCATGCAGTTTTGCATACTGTGGAAGAATTAGAGCAAAAAGCTGCAATTCAATTATTATATGTTGATTTGGATGTATATGGTAATCCAGATTTGGCACATTTAGAAACACTTTTACAAAAAGATGATTCTAAAAAATTGGTAAGCTTAATGCATGTCAATAATGAAATAGGAAATAAAATTGATTTAGAAGAAATTACTTTTTTGTCAAAAAAATACGGAGCACTGGTTCATTCAGATACCGTTCAATCATTAGGTCATTATAATTGGGATGTAAAAGCATTTCCTATTGACTTTTTAGCTGCTGCCGCTCATAAATTTCACGGTCCTAAAGGCATTGGTTTTGCTTTTATTCGTAAAAACTCTGGATTAAGCTGTATGATTTCTGGTGGTTCGCAAGAACGAGGGTTAAGAGCTGGTACAGAATCATTCCATAACATTGTTGGTTTAGAAGAAGCTTTTATACATGCGTATGAGAACTTAGAAGCTGAAAAAAAATATGTTGAAGAGCTTAAGTCTTATTTTATAGCGCAAGTAAAGTCAACTATCCCCAATGCTAAATTTAATGGGCATTCTGGTGATATGGATAAAAGTACTTACACTCTAGTAAATGTATGTTTGCCAATTACAGAAGATAAAGCTATGCTACTTTTGTTTAATCTTGATATGAAAGGAATTGCCTGTTCTAAGGGTAGTGCATGCCAGTCTGGTAGCGATGCCGGTTCACACGTACTTACGCAAATACTATCTGCTGAAGATATGAAAAAGCCATCTGTTCGTTTTTCATTCTCAACATATAATACAAAAGAAGATATTGATTATACTATTGGGGTTATTAAAGATATTATAGAAGCGTAATTAATCTTTATTACGATCGCGTTTTCTTTCTCTTTCGTATGGGAATTTTCTAATGGCTAATTTCATCATTCGGTCAATAAGGTCTGTAGTGTTTTTACCAGTCTTCTTATTTATTTCTTTCTCGTATTTCCAAAGAAGTTTACCAGAATCGCCATCACTTATTTTAATTCCTATTCTACCATAATTGGCGCCACCAGAGAAATAATCTGTAAAACTAAATTCTGTAGGTATACCATTTGATAATAAAATATTTAAATCTAAAGTGCCACTTATAATGCCATCTACACCCAGTATTTCACTTAACTCTTTAGTAGTATAAACATCAATATTTTCATAGCTGATGTTTTCTTTAGCTAAAATGGCAGCGGTATTTTCAATGTTTTGAAAAGTAACAGGTAAATTTTTCTTTTTACTGCGTTTGGAAAAATAAGTTTCTAAAGCATTTTGTACGGCGTAACCTTCATTTTCTTCTAGTCTTTTTTGTTCAGATTTAGATATTTTTTCATTGAGGTCTAAATTGGTTAAAAAAGGTATTATAGCTAGTACGTTGTGGTCTGCACTTAATGCATCAAAGCTTGGGCTTTCGTAAATATTTTTTTGAGCTACGACGGCAAAGGAAGAAATTAGTGTAATTAAGAAAAGTATTCTTTTCATCTGTGTTGTTTATAAGCGAATTCCTAATCTTAAATTTAATACTCTTGATGTAAGGTAATTTGGCACAGCATATTCATTTTTACTGTCCGCATCCCTTACCCAAGTATTGGTAATTGAATTTTGATTATTGAATAAATTGAATATTTCAAAACCTAAACTCAACTCTTTAAAATTGTGAAGCCAATGTGTTTTTGGATATTGTTTGTCCTTATTTGCAAAAATATAGGAAATTCCTAAATCAGCACGTTTATAATCTCTTAATCTATTCTGAAAAATGTATGGGTCAGCATAACTGGGAGATCCACCAGGAACACCTGTTTGATAAACTAAATTCAAATACATTTTCAAATCTGGTATTGTGGGTATATAATCTTGAAAAAGTATTGCAAATTTTATTCTTTGATCTGTTGGTCTAGATATATACCCTTTATTATCTCTGTTCTCTTCTGTTTTTAAATAGCCAAGACTTACCCAAGATTCTGTACCGGGTACAAAAGCACCGTTCATTCTAACTTCCGCACCATATACATAAGCTTCTGTAGTATTATTTGCAGCATAACGTATTCTAACATCTTCTAGAGTATACGGATTTACATTATCCAGTTTTTTGTAATACGCTTCACTAATTAATGTGAACGGGCGTTCCCATAATAAGAAACTATATTCATTACCGGCAACAAGGTGAAATGATTTTTGAGCTTTTACATTTGGTTGAATTGTACCTGTACTATCTCTTAATTCTCTATAGAATGGAGGTTGGTGATACAATCCTGTAGATACTCTAAATAACATATCTTTCTCCCATTCTGGTTTTATTGCAAATTGGGCTCGTGGACTAAATACCGTTTGTGATACCTTTTCTATGTCAGTACCGCTAACCGTCCAATGATGAGCACGTACACCTACATTATAATATACATCTGCATTGTTCCATGTTTTGTGTGTTCCTATTTGAGTGTAGCCAGAAAATCTATTCGTTTTCACAAAATTCAAAGCATTTAACCCGTTATAAGCTATTAATGGGGCCGTAAATGGTTCTGAAGGTTGGTTGTTCACAAACTCAGGCCTTGGTGGTCGAATAGAGAATCCGGCAGAGTCTATAAATTCAGATTCCCGTAACTGATCCCTTATATCTTCATGCGTATATTTTGCTCCCCATTCTAAAACAGAACTGTTCATGACATGGGTTCCTTTATGTTCTAGATTAAAAATAAGGGCGTCTAAATCATTTCTTGTACGGTTAAATTGTGAGCCAATGCCACGAGATGTTAATACCTCGCCAGCCGTATCACTACCTAGATTACTGTCTACTTCGCCAAGTTCGTATGCCGCGACTACATCAGAATATTCTTCCTCGGTGGTGTGGTAGATGGATGAAATAAGTTTTAATGTGGTGTTTTCGTTTAAAAAATAGCTGCCTTTTAAAGCACCTAGTGCAGTTGTGTATTTGTTTGTTTCTTGACCTTCATAATACACAACCAACGCTTGCAGATTATCTATTGTACCAAAATTTGTTTGCCTATTTAATGGCTCGTTATTGTAATCATTAACTGCTATGTTCCCTAGAAAGTTAAGTTGAAACTTTGGAGATATATGATACGTTAAATAGCTTTGAACATCTGTGAATGCAGGGTTAAAATTACTTTTAGTTTGTTGGCTATTTACCAACAAAGAATTATTTCTATATCGAATTCCAGAAACAGAACTTAATTTTTTGTTTTTGGATACTGTTTCTAAACTTGCACTTGCACCTAAAAAACTTAAATCTGCGCGTAATGAAAATAGCGTAGGAGTCTTGTATTTAATATCTAGAACAGATGCCAATTTATCGCCATATTTAGCCTGAAATCCACCAGCGGAAAACTTAACATCTTGAACCAAATCACTGTTTACAAAACTTAATCCTTCCTGTTGAGCAGAACGTATTAAGAAAGGTCTGTAGACTTCAATTTCATTTACATACACTAAGTTTTCATCATAGTTGCCACCACGTACAGCGTATTGTGTACTTAATTCGTTATTTGATGATACACCTGGTAGAAGCTTTAGTATCGTTTCTACGCCAGAATTAGCTCCCGGAATTTTCCGTATACTTTCTGGAGATATGGTTAAAATACCATTTACAGTTTTTTCACCAGTAGCAGAAACAGTAACCCCATCTATTTGCGTAACCTCACTTTTTAATATAGGGTTGAACTCAAAAGTTTCGTTAGTTGTTAATATTAATTTTTCTAAAATCACATCTTTGTATGCGATATGGGAGAAAATTATAGTGGTTTCTTTGTCAGAAGTTATTTCTAAAAGGTAAAAGCCGTCAGGATCCGTTGTTGTGCCTAAACCATTTGCAGTGATATTTACATTTGATAAAGGCTCATTTTCACTACCTAATACTATACCCGAAATAGTAGCATTTTGAGCAAGACCAAAGGTGCCGCACAGCAATATTATAAGGCTTAGTACATTATGTAGTTTCAACTATATTATTTTCTATAAAAAGAGGTGGTTAGGGTATTTGTATTTCCTACATTATCTGTAACGGTAACTTTAAGAACACATTGCGTTTGGTCAGCTATCTTGTCATCAAAATTATAAGTTAAAGTATTACGTTTTGGCTCATATTCCATTAAGATCCATTCGCCATTTAAAGTTGCAGAGTAGGTGTCTACACCACTTAAATCATCTGCTATTTGCACACTCAGGTATTTATAATTGTTAAGCCATTGTTTTTCCTTGAAATTTTTTGTTCTAATTGTAGGAGCAACAGTGTCTCGTGCAAGAGTATATGTCCCTAAGTTTCGTGTCCGGGTGGTAAATTCATTACCTCGTTTATATGTATTTGCATGGTTAGGTCTAAGTTTAGAATCTAACCGAGCAATAAATAATTGTTTTTGTACTTCTTTTGAATATTTAGAGACATCGAAAGTAATAGTGAAATTTCTATGAGCAGGTACTGTGTTATTATGTATGGTTACAGTGTCTTTGCCTTTTTTTAATTCAATATAAAAATCCTCATAAAAGGTATTGGTTGGGAAGTAGACCTTAGCACCGCCCAAATCAAAATTATTCGGTTTTTTAGCGATAACATAATTGTCTGTTGTTTTCTTTTCTTTCTTGTTACCCAGTAAGTTTTTTACACCATCAACCGGAATATTCAATTCAACTTTATTACCGGCATAATCTTTAATCAATAATTTGGCAGTATAACTAAGACCTTCGTTTATATCAATTTTTCCATTATTATATAGTTCTTTATAGATGCTTAGATTGTTTCCGGCAGATTTAAAGCTCTTTTGAATACGCTGTCTATTTCTTCCGTAATATTCATAATCTACAAGTGTATTTATATATCTAGTTTCACCAAAAGAGAAAGATTCAAAGTCGTATAATGAGTATGTTTTACCATTTACACTAAGCTCAACACTATACACTCCGTTTTTGTTCGCAGCCATATCTAGTCTGTCAAATCCTATAAAACCTATGCCAATTTCGCCAAGTGCGGTAACCTTGTCAGCTAAGTAAGTACCATCATTTTGTTTGCTGAAATTCACCTGTGTTCTTTCGTAATTGTTGTTAACATGAGATTTGTCTGTCAACGGATACACGAATAATTTTTCTAGAATAGGATTTGTAGCGTCGGCGACATCCATACCATATAATAAAGGATTGGTCGGCTTTTCTGAAATACTACTTCTAATTTCAAAATGTAAATGTGGACCAGCAGAGCCTCCTGTATTTCCACTATAAGCAATAAGCTCGCCTTTGGAAACTTTTAGTTCACCATAGTCTGGAAATACCTCCACCTCAAAAGACTTTTTATTGTACTGTAGCTTTTTAATGTAGGCTTCAATAGAAGGTGAGAATTTTTGTAGATGCCCATATACAGAAGTATACCCGTTTGGATGCGCTATATACAGAACCTTGCCATAACCCCATAACGAAACTTTTATTCTTGTAATTGTACCATCACCAATAGAATTAACTGGTACACCTTCTCGTTGTTGCGTTTTAATATCAACGCCAGAATGAAAATGATTTGAACGTAACTCACCAAAAGTACCCGCTAAAATAATGGGTATATCCATTGGAGGTGCAAATGCGTCTTTAGGATAATCTTCTTGTGCAAAAAGTGTAAAGCAAAATAACAATAACAGGCTTAGGGATATTTTTCTCATAGGTAGATAGCAATACTGCGAAAATAATTAATCAATAACAATTCCAAGAAGTTGGTTACGCTAAAGTTATTATAAAGCGTTTAACCTAGTGTATTATTATATAAGAACTATTGATTTGCGAATATTTCACAAAACTATTGCTAAGTCATATAATGTATGTTAACTTTGTGTAAATCGCATTGACTGTAATGTATGAGCGAGTTAATTAAAATCGTTGATTCTTTAGAAAATAAAATTAGCAAATTGTTGCATAAACTTGAGGTTTTGAACAATGCTAATGTTGAATTGGAAAAAGAATTAAGGAATATAAAATCTTCACAAGAAAACGCTAGTAAGACGGTTTCAGAATGGGAAGAAAAATATAATTCTCTCAAACTTGCAAATTCAATGCTTGGCAGTAATACCAATAAAACAGAAGCTAAGCTTAAAATAAATACATTAATACGAGAGTTGGACCATTGTATAGCTCAATTATCGGAGTAATGTTTATAATAATATGTCAGATAAGCTCAAAATAAAACTTTCTATTGCTGATAGGGTCTACCCATTGACTATTGATCCTGCTCAGGAAGAAGGCTTGCGTAAAGCGGCCAAGAATATAGAACAGTTGGCTAAGAAATTTGAGCAAAATTATGCTGTTAGGGACAAACAAGATGTATTGGCCATGTGTGCCTTGCAGTTTGCCTCTAAAATTGAGCAAAATGGCATAGAGCAAACGGAAGGAACCAAAGAAGCCGAAGAGCGTTTAAAAGCGCTTGAAGATTTGGTGAGCTCTAAATTAGCTATGAAATAAAAACGTTCTTATAAAAACATTAAGTTACTGCCCACATTGGTAATACCTTTTGACAAACTCAACATTTATTTTTTTTAAAAAGGGTGAGTTTAGATTGTAAAAGCAGGCCCTACTCGTATAGGGATCCTTGATCAGTCTGTTAGCCCTAAACCTGTTTACCGGAGTTTGATCAAAACTTCTCCAATGTGGGCTTTTTTTTTATTAATAAATTACACTATGGATAGTACAATGATAATTATTGCCGCAATAGTTGGGCTGGCAATCGGTTTTGCAATAGCAAAATTTTTGGAAAAAGGGAAAGCCTCTAAGACCATAATAAATGCAAAGAAAGACGCTGAACGTATATTAAAAGATGCAAATGCAGAAGGAGAGAGTATTAAAAAGGAAAAGATTTTACAAGCGAAAGAGAAGTTTTTAGAACTAAAAGCTGAGCATGAAAAGGTCATCAATAGTAAAGACAGAAAGATAAACGAAGCAGAGAAGAGAACGAGAGATAAAGAGTCTCAAGTTAGTAGTGAGCTTGCGAAAAACAAGAACATGAACTCTCAATTAGATAATAAGCTGAAAGATGTAGAACAGAAAAAAGAACTTTTTGAAAAACGTCATGAGGAGTTGGACAAAATGCATAAAAGCCAAATTCAGCAATTAGAAGTAATTTCTGGATTATCAGCAGACGATGCTAAAAACCAATTGGTAGAGAGCTTAAAGGAAACTGCAAAGTCTGATGCCATGGCATATATTCAGTCAACTGTAGAAGAATCTAAACTTACCGCACAACAAGAGGCACGTAAAATAATCATTAATACTATTCAGAGAATTGGTACGGAAGAAGCTGTTGAAAACTGTGTATCTGTTTTTAATATTGAATCTGACGATGTAAAAGGACGTATCATTGGTAGAGAGGGTAGAAATATTAGAGCATTAGAAGCGGCTACAGGTGTTGAAATTATTGTTGATGATACACCAGAAGCAATTATTCTTTCTTGTTTTGATTCGGTTAGAAGAGAGGTTGCAAGACTTTCACTTCATAAATTAGTGACAGACGGTAGAATTCACCCAGCAAGAATTGAAGAAATAGTTAAGAAAACAGAAAAGCAGATTGAAGCAGAAATTGTAGAGATTGGTAAGCGTACTGTTATAGACTTAGGTATTCATGGGTTACACCCAGAACTAATACGTGCAGTTGGTAGAATGAAATACCGTTCTTCTTACGGACAAAATCTTTTGCAACACTCAAGAGAAGTAGCAAAACTTTGTGGCGTTATGGCTGCTGAGTTAGGACTCAATCCTAAGATAGCAAAACGTGCAGGTCTTTTACATGATATAGGAAAAGTACCAAATACTGAAAATGAAGTAGAAACCCCACACGCAATCTTAGGAATGCAATGGGCTGAAAAGTTTGGTGAAAAAGAGGAAGTTTGTAATGCCATTGGTGCTCACCACGATGAAATTGAAATGAAAACATTAATTGCTCCTATCGTTCAGGTATGTGATGCTATTAGTGGTGCTAGACCTGGTGCAAGAAGACAGGTATTAGATTCTTATATTCAGCGTTTAAAAGACCTTGAAGAGGTTGCTTTTGGATTTAGTGGTGTACAGAAGGCTTATGCAATTCAAGCAGGTAGAGAGCTTCGTGTTATTGTAGAAAGCGAAAAAGTAAATGATGATAGAGCAGCACAGTTATCTTTTGAAATTTCTCAGAAAATTCAAACAGATATGACTTATCCTGGTCAAGTGAAGGTTACAGTTATACGTGAGACAAGAGCTGTCAATGTAGCTAAGTAATTTATCTTCTATGTTATAATAAAAAAGCCTTCTATTAAATAGAAGGCTTTTTTATGTTTTATCAAGAGATTCAATCCATGTTCTTAGCATTTTCTCTTCAGTTAGTGTCAGTTTGTTTTTTCTGCCTTTTGGCATTTTCTTCTTTACAAATACTTGGTGTTCTATTACTTCAGCAAAAATATTCATATTTTCTAAAGTAAAAACAGAACGATTCTTCTTATCTAAATGACAATAATTACATTTCTTATTTAATACTGAAAATGCATCCTGTTTCGTATTATTTATCTGATGATTCAAACCTTCAAATTTCATATATGAAGGTTTAAGTGATAAATCAAAAACAGCTAAAATGATCAATAGTATTAGCCTCATAAGCGCAATCCTAATTAAACAAGGTTTTTAGAAAGTGTGAAATTGAAATTTACCCCGTCTTTATTTTCTTTTCTATTCCCAATTTTAATTTCACCGCCAAGTTTATCTATTAATGCTTTAATAGTGGTTAAACCTATACCAGTATCGCTAGCACCTTCGGTTCCAAGTTTTTCGAAAAGGGCAAATACTTTCTCCCAATAACGTTCAGGTATTCCGGGACCATTATCTTCATAGGTGAAGTAATAGAAGTCTTCATCTTCTCGAAATGAGATTATGATTTCAGTATTAGATTTATTGGAAAATTTTATACTATTAGATATTAAGTCTCTAAATATTTGACGAAAACTATTTAAAGAATGCTTGATGCTATGTGAGCAATTAATTAGCTGTAAGTCTGTCGAGCTACTTTCGCACAGTTGTCCATGTATGGTCTGTATCTCTTTTGAGATTTCAAAATCCTCTAAATTTATATCTGCATTGGTAATAGCATTATAATTAATGATTCCATTAATTAATGATTCCATATATTCTACCCTGTTATTTATGATACCTAAATAATTGGGTATTTCTGTCTCCTTGAAAAATTCTGAATAATCTTCTTTTATAAAGCCAACAATAGAACTAATACCCAAGAGTGGCATTTTCATATCATGTGCTAAGCGGTATGACAGATGTTTTAGTTGATTATTTTTAATACGTAATTCTTCATTGATTAGCCTTTGATGAATATTTTGCCGCCTAAGTTCAAATTGCGCCATAACCTGATTCGCTAAATCTTTTAAACTAGCTTGCTGTTTTTCTGAGAATTTAGCTCTAGGTTTTGTGTCAATAACACATAAGGTTCCAATAGATTCTCCCTCTTTGGTATTTAAAGGTGCACCAGCATAAAATTGTACTTTTGACCCACCAGTTACTAAAGGGTTATCAAAGAAGCGTTCATCTTTATTGGCGTCATGTACCAATAATAAGGAGTCTGGTGTGTTAATGGCGTGTGCGCAAAATGCTAAATCTCTAGGGGTCTCGGTAGCATTTATACCATGGTGAGATTTAAACCATTGTCTATCTTCATCTATCAAAGAAACCAACGCCATAGGTGTATTGCAGATATCTGCGGCGATACGGGTAATGGCATCGTATTCTTGTTCTTCTAAAGTGTCAAGAATATTAAAACTTTTTAACGCCTTTAGTCTTTGATGTTCGTTTATTGGTATTTCTGGTTTTAACATATATTAGGTATGACTAATATACCTAATATATAGAAGTAAGTATTTTCTTACTTAAATAACGTACAAAGTATACTATTGTTATATATGTTGTATGTTCAATAAAATGACTCGATATTTTAACCGAATCATTTTATTTTCTAAACTTTTTACTAATCATGAAGATTACTCATCGGCTTCAGGTTCTTCAGCATTTTCACCCTCTTCATCTTTAACCAAATTGTTTTTTAAGATGTTCAGTTTTTTCAATTTTGCCTTCCAAGCAGTCAATGATTCTTTATGTTGATTAACTCTTTTAATAACGTCTTGTACCAATGGATTGCTTTCAGAAGCATTTGAGAAAAATTGTAGGTTATTTTCTAACTGTCTAATTTCATCTTTGCTTTCTTCTATCTTTTTTCTAATGAAAGATCGCTCATTCTGTATAGCACGTTCTTGGTTGTCATTATTAGTGAGCTGTTGAATCTTGTTACCATATTTAAGTAATTCAGATTCTTGTTTGCTGATGCCTAATTTTTGATAAAGGGCATCTATAATTT
This sequence comes from Maribacter stanieri, assembly GCF_900112245.1. Classification (GTDB taxonomy): domain Bacteria; phylum Bacteroidota; class Bacteroidia; order Flavobacteriales; family Flavobacteriaceae; genus Maribacter; species Maribacter stanieri. The sequence continues at coordinate 22,346 of NZ_FOYX01000003.1, forward strand.
TATCGAATTTCTGATTGATGTTCTTCTTTTTAAAAGGAACTCTACCGTAAGTTTTCCATTCTTCAGAGAACTTTTTAATGGAAGCTAAATCTTTGGTTTTATCTCCGCTTAGTTCAAATGCTTTAAGTCGATCAATACAATCTTCTTTTAGTTTAAAATTCGCTTCTTCCTCTTTAAAAGCATCATTTTTAAGAGCGTTTAACCTGTCAAAATAGTGATTACATGCTGTTTTAAACTCTTTCCATAACTTGTCGGAGTATTTTCTTGGAACATGACCAATTTTTTTCCACTGTCCTTGAATTCGCTTCATTTCTGAAGTGGCAGCATCAAAATCATCACTGTCTTTTATAGAAACAGCAATCTCTAATAAAGCCCTTTTTTTATCAAGGTTTTCTTGTTGCTCTTTTTTAAGGTTCTTATAGAAAGCATTTTTGTTTTGATTAAATGCTCGTACCGCGGCCTTAAAACTATTCCACGTTTTAGAATTTACTTTTTGCGGTACTTGACCGGCTTTAAAAAAAGCTTCCCTAAGCTCCTCTAATTTTTTAATCTGTTGTTGAAGCGTACCATGGTTACTAGATACATTTTCACTAAGTGTGTTTATTTCAGCAATAATAGCATGCTTGCGCTCTAAATTTTCCTCTTTTATTTTATCAAGATTTTTAAAATAATCTTGTCTTCTTTCGTGTATTATTTTGGTTGCAGCGCTAAAACGATCCCAAATTTCTTCTCTATGATCTTTGCCTACAGGACCTAAATCTTCTTTCCAAATTTTATGTAAAACCTGTAACTCTCTAAATGCTCTATTTAAGTCTGGCTCTTTAGACAACTCTTCTGCTCTAGCAACTATTTTACCTTTCTCTTCTAAATTATGTTTAAAGTCTAAATCTCTTAAATCTCTGTTGATATTTAAGAAATCATAGAAAATTTCAATGTGATGGTGGTAAGTCTTCCATACATTGTTATAATCTGCTCGAGGTATAGGACCAGCATGACGCCATTTTGCCTGTATATCCTTGAAATTATTGTACGTAGTATTTATATCTTCTTCAACGTTTACCAACGCTTTTAACTGTTCTATAAGGTCTAACCTATATGCTAGGTTTTCTTTATGACTTTTTTCTAAGCTTTTGTAATGTTGATTTCTTTTGTCTCTATACTCGGAATAAACTTCGGTAAACTGTCTTTTGTCGACAGAATTATATCTAAAATCTATTTCATTACCACCGTTAGCTATGAACTCTTCCTTTTTTTCTTCTAAAAACTCATCAAACTTTTGGTTGAATTCGTCTTTTATAGCGTCTACGTGTTTTCTTATTGCCTGAACTTTCTCGTTCTTCACCAAGCGTTGTAATTCGCCTACTAAATTTTCCATGTTCATTTCATGGTAATCTGGCATGGGAATTTCATGTCTCTTTTCCGTATCGGTATCCTCAGCATCTTCAGCATTAGAATCGTCAATTTCAACCATGACATCGGCTTCCACTACAGCCTCTTTTGAATCAGTAGATTCTTCTGGCTGTACTTCTTTTGAGATTTCTGGAGAATCAACTGTGTTTTCAGTAGTTTCTGTTACAGCTTTTTCATCAATTGAACTTTCTGGTAGTTCTTGTTTTTTATCCTCAGACATAATCCTAAATTATATGTTTACAAGATAGTGACAACCCCAAGACTAGCAAAGAATTGATTGTTCTTTTTAGTTATTGCAAAAAGTATTAAGCTTGCTGAAACCTATAATTTGCGATGACTGTTGTAAAATAGAAATTAAATATGTCTACTATTGATTCCAGATTTCCCAAGATTTTTCAGCTTGAAATTCTAGCATCTTATGCCCGTTACAAATAGTGGCTCCATTTGCTTTTCCGGCTGCTAGAAATGCAGTTACTTCTGGATTGTAGATAAGGTCGAATAAAAGATGTTCTTTATTGATTTTCGTATAAGGTATTGCTGGCTTATCTTTAATATTAGGGAATGTGCCAACAGGTGAACTGTTGATTATTAAAGTGTGGTTAATTATAATATCATCTGTTAATTCTTGGTAGTTGTAACCATTATTTTTTCCACTTCTGGAAACAAAACTAAAATCTATTTCCAATTCTTGAAGAACAAAGGCAATGGCTTTTGACGCACCACCTGTACCTAAGATTAATGCCTTTTTATGATGCTTTTTCAAGTGAGGTTCTAGAGACTTTTTAAAACCATAAGCATCAGTATTGAAACCAATTAAACCATTTTCAGAAACTTTTATAGTGTTAACGGCTCCAATTTTTTTGGCAGCAATATCTATTTCATTTAAAAATGGAATTACTTCTTCTTTATATGGGATGGTTACATTTAGACCTTTTACATCTGATGTATTTTTTAAAATAGAGGGGAATTCAGAAATGCTTTGCAAATCGAAATTTTGATATGAGTGATTGTTCAACCCCATATCTTCAAACTTCTTTTTAAAATATCCTCTTGAAAATGAATAGGAAATATCTTTTCCTACTAAGCCGAAATTAGCTTTCTGTCTTTCTGTTTTTTCCATACCAATCTAAAAGTAGTAAAATACTAATACCTATTATAATAAAGAATATCGCTGTCCAGTTTTCTACAGTGGTTAAATCTGGAAGAAACCGTTCGTAATTCATTATAATTTTTTTTCCGTTAGTGTCTAAAATCAATTCACCGTCTAATCCGGTTTTAAAAATAGTTTTCTTCCATGGCCACACCACACCTAAGGATCCAGTAATAAACCCTAATATAATTGCAGTTGTAACATGCTTGTAATGTTTCAACACATAAGTTAATAAATGTGATAAGGTAACCAGACCTGTAGCTGATCCCAACGTAAAAACGGCCAGAATTTTAAGGGTATGTAGTCTTTCTTGGTTAGAAGTGAAGCTGAAATCACCTACTAATAGCTCTGAAAATGTATCATATAGGGCATTTACAGAATCTACAAGTAGTAATACATAATTTCCTAATAATATTAAAATAAAAGAACCTGAAAGTCCGGGTAAGGTCATGCCAGATACACTGATCATTCCGCATAGAAAAATGAACAATAGGTTGTCGTTTTCTTTTGCTGGGCTTAGAAAACTAATTGCGACCCCAACACTTAATCCAATAATTGCAGCAGTAAATGTTTTCTTTTTCCAGTAATCGAAATCTTTACCTATATAATATATAGATCCCAGAATCATACCAAAAAAGGTAGCCCAAACAAATAGTTCTCGTTTAACTAAAAAATAGTCTAATACTTTTGATATGCTGAAATAACTAACCAGCATACCAAATATAAGAAGGGTCAAAAAAGAGCCATTAATATATCGGTAGAAACTTTTAAACCTGCCATTAATTAGGAGTTTAAAAGCTTTTGCATTTACTTTTTGAAGTGAATATATAAACTCTTCGTAAAAACCGCCCACAAAGGCAACAATTCCGCCTGATACTCCTGGAACTTTATTGGCCGCGCCCATGCAAAGACCCTTAATGACCAAGAAAAATTTATCGGTAAGGGATCGGGGTTGGTTCATGTATGTTTTCGCTTACTTCTTAGAAGCTGATTTTTCTAATATAAAAATAAGAGAAAAACCGATGATAGCGGCAACAATGGCAAAGGTTAATTGATTATCTCCAGAAAAAGCGAACGGAGAGATATTTTCGTCTATTATAATTTCTTTTTTTCCAATTTGAATGATCTCGATTATATTCTTCCAAGGCCAAATTTTATTCAATGAACCAAGAATAAATCCTGTTAATACGGCAAGGGTTGCATCTTTATAATTGGTGAACATCCACTTTAAAACTCTCGCAAAACTTAATATACCAAATGCGGCACCAAAGGCAAAGGTGATTATAATTCCAAAATCTTTTTCATTAACGGCTTCTAGAACAGTTTTATAAGATCCCAATAAAACCAAAATAAATGAGCCGGATATACCTGGTAGAACCATTGCACAAATTGCTATGGCGCCAGAGAAGAAAATAAAAGGCAAACTACCAGAACTAGCCGATGGGGGTAAGGTAGTTATGTAAAATGCACTTGCTGTGCCTATAATGAATAATAATATTGCTAATATGTTCCACTTTTTTATAGACTTAGCTACAAAAATGACACTTGCCAATACTAGTCCAAAAAAGAAAGACCAAGTTGGTATTGGGTGATCTTCTAAAAGCCACGCAATTAATTTTGATAAAGAGAAAATACTAATCATCATTCCAATGAGCAAAGCCAAAAGGAAATTACCGTTCAGTTTTTTCCAAAACATTTTAAAGCCTTCTTCCTTAAGTACTTTTAAGGTGGTTAGGTTTACATTGTTTATTGAAGTAATGAATTCTTCGTAAATACCTGTAACAAAGGCTATTGTTCCTCCAGATACTCCAGGTACCAATTCTGCAATACCCATTCCCATACCTTTTAATGATATGAAAGTATAATCTTTAAGTTTTCTATTCTCCATGAACTGTAGAACCCTTTCTATGAGGTTTTATTGTATTTTTTTACAATTTCTTGTGTCCATTCAGACTTGCCATATTTTGGAAAATTTTCTGTGAACAAATGTAGTTTTTTCTGCTTTTTATCAATTTTCAATGCATCCATCAACATTATACGTGCGTTAATAGGATCTTCTGCAAGTAAAAGATAGCCAACAGATCGGTATAGTAATTTTAAGCTCTCTGGGTAAAATTCTCTTCCTTGAGATAAAATCTCCACAGCTGCCGCAGGTTCCCCATTATTATGCACTACCTCAGCCCAACTTAGCCACGTTTCTAATTCGTAATTTCCTAAATCTACTGCTTGTTTGAATGCGAAATTGGCTTGGTCATAGTTTTTAAGAGCCATATGAATTTTGGCACACTTTTTCCAATATTGAGGATTTTCTCCATCTATATTCAGTGCCTTATTAATATAAAATACAGCCTTTTCATAATCCTTCTTGTTGTAATAAAGATTTGTAATGGCCAACCAACCCTTATCTAATTGAGGATCCTCGTGTACAGTTTGGTAGAAATAGTATTTTGCCATTTCGGTATCCTTCAACTTTTCATAACATTTTCCTATTCTTAAAAATGCATGAGATGTAGGGTCTTCAATAGAGATAGTTGTCTCGTAATTTTCGATAGCCTCTTTATATCTGCCTAATTTTTCAAGTACTTTTCCTTTTTCAAAATAGGCCCCTATAAAGGTATCATCTGAGATAATAGCAAAATCAAAAGCAGATAGTGCTTCATTAAACATTTCTTTATAGTAGTATTGTTTACCTAGTTGGTGCCAAGCTACCTCACAATAAGGATTCTTCTCTAAATATCCGTTTAAATAAATAATTGCGCCCTCATAATCTTCAAGAAACTCAAAGCAATAAATAACATTATATAATGATGAGTAATCTTGCTCGTCGAACTCTACGCACTTCATAAAACTTTCTTTGGCATTGTTGAAGTTGTCCATGAACAAATACTCCATGCCTAAAAGGCTATAAATGTCAAAACTGTTATTGGTGATGCTTAACGCCTTTTGAAGAAGTGCTATTGCACCTTCATGGTTGTCTAGTTTAGAATAAATATTTGCGCGTTGAATATAAATTTCTTCATTATGGTTGTCTAAAAGTTGAAGTTCATCTAAAAGCGCTTCAGCTTTATCCATTTGGTTTTCAAAAACCATGACTTCAACTTGAAGTAATTTTAACTCAATGGAGCCGGGGTGTTGTTGCAGACCAATCTTAATTCCTTTTTTAGCCAAAGAAATTTTACCATGATTTAAATAATGGTGTACAATATCTTCAAAATCCTCGGCATCAAAGAAATAGACATCATCTGTCTTTAACATTGATTCGAATTTTGTTATTGGCTTGTCCGGTCTCTCGTTAGATTCTAACGCCATAGGAACTTTTTGGGTTTACTAGATAATTTAAAAGTAAGTGTTTGTACGGGGGTTAGGCCATTGTAATCATCTATATTATTAACAAATTAGTTAACAACATTGATTTACAAAGAATTAAGAAGTGCTAAAATAATCTCACATCCTTCTTGAATCTCTTTTTTTGTTATAGTTAATGGTGGCGATATACGAACAGCCCTATTTTCAAATAATAACCAAAACAAGATTAGGTGTTTTTCTTTGGCTTGTAGTACTAACTGATTGGCTGTTTCTGGGGTATCCATAATAAGTGCCAACATTAAACCTCTACCTCTAATTTCTTTTATCTTCGGATGTTTTAATAGCTTCTTAAAAAGTGATTCTTTTTTTAAAGTATCCTCAATTAAAGAGGAATTTAATAACATATTTAAGGTGGCTAAACTTGAAGCGGCAATTACAGGATTTCCTCCAAACGTAGTAATATGACCCATTTTTGGATTTTCACTCAAGGTGTGCATTATTTCTATGCTAGATGTAAAGGCACCAACCGGTAAACCGGATGCCATTCCCTTTCCAATCACCAATATATCCGGAATACAATCAAAGTGTTCAAAAGCAAATAACTTACCTGTTCTGCCAAAACCTGGCTGTATTTCATCAAGAATTAATAAAGCACCCATTTCTTTACAACGATCCATCACTTTCTTTAGGTACCCATTTTTGGGAAGAATAAAACCAGCGCCACCTTGTATAGTTTCAAGTATTACACAAGCAGTTTTATGTGTTATCTTTTCTAAATCTTCTTCATTATTGAATTCTATATGATAGATATCTGGAAGTAAAGGTCTAAATACACTTTTGCGTTCTTCAAAATCCATAAGACTTAAGCTGCCCATCGTATTACCATGATATGCGGATTTTGCCGCTATAATTTCTGAACGTCCTGTATATCTTCGTGCCAATTTTAAAGCACCCTCTATAGCTTCGGTACCTGAGTTTACCAAATAAGTAACCTCTAAAGGTTCTGGTAAATTAGCAGCCAATAATTTTGTATACGTAGTTGCAGGAGATTGGGCATATTCTCCGTACACCATAACATGCATATATTTTTCTACTTGTTCTTTTATTGCAGAAACCACGTTAGGATGACAATGGCCTAGTGTACATGCAGATACACCTGCTACAAAATCTAAATGGGCATTGCCATCGGTGTCATAGATATAACTTCCGCTAGCGTGCGATACCTCCATACCTAATGGATAAGGAGAGGTTTGTGCTTGGTATTTTATAAAGTCTTTGTTCATGTGAAATCTCTATTTCACTTTTTTAGGCTTTACAGATTTTTTAGGGTCTGTAGCTTTATCTTGTGTAGGGATATTATTTACGGGGTCAGATTCGTTTTGACTTCGCTGCATTTCTTCGGCATCAATATCTATAGGGTTGTCAATTCCATTAATAATAACTAGCTCTAGGTTATTATCATCTTCATCAAAAATATCTTCTTTAGTCAATATGCGTTCATCGCCACGCCATACAAATCCTTTTAAAATTCTACTGTTTTTTGGTAAATCTTTCTCAGGGAAAATATCTCCATCAGGGTTTGTATAGAAAGTAAGGTCTTCTATATCGTTATCTACCATAGTAATACGAATCTTACTACAAACAGTTTTGTCAATGCCTATTAATTCGTCATCATCATTGTACATATAATATACAACTTCAGTATTTTGAACTAGGTCAATTAGTTTAAGTTCATTTTCAATAAACTTACCAAAGAGATTAATTCCCTTTGCTTGATTATAGCCCGTCATGCTAACACTATCAAGAGAAATAATGAATGCATTTTTCAGCACTTTTAAGGAGTCTAATTTTTCGGTTTCTAAATTTGATTTTAAATGTATGCTATCACCGGTCATTTGGTTGGCACCGTTCCAAATTATAGGATTTCTTATCAATTGCGTAATACCTGTTTTCTGCTCAGAATGTATACTATCACATTTGCCACTTAAATCTGTCTTGTAGAATTTTGCATTTCTAAATGCTCTTAAAACTCTATCTTCTGGTTTCCCGGTTACCATTAGTGTATCACCATGTACAAATAAAGAATCTTTTTCTTGTACAGAAATTGAAACGGCTCTTCTAGTAGCAAAAACGGAATCCTTGGCTTTGAATACTTCGGCATAATGAGCTCTAATTATTCCGTTGTTTATGGTATCTGTAACAGTAATATTATTGGTAGCGGAAGCAAACTCTTTTGCCTTGTTAAAATAGACGCTGTCACCTTCTATAATTCTATTGTTATAATCTATTCGGGTGTTCTTAATTCCGTAACCGCTTTCAATTTTAGTATCGTAAAAACCTCTCTCGCAATATATTTTATATGACTCGCCATTAATGGTGGATGGACCATACATGTAGGCATTTTTAGAGGTTGTATAATAATCTAATTGTTCAGAATCTACCGTGTATTTAGGGTTTTGAACATGTACACTATCTAAAAATTGATACTTTTTAAGTTCCATGAAATACTTGCCAATTTTACTAGTCAATGTATTCGTAGAATCTACCACCGTGCCATTATCTTGGTAAAATGCTTCTTGCTTTTCTCGATCTAAACGTAAGGTGTCCGTTCTTAAAGTCATGTCAGAATTTGTCAAAACAACGTTACCCCAAGCTTTTGCCAATTTCACATCACCTAAATAGTTGATTTTTTTACTTGTCATTTCAACGGAATCGCCTTGTTTTAAAATGACATTTCCAATAGCTTCTAAACGGTTTTCTAATTGGTAATAAATAGCCACATCGCACCATAGGTCAGCACCTTGGTGTTCAAATTGTACTTGGCGATCATCTTTACTAAAGATAGATGCACCTGGATATTCAACCTCATTTTTAGTGAAATTGGCACCGTAGACAATATTAATTTGTTTCGGTCCTTCTTCAGCTTTCTCTTCTTGGGCTATACCTAATATTGAGAAAGTGAAAAATAATAAGATGGCTACACAAAAGTTTTTCAATCTACTTTTTTTTCAAAAATAGAACATTTTAAAAGAGCGCATAAAACTATTAGCATACATTTAGTAAAGTGCTATAATATAGGCTCTGGTTTACGATTCTTTTTAAATTTTTGACCGAATCCAGAATTATTAGGTAGAAAAGGTTCATCTAAAGTGACATTAACGCCATCTTTGGGTATGCTATCTTCTTTACCTAAAGCCCAATAAATTCCGTTCATTACTATTTTTCGCGTAACAGGTAATTTTAAATCATAAGGATGCCCAAGGGTGGTAAAGAAAATTCTAGCCTTTTTGCCTGATGTTCCCGTATAACTTTTGGTCCATGCTACAGGGTTGTCCAAAGAGTACTCATCTAACTTACCATTTATTTCATGTTGAGATTTTGTTGAATGCCCCATTAAAATTGGTTCACTATCTCCTTGTAATTTCCAATCCCCACCGTCTACATGATATAGCCATGAATAAGCTTCAAATTCAGAAAAACCATTTAATATTGGGTTGTTTTCATGACCTTCTTTGATAGATATATTTGTCACCGGGTACTTGCCATCATCAAAATGACCATGGTGGGTAATCCATTGTTGACCAAAAACTTTTGCGGGCCAAGCATTATTAAATTCAATTAATGTAGAATCATTGTCATATTTAAAAGCATGTGAAGTGGTTCTAAAACCAACCATAGGCTTGCCAGATTCTACATAGTTGGTGATATAATCACGCTCGGTTTTAGGAAGATTTCTAAAACGCATAAATACTACCATTAAATCTGCAGTTTCTAATGCTTCTAACCCAGCAATATGGTCTGTTCTATTAGGGTCAATATAACCCAAACTATCTACAGAATAGACAACTGTAACCTTAGCGCCCAATTCTCTTTTTGCCAACTTGGCTAACATTGGGAAAGATTCTTCTGAACGATACTCTTCTTCTCCTGTAACAAATACAATGTGAGGAGGCTTAACTTCATCTCTCAAATTAGTCTCTTTGCTTTCTTTCGTTTTTTCGCCGCATGCGGTTAGTATACTTAAAAAAAGTAGTGCTATATATTTCAATTTCATAGGATTAATTTTATTATTATTTATTTCATTGGATGTTCATTAAGCAACTCATCTGGTGTATAAAAACTGTTACGATCCTTAGTTGCTGCTCTGACCTCTTTCACTTTATTGGGGTCAATAACTGATGCCTTGTTACCAAAGGAATTTCTAACATAAGTAAGAACTGCTGCAATTTCATCATCTTTTAAAAGTCCTTTGAAAGCCATCATAGGTACCTGACCTTCATAATGATTACCCATTATGTTCATTGGACCGTAAAGTCCGTGCAATGCTAATTTTATCAGCCGTTCTTCATCTCCTAGAACCCATTCTTGCCCTACTAAAGTTGGGTAGCCGGCTTTTTGTAAACCCGTACCCGCTTCTTGGTGGCAGGTTATACAATAGCCTTCGGTTTCATAAATTTTCTTTCCCTTTGCGAAAACTTCTAAATCATCGCCTTTTAGGTGGGAGGCAAGTATTTTTTCTGAAGCCTCTTCTAAAAAATTACCGGTTAACCTAGTTTCGGCAAAATTAAAAGAGTCTTGCATCCATTCATCTAATGGATACTTTCTAGCAACTTCTAATATTTCCATGCCTTCAGATTTTGGTAACCATGATGCAGCTGTAATAGCCTCTAAACGAACCCTTCCATGTTTATCTGTTGCGGCAATTTTCAATAAATCTTGAGAATTGTTCAATTGATGCCTCATATATCGAATTACCCTAACAACGGCAGCGCGAACTCTGTGGTCATCAGATTTTAATAAGGCTTCTAAAAGTGGTGCATCTACTTTATTTAATCCCCATGAAACCCATAAAGCTTCTAAACGGTTATGGTCGTAATTAGAATCGTCTTTGTCTAAGTTGTTCACCCAAGTATTTAAATAACCAAGCACTTCATCTGTATTTCTTCCTCGTAATTCACGACGGGTTCTATAACGAGTTCTGTATTCAGGTAATTTTAAATTTTCAAATAATTGCGCTATTGAAGCTCCGTCAATTTTAGCGGGTTCAACCAAAGGTCTAGAAGGGTAGGTAATTCTATAAATTCTACCATGTACATGATCTCTTAATGGATCACGGGCATTATGCTGCATATGACCTATTAATACATTGTGCCAATCAACTACATATAATGATCCATCAGGTGCAATTTCCATTTCAACAGGTCTAAAATTTGGATCGGTACTAGTTATTAAATCTTGTCTGTGTTTAGATTTGTAGCCTGTACCATTTTCCATCATTTGATGTTGCTTTAAACCTAAGAAACCGATAGAATTTGCTAATAACATATCTCCTTGAACTTCGTCAGGGAAATGGCTGCTAGATATAAATTCCATTCCAGAAGTTGGTCTAACCCGATGTGCTTCTTCAACCAATTCTTCGGTCAATGGAGATGCAATACCATAAATTGGTTTTAGCGAGCTTGGCATCATCCAGTTTACTTTGGGGCCTGAGGTGTGTAAAAAGAAATCTTGACCCCATTCGTCAAATGCAATTCCCCATGGATTTGGTATTGGAACCTGTAGTGTGCGTTCTAAGTGTTTTCTCTGTGGATTGTATCTGTAAAATCCACCATTGGTAGCTCTAACTGGTCCGTATGAGGTTTCAACATTCGTATGGAGAAAAACTCCTTCAGACATGTAAAATGCACCTGAAGGGTCTGCACAAAATGCTGAAATAGCATGGTGTGTATCGTGGTCGTCAAATCCACTTAATACTATTTCTACTTTATCTGCCTTGTCATCACCATCGGTGTCTGTGTAAAGTTTTAAGTTGGTGCCTTGACTTACATAAACTCCTTCAGGAGTAAATTCAAAGCCTATGGGTAAATGTAATTTATCGGCAAAGACAGTTTCTTTATCTGCCTTACCATCATTGTCGGTATCTTCTAATATGATGATTTTGTCATCTGGCTTTGTGTCACCAGGTTTGTAATGCGGGTAAGAGGGTAGGGTAGCGACCCATAATCTACCTTTATTATCAAAAGATATCTGTGCAGGATTGGCCAGATTTGGAAATTCTTTTTCTGAAGCGAATAGTTCTACTTTATAACCTTTAGGTACCGTCAAGGTTTCTATGGCTTCTTCACCATATTTATAATGAGTAATGTCTTCCCCGTTGCCTAAGTTGTAATTGGTTTCTACAATAGGTAGTTTGCTTGTGAGTGCATCAGCTGATTTTATATCATAGGTATTCCCTACTGCAGTTGCCCAAATAGATGAATCTCTAATTGTAGTAAGTTGTCTTGTTTTCTTTATTTCAAATGGATAGTTATCTGGACCATAAGGTGCATGTCTTCTACCAAAAACATGGACACCATTGGGAATTTTATAATCGTTGTGCCAATGGAAATTTTTCTCTTTAACAGCATCGTTTACCGCTACTCTTTTTTCTTCTGATTTTATAGCTTTATTCCCGGTAAGTTTATCGGCTAAGAATTCAGCGAGCTTATTATATCCTTCTTCGTTTAATTGAGAACCATCTATAGTGAAATCAGTTTCAGGGTTCTCAAACCATTTTTTTGAAGGATTGTATACGTCTATAAATGGTATATTATTACTTGCAGATATTGCTTTCATTGCATCTGCCAATAATTTGAGATTTTCATTTTCTAAATCACCATTTGGTACATCTACATGGTCTGATATATTTTCAAAAGCAATAGGCGAAACGATTACCAATTGTGGAGTGGTAGAACCATTATATTTCTGACTTAGGGAGTGTTTTATAAATGCATCTAATTCCGTCTTATAATTTTCTAAGCCAGCAGCACCTTCAAAAGATTCATTGTAGCCGAAAAAGGCTAAGATTATATCAGCTTCTAATCGTGATAGCCATTCATCTGGAGTTTCAAAAACTCCTTCGCTGCCAGAATTTTGTGCTAGTTCTGACTGAAATTTTTCTGCTCCGGGAAAAGCCCAAGGAGAAACACGACCTGAATGTGGTCTAAAACCAGGTGTGTCACCACCATCGCACATGTTTCTAATTATAAGTGAATCGTTTGGGTGCCGAAGTTGTAATTCAGTCTCTAGACTGCCATAATTTAGCATTCTAGAGCCTAAATTGTTTCCTATTAAAACAATGGAAGAATGAGGTGTTATCTGTACTAGCGGTTCTTTGTTTTCGGTACAACTGTAAATCATTAGAATACTAATGAATAGCAAGGCTAATCTAAAAGGTAAGGTAAAGATTTTTGTCATTATTGAGTATGTTGTTTGAGGTTGGTACCTTTAAATATAGATATAAAAAAACCACTCGAAAGTGGTTTTTGTTATTTTACAGTATGATTTAGAAATTTCTATAATCACCTTCTAGAAAAGCATTGGCTTCTTCTTCAGCGAACTTGGCATTTTCACTGTCCCAATGTAAAACTTGATTTGGGAATCTGCCGGCAATTACACCTAACAAAATAGTTTCCGTTAGTCTAGATGCATATGAAAAAGGTGCGGTGGTTTTATCGGTGCCCAAACATGCATCTACAAATTGATGATAATGTTTAGGTCCTTCAGTATCATAGTTACGGATAGGTTTGCCCATATTATTGGCTTTTTCTACAGCTTCTATTTCTGCAGATATATCTACATATTCACCATCTACTATTTTCTTAGGTAGTTGCATAAAGTGAGGAAGTAATAATCTACCCTTCTCGCCAATGAACATAGCCCCTTGGTCTGGTAACGTTCCTTCACCAGCTTCCTTGGTATCTAGAGACATTTTATCTTCCATTGATTCTTTTGAAGTATCTTCGGTAGAAGTCGTGCTCTTTGCGCCTGGTAATATTAAATCTTCATGATCTTCCGGAGCGCCAGGGCCGTCATACCACACCCATTTTAAAGTTTCTGCAGTATATTCAGTCTGTGGAAATTCATAGGTTACTACATTTTTCTGCGGAAAACCAAAACCGTTTGGTTCTCTACATTCATTTTTAATGGTTTTTGGAACTTGTAGGTTTAAAGCATTGTATGGTGTATCAAATATATGAACGCCCATATCCCCTAAGGTTCCACAACCATAGTCTACAAGTTTTCTCCAGTTTCCAGGGTGATAGAAACCTTCTTTATATGGTCTTTCTGCAGAAGTCCCCAACCATAAATTCCAATCTAATGATTCTGGAATGGGATCTGATCCTGTTGGCTCAGTTCCGTCATATCCCCAATCTTTTGGTGACCATGCACGTACTGTATGTACTTTTCCAATGATGCCTGATTGTATTAGTAAGGTAGCAAGTTTATAATCATAAAATGAATGTACTTGAATTCCCATTTGGGTAACCAAACCTTTTTCTTCTGCTAGCTTGTTCATTGCTCTAGCTTCAGATACATAATGGGTAAGTGGTTTTTGACAATAAACTGGTTTGTCCATTTCCATTGCCATCATTGAAGCTGGTGCATGAGTATGGTCTGGTGTAGAAACGACTACAGCATCTATTTCATCGCCCATTTCTTTTAACATCACCCTATAATCTGTATATGTTTTTGCATTTGGATGTAGCTCTTTTGCTGCGGCCAAATTATTAGCATCTACATCACATAATACAGTTACATCAACTTTAGCATGAGATGAAATTGCTTTCAAATCTTCCGCTCCCATGTTGCCAACACCAATATGTGCCGTACGAAGTCTGGTTAGTTTTTTTTCCTCTTTCTTACATGACCAAAGTCCAGAGGGTAATAATACGAATGTGGACAATGCGGCTGCGTTTTTTATAAAATCTCTTTTATTCATTGGTGTGGTGATTATAGTTTTTTAATTTTTATGTTGCGGAACCAGATAGGACTGGAATGATCTTGAAAACCAATGTATCCAGTTTTGAACTTGCCATAATCTTCGCTGTTCTTCCATTTGTCCGAATTCTTTTTTTCGTACCATGCATCGTCCCAAGGAACAAATGAAACTACTTTTTTCCCATTTAACCAGTGCTCAACTTGCTCTGGTGTAAATATGATTCTAGTAGTGTTCCATTCACCTACTGGGTGTAATATTTTACCTTCTGGGTCTGCAGCATGCATGGCATAGTCAGAAGCAGTTTGTTGTAAAGGTTTAAGCTCTTCCGGTTTATCAGTATATCCTAAGCTTAAGTTGTAATCGGTTAAATCATGAATACTGGCATAGTTTTCATCATCGATCAATTGATATTCTGGAGATACTTCTGGTGGACTGTCGTAACCCTCTTTTAAATGGTAGAAAATACCGCTATTGCCACCCTTTGGTAATTTCCATTCTACATACAGTTCAAAATTTTCAAATTCCTCATCGCCATATATAATGTCCGTACCGCCGGTATAATCTTGTTCTTTTCCTAACTCTGTGTCAAATTGTAGTTCACCGTCTTTTGCAATCCAGCCAGGGGGTAATTCTTTTCCGTTGTATGCGCGCCAGCCTTTCGTAGTTTCGCCATCGAATAAGGTTATCCATTCCCCTTCAGATTTTTGTTCTTTAGCGACCTGCTCTTCAACTTTTTCTTTTTTTTCTGTTTTGCATGCCGTAGCTAAAACAAGAAATAAAAGAAGCATAGTGTAGGTTGTTTTTTTCATTAGTTGATTTGTATATAAGTTGTTGTTGAATTGTGAAAATGTAAATTTTGCACAGTATGGAAAATACAAAAAAAAAGAATGGCGATAAAGGTATTTCCCTATATCGCCATTCTTGTAAGTTGAACAACCTGTTCTGGTCGCTAAATGTCTACCTTAGAATTGTTTGAGTTCTGTCTGGTCCTACAGAAACAATTTTAATTGGCACTTCTAATTCTTTTTCTAGAAAATCTATATACTCATTAAGTGCTTTTGGTAACTGATCAGCAGAAGTCATTTTTGTTAAATCTTCTTTCCAACCATCCATTTCTGAATACACAGGAGTTACATTTTCCGCTTCAATATTAAAAGGGAAATGCTCTATTTGTTCTCCTTTGTAGTTATAAGCGGTACAAACCTTAAGTTTTTTGAATCCGCTAAGTACATCACCTTTCATCATCATTAATTCCGTTACTCCGTTTACACGAACTGCGTATTTTAAAGCAACTAAATCTAACCATCCGCAACGTCTTGGTCTACCGGTAGTAGCGCCAAATTCATTACCTACACGACCCATAGTCTCACCATCTTCATCAAATAGCTCTGTAGGGAAAGGACCGCTACCAACTCTTGTGGTATACGCCTTGAAAATACCTTTTACATCTCCAATTTGATTTGGTGCTACCCCTAAGCCTGTACAAGCACCAGCGGCAGTTGTATTAGATGAGGTTACAAATGGATATGTTCCAAAATCAATATCTAATAAAGAACCTTGGGCGCCTTCTGCCAATATTTTTTTTCCTGCTTTTTGAGCTTGGTATAAATATTCTTCACTATCAATAAAAGTTAATTGCTTTAATTCATCTACAGCTTTAAAAAAGTCAGCCTCTAGTTCGGCAAGATCATATTGAATGTCCACATCATAGAAACTGATCATAGCTTCATGCTTATTGGCTAAACTGCGATATTTTTCTTTCCAATCGCTTAATTCTAAATCTCCAATACGCATACCGTTTCTGCCGGTTTTGTCCATGTAAGTTGGACCAATACCTTTTAACGTAGAACCTATTTTAGCTTTTCCTTTAGATGCTTCTGAAGCGGCATCTAATAATCTGTGTGTAGGTAAAATTAAATGTGCCTTTCTTGAAATGAATAATTTAGACTTTATATCTAAATTAAATTTCTTTAATGCATCTAATTCTTTTTGGAAAATAACTGGGTCTATAACCACACCGTTACCAACTACGTTCACTGCATTTTCATGAAAAATTCCTGAAGGGATAGTGTGTAGAACATGTTTTATTCCGTCGAATTCCAAAGTGTGTCCAGCATTTGGTCCACCTTGAAAACGAGCAATAATGTCGTAATCTTGAGTTAATACATCAACAATTTTCCCTTTTCCTTCGTCACCCCATTGTAGGCCTAACAATAAATCTACTGCCATCTAAATATTATATACTTGGTTAGTTCTATTTAATTTCTTTTTTGCCTGCGTCTTTAGCAGGAGTATTTTTAGTCCCATAAAAATAAAGGGAGTGTGTGTTGATTGTAATATCAAAAACCTCTTCTATTGTTTGCTTTATAGATTGTATACGCGGATCACAAAATTCCATTACCTCACCCGTATCTGTTAAAATTACGTGATCGTGTTGGCGATCAAAATAAGATTTTTCATATTGCGCCTGATTTTTACCAAACTGGTGCTTGCGAACCAATTTACAATCTAAAAGAAGCTCTATTGTGTTGTAAAGTGTAGCCCTACTAACGCGATAATTTTTATTCTTCATTTTAATATAAAGTGATTCTATATCAAAATGCTCGTCACTCTCGTAAATTTCTTGAAGAATAGCGTAGCGTTCAGGTGTTTTTCTATGTCCTTTGTCCTCCAAAAAGGCTGTGAAGACGTTTTTTACAATTTCTTGATTTTTATCAGAAGACATATTTACTTATTAATACACAAAGGTACAGTTAAATTTTAATTTCCTTTTTCTAAATACGTGTAACTTTATCAATACCGTTGATGTTCATAAGATTATCGGTCAGCTTTTTTAATACAGCTTTATTTTTGACCACTACGGTAATTTTTCCTTTAAAAGTTCCACCATCGGTACTGAAATTTAAATTTCGCATATTAACATGCATAATATCAGATATAACCTCTGTGATATCACTTACTAGTCCTAAGTTGTCAATACCCGTCAATACTATGTCCGCTTGGTATTCTTGTTGCGAAGAATCTATCCATTTAGCACTTATAATACGATAGGCATAATTAGATTGTAATGAAATTGCATTAGGGCAATTTTTCTTATGAACTTTAATTCCTTCAGATACACTAACAAAACCAAAGACATCGTCCCCAGGAATAGGGTTGCAACATTGAGAAAGTTTATATTCTAATTTTTCTTCTTCTTTACCAAAAACAAGCATATCATATTTAGATGTAATTTCATCCTTATTGATATCTTCTTGCGTAGGCGATTTTCGCATTCTGTTCTTAAAGAAGCTAATGAAAGCGTTACTATAAGAAGATGCGAAATCTTTGAGCATGGTATTATCGATAGAGCCAATGCCCACTCTATAAAATAAGTCTAAACTTGTTTTTAGTTTAAAGAAGGATACCATTTTATTAATGGAATCTTCGTTAAGCGAAATTTTTTGTGACTTAAGTTTTCTTCGTAATATTTCTTTTCCATCTTCGGCAACAGATTTCTTCTCCTCCCTTAAAACGGATTTAATTTTAGCTCTTGCTCTGGCAGTGGTTGCATAATCTAACCAGTTTTGATTTGGTTTTGCTTGGTCAGATGTAATAATTTCTACTTGGTCTCCACTAGAAAGTGTCGTGTTTAAAGGAACCAGTTTTCCATTGACTTTTGCACCTCTGGTTCGCATACCTACTTCAGTATGGATATTAAATGCAAAATCTAACGGTGTAGCGCCTTTGGGTAAAGATTTTAATTCCCCTTTTGGCGTAAATACAAATATTTCTTTTGAATATAAATTCAGCTTAAACTCTTCAACAAAGTCAACTGCATTGGTATTAGCATTTTCCAAAGCTTCTTGAAGTTTGTTTAGCCAAACCTCTATACCTTGTTCTTTTTGATCTCCATGTTTGTATTTAAAGTGTGCAGCATAACCTTTTTCGGCTATTTCATGCATACGTTCACTTCTAATTTGTACTTCTACCCATTTTCCTTTAGGTCCCATTACGGTAATATGCAAGGCTTCATAACCGGTAGATTTTGGAGACGAAATCCAATCACGTAATCTAACTGGGTTAGGGGTGAAGTGATCTGTTACTATAGAGTAAATCTTCCATGCAAGAAACTTTTCATTCTGTACATCAGATTTATAGATAATTCTTATTGCGAATTTGTCATAGATTTCCTCAAAAGTGACATTTTGGGCAATCATCTTTTTACGCATCGAGAAGATAGATTTCATCCTCCCTTTAATAATATAATTGAGTCCTTCCTTTTTTAGAGAATTATCAATTGTTCCAGAGAAAGCATCAATATAGGCTTGTTGCTCTTCTTTGCTGTCCTCTATTTTATCCTTTATGGAATTATAGACTTCAGGTTCCGTATATTTTAGACTTAAATCTTCTAGCTCTGATTTAATATTGTAAAGACCTATTCTGTGTGCTAAAGGGGCATAAATGTATAAGGTCTCAGAAGCAATTTTAACTTGCTTATGCTCTGGCATGGAGTCCATGGTAAGCATGTTGTGATATCGATCGGCAATTTTAATAATGATTACACGTACATCATCATTTAAAGTCAACAACATTTTTCTGAAGTTCTCCGCTTGTTGGGAGATATTCATGTCTTTCTTTAAATGAGATATTTTTGTGAGTCCGTCAACAATGCGTGCCACGGTTTCACCGAACATACGGTCAATATCATCTAAAGTGTACTCTGTATCTTCTACGACATCATGTAGTAATGCAGATGCAATAGATACTGCATCTAAACCAATTTCTGATGCTACTATTTTTGCAACCGCTATAGGATGAAAAATATAGGCTTCTCCAGATTTTCTACGTTGATTTTTGTGCGCATCAACAGCTATCTCAAAAGCACTACGTATTAGTTTTTTATCCTCATCCGTTAGGGTTTGGTAGCTAATACGCAATAATTCTTTGTACTCGTGAGCTATAAGCTTATTTTCTTCTTCTATTGCTGCCTGTGTCATACTAGATTAAAAATAAGATAATCTTATATGATGAGCAACAAAAATTATGCCTTTAAATTACGTATGCGGTCTATTAACGGTGGATGGGAATAATGCATGAAAACATATGCCGGATGTGGAGTTAAGTTGCTAAGACTGTTTTTTGATAGCTTCTTCAAAGATGTTACCAATGGTAATGCTGCATAAGTATGCTTTGCATAATCATCTGCTTGGTATTCAAATTTTCTAGAAAAATGGTTCATTAATAGTCCGGTAATTTCTGAAATAGGACTATATAGTATACCAAAGCCTATTAATGCCGCATGAAAACTAGGTCTATTTACACCGATAGCCAATGAAACTTCTGGGTTATTAATAAATAAGGATAGAATTAATAGCATTAGACCGGTTAACAGAATTGAAGTAGCCAAATTAAAAATAATGTGCTTTTTCTTATAGTGGCCTATTTCATGGGCTAAAACTGCAACAATTTCTTCTTCTTCTAAATCATTGATCAAAGTGTCATACAATGTCACTCTTTTTTCTTTTCCAAATCCTGAAAAATAGGCATTGGCTTTTGTAGAGCGTTTAGATCCATTAATGACAAAAATGTTTTGAAGATCAAAACCTACTTGAGCTGCATAATTTTCAATCTTTTCTTTTAGGCTACCTGCTTCTAAAGGTTCTTGCTTGTTGAATAACGGTACAATCAACTTGCTATAGAATAAATTCATGAATAAAGTAAAGACTGCAACAAGTGCCCAAGTGTAAAGCCAAAAGTTTGTTCCTGCCCATTGAAAAAACCAAATAACCAAGGATAAAATGCCCCCGCCAACAACAACCGTCATTGCCCATTGCTTTAGTTTGTCTACAAAAAAGGTGGCTTTAGATGTTTTATTAAAACCGAATTTTTCCTCGATTATAAAAGTCTGGTAATATGAAAATGGAATGTTTAGAATATCACTTCCAATCATAATAATACCAAAGAAAATTAGTGCTTGAATAATAATGTTTTCACTTTGGCTCTGGGCAATGTTATCTGCCCAAGCAAATCCGCCAAAAAATAAAAATAAAAGTATTAGTGTCAATGAAAAGATCGACGTGAAAATGCCAAACTTATAATTGGTTAGTTTGTAATCTTGAGATTTTGCATATTCTTCTAAATTGTAAACATCGCTAAGGTCTTTTGGTATTGGGTCTTTAAAACGTTTTGCGTTTAAGTAGTTCATTACCGTTGCAAGAATGAACTCCCCAATTAGAATAAAAAGAATGCAATAGAAAACTAGTGATTTATCCATATAGTGTTGTTCCAAACGGAAATTTCAATAAAAAAAGTATATGTATTAGTTGTTTAATTTACGTTGGCGTTTGGCTTCAAAGATAAGTATTGCCGCAGATACCGAAACGTTCATAGAATCTATTTCGCCTTCCATTGGTATAATTATGTTTTGGGTAGCATTTTGTAGCCACTCATCACTTAAGCCAGAATGCTCGGTGCCTACTACTATTGCAGTTGGTTCTTTAAAATCTACAGTAGTATAATCTTTAGAAGCGGAAAGTGCTGCGCAAAATATATTAAACCTTTCTTTTTTTAAATAGGAAATAATTTCCGTTGTACTCCCCATTTTAATAGTTCTGGAAAAAATACAGCCCACACTAGAGCGAATTATATTGGGGTTATATAAATCTGCCTTTGGGTTGGCAATGAAAACAGCATCTAAATTGGCAGCATCTGCAGTTCGTAATAAAGCTCCGATATTGCCGGGTTTTTCTGGTGCTTCGGCAATTAAAATTAAAGGGTTTTTAGTGTCAAAACTTAGACTTGCAAGTTGGTGGTCTTTACCTTTTACTATAGCTATAACTCCCTCTGTGGTATCTCGGTATGCTATCTTCTTATACACATCTAAGCTAACAGATATAAGTTTGTCTATGTTGTAAGATTTTAAAATAGTATTGCTTTCAGAATTTTCTATGATGTCATCACAGTAGAAAACTGTTTCTATCTCATATAAACTATTAAAAGCAATTTGCAATTCACGTAAACCTTCCAGAACAAAAAGACCCGTTTTTTTACGTTCTCTAGATTTTTCTTTTAATAGTAAAACCTTCTTTATTAGAGGGTTTTGTGTACTGCTTATATGTTTCGTTACTTGCATGTAGTGCAAAAATAAGTCAAATTAGTAAGTCTCATATAGTTTCTCGACTAAGCGGTTTCAAAAAATAATAAATAAGTAATTTAAATTATGAACAAGTTTTACCTTTTAGTTTTAGCTCTGGCTATTTTTTCATGTAAAGATGCTCCTAAAAAAGAAATGATAACTGAAGCTGCTGAGGAAGTTGTAGCACAGGTGAATTTAGATAAATATCCAGCGGAATTAATTAAGGTATTTGAAGCCCACGGAGGATTAAACACCTGGAAAGGCTACCAAACCTTAAATTTTGAAATGCCTAATACCGAGTTTAACGAAGTACAAACCATAGATCTTCGTAAAAGATTTGATAAAATTTCTACTCCAACATATGCGCTAGGTTATAATGGTAGTGATGTTTGGTTGTTAGATAATACAGGTGATTATGAAGGTAAGCCAAAGTTCTACCACAACTTAATGTTTTACTTCTATGCTATGCCATTTGTATTATCAGATGAGGGTATTAAATATGAAGAAGTTAGTGCATTAGAATATGACGGTGTTGCATATCCTGGTTATAAAATCACTTATAACAGCGGAGTAGGTGCTTCTTCTACAGATGAATATTATATTCATTATGATGCAAAAACGTATGAGATGAAATGGTTAGGTTATACTATGACATATTTCAGTGGAGAGCCTTCAACAAAAATTAATTGGATAAATTATGGAGAATGGGTAAAGGTCAATGATATATTGTTACCTAAAGCTATTACATGGCATAAAGTTGAAGAAGGTGTTTTAAAAGGAGCTGTTAAAACAGTAAATTTTGAAAATGCTAGATTGTCTAAAGAAGCGATGCCAATGGATTTTTATTCTAAGCCTGAGAATGCAGTAATTGTAGAGTAGAAGTATTTTCAAAATCATATAATTATTTTAAAATAGGTGCCATTTTTATGGCACCTTGTTTTTTATAAGTAACTTGGAATTAATCTAATTTTAGATGATTATGAATGTACTTTTTTTTGGCATTACAAAAGATATCGTAGGTAGTTCAGAAATCAGTTTTTCTAATGAGTTAAAACCTACTAGCGTTGCTTCATTAAAGAAGCGACTTATTGAAAGTTATCCTGAATTTTCAAAATTAAATTCATTAGCGGTAGCGGTCAATAGTGAATATGCTGATGATAGTGTACTATTAAACGGTAATGAAGAAATAGCAATAATACCACCAGTAAGCGGAGGCTAATGAAGAAAGTAATAGAGATAGTTGATGTAATAGATACCGCAAAGGTGTATGCTGAATTAAGCGATGCTAATAGTGGCGGAATTTGTGTTTTCGTTGGTGCTGTTCGTGAGTTTACAAATAATGAAGAGGTTGTTGCCTTAGAATTTGAAACATACGAAGCTATGGCTCTGAAAGAAATGGGTAAAATTGCTGATGCAGCTTTAGCAAGATGGGGTTTGAACAAAGTGGTTATAAGACATGCCGTGGGGGAAAAAAGTGTTGAAGAACCTGTAGTTATTGTAGGGGCATCATCTGCACACCGGGATGCTTGTTTTGAAGCCTGTCGGTTTTTAATTGATACCTTGAAGGAAACCGTTCCCATTTGGAAAAAAGAGAAATTCAAGAATAAAACCGTTTGGGTTTCTGCACATCCATAAATAAAATACTGCTTTCTTATTGGAGAAAAATGAATAGCGATTTTTGAGATTGAATTTGAAGAAAAAAAATGTTAGTAGATAATCATAATAGAGCAATTAATTACCTGCGGTTGGCGGTTACAGATCGTTGTAATCTGCGCTGTAATTATTGTATGCCTGAGGAGGGAATCAATTTTGCAAAAAATGACAAATTGTTTACCATCGATGAGTTGGTAAGGTTAAGTGAAATTGTAGTTGCTCAGGGCATTGACAAAATAAGAATTACGGGTGGCGAACCTTTTGTTCGTAAAGATCTTATGGTGCTGTTGCGTAGTTTATCCAAATTAGAAGGGCTAAATGATATATCGGTTACTACGAATGCTACGCTTATAGGTCCGCATATTAATGAATTGAAGGAGTTGGGTATTAAGAATATCAACGTAAGTATGGATGCTATTAATCGTGAGACTTTTGAACGTATTACACGACGTAATGAATATGATGTGGTGTATAATAATATCATTCGTTTAATTACAGAAGGCTTTAATGTTCGTATTAATTTCATAGCATTAGAAGGTCAGAACACAGAAGATATAATTCCGATGTTAGAGCTTACAAAGCATTATGATGTATCTGTGCGTTTTCTTGAAGAAATGCCTTTTAACGGCGGGTCTAAAAAATTCCAAACTATAAAATGGGATTTTAAGACAATTCTTGAACACATTAGAAATACACATTCTGAGTATTATAAATTAGAATCCCCAAAGACATCCACATCATTAAATTATAAAATTCCTGGTTTTAAAGGGACTTTTGGCGTAATTCCATCTTTTAGCAGAACTTTTTGCGGAAGCTGTAACCGGTTACGAATTTCGGCTACAGGGGATGTTATCACTTGCTTATATGCTAAAGCAAGTATGAATTTAAGAGATATAATGAGAGGTGATGATGTAACTGAAAATATCAAAGAACAAATTTTAAAGGCTGTAGGTAGTAGGGCTAAAACAGGTTTTGAAGCTCAAGAAAAATATAAAGACGTATTCAGTAATTCAATGACTTCAATAGGAGGGTAATGCAGAAAAAATTATCACATATAGATGAATCGGGTAATGCTACCATGGTAGATGTTTCTAAAAAGGTAGCTTCAGTTCGCACTGCCATTGCTAGTGGAACTATTAAATTTCCATCAGAAGTATTTAAATCGTTGTCTGATCAAGATTTTGTTGGTAAAAAGGGAAGTATAGTACAAACCGCTGTTATTGCCGGTATACAAGGGGTAAAGAAAACTTCAGAATTAATTCCTTTATGTCACCAAATAAACTTGTCTAAAATTAATGTAGAAATTGAACCAAGTATAGATTCATTTCAAATTATATGTACTGTAAAATGTAATGAGAAAACTGGTGTAGAGATGGAAGCTTTAACTGGAGTTTCAATAGCAGCATTAACAATTTATGACATGTGCAAAGCTCTTTCTCAAGATATCGTGATAGGAGCAATTCAATTAGAACAAAAAACAGGAGGGAAAAATGATTTCCAACGCTAAGTTATACGGATTAGTGCTTTCTGGAGGAAAAAGTACAAGAATGGGAGAGGATAAGGGGTTAATAACTTATCATGATTTACCACAACGTGAACATTTATATCATTTGTTGAACGAAGTTTGCGAGCAAACATTTCTAAGTATTCGAAAAGATCAAGAGAAAGAAATTCCAAATACTTTTAATACCATAATTGATAAGGATGATTTTAGAGGTCCATACAATGGCTTATTATCCGCGCATATTGCACATCCGGAAGCGGCTTGGTTAGTGTTAGCGTGCGATTTACCGTTAATGGATAAAAAGGCACTGCAAGAATTAATCGTTGCTAGAAATACGGAGAAGATAGCTAGCGCATTTGCAGATGCAACTAACCCATTACCTGAGCCACTTTGCGCAATTTGGGAACCAGAAGCGCTTAAGCAATCTATAGCTTATTTAGAAGCAGGCAATGGTTCTTGCCCTAGGAAATTTTTGATTAATGCCGATGTGAATTTGGTGTTTCCAAAACAAAAAGAAGTACTGCTCAATGCCAATTCAAGAGCAGAATATGAAGAAGCGCTACTTAAAATAGCTCTATGAACGAAGAACGTTATCAAAGACAAATAAATTTAAATGGTTTTGGAATTGAAGGACAGCAAAAACTTAACCAGGCCAAAGTGCTTGTGGTTGGTGCTGGCGGATTAGGAGTTCCTGTTTTAACCTATTTAAATGCTATGGGTGTGGGTACTTTAGGTATCGTAGATGCTGATGTGGTTTCTTTATCTAATTTACATCGTCAGGTATTGTATACGGAAGAAATGGTTGGTACTTCTAAAGTATTAGCCGCTAAAGATCAATTGTTGCGTCAAAATTCTAATACTCAAATAGAAACTTATCAAACCTATTTAACTGTCGCTAATGCTCTTGATATTATCAAAGAATATGATGTAATTGTTGATGCTACAGATAATTTTCCAACTAGGTATTTAATTAATGATGCTTGTGTAATTGAGAATAAACCATTTGTATATGGGGCATTACATGCTTTTGAAGGTCAGGTAAGTGTGTTTAATTATCTAGGAGGACCAACATATCGTTGTTTGTTCCCTACCATGCCTGCGGCAGATGTGGTGCCTAATTGTAATGAAAATGGCGTATTAGGTATTTTGCCTGGTATTATTGGTAATCTACAAACTTTAGAAGTAGTAAAGATTATTGCAGAAATAGGAGAGGTGTTATCAGGCGTACTGTTAATTTTTGACACGCTTACTCAACGAACACAACAAATGAAGTTCAAGTTGCAACCAGGTAACAATGAAATTAAAACATTCGCAACTAGCTACGAGTTTGACTGTGAGCTTCCTTTGAAATCAGTAAAAGCTGAAGAATTTAATACCATTCTGATGGAACAGGCTGTTGAGCTAATTGATGTGCGCACTGTAAAAGAATTTCAAAGACAACATTTAAAAGAAGCCAAACATATTCCTTTAGGTGAACTAACCAATAGAGTGGCTGAGGTTGATTTAGAAACGACGGTTTATGTTATTTGCCAATCTGGTGTACGAAGTAAAAAGGCAATTATCAAGATGCAAGAATTATTCCCAGGTAAAGATTTTGTCAATGTAAGCGGAGGTATGAACCAGATGAAAAATTATGTTGATACCTATTGAGCAATTGGTGTTTTTATGCATTGGTTTTTTTATCATTGCGACCTTGTATTCTTCTGTAGGTTTTGGTGGTGGCTCTAGCTATTTGGCATTATTGACACTTGTATTGACTAGTTTTTTTGCCATCCGGTCTATTGCATTGGTTTGTAATTTGGTGGTAGTTTCAGGTAGTACGTATCTCTATTTTAAAAATAGTCATGCAAAACTAAAAGATTTTCTTCCTTTTGTTTTGGCGAGTATTCCGTTAGCCTACATAGGCGCAACATTCCGATTAAAAGAAAGCGTTTTTTTTATAATTTTAGGATGCTCACTTATTCTTTCCGCATTGTTTTTGGCTGTTCAGACGGTTGAAATTGATAAATCAAAAAAAGAAGTGGAAGATTACCCTAACTATTTAAGTTATGTGTTAGGGGCGGGAATCGGATTCTTATCAGGATTAGTAGGCATCGGTGGAGGTATATTTTTAGCTCCCGTTCTAAATCATTTACGATGGAATAAAGCTATAAAAATAGCTGCTCTTGCCAGTTTCTTTATTTTGGTTAATTCGGTTTCCGGATTATTTGGATTGATAACAAGCGATTCATTGTCATTACCGTGGCGAGAGACTATTTGCTTGGTTATAGCGGTTCTTCTTGGCGGACAGTTAGGTATTCGCATCAGTCTTAAAAAACTATCGGCAAATGGTATTAAAAGGGTTACTGCTTTATTGGTATTTGTAGTAGGTATTCGAGTATTATTGGTTAATGGTTTGGGCTTGTTTTAAAATTTCAAATTAATATTGCTACAAATCTTCAAGAGTAAAGTTTATAATAGTTTTACCTTTAAATCTATGATAACATTTAAAGAAGCATTTCAAAAAGTATTAGATCATCCTCTAGACTTAGGTATAGAGATCGTTTCACTTATGGATAGCTTAAATAGAATATTGGCAGAAGACATTTTTGCCGATCGAGACTTTCCGCCTTTTGATCGTGCCACCAAAGATGGTATTGCCATTCAGTATTCAACTCTTATTAATAATGTTCACATTTTCACAATTGAAGGTGAAGCTGCTGCGGGTGTGGTTCAACAAGTTTTGAATGATAAGAACAATTGTTTAGAGGTAATGACCGGTGCAGTTGTGCCTGAAAATTGTGATACTGTGATTATGTATGAGCATATTTCTATTGAAAACGGAATAGCTACATTAAATAAGGAAGTTACTAAAGGTCAGAATATACATTACCAAGGTAGCGATGAGAAATTAGGAGCATTGCTACTTTCTAAAGGCACAAAAATTACACCTGCGGAAATAGGGGTGATGGCTACGGTAGGGAAAGCAATGGTAAAGGTTAAGGGCAATCCAAAAGTGTGTACAATAGCTACGGGGAATGAATTGGTTGCCGTTAATGAAACTCCCAAACCACACCAAATACGAAAATCGAATATGCTGACTATTGAAGCGGCATTATTGAATTCTAAAATTGAAGCCAGTTCTCTCCATTTATTAGATGAGAAAGAGCTAATAAAAAATGAATTGGAGAAAGCTCTAACTGAAAACGATGTGCTTTTACTAAGTGGAGGAGTGTCTAAAGGTAAGTTCGATTTTATTCCAGAAGTCATGGAATCTTTAGGGGTAGAAAAGGTATTTCATAGAGTTGCTCAAAGACCGGGTAAACCATTTTGGTTTGGTATTTACCCAAAACTGAAAACAGTTATTTTCTCTTTTCCAGGAAATCCCGTTTCGACGTTTGCTAATTACCATTTGTATTTTTTGCCTTGGCTACACACCTCTTGGGGAATTTTAATAGATAAATCGTATATTAAACTGTTCGTAGCATTTACAATTACACAACCCTTAACCAGATTTATTCAAGTGAGTACAATAGTAAAAGATGGTATAATTTGGGCTGTTCCAGTTAATGAGAATGGCTCTGGGGATTTAACCAGTTTAACAAAAGCTGATGGTTTTATATGCTTAGAACCTAGAGAGGATATTTATGAAGTGGGTGAAAGTGTACCATTTATAAAGACTAGATAATAACCAATAAAATTTTTCTATATGAATCCGATAGTAAAGAATATTTTGGCAGTCGTAGCCGGACTAACTATAGGTAGTGTTGTAAATATGCTAATTATTATGGTAAGTGGTTCCATTATTCCGCCACCAGAAGGCGGAGATATAACAACAATGGAAGGGTTAAAGGCTACTATGCATTTATTTGAACCCCAAAATTTTATTTTCCCTTTTTTAGCTCATGCCTTAGGAACTTTGGTAGGTGCTTTTGTAGCTGCTAAAATTGCGGCATCTAGAAAAATGCTCATGGCATTAATAGTAGGTTTATTTTTCTTAATAGGAGGTACTATTAATATTGTATTGCTTGGCGGACCAATGTGGTTCACAGCTTTGGACATAATTGTAGCGTATATGCCCATGGCATATCTTGGTTTTTTATTAGCGAAAAAGTAAATAAGTTAAAAAATAAAAGAGGCTGTCCACATTTGTGGACAGCCTCTTTTTATATATAAATTCCGGTTTTTATTTTCCTTCGTATTTACCCATATAACGTTTCCATAGTTCTGTTTGGTGCGTTTCTAAAGAAACTAACCTTCCGTCAATGAATACATGTGTTAATTGATTTCCTGACATCTCAAGTGCATCGCCTTCTGAAATAAATAGTGTTGCACTTTTTCCATTTTCTAAAGTACCATAAAGGTCATCTATACCTAATATTTTGGCAGTGTTACCAGTTAATAATTGTACTGCAATTTCTTTATCTAAACCTTGCTGTGCTGCTTGACCAGCATAGAATGGTAAATTTCTAGTTTGAAAGTTTTCTGCATCTGAATTTTGTATACCAACTAATAAACCAGCATCCACCAATAATTTTGGTAACTTATAAGGTAGGTCGTAATCATCATCATCAAAAACAGGTAAGTTATGTGTATACTGTACTAAAACAGGGATGTTGTTGCTTTTTAAAAACTCAGGGATTTTATATGCATGGTAACCACCTATTAATACAACATCTTTGGCACCATTACTTTTTAAAGTGTTGATGGCATCAATTATTTGTTTTTCATCATCGGCATGTACATATAGTTTTTGAGTACCATCAAATATACCTTGCATTGCTGCATATGCCGGGTTTACCTCTTTAGGAGTAGATTTACCGTATGCTGCCGCATTTTTAAAGAATGAGGTTACTTCTTCAATTTGATCGCTGTAATCTTTGTTTGGATGGTACCCTGGATCTTCACCAGCCCACCAACGACCTTGCTTAAAAGTGCTTGGCCAGTTTAAATGAACTCCATCATCAACTTTAATAGCTGCATCTTCCCAGTTCCAAGCATCAAACTGTACAATGCTTGATGTACCTGAAATACGACCACCAGTTGGGGCGATTTGAGCGATTAACACTCCATTAGGTCGCATGCTTTCTACAACTTTAGATTCAGCATTATAAGCGATTAAACTTCTTACATGTGGAATAAAATCACCGATTTCATCTTCATCATTGGATGCTCTTACAGCATCGATTTCTACCAATCCTAACGTTTTAGCAGGAGCAATAAATCCTGGATAAACATGCTTTCCTGTTGCATCTATTACCTTTCCTTTTCTGGCAATTCTCATTTTTGAATCACCTACGAAAGTGATTTTCCCATCTTCGAACATAATTAGGGAACTTTCTATTACTTCTCCGTTACCCAAATGTGCAGTAGCGCCTTCTATGGTAATCGCTTCCGTTTGCTTAGGTCCTGGTGTTTGTTGGCCTATGGTTGGTATAATAAAACCAATGGCTATAACTAAGGTTATTAATTTTTTCATTTTAATTGTTTTATATATTTTGATACGTAGCGTTGATTATGAGATTAAAGGCTTTCGCAAGTGAAATCTCTTTTTACACTTTGCTTTGGTCCTTGAGTTTTTTTGCCACCGCTTTTTTCTTTAAGCATCATGGTAACCAACTCGTTTCTTTCCTTTTTTATGGTCTCACGGTTTTTCTTATCTGTTTCTAAATCAAAATAAGTAACACCTTCAATCATTGTTTTTTCAGCTTTTGAATATATAGATAACGGACTACCGGACCATAAAACCAAGTCGGCATCTTTACCTTCTTTAATACTGCCTACACGATTATCTAGATGTAATAGTTTAGCTGGGTTGATAGTTACCATTTTCCAAGCTTCTAATTCTGACATGCCACCATATTTTATGGTTTTTGCAGCTTCTTGATTCAATCTTCTGATCATTTCACGGTCATCACTATTAATTGCGGTGACAACACCTTGCTTTTGCATAATGGCAGCATTATAAGGTATTGCATCATTAACCTCAAATTTATATGCCCACCAGTCACTAAACGTACCAGCACCAACACCATGTTCTACCATTTTATCGGCAACCTTATAACCTTCTAGAATATGAGTGAACGTATTAATTCTGAACCCGAAATGTTCTGCTACTTTCATCATCATATTAATCTCACTCTGTACATATGAGTGACAAGAAATAAAACGCTCCCCGTTTATGATTTCAGCAAGAACTTCCATCTCTTCATCATAACGATATGGCTCGCCATTTTTCTTTTTAGTATCATATTCCTTAGCTCTTTGAAAGTAATTCATGTACATCTGTTCAACACCCATACGAGTTTGTGGAAAACGAGAATAACTTCCCCAGTTACTTTGCTTTACGTTCTCACCCAAAGCAAATTTTATAAACTTAGGAGAGTTTTCATAAATTAATCCGTCTGCTTCTTCACCCCATTTTAATTTTAAGATGGCAGATCTACCACCTATTGGGTTTGCTGAGCCATGTAGTAGTTGTAATGAAGTTACCCCACCTGCAAGTGAATGGTAAATGCCCATGTGTTCTGGGTCTACAACATCTTCCATTTTTACTTCTGCAGAACTATTTTGACCTGCTTCGTTTACTGCTAAGGCAGCTATATGACTATGCTCATCTATAATACCAGCAGTTAAATGCTTTCCGGTCGCATCAATTACAGTTGCGCCACCAGCACTTAAATCTTTTCCTATCTTAACTATTTTACCATTTTTTACAAGTACATCGGTATTTTCTAAATTACCGGCTTCTTCACTTGTCCAAACTGTGGCATTTTTAAATAATGTATTCTCTGCTTTTGGTTTAGCTGCAAAACCATAACCCACATTAGGAAAAGTAACGGGCATTATTTTAACGCCTTCATTGGATTTGTTTTTTTCGTCTTCTTTTTTAGTGAATGATTTGGACTTGGTAGCAGTAAATTGAGATTCTGTACCATCTGGCAATACCAAACGACCAGTTAAGTTGTCTGATGTTTTGGTTACAGCACCTATCATTCTATAGGTTTTCTCACCTTTATCTGTCGCAAAAGACATAGTAACCCAATTAGCATCGTAAGCAATTTTAGAGCTTAATTTGGTAGTATCTTGTTTTACTACGATAGCTGGTTTTGAGATTTCGCCTGTAATAGAAACATCATATGTTTTGCCTTGTACGGTTAAATTATAATCTCCCCTAATGTCTTTCGCATCCATTGAATTAACTACACTTTTTGCTCCTTGAACCCAGTTTTCATAAAGCGTGGTCTCTTTGTCAAAAACATCACCAGAAGTAATTAAGAAGTTGGCAATTGAACCAGATTTTAAAGACCCAATTTCGTTAGATTTCCCTAAGATTTGAGCAGGAACCGTGGTCAATGCTTCTAATGCTTTAGTAGATGAAAGTCCGTATTCAATGGCTTTCATTAATTTCTCCTTGAATTTGGCAGGAGATTTTAAATCATGTGTAGTAAGAGAAAACTGAATTCCATTTTCAGCCAATACTTTTGGGTTAGAAGGGGCTTGGTTCCAGTAGCGCATATCTTGTAGGGATACATAACCAACCGCATAAGGATTAGATACATCATATGCATCTGGGAAGTTAAGAGGTAATATGTATTTTGCATTCGTAGCTTTTATTTCTTCTATACGTTCAAATTCATTTCCTCCACCTAAGATTGTGTATTGAATACCATTTGCATCACCAATTTTATCTGCACGTAAATCATGAGATTTATCTTTAGCTTCAAATATTTGAACTAAATCCTTGTTTGCATTCAAAGCTTCTAAAGATAAATCTGTAGTAGTGGCGTTACCTTTTGCATACCAATCGGCATCGCTATACATCTGTCTTAATAGTGCTAATGTTCCCATTAATGAACCTGGGTAAGATTGTCCTTTTGCAATACTTCTGGTCAGTGAAAAGTATTGGGCAGAACGATCGTCTAATATTCTGTTTGCATTGGTTCCGTTTCCATTTAGTGCAATTAAAACTCCTGTGCCTCTGGCAATACCGTCTTGTAGGTGTGAATTTACAACGCCAAAACCTGCTTCACGTAAAACCTTTGCTTCTTTATCATCATAAGTGAATTTTTCAATAGCCTTGGTTTCAGGCATAATATGGTCGTTCCAATAATAACCTTCTCTAGATGGTTCATATTCGGTAGACCTGCCTCTACCTGGTTTCTTTTTAGCTTGTTCTACACCAAATTTGGAGTACACATCAATAAAAGATGGATAGATAGATTTACCTTGCAAATCAATAACAACAGCATTTTTAGGTAGGTTTACCGAGTTAGATGCGCTAACAACTTTACCGTGTTGAATTAATAAAGTACCCTTTTCAATAATTTGAGTAGGGGTTACAAAGATTTTAGCATTAGTAAATGCCGTATAATTATTGTTGTTGACTTTTACTCCTGCGTTTTCAGGGAAATAGTCTTGTGCAGTTAAGAATGTGCCACACCCAAGTAGGTATAGCGCAAAAAATAGTTTTTTCATTATGTTTGGTTTGAATTAGTCTTTTAAAAATACTGGGAATCCACAGTAAAATAGGTCTATTTCACTTTTGTTTAACAGTTCTTAATGTAGTAATTAAGAATAGTCATTTTTTTCTTAAAATTTTAAAAGAAGGTGTTATATATCTTATTTGGATCACGAAGTTCTAATCTTTTATAAAGGGTGATCTTTATGGTAAGCAACTAAAAACAAAACAACGGCATTGTAACTTCTTATGCCCTCGGTTTGGTTATTGGCTTTAAGAAATGTGTCGAACATAGATTTAAAAACTGGCTCCATTGGATTCTCATACGAATTCCAAAAAATTGCCATTTCCTGAAAGTTACTTTTTACACCAGAATTTAATTTTAGCATTATTTGATCAAAATCTTCTGTATTTGCGCGTCGTATATCATTTAAACAATAACCTAATGCGTATGCATAAGCCGCGTATTTAAAATATGGGTCTTTATTATTAGAAGTAACTAGGTAGCCTATAAAGTTTGTTTCATTTTCTGCTGAGTATCCTAATTGATGACCTATTTCATGACCTGCAACAAAAGGAAACCTAAAATTTGGTAGTAGGTCATTTACTTGAGCTTCATTGGTAAAAGGATTTAAATATCCTGCGTAACCCATATATGTTAATCCAGTACTGAATAATGATTTTTTTATACTTGGTCGTTCGTAAGCCAAGAAAGGGTGAATAGTTTTTAGATGGTCGTAACCTTGAATCGTTTTATTAAAAATTTCCTTTTGAGAGTATGGTATTTTTACGGGTAATGTTGAGTCCTTTGTAATAATTACTTGTGATTCGTTTGTTTTTTGAATTAACCTTTGTGTGAATTCTAGTAAGTCTTGATAATCTTTATTTGGTACTAATGCCAATTTTTGAGATAAAGGCTCTCTGTAATAATT
This sequence comes from Maribacter stanieri, assembly GCF_900112245.1. GTDB lineage: Bacteria > Bacteroidota > Bacteroidia > Flavobacteriales > Flavobacteriaceae > Maribacter > Maribacter stanieri. The sequence goes on from NZ_FOYX01000003.1 coordinate 56,619, forward strand.
CATTCCCCACATTAAATGAAATGTAAAATAGGCGACAGAAAGTATCACCACTATGTTTTGTAAGAATTGAAGTTTGTGCTGCCAGATATTTTTCCGTTTTATTATTAAATAACCAATGGCAAGGGAAATTAATATGAAGTAAATAATATCGCCAATAGAGAAAGGTACCCAGCCAAAAAGGAATCTAAAAAACTTTGATATAACAGGGTATATTCCTGTACTGTAATATTGTTCAACTAAATCGGTACGCGTGCCTAACCATTTCACAATTATAATTTGAGGAATTAAGGATATAGCAATGGCGTTTTTAAAAGATATCTTCATTATCTCAAAAATAGCGAAATCCTTTTTCTATCAGTATTTTTGTAGACACTAACCTTGAAAAGAATAGAATGGATATTAATACATTAGAACCAACACCGGTTTGGTCAAATTTCTCTAAACTTAATGCGGTACCTAGACCTTCTAAAAAAGAAGAAAGGGTAATTAGTTTTATGCTAGAGTTTGGAAATAAACTTGGGTTAGAAACTTTTTTTGATGAAATAGGTAATGTTATCATAAGAAAGCCTGCTACAAAAGGCATGGAGAATAAAAAAATGATAACACTTCAGAGTCATTTAGATATGGTTCATCAAAAAAATGCAGATACTGTGTTTGATTTTGATACTCAAGGAATAGAAATGTTCATTGATGAAGATTGGGTAAAAGCCAAAGGCACCACATTAGGTGCGGATAATGGTATGGGAGTAGCCGCTATAATGGCACTTTTAGAAAGTGATTCTATTTCTCACCCAGCGCTTGAAGCTTTGTTTACCATAGATGAAGAAACTGGTATGACAGGAGCTTTTGAATTAAAAGCTGGTGTTTTAAAAGGGGAGATACTTTTAAATTTAGATACAGAAGAGGATGATGAAATAGATATAGGTTGTGCCGGTGGCATAGATGTAACAGCTACTAGAAAGTACAATGAAAAAGATGGAAGCCATGGTGATGCAGGAATTGAGATTACCGTAAAAGGATTAACTGGCGGGCACAGTGGTATGGATATTCATAGAGGTAGGGGTAATGCCAATAAAATCATGAATCGCTTACTTTTCTTAGGTCTGGACTATAATGTGCGTATTAGTTCCTTGAATGGGGGTAGCTTACGTAACGCTATACCTAGAGAAAGTGTTTGTAAATTGAATGTTGGTAGAAAGCATGCCGATAAATTCATGAAGAAAGTCAATAAGCTTTCTGAACAGATAAAAGCAGAATTAAGTGTTCAAGAGCCTAATTTAATAATTGAGTTGACCGATGTTAAGCCGGCAAAAAAAGTTATGGGACTTGGTGCCCAAGAGAAATTTATTAAAGCAGTTTATGCAGCTCATAATGGTGTTTACGCTATGAGCGGTGCAATTGATGATTTAGTGGAGACTTCTAATAATGTAGCTAAGGTTGAAGTAGAAAATGGAAAAATTTCTGTGGGTTGTTTAACCAGGTCATCTGTAGATACCGCTAAACTAGATTTGGCGAATTCTTTGCGTTCTGCGTTTGAATTAAGTGGATTTGATGTAGAGTTTAGTGGTGCTTACCCTGGGTGGAACCCTAACCCTAATTCTGAGATACTTACTATTGTTAAGAATACCTACACAGACTTATTTAAGGAAGAACCAAGAGTAGTTGCCTGTCATGCAGGTTTGGAGTGCGGTATATTAGGACAGAACTATCCGGATATTGATATGGTAAGTTTTGGACCTACAATCTTAGGGGCACATTCACCAGATGAACGTGTAAGTATTTCATCGGTTCAAAAATTTTGGAATTTACTTTTAGAGATTTTAAAGAATACCAATTAAGATAAAAAGATCATTTAAATTTAGAATCCTCAGTATTAAAACTGGGGATTTTTACTTTTAAGTTCTTCTCGAACCATGGTTCCGCTTTGGGTTAGGTCGCTAGCATTCCAGTTGCCTGTTGTGCTAGAGTTTGGTAAAAGTGCTGCAGAACTTTCATCTTTATCCGCTATAGACCAGTTACACCAAGATATTTTGTTCTCATCTAAAAATTCCCACCACGTGTTGGCTTCTTGAATATCAATAAAACCATCGCCAGAGGCATCTGTGGTTCCGAATTCAGTGACAAATAGTGCAATGTTGTTATCTAAAGCTTCTTGTGCGGTATCACGTAATTCTTGTTTATGTGTAGTAGCGTAATAGTGCAGCGTATAGGCTACATTTTCATCATCAATTTTGTTGCCAATAACATCATCTACATTTTGAGACCAGTTTCTGGTTCCACAAACAACTATATTATCTAGATCATATTTTCTTATTTCCGCTAGCACAGCTTCATGATATGGTTTTAGCACATTATCCCATGAAACATCTAAAGGCTCGTTATAGATTTCATAAATAATGTTTGGTCGATCTCCGTACTTCTGTGCTACTTCAGAGAAAAACGCTTTTGCCTGTTCTTCGTAATCTTCTGCATGATGACTATGCCAATCTACAATAACATATATGCCCTCTGCGATTGCAGCATCAATAACGGTAAATACTTTATTCTTTTCCGTTTCAGGATTGGTGATGTAACCTTCAGAATCTTCAACAGCCATAGCTGCACGTACGATAGTACATTGCCAGTCTTCTTTTAGCCAACGAACCGTTTGGGGTGTATAAAATTCACCTATCCATTGGCTCCAAAAAAAGGACATTCCTCTTAATTGAACTTCATTATTATTTTGGTCTAGAATTTTAGTGCCCTCAATATGCAATTGCCCGTGTAGGGATACAACGGTGTCTTCTGTATTAGGGTCTGTGGGAGCTGTTGGGGTAGTAGGAATTTCTTCAACCGAAGTTTCTGTTATTATTACCGGACTCGTACTTTCTGTATTTGAAGTGCCACAAGAAAGTATGATAATAGATAAAAGAAAAACTATAATCGTTACCTCATATTTTTTAAACATAACATTGTTTTTTTAAGGTTAACGATTATAGTTTACATAGTTATTTTATTGTGTAAGACCTGTAATTTCTAAATCGAAAACTAAATCTGCATCTGGAGGAATTGGACCTCCACCTTGTGGACCATAACCTAAATGAGAAGGTATGAATAAACGAACTTTATCACCAACTTTCATTGTTAAAAGTCCTTCTCTAAAACCTGCTATTAAACGAGATTCCGGAGTGTAATCCATTGGTACTGGCATGTAGCCACCACCTTGTTGTCTTTTAATATCGAACATACCGTATTTTTGAGCAACTTCTTCATAGTTACTGTCAAATAAAGTACCGTCCATTAAATAGCCTGCATACATAACATTGACTTTTTGACCAACCTTAGGTTTTTCACCGTCTCCGTTTTCTAAAGTTAGTACTTTAAGTCCAGAAGGTAAGGTAGTAGCTTTTGCTTTTTGAGCTTCAATAGAATAGGCAAATTCAGCTTTTATTTTTTGAACTTCAGCCAATTTTTCAGCTTTCTCTTTTTCAATGGCAGCAAGTCTATCTTCTTCGCCGTCAAAATAATCTGTCATAATCTGAACAGCATCAAATTTACGAGCCTCTTTACCGTTTCTGATAATCTCAACAGTATTCATAATTACTGGTTCCACAGGTTTGTTACCTGCGCCTACAGCAACATTTGCTATAGAATCTACCACATCCATACCTTCGACTACTTCACCAAAAACAGTGTGCTTATTATTTAACCAAGGTGTTTCTTTATGAGTAATAAAGAACTGACTACCATTAGTGGTTGGTCCAGAATTGGCCATAGAAAGAATACCTTTCTTATCATGTACCAAAGAATCATTGAACTCATCCATGAATTTATAACCAGGGTTTCCAGTTCCCTGTCCCAAAGGATCTCCACCTTGAATCATGAAATCTTTCATAATTCTGTGGAATGTTAATCCGTCGTAATATTTTTTTCCTTTGTATTCTTCACTAACAAAAGTATTTGTTCCTTCTGCCAGAGAAATAAAGTTAGCCACAGTAACCGGAGTCTTATCTTGCTCTAAACGAACTATAATGTCGCCTTTAGATGTTTTTATATCGGCGAATAAACCGTCTCCTAAATCGGCTCTTTTGCTAGTTTTACAGCTGGTTATTAGTAAACCGATAACTGCAAGCAAGTACATTTTTTTAATCATAATGGTCATTTTAATTTACTGTATTCTCTTCTTGTTTTTCTATTTGTAAAATTGTAATGGTGGATTTAAGAGGAACATTGCTTCCAATCTTATTTTCGTCGCCATGATAGCCAAAGGCTATTGATGAAGGAAAAAGAAAAGTGGCACGTTCATTTACTTTCAGCATCTTGATAGCATCGCGAAGCCCAAGGAAAATTTCTTGCTTGTCCACTTTATAAGTAACAACGCCAATATCTTCTTTAGAATAGATAGTATCATTATCTAAGGTTAAAATATCGTAATTGAATACTACTAAATCATCTGTTTTAGGCGTGTAATCACTATCCTCGTTAACCGTTAAATAATGGTACCACGAACCAGAATTACTGTGTGCGTAATGTTTTAAAGAGTCTAATTCTATAATTGCCTGAATTTTATTTTCTTCTGCTTCTAGAAGTTTACGGCTCCTTTCAATAGACGCTTTAAAAAAACTACCACTTTTTGTTTGAATAGGTTTTCTTGGCTCAGGTCCGTCACAGCTTGTTATGAATACCGCTAGAAATAAAAATAAAACTAATCTCATGATTGTAATTGATTCTTGTACAAAGGTAATAATGAAGTGAAGTATGCAATTGTCTCTTCTTTATTGTCATCACTTTTTCCACCAGCAGCATTTGTGTGTCCGCCACCATGAAAATGCTTCCTTGCAAAATCATTAACAGAAAATTCCCCGACAGACCTAAATGATATTTTAAAAATACCTTCTTCTTTGTTTTCTATGAATATAACAGCAAATTTAATTCCGTCTAAGGTTAAGCCATAATTTACAAATCCTTCTGTATCGCCTTTTTGATAATTATAGGTGTCTAATTCATTTTGGCTTAATGTGATGTATGCGGTAGAATAATCCTCTAAAATGACCATGTTCTTTAGCGCACAACCTAATAAATGCAATCTGCTTGGAGAATTGGTGTCGTAAATACGATGATGAATTTCTGTGCCTTCTGCGCCTTTGTCCATTAGGTCGGCAATAACTCTATGTGTATTACTTGTTGTAGCGGCAAATTTAAAAGAACCAGTGTCGGTCATAATACCGGTATAAATACAATTCGCCATTTCTGGGGTAATACTGTTTTCATCACCTAATTGATTGATAAGTACATACACCATCTCGCAGGTAGAGCTCATTTTTACATCTGAGTACATGATTTTAGCGTAATCTGATGGCTCTTGGTGATGGTCTACCATTACAAAAGTAGCCTTTGCAGATTCTAATATCTCGCTCATTTGACCAACACGACCTAGGTGGTTAAAATCTAATGTAAATATGATATCAGCATTATTAATGCATGATTTGGACTGCGAATTTTCTTTTTCAAAATTCAAGATTTGGTCTGAGCCTGGCATCCATTTTAAAAACTTCGGATAGTCGTTCGGTGCAACAATACTAGCTGTATGACCGGTATTAACCAAATAATGCCAAAGTGCCAATGTTGATCCAATAGCATCTCCATCGGGATTCTTATGTGGTATAATCGCTATTTTCTTTGGTGAAGAAAGTAGCTTTTTAAGCTCGTTTAAGTGCTCTAAATTCATGGCGGCAAAGATACAATTTAATAATATAGGCTTTAAAACGAAAGCCTTAATTTTACCCAGACTTAACTATCTCATATGAAAATTATGTACTTTTTTATCGCTACATTCTTATTGGCGGGGTGTTCTTCAAATAAAAAACCAATTGAAAATGAATCTGCCAAGCCCGATTTTACCTTGGCTTTCGGCTCATGTAATAGAATAGATTTGCCTAATCTTCTTTGGGATGATATTTTGAATACCAAGCCCGATGTATGGGTATGGGGCGGCGATAATATTTATGCCGATACCGATGATATGGAGGCTTTAAGAGCGATGTATAATAAGCAGAAGGAGCAGACGGAATATAAAAAGCTAGTAGAAACCACTGATATTTTAGGTACTTGGGATGATCATGATTACGGCTTGAATGATGGTGGAGTGGAATTTGAAGCTAAAGATGCTAGTCAACAAGAATTCTTGAATTTTATGAATGTACCAGAAGATAGTCCGTTACGTAATAGACAAGGAGTTTACAATTCAAAGAAGTTTAGTGTGGGAAAACATTCTATTACTATTATAATTCTAGATACAAGATATTTTAGAACACAGTTGACTCCTGACAATGAAACCAGTAAGCGAATTAAACCAAATGAATACGGAGAAGGAACTATTTTAGGTGATGTACAATGGACTTGGTTAGAAAATGAACTAAATACATCAAAATCAGATTTTAATATCATTGTAAGTAGTGTTCAATATTTGTCTAATGAACACGGATTTGAGGGTTGGGGTAATTTCCCGCATGAAGTTGATAAGCTGGCAACTATCATAGAAAGTTCTAATGCAAACGGTGTAATTGTATTGTCTGGAGATCGCCATATTTCTGAGTTTTCTAAAACTAATTTAAAGAGGATGAATTATCCTTTAATAGATTTTACTAGTAGTGGACTTACGCATGCGTATAATGGTTTTAGTGGAGAGCCAAATAAATATAGAGTAGGCGAGGTGATTTTTACCGAAAGTTTCGGGATTCTAGAATTTAATTTTAGCGCTAAAAAGGTTGATTTTAAAATAGTTGGAGATAACGGAATAGTGTTAGAGAAACTAGAACAAGTCTACGAATAGTTGTGAGATATGTATAAAAACGTATTTTTGCGCAAAAATTAAGATATGAGTACGAATAGAACGTTTACAATGATTAAACCAGATGCCGTTAAAAACGGACATATTGGGGCTATTTTAGAAAAAATTACTGCTGCTGGTTTTAAAATCGTAGCGATGAAATATACACAATTGAGCTTAAGAGATGCACAAGAGTTTTATGGTGTACATAGAGAGCGTCCTTTCTTTGGGGAGCTAGTTGAATTCATGACAAGCGGTACAATTGTAGCGGCTATCTTAGAGAAAGAAAATGCTGTTGAAGATTTTAGAGCATTAATCGGTGCTACCAACCCTGCAGACGCAGCTGAAGGTACTATTCGTAAAATGTTTGCTACTAGTATTGGTGAGAATGCAGTACATGGTTCTGATAGCGATGAGAATGCGGCTATTGAAGGTTCATTCCATTTTGCAGGTAGAGAAATCTATTAAGACTTTTTATACTATATTAAAAAAGCCAGTTCTTTAGAACTGGCTTTTTTTGTTTCAATAGTAATATAGTTTATCTCAAAACTAGTTTTTTAACTACTTCTTTTCCTATTTCTTCATTGATCATTCGTACAATTTTTGATTTCCCTAAACTTAATTCTTCGCGTAGTACAGAAGAGCTTAATGATACGTAAAGGGTGTCGAATTTTAATTCAATTTCTGTCGTGTAATTGTTTACTCCGTTGCCCATAAGTTTAGCCCATGCAGCTCTTGCATCTACTTTATCCATGCCTTTTTCTAATTTATTCTTTTGAATAAATGCGGAAAGTGCGTCTTTCATTGAAGTGTTATCGTTGCCTCTGCTTGCCATTATGGAGTTATATTTATAGGTTCAAATCTGTTATAATGATAAATTAAACCTTGGCTGTTTTTGACTGAAAAACTTTCTTCAGAGAGTTTGATCAGCACTTCTTCCCAAGTATTATTATCATTGTTGTAACTCATGTATATAGAATCATTCGAAATTCTTATTCGAAATGGTTCCGCATCATTCGATGTTTCAAAAGTACCATTGAATTTAGGGTCTACTTTTTTTCTGAATCCGGTTAAGGAATCCAGTTTAATGTAATCAACAGTACTATTTACGGAGTACTCTTTTTTTGCTCCATCTTTAAAAGTTACTTCTTTTATTTCCCAATACCCATTTAAAAGGTGCAATTGTTTCTTGTCAATCTTTGAGTTGCAAGAAATAAGAAATATAGAGCAGATTATAAAAATCTTTTTCATCATTACAATTTAAATATTTTATAGGATTGATGAATCTTTTTAACAATACTTTCCGTTCTTTCTGCATGTGTGTCACTAATGAAAATCTGTCCAAAGTTTTCATTGTTCACTAAGGTTATAATGTGCGATACCCGATGCTCATCTAACTTGTCAAAAATATCATCTAAAATTAAAATTGGGGTAGTGCCGCTTTGCGATTTCATAAAATGAAACTGAGCAAATTTCAAAGCAATTAAAAATGATTTTTGCTGACCCTGACTACCAAATTTCTTTATAGGGTAATTACTGATTTCAAAACTTAAGTCATCTTTATGTACACCTACACTTGTGTATTGTAAAGCGCGGTCTTTATCTAGATTTTTATTTAAAAGAGTTATTAGGTCAAAATCTTTCAATTTGCTATCGTAAGAGAGAGAGACATTTTCTGTATTACCAGTGATGGATTTATACTGTTCCTGAAAAATGGGAATAAAAGCTTCTAAAAAAGAAGTCCTTTTGTTGAAAATTTCAGTTCCGTAGGTATTCATCTGCTCATTATAAACAGCTAAAGTATCTTTATTGAAAGTTCTATTAGCTGTAAAGTATTTTAAAAGCGCGTTTCTTTGAGAAACAACCTTGTTGTAATTGATAAGGTTTTGCAAATAACTTTTGTCGGATTGGGAAATTACACCGTCAATAAATTTTCTACGAGTCTCACTTCCTTCAATAATAAGGTCTCTGTCTGCAGGAGAAATAATTACCAGTGGTAAAAGACCTATATGGTCGGCAAAACGGTCATATGCTTTTCCGTTTCGTTTAATAATCTTCTTGTTGTTCTTTTTTAAGCTACAAACAATTTTTTCTTCCCTATCTTCTTTTTCAAATGTGCCATCTATTACAAAAAAGTCCGATCCATGTCGAATGTTTTGAGATGATACTGGGTTAAAATAGCTTTTGCCGAAGGATAAGTGATAAATGGAGTCTAAAATGTTTGTTTTTCCAATTCCGTTATCGCCAACAAAACAATTTATCTTTGCATCGAACGTAAGTTCTTTAGACTCAAAATTTTTGTAATTAATCAATGATAATTGTCTCAGCAGCATTAAAAATATTGGATTTTGGATTGGGTAGGATGGTAACTACCTTAAAATATCCAAAAATAACGAATAAATACACTTTGCGATTTCAATAAAACCATTATTTTTGCGCGATCAATAAATTTAGAAATGGCAACATATAAGAAAAGAGGATTTAAACCTGAAACAAAGGCTGAAAAGCAAGAATTTGAAGAACAAGAAAGCACAACAGCAGAGGTGTTTAGTTCTTTAGACGAAGGCGCTTCTAGGTCAGAAGAGTGGGTTTCTAAGAATCAGAATTACATTTTAGGTGCCATTGGGGTTATAGCTATCAGCGTTTTAGGCTATTTAGCGTATAATCAATTTGTAGAAAAACCAAAGGAAGCTAGTGCAGCAAACGAAATGTACTACCCGCAACAATATTTTGACCAAGCTTTAGCTACTACAACGGCTAAAGACTCATTATTTACTTTGGCTTTGGAAGGAGCTGAAGGTAAATATGGCTTTTTAGATATTATTGAAGAGTATAGCGGTACTAAGGCTGCTAATTTAGCAAACTATGGTGCTGGTATGTCATATTTGAATATGAATAACTATCAAGAAGCTATTACTTATCTAGAAGATTTTAGTTCTGATGATGCAGTTCTTGGTGCTTTGGCTAAAGGTGGTCTAGGTGATGCTTTTATGCAATTAGGCCAAGCGTCTGATGCCTTAGGGTACTATGAAGATGCGGTAAAGCACAGTGGTAATGAATATACTGCTCCTAAATTTTTATATAAAGCAGGAATTACTGCTTTGGAAATGGGAGATAAGGATAAAGCATTAGATTTTTTCCAGAGAATTAAAGATGAGTTTCCAAAATCAGAAAATGCTGCTTCTATAGATGCTTTTATAGGAATGGCTAAAAGTGGTGAATAATGGCGACAAAAAATAAAAATTTATCGGCTTACGATAAAACAACAATCCCAAACGCGAACGGACTTCGGTTTGGGATTGTTGTTTCAGAATGGAATTCTGAAATAACTGAGGGTTTGTATTCCGGAGCAATTGATGCGTTATTAGATTGTGGAGCTCAAGAAGCCGATATTGTAAGGTGGAATGTGCCTGGTAGTTTTGAACTTACTTTTGGTTCAAAGAAAATGATTGAAACTCATAAGATTGACGCTGTAATAGCTATTGGTAGCGTTATACAGGGGGAAACAAAGCATTTTGATTTTGTATGTGAGGCTACAGCTCAAGGTATAAAAGATTTGAATGTTATTACAAACGTGCCTGTTATATTCTGTGTGTTAACTGACAACAATATACAGCAATCTATTGACCGTAGTGGCGGTAAGCATGGTAATAAAGGTACTGAAGCCGCAATTGCTGCTATTAAAATGGCGGTTTTAGGTAGCTAAACTTCTTTTTAACTTATCCATTTTTATCTTAAAGCTTAAATTCCGGGTTGGTAATTTAAGCTGTTAACAAATTTTGGCATTCGTAACATGCCCTATTTTTCTATTTTAAGTAACTTTGGAGTTATGGGGATGTTAAGCAAAATAACACGGTTACGAAAAAATAGGTCATTTGAATATAATCCTAGATATTATGATGGCAAGGGAAAAGGTAATCCATTTAAAATGGAACCTAAGTTTGACCAATTTCGTAGTACTCTAAATACATCTCGAGGTTTAAAAAGAAAACTTAATAGTGCTATAGAAGACACTAAAAGGAAAGGAGATCGCAACTTAAAGATTAGAATGATAGTTATAGTTGCCATTTTGGTTCTTATTTTTCTTTACATTATTGATTTTGACCTCTCAATTTTCTTTACTTCATAATGGCCGATATTATTAGATTATTACCTGACCATGTAGCAAATCAAATTGCTGCGGGCGAAGTGGTACAACGCCCATCATCTGTTGTTAAAGAATTAATGGAGAACGCCATTGATGCCGGTGCAACTGAAATACAACTTATTATCAAAGATGGTGGTAAAACACTGATTCAAGTAGTTGATAACGGTAAGGGTATGAGTGGTACCGATGCAAGGTTGAGCTTTGAACGCCATGCAACTTCCAAAATTCAGAAAGCAGAAGATTTATTCAATTTACATACTAAAGGTTTTAGAGGTGAAGCTCTTGCTTCTATTGCGGCAATTGCCCATGTGGAAATGCTGACAAAAACCGAAGATGATGATATTGGAACTAAAATTAAAATAGAAGGGAGTAAAATTGTTACTCAAGAAGTAGTTGTTGCTCCTAAAGGGACTTCTATGCTTGTTAAAAATCTATTTTTTAATATCCCTGCAAGACGTAATTTCTTAAAATCTGATCAAGTAGAATACCGCCATATTGCAGATGAGTTTCATAGAATCTCATTGGCGCATCCGCAGGTAGCTTTTAATTTTTATAATAACGGCAGTGACGTTTTTCAATTACCGGCGAATGACTTTAGAAAACGCATTGTACATATTTTTGGTAGAAAGACAGATGAGAAATTAGTTCCTGTCGAAGAGGAAACTCAGGTTGTGAAAATTTCGGGTTATATTCAAAAACCGGAATTCGCAAAAAAGAGTAGGGGCGAACAGTTTTTCTTCGCCAATAATAGATTTATAAAAAGTCCATATTTACATCATGCCATACTTGGGGCTTTTGAGGGGGTGATACGTCCAGGAACACATCCTGGTTATTTCTTAAACTTAGAAGTTGACCCTGCAACCATTGATATTAATATACATCCAACCAAAACAGAAGTAAAGTTTGATGATGAGCATACATTATATGCTATGCTTAAATCAACTGTAAAACATAGTTTAGGACAATTCAATGTGGTACCAGCTTTAGATTTTGAACAAGATCAGAATTTAGATACGCCTTATTCTTATAAAAATAAAGCGGTAGGTATTCCACAAGTTGTGGTGGACTCTTCTTTCAATCCTTTTGAGACTACCCAGCCACCAAAAGGAAATTCGGGAGGTAGTTATTCAAAACCAAAAGTAGATGGTTGGGAAAGCTTGTATTCTGGATTAGAGACTTCAAGTGATACTAATGCAAGTCACTTAGAGTTTGAGTCGGAGGTTGTAAATAGTAGTATTTTTGATGGTAAGAAGGAAGCAGTAGATCATACCACTACTACTTTTCAGTTGCGAAAAAAATATATTATTACTACGATAAAATCTGGTATGGTAGTAATTAATCAGAGTAGGGCACATCAACGTGTACTCTATGAAAATTTCTTAAAAAACATTACCATTAAAGAGGCTGTAAGTCAGCAACTGCTTTTTCCGCTAACGTTATCTTTTTCACCTAGTGAAATACATATCTTAAAGGAGATTAAAGAAAATCTATGCACGGTAGGTTTTGTCTTTGGAGAGTTGACAGAAGAAGGCGTAGAAATTAAAGGAGTACCTGTTTTAGTTGCGGAGAGTGAAGTGCAAATGATTATGGAGCAATTAATATCAGATTTTCAACAAGAGGTGCCTGGCGATAGTTTCTCTCAAAGTGATATGTTGGCTAAGACATTGGCAAAAACCTTGTCTGTGAAGACAGGAGAGTCCTTAGACGAGTTTTCTCAAGTGAAGTTGGTAAATGACTTATTTGCCTGTAAGGAAACTACCTTGAGCCCGTTTAACAAAAAAGTATACATTACCATTACTGAAAATGATATTGAACGAAAATTTATTTAAATGGGAAGATTAACAGAAACTATCAAGCACTTACTTATAATAAATGTGCTGTTTTTTGTAGCTACGCAAATGTACGGCGAGCAAATGTACGAGTGGTTTTCCCTCTACTTTCCAAAAAACGACCATTTTCAGCTTTGGCAAATTTTAACCCATATGTTCATGCACGGTGGATTTATGCATATACTTTTTAATATGTATGCATTGTGGGCTTTTGGAACTCCATTAGAACGTATGTGGGGTAGAAATAAGTTTTTGTTTTTCTACATCTCAGCAGGGCTTGGTGCAGCTTTAATTCATATTGGAGTAAATTATTACTATTATAATGCAGGAATGAGCGCTTTATTGGATGCGGGGTTGTCTGAGAGTAACATTCTTGAAATTATAAACGGCGGACAGTATAATACAGAATGGTACAAGATAGCTGGTCAGTCTACCATTGATAATTTTTTAGCAGCTTTCAATACGCCGGTTGTTGGTGCCTCTGGTGCTATTTATGGTATACTAGTGGCTTATGGAATGTCTTATCCGGAGAGCGAATTGTTTCTAATTTTCTTACCTGTCCCAATTAAGGCAAAATTCTTTATACCGGTTTTAATAGCGTTAGATTTGTTTTCAGGAGTAACGGGTTATAGTTTGTTTGGACAAGGAATTGCACATTTTGCACACGTAGGTGGGGCACTTTTCGGTTTCTTAATGATGTGGTACTGGAAAAAAAATCAATTTAATAAAAATAGGTGGAACTAAAATATGGCTCAACCAGATTTAAAATATCAATTTAGTAGGTTAAATATAGCAGAGAAGCTAATCGCAGTAAATGTGGTGGTTTTTATCATTAATGCGTTGGTTCCTTTTTTATTGGGAATACCTAAGAATAGTATTGTACAGTGGTTTGAATTACCAAATGATATCGTAGATATTGCATTTCAACCTTGGTCAATTGTCACCTATTCATTTTTTCATGGTGGAGTTGGTCATTTATTCTGGAATATGTTAATGATATATTTTGTTGGACGTATTTTTTTAAATCTATTTGATGCGAAACGATTTCTAAATGTATATATACTGGGAGTAATATTAGGCGGATTATTTTTTGTTTTAGGTTACAATATTTTTCCTGCTTTCTTTAATACAAGTGCTTATTTAATTGGAGCATCAGCCGGAGCTAGTGCAGTATTGATTTTTATTTGTACGTATTTACCTAATCAAGAAGTTAGGGTCGTTTTTTTTAATGTAAAACTTTGGATTGTTGGTGCTGTACTTGTGCTTAGCGATTTAATACAATTGCCATTAAGTAATTCTGGCGGACACTTAGCTCATTTAGGTGGTGCCTTTTTAGGATATTTATATGCAAGTCAATTGACCAAAGGAAATGACATAGGTTCTGGTTTTTCAAAGTTTATGGATAGCATAGCTAACCTTTTTAAAGGATCGGAAAAGAAGGCTCCGATGAAAACGGTTTATAAGAATAAAGCGAAATCTAACGCAGCTAATTCTACCGCTGATTATGATAGAAAAACACATCAGAAAAAGATTGATGCTATTTTAGATAAAATAAGTAAGTCTGGTTATGAAAGTTTGTCAAAGGCAGAAAAAGACTTTTTATTTAAAGCGGGTAAAGAAAATTAAGCATGAAAAGAATGTCTTTTTTTAAAAAGCTCATGTTGTTCTTAAATGTAATTGTAGCTTTTAGTTTGTTTTTGGCGTGCATTGTTCCGTATACATCTATAGCTAGTTTAGCATTTATCAGTTTAACAGTACCTGCACTGGTAATTGTCAATATGCTATTTTTCTTGTATTGGTTAGTTGGCAAAAAGATATATCTATTACTATCTTTTGCTATATTAGTTTTTGGTTACTTTACACTTGGTTCATTTATTGCCTTTAATGGACGATCAAACAGTATTTCTGATCCTAACACTATTTCTTTATTAAGTTATAATGCATTAGGTTTTCATAGTAAATATCATGGAGATTGGGCGAATATAACAAGCCCTGAAGTTATAAAATTTGTAGAAGGGGAAAACCCGGATATAATCTATTTTCAAGAATTTGAGCCTCATAATGTCAAGGGCGATATGTTGAAAAATTATCCTTTTAAAGCAAATAAATTTGAAATTAAAAACGGCGAGTCAAGTAAAAATTTAGCTATATTTTCAAAGTTTAAGATTATTAGTAATGGAGAACTTGATTTTCCTAATACTTTTAATGGTGGTGTTTATGCGGATATTGTATTTAAGAAAGATACTATTCGTTTCTATAATCTGCACCTGGAATCTTTAAGTATAAGACCAAACTATTTTAAAAGAGAGCGGTCAGATAAGCTGTTTGTTAGGCTTAGGGATTCTTTTGATAAGCAGGAAAGACAATCTAATATTGTTAGAGAGCATATTAAGACAAGTCCTTATCCTGTTATTGTCGGGGGTGATTTTAATAACACCCAATTTTCTAAAGTGTATTTTAATATTAAGGGAGATTTAAACGATAGCTTTTTAGAATCTGGACATGGATATGGGGAAACCATTAAGTTTTGGAAATTTCCTTTTAGAATTGATATGATTTTAGGAGATCCTAGTTTTACTTTCTTATCCCATAACAACTACAAGATAAATATATCTGACCACGAGCCCATAATGGCCACTTTTAAGGTGTCCCAGTAATAAACAAGCAATCAACAGTATCTGCTAAAATGTGAATGAGTAATGCTAATCCGAATATCCTAGTTCTTTTAACTGAAAATAATAGAGCATAAGCAGCGATTGCCCAATAGGTGTGGAGCGGGTGGAAATTTATGCTACATCGGTTAGGGTCAAACAATGGTGTGGCTAAAAGATGGTCCAAATCAATTATAATTCCTGATAAAAGTATAATCGCTGCCCAAAGTCTATTCTCTTTATAGAAATAAAATGCAATGATAATGGGAACTACAAAGTGTATCCCATAATGTGCAATAAATCTAACCATTAGAAGGGCTAATAAACTCGTGGTTTAAATAATCAATAGTATTCGGACCAAGATTAAAAAGTAAATCTAATATGCTCAAATTGGGAATAAAGCCATGACGATCTCCAAATACTTGTATGTATGGTTCTATATTTAATTGATGCTTTAATTTCGCACTTATTAAAAATCTGAAATCCTCATTATCTTCCGGCTTGACTTCAAAATGAGTCGATTTTGTTAAAGGCATTTCCATTTGTAAACATTCAAAAATGGTTTCTATAGTCTTTAAATTGAATTCTAACAATTTTTCGTAGGGCTTGTTATAAAGATGTTTTATATCGTCTTCATAAAATTCAAAATAAGGAGATGTCCTATATGCAGTTTGTAAAGTACGCCAATGCTGTCTTTGCCAAGGATACGAATTATCTATTAAGACATCTTCATATTTTTGCCTTCCGTTGGCTTTGCCAACATGAATTATTGGTATGCTTAAAATATGCTTGCCTCTATCATTAGAAATGTAAGTTCTGTTTCTAAAAGTTTGTTTCTGATAATTGTCATGCACCTCCCAACAAATGGGGTGGTGTAGAATATAGCTGAACGTAGTTATATTCGGAAAATAAGAGGGATGAATTAGTTTCATCTGTTTACTTTTTTTCTTTTTTGCGCTTCCAGAAATAGTTACCAACGAAATATGCTCCAAGAAGTATTAGGAAGTACTTGAAATAAGATTGTGGTTCACCATCAACGTTTACTGTAGTGAAAATTCTATCCCATCTAGGTCTCCAATTACTTATGCCCTCAGTAAAGTTGTCAAAACTCATCCATATAAAAATAGGGGTTCCGACAATGTGGTTTTCAGGTACGTAGCCCCAAGCTCTACTATCTTCTGAGTGATCTCTGTTGTCACCCATCATCCAGAAATAATCTTGTTTAAAAGTATAGCTAGTTGCAGGTTTTCCATTTATACTAATTTGATTACCTGATACTGAAATTTCATTCTTTTCGTATTCTCTTATAATCTTTTTATAAAGTGGCAAAACTTTAAGATTCAAGTCTACGGTGGCTCCTTTCTGAGGAATGTAAATAGGTCCCATTTGACTATAGTTCCATGGGTAGTCTGGACTTTGAGGAAATAGATTGATTCCTCTTCTTCCTTTTTCTGCAACATTTTGTACTACAGAATCAATACTTGGATTATTTCTAAGTGCATTGACCATGTCTGCAGTCAAAGGAACAGTTCGTTGGCGATCTGTAATTTCTTTTAATGCTAATCTATATCTAGAAATCATTTTTGCAGGAATTCCACTTCCTTTAGTAAATAATTCAATCTGACCATTATCTGTCTGATTAAAACCTAAAATGTAACTTCTAATACCGTTTACTTGTTCTTGATTTAAAGGGCTTGATAAATATTTTCTAGTGTAATCGGTTATACCCAAATCTTCAAAAGTTCTGGATGATACACCTTTTGAACTATAAACAGTATAGTCTAATTGTGGTTTTGCACTTTTTGGTAATTCTAATTGCTTACCATTTATGAATACATAACCATCACGTACTTCCAATGAATCTCCAGGAACACCTACACATCGTTTAACGTAGTTTGATTTTTTGTCAATTGGTTTGTCTACACCTTTTTCCTTCTTGAAGAATACGCGAACCGTATCTGCCGGCCAGCTAAAAACAACAATATCATTTCTTTCTACTTTAGTGAAACCAGGTAATCTAAAATAGGGTAGTTGCGGTTTTTTTAAATAAGATGGAACTCCAAGCACAGGTAATGTA
The DNA here is from genome assembly GCF_900112245.1 of Maribacter stanieri. Classification (GTDB taxonomy): domain Bacteria; phylum Bacteroidota; class Bacteroidia; order Flavobacteriales; family Flavobacteriaceae; genus Maribacter; species Maribacter stanieri. The sequence continues at coordinate 74,131 of NZ_FOYX01000003.1, forward strand.
TCATGTACCATAGGAGCGGCAATTGTTGTCATTGGTGTTCTAGCTCCGTAATGAAACTTACTAACAAAAAGAAAATCTCCTACTCTTAAAGTACGCTCTAATGATCCAGTTGGTATTACATAAGGTTGTATGAAATAAGTATGTACCAATGTTGCGGCTACTACAGCAAATAAAATAGAACTAACCCATTCTCCAGTAGCTGTTTTAGGATGTAGGGAGCGGTCTTCAATATAGTTTACCTCTAAGGCGTAATTTACATAATAGATATAAAAACCTAAGGTTAAAACAACTATCCAGGTTTCTAGTCTGCTATTTCTTCCAAAACTTCTTATAGTTTCAACCCATATTACTGGAAACATCAATAAATTAATAATAGGTATGAACAACAGTATTGTCCACCATTTAGGTCTATTGATAATTTGCATTAAAACTATAGAATTGTAAACAGGTATAGCAGCTTCCCAAGCTTTTCTACCTGCTTTTACGTAAAGTTTCCAAGTACCTAAAAAATGTATTACTTGAACAATGAGAATAAAAATAATCCATTGAGTGCCGTTCATGTTCTTTAGTTTTTATTGAAATAGAATGAATTTTTGATGGTGATAATTACATCAATAGTTCATCAGTCTTTTAGATTGCTATTTGTTACGTTTTTAACCTAGGTTTAACACATCGCGCATTGTGAAAACTCCCGATTTACCAATAATCCATTCAGCAGCAGTAACTGCTCCTAAAGCAAACCCCTCTCTATTATGAGCGGTATGTTTTATGGAAATTCTATCAACAACGCTTTCATAATCAACGGTATGTGTTCCTGGTACTTTGCCAATTCTTTTAGAGGTTATTGGTAAAATAGTATCCGATGAATTATCTAATTTCCATTCGCTGTAATTAGAATTAGCAATAACACCTTCTGCCAATGTAATAGCCGTTCCACTAGGGGCATCTAATTTTTGGGTATGATGAATTTCTTCTAGAGAAACTTTATATTCTGGAAGATTCTGCATCATCTTTGCTAAGTAATTGTTTAATTCAAAAAAAATATTTACTCCTAAGCTAAAATTAGAGGCGTAAATAAATGCACCTTTTTTATCATTACATAAAGTAATTGCATCTTCATATTTATCTAACCAACCAGTAGTTCCTGAAATTACAGGTACATTATTGTTGAAACATTTTGTTATATTCCCAAAAGCTGCCTCTGGCATACTAAAATCTATGGCTACATCCATTGAATTGAAATCAATATCTTGGGTGTTCTCGTCAATTTTGGCTACAATTTCATGACCTCGATTTCTTGCAATTTGCTCAATCATTTGTCCCATTTTTCCGTATCCGAAAAGTGCAATTCTCATTCTTAAAATTTAATGGTTAATGCCATGCCGTAGTTTGGGCTATTGGTTATCTGGTTGTAATCAAAGTAAGGTTCAAAATCTATGCTAAGATCATCGTCAATATTGAATTGCTTTAGGTGGGCATCCACATTTGCATCAACTATGTTTAGTGCATACATACCTATTGCTACAACAAGCCAAAGATCACGATCACTTTGATAACGTTCTTGTTGATACTCCAAATCATCTGTATCTAAATCTGGGTCATCGCCAACAGCATTATTACCATCAATATCATAGTATTCATCATCGGTAAAACCAGCTTGTCTTCTTTTAAAAGCGGTTCTGAAGGTTTGATATTGATTGTTGTTCCAGGCGTACATGTAAGCACTACCACCAACAAGTCCCCAAGCAATTGGAGCTTTCCAGTATCGTTTATTGTATATCTGACCCATGCCGGGTAAAATTGCAGAATAGAAAGCGGCTTTACTTGGAGCTAAAGGGTTAAATTCTTCTTTAGCTTTTTTAAATGAAACCGAGTCTTTAATTACAACACCTTTTTTAGCAAGATCACTTTGTATACTATCTTTTTCAGTTTTAGGTATAGAATCCTGTTCCTCTTGAGAAAAAGTAATGTTTATAAATAATAATAGTGTACTAAATAATGTAAGATAGCTACGCACCTGTTATCAATTTTTTGATACGGTCAAATTCCTCTTGAGACTTAAATGGTATGGTTATTTTTCCTCTGGCATTATCCGTAGATTTTATATCCACTTTTACGGATAAGGCGTCGGTTAATTCTTTTATACCCTTACGAACAAAAACAGAAGCTTCTTTTTGAACAGGTTTTGTTATTTCCTCTGTAGGTACATCATCTGCATGATATGCTTTTACGGCACTTTCAGTATCTCTAACAGAAAGATTGTCGAAAATAATTTTTTCGTAGAGAGAAATTTGGTCTTGTTTTTTATCAATGTTTACCAAGGCTCTACCATGCCCCATGCTCAAAAAGCCATCACGCATGCCGGTCTGGATAATTGGATCTAATTTTAACAAACGTAAATAGTTCGCGATTGTAGATCTTTTTTTACCCACACGCTCACTCAGTTTTTCTTGAGTAAGATTTATTTCATCTATAAGACGTTGGTAAGAAAGCGCAATTTCGATAGGGTCTAAATCTTGTCTTTGTATATTTTCAACCAACGCCATTTCTAATGACTCTTGGTCGTTGGCTATACGTATATATGCAGGTATGGTGTCTAAACCTAATAATTTAGAGGCACGATACCTTCTTTCACCAGAAACAAGTTGAAATTCGTTAAAACCTAATTTTCTAACAGTAATAGGTTGAATTACACCAAGTTCTCTAATAGAAGTGGCTAATTCTTTTATGTGTTCATCATTGAAATTGGAACGTGGTTGAAATGGATTAACCTCTATATGGTCTAGATCCAATTCAATTATATTACCAACAACTTTATCTGCATTTTTATCAGATGCTGTGTTTATATCATTTTCCGGATCTTTTAAAAGAGCCGAAAGTCCTCTACCTAAAGCTTGTTTTTTTGTCGCTTTTGCCATACTTAAACCGTCTGCTTATTTTTTTTGACTATTTCATTAGCCATGTTCAAATAGTTTGTTGCCCCTTTGCTGGCAGCATCATACTTGATAATGCTTTCTCCATAACTTGGAGCTTCACTTAATCTAACATTACGTTGAATTACAGTGTCAAAAACCATATCTCCAAAATGCTTTCTTACCTCATCAACTACTTGGTTAGATAGGCGTAACCTAGAGTCGTACATAGTTAATAACATGCCCTCAATATCTAATTCGGCATTATGTAATTTCTGTACACTTTTTATCGTATTTAATAATTTACCTAATCCTTCTAATGCAAAATATTCACATTGGATTGGGATAATTACTGAATCTGCTGCAGTTAGAGCATTTAAGGTCAGTAGCCCTAAGGATGGTGCACAATCGATTAAGATATAATCATAATCGTTTTTAAGGTCTATAATCGCCTTTTTCATCATGTACTCACGCTCATCCTTATCTACCAATTCAATTTCAATGGCAACAAGGTCAATATGTGCAGGAATAAGGTCTACATTAGGCGATGTTGTAGATATAATTGTCTCTCTAGCAGTTTTAGTATGTTCCATAAGTTGGTAGGAACCTAATTCAACACCATCGACATCTATACCTAACCCAGAAGTAGCATTTGCCTGTGGGTCTGCATCTATTAATAATACCTTTTTTTCCAATACACCTAGCGAGGCTGCTAAGTTGACCGAAGTTGTAGTTTTACCTACACCGCCTTTTTGATTGGCTATAGCAATAATCTTGCCCATGTTCAAAGTAAGTTAGGTGGTAAAAATACAATTATTTATGAGGCTAATGAAAGCTTTTTGTTAACACTAAGTGAATAAGCCTAGAGTTTTCATTAATAAAGCGTTAAACTTTTAGTTATTAAATGGTTAGAAGAACATTTATAACGTAGTATAATAAAAGTGATAAACTTATTAAAAGGATATGAAAACTATTCTTTGTTCTTGAGTTTTAAACTGTCTTCGTATTCAATAAGATAGATTTCTTCATTCTTTTTCTTGAGGTAATATTCTTCACGGGCAAAACGTTCTAACTCATCTTCATCAGACAATTTTTCAATAATTTTTTTATCCCGTGCAATCTCCTCTTTTAAGAAATCTTGAGTTTTTTCAAGTTTTTTTATCTCTTTTCTAAGTTCCAAATGAATTAATAAAGAGTTAGTGTCAAAAAACAGCATCCACACAACAAAAACGGACAAGACCAATACATACATATTGGTCATGATTTTAAACCATTTCTTTTGTTTCAAATCTTTGAAGCCCATTATTCTTGCATTAGTTTTTCGTTGATAATACTCTTAACTATCTCAACTGCAACTGTGTTGTATTTATTGTTAGGTATTATAATATCTGCATATTCTTTAGTAGGCTCAATGAATTGTTCATGCATTGGCTTTATAATAGATTGGTATTTTTCTATAGTTTCATCTAAATCCCAACCTCTTTCGTTAACATCTCTTTTAAGTCTTCTAATAAGTCTTTCATCTGTATCTGCATGCACGAAAATTTTAATATCGAACATTTTTCTAATTGCAGAGTTGGTCATGATAAGAATGCCTTCTACTATTATTACTTTGGTTGGATGCGTTAAAACTGTTTTTGCCGTTCTATTGCATTCCAAAAAAGAATAAACGGGTTGTTCTATAGATTCTCCGTTTTTAAGAGCTATCAAGTGTTTTTCAAGTAAAGCAAAATCAATAGAACTTGGGTGGTCAAAATTGGTTTTTCTTCTTTCTTCTAAAGATAAGTGCGAAAGATCGTTATAGTAAGAATCTTGTGAAATTACCCCAACTTCTTCATTTGGTAATTCATTGATAATTTGATTTACTACTGTAGTTTTTCCACAACCAGTTCCACCGGCAATACCTATAATCAGCATACATTACAATTTATTGCAAAAGTACATATTTGAATTTCAAAAAGCATAATCTCAAAAATCAACTTTTAATAACATGGCTTGAATTGTTAAGCCTTATTTTTGCAGGATGCAGAATGAACAGGTAAAGCCTAACTTTGAATTTGTAGCCTTAATGGCATCATTAATGTCTATTGTAGCCTTAACAATTGACGCTATTTTACCAGCAATGGCAGATATTGGTATAGCTATAAACAGCTTGGATCCCACTAAAAATCAGCTACTTGTTACCATGATTTTTTTAGGCTTGGGCGTAGGGCAATTGTTTTTTGGTCCGCTGTCAGATAGTCTTGGTAGAAAACCAATTGTTTACTTAGGTTTTACTGTCTTTTTAGTAGCTAGTATAATTTGTTTATTTGCCCCGAATCTTGAAATAATGCTTGTTGGGCGTGTCTTGCAAGGTATTGGACTATCTGCGCCTAGAACAATAAGTATTTCTATTATTCGCGATACATATAGGGGAGATTATATGGCAAAAATAATGTCTTTTGTTACAGCGTTCTTTATTTTGGTTCCGGTGGTTGCGCCTGCTATTGGCAAAGCTGTTATGGGTATTACAGGTTGGCAGGGTATCTTTTATATGCAATTATTTTTTGCCTTGGTGGTAGGTATTTGGTTTTATAAAAGACAAGTAGAAACATTAAAGCCAGAATATAAGGTTCCCTTTTCTTTCAATGTCTTTATTAAAGGAACAAAGGAAATTTTCAGGTACAAGGAAACTGTTTCTTGTACAATGATATCAGGGTTAATTACAGGTTCTTTTTTGGTCTACTTAAGTTCAGCACAACATGTGTTTGAAGAACTTTATGGCTTAACAGAAACATTTCCTTATGTATTTGCGGGGCTAGCACTGTCGGTTGGTTTTTCAACTTTAATGAACGGTACTTTGGTATTGCGTTTTGGGATGCGGAACTTATCTTTTGCTGCACTTGTGGCATTTACAATAATTGCTTTATCCTATAGTTTGTTATTTCTTAACTCTAAAGATCCAAGTATTACTATCTTATTAATATTTCTTTCACTGCAGTTTTTGTGTTTAGGATTTATTTGGGGAAATATGCGATCTATTGCAATGGAACCTATTGGTCATATTGCGGGTATAGGTGCTGCCATAACTGGTTTTATCTCTACCATTTTATCTATCCCTATTTCTATTTTTGTGGGTAGTTTTATTGAGGATTCCGTTTGGGCACTCTTTGCAGGTTTAGGGGGCTGTGGTCTTATTTCGGTTGTGTTATTTATGATCTTTAAAACGAGACCTTTATTTGCCAATAATCATGCGTTTTCTAATCAAACATAAGATTTGGTCATTTACTTTAATATTGGTTTAAATTTTAACGATTTAGAAATATTTATTAAAGAATAAAAGCCATAAAATAAAAATTCACCAAGTTCTAGATGTTTCGGACTTGGCGAATTTTATTAATTACAGATATTATTTTATCGAAGGATAAATTATAGTGCGTTATCTATAATTTCTTGAACAATCTCCGGATTCAATAATGTGCTTGTATCACCTAAATTACTAGTGTCGTTACTGGCAATTTTACGTAGAATTCTACGCATAATTTTACCACTACGTGTTTTTGGTAACCCGGTTACAAACTGAATTTTATCTAGCTTGGCAATAGGGCCAACATGTTCGGTTATCTGTTGGTTGATTTCTTTTCTTAGATTTTCTCTATCTCTGCTTTCTCCTACTTCTTTTAAAATAACATATCCGTAAAGGGCATTTCCTTTAACGTCATGTGGAAAACCAACAATGGCAGATTCTGCTACTGCTGGGTGTTCATTTATAGAGTCCTCAATTGGAGCAGTTCCTAAGTTGTGGCCGGATACAATAATGACATCATCAACACGACCGGTAATTCTGTAATAACCCACTGCGTCTCTTAGGGCACCATCACCCGTAAAATACATATTCTCATATGCGGTAAAATACGTGTCTCTATAGCGGTCATGATTGCCCCAAATAGTTCTTGCGATAGATGGCCATGGAAATTTAATACATAAGCGACCATCTACTTGATTCCCTTTTATTTCTTTTGCATTTTCATTCATTAGAACAGGTTGTATTCCTATAAAAGGTAATGTAGCGTATGTTGGGGTAGTTGGAGTAACGTAAGGAATTGGTGTAATCATAATTCCACCAGTTTCTGTTTGCCACCATGTATCAACAATTGGGCTGTTCTTTTTACCTACATTGTTATTGTACCAATGCCAAGCTTCTTCATTAATAGGTTCACCTACAGAACCCAAAACTTTTAGGCTAGAAAGGTCATGTTTTTCAAGGTATTCTAACTTTTCCTTTGCTAATGCTCTAATAGCGGTTGGTGCAGTGTAAAACTGATTTACTTTATGTTTTTCAATGACATCCCAAAAGCGACCAAAATCTGGATAAGAAGGCACGCCTTCAAACATCAATGTAGTTGCTCCATTAGCTAACGGTCCGTAAACAATATAAGAATGACCGGTTATCCACCCAATATCTGCTGTACACCAATAAACATCATGTTCTCTATATTGAAATACGTTTTTGAAGGTATAGGCGGTATATACCATATAACCTGCCGTAGTATGTACCATTCCTTTAGGTGTGCCTGTAGAACCTGAAGTATATAGAATAAATAAAGGATCTTCAGCATCCATAATTTCGGCAACACAATCTGCATAGGCTTCATCTAACAATGGTTGTAGCCATTTATCTCTAGCTGGCTCCATATTAATTTTGGTTCCCGTACGTTTTACCACTAAAACATTTGCAACTCCTGGGCATCCTTCCAAAGCTTTGTCTACAATTACTTTAAGGTCAATTGATTTGCTACCACGAAACGAACCATCTGATGTAATTACAAGTTTACAATCAGAATCATTGATACGTGTTGCTAAGGCGTGTGAAGAAAACCCTGCAAATACTACGGAATGAATAGCGCCAATACGGGCACATGCCAATAGGGCTACAGAAAGTTCAGGAATCATTGGAAGGTAAATGCAAACACGGTCACCTTTCTTTACGCCATGATCCAATAGCACATTTGCCATACGACAAACTCGCTCGTGCAACTGCCTATACGTTATATGAAGTGCTTCTTCTTTTGGATTGTTCGGTTCAAATATAATTGCTGTTTTGTCTCCCCTTGTTGGTAAATGGCGATCTAAACAATTTTCAGTAATATTTAGTTTAGCACCTTCAAACCATTTTATTTCAGGTTTCTTAAAATCCCAACTTAGAACATTGTCCCACCGCTTACGCCAAACGAAATGTTCTTCGGCAATTTCTTCCCAAAACGCTTCAGGATTACGAACCGATTTTCGGTAGACTTGATAATACTCCTCCAAATGTTTAATGTGGTAATTACTCATGGTATGCGTTAATTTAATATGCAAAAGGTGTTGCTGCCTTTTGGTTGTTGTTAAATGTTGATTTGTTTGTGTTAATGTCCTGTGGCTTCACCGGCACCACTAGGTATTCTTATATTTTCTACAATTTCTTGAACATCTTCTGGTGGCTCTGGGGTAAATTGCAATACAATAATTGCTACTATAAAGTTAGCGATCATGGCGATACTACCAAACCCTTCCGGAGAAATACCAAACCACCAATCTGTAGCGGTACCGCCACCAAACCAACCAAATTTAAATTTGGTCATGTAGAATAGCATAAGTATAATACCTACTACCATTCCACTTATGGCTCCTTCCTTATTCATTTTCTTATAAAATATACCTAGAACTATGGCAGGGAAAAATGATGCTGCTGCTAAGCCAAATGCTAATGCCACAACCGCTGCTACAAAGCCTGGCGGATTAATACCAAAATAGCCTGCAATAACTACGGCAACTGTTGCAGCACCTCTAGCGACCCACAGTTCTGCTTTATCTGAAATATTAGGTTTAAAAACTTTCTTTACCAAATCATGAGAAACTGATGCGGAAATAACCAATAGAAGTCCGGCTGCGGTAGAAAGCGCTGCCGCAAGTCCGCCTGCTGCTACTAGTGCAATTACCCAAGCAGGTAAATCAGCAATTTCTGGATTGGCCAATACCATTATGTCATTATCAATGGTAAGTTCATTTTTGTTTTTATCAGCTACATATTGAATTTTACCATCCTCATTTTTGTCATCAAAAGATAATAATCCTGTTTCTTCCCAATTTTTAAACCAAACGGGCATGTTTGAGTATTCTTCGTTACTAACGGTATTAATTAAATTGGTTTTTGCAAATACAGAAACAGCTGGCGCGGTGGTATATAAAATAGCGATTAACAGTAACGCTAGCCCGGCAGATTTACGAGCATCCTTAACTTTTTTAACGGTAAAGAATCTAACGATAACATGTGGTAAACCCGCTGTGCCAACCATTAAAGCGAGTGTAATGGCGAAAACATCGGTAATAGATTTTGATCCATCGGTATACTCATTGAATCCTAGTTCTGTAGATAGTCCGTCTAATTTATCTAATAGAAAAGTGCCAGAACCATCATTAAGGGTTGAGCCCATGCCTAACTGTGGAATAGGATTTCCGGTCATTTGTATAGAAATAAATATGGCCGGTACCATAAAAGCAAAAATCAATACGCAATATTGAGCAACTTGTGTATAGGTGATACCTTTCATTCCCCCTAAAACAGCATAGAATAATACAATAATCATCCCTATAATTACTCCTGTATTAATGTCTACTTGAAGGAATCTGGAGAAGACCACACCTACGCCACGCATTTGTCCTGCAACGTATGTGAAAGATACAATCAGGGCGCAAATAACAGCAACTATACGTGCTGTCTTAGAATAGTAACGATCACCAATAAAATCAGGTACGGTGAACTTGCCAAATTTACGTAAGTATGGGGCAAGCAAAAGTGCCAATAGCACATAACCTCCTGTCCAGCCCATAAGGTATACAGAGCCGTCATAGCCAGCAAAAGAAATTATACCTGCCATTGAAATGAAAGATGCTGCTGACATCCAATCGGCAGCTGTAGCCATGCCATTTGCTAGTGGTGACACACCGCCGCCGGCAACATAAAAATCTTTTGTTGATCCGGCCCTAGACCAAATCGCAATTCCGATATATAAGGCAAAAGTTACCCCTACTAAAATATAAGTCCAAGTTTGAACACTCATGTTTTGGTTTTTTGGTTGTTGGTATATTTGGTGTTATTCGTTGTAGTTATATTTCTTATCAAGTTTGTTCATGAGCCTTACATAAACGAAAATTAAAATAACAAAAACATAAATAGACCCTTGTTGTGCAAACCAGAAGCCTAGTTTAAAACCTCCAATTCTAATAGAGTCTAAAGCATCTTTAAAAAGAATGCCTGCACCAAACGATACTACGAACCAAATCGTTAATAGTATAAAAAGATACCTTACATTTTCTTTCCAGTAAGCCGTTGCTTTCTTTTGTTTTTCTGACATTTTTAATGCTATTTTAATTAAGAGAATATTCTTAGTACGAACTAAGGATAATTTCAAGTAAATATTAATTTAAAAAAGAGGAAAACCTCTGGATGCTTAAATTTCGATTATCAAGTAAATTAGGTAAAAAAGTTCAATTGGGTATGAACAATACTCCACTAGAAGAATCTTTCTTTGCTCCCGTAACAGATGAAAGTACATTTGTTAATTGCTCCGATCTTAAAACGCCCATTAATGCGAATACCAAGGCTTCTTTAAATTCTATGATGATTTTTTCTGGTATTACTATTTTAGTGGTGTCACCCAATTTTTGCTGTAATGTTTCTATCAAGAAAGAGTTTAGTGCACCGCCGCCGGTTACTAGTAGTTGTTGTTTGTTATGTTTAAAATTTAGTTGAATTTGTTGTGCTATTTTATCACATATATGGTGAATGCTAGTATGAAGTAAATTTTCAATAGAATCATCAGTATTCTCAACAATAGGAACAACCTCAGCTAAAAACCATTCGTAACCAATAGATTTTGGATGTGGTAATAAATAATATTGAAGACCATTTAATTCTTTAAGCATTTCAGCATTTACCTGGCCACTTCGGGCAAGATTACCGTCTTCATCATACTCTAAATCTACTTTTCTGGTGATGTAGTTTAATATCATATTAGCTAAACCAATATCATAGGCTATTCTTTTGTCTTTTACGTCAAAAGATATATTGCTAATACCACCAAGATTTAAACAGTAATCATACTCATTAAAAAATATGCGGTCACCTATAGGAACTAAGGGTGCACCTTGCCCACCAAGAGCAATATCATTTGTTCTGAAATCAGCAATTACTCTTATGCCACTTACATTTGCTAAATGTTGTCCTGATCCTACTTGAAAAGTAAGTCCCATTTCTGGACGGTGGTGCGTAGTGTGGCCATGACTAGCAATAAAGTCTACTTCTAATTTATTATCGATTATAAAGTTCAGAGCTTGTTCTCCAAGCCATGTGCCATAGGTATTGTGAAGTTCAATTAGTTTTTCAGCAGATAGGTCAATAGCATTTTTCAAAGTATTCATCATTTCTGAAGAATAGCCTACGCTTTTGGTTTCTTTGATTTCAAATTCCCATATGCCTTTCTTTTCCCAAATGTGACAGTAGGCCAGGTCTAGACCATCTAAAGATGTGCCGGACATTAAACCAATAATTTTATATATTTTCATTTGTGATAGGTTGTTTTTTCTTTTGTACCTGATAATAATACATGACTAAAAACACTAATGACATTTCTGTAACTAGTGAAAAAATTGATCCTTCAAAGCCAAATTCACCCCCGTTAATTTTATTGGTTACTGGTATTGTAAATTCAATAATGGAGTAAATATCTTGACCACTTACGTTAAACCCGAATAATGATTGAAATAGGTTCCAGCTGAAATGAAATGCAATAGGGTACCATAAATTCTTGGTGTAAATGTAAGAAGCGCCCAATGCCATGCCCGCCAAAAACAGACCTAGTAAACTGAACCAGCTAATGTTTGGGTTGGCTCCATGCATTAGAGCAAATAGGGCGGCAGATATTGTTAATGCTAAATACTTATTGAAGGATAGCATCAAATTTTTTAAAATATAGCCTCTAAATAATACTTCTTCTAAAACAGCTACAAGTACAAAAAGCAAGGTGGTATAAAATAATTCAGAAAAATTAAAATTCAGTTTATCAAAAACAATTTCATTTGATAACGATAGTCCTAAATATGCTAAAAACATTATTGTTAAGCCAAGGATGGTGCCAATTACAATATCCTTTCCTTTATTCTTTATTTGTAAGCCTACTTCTATGAAAGGTTCTTTGTCAACAAATTTCATGAATAGCCATATTAGCAACAGGGTTCCCAAAAAGGAAAAAGTTATAATGATTAAATGCTGAGTGGTAGATTCTTGAAATTCCGGATTACTAAAGGGTACCTCGGCAATTACTGCTCCAGCAAATTGAAACAACCCTACTAAAATAAAATAGGGAAATATAATAGCAATTACTCTCAACCAGCCCGAATGATTCATATACCGTTCTCAAGTTTAAATGGTAATTCTCCTTTTGCTTCGAAGTTTCCTAAAAAATGCTCAGTTGCCACATCTTGAAATTCTTTGAAATTCTGATAAACAATTACAGTAGCGGTTGTTTTATCTGTATTGAAATATTTTAATGCATACGGGTTACCAAAGTGATAGAATACGACATTTTTAGAAGTTATAAGCTCATTAATAAAGTCTATTTCTTCTTGAAGAAAGCCAAATTTATTAGTTGGTTTTATTTGAGGAGGAGTTAAAAGTAGCAATATTTCAGTCTCACCTTTAACTTCATTTCTCATTTCAAAAATGTTAACTAAAATTTCTTGGTTGGTTTGATCGGTTCCAAAACGCTTTATTGTTAAGGTGCAGAAATTAGTAGCTTTGAATTTTGAAATATCGGCCGCAGTGCCATGATGTAAAGTAAGTGTACGATCCGCAATTTTTCTGTTCAGAGCACTTGGGTCTGTCAATTCTTGAATTGTACTTTCTTCATTAAAGGCTTTTTCTTTTAACTTCCAGATGCGCTCGAGACTTTTATTAATTTGGGTTTCTGAGGCATTTTTTAAAATCATCTGAATACCTTCTTCAATATGCTCTGCAAAGCATAAAACATCGTTTCCTGCATTAAATGCCAGCCATTCTAATTCTCCTTTAATAGGGTAATTTTTAGAAACGGCATGCATATTTAAAGCATCGGAAATAACTACTCCGTCAAAGCCCATTTCATTTCGTAAAACTCCGGTAATAATATCTTTATTGATACTTGATGGCAATTTGGAGTCAGTTGTTAATGAGGGTACAGAAAGGTGTCCTGCCATAACAGAATCAACACCTTCTTCAACTAATTTTTGAAAAGGATATAATTCATTTTCTAAAAGTTCTGCTTTGCTTTTTTCTATAACCGGTAGCCCTAAATGAGAATCTGTAGCCGTATCTCCATGACCGGGAAAATGTTTTATGCTTGTAAGTACACCTTCGCTTTGTGTACCTTTTACAAATGCAGTTGCCATTGCGACCACATTGTGCTTGTCATCACCAAAAGAGCGATAGCCAATTACAGGATTATTCGGATTTATATTGATGTCGACAACAGGAGCGAGATTCCAGTGTATACCTGCTGCCTTACAATCTTTGGCTATTTGTTTCCCAACTTCATATACTAAATCAATATTCTTAGTATTTGCTCCTAAAGTAATAGCATAAGGATATTGTGGTGTGTTTTCTATGCGCATGGCTAATCCCCATTCAGCATCAATGGAAATAAGTAGGGGGTAGGTAGCCGCTTTTTGATATCTCTTGATAAGATTTTTTAATGTATCAAAACTGTTTTCGTTGACAACGATTTTTTTCTTGCCTTCAAAATTGGTTGCCGCACTTGCTCTGGAATGAAAAAAACAGAGTCCGACAACATGTTGTTCTGAAATCAGTTTTTCAAGTTGTTGTATTTCTTCTTCCGTATCATTGATAAAGGCTGCTGGCATAAAAAGTTGTCCAACCTTTTCGGATAGGGAAAGTGTTTCTATAGCTTCTTTAGTAGATATACTATTACTCATTAGGTACTGTTGTTTTTTTACCGAAATCTGCCGGATAAGAAATGAATTTTAATAATAATAAAGCAGGTAAGGCAGCAATAACTACCCAAACAAAAAAGCCATCATAGCCTAGCCATTGTTGTATGTAACCACTGATCATGCCTGGTAGCATCATACCTAATGCCATAAAACCAGTTGCAATGGCATAATGTGATGTTTTAGATTTACCATCTGCTATGTAAATGAGGTACATTAAAAAAGCTGCAAAGCCAAATCCATATCCAAATTTCTCAAATATGACGGTTGCTGTAACCGCATAAATATTGGTGGTATCTGTGGCTGCTAACACTGCGTATAGAATATTGGGTAAATTCAGCGAAAGAACCATGGGTAGCATCCATTTTTTTAGTCCGTCCCGTGAAATTAAAATACCTCCTAAAATACCTCCAATTGAAAGGAAAATTACTCCCGCTGTACCAAATATAGTTCCTAATTGTTCTGTTGAATACCCTAATCCTCCTTTATCGGGTGTATCCAAAAGAAATGGTGATGCCATCTTTACTAATTGTGATTCCCCTAATCGGTAGGTTAAAATAAAGGCTAGGGCAATACCAATACCTGGTTTCTTGAAAAATGAAGAAAACACTTCAAGAAATCCAGCTGGTTTTTCCTTATCCTCAATATTTTCAGATTCGTATTTTGGAGTAACAAAAAAGTTGGCTACAGTCATTATCAACATTAGAAAAGCTGCTGCTGACATGGTTATGCTCCAAGCCTTGGTATTGTCTCCGTATTTATTTTCTAAGAAACCGGCCAATACAACAATTAATCCTTCGCCTGTAACCATTGCCAGCCTGTAGAAAGTACTTCGCATACCAACGAAGAAAGATTGCTTCTTTTCTGTAAGACCTAACATGTAATATCCGTCTGATGCTATATCATTGGTTGCAGAGGCGAAAGCAGCCATCCAAAAACAGGCTAATGATGATATAAAAAACATATTGGTTGGCAGTGTTAAGCCAACGCCTAATAGTGAAATAGCGATTAACAATTGCATTGCTAAAAACCATTTCCGTTTGGTGCTTTTTAAATCTACGAACGGACTCCATAAAGGTTTTAAAACCCAAGGTAAATACAAAAGACTGGTATAAAGACCAATATCTTCGTTGCTGACGCCTAGTTTCTTGTACATAATTACAGATACCGTGACAACCAGTACATAAGGTAAGCCTTGTGTAAAGTATAGAACAGGCACCCAAGCCCAAGCTCCTTTATCTTTTTGAACCATTTTAAGGAATATTCTTTAAGTTAATTACAGTTGGTATTGTTTCCACAGCATACAAATCAATAAAGCTAATACTGTAATATGTCTTTTTGAAATCTGATTTAGGTATGCGAATTGAATTTGAGTTGGAGTTTATTAAAACTTTAGTCACTAGTTTTTTAATGGGATATTCTTCCTTCACCTTTCTGCCAGATGAATAGATGAGCATGTAACGCATACTTTTCAAATCATCGAACTCAAATATTACTTCATCGCCTTCTTTAGTCGTATTTATAAGTTGAGGTTTAATAATACTATGATTTTTAGCTAAAGATGATATAGGGTTCAGCGCAGGTAGTTTGTAATATTTCTTGTTTATATATTCTACAACGTCATCTTTTTCGGTCATTAAAGATTTTGCACTGAACATAATGTTACCTTGAATCTGTGGTGTTTCTCGAGCAAGTTCTAACTGCATTGGTAACTCTTTACTGTCATTCCAAGCTTCGTCACTGTTATTTCTAATTTTGTAAGGACCATTGCCAACATAGAGGTTGGTGTCAAAATTGTTTTTTGACCACCAGTCTACAATTTTTCTATGTGAAGCAACCGGTAAATCCATACTCCAATAGACCTGTGGAGCCAAGTAATCTATCCAACCTTTTTCCATCCATAACAATGGGTCTGCGTATAAATCTTCATAGGTGGTTTGTCCTGCTTTAGTATCTGAACCTTTTGGGTCTGTTGAATTATTTTTCCAAACTCCGAACGGACTAATACCAAACTGTACCCATGGTTTGATAGCTTTAATAGTTTCATGAGATTGTTTTACCAATGAATCAATATTGCTTCGTCGCCAATCATCAATACTTTGATTGTTTTGAGCATAAGTTTCAAATGCTAATGAATCATTGAAAATGGCATCTTTTATTTTGTACGGATAGAAGTAATCATCAAAATGTATTGCATCTACATCGTAGTTGGATACTAATTCAGTTATAATGTTCGAAAAATGTTTTTGCACCTGGGGTAACCCTGGGTTGTAATAATTCTTTTTGCCATAATGTACTATCCATTCTGGATGTGTGCAATAATCATGGGTTTCTGCCAGCACCTCAAAATTCTCATCAAAAGTAGCCCGGTAAGGATTCAACCATGCGTGAAACTCCATGCCTCTTTGGTGAGCTTCAGATATCATCCATTCTAGAACATCTGTATTCCATTTTGGAGGAGTACCTTCTTCTCCGGTTAAAAATCTGGACCATGGTGCATACTCAGAATCATAAAAAGCATCACCGGCAGCACGAACTTGTACAATTACTGCGTTGTAATTTTCCTTTTCATAAAAATCTAGAATTTTAAGATAATCTGCTTTTTGTTTTTCAGAAGTGTCATTACCGTTTTTAGGCCAATCTATATTGACCACGGTAGCAATCCATACACCTCTAAATTCTCTTTTAGGATGTTTTTCGTAAGATTTGAAAATTCCGCAAGAATTAAAAAGTAGTATTAGAGCTAGAAGGGCGAGTTGTTTTGTCATAAATAGTAAAAAGGCCTATTTTATTATTAAAAATAGGCCTTTTAATTCAATTTTGTTGTTAGTTAAATTTATGTCTTACAAAGGCCTCGATTGCAGCATATGAGGATAAGCCCATAGCTTTATATTTATTGGCAGTATCGCGATTTCTTTCTTCTGCTCGCATCCAAAATTCTCTAGAATCGTCTCCTTGAAACATTACACCATCTTTTTGAGATTGGTGACAGAAAATAGCATACCGTTTTTTCAGAACTTGCCCTGGACTCATCGGTACGGCCATTTCAATTTCATTGATATCCCACTCGTGCCATGCACCTCTATACAACCATAACCAGCAATCTTTCATGAAATCTTCTAATTTTATCTTATCACATGCAGCGAAAATAGCATCTAAACACACTTTGTGCGTACCGTGTGGATCTGCCAAATCTCCTGCTGCATAAATTTGATGGGGTTTAATCTCCTTGATGATGTCTATTACAATTGCTATATCCTCATCAGATAAATTCTTTTTCTTGATAGTACCAGTTTCGTAGAAAGGCAAGTCTAAGAAATGTACATTTTCATCTTGTAGCCCCATATATCTTGTAGCTGCATATGACTCTCCACGTCTAATTTTCCCTTTTAAATTTCTAACTTCTGGTGAATCTATTCGGGTTTCGTTTTTATCAGAAATTGATTCAATGATGTTTTTAGCCGCATCGGATGGATTTATCTGCATCGCTATTTCCGCATATTTTCTAGCGTCTGTATCAGAAACCGCAATATTTCCAGAAGTCTGGTAAACGATATGTACATCATGACCTTGTTCAACTAACCTGTCAAAAGTACCGCCCATAGATATTACATCATCATCTGGGTGAGGACTAAATATGATTACACGTTTTTTGGCAGGTTTGGCTCTTTCCGGTCTATGCGTATCATCGGCATTTGGCTTACCACCTGGCCATCCGGTAATGGTATGTTGCAGTTTATTGAACATTTTTATGTTCAAATCATAAGCGTCTTCCGTTGCCAGAAGATCTGCCATTCCATTGTCATTATAATCCTTATCGGTTAAGCTTAAAATGGTTTTACCAGTATTTTCACAAAGCCAAACTATGGCTTTTGATCTTAATTCTTCGGTCCATTTGCATGCATCAACTAACCACGGAGTTTTGTTTCTTGTTAATTCGCTTCCTGCACCTGTGTCCAATACAAAAGTACAGTTGTCATGTTCCTGTAAATAAGTTGCAGGTACATGTGAAGAAATTTCACCTTCAATTGTTTTCTTTATAATGTCCGCTTTATTTTGACCCCAGCCTAATAAAACAATACGCTTAGCTTTTCTTACTGTAGAAATACCCATAGTAATCGCTTTTCTAGGTACATTATCGATTCCTAAAAATGACGGAGCGGCATCTACACGAGTAATATGATCTAACGTAATTACTCTTGTTCCTGAATTAAAGTGTGAACCTGGTTCATTGAAACCTACGTGACCTGTTCTACCAATTCCTAATAATTGAAAATCTAGTCCGCCGTGTTCTTTAATTTTTCGTTCATAACTTAAACAATAGGCCGTAGTTTTGTCAATACTTACGGTACCGTCTGGTATATGTATATTTTTTTCAGGAATATCTACATGATTAAAAAGATGCTCATGCATGAAGTAGAAATAACTTTGAATGTTATTTGGCTCCATTGGCAAATACTCATCTAAATTAAAGGTAATTACATTTTTAAAGCTCAGACCTTCTTCTTTGTGCATGCGTACCAATTCTTCATAGACTCTAATTGGTGAAGATCCAGTAGCTAAACCTAAGACACAATTTCTTTTTTGACCTTGTCTCTTTTTAATTAAGGCAGCTATTTCATGAGCAACTTGAATGGAAGCTTCATTGGAATCTTGAAAAATTACATTGTGAATTTTTTCGAATCTTGTTTCTTCAAACTGACCAATGGGTTTGTGGGTGATGTCGATTTTGGAGTCTTTTACGGCATTTTTCATAAGTCTATGATGAAATTTTTAGGTTTTTAATTCATGCAAATATATGCGTTATTTTAAATATTTGCTGTTTTTTGCAAGAAATAATGCTGTATTGTGCTGTTAATTAATCTTTAATTTATGTTTACATTACATTAACGTCATAAAACGGCATGTGATAAAATTCGCTATCTTTGTGTTATTCACAAGTATAAAAGTTGCTTTTAAATGTTAAAGGAAGAACGTCAACAGACGATATTAAACGAAGTTGATTTGCATAATAGAATTCTTATTACTGATATTGCGGAAGCTTTAGATGTATCTATTGACACTATTAGGAGAGATGTAAAGGAGTTAGATGCAGAGAATAAGCTTCGTAAAGTTCATGGTGGTGCTATTTCAATGGGGTACATGACCAATAGTGCCAGAAATACCAATATATATAAGTTAGAAGATAAAGCCGCAATTGCACTTAAGGCGGTAAGTATGTTGAGAGATGGTGCCGTTATTTTTCTTGATGGTGGTACAACATGTATGGAACTTGCCAGGATTATACCAGAAAATTTAAACCTTACGTGTTTTACTATTAGTTTACCTGTGGCAATGGAACTTTCTCATAAAGCCAATATCAATGTTATTTCTATTGGAGGGCAAATTTCAAAAGAGGCTCAAATTTCTATTGGTGCAAATGCCATTCACCATATATCTGAAATACGTTTCGACTATAGTTTTATTGGTACTGGTTATGTTGATGCTACTTTTGGCTTAACGGAGTTTGATTGGGATATTGTTCAAATAAAAAAAGCGGTAATAAAAGCTTCAAAAAAAACCGTGCTTTTGTCTATTTCTGAAAAGCTCAATTCTCAACATCGATACAAAACATGTGATATAAATTCTATTAATACAATGATTACCGAATTAAACCCCGATGATGAATTACTGAAAGCTTTTAAAAATCTAGATATTAAAATTATATAGTGAAAAATGGATTATAAGAAAATTACAGAAACTCCGTCTAATCATGACAATTTAGAGTTGATGGATACCCAAACCATTCTGCAAAAAATGAATGAGGAGGATAAAAAAGTAGCTGATGCAGTAGAAAAAACTATTCCGCAGGTGACTAAACTTGTTGATGGATTGGCAGAGCGATTTAATAAAGGAGGAAGATTGTTTTATATCGGCGCAGGTACAAGTGGTCGATTGGGTATACTAGATGCCTCAGAAATTCCGCCAACCTTTGGTATGCCTCATGAACGTGTAATTGGTTTAATTGCAGGTGGTGATACCGCTATTAGAAAGGCAGTTGAAAATGCTGAAGATGCCACAGCACAAGCTTGGGTTGATTTGAAAGCTCATGATATAAATGATAACGATGTTGTTGTGGGTATTGCGGCATCGGGTAGTACACCATATGTTATTGGTGGTTTAGAAGATGCCAAGAAAGCGGGTATTTTAACTGCTGCAATAACAAATAACCCTGGCGCGCCTATTGCCAGAATTGCTGATATTCCTATAGAAATTAATGTAGGACCAGAATTTCTTACCGGCAGTACTAGAATGAAAAGTGGTACGTCGCAAAAATTGGTGCTAAATATGATTTCTACTGCTTTAATGATTAAGATTGGCAGAGTGAAAGGAAATAAGATGGTTAACATGCAATTAAGCAATGATAAGTTGGTAGATAGAGGTACTCGCTATATTATGGAAGGTTTGAATATAGATTATACCGAAGCTGAAAAGTTGTTGAAAAAACACGGATCTGTAAAATTAGCAATAGATGCCGGTAAGGCATAAGTTGAGGTTTTTGATAATAAATTTTGAATAAAAAACGCCTGAAATTCCAGTAGTTATGGGAACAGGCGTTTTTTTAAAGTTTACATTTTAGGAATTAATTTATAAATTCCTTTTCCTTCAACGGCTACGTAAATAATACCATCTGGACCTTCCTTTACGGCACGTACTCTTCCTAAACCATCCATTAATTTTTCGCGAGCTATAACTTTGTTGTCATCTAATACTAATCTTTCTAAATATTGAAAAGCCAATGAGCCTACCAATAGGCTTCCTTTCCAATTTTTATAATTGTTCCCAGTAACATATGTCATTCCGCTTGGAGCTATAGAGGGTACCCAAAAATGAATTGGCTGTTCCATCCCTTTCATTTCTGTTTTATCGGTGATAGGTGTGCCTCCATAATTAATTCCATATGTAACTAATGGCCATCCATAATTGCCTCCTTTTTTTATAATATTAATTTCATCACCTCCACGTGGTCCGTGTTCATTATCCCAGATTTCTCCAGTTAGGGGGTGTTTAATTAGTCCTTGAGGGTTTCGGTGTCCATAGCTGTAAATAGCAGTCTTGGCACCGTTTACATCTACAAACGGATTGTCTTTTGGAATGCGACCATCATCGTGTAAACGATATATTTTACCGCCGTCTCTTTTTAAGTCTTGCGGGTTAATATCCCTGTCTCCACGTTCACCGATGGAGAAATAAAGATAACCGTCATTATCAAAGACAATTCTTGATCCAAAATGTTGTCCTTTAGTCGTATTTGGTACTGCTTTGTACAATAACTCTTTTTCGATTAAAGCATTATTTTTCAATTTTGCTCTCATTATTGCGGTATGTCCTCCTTTTTCATTTCCTTCAGTTGATGCATAGGAAAGGTAAATAAATCCGTTTTCCTGATAATTAGGGTGAATTTCAATATCTAATAATCCGCCTTGACCTCGATTATATACTTCTGGAACATTGCTGATAATCGTCTTTTTTCCATTTCTAAAATGAATCAATTTCCCTTCTTTTTCAGTTATTAAAATACTTTTATCTGGAAGGAAGGTAAACCCCCATGGTATCTGTAGCTCATCGACGAACAGCTCAGTAGAAAAAACAGGCTCTTTTGGTGTAATTACTTTGTTTTCAGGATTTTGTGCGCAAGAATAATTTAGCGATACAACGAATAAAAGTGCTATGGTAATACTATTTTTCATATACAGGCGTTAGAAATATGTTAGAGAACACATGATTATTTAAAAGATAAAATATAAGTATAAAAATTACACCAAAGAACTTTATAGATCCCAAATCGGTATTGTTCTTAAAAACGAAACTTAACCTATGCTCCCAAAACAACAGCGGTATGCGCTGTATGTACTTTTACTGATTGTTATATCAGTTATAGGTACTACGGCACTAGCCAACTCTAAAGTAACTACTTTATACGAAGAGGTGGCTCTTGTAATCGAAAAGGCTGTTTCGATTTCTACCAAAAACCAACCCAATTCAGAAAAAGAAGTCATAGTTACACGAAAGTCTAATTTAGCTGCTTCGGCAATGTTTTCAACAATAATTGTAGGTGCAGACGCTACTGAGACTTGTAACGATAACGGATTCACAATTGCACGATTCAATTTATGTGGAGATTATGATGATCGTATTATAAGTTTATCCGGTGGTAGTCATACTTCAGTTTCATGGCAAGTATTGGGAGGTTCTTGTACACCAAATGTAAATACTGAATGTCCAAATACTGGTTCTTGTTATACTGAAGTTTATAATGGGCCTACATTTTCGTTAGATGCTAGTTCGGTCTCTTCAACTACAGGTGGCGAATACCGAGTTGTTGTAGACGGTCAACCATATTACTTTAAAGTAAAGAAAAGTACAATTACCCAAACCTATGTAAAACAAGATTACATCTGTGGAGTAGATGGTAGAATTCAAATAACCAACTTATCTAGTGCCTACGAGTTTAGTATTGATGGTGGTACAACTTGGCAGGGTGCAATATTCTCTGGTCTAGCTCCTGGTACGTATAACGTTAAGGCAAGATTAAGAAATACAGCTAATACATGTGAGTATCCTTATGAGCCTATTGTAATAGAGGAGAAGGAGATCGAAATCGAAGCAACTTTTACCGATGCCTTATGTAGTGGTGATACAGGAAGTATAACAGTTACTGCTTCAAACGTTCCTGGTCCTTATAAATATACTTTATTAAATTCTAGTGGTGTTGCCCAAGAATTTACAGCTTACATAGCAACAAATCCTTATACTTTTTCAGCTGTAGGATTTGGTACATATACAGTACAAGTAGAAACACAACAATGTAAGGGAGACCCTTTAAACGGAATTAGTGCTCCAAGACAAACGGTAGATACCAGTGGAAATCCTTTAACAATAGGTGCTGGGGCTTCTGCCTTAGATGCCTCAACTGAAGTTAATAGCAGTTTTGGATGTTCAAATATTTCTAGCGTAGATATTACTTTAAATACTACAGGTGGTTCTGCCCCATATACTTTTACGGTTAACGGTGGTAGTGTGCAACCTTCATTTGGAGATGCTTCTACAGATTCTGGTACAACAACATATACGGTATCATCTGCAGGAACATATGATTTTGTTATTACAGATAGTAATGGTTGTATTATTAATGCTTCTTCTGATGTAGAGGATTTATTACCACCAGATATTACTGTTACAGGTATTGATGGTACTTGTAGTAATGGTGGTGCAAAATTAGAATTTACTATAAATAACGGTAGAGGTTATAATATATCGTATAGAGAAAGTGCTTCTGAACCATGGGTAAGTACTCCGCAGATTTCAGTAGCTGCAGGAACTTATAATGATATTGAAGTAAGATACCAACAAGGCGGATTTGAATGTACTTTAGATTTGGCTTCTGTAACGGTAGATACGGTTGGCTCATTAACAGGTAGTGCAACTAAAGTTACTGATGTTACTTGTACAGGTGCTGGTACTAATGGCGGACAAATTGATTTTGTTGGTCCATTTTCTGGTGGTTCTGGTAGTGGTTATGTTTTTAGTATTGACGGAGTTAATTTTACGACTACTACATCATATACAGACCTAGCAGCTGGTACATATACACCAATAATTCGTGATGCAGGTGGGTGTCGTTTAGAACTTACTGCTATAGAAATTTTAGACACAGATCCGCCAACAGATATAGATTTTGTAACATCAGATAGTAATTGTGGTAATAATACGGTAGATGTACAATTATTAACTACAAGTAATGCTTCTATTGCTAACTATAGCATAATTAGTCCAGCTTCTGAAGTTCATGATAATTTTGGTAATGACACTTTCGATGATCTTGATGCTTCTCAAGCATATATTTTCCAAATTACAGATGTAAACGGGTGTACTTATACTGAAGGATTTAGACCTGTAGTAATTAGTTCTATTCGTGTTCGTGTAAAGTCTGGCGGAGATTTAAGAGTTTGTAATGGTGAAACAGATGGTACAGGTACTTTTATTATTGACGGATTTGCTAATAACTATACCTATGATATAAATGGAGGTTTATTCACCGGCGGACCTCAAAGTGCAAGTGAAGTAGTTTTACCTTCATCGGGTGTTGGTACGTATACGATTACCGTAACAGATGCTGATACGGGTTGTACGGATACCACTTCATTTGATATTCAAGATGCACCAGTTTTAGATTTGTCTACAAGTACGGTTACAGATATGAGCTGTGCAAATGGCAATTTAGGTGCTGTTAGAGCAAATGCAACCGGCGGCTGGGGTGCATTCAGATATACTTTAACTCCACCGGTAGGTCCACAAGTTGGTCCTAAATCTGGAAGAACATTTAGTAATCTTTCTGCAGCAGGAACATACACATTAACTGTTGAAGATGCAGAAGGATGTACAGATACGTTTTCATTCGATTTAAATCCTATTGATGCGCCAAGTATTTCATTAGATGGTCCAGCTTCTGATTTCTGTTTTGTTGCAGGTGTTGGTGCAACAGTAGCAGTAACTTCTAGTGCAGGTACTGCAGCTATTGGAACGCACCAATATAGAATTAACGGAGGAACATTACAGGCTGGCGCTTCTTTTACAGGTCTTGCACCTGGTAATTATACGATTGAAGTGGTAGATGGTAATGACTGTTCAGATAGTCTACCTATTACAATAGCACCTCAATTAAGGGTAAATACAAGTATTACTACTGAAATACCTTGTGGTGGAGCTGATGGAAGAATTAGTGTAAATGTAAACGGAGGTTATACTTCTGGTGCTGGTGCAAAGCAATATGAAGTTAGTTCTGATGGAGGTGCTACTTTTGGTACTGCAATACCACTTACTTCCGATACTTTTGATTATGATACAAATATACCTGGAGATTATGTTTTCAGAATTACAGATAATAATACTACCAGCAGTGGTTGTATAGCACAATCTGTTTCTATTACTTTAAACCCACCACAGAATATTGCTGCTGCATCTTACGTAGCTAGACCTGTAAGTTGTAGTTCTACAAATAATGGTGCTGTTACAATCATTCCTGATGCAACAAGTGGCGTACCACCATATGAAGTTAATTTTAATGGAAATGGATGGGGTTCAGAAACTGTATTTTCAAATTTAACCGTTGGTACATATTCATACTTGGTAAGAGATGCAAGGGGTTGTGAAACGGTTGTAGATACTTTTGATATTGTTTTGGATACTACTCCACCGCCAGCAACAATTGTTTCTGAAATTCAGGCTACTTGTGGTGGTAGTGGTCCGGTAAGTGGGGGTATTACAGTGGATGTCACCCAAGGTACCCCAAATTTTGATTTTATTATTGAAGATAATACGGGCGTAGAAATTACACGTAGAGAAGATGTTGATCCTACTGCATTACCATTACAAATATTAGATGCGGGCTTGGTAACTGGTAACTATACGGTAATTACAGTAGATTCTAATGGTTGTACAGATATAGATACTGTTACCATTACTTCTGATGAAGTTGTGATAACACCTATACCACCGCCAGCACCAGTTGATTGTGATGATACAGCTTTTACTTATGCTGTTTCTGTTAGTGGTGGATCAGGTTCTTATGAGATAAGATTATTAGATCAACCTGCTTTTTATAACTTAAATAATACACCGGCCACTGATGATCATACATTCAGTAATGTTTCGGACGGTATTCAGTATGGTGTAGCTTATACCGTAGTTGTTTTAGATGTAGGTACAGGTTGTACTTATGAACAAGAAATACCACCAATAGACGGTTTTTCTGCTTTAGGTGTTATAGCAGAATCTACACCTGGCGCTTGTGATACTAATAGGAACGGAGAAATAACTTATGACATTACAGGTTATAATATTGGTGATTTATTAAGAATAGAATTGATAAACAATGAAGATGGGTCAAGTATTATACTTGAGAATTCAGTTTTAACTACAGGCTCAACTTATAATGGAGATTATCCAGAGTTACCAGGTGATTATCAAATATTAGTTACTAATATAACAGATACTTGTACAGCGGCAGATTCGGTTTTAGTCCTTCAAAATTTACCGGACATAGATATTTTACAAGAAGTTCCAGCCAATTGTAATGCATTTGGTCAAGTAACCGTACAAGGTAGAGGAGGTTCTGGCGGACCATATGAGTTTGCCTTTATGGACAATGGTATTTCACCAACTGCTTCAGATTGGACTAATGAAACTACATTCTCTGCGCCAGATGGTAATTATGATGTGTATGTAAGAGATGTAAGTGGTTGTACTTCTTTTGATATTGCGACTATTATATCACTAGATCCAGATTTGGCAGTGCCAGAATTTACAGTTGTAAATCAGTGTGATCCTACATCTACTGCTTTTGATATTACGGTGAGAGTGCCTAATACTATAAATACGCCTAGATTTACCTTAGGTGGTGATGAACAATTACCGACGATAGTAGGTAGTTTTTGGGAATATACGTACATAGTTAGTAGCCCTGGGGATTATGTAGTTGATGTGGTCGATGCTAATGGCTGTACTAGTCAAGGTACTGCTACAGTTTATGACTTTTTATCTGCTACAGGAGAGTTTTCTACAGACAGTACTTGTAATGATGCAGATGGCGTTATAACAATAAGTACTAACGGTGGTAGTGGTGATTTTACTTTTGAACTTACAGGAACGGATTATAATTCAAATTCAGTGGGTCCTATTACCCAAACTAATGATCCGTTATTCACAGGGTTGACACCAGGAACTTATGAGGTGTTAATTACTGACCGTGTTGTATTTGATGGAACTATATATTGTTTTACAAGAGTTTCCAATATCATACTTAATCAAGCTGCACAACCAGTTATTATTTCTGAAGAAGCAATTGATATTAGTTGTAGAGATGAAAATGATGGTTCTATAGAGGTTGTTGTTGGTCCGGCTAATGCAGCTGTTCCATTTACATCACAGGATACACCATTAACATATATTTTAAATAATTTAACGACAGCTACAGAGCAGGACAGAAACACAACAGGTGCATTTTCTGGATTGCCTGCAGGTGATTACCAAGTTCAAGTAGTAACCGCTCGTAATTGTGAAGTTTTATCTGCTATTCAAACAATCGATAATCCTGATGCTTTTAGTATTACTGCTAGCGCTCCGGATTTTGCTTGTGAACCTGGTGCAAATCGTTATAGTTCAACAATTATCACTGTAAATGTTGTTGATGCAGGGACAATTGGTTCTGGTTATCAGTATAGTATTACAGGATTTGAAAATTATCAAACAGGAAATACATTTGAAATAATTGATAACGGTTCACCTCAAAACATTACGGTTTACGCAATAGATGGTAATGGTTGTCAAACTACTTTTGATGTGCCAACTATTAATGAACCTACAGATGTTATACCTACTATTGTCGAGGTTGATATTTTAAACTGTAGAGATGATGAGCGTGTACGTATAGAGGTTAGTGGTACTAGCGATTTTACGGTAAATACTGTTTCTGTTATTCCTGTGGCTCCTGTTTCTAATTCTTCTGGTAATAACTATGTGGATGTTTACTTGCCTGAAGAGGGCGATTACTTATTCGAAATAACAGATAACACGGTTGGTTGTACCTATCCAATGCCGGTACACACGGTAAATGCACCAATAGTGCCTACAGCTTTAATTAGTGAAGCAAAACCCGTTAGTTGTGCTGTTCCTGGAAATGATGGGGCATTGTTTATAACAGTTGGTGATTATGTAGGTGAGTTTAACTATGTTGTCTATGAAGCAACTGATGACACTAGGTCTACACCATTGGCTTCGGGTACGTTTAATACAACTGATTTTCCAGATATTAATGGCGACGAAGCACGTATAAATAATTTACCTGGTGGTAATTTAGTTGTTGATGTTGTTTCTGTTGATACACCGTTTTGTTCAGGAACTAGTAATGTTACCAATATTAGAACTCCAAATGGTCCATTAGTAGTGACAGCGGATTCTATAGGAAATGTTAGTTGTACAAACGATACTGGAGAAATTGTTGCAATAGGTACGGGCGGTTGGGATACTACACCATATGAATATAGATTGTTAATGAGTACCGATGGTGGTGCAAGTTATACTTCTGAAGTTGCAGCATTCTCGGTTGATAATGAATTTACCGGCTTATCTTTTGGTTTCTATGAAGTTGAGGTTAGAGATGTTGAAGGTTGTACAAGTACTGTAGAAATTGAGTTGGAAGAAGTTCCACAAATAATAGCAGGAATTAGAGAGCCACAAAGTCTAGATTGTCCAAATGGTAACAATGCGGTGCTTGAAGCTTATGATACTACATCTGGAGATGCTATTACAGCTACAGCTGGAGCAAGTGGAGGTTTTGCAGGTGCAGGTTATAACTATACACTATTGTATTTAAGTGGTGACGATAATACAGCCGTTGTTTCGCAGAGTGGATTACAGAATACACCTACTTTCATTGGCGATAGTGGAGGATATATAAGCTCAGGTTGGTACGCTATTGAGGTGTCTTCTAGTTTTGGATGTTCATTTGTTACCGATGCTTATTTTGTAGATCCACCACCACCAATTCAGCCAGTATTGGTACAGACAAGAGTACCTGGTTGTGGTGGCGATGGTGAAATGAGAATGACGGTAGAGAATCCTGATCCTTTGTTTACGTATGAATACTTAAGGGTTGAAAACGGAGTAACTATTGGTACTTATGTTCCAATGACAGGAAACTCGGTAACTATTACAGGTGTTCAGGGTATAACGTATCAATTTGATGTTAGAAAGGTGAACTCAGCAGGTGCTTGCCCGGCAATTCGTTCTAATGGTATTACCATGACAGATGCTACGGATGTTACCTTGTTTACAAACTTAATAGATGATATTTCATGTGCTTCTGAATTGGATGGTAGAATAGAATCATTTGTTGGTGGTGGTGTAGGTGAAGATTTATTCTACTTATATATAGGTGATCCTGTAGATGCATTTAATCCTGCGGCTACGGCAACCCTAGTAAGAGGTCCTCAGGATAATGGTACTTTTGAAGGTCTTCCAGAAGAAACACAATATTATATCGCTGTAACTAGTGGGTCTACTTGTATGAGTATAGGTGGTCCGTTTGAAATCGTAAGACCTGATCCAATTATATTTGATGCTGTACCCACCAACGTTACTTGTAATGGTGAAGAAGACGGTACTATTACGGTTTCTGTAAGTGCTGGTGGCGAAGGATTAATTCAGTTTGCAATAGCACCAAACTTTAATGATTTCTTTAATGATTCTGATAATCCAGGTACATATACTTTTGAAGACTTGGCGGCAGGTACTTATGAAATATTAATTAAGGATGATAACGGTTGTTTTGAGAAAGATTTTATCACCGTTGAAGAGCCTGATCAAATTCAAGTTATAAACATTGAAACTACCGATGAATTATGTATTGGTGCAAACAATGGTACTGTTGTTTTTGAGGTTGTTGGTGGTACTCCTTTTGATGATGTGACTGTAAACCCTACACCATATTTTGAGTATAAAGTTGAAATGGTTGATCCCGTAGATGAGACAGGTACAGCTACATTTGCTCCTTATACTGGAGAAATTCTTGAAGATTTACAAGGAGGTGCATCTTATATTATTTATATACAAGATGTTAATATGTGTACTGCTTCAGAATTGTTCACAATAGATATAGGAGTTGATTTAACTGCAAACCCACAAGTACAATATGGTTGCGAAGGTATTTTCCCTACCAGTACCACAACTATTCAATTGGCAAATGGTAATTTGTTGCCTGAGTTAATGTTTGCAATTGATCCAATTGATCCAACCGATGCTATTACGGCAAATGCCACAGATGAGTATGTTTGGGGAGATTTACCGGCAGGTGATCATATTGTGTACATCTATCATGAAAATGGTTGTACGAATATGGTAGAATTTAGTGTAGAAGGATATGAACCTTTGAGTTTGGTCGTAGATAAAACAGGACCTAATGAAGTTTCTGCTTCTGCGGCAGGTGGTTATGGAGAATATGAATTCTTTTTCAATGGTCGATCTTTTGGAGACGAGACTATCTTTACTACCAATGAAAGTGGATTAGTAAATGTACGTGTAAGAGATGCTAGAGGTTGTGAGTTAGAACTTAGTGTACCATTTGAATTTACAGGAATGTTAGAATTCCCTAATTTCTTTACTCCGGATGGTGATAATTTAAATGATATTTGGTCACCTAAAAACAGAGATCTTTTTGATGGTGTTGAGGTGAGAATTTATGACCGTTATGGTAGAGTAGTTGCTGTATTAGATGAAGTAAGCGGTTGGGACGGTACCTACGAAGGTAAAGAAGTGCCAACAGGAGATTACTGGTATGTAGTTAATGCAAATAGTGATGCAATTAAGTATGTAGGTCACTTTACGTTATACAGATAAAGAAGGAATATAATTTTGAAAAAGGAGATGCAATTTGCATCTCCTTTTTTGTTTTACTAAATTCTTATATGTTTAACTTTTTAATCAGGAATTGATCTAAAGATACTTTAACTTCAAAAGAACTTGTTTTTAGGGTACATTTGGTTGAAAATTTTGCTGTCAATGATGAGGTCTATTGTTTATATTATTTTACTAGTTATTTTTCAAAGTTGCGCATCTCAGGTAAAACCAATTCTGATAGATTCAGAAATGGAAACCAATGTAAAAGAAAATCTTGCCTATTACTTGTACTACCCAGAAGATTATCAAGAAGAACCAGAGAAAGATTTTCCAATCTTATTGTTTTTGCATGGTGGCGGTGAATCTGGCGATAGTTTGGTTACCGTGAAAAGAAATGGACCGCCAAAGCTTATTGTACAAGGCAAAAAATTTCCTTTTTTAATACTGGCACCTCAAAATCCGAATGCAAAAAAATGGTGGAATACTAGGGCTGTAAAACAATTGTTAGATTCTATTGTTGACAATAATAGAATAGACAAACGTAGAATATATTTAACAGGATTGAGTAGGGGAGGTGGTGCCGCATGGGAATTGGCAGTGCAATATCCAGAAACTTTTGCAGCAATGGCGGTAGTCTGTGGTATGACACCTTTGCCTTATGCTTCTTGGATCAATAGAAATATGCCTATATGGGTATTTCATGGGGAGAAAGATAAATCTATTCCTATTTCTGAATCGGAAACTATGGTCGCCAAATTAGAGGAAATGGGTTACGAGGTTATCTTTACAAAGTATCCGAATGTTGGGCACAATGCATGGATAAAGGCTTATGAAACTGATGCTTTATATGATTGGTTCATGAATCAAGAATTGAAATAATAATAGAGTTTAAAATGAATAATAGCAAGAATGTAAAATATATCATATTAAGTATTCTTGGGTTATTATTGATTTATCTTTTTTGGTATGTAAAAAATGCTGTTGAGATTTCAGAATACCTTGAGCCCGAAATAGTAGCCACTCATTATAATGGTACTAATTATGTAGGGTCACAAACTTGCCATGAGTGTCATGCAGATATTTACAAAACGCATTTAGAAACTGCTCATTTTAATACTTCATTTTATCCTAAAGAGGGCTCGATTAAAGGAAATTTTAGTCCAGATTCAAATGAGTTGGATTTAGGGAGTGTTCGATTAAAAATGGTTGCGGATGAAGAGGACTATTATCAACTGTCAAATGTTAAGTATAAAACTAAGGAAGTAGTAAAGTCGAAAATTGATATTGTAATTGGCTCAGGTGTAAAAGGACAAAGCCACCTTAATTGGAAAGGGAATGATTTATATCAATTACAGGCTTCTTATTTTCAACCCACGGACTCTTGGGTAAATAGTCCTAATTTTCCAGAAAGTGCATTGAATAGAAAGGTTGATGATAATTGTTTAAAATGCCATGTAACCTTTGCTCAGCATAAAGATGAAACTAGCGAGAGTAAATCTTATGATAGAGAAAGAATAATTTTAGGTATAGATTGTGAACGTTGTCACGGTCCTGCAGAGAATCACGTAAAATATCATCGCCAAAACCCAGATGTTTTAGTTGGGAAGTTTATAGATGATTTCAAGAAATATAATAGACAGCAGCGTTTAGATGCTTGTGCAGTTTGTCATTCTGGTTTACAGGCTCAACAGATAAAAGGAAATCCATTTTCATTCATTGCAGGAGACACCTTGTCTTTGTATTCCAAAAATTATAGAAATGTTAATTCAAATACTAAACTAGACGTTCATGGAAATCAAATGGGACTGTTGAGTGAAAGTTCATGCTTTATAAATTCCCCGAAAATGGACTGTATTACATGTCATAATCCTCATGAAAATCAGAGGGGTAATGCTAGTGTGTTTAATGCCAAGTGTTTATCGTGCCATGAAGTTAATTCTATAAATAAGGTGGTTGAGGGGCAAGAACATACTGCATCTCAAAATTGTATTAGCTGTCATATGCCTTTAGTGCCTTCTGAAGTTATGAAGTTAAAAGCAGAAGATGGAATAAATGAGATACCTGTTTATATAAGAACACACCTTATTGGTATTTATGAATGATTCTAGTAGTATATAAAAATATAAAGAGTGGTTAAAACTGTTTTAACCACTCTTTATGCAACTAACAATTAACAATACTATTTATACTTTAATAAGCTGGATCTTGTGTTAATGTAGGTTGCCCGTCAATAGCTGATCTGTCAATAGCCTCAATAGGAATAGGGAAAAACTCATTCTTGCCCTCTACAAATGATCTACCTTGTAAATAACTTCTCAATTGAGATTCACTTGCGATATAAGCATTAAGTGTTTCTGCAGCGATTCCCCAACGTTGAAGATCAAATAAACGGTGTCCTTCCAATGCAAACTCTAATCGAGTTTCAAATCGTACTGCTTTTCTTGCTACTGCTGGATCTGTCCATGCATCGTCATACGTTGCTATTTCATAATTAGCGGCAGGAGTTCCTTCAACAATTGTAAAGTCATTACGTTCTGCGCCTTGTGTTGCCCTTGGTACAAAACCAGCAGGGTTAGCAGCTCTTGATCGTATTTCATTTACTAATTCTCTAGCTCTTTCTAAGTCACCTAATTCAACTTCAGCTTCAGCTAACCATAAATAAATCATGTCTAATCTCATGATTCTATAATTATTGGCAGAAAGATTACCCCAGCCACCTTGACCAAAAGCTTCTGGCTCTGCCACATGCTTCATTGAAAAGAAAGGTCCTGCATACGTTAAATCACGTACAAAATCAGTTTGGTAAATTTTGAAACCTTTGTATAATATACCTGGTCTACCAACTGAATGATCTAGTCTAGGATCTAATGTGCCTGTATAGGTAGATAGCGTGGTAGTTTCATCAGTTTCAAACGGAACGTTAGAATCATTGAAAGTATCCAACATTGGTAATCCATTTTCCGTTTTGTATGCATTAACTAAGTTCTGTGAAGCTTGGTAGAATCCACAGCAGCCCCAAGGATCAGTGTATGGATGAGCTAACCCAATACCTCTATTAGAAGCACCATCTGCAGCACTACTAATTGCATACTGTACTTCAAAAATTGATTCTGTATTGTTTCGTGTTCCAACTTTGAAATTATCTTCAAATTTATCCATTAATATAAATGGACCATTGTCAATAATATCATCTAGAATAACCTTTGCTTCACCCAATTTAGTGGTGTTTGCGTTACCTGCTTCATCCCATCCTTGGTACATTTTTGCTTTTGCTAAAAATGCTTTTGCTGCCCATTTTGTTGGTCTACCAACGTCACTTTGTGTGGTTGGTAATGTGGCTACCGCTGCCTCAAAATCAGCTTCAATTAGTGGCCAAATTTCTCTGTCATTAGGTATTTTGGTGCTTTCAAGATCATTTAATTGAAAATTTGTGTCATCAACATATACAGGTGATCTCCACATTTTTCTAGCCTCAAAATGAAATAATCCTCTTAAAAATCTAGCTTCAGCAATTATTTGAGCTCTTCTTTCTTCAGATATACCTTCTTCTACCGATGCAAGTGTGGTTAATGTAATATTAGCATTTGCTACACCTTTGTATAAACCTCTCCATTTATCACGTATGTGAACGTTAAATGATTGAAAGTCATAAGCTTCTATGAATGATTGTTCTGGTTGATCCCCAGCATCTGTACCTTTTAAAGCATCATCAGAAGCTATATTGAATACCCAACTATGAATATCATTATGCCATGTTTGTCCTTCAAGACCACCACCTGGCACCATGTTATAAGTACCTATAAGTAAGTTTTCAACACCATCTGGAGTTGCCACGTCTGCCTCACTAAATTGACCTTCGGGCTGTCTGTCTAAAAACTCATCACTACATGCAACGACAAAAAGGAGTGCTGTAATTAATGAGGATATATAAATCCAATTTCTCTTTTTCATGATATATTTAATTAGCATTTTCAAATTATTTTAAAGTTACATTTAAACCTAAAGTAAATGTACGGGCTACAGGTAAACCACCACCATCATAACCTAACGTTAGGTTTCTTCTTGAATCATCAGTATTACTTAATTGTACTTCTGGGTTAAGCCCTGTGTACTTAGTAAACGTTACCAAATTTTGACCTTGAACATAAATATTAGCATTAGCAATACCGCCAATAGATTCTAATAAATTTTGATCAAAATTATAAGTAAGCTGTATGTTTTTCAAACGGAAAAACGAAGCATCTTCAATGAAGTAAGATGAAGGACGACTACTAACAGCATCGTTACGATCCATTATTGGAGTAGTAGCATTTGGATTAGCCGCTACCCAAGTTGAAGGGTCAGATTGTGGATTTGTTGGTTGCCATGCATCATAAAGTGCTCTTGTTGATTTATTACCTTGAAAGGTATTGAAATCCGCAAAATAACGAGTGTAGTTAAAGACATCATTACCTTGAGATCCATTACCGAACACATTAAGCGCAAGGTTTTTATAAGTAAGGTTTATGTTTATGCCATAAGTGAAGTCTGGGTGAGGTGTACCTATTACCGTACGGTCATCATCATTGATTACTCCATCATTATTTACATCTTCAACTTTAAATTTACCAGGAGCGTTGTAATCTCCGTAAGGAGCCCATGCATCTGCTTCTGCCTGAGATTGGAAAAGACCTAAAGTCTTAAATCCATAAAAGGAAGAAACTGGTAAACCTTCTTGTGTTATTGATAAGGCAGGAATTCTTTCACTTCGTCCAAAAATACGAATGTTCTCACCACCTAATTCAGTTACTTCATTATCATAAGTTGACCAGTTTACATTTACACTATAACCAAAATCACCCTTATCATCACTATAACCTAATCCTAAATCAAGACCTTTATTTACCAATTCACCAACGTTAAAAGAAGGTACGGTTGCTTGACCTGCAGTATAAGTTGGTGGAACCTCAATCAACATATCAGAGGTTGTACGACTGTAAATGTCCAAGTTGAAATTCACCTTGTTATCAAACATAACGGCATCTATACCAAAGTTACCTTGAGTTGTAGTTTCCCATTTAGCATTTGGGTTACCGAAGGCTTGAGTAGAGAACCCTATAGTTGGTGAACCTGTACTGCCGTCTATTGGGTAGCCACCAGTATTAATATCTGAACGGAAGGTCGTATAGGCATTGTAATCTCCAATTTGTTGGTTACCTGTTTGTCCCCAACCATATCTAAGTTTTAAGTCATTTATCCATTCAACGCTATCCATAAAGCTCTCGTCAGATGCTCTCCAACCTAAACTAAATGCTGGAAAAACTGCACTATTTGCTGCTTGTTGAAATCTGGATGAAGAGTCATTTCTTAATGTAACTTGTGCAAGGTATTTACCATCATAATCATAGTTTAATTTTCCGAATTGTGACCATAAAGAATAATCTTGCCATACATAACCACGGTTACTTGATGTGGTTGCATCTCCTAAGTCTAAATAACTTATAATATTATTGGTTTCAAATTTGAAACGTTGACGAGATGCTTCAAAACGCTCCTCAAATTGTTGAATAGATTCAACCCCAACATAGGCAGCGAAATTATGCTTTTCATTAAATGTTTTAGAATAACTTACCGTATTGGTCCATGTCCATTGATATTCATATTGCTCACGAGCTGTAGAACTATTGATAAAGTTACCTTCTACATATTCTGGTTGTGGTCTTCCAATATCTCTATTTCTTTCCACTCTACTATCTAAACCAAAACTAGAACGAACACTAATGTTAGGTGTAATGTCATAATTTGCAAAAACATTCCCTAATAAACGTAATCCATATGTACGATCGTCCTGGTTTCTAGATAAGCTTGCAAAAGGATTGAAATTGTTACCCAAGTTAGCACCTCTACTTCCTGCAAAGTTACCGGCAATATCATAAATAGGTAATAGAGGATGATGTTTATACGACCCTTGAACAGGACCTTGTTCATCAAAATTATTTACAACGCCTTTTTTGTTTTCAAAAGAAGCGGTAAAATTTTCACCTAAAGTTAATTTTTGGCTTAGAGCTTTAAATTCTGTATTTGCTCTAATAGATACTCTATTGTAATCAGAAAATTTAATAATTTCTGATTGCTCAAAATAGTTTAAACTAAAAGCATATCGTGCATTTTCAGTAGCACCCGAGGCAGAAAGATTATGACTCATTATAGGAGCGGAACGTGTTATGGCATCCCACCAATTTGTATCTGCCGATTCTGTGATTGCATAGATATTATCTGGTGTCAAAGAATATAAACTTGGGTCAGTACCATCATCACCAGCATTTGCTCCACTTGGAAAAACAAAATCTGGAATAGTTACTTCTCCATTTGGTCCATAGCTATATTGACCGTGACTTGGTGTTACACCAGCGTATAAGTCAGCTAAATATAAATATTCACCCAAATCTGCTGCGTTTAAAGCATCAACATCCTCTGCCGCAGATTGTATTCCATAAAAGGTATTGTAGGTAATTTGTGGTTTGCCCATTTTACCTTTTTTTGTGGTAATGATGATTACCCCATTAGCAGCTCTAGAACCGTAAATAGATGCGGCAGAGGCATCTTTTAAAACCTGTAATGATTCTATATCATTTGGGTTTAGGTTAGATTGTGTCTGAGAAGGAACCCCATCAATAATATATAATGGGTCATTGTTTCCTAAGGTACCAAAACCTCTAATACGCACGGTAGCTTCACCACCAGCTCTTGCGTCGTTAACAATATTTACACCAGCAGCCCTACCTTGAAGTTGTTGGGCGAAGGTTGTTGCCGGAATAGCTAAAAGGTCATCCGTATCAACTACAGTTACTGCACCGGTCAAGTCTTTTTTCGCTTGAGTGCCGTAGCCAGTTACTACTACTTCATCTAACTTACTGGCATCTTCCTGAAGAGTAACGCTAATAGTTGTTTGATTGTCAATAGCAACCTCCATGGTTTTAAAGCCAATATAGCTAATTACTAGTGTCGCGTTACTTGGTGCGTCAATAGTATAATTCCCATCAAAATCGGTTTGGGTACCGTTAGTTGTACCTTTTACAAGTACACTAGCCCCTGGCAAGGGACCCATTTCATCTGAAACCGTTCCTGTAACGGTATTTTGAACAATTGTTAGTTTAACTTCCTCGGAAGTTGTTAATTTCTCATTTGCAACGATTTCTTGCGTGCAAATACAAGCTAAAATCAGTAGAAATCCGTTGCTTAGGAATGATGAGCGTCCTTTGGATTTCACTGATTTAAAATCTAATTTTTGATTCATAATAAGTGGTTGTTTAGTTAATTGTTGAATTATTATCAATTCTTAATGTGTGTTAAGAATTACATAATATTTATATAATATTAGTTAATATTATATCAAATAACCAGT
This sequence comes from Maribacter stanieri, assembly GCF_900112245.1. Classification (GTDB taxonomy): domain Bacteria; phylum Bacteroidota; class Bacteroidia; order Flavobacteriales; family Flavobacteriaceae; genus Maribacter; species Maribacter stanieri. The sequence goes on from NZ_FOYX01000003.1 coordinate 111,865, forward strand.
ATAAATGCTAAATTTTTAAGAAAAATACACTTATGTGTTGATAAGTGTTACTTATCGATTTGGAGGTGTTGTCTGTCGTTAGTATTGGAAGTATCCTATTGCACTTTTCATCTTTTTTGGTATCTTAAAATATGCAATTAGAGGTATTTGTGTTAAAATATTTTGCTTTTGTAATTATAGAACACAGTATTTTTTTAGTTATTAGGAAATTTTTAATGAAAAGAAATCGGCTGGCACATTTTAAAAATATGCCAGCCGATTTCTTTAGTTTAGTTGCAACTTTTAGTTCTTCTGAAATACCCGAACAGAGTCTCTATTCTGAGTAACGACATAGTATGGATAATTTTCTTTGTTACTTTTAACGGTAGCTATACTTTTTGAATCGCCTGGTACTAAAAATCCGCTTTCTTGAGTAGGTATCGTTTTAAAATTTCCTTTGCCATCATTCTTTAATAATAAGCCGTTGAATGCGTCATATCGTCCTATAAAAACTTCATTTCCAAAATCGTTACCAACTAATAAGATATCTTCATTGCCGTCATTATTATAATCTAATGTTGCAATTCCGTTGATTGGAGCAACTTGTGCTTCTATTGGAAGTAGTTTGTAATTAAATTTTCCACCACCAAGGTTTTCGATATATATACTTTTATCGAAATTGATAGTCAGTTTTTCAACTCCGTCTAGTTCTTCATCTGTAAAAAGTGTCGTTTGTGTTGTATTTGCATAATCTTTATATAAATTAAATTTTGATCTAAATAATGGACTTTGCCCAAATAGGTCTCCTCCAAAATTAACAGGAGCAGAGATATAAGTGGTATCAGAGTAGTTTTTTTTCAAGTATGCAAAAGCTATTGGGTCTACAGTTCCATTCTTGTCAAAATCCTTATAAAGCACATCTACGGGTTTGTTTTTATTTGGCTGGAAAATATTGTTGTTTCCTAGATTGCCTACTATGAAATCTATGTCTCCATCATTGTCAAAATCATGAGCTTTAATATTTTGCCACCATCCAAATAAATGATCAAGCCCTGTTTCTTTAACAGTTTTAAACCCGCTCTCTTCATTTTTAAAGAATGTAATAGGCATATATTCTCCTACTACTATTAAGTCTAACCTGTCATCATTATCAAAATCTAGCCAAATTGCATCCGTTAACATTCCAATATTCCTTAATTCTGGAGCTAACGTGTCTGTTACGTCTTTTAAAACTCCTTTTTCATTAACCAATAAGAAACTTTTTTCTGCAATTGGAAATTTTGCAAATGGGGTTCTACCTCCAATAAATAAATCTGTATATCCATCATTATTGAAATCACCTGCCGTTACAATAGATCCACTAGCTTGTATAACTGGCATTTTGTCTTTGCTCAATTTAAAGTTACCTTTTCCATCATTGATCATTAGGCGATCAGTGTAAAATTCTAACCCTTTCATGAACTCATTACTTCCAGATACTAAGTAAAGGTCTAAATCACCATCGTTGTCAAGGTCAAATAAAACCATACTTTCTTCTTCAAACGTTTTATTATAAACATCAGTAAATAGGGGAGTGTTAGAAAAAATTCCAGCTTTATCTTGTGTAAATAGTCGCGGAGAGGCACCAGAAGAGCTTCCAATTATAAAATCCTCATAACCATCACCATTAATGTCACCCTTTACAATACATGGACCGTTTTGGGTTAGTTTTTTAGGTAAAATTCGCTGAACATTAAAATCAACCATATCCAGTTCATCATGAGCATAAGCAATACCAATATCATTTGATATTTCTTCAAATATTGGAGAATACTCCTTTTTCGCTAGGGGAAAAATTAATGTGTTTGAAGTTATTTCGCTTGCATTATTATAATCTAAGTTAATGGTAGTGTCTATACTTAATTGATCTATTTTTTGATACTTACCATCTGGCCATACTATTTCTAAAGATGCAACTTGGTTTTTATCATTCAACCCAAAATGAATAACATCATCTACACTAGACATGTATCCTCTGGTAAGATATTGCTCATGGTATTGAAACTCCTCTTCATTTGTTCTTAATACTATTTTAGAGCCAATTCCATTTTTATTATGATTTAAACCACTAAGCTTTACTTTTAAAAAGTGTGAATTCGTCTTTTCTGCATTATTAGTATTGTTTTGGAAAAGAAATGCTTCGTCATTTATGTTGTTGACCACATAATCTAAATCACCATCATTATCAAAATCACAATACGCTGCACCATTAGAAAATGAAGGTATATCTAAGCCCCAGTCATTGCTTGAATCATTGAAAGTGCCCTTTTTAGTATTCTGAAATGAATAATTTGGAATTTTAACTACCGGTATAGAATCAAGTATTTGACTTGGACTTAAAAATCTACGTACGTTAAAATTAAACTCTCCAAAATCCAAGTCGGTAATGTCTCTTGGAAATCCGTTGGTAATGAATAAATCCTTGTAACCATCATTGTCTGCATCAAAAAATAGGGGAGACCAGCTCCAATCTGTTCTAGATACTCCGGCTAATAAACCTATTTCACTATATGGCACATTTGGTCCTTGGCCAACTTGTAACATGTTACGCATATATTGGTGGCTGTAACCATACCTTTTGTTCATGACATAGTCATTATATTTTGTATCTCGTATGGTAGTTTTTAGTCTGTAATTTGTTTCTCCTAACATATCTAAAGTGATGATATCTAAATATCCGTCATTGTTAAAATCGGAAATATCATTACCCATAGAAAATTTACTTTGATGCTTTATTAAATCATCTATATTGTTGTTAAAAGTCCCGTCTTGATTATTAATATATAGGATGTCATTGGTGAGGTAATCATTACTCACATAAATATCTGACCAACCATCATTGTTAATATCAGATATGGCAATACCTAAACCATAACCTTCTATGGTTATGCCTGCTTCAATAGTTACATCTGTAAATGTGTTGTCTCCGTTGTTGTGATATAAACGGTCATTACTTAGTGCAGAACCATCCGTTATTTTCTTTCTATAATTGGAAGGGAGAACATGAACGTCAACGTTATTTAATACATATAGGTCTAGTAGTCCATCTTTATCATAATCAAAGAAAGTAGCGTTCATACTATTGCCCGTATCTGCGATACCGTACTCTTTAGCTAATTCTTTAAAAACAGGAACTCCGTTTTCGTCTAGTCCTTGATTTACAAAGAGCATATTAGCTTTGTCTTCTTCCGATGGATACATGGCTGCACATATATAGATATCTAAAAAGCCATCATTATTTATATCTACTACAGCTACACCGGTTTTCCATTTACTTTTTGCGGCTGTTCCACTTTTTTCTGTTACATCGTTAAATTTTAGATCACCTTTATTTAGATAAAGTTTATTACTGACTTGATTTCCGGTAAAAAATAAATCTGGTTTATCATCATTGTTAAAATCACCAATGGCAACACCGCCACCATTAAATATATATTCACTGGTAAGAATATTAAAACTATCTGTCTCTACTATTTTATTAATGAAAGTTATGCCTGAGTCGTCAGAATCAACTTTAGAAAATAGTTTAGGATCTGTTTTGTTGCAAGAAGAAAGTGTTATTAAAACGAGTAACGAAAGTGATAAAATATTTTTCATGCTGATAGGGAAGAGTGGTAGTTGAATACTTTATTGGACTATAAATTATAGACAAATAAAAAGTGATTTGTTTTGTTGATTTTGATAGGCTTAAAGATAATAAAAAAGAGGCTGTTTGTTGAAACAGCCTCTTTCTTTGTACTAAGAATAATTGAATATTATTTTTAATTAATATCCAGGATTTTGAGTTAAAACTCCACCACTTTGATCAATCGCGTTGATTGGAATAGGGAATAAATCAAATTTTTCAGTGTAAGTTCCAAAACGACCGTAGTTAGACTGAGAAATATCTTCAGCCTCTCTTGCTATATAAGCATTGATAGTTTCTTGAGCTATACCCCATCTTCTTAAGTCAAAAAGTCTATGACCTTCCATACCAAATTCTAAACGACGCTCAAAACGAACAGCATCACGTGCGAATTCTTGAGTAGCAAAAGTACCATAAGGCTCTATTTGATAGTTAGCAGCAGCAGCATCTCCAGCTTCGTTTTGAACATAAGTCATACTTTTTGCTCTTTCTCTAACTTGGTTTACATAACTTAAAGCTAATGGTAAATCTGGAGTAGATTTTTCAACAGCAGCTTCTGCAGCCATTAAAAGAACATCTGCAAAACGCATTACGTTGTAATTGATACCAGACCAGTCTGATCCCCAACCACCCGTACCACGGTTGGCATCTACTTCATCAGCTTGATAAATATTCTTCTTAGGAAGGTATGGTCCAGATATATCTGTAAAACCAGCTCTAATCCACTCTTTACCTGGGTTAAGACCAAATCCGTTATAATCTATACCTCTTCTAGAAACTGTATAATCTAATCTTGGATCTAAAGGACCTTCAAAAGGAGTAAAATCTGTTGGTGTTTCACCATCTTCTTCAAAAGAAGCCAAGCCATAATCACTAGTAACATCTGTGTCATAGTAGTTATTCAATAAAGGAAGTCCAGTACCATCTGTTTGGTAAATGTTTACCAAATCTTGAGTTGGTTGATAGAAACCACAACAAGTACCTAATGGTCCACCACCAGGAAAGTTTAATGTACCTGCACCGTTACCATTGAAAGAACGACCGTCATCTGATACAAACTGAATAGCGAACATAGATTCAGAACTGTTTTCTCCAGCAAAGTTGAAATTATTAACAAATTCTGGGTTCAAAGAATATGGACCTTCAGAAGCTACATTGTTTAACAATGTAAATGCATCATCCCATTTTTCTTGATATAAGTAAGCTTTACCAAGAAACGCCTCAGCAATCCATGAGTTAGCTCTACCGTTTACAACATCAGAACTTAACAAGCTCATTGCTTCTTGGAAATCAGCTTCAATCTGAGCCCAAATAGGACCTGGATTTGGTTGATTAAATTCTTTATTGGTTAAATTTTCAACTGAAATAAATGGAACGTTTCCATAAAATTTCTGAAGTTCAAAATTATAATAACCTCTTAAGAAAAGTGCTTCACCTCTTTGTTGTGAAAAATCTCCATCAGGAATCTGACTGATTAATTCAAGAACAGCATTACATCTATTTACACCCCCAAAAAGAGCACTCCATCTACCTAAAAACCAGCTATTACCTGTTTGCCAATCTAAAGTTTCTAATTGAAACAGTTCAGTATTATCACTATCGGTACTACCTCTATGTGCATCATCTGCAATTACATCGGTCCACCAGTTATCACCACCTGCAGAAACACCTTCACCTTGACGGTTAATACGTTCTCCATCCAATACAGAATAAGCAGCGGTTAATTTTAAGTCAACACCAGTGGCATTTTGTAATGCTTCATCTGAAAGAGCTCCTGTTGGAGCAATTTCGGTAAAGTCATCACTACATGCACCTAGCATCATGCATGTGAGTATAGTTGAATAAATTAATTTCTTTTTCATTTTTTTAAAATTTTAAATTAACTCCTAAAGAGTAAATTGAGGCTAAAGGATAGTTGTTATCAGATACGCCTATTGTTAAGTTGTCTATTGCTCCATTATCACCAAATCTTGGTTGTAATTCTGGGTCAACCCCATCATAACCAGTTATAGTAAGCAAGTTGGTTCCTTGAAGATAAAAACGAACACTATCCATACCTAATAAAGCAGAAACTTGCTCATCAAAAGTATAACCGATTTGAAGGTTTTTTAATCTCATGTAAGAACCATCTTCTACGAAGAAAGAGTTAGAGTTTCCTTCGTTGTTAGTAATACTAGCACTTAGTGCAGGTAAAGATGCATCTAAGTTATCTGGAGTCCAAGAATCTAATACTCTTGTACTTCTGTTAGCATTAAAGAATGTTGGAAAATCTGTATAAACTTTATCATTGTTAAAGATTTCATTTCCTTGAGAACCTTGTAAGAAGGCAGACATATCAAAACCTTTATAACCCATAGTTAAGTTGAAACCATAAGTGAAATCTGGGTGAGGACTTCCTATGAAAGTTCTATCGTCATCATTAATAACGTTATCACCATTAATATCACTGTACTTGAATCTACCTACACCGTCAGCAGCAGTTGCGAATCCTTGATCAGCACTAGCGCTAACTTCAGCTTCTGTTGCGAAAATACCTTCAACAATTCTACCGTAGAAAGAAGAAAGTGGCTCACCTTCTTGAGTTCTTGTTACAGTACCAGTAGTTCTAAAACCACCCCAACCTGGTTGGAAAGCATTAATTAACTCGGTAACTTCATTTTTATAACTAGAGAAGTTAACATCAATACCGTATCTAAAACCTGATTCAGTTTGGTCTGCGAAACTTAAAGTAGCATCAATACCTTTGTTTTGTATTGATCCAAGGTTAACATAAGGTGGAGCAGCATCAATTGCAGTTGAGCTAATTAAGCTACCATCTTGGTTAATTAAATCTTTAGTGTTTATAACAAAGTATTCTGCTTCAAGATTTAATTTGTTATTAAAGAAGCCAAGTTCTACACCAAAGTTGGTTGTTTCACTAGTTTCCCATTTTAAATCTGGGTTACCTACAGCATTTAATACAGCTCCTTGAGAAACACCGCCACTACCATTAAATCCGTAGTTACCATATTGTTCACTCAAAACAGAGATGTTAGTTGTAGGGTTGTTTACAGGTAATGTTTGGTTACCTAATTGACCCCAAGATCCTTTAAACTTTAAACGGCTAACTACGCCATCGGTAGGCCAAAAGTTTTCATTACTTACTACCCAACCAGCACTGAAAGAAGGGAAGATGTCACTCTTGTTGTCACCTAAGAATCTAGAAGACTCATCTTGTCTTACTGTTGCAGTTAATAAGTATTTACCATTATAGTTATAGTTTACAGTACCAAATAATGAAAATAAAGATGATGCGTTATCATAAGCATATGCTACGTTTGGAGCACCACCACCATTACTTAGCAAGTAATATTCAGGAGTTTCAAAGAAGTAATCAGTTCTGGTAATTTCCTTTCCTTTACCTGTTACATTAACTGCTTCAACACCTACCAATGCATTAATGTTATGGTCGCCAAAAGACTTGTTATAGCTTAAAGTGTTAGACCAAACCCACTCGTAAGAATCTTGATCAGCTTCCCTTAAAGTGTTTGTAGAAAGTGGCTCTGATGATTCTGGAATAAGAGCTCTAAAACGTCTATCATTATATGCTCTAATAGATCCACCAATTGATGTTTTAAATTGTAAACCTTCAATGATGTCTAAAGTCGCATAAATATCACCAAAAACTCTTAGGGTTTTGTTGAAATCATCTGCTTGTCTGTTTGCTTCAGCTACTGGGTTGTTTGGATTAGAAAGTCCAGTATCATTACTGTAATTACCTGCATAGTTTCCTTCATCATCATAAACAGGTACTAAAGGAGACATTCTAGTTGCAAAGTTGAACCAAGATTGACCACCACTTCTTCTATCAAAAGAAATATTTGTGTGTTCACCAATTTTGATTTTGTCACCAATTTTAAATTCAGAGTTTAAACGAATAGAACCTCTTTTAAAACCAGTTGCAATTTGAATACCTTGTCTGTTTAAATAACTAGCAGAGAAAAGAAATTTAGATTGCTCGTTACCATTTTCTAATGTAATAGAAGCATTTTGGGTAATAGCTGTTCTGTAAATTTCATCTAACCAATCTGTTCCACCGCCTGGTTTTACCGTAGCGCTAACAGGAGCTCTTTGTAAAGTTGCAGGAACCACAGGAGTTGGACCATCACCATATTGAGCGTGAGATGGTACCGCACCGTCGTTTCTTAAACTTTGAAAAATCATTTCACCGTGTTGCTCAGTATTTAAAAGCTCAGGAACATTGGTAGCTTGTGAGAATCCAGTATACATATCTACTGATACTCTAGCAGAATCCATATTGTATCCACCACTTTTAGTTGTAATAATAACAACACCATTAGATGCTCTTGCTCCATATATTGCTGCAGCACCATCTTTCAAAACGTTCATTTGATCGATATCTGCAGGGTTAATAGAATTTAGGATACTGGCATCATCAGTTTGTACACCATCAATAATATATAATGGGTCATTACTGTTACCTGTACCATAACCTCTAATTCTTACTACAGGAGATGCTCCAGGAGAACCGTTATTTGTAATTGTTACACCCGAAACTCTACCTTGTAATGCTTCAGCAGCATTTACAATAGGAGCTTTAGTTGCTTCAGAAACATCTACACTACCTACAGAACCAGTTAGGTCACCTCTAGTTTGTGTTGAATATCCTGTTACAATAACTTCATCAAGTGCAGCAGCATCTTCAGCTAAAGTTGCATTAACGCTTGATTGGCCGTTTACGGCAATTTCAGTGCTTTTAAATCCTATATAGCTGAAAATTAATGTAGCACCATCATTTACATTTAAGCTATAGTTACCATCAAAATCTGTTTGTGTACCATTAGTAGTACCTTTTTCTACGACGTTGGCACCAGGTAATGGTTGTCCAGACTCATCAAGAACGGTTCCGGTAATAGTAGATTGAAGCATTTTTACTTCAACTTCGTTTGAAGTACTTGTGTCTTCATTTGCTTGGGCCAGTTGGGCTCCTAAGCAAACAAGCATTGATAAAACCCCAGACTTAATAAAGGAAGACCTTTTTCTGGATTTCATCAACGTGTAATCACGTTTTTGACTCATAATCATTGTTGTTTGTTAGTTTAAATTAATTGTGTAGAATTTGACCTTTTAAAATTTAGTATTGCAATAGTTAAATGTTAAAAAAATCAAAATCCGGTATAATAATAGCAATTTTAGTTCAAATACCGATAATTCAATAGCGTTAAATTATGAAGCTAATAATACTATTGTGGATCATTGTAAATGTTATAATCTGTGTTTATATACGTAATCATTAAGGTATCAATAATTTAGGGCTATTGAAATTTTCAAATTGTCAAGTTAAAATTTTAACAACTTTAGTTGATTATGTAGATAAAAATTACGTTAAAAGGTAATATATAACGTTGTAGTATTTGATTTTTTCCTTTCGAAAATTTGAAAAAAGGCAAGATGTTTTTAGATTTAAAAGGGTTTTTTTAAGGTTTAAAAGATTTGCGAACAAGAAATAATCGCATAATTATCATTGATATTTGTAGTGCAAAATAGGTAGTTCTCGCCACCGTCTTTAATACCTAATTTTTTTCTAATATTAATAACGGAATCAGGGAAATTTCTAGTTGTAACATTTGCTTTTTTTATACCTGATTTTTTGAAGGATTTCTTAGAATAGTCATATGTATTTTTCATTTTGAAAATGCGACCAGGAAAATCAATTAATTGATCAGAAGTATAAAGGTGCGAATTTGGGTGTATTTTGTGAAGATTATAATTTGTGCCCAAATATTGAAAAGAGCCAGATTTTAAAATAGCGGCATTTGGTTCATATATATAGGTCAGTGGTTGAGAATAAGAAACTAAGGCATTTTGTTCTTCGCTTAATTTAAAACTGAATTGCTGTACTGTGTCGGATTTATAATTAAGTGTTTTAATTATGGGTTCTAAGGCATATTCCTTTTCTATTACCCAAAGAACTTCCTTTACGTCATTGTTAATAGCAACAATATGAATTTCTTTTACATTCTTTAATTCTCTTAAACCCACTTTTAAATCTAATAAAGGACCGGTTTTAATGAGAATATTTAAAGTTTTCGAAAATAAAAAATCCAAATGAGTTGTAACATCTGGTTCGCAGTCAGATAGGTAGAAGACTTTTTTATTATCCTTATCTCTTCTAGACGGATCAATATATATCCAATCAAAAGTTCTATTGCTCTTTTTTAGAAATGATAAACCATCGGAAGAATAACATTCTATATTTTCTCTTTTCAACTGTTTAAAGTTATGAGCGGCAATTTTAGATAAGTCATCATTTTTTTCAATATGAAATACATAATCTAATTTTTTGCTGAAGGCAAAGCAATCAACACCAAAACCAGCGGTAATATCAATTAGGGTTTTACCGATTACAAGTGATGCTTTGTAATTTGCTGTTATCTCAGAGGAAGTTTGAGAAAGATTAAGCTTGTTGGGGTAATATATATTATCTGTGGCAAACCAAGTGGGAAGTTTGGATTTCGATTTTACTTTAGATTCAATTTGTTCTACTAATTCTTTAGAAGATACATCAGTAAATTTCGATTTAGATAAAAGAATTTTATGAATGTCCATATTAAGGTTATCATAGATAAACTGTTGCACTTCACTAGAGAGTATTTCAAAATTCACCAATGTTCTAAAGATTGTGGGTCAAAGATTTTACTATCTGGTTATCTGATAAAAATTCCTTTAATATCACCTTAATAGCTGTGTAACCAGGTACGGCAACAATCATACCTACAACACCAAACAATAAGCCGGCTATTATAATTACTAAGAATATTTCTAAAGGATGAGATTTTACACTATTAGAGAATATGAATGGTTGCGAGAAAAAATTATCTACCAATTGTCCGAATAAAAGACCTAAAAAAACATAACCTGTTTTAGGAAGAATAACTTCACTGAAGTTTGAACCTAAGTTACTGGTCATTGTAAGAGTTAGCATAATAACACCTCCAATAATTGGACCTATGTATGGTATGATGTTGAATAGGGCGCAGAGAAAAGCGATTACAACCGCATTTTCTATACCTACAATTAAAAGCACAATAGTATAGATAACAAACAAGATGAAAATTTGAAGCAACAGACCAACAAAATACCTAGATAGCAGTCCATTGATTTTTATTAAAGAATTGGTGGTTCCTTTCTTTTTTGTTTTAGGAATAAAAATTAAAAGTCCATGTTCAAATAACTTGCTGTCTTTTAAGAAGAAAAATGAGATAAAGAGAACTGAAAACAAGCTAATACTCGCTGTACTTAGTACATTCAAGAAGGAATTTAAAAAGTTGGGTATAAAACCAATATCCAATCCTTCTAAAATATTCTTTTCAAGACCGGCATCATCAATAACGTCTTCAACAATATGTGATGAAAGCCCTAAATAGTTAGTGATTTGATGATACAATGTGTTTAAGCTTGTTTGTAATTCATCAATGTCTAATAGGGATAAATTTTTACTTTGCTCGGATAACAATGGAATAAATAGTGCGACAATACCGGCTAAAACTCCTACCATTAAAAGCATTGTAATGATGACGGCAAGTATATTAGGTAATTTAAGTTTTAACCTAAAAAAACGGACTAACGGACTTCCTATTAAAGCAACGACAGCTGCGATGGCTAAATAGGCCAAAACGGACTGTATGGTGTAGAGAAAATAAATTAAGATAACAATACCTACTATTACCCCTATGGCTCGTAAAATGCCTTGTGAAATTGTCTTTGAAGTCATTGGTTAATTTTTAAAAGCGTAGGTTATAATATTTGCACCCATTTGTAATGCTTTCTCCCTTGTTTCAGGAGTGTCGTTATGTACGGTAGGATCTTCCCATCCATCACCTAAATCTGATTCAGAGGTGAATAATAATACAATTCTATTATTATGGGAAATGGCAAATGCCTGCGGGCGTTGGCCATCATGCTCATGAATTTTTGGTAATCCCTTTGGGAAAGAATAACTATTTTTAAAAATGGGGTGCTCAGATCCTAACTCTTCTAAAGTTATTTCAGGAAATAGTCTTTTTATTTCTCGGGTAATATATGGTTTCATGCCATAATTATCATCGATGTGTAAAAAACCGCCAGAAAGAAGATAGTTTCTCAAGTTCTCTAACTCTTCATCTGAGAACACAACATTACCATGACCTGTCATATGTAAAAACGGGTATTGAAAAATTGAGCTATTACCAACTTCTACAGTTTCGGGTTTAGGGGATAAGGTTGTGCCAATATTGTTATTGCAGTACTTTATTAAATTGGGTAAAGCTGTAGGGTTGGCATACCAATCACCGCCACCTTGATATTTCAAGATTGCTATTTCTTGCGCGTTAATAGGCACGTTTGATAGTACTATGAAAAAGATGAAAGTTGAAACAATTTTTTTCATAGTCAAATCTACAAAATTAGACGGTCTTAAAAAGAAAGGATTATTTGTTCAATAATAGGTGTCATATTTTGATTACCCATTATTAATTGAAGCAACTATTGTGCAAGCGACAATTGCTGCCGTTTCTGTTCTTAATCTTGTAGTTCCCATAGCTACAGGTGCATAACCTTTTGCTAGGGCATTTTTAATTTCATTCGGTGAAAAATCACCTTCCGGACCAATTAAAATTGTGACATCTTTATCTGCGGCAACCCTTCTTTTTAACTCATGACGCTCGCTATCTTCGCAATGAGCTATAAATTGCAGCCCAGTAACTGGCTTATCTAAAAAATCAGAGAGGTTAATTGGTTCATTTAACTTGGGTAAATATGTTTGTAGGGATTGTTTCATGGCAGATTCTAAAACCCTGTGCATGCGTTCTAACTTTAATACTTTACGCTCAGACCTATCACAAATTATAGGAGTTATTTCGTCTACACCTATTTCGGTTGCTTTTTCTAAAAACCATTCAAAACGATCGTTCATTTTTGTAGGAGCAACAACCATATGTAGCCAATGAGATTTAGCATGCGTTTTTTTTGAAGAAATGAGCTCAACCTTACACTTCTTTATATGATCATCGATTATTTTAGCTTCAAACAAATAGCCATTACCATTGGTGATCCATAATTCATCACCATTTTTTTTTCTTAGTACTTTAATGATGTGCTTACTTTCATTGCTGTCAAAAGTGAATGAAGTATCGGTGGCTTGTATGTTTGGGTTGTAAAATAGTTGCATAGAATTTTTCGTTTAAATCAAGAAATTACATATCTGGCTTTTGCCGTAATATCTTGATCGGAAAAAGATTCGTTTTTGTACTTGTGATACCCTACAATACCTATCATAGCAGCATTATCTGTACAGTATTCAAATTTGGGTATATATGTTTTCCAACCATATTTGGTCTGGGCTTCTATTAGTGTTTTTCTAATACCAGAATTAGCAGAAACACCACCACCAATTGCAATTTCTTTTATACCAGTTTGTTTGACTGCTTTTTTAAGTTTTTTCATCAAAATGGTAATAATGGTGTATTGAATTGATGCACAAATATCCTCTAAATTGTTTTTGACAAAATCAGGGTTTTCCTTTGTGTTTCTTTGAATAAAATAAAGAATATTAGTTTTTAATCCGCTAAAACTAAAATCTAATTCTTTGACATTAGGTATTGGAAACTCAAACTTATAAGGGTCACCGTTTGCTGCATATTTATCTATTAATGGTCCGCCAGGGTAGGGTAGCCCTAAAATTTTTGCGCTCTTGTCAAAAGCTTCACCAACGGCATCATCTAAGGTTTGTCCTATGATTTTCATATCAAAGAAATCGTTCACTTGAACAATTTGTGTATGCCCACCACTAATAGTCAAAGCTAAAAAAGGAAATGCAGGTGCCTTCATGGTCTCATCATTTATAAAATGAGCCAAAATATGGGCTTTCATATGGTTAACTTCAATAAGAGGTATGCCTAAACCTAACGATAAAGATTTTGCAAATGAAGTACCTACCAATAAAGATCCCATTAGTCCAGGTCCGCGAGTAAATGCTATGGCTGATAATTGTTTTTTATCGATATTTGCTTTGGCTATGGCTTGATGAACGACAGGGACTATATTTTGCTGATGTGCTCTTGAAGCCAGTTCAGGGACGACCCCTCCATATTCTTTATGAATAGCCTGGGTAGCCACAACATTACTGAGCACTTTATCGTTCATTAAAATTGCCGCAGAAGTGTCATCGCAAGAAGATTCTATAGCAAGTATATATATTGTTTCGTGTTCCAACATTTTTGGAATAAAATTTGAATAACAAAGGTAAAACATAAAGACCTATCAAAAAACTGAGAAAAATATTGGTTAGAACATTATTGGTGCTTTTGCTGATATGTGTTTTAGGTACCATCATTTTTTCATTGCCAATGGTACAAACCTTATTGGCACAGTTTGCTACGAAAAAAATTAACGATCAATATGGTACTCATATTAATATAGACCGTTTAAAAGTTTCATTAATTTCTTGGAATACAGGTTTAGAAGGTGTTTTTATAGAAGATTATAAAAAAGACACGCTCTTCTATGTAAATGAGCTTAAAACTTCCATTTTAAGTATTGGAAATTTAGCCCAAGGTAATTTGGAGTTTGGTGATATTTCTGTAGATGAATTAAACTTTAAACTAAAAACATATTTTGGAGAAAAGAATACCAATTTAGAGGTCTTTGTAGATAAACTTGATGATGGTAAGCCAAGGGCACCTGGTACTCCGCCTTTTAGATTATCTTCTTCCTATATAGCTATTAAAAAAAGTAGGTTCAAATATATCGATGAGAATTTAGAAAAGACCACTGTTTTAAATTTTGATAGTCTAAATATTAATGCCGCAGATTTTTTAATACTTGGACCAGAAGTTTCAACAGATATTCAAGAAATGTCCTTTTTTAGTAACCGTGGACTGAAAGTAGATAGGTTAGCTACTAATTTTAAGTACACGAAACAGCAAATGCGTTTTGATTCTCTAAAGATAAAAACGCCACTTTCAGCTTTAGATGGTAATCTGGTATTTAATTACAACCGTGAAGATTTTAAAGACTTTTTGAATAAAGTAAATGTTGTAGCAGATTTTAAGGAGTCTAAGGTAGCATTTGACGAAATCAACTTGCTTTACAATGAATTTGGTAAAGGAAAAGAAGTAACTTTTAATGCGAATGTAAACGGAGTATTAAATGATTTGAATACCGATAATCTCTTTTTGTTTTCTGATGATACAGGTATACGTGGAGATTTTAATTTTAAAAATTTATTCAGCAAACAAAAGCCATTCAGCTTAAATGCTGAAATGAAAAACGTAACCAGTAGTTATTATCAATTAAATGCATTGTTGCCTAACTTAATAGGTAATTCACTGCCATCTTCTTTTAGTAAATTAGGGCAGTTTACTATCCGTGGTAATGCTTTTATCACAAACTCTTCTGTAGATGCCAAAGTAAACTTGAATACTGCGGTTGGTAGTAGTTATGCCGATATTGTTTTGAGTGATTTTAACAACATTGATAATGCAACGTACAAAGGTTTTATTTCTTTAATAGATTTCGATTTAGGTGATTTTACAGAGAATAAAAATTTAGGAAAAACTACTTTAGATTTTAATGTAGAAGGTAAGGGTTTCATTAAAGAGAAGTTGAATACGGAAGTAATCGGACAGATATACTCTATAGAATTTAATAATTATAATTATCAAGATTTACGGGTTTCTGGTATAATTAAAGACCAGTTGTTTGATGGTTCTTTAGTGAGTAATGATGAGAATTTCAAATTCGATTTTAAAGGGTTGGCAAATGTTGCCGAAGCCAGAAATAACTTCAACTTCATTGCATCTGTAGATTATGCCGATTTAAAAAAATTGAATTTTATTAAAGATAGCGTTTCTGTGTTTAAAGGAAATGTTAGTATGGACATTACGGGTACTACGCTAGATAATATTGTGGGTGATATCAATTTTACCCAAACTAGTTATCAAAATGTAAACGATACTTATTATTTTGAAGATTTTGCCGTAACCTCTAGTTTTGATAGTGAGCGAGCACGGACAATTAATATTAATTCTCCTGATATTATTACCGGTTTTATGAAAGGTAATTTTAAAGTACGCGAATTGGGTAAACTTGTGCAAAATTCATTGGGTAGTATTTATACAAACTATAGGCCTTTTCAAATTTCAGACGGTCAAAGCCTTTCCTTTAATTTTAAAATTTATAACAAAATTGTAGATGTATTTTTTCCAGAGGTACGGTTTGATCCAAATACTTTTATAAAAGGAAATATTGTTGCTGATGAAGGGGACTTTAAGTTAAATTTCGAATCTCCAAGCATAGAAGCTTTTGGTACTGCTGCAGATAATATTGAGGTTAGAATAGATAATAAGAATCCGCTGTTTAATACATTCGTTTCTGTTGGTGAGTTAGATACACCTTATTATAATTTCAAAGATTTTAACCTTATTAACACTACTTTAAAAGATACGCTATTCTTTAGGTCTGAGTTTAAAGGAGGTAGTAATTTTAATGATTCTTATAACCTGAATTTCTACCATACATTCAATAAAGACAATAAGTCTGTTATTGGTCTTAAAACGTCAGACGTTAATTTTAAGGGTAATAAATGGGTATTAAATAAGGATGGTGATACCAAGAACAAGGTTATTTTAAATAGGGCATTAGACAGTATTACAATTCAGGAAATTGTAATGAATAATGAAGAAAAAGAACAAATTCGGTTGAAAGGTCAGTTGGCAGATTCCACCTATAAAGATCTTCAATTGCAATTTAAAATAGTCTCTTTAGATAAAATAACACCAGTCATTGATAGCCTTAAGCTACAAGGCGAGGTCAATGGTACTTTAAATGTTTTGCAGAAAGACGGTATATATTTGCCTTCCTCTAATCTGAATATAGAAAAGTTTGGCATTAATGATATTCCTCTTGGAGATTTAGCCATAAGTATCATTGGTAATAAGGATTTATCAGAGTTTCAAGTTAATTCTCAATTGTCAGACAATGGGCTTGAAAAGTTTAGTGTAGTTGGTAGTGTAGAGAATAAAGGAGACGTGCCTAGGGCAAATTTAATTGCCAATTTTAATAACTTCGGATTAGAACCCTTTAGTCCATTAGGGGAGGGTGTTATTGATCGGATTAGAGGTGATATAGATGGTAGGGTAAGTATACAGGGTAATGTGGATAACCCTAGTTTTAACGGACTCCTTACTTTAGATAATGCCGGTATTGCAGTGCCTTATCTGAATGTGGATTATGGTTTTGCGCCAAGGTCTAGGGTAATACTTAAAGATCAGACATTCGACTTTGAAAATATAGCTTTAGAAGATGTAGCTAAAGGTACAAGAGCAAATTTAGACGGAACCATTACCCACAGTTTTTTTAAGGATTGGGTATTAGACTTAAATGTGGACACTAAAAATGATCGATTCTTAATTCTTAATACCGAATTTAAAGAGGGAGATTTATATTATGGAACTGGTTATTTAAACGGAACAGGGCGTATTTATGGTCCAACTACGGCCTTAAATATTACTGTTGATGGTGCTACTGCTAAAGGAACTTCATTAAAAATTCCTTTAAGTGATGTGGCTAGTTTAGGTGACTATTCATTTATCAATTTTATAGAAAAGAATGATGAGAAAAGAATTGAAGGTCAGCGTCAATTAAAAGATTATCAAGGGCTTGAGCTAGAATTTAACCTTGATGTTACACCAGATGCTGAAATTGAAATTGTAACTGATACTAAAACCGGAAGCGCATTAAAAGGTACGGGTGTTGGTATTATTTTGATACAGATCAATACCAACGGTAAGTTTGAGATGTATGGAGATTATGTTGTTGTTACGGGAGAGTTCAATTATAAATTTGGCGGTATAATAGATAAGAAGTTTAAGGTGGAACCTGGTGGAACTATTAATTGGGATCAAAAGCCCTTAGAAGCCATTCTTGATATGGAAGCGGTTTATTCTTTAAATGCCAATCCTGCACCGTTACTTGATGATGCCGGTTTTACACGTAGAATTCCAACAGATGTAATTATAAGTTTAACAGGGCAACTTCAAAGTCCAGATATTGATTTTGGAATTGATTTTCCCGGTACTAACTCAATTGTGAAATCAGAATTGGAGTATAGATTACAAGATCCAACAGTAGAAGAAAAGAATGCCATTTTTCTATTGGCACAAGGTACGTTCGTGAATTCTCAAAGTGGAATTAATCAACAAGCAATTACGGGTAATTTGGTGCAAAGTGCTTCCAGTATCTTAAATTCTATTTTAAGTGGTGGTAATGATAAATTCAATCTTGGTTTGTCTTATGAACAGGGAATACTAGATAGGTCTGCAGATATAGAAACCGATGACCGTATAGGTGTTACAGTGTCCACACAGATTTCAGATAGAATTTTATTCAACGGTAAAGTAGGGGTTCCGGTAGGTGCATCTAGCGAAACATTGGTTGCAGGTGATTTTGAAATACAAGTTTTGTTGAATGAAGAAGGTACCTTAAGTGCGAATTTCTTTAGTAGACAAAGCGAGATTCAAGCATATTTATCCGATCAGCAAGGGTCTACACAAGGTGCTGGTTTGTCTTACGAAGTAGATTTTAATAATTTTAGAGAGCTTTTTCAAAAAATATTAGGAACAAAACCAATTGAAAAAGTGGAGCCCTTACCTGTAAAAGAAATTGAAACCCCATCTTCTGTAATGGGCAATGATAGTTTAATTCGTTTTTACGATAAACCAAAATCATTGAATCAGTAGGTTATTTCATGATTATTGTTAATTAATAAACAACTTTAAGAGTTTAGGTTAGAATGTGTTAACACGAAATCCTTTTCGTTGATTTTTTCTTAAAATGAGTCTCATCTTTATTCCTTTTTAGCATAAGATTTCTTACTTTCGTTGGCTTAAATTTTTCAATGTCTTCAGAAATAAAAAAAATAGCGGTACTGACTTCAGGAGGTGATTCTCCAGGCATGAATGCTGCCATAAGATCAGTAGTTCGTACATGTGCCTACTTAAAAGTGGATTGCGTTGGAGTCTATAGAGGGTATCAAGGTATGATAGAGGGCGATTTTAAACCAATGGACGCCCGTAGTGTAAATAATATAATTAATAAAGGTGGTACTATACTTAAGTCTGCCCGGTGCGATGATTTTAGAACTCCAGAAGGTAGAAAAACAGCGCATGAGCAATTACTTAAAGCTGGTATAGATGCGTTTGTTGTAATTGGAGGTGACGGTAGTTTTACTGGTGCAATGATATTCAATAGAGAATATAATTTCCCCGTAATAGGTATACCTGGTACTATTGATAACGATATTTTCGGAACCACGTTTACCTTAGGTTTTGATACCGCTTTAAATACGGTAGTAGAGTGTATCGATAAAATTAGAGATACAGCTAGTTCTCATAACAGACTTTTCTTTGTGGAAGTTATGGGTAGGGATGTTGGCCATATTGCATTAAATGCAGGTGTTGGTGCTGGTGCGGAAGAAATTCTGATTCCGGAAGAGAACTTAGGTTTAGATAGATTGCTTGAATCTTTAAAGAGAAGTAAGGAATCTGGTAAGTCTTCTAGTATCGTAATCGTTGCGGAAGGTGATAAATCTGGTAAGAACGTATTTGAACTTAAAGAATACGTTGAAGAACATTTACCAATTTATGATGTTCGTGTATCTGTATTAGGGCATATGCAAAGAGGAGGAGCTCCTTCTTGTTATGATCGTGTACTAGCTAGTAGAATGGGAGTGAAGGCTGTGGAAGCTTTGTTAGAGGGGAAAACTAACTTAATGGTTGGTATCCAAGACAACAAACTGACATTGACGCCTATTAATAAAGCAATCAAAGGACATACTAAGATTGATAAGGAACTTATTAGAGTTTCAGAAATAATGACTACATAATATTAAATAATAAAAATAGAGAAAATGTCAAATTTGAAAATAGGAATAAACGGATTCGGTAGAATAGGTAGATTGGTCTTCAGAACAACGGTAAAACGTGGTGATGTTGATGTAGTAGCTATCAACGATTTATTAGATGTTGAGCACTTAGCTTACTTATTGAAATATGATTCAGTTCACGGTAAGTTCGATGGTACTGTTGAGGTAAAAGATGGTCACTTAATCGTAAACGGTAAAACTGTTCGTATTACTGCTGAGAGAGATCCTAAGAACTGTAAGTGGGATGAAGTTGGTGCTGATACTGTTGCTGAATGTACTGGTATTTTTACAACTTTAGAAACTGCTCAATATCATATTGATGGTGGTACTAAAAAAGTTGTAATTTCTGCTCCTTCTAAAGATGCCCCAATGTTCGTAGTGGGTGTAAACCATAAAGATGTTAAAGCAACGGATACTATCGTTTCTAATGCTTCTTGTACTACAAACTGTTTAGCGCCTTTGGCTAAAGTTGTTAATGATAACTTTGGTATTGAAGAAGCGTTAATGACAACAGTTCATGCGACTACTGCAACGCAAATGACAGTTGATGGTCCTTCTAGAAAAGACTGGAGAGGTGGTAGAAGTGCAATGTTGAATATTATACCTGCATCTACAGGTGCTGCGGTTGCAGTAACTAAAGTAATACCTGCATTGAAAGGAAAACTTACTGGTATGGCTTTTAGAGTGCCAACTGCAGATGTTTCTGTAGTAGATTTAACAGTGAAAGTTAAAAAAGAAACATCTTTAGAAGAGATTAAAAAAGCTTTTAAAGCAGCTTCTGAGGGTGAATTAAAAGGTGTATTAGGTTATACTGAAGAGAGCGTTGTTTCTCAAGATTTTATTGGTGACCCTAGAACTAGTATTTTTGATGCTGGTGCTTGTATCGAATTGAACTCTAGTTTCTTCAAGTTAATTTCTTGGTACGATAATGAAGCTGGTTTCTCTAATAAAATGGTAGACCTAATTCAGCACGTTAACACGTTATAACCTTCATTTTAGTATAACATAGATAATACCTGAAAATGAGGCTTTTTTTCCTTATTTTCAGGTTTATTTTTTAAAGACATTCGGTATATGATTTTAATAGTAGATAGTGGTGCAACCAAGTCAGATTGGATTGCTTTGAATGAAAATGGCGAACAACTTTTTTTGACACAAACTTTAGGTTTGAGTCCAGAAGTGTTGACAAAAGATGTTATCGAAGATCGCCTTGCAAATAATTTTGAGCTTTCTAAAAATAGAGATAAGGTATCTCACCTTTACTTCTATGGTGCAGGTTGTGGAACCGATCGTATGAAATTGTTTTTGAAAGGCATTTTCAAAGACTTTTTTCCTAACGCAAAAGCAGATGTTAAAGAAGATACTTATGCTGCCATATTTGCTACAACAAAAGTTGGTCATCAAGGTATCGTTTGTATTTTAGGTACAGGTTCTAACTGTAGTTATTATGATGGAAATCAACTTTTTCAGAAAGTTACATCATTAGGCTATATACCTATGGATGATGGTAGTGGTAACTTCTTTGGACGTAAATTAATACGTGATTATTATTTCCATAAAATGCCTGCAGATTTAGCTCATAAATTTGCAAAGCAACACGATTTGGATGCCGATGTTATAAAAGAAAACTTATACAAACAGCCAAACCCAAATACTTATTTGGCAACATTTGCTAGATTTTTGATTGAAAACAAAGAGCATCCTTATGCTAAAGGTGTTATTGATAAAGGTTTTCAACAGTTTATAAATAACTATGTTATGCAATTTGAATTGGCAACTAAAGTTCCAATCAATTTTGTGGGTAGTATTGCGCATTATCTAAGAGATGAATTAACATCTGTATTACTTAGAAACGATTTAATAGTGGGTGTTATTAGACAAAGACCTATTGAAGGTCTTGTAGATTTTCACCGTGCCAACATGTAAATCTTATTTTACAGCAATCATAGAGATTTCAACATTTACAAATTTCGGTAAATTTGCAACCTCTACTGTTTCTCTTGCAGGTGCTGTTTCAGCATTAAAATAAGAAGCATATATTTCGTTTACTTCAGTGAACTGATTCATGTCACTAAGAAAGATAGACGACTTAACAACATTTTCAAAGGTCATTTCAGCTTCGGTTAAAATGGCCTTTAAATTTTCCATAGATTGTTTGGTTTCAAGCTTGATGTCTCCAGAAACTAATTCGCCACTTTTAGGATTCAAAGGAATTTGACCTGAAATATATAAAGTCCCATTGCTTAAAATTGCTTGATTATACGGTCCTATAGGAGCAGGAGCATTCTCTGTATTTATTACTTTTTTCATGTTGTTTAAAATTTAGGGATTAGTTTTGACTTCTGTTTTCCCATTTAAGATCTTTAAGAATAGAAGAATCTATACCAATAAAGAAATACCATCTTTTATAAGTTCCAAATGGTGTCCAGTTAAAACGCATGGTAAAACTTTTTAGATCTCTTTGAAAACGTAGCTGGGTTAATGTAAAACCTTGATTTTTAAAATCGTAACCGGAAGAACCACCTACAGACCAACGTGGTGCAAGTTCT
Organism: Maribacter stanieri; assembly: GCF_900112245.1. GTDB lineage: Bacteria > Bacteroidota > Bacteroidia > Flavobacteriales > Flavobacteriaceae > Maribacter > Maribacter stanieri. The sequence continues at coordinate 134,018 of NZ_FOYX01000003.1, forward strand.
ATATCGCCTGAAAACATTAGGGAATGACTGCTAAATTCATTTTGTCGCGCAGAGTTACTATAATTAGCGGAATATGCTAATCTAAAGTTCCAAGGGATTTTTGTCCCGAAAATGGGGTTTTCTACATCGGAATCTTTTTCGCCTCTTTTAACAGGGTTGGAATTGAAATCATCTGCCCTACCAAAAAGATCATCATCTCTACCACCACTTTGAGCTACATAATCAAAAGGGTCCTCTTCTTCTTCGTCTCTATTCTTATCATCTTTCTTACCGAACATTTCACTGCTTATAGAGTACGAAACGTTTGCATTTGCTCTTGTAAGTCTAAAGAGGCTACCTCCATTATCTATGTTGAAAGTATTTATTCTAGTTCCATTGTTATCAATAGCATAAGGGTCTAAGCCAGCAGAAAAGTTAATCGACATTTTATTGTCAAGAATATTGGTACCACCATTAATGCTTAAAGGGTTTAATCGTAGGGAATCAGATTCAAAATTATACCCAGTTGAAATATTGAAATTGCTTAATAATGATATTTTCTTAGGTTCTGTTTTAGTGGAATCTTTATCTTTTACCTTTGCTTCTAAAGTATTTGCCAATGAAAAACTTAAGCTATTAGATTTGCCTAAAGATGGTGCTCCATTTAATGTCCCTTGAAAACGACTATATTGTACTTCAACTCCATCTTCATCTAAATACTCATCATAAAACTGTTCAAAAGATGGGGCATAGCCATAACTTATAGATGGTCTTACGGTATGTCTAAGTGCTTGAAACTTTTTGTCCTCACCAAAAACATATGTTCCGTACAGCGTGGTACCAATACTTGCGCTAAAATTATAGGTGTTGTAACGGTCAAATCCACTAATGGAATCTATAACCACCTCTTCCAAATCATTGTCATAGCTTCTGTTGTAGGTCTCTAAAGCCCAAACATCTTCATAATTACCACCGACACTTACACTGAAAAATTTAGCTACTTTAAAGTTTGTAGCTATTGGTATACTGTGGCTAACACCTGCACGAGCATTATCAAACATTTTACTGGTTAAAAAATCTTCATCATTGGTGGTAAGCCTGTTTTGGGCATTTACGCTATACTGAAAATTGATGTTATCTATAATTCCCTTTTTTATGCCATCACGCTTTACGAAAGGGTAAATACGCTCTACACTTGCTTGAAAAGTAGGTAAGGTCATGGTAATATTATCTGTGTCAGACTCTGTAGCTGTTGCTGAAGTCAGTTGCGAATGTGTAGCGGTTAAACTCATATTCACCGACGGATAATTAGGGAATGTTTTTGAGTATGAAATTGAAGATGATAAAGTATTATTCTGTGTGTTAGGTAAATTTCGTTGTTGTAAAGAATTTCTATAATACTCACTACTACCTAAGTTTACAGATGCAGAAAATCTTGAATTAGGACTTGATTTAGTATCCTGTGAATGCGAAAATTGAATATTATAATTACGTGATAAACTATAATCGCTAAAACCTTTTTGACTGTTAACTTGATTTTCGAATCGTAAGTTTACATTACCTCGATATTTATATCGTTTTGTATAAATAGAAGCTGTTCTGAAAGCATAACTACCATTTGTATAAAAATCTCCTGAAAGTGTAACATCGGCATAATCACCCAATGGTACATAGTAGCCCATATCTTGTAGAAAATAGCCAGTGTCTGGGTCGTTACCAAAAGAGGGCATTAAAATACCAGCAGATCTACCTTGAGAAAGAGGGAAATAAGCAAAAGGCATTGCAATAGGGGTAGGTACATCTGCAATATATAAATTACTGAAACCCGCAATAACCTTTTTCTTGGGTACGAATTTTGCCTTTCTTACCCTAATGTAATAATCCGGGTTTATAGTATCTGTCGATGTGGTAAGTTTACCTTCGCTTAAGAAATAAACAGAATCATTTTCTTTTTTGGTAATCTCTGCATATACCTTCATGGCATCACTGCCTAAAGCACCTGCGGCAGCTTGTTGTTCCGTTCTTGAATTCCAAATTAAGGCTTTTTGTGTATCGAAATTAAATCGTATAGAATCTGGAATAACAATGTTTGAACCTTGTTTGAAATAAGGTAATTGGGAATAATTACCAAGAGAATCTACCATTCTACCAGCATAAACTTCATTTTTAATGTAGTCCATGATGATGATGCCAGCTTTAAGTTCGGTATCTTGATAATAGATTTCTGCTTCGTTGTATAGATATATTTTATTTTCTTTCTGGCTTAGTTTAACGTAATCCTTTGCTTTATATGTAATTTTATCTAATAGCAAAGGTTGTTTTTGATTGAGAGAATCTGATGCTAGCGAATCTGTTGCTGTTGAGTCTTTTAAAGCCTCTGGTGGGAATAATGGCGCGATTATTGAATCTCTTTCAGCAGTTATTTTAAGAGGCGTAATTTTACCTTCTTGACCGATAGCAGAAAAAGCACCGGCAAGAACCATGAATAGGAAAAGTAAGTAATGTTTGTTTGATTGCAAGGCTATATATCCTATTTTTGTAAAGGTTTGGCGGTCCAATGAGCCGTTGTTTAAGATGTCAAACTTACATATATTTTTTAATCTCTATATAGGGTCTTACAATAAATTTAACCATAATAAGGGCGATATAATCCCTAACACATATGAAAATAAAAGTCTTTAGCATTGCATTAGTTTCAATAACAGCGTTATTACTACTGTCTTTTTCGGTTTCTGAACAAGAAGTGAAATCAGATGATCCTTTTATTGTTGTATTAGATGCGGGGCATGGTGGTCATGATCCAGGAAACTTAGGTAATGGTTATTTAGAGAAAAAAATAGCTCTTAATATAGTTTTGAAGGTTGGTGAGATTCTTTCTAAAAACAAGGATATTAAAGTAATCTATACACGTAAAGATGATACTTTCATAGATTTATACGTTAGGGGAGAGGTAGCTAATAAAGCAAATGCAGATTTGTTCGTTTCTGTGCATTGCGATTCTCATACCTCCGATGCTCATGGAGCCGGTACTTTTGTATTAGGACTTCATGCTAACAAACAAAATTTTGAGATAGCGAAGAAAGAAAACTCCGTTATCTACTTAGAAGATAATTACGAAAACAGATATGCGGATTATGATATTAATTCACCAGAATCTGTTATCGGACTAACTATTATGCAGGAGGAGTTTTTAGATCAAAGTGTTGCGTTGGCGACGATGATCCAAGATAATTTTTCAAACAAACTTAAAAGAACAGATAGAAAAGTTAAGCAAGCAGGTTTTATAGTTTTACATCAAACTTTTATGCCAAGTGTACTAGTGGAAACTGGATTTTTAACGAATAAAGATGAAGGAGCTTATTTAAATTCTACTAAAGGGCAGAATGATATGGGCGATGCTATTGCGAAAGCAATTTTACATTATAAGGAAGGTGTTAAACCAACTATAAAGAATGTAGAAACTAACGTTGCCAAGCCAAACGCACCACCGATTAAGGAAGAAATTGTAGAAAAAGCAGAGGAGAAAAAAGAAATTATAACAGAGGCAGTTGAAGAAAAAGTTGCTGAAGTAAAAAAGCCGGAGGTTACTAATACTCTGCCTAAAGTTGAAGAACCAAAGAAAGTAGTGGAAGTGCCAGCGGTTAAGGTGAAAGAAGCTATAGATGCTAATGAAGTAGCGAAATCTATTGTTTTTAAAATTCAATTAATGGCTAGTAGTAAAAATGTAGCTCTTAATCCAAGTAATTTTAAAGGACTTTCTAATCTTTCTCAAGAACCGTATAAAAATCTATATCGCTATATGTATGGTGAGACAAGATCATTTAGAGAGGCTAAAATGATGCAAACTCAGGCAAAAGAAAAAGGTTACTCGTCAGCATATATTGTGGCTTATAAATTAGGTAAGAGAATTCCAATTCAAGAAGCAATAGACGAGGTTTCTGAATTTACTCCATAAAGTGTAAATATTATTCATAATTTTGAGTATACTAAAAATATAATTTCTTGAAACTATCTAGAGAATTAAAAACAGGTATTATTGTTATAGGTGGCATATTACTGTTCATCATGGGATTCAGTTATCTGAAGTCGACCCCAATTTTTGACAACAGTAAAACCTTCTATGCTATTTACCCAAATGTTGGCGGATTACAATCTGGTACAACCGTTTCTATTAACGGTTTTAGTGTTGGTAAGGTAAACGATATTAAGTTTTTAGATGAAAAAGGGAATTTGTTGGTGACATTTACTGTTGGCAATGACTTTAAATTTTCAAAAGGCAGTACCGTTGAATTATACGATACAGGTATTATAGGTGGTAAAGGCTTACAGATTAAACCCGTTTTTGATCAAGTAGAGGCTCAATCTGGCGATACTCTGCGAACAGAAACAAGACCTGGTATTACAGATTTGGCTCAACAAAAGTTAAATCCATTAGTCCGTAAGGTAGAATCTGCCATTTCAGGTGCAGATTCTGTACTAGTAAACGTTAACTCTGTTTTAGACGAAAAAACTAAAAAAGAACTTAAAGAGGTTATTGGAGGTTTAAATGTTCTAATATCAAATCTTAATAACACGGCCTTATCCTTAAATACCGTTTTAGGAAATAATAAGGAAAAGCTAGATAGCTCAATTGAAAATTTTGAAAAGCTTACTGCTAATTTTGCCAAACTTTCAGATTCATTAAATTCTGCAGGTCTTGGACGAACTTTGGCAAGTCTAGAATCTACAATGGCAAGTTTAGATAAAGTAACAGAGAAAATTGAGAATGGCGATGGAACATTAGGGTTACTAATGAACGATAAGGAAATGTATACTAATTTAAATAATGCATCACGAGAATTAGACTTGCTGCTTCAAGATTTCCGTTTAAATCCAAAGAGATATGTAAATGTTTCAGTTTTTGGTAAAAAGCAAAAAGAGTATGAAGTTCCAGAAGATGATCCTGCTGCAAGTTCTATAGAGAATAAAGAAGATTAATTTATATGCAATATCTCCCTAATATTATTTTCATAATCCTACTTATTGTAGGTGTTGGTTTTTTTGTAAAGAATATTTCAAAGTTAAGACGCAATATATTTTTAGGTAAAGAAGCCTCATTAACTGATAATAAACCACGGCGTTGGAAGAACATGGCAAAGATTGCTCTTGGGCAATCTAAAATGGTTGTACGCCCAATTGCAGGTGCATTACATATCATAGTATATATTAGTTTTGTCATTATTAATATTGAAGTTCTAGAAATAATTTTAGACGGTATTTTTGGAACCCATAGGTTATTTGCTGTTTTAGGTCCTGTCTATAGTTTTTTAATAGGATCTTTTGAAATTTTGGCTTTTCTAGTCATTGTTGCTGTTGTAATTTTTTGGATAAGAAGAAACGTAATTAAACTGAAACGTTTCTTTAAGCCAGAAATGGAAGGATGGCCTAAAAAAGACGGAAATCTAATTCTTTATATAGAATTGGTATTAATGTTATTGTTCTTAACTATGAATGCGGCAGATTATCAGTTGCAACAAATGGGGGCGGATCATTATGTAGCTGCTGGGTCATTTCCTATAAGTAGTTTTATCGCTCCAATTTTTGAGAACGTATCTGTATCTACATTGATAATAATAGAACGTACAGCATGGTGGGCACATATTGCCGGAATTTTGTTTTTTCTAAACTACTTATATTACTCAAAGCATTTACATATTCTATTGGCGTTTCCAAATACATACTATGGAAGACTAACACCAAAAGGACAGTTTAAAAATTTACAATCTGTAACGGATGAAGTTCGTATGATGATGGATCCTGATGCAGACCCATATGCTGAACCTGCGGAAGATGCGGCAGTTCCAGATAAGTTTGGTGCGTCTGATGTACAAGATTTGAGTTGGGTACAACTTATGAACGCCTATACGTGTACCGAATGTGGTCGTTGTACTAGTGAGTGTCCTGCAAATCAAACTGGAAAAAAATTATCTCCTCGAAAGATAATGATGGATACACGTGATCGATTAGAGGAAGTAGGTAAAATAATTGATGAGAATAATGGCGAGTTTAAAGATGATGGCAAACAATTATTAAACGATTATATCTCTCCAGAAGAATTGTGGGCATGTACATCTTGTAATGCCTGTGTTGAAGCTTGCCCAATCAGTATTGATCCATTATCTATTATTATGGATATGAGACAATATTTGGTGATGGAACAATCTGCTGCTCCTACAGATTTGAATAACATGATGGGTAATATTGAGAATAATGGAGCACCTTGGCCATTTAACCAAATGGACCGTTTAAATTGGAGTAAAGAATCTTAAAGATAAATATGGCAAGTGAATTAAAAGTGCCTACAATGGCAGAGTTTTTTGCGTCGGGAACTGTACCGGAAGTTTTATTTTGGGTAGGTTGTGCTGGTAGTTTTGATGATAGAGCAAAGAAGATAACGAAAGCTTTTGTTAAGATTTTGAACAAGGCAAATGTATCTTTTGCAGTTCTTGGGACTGAGGAAAGTTGTACCGGAGATCCTGCAAAACGCGCGGGAAATGAATTCTTGTTTCAGATGCAGGCGGTAACAAATATAGAGGTTTTAAATGCCTATGAAATAAAGAAGATTGTTACAGCTTGTCCACATTGTTTTAATACGATTAAAAACGAGTATCCTGGGTTGGGTGGGAATTATGAAGTAGTTCACCATACACAATTCTTAAAACAGTTACTTACCGAAGGAAGAATATCAATGGAAGGCGGTACCTTTAAGGGTAAGCGCATTACATTTCATGATCCATGTTATTTAGGTAGAGCAAACGGTGTTTATGAAGCTCCTAGGGACTTAATTAGAAAACTGGACGCAGAGCTTGTGGAAATGAAAAACTGTAAGCAAAAAGGTCTATGTTGTGGTGCTGGTGGTGCGCAAATGTTCAAAGAACCAGAGAAAGGTGATAAGGATGTTAATATAGAACGTACGGAACAAGCTTTAGAAACTAAACCGGATATTATTGCCGCAGGTTGTCCTTTTTGTAATACAATGATGACAGATGGGGTTAAGAACAAAGAAAAGGAAGATGCTGTTGAAGTAATGGATATTGCTGAAATGATTGCAACTGCAGAAGATTTATAATACTAAAACAATAAAATTTGCTAGTAGAATTTAATACATTACCCGAAACCGCAAGAGTTTGGATCTATCAATGTAGCCGTTCATTTTCTGATAGTGAAATGGAAGAAATAAGTTTAGATCTTGATACTTTTCTAACATCATGGACCGCACATGGTAATGATTTAAATGCTGGGTATGAAATAAAGTATAAGCGTTTTATTGTTATTGCACTTGATCAAACTACCCAAGGAGCTACAGGTTGTTCTATAGATGCCTCGGTACATTTTATACAAGCTCTTGAAAAGAAATACAATGTACTTTTATTAGATAAAATGAATGTTTCCTATAAACAAGGTGAATTTGTTGCCTATAAAAGTTTATTGGATTTTAAGGCTATGGCAAAGCAAAAAGCAGTTTCTAAGAATACAATTGTGTTCAACAATCTGGTTACCAATAAAGGGGAGTATCTTGAGTACTGGGAAGTTCCTGCTTCTGAGAGTTGGCATGCTCGTTTTCTTTAACATAAATTCTTCTTAAGTATCAGAATTTATTGGGTTTTATCGATGAAATGCAATAATTTCAATCCGTAATAGTTATCTCAGTACATATATTTTTATGCGCTATATTTTTATTCTTATTTGTGGGTTATTTTGCTATTCAAATGCATTTGCTCAAAACCCTTTAGTGACCAAAGACAGTATTGCCCAACAAGCGTGGGTAGATGGTCAATATGCTCAAATGAGCTTAGATCAAAAGCTTGGCCAGCTATTTATGGTTAGCGTAGCTTCTAATCAAAGCAAGCAGGCTACCGATCAAATCAAAAACCTTATAGTTAAAGAGAATTTAGGTGGTGTAATATTTTCTAAAGGTGGCCCTGTAAAGCAGGCTAAGCTTACGAACAACTATCAAGCAGCATCAAAAATTCCTTTGTTAATTGGAATGGACGCTGAGTGGGGACTTTCCATGCGGTTAGATTCAACTTACGCGTTTCCTTGGAATATGACCTTAGGCGCCATTCAAGATAATTCAATTGTTGAAAAAGTAGGCTATCAAATAGGTAAGCATGCAAAACGATTGGGTGTTCACATTAATTTTGCTCCAGATTTAGATATTAATACCAATCCGAAGAATCCTATAATTGGTAATCGTTCTTTTGGTGAAAATAGAGACAATGTAGTGGATAAAGGTACAGCCTTTGCTAGAGGAATGGAAAGTGCTGGTGTTTTGGCAAATGGTAAACATTTTCCAGGTCATGGCGATACAGAGGTAGATTCTCATCATAATTTGCCTGTAATTCCTTTCTCAAGACAAAGGTTAGATAGTTTAGAGCTATATCCATTTAAGAAATTAATTAGTTCTGGTTTAAGTAGTATTATGGTAGCTCATTTAGAAGTGCCATCTCTTGAAATGAAGAAAGGTTTGCCATCTTCATTATCAGAACAAATTATAACCGGAATCTTAAAAGAAGATTTAGGTTATGAGGGTTTAATATTTACTGATGCCCTTAATATGAAAGGTGTTTCTACTACAGGTAAAGATGGTAGTGTAGAACTTGCAGCGTTCATGGCAGGTAACGATATGTTATTAATGCCAGAGAATATTGTTAGTGCCAAAGAAAAGTTGACTAAAGCGTATGAGAAGGGTAAGTTGTCTGAAGAGCGCTTGGCGTATTCGGTCAAGAAAATATTAATGGCAAAATACAAGGCAGGTTTACACAAGTATAAGCCTATTCCTTTAGAGAATTTATATGAGGATTTAAATAGTCTTGAAGATGATATTATATATGAACAAGCTATAGAGAATGCCATTACAGTTGTAAAGAATAAACTTGATTTACTATCTATTAAAAATCTTGACAATAAAAAAATTGCTTATGTGAAAATGGGTAGTTCTGACAATGAAGCATTTGTAAATGGTTTAAAAAACTACGCAAATGTCACTGTGGTTGAGGCAAATGATATTAATTCACTGAAAATAAAATTAAAAGAATTCAATCTAGTTATTGTAGGTCATCACACCAGTAATGAGAGTCCTTGGAAATCGTATAAATTCTCTACCAAAGAATTAAATTGGTTGCAAGAAATTGGTAATGAGAGAACCTCTAACCTAATCCTATGTGTATTCGCAAAACCTTATGCTTTATCAGATGTAACTTCTTTCAGTAATATAGATGCTGTAGTTATGTCTTACCAAAACAGTGCGATTGCACAAGAGAAAACTGCCGAAATTTTATTTGGTGCAGTAAGTGCAAAAGGCAAATTACCTGTAAGTGCCCACCCAGATTTTCCTGTACAGACGGGTGTTCAGGTGAAATCTTTAAGTAGATTAGGATATAGCATACCAGAACGTGTTGGTATGAGTTCTAAAGGATTAGAGCGAATAGATGAATTAATGGGTAATGGTCTAGATAGTTTAATGTTTCCTGGAGCTCAAGTTTTGGTAGCTAGAAAAGGAAAGGTTATTTACCAGAAAGGTTTTGGGAAGCCTACATATCATTCAAAAGAAAAAATCACCAACGATTATATATATGATTTAGCTTCTCTAACAAAGATATTAGCCACATTGCCTATGGTTATGAAGATGGAGGAAGAAGGTAGAATTGGACTCAATAATACTTTTGAGGAACTGGTTCCAAATTATTCAAATACAGAAATTAAGAACGTAACTGTTTTAAAAGCGTTGTCTCATTATGGACGGTTACCAGCATGGATTCCTTTTTACATTAGAACGTTAGATGAGAATAAAAAACCATCTGGCGAATTTTATAGAAATTCTCCTTTACCAGGTTTTTCTACCAAAGTGTATGATAACTTGTACTTAACCGATGCATACCAAGATTCTATATATAATAGAATTGGAAGACAAGATTTGAAATCTAACAGATACCGTTATAGCGATGTACCGTATTACGTAATGAAAAAAGTGATTGAAGATAGCTATAATCAAAGGTTAGATGGTTTGGCAAATAGTTTTCTGTATAGTAGATTAGGTGCGAATCATACATCTTACAATCCGTTGGAAAAGTTCGAGAAAAAGATGATTGTACCTTCTGAGGAGGATGATTATTATAGATATGGAACTGTACAAGGTTATGTGCATGATATGGGTGCCGCAATGCAAGCAGGAGTAGGTGGTCATGCCGGACTCTTTAGTAACTCAAATGATATAGCTAAGATTATGCAAATGTATCTTCAAGATGGATATTATGGCGGAACTAAATTTTTTGATTCTAGAACAGTAAAGAAATTTAATACCTGTTACTTTTGTGAAAACAATGTGCGTAGAGGAGTAGGTTTTGATAAACCTCAATTACAGCATAGCGGACCCACTTGTGGTTGTGTTTCAAGAAAAAGTTTTGGTCATAGTGGTTTTACAGGTACATATACTTGGGCCGATCCAGAAGAAGAAATTGTTTATGTGTTTTTATCTAATAGAACATATCCATCTGCATCAAACACACTTTTAGTTAAATCTGGGTTAAGAACTAGAATTCAACAGGCTATTTACGATTCAATTCTGAATTAAAAAAGTTAGTTTTGTTGTGATGAAAATAGCAATAGTATGTTACCCTACCTTTGGTGGTAGTGGTGTTGTCGCAACAGAATTAGGAATAGCATTGGCTAATAGAGGTCATGAAATTCATTTTATAACGTATAAGCAACCTGTAAGATTAGAGTTGCTGAGCAATAAAATATTCTTTCATGAAGTTCATGTGCCAGAATATCCACTCTTTCACTATCAGCCTTATGAGCTTGCTTTGTCTAGTAAATTGGTAGATACTATAAAGCTTCATAAAATAGATTTATTACATGTGCATTATGCCATACCTCATGCTTATGCTGGTTATATGGCAAAAAAAATGTTGGAGGAAGAGGGAATTTATGTGCCAATGATTACAACATTACACGGTACTGATATTACGTTAGTTGGAAAACATCCATTTTATAAACCAGCGGTTACTTTTAGTATTAATCAATCTGATGTGGTTACATCGGTATCAGAGAGTTTAAAACAAGGAACATTAGATATTTTTGATATTCATGGGGAAATAGAGGTTATTCCTAACTTTATAGACGCAAAAAAATATAGTACATCTTTTACCGATTGTCAGCGTTCTAATATGGCAACTGAAGATGAGCGCATTGTTACCCATATTAGTAACTTTAGAAAGGTAAAACGCATACCTGATGTAATTAAGATTTTTAGTAAAATTCAGCTAGAAATTCCATCAAAACTTATAATGGTCGGTGAAGGACCGGAAAAAGAAGGAGCAGAGCGTTTGTGCGAAGAATTAGGTATATCCAATAAGGTTATATTCTTAGGCAATAGTAATGAAATTGATAAAATTTTATGCTTCTCAGATTTATTTCTTTTACCATCAGAGTCAGAAAGTTTTGGACTTGCGGCATTAGAAGCTATGATTAATAAAGTACCGGTTATTTCTAGTAATGCAGGCGGAATTCCAGAAGTTAATACAGAAGGAGTAAGTGGTTTTTTAAGTGATGTTGGCGATATTAATGATATGGCTGCTAAGGCAATTACTATTTTAAAGAATGACAAGGTATTAGAAAGGTTTAAGCTTAATGCATTAAAAGAGGCACAGCGTTTTGATATTCAAAAAGTGGTCCCTCTTTATGAAGAAGTTTATGAAAGGGCCTATAAAAGAAGATTTAAAAATGTTTAAATATTTTATTTGTTTTTTTCTATTAGTAGTAGTTCAATTAAATTCTTGTAAGAGTATAGCTCAAAGTAATTTACAAGATTCTAACGATATGGGCATGGAGCTAATCTTAAATGAAAACTACAGTGGTTTTGAACAAGAAGAGTATATTCTAATTAAAAATCAAAAACAATTAAATGCTTTCTACGGTAAAATTAACCGAACAAGAAAACCGGGATTAACACCACCAATCATAGATTTTACTACCGAAATGATTTTAGTTTGGTGTGGAGATAGTTCTGCTTCAAATTATGCTAGTTTAGAACTGAACGAAAATGATGATTTTTTACAAGTGCAAAAAATTAATTCTAAAAAATCTAAAGACAAATCTAATTTAGTAGTAAGTCCTTTTAGTATTTATAAATTACCATTTAACTCTAAAGACTTAAAAATTGAAAAGTAATTAATCGATGAATATTCTACATTCAACTATCAATCGGTTTTAATTGCTGTATACAGTAATTATTTGTTAACTATCTCTTCTTCAATTAATTTTACATTTTGTAACCCAAATTTTATATTATGAAAAAGGCTAAAATCTTTAGTTTATTATTATTTCTCATGGTATCGTCTATAGCATTTGCCCAAGATGAACTTCAAATAACGGCAAAGGATAGTATAGTACAGAGCTCTTGGATTTTCGGAGTTGGCTTAAATGCTGTCGATGATTCAGGTAATGTTTTTGACGGAATCTTTAATGTAGGTCAAGAATGGAATATTGTTCCTTATCCGTCACGTGTAAGTATTGGTAGATACTTTAAAAGTGGCTTAGGTTTGGAAGCTATTGGTACTTATAATCAATACAAAGAAGGGAATATTATTGATGCAAAAGTAATTACAGAAAATGTAAGTTATTTTGGTTTTGATGGTAGGGTTACTTATGATATTAATAAAATAATTGGACAAACTGGTTGGTTTGATCCATATGTGGGTGTTGGAGCAGGTTATACCGATGCTAATAACTTAGGTAGGGGAACTTATAATGCTGTCGTAGGCTTTAGAACATGGTTTTCAGATAGATGGGGATTAGATTTTAGTTCAACAGGAAAATGGGCTATGAGTCAAAGTGACGGCGCTACAAATCATATACAACATGCAGCGGGAGTGGTTTATCAATTCGGAATCGAAAAAGGCCTTTCTAAACGAGGAGAAGAGAAATTAGAGCTATTAGCCGCTATAGAAAAGGAAAAACGACGTCAAAATGATTCTATAAACGAAGTTAATCGTTTAAAAGATGAAGCTTTATTGGCAGAAAGACTCAAAAAACAACAAGAAGAAGATGCATTGGCTGCTGCTGAGAAAGCAAAAGTAGATGCTATTAATAAGCGTAAATCAGAAATTAAGTCTAGAATTGAGAATTTAGGAAACGTATATTTTGGTTTAAATTCATCTGTAGTGAGTACGTCATCTAAAAAAATATTAGATTCTTTGGCTCAAGTATTAGAAGAGATACCAACATTAAAATTAAAGATAACTTCACATACAGATTCTCGAGGAAGCTCGAAGTATAATGATTGGTTATCTCAACGAAGAGTCGATAAAACCAAGGCTTACATGATTTCTAAAGGTGTTTCTGAAGATAAATTAACTACAGAGGCATATGGGGAATCTATGTTATTAAATGAATGTGATGACAATACCTATTGTCCAGAAGAGAAACATGCGGTAAATAGACGTTCTGAGTTTGTTATTTTAGAGTTTTAAATGTTAATCTAAATAGCTGTTGTCCGTGTTTTATATACATTTCTGTTTTATATAGAAATTGAATTAATCGGTTTTCTATACATAGGGAAAAAATCGTTTGTATTTGGGTCTGAATAATTAATGGAGCTCATTGTAAGTGAATTTTTAATTTCTTCATTTAAATACTTGTATATTTCTTGGTTAACGATTTTTCTTCCGGTATAGAATGTAATATCATTTTCTTTTGGGAAAAATGATTTTTTATAAGCATAAAGATTGTCATTGTCCATTCTTCCACCACCTAGAACATAGGTTTTATAGCCGTTTTCTATTGCCCAATTAATAATATTTACTTTTAAAAAATCATTTGGACGACAATTAAAGAAATCTGCATTGGTACCGCCAAGGTAAGAGTATATTGTATCTCTTGATAATAATAAAAATTCCGCGGAAATAGGGGTGTTACTTTTAGAAACTATAGCGATAGCGCAATGTTGTGGATTCAATTTTACATAATTTTGGAAATAGTTTAAAGAAAAGTATAAATCAATATCCGCATTGCGTCTAATCATTGTGTTTTTGTATATGTCATAAAATTGAGAAACGATTTTAGGTTCCATGTTACCTGAATATATATGAAATGTTAATTGATTTTCTACAGACTTTCTGTAGTTATTTCGAACCTTTTTATCAAACTTATTCCATATGGTATTTGGATCTGTGAGTTCCCCACAAACATTTTTTAAGGTCGGTATTATTTTACCATTATAGCCTAAGGTGTTATTGTTAAAGCTAAACCTTATAAATTCTGTAATAACATTATTTTCCTTATACCACAGGTCAGCAAGTTGCCAAAACTCATTCATGTCTTTTTCGTTGGTCTCTTTTGATATTAGTGGACCGCTATATCCATATGGACTAATAACGTCATTAAATGTTGTTTGTTTATTATTGATTGTAATAGGCCGAAGAACTATTGGCATTAGGATTATGGGATTGTTGGCTTTATGCAATACAAAATAATGGATTGAGTTTTTTGAAAATTTATTGTTAAGGTTTAAATCAAATTTGAAAAAAGGGTTGTCATCGTTAATTTTTGCACATTCTTTTAGGTAAGAACTAAAGTTCTTTGGTGTGTCTATATTGAAAACTTTAAAAGTGTTGGATTTCATTATTTATTTTTAATGGCTTGAAATTCATCAGTGATTTTAATAATTGTTTTGACAATTATTTTGAATCCTTTTTTACGAAATTTTGTGTAAAGTAATTCAAAATTATCATTGTCATTTATTTTAATAGCTACTTGATTTAATATGATTCCTTTGTCATATTCATGGTTTATGATGTGAGTGGTAATTCCTGTAATTTTTACTCCATATGCCAAAGCATCTTGAATAGCAGTCTTTGTTCCTAAAAAGCTAGGAAATAGAGACGGATGAATATTTATTATTCTGTTTGGAAACGTACTTAACATTTCTTGTTTAATTAAGTATTTATAGTTCAGGAGAAATATAAAATCTATTCTTCTCGATAGTATTTCGTGGATTAGTTTTTTTTGATGTTTAATAGAATCTTTAAAAGTGTTTCTTGATATTTGCAAAACATCAATATGGTTACTCTTTGCTATTTCAATCGCACTAAAATCGCTTGATTCGTAAATGATTAAAGAAATATAGAAGGAGTTTTGATGAGGATTTTTTTGATAATAATTAATGATGTCATATACATTATTACCTTTTCCGCTACACAATAATGCCCATTTTACTTTATCGGAATTCTTCATGTAATCTCATTGAAGTAAGTTTAATCTATGATTACAAAGAGTAAGATTATATAGTAAATGTATATTTAATTAAATACATTATATCCTCTCATTAAGAATATTTTAAGAGAGAATTTAATTTCCAACATTGAAATTGAAAACCGATGAGGAAGTTTCATTTCCAACATAGTCTCTTGTTACTATTTTCCAATAATATGTATTACCGGCCTCAACGGGAATATCGTTATATCTAGTTGTTTCAATATTCTCGGTAAAAAGTTCGGGAATCTCAGATTCACCAAAATATAAATCATAGTTCAATATGTCATTGTCTTCATCTTCGCCCTTCCATATTAAATTTACGGTGGTACTGGTTTGCGATATTGATGCTCCTGATACTGGTGATATTGCAATTGCAGCCAAAGGGGCCGTTGATGTACCCCAAGGACCTATATTTTTAAAAGTCCAAAGGGAACTTCCGTGATTCATAGAATCACTTACTGACCATGAATAAGAGTTGTTTCGTTTAAGTGGAATTGAAGCTTTATTACCAGTATTTTCATACACTTGAACAATTTTGTTATCGAGGTTGATCAGCTCTAGGTAAAATATTTGATTCTCATCTTCAGTTGAAGATTCCCATTTGAATTCAAGTGAATTGGTTGAATCTGTAAGTATAATTCCTTCTTCAACCTCAGAATTGTCTTCTGGATATAATAATTTAATGCTATTTTTTTGGTATTCAAGAACTTCAGTATCAACACCACATGAATATATTCCAAGTAAAACTAAGAATATGAAGATTATTGTTGTTTTTCTCATTTTAATTAATCGAGTGTGGAGTTGGTAAAAGTGCAAAAAGTCTAAAATTAAAGATTATATGTTCAACGCTCTAAGTATTGATTGTAAATGTAACTATTTCATGTTAATTGATTTAAATGGTTTAACTAATTCAAAGAAAATAAGTAATCAATGTATATTTTGACAAAGTTGCAAGTAACTAGTTCATATAGTAGTTGTTGACTTGTAAACAATAGTAGATAAATGTAAATTTATTGTAAGAATTATTCGGTTAAATCGTTGTTTTTAAATCCCCTTAAATAAGCTATATATATTGAAATTAAACGTTTTTATATGGCGTTGAACGATATTAATCGAGTGTTCGTTATTATTGCTTTTTTTTTGTTTTATAATTATACCCATCTCTATATTAATTAGAATTATGATTAAAAAAATTACTTCATCTTTTCGTAATGTAAAAAAATTACTGTTAGCAACAAGTGTTGTAGGTTCAGTAGCGGTTTTTATGAGTTTCAGTCCAATGTTTTTTGGACCTGGTTTAACTGAGGCTACTCCTTATTTAGCATTTTCGGATACCAACTTTCCAGATCTTAATATTAGTACTCAGCCTTATGAAGTTGCATTTGAAAATTTAACTTTTGATTATCCTTTAACATTTAATCCTGTACCAACTCAAAATCGTATTATAGTTGGTCAACTAAACGGGGAGATTTTTTGGTTTCAAGATGATCAAAATGCAAATGTTAAAAACTTAATTGTTGATTTTTCTGAAGAAGTCGGCTCTGCTGCGGGTACTAGAACTGATGGAAATATTGAAGTTTGGGACGGTGGTCTATTAGGACTAGAATTACATCCTGATTTTGGGACAGGTAGTAATAATTATGTATTTATTTATTATACAACAGAATCAGAAACAGGTGACGATACCTTAAATGATGGAGGAAATGGTACCTTCGGATGTGATTTCAATAATTTTCATGGAAATTACATTCATTTAGAGCGTTTTGAAATTGACCCTGTTGATCTTTCCTTTGTTGAAGGTTCTAGAACCAGGCTAATAAGACGTAGAATGTTAAACACTGCACACCGTGGTGGGGCTTTGGTATTTGGAGATGATGGTTTTTTATATGTAGCAATAGGGGAACAAGGACGTGCTATTAGCTCTCAAGATATATCTGAGAATATAGATGGAAGTATTTTACGTATAGATGTGGATATGGACATTACTAAAAGTCATCCGGCAATAAGAAAAATGCCTGAAGACATAGGAGCTGCAGAAGAAGTTACAGGGCAGAACTATTTTATCCCTAATGATAATCCTTTTTTAGATGCAACAGGTGAAAATTTTGAAGAATTTTATGCCATAGGAATAAGGAGTCCTCACCGTATGAGTAAAGACTCTGACACTGGTTTAATATATATAGGTGATGTTGGGCTAAGTACTCATGATGAAATAAATGTACTTTCATATGGAGGAAATTATGGTTGGCCTGTATATGAAGGAATGGCTCAAGGTCCAGAAAATGGTTGTGGAATTGTTACTTTATTGAATGATATGGAGCATCAAGAACCATTAACTGCATTCTCTAGGGAGGATGCTGGTTCTATTATTGGCGGTCATGTATATAGAGGTTCAGAATTCACGTCTTTTAATGGTAAGTATATTACAGCGGACTACATTACTGAAAAGATATTGTCTGTTGATATATCATCGGGAGAGGTTTCCACATTGGGTTCTATGCCTAGAAGAGCTATTTCATTTGGAGAAGATTCTGATGGAGACATATTTTACCTTACTGCAGGTAATAATATACAATTACTGAGATTTGTGGAACCAGGAGTTGTTACTGGTGTACCCCAAACCTTGACAGCAACAGGAGCTTTTACCGATGTTGAAAATTTGGTGGTTAAAGATGGTTTTTTACCGTACGAACTAATTGACCCTTTCTGGTCAGATGGAGCATTGAAAAAGCGTTGGATGGCTATACCAAATGATGGTAATCCAGATTCGGCTACTGAACAAATTAATTATTCTGAAAATGGTATTTGGGAATTTCCTGTTGGTTCTGTAATGATTAAACATTTTGATTATCCTATTGATGAGAATAATCCTAATATTACCCAAAAAGTAGAAACCAGATTTTCTATAAAAAATAGTAATGGAAATTGGACTTTCTTATCATATAAATGGAATGCTGCTCAAACTGAAGCAACACTAATTGATATGAGTACTGGTGATGAACAAGATGTTCAAGTTACTTTAGAAGGGGGAGGTAGCAAAACAATAACTTGGCAGTATCCATCAACTAGTGAATGTTTAAGTTGCCACAATGAAATATCAAAAGGTACTTTAGGACCAAGAACTAGGTACCTGAACAGTGAATTTGATTACGCTGAAGTTGGTGGTGTTGTGGGCAATCAATTAGTGACATTAAGTGAGCTTGGTTTTATAGAAGAGACCATAACTGATGGCGACACACAAAATTTCTTAACTCATGCTTCCATTAATGATTTAAATGCAAGTATAGATGATAAGGCAAGATCTTACTTAGATTTAAATTGTGCCTATTGTCATCGATCAGATAATAATCTTCGTGCAGACTTTGATTTAAGGCTAGCAAATAGCTTGATAGAAACTAATTTATTAGCTGCTTCAATAGCAGAGCCAGTTGAAGAAATGTCAACTGATCAGCAAATTATTTTTGTTGGTGATGCATCTAAATCTCAAATTTACCATAGAGCAAATAGCATTACACCAGGTGTAATGATGCCATGGTTAGCCAAAGGTCAAGTAGATGAAGCAGGTGTAGCCTTATTGGAGGAATGGATTAATAATTTATCAATTCCACCTACCCCGGTAATTACGGCTGATAAATCACTTGGTAATATAGACTTGATAGTTAATTTTACGGGTAATGAATCTTCAGATGACGAATCTATAGATTCGTATGATTGGACTTTTGGTGATGGTGGGACATCTACAGAGATGGATCCTAGTCATACGTATACAGTACCTGGTATCTATACCGCTACTTTGGCGGTTACTGATAATGATGGTCAGACAGAATCAAAATCAATTGAGATTACTGTTACTGGTGGTGCTATTGATAATGTTGCAGATGAAAATATAAATATAGCTTTGGCTGGTGATGCTATATTATCTAGTCAAATCCATGGAGAAGAGGGGCGTGGTGTAGCTCAAGACATTTTATATGACCCTTCAATAAATGACTACGTTGTTGCTACGGATTGGAATGAATTTGGAGTCCTTCGTTACCATGATGCAGGTACATTGCCCGTAGATGAGGCCATTACTTGGAGAGTAGATTGGTTGAATAAAAAGTTAGTTAACTATATCACTTTTGGGGGGGCTTATGAAAACCAAGCTCAACCCAATACAGCTTGGAGACTTAGTTATCGTCAAGGTGATAATTGGATAGTAATTGAAGAAGGTATTGGTGGTTGGATAGATTCGGGAATTTATGAATGGGGAGGTAAAAATCAAGAGCCAGTTGAAGCTGATGCTTTCCGTATGCAATTATATAGTGATGGCGTAAATGATATTGAAAGTACGCATTTAAGGGCACGAGGAGGTAATTCTTTAAGAATTGACGACACTGACCAACCTATAAAAGCAACCTTGTTTCAATATTTGGAAGATGATGGTGCTCCAACGGCAAGATTTGATTATGCGACTAATGATCTGGAGGTAACTTTTGATACTTCCGAAAGTACTGATGATGTTGGTATTGTTACCTTTGATTGGGACTTTGGAGATGGTGAATCTTCAACCGAACAGAATCCAATTCATAGTTTTGTAGGCCCTGGGACTTATGATGTTACTTTAACGGTTACGGATGCTGATGGTTTAAGCGATAGTTTTACTCAAAGTATAACTGTTGATGGTGTTCCTGTTATACCGGTAGCCAATGCTTCTTCCAATGTTCAATCGGGTCCTGCGCCTTTGACTGTTGAGTTCACGGGCAGTGGTTCTACAGATGACGTTGGCATAGTATCATATGTTTGGGATTTTGGAGATGGCTCTACTTCTTCGGAAGAAGATCCAATGTATGAATATACGGTGCCTGGTACTTATAATGTTACATTAACGGTTACCGATGCAGATGGTAACGCTGATGAATCAACAATCAAAATTGTTGCAAATGGAGGTGCTGTGGATAATAATGCAAACGCTAATGTGAATTTAGCTTTATTGTCAGATGCTGTGTTAAGCGGTTCGGTAGAAAATGGTCGAGGTACACCTGAAGCTATATTATATGATCCATTACAGGAAAATTACTTTGTTGTAACTGATTTTAATGAATATGGTGTTGCTAATGGTGAAAACTTAGGAACCCCAGATGTAGATAACGGTTTTAAATGGCAGGTAGATTGGGCCAATAGAAAGGAAGTGAATTATATCACCTTTGGTGGAGTATATCCTAATCAACCACAACCAAATTCTGAATGGAAAATTAGTTATAGAATTGGTAATGATTGGACTATCTTAGAAGAAGGAACTGGTGGGTGGATTGATGCTGGCATCTTTGAATGGGGTGGTGCAACTACAACACCAATTCAGATGGACGGTCTTAGGGTTCAAGTGTATAGTAATGGTGTAAATGAAGTGGTAAGTATTCATCTAAGAGGTCGAGGTGGTATTTCTAATAGGTTGGATGATAGTGATACCCTAACAAAAGCTACCTTAATACAATTTTTACCAGATACCGGTGCACCAGAAAGTGCTTTTGATTACACTATAAATAATTTAGAAGTAACTTTTGATTCTTCTGAAAGTACAGATAATGTTGGAATTGTTTCCTATACATGGGATTTTGGAGATGGTAACGGTTCTACCAGTGCAAATCCTGTACATACTTACGAAACTTCTGGTACATATGATGTTACTTTAACGGTTACGGATGGCAATGGCTTAAGTGATATTTCAGTTCAAGAAATTACTGTAATGGAAGATAATTCTATACCAGTGGCGATTGCTACTTCAGATGTGTCCGTAGGTCCTGCACCATTAAATGTACAGTTTACAGGTAGTGATTCTAGTGATGATGTTGGTGTGGTCTCTTATTTGTGGGATTTTGGAAATGGAGAAACTGCTAATGTGGCGAACCCAAATTATACTTACTTGGTATCTGGTAACTATACTGTTACTTTAACGGTTACCGATGCAGATGGTAACACCAATATAGACGAACTTAATATTTTAGCTAATGGAGGAGCTGTGGACAACAATCCGAATGCCGGTTTAAATTTGGCATTACTTCCAGATGCAGTATTAAATGGATCTGTTTTAAATGGTAGAGGAACACCGCAAGCTATTCTTTTTGACCCATCAAGAAATAATTACTATGAAATAACTGATTTCAATGAGTATGGGATTGCAAAAGGTGAAAACCTTGGTACACCTGATGTTGATAATGGATTCGTATGGCAGGTAGATTGGGCCAATAGAAAGAATGTTAATTACATTACGATTGGTGGTGTTTTTGATAACCAACCACAACCAAATTCATTATGGAGAGTTAGTTATAGAGTTGGAAATAGCTGGACTATCTTAGAAGAAGGTATAGGAGGTTGGATCGATGCTGGTATATTTGAATGGGGTGGTCAAACTCAGGCACCAATAGCTATTGATGGACTTCGTGTGCAAGTTTATAGTGACGGTGTAAATGATTTAATTAGTGTTCATTTAAGAGGTAGAGGTGGTGTATCTAATAAAGTAAATGATAGTGCAACGGAAACAAAGGCAACGTTGATCCAATATTTGCCAGATACCGGGGCTCCCGAAAGCAATTTCGATTATGTCATTAATGATTTAGAAGTTGATTTTGATGCTACTTCTAGCACTGACGATGATGGTATTGTATCTTATGAATGGGATTTTGGAGATGGAAATACGTCAACTGAACAAAACCCAAGTAATGTGTTTGCAAATTCAGGTTCTTACAGTGTTATGTTAACGGTAACGGATACGGACGGTATAAGCGATACTTCAACTCAGGTTATTAATTTGGGTGCGCCGGATAATGAAGCGCCAGTTGCTATTATCGAAACAAGTTTAATTACCGGGACGGCACCACTTACTGAAGATTTTATCGGTAGTAACTCAACAGACGACGTAGCCGTAGTATCTTATAATTGGAATTTTGGTGATGGTAATACTTCTACAGAGGCAGATCCATCATATATTTACACCCAACCTGGTAATTATACAGCGACCTTAACAGTAACGGATGAACAAGGGTTGACCGATCAGGTTTCAGTGGACATTGTTGTAACCAGTGACCAACCGGACAATGTACCAAATGCAGGTATTAATATTGGATTATTACCAGATGCAACAGTAACTGGATCTGCCACGAACCCAAGAGGAACTGTTCAATCTATATTGTACGACCCTTCTAGAGATGATTATTTTGTACGTACAGATTATAATGAGTATGGCGAACAGTTTGGCGCTAATTTGGGCACACCAGATGCTGATAATGGTTTTAGATGGCAAGTTGATTGGGCTTCACGTAAATTAGTGAATTATATCACCTTTGGTGGAGTTTATGCTAATCAGCCACAACCAAATTCACTTTGGAGAATAAGTTATCGTGTTGGTAATGATTGGATTATTTTGGATGAAGGAGCAGGTGGCTGGATTGATGCAGGTATATTCGAATGGGGTAGTGAAGAACAAACTCCAATAGAAATGGACGGATTAAGGGTTCAAGTCTATAGTGATGGAATTAATGATTTGGTAAGTATTCATTTACGTGGAAGAGGTGGCGTGTCAAATTCTGTAGATGATAGCGCAACGGAAACAAAAGCTACATTAATACAATATTTGCCAGATACCACTGCACCTGAAAGTGCTTTTGATTATACCATAGATGAACTTCAAGTAAGTTTTGATTCTTCGTCTAGTACGGATGATAACGGAATTGTATCCTATTTCTGGGATTTTGGAGATGGAAACACTTCTGACGAACCAAATCCAATTCATGTATACGCTGCCTCTGACACCTATAATGTTTCCTTAACGGTTACGGATGCAGATGGTAAAGTAGATACTTCTGCCGCTAATATTTCTGTGGCTGGTAATGGTATTCCTATAGCGCTTGCTACCGCAGATGTATTGGAAGGTGATGCTCCGCTAACGGTTTCCTTTAATGGTAGTGGGTCTTCTGATGATAATGGTGTTGCATCCTATTTATGGGATTTTGGAAATGGTGAAACTTCAAATGAAATAAATCCTGTATATACTTTTGATGAAGCTAATGTTTATGAGGTGATATTAACGGTAAGCGACGCTGAAGGTCAAACTCATAGTACTTCATTAACCATTACCGTAAATGAACCAAATGTGGCACCAGTCGCCATAGCTAGTTCAGATATTGTTTCTGGTGAAGCGCCATTTACTGTGTCTTTTGTAGGTAGTAACTCAACAGATGATGTGGGTATAGCTAGCTATACATGGGATTTTATTGATGGAGGAACATCAAACGTAGCAGATCCAGAGCATGTTTTTGAAACTGCGGGTGTATATGACGTAGCCTTAACCGTTACAGATGAAGAAGGATTGTCCAATACCACAACGCTGACTATAACGGTTGAAGAGGGCATGGTTGTAAATGAAGCACCAATTGCAATAGCTAACGCAGATATCATATCAGGTGAAGCACCGCTTTTAGTATCCTTTGTAGGGGGTAATTCTACCGATGATAATAGTATTGCTACTTATTCATGGAACTTTGGTGATGGTGGAACTTCTATTGAAGCCGATCCTGAGCATGTTTTTGAAACTGCAGGTGAGTTTACAGTGGTATTGACCGTGACCGATGATGAAGGCTTAACAGATGAAGCATCCCTAGTGATCACAGTGGTTGTTGAAAATGAATTCAACGAAGCACCAGTTGCTGTGGCTAGCTCAGATGTGGTTACAGGTGAAGCTCCGCTCACGGTATCATTTACAGGAAGTAATTCAATTGATGATAACGGTATTGTTTCATATGAATGGAATTTTGGTGATGGTAACATAGTATTTGAGGCTGATACTGAATTTGAGTTTGAAGCAGCTGGTACATATGAAGTTGTTTTAACGGTAACAGATGGGGAAGGTTTAACGGATTCAACTTCATTGTCAATTGTGGTAGAAGAAAATGAAGTACTTGAAGAAGTAGCATTGGATATGGTATTATCACCTAATCCTTCTGTAGATTTTGTTGAAATAACTTTAAATGGTATTGTTGATGATGAAGATATCATCGGTTTTATGCTCCATGATTCCGCTGGTAGATTAATTAAGCAGTACACCCCGAATGAAATTTTTGTAAGTGGCATTTATAGAATATCATTAGAAATTTTAACGGCAGATGTATATGTTGTTACTGTTGTATTGAATAATGATGAACCTGTTTCTAAAAGACTAATTTTAAGAAGGTAAAATTTGTTTCATAATTTAAGTCGTGTTAAAGATTTTTACTTTAGCACGACTTTCTTGTTTAAATCATGTTATGCTATTAATTATATAGTTTTATCGAATAATTATAATAAAACTTATTATTTAGGGTTTAATTTGTCAGCAGGCATAGGTATTAATGTTTAGAACTTAACCAGCTTTTTAGATTATATTTATTAGTAGCCATTAAAACAATTCAAATTGAACAACACAATACAAAATATCAAGAATAATTCAGCAGTAAAAGTTGTTTTTACCGACTTATTTGACACCTTGATTCATAGAGGGGTTCACCCAAATTATGTATATAGAATTTGGGCTAAATTTCTTATTAGAGAATTAGGGCTTACTATAGATATTAATGCCTTATTTAAAATTAGGGCAAACGCAACAACCAAGTTAGCATCAGATATGAAACTTAATAAGGTAGAGGTACCTTATGAATTTGTAATGAAAGAGGTTTATAAGAGGCTGGTCAATTCAGATAATTTAAATGGGGTTGAGTGGAGTACATTTCAGAAAATAAGCAAAGAATCAGATTATAGAAGTGAAACTTCTGTTCAGTATATTAATACTTCTTTGGTAGAAGGGCTTAAAACATTGAAGTCTGAAAATTATAAAATCTTTATTGTATCTGATTATCATTTATCTAAGGATGTTATAATGAGGTTATTAGAATTTCATGGTATATCTTCTATTTTTAATGATGTATTTATTTCTTGTGATTTAAAAAAGAGTAAAGAGAGTGATGGTAGTTTGTATCCATTTGTACTAGAAAAGACTGGTTCATTGGCAGAACATACAGCGATGATGGGAGATAATAAAATTAGTGATGTTATAAACTCTTCAAAGCATGGTCTTCATGGTTATTTTTTAAAACATTATTCTCATAAATTCAGAAATAAAAAGAATTTATTTGGCAGTGAGGAGAAAGAATTTAATAAGGCATGTAAAGAAATAGAACAAAATTGTAGAAAAAGTGATTTCCCTTTTAGTGAATATATTATTCATTTTTACTTCTTTACGGAAAGGCTATATACCGAAGCTAAAAGGAAAGGAATAAAAGATTTATTCTTTCTGGCAAGAGAAGGTCATTATTTAAAACAGTTATTTGATACTTATCAAAAGTTTAATGGTTTAAATGATGAGGATTATATAAAAACTCATTATTTCAAGGCATCTAGACATTCTGCCAAACAAGTGTCCCTTAAGCCTATTGAAGAAGAGAAATTTGCGCCTATAAAAAAGAACTATGATGTAATGACTACTGGTCAATTTTTATCATCCTTTAATTTAAATGAAGATTCTATTTTAAATATTGCCAATGAATTAGATATTGATAAGGATTTAGAAATTGAAAATTTCAGTACTTCCAGTGTATTATTGAAACTTAAGAATAATAAAAATTTTAGTGTAGCTTATGAGTCTCATAGAATTGGACAGCGCAATGCATTTAATAATTACCTAAATTCATTTAACGTAGATTTTAAATCTGACGGTATGGTTTTAGTAGATGTGGGTTGGGGAGGTACTATGCAAGAATGTATCTATGAGTATTTAGGAGGTAATGTACCTGTAACAGGTTATTACATTGGATTACGTGAAATATATAATATAAAAGATAAGACAAGAAGATATGGTTTAAACTTTTCAGTTTATCCCAAGAAAGGATATTCTGATTATATTCTACAAGCTAACGGTCAGTTATATGAACAATTATTGGCCGCTCCTCATGGAAGTACTTTAGGTTATAATGGAGACCCCAGTTCGCCAACAATTGAATATCATGAACCAAATGAGAAAAGAGTTTTTGATGAATTCATATCTTCTATACAAAATTTTATGGATGGGCAATTTGATGAATTGTGTAATGGCTTAAACGGGCTTTCCTATACTGAAATTATGGTTCAGGATTATTTAACGGCTATGGCTCTTAGATTAGGATTGTTTACAAATAGGAAGAAATTAAAATTCATTCAATTAATTTCTAGAGGTTTTTATCAAAATGTAGGAGGTAATAAAGTAGGTATGGTGTATGATCCAAGTCAACTTTCCCAGACTAAAGCACAGTTGGTTAAGGAGTTTTTATGGAGTCCGGAAAAAACTTTTAGATACATAGTAAAACTAAAACCACTTTTATATGATAAAAAACTTGCGTGGTTAGGTTGGATGGTTAGTAGTACATACTACTATATAAAAGTTAACAGGTCTATTAAGAAACGAATCTTTAGTAAAGATTTAATTACCTAATAAAAAAGTCAACTACGAATTAAAATTCGTAGTTGACTTTTTTTATAGATATATTAGATAGTATATTGTTCAACAGTAAGTATTATCTATTTCTTATTAAGAATTAGATAATACTTACTTCTTCAAAAGAGCGAATAAGGTATTCAGGTACGTTTAATTGAAAATCACAACTATTAGGGTGTATGTTCATTCCGTTGTCCATGACACCGACTGTATGCCAGCCCAATACTAAAGGAGCAATAAAGTCTTTTTTGAAATTATCACCAAAATAATAGTAAGTATTTAATTTTAGGTCTTCTTCAACCAATTTAAAATTTTTCAAATTTGGTTTCTCACTACCTATACTTTCAGAAATAATGCAGCAATCTATGTCTTCCCAAATACCCAAAGATTTTAGTTTGTTAGATTGAGTAATTATACGACCATCTGTTATAATACCAAGTTTCCCGTTTTTTTTCTTAACCTCTTTAATGACGTTTAGAACACCTGGAAAAGGTTTTATTTTAGGGGTATGGGTACGGTAAGTATTTAATAATTGCTCAATAGGAACACAAAAAGTTTCCGAAAGGTACAGAAACGGATTTTCACCATTTCTGTACAACGAAAATACGAAGTTAAAAAGTGTATAAACATCCTTGGGTTTCAAATTAAAGCAAATTTCCCAGTATGCAGATTTTAAAAACTCTAGTTCGTTATACAACGTATCATCTAAATCAAATACTAGCGCGGTATGTTTATCAATCTTTATATCCATGTACTAAAACTTCACCATCATAACGTAACATAAGTAAATCTTCTGCCCAATCTTCATAGTAATTATTAGATAAATCTTCACCAAGAAGGTACTCTTTTAAAATCCATTGTACATAATTAGCACCAGAGCTATGTGTTAAAGGATAACCTCCTCCAAATCTTGGGTTAACCTCAATACCATATATATCTTTGGTTTCTTTATGCATAAAGAATTGCACGGTTAAACATCCCCTTACTCCATCTATTTTATTTAATTGTTTTTTAATAAAAGGTACCAATTCATTTTTTTTGATAAGCCCTTTATTTACTTCCCCAGCCCTTACAAATAGTCGTTGTCTAGGTACAACACATTTTAAATACCCATTTTTTGTGTAATATAAATCACAAGTGAACTCATCATAGAAATCATGGTCTAAATATTCTAAAAACATTAATTTCTTGTTTTCAAAGTGATACTCTGTCATTTCATCTTTGTTTTTAATAACATAGTTATCTACACTACTACTACCGTCATAGGGTTTAATATATAGAGGAAGCTGAAATGTGTTCTTACAATATTCTTCAGCTACTTGAATACCTTTAGACTCAAAAAAGTCGTGTATCATCCTTTTGTCTCTACATTTATGTACAAAATCGGTATCTGGTACCACAACCCTAATATTATTTTCCAAAAACAATTCTTTGTTTTCTGATAATGGTAATAATGATGGGTCAATTGTAGGAACAATTAAAGTAATCCCTAATTTTTTGCATTGTTCTAATATGACTTTAATGTAGTCTTCATGTTTTACATTTGGAACTTTAATAAATCCATCTGCAACCATGCATCCCGCAGATAGTTCGGGGTTCATATCAGAACCGTATACTTTAGCTTCTGGAAATATTGCTTTTAATTCTTTTTTAAAAAATCTGACCAAAGACACCCTTCGACCTACTGAGGTAATTAAAATATTGTTCATTTTACTAGTTTGTCTGGGCTAATTTATTGTATATAAATAGTGTGGGGGTTAATAAAAACATATAATTTTTAAGTTTATTTTAACATAATAATCAAAAATACTATTTCTTTATACAATTTCAATTGAATAAATCTTTTCTTTCAATATCAAGGTCCGCCATGTAAGAACTTTGATCCAATTCCACATCAGAGGTTTTAAATACCTTAATTAAAGTTTTATAGAATATTTGCACGTCTTGCACAAAACCTAAGTGTTCAACATAATAAATGTCTTTTGTAAATTTTTCATCCCAGCTCATGTAATTACGACCTGAAATTTGTGCTAATCCAGTAATACCGGGTCTAACAGAAAATCGAATTCTTTCCTCAGCCTTGTAATAGGGTAAGTATTTTACCAATAATGGTCTTGGACCAATAAGGCTCATATCACCTTTAAGTACATTAATTAATTGAGGAAGCTCATCTATAGAAGTTTTACGAATAAATATACCAAGAGGCGTTAACCTAATAGTATCAGGAAGTAGTTCACCATTTTTATCCCTTTTGTTATTCATAGTTTTAAATTTTAAAACCTTGAATATTTTCTCATTTTTACCTGGTCTTTTTTGAGTGAAAAATGGGGTGTCTTTGAAATCTATGGTTAAGATGATGGCAACTATCATTAAAATCGGAAATAATAGTAAAAGACCTATAAATGATAAAATAATATCAAATAAACGTTTAAGAATTGGGTACATTTTTAATTTTTAATTTTAAGTATTATAAAATCACTAAATTTTAATTGAATCTACGACGGCGGCAAATTGCTTGCAAAGCAGAGATTTATCGTAAACTGTCTCTGCTAACTTTCTTGAGTTTTTGCCCATAACCTTTAGTTTTTCTGGCTCTTTTTGTAATGCAATTAATTTTTCAGCAAATTCTTTAGGCGATTCTGGATCAACATAAACACCACAATTATGCTTTTCTACCAAATCTTTTGTCCATCCATTAGAATTAACAATAATAGGTTTTTCGGCAGATAAAGAATCGAATAATTTGTTAGGTGAGTTAGTGCCTAGTATCGGTATATTACTAAAAGTCACCAATGATATATCACAGAAATTTACAATTTCAGAGGTTTTCTCCATATTAAAAAAACCTAAGTAAGTTACATTGTTACAACTTTCTTTAGCTTGGTAATTTTGAATTAATTCTTTACCAGGACCACTGCCTATAAATAAAAACTCAATTGTTTTATTTTCTTTTAAAAGATGAGCTGTTTCTAAAATGTATTCTATAGCATTAGCTTGCCCTAAAGCACCAAAGTAAATAACTTTGAAGGTTTCCTCACTTATATTTAATTCCTGCATGAGAGCCATATTAGGTTCTCTAGACCAAAATGCGTCAATTTTAGCCATATTAGGTATCATACTAACTTTACTATTTGGCGTGCCTACTTTTAAAACTCCATCTTGCATTCCTGGCGATAGGGCAATGACATGAGAGGCATTTTTGTAAATACTTCGTTCAAACCATTTAGCAAGCTTAATAGCAGTCTTATTAGTAAGACCCCCCATTTGAATAGGAACCTCCGGCCATAAATCTCTTACCTCAAATAAGTAAGGTATTTTTTTAAACTTTTTTAAAACTAAAGCCGGAAATCCAATTGTTAATGGGGTAGAGGTGGCAATTACAAAATCTATATTTTTTTCTTTTAACGCTAAATATGTAGAGTAGAACATAAAATGCAAAAATGATTTCAGTCTAGATGCAATACTCATGGTTTGGGAATATGGCACTCTAACATAGATGACATCAATACCATCTACGGTTTTTCTTTCAAATCTTTTTTTGTTTTCTTTACCTAATGATATAACAGTAACCTTATGACCATTTTTAATAAGTTCTAAACTGTTCCAATAAGATCGGGTACCACCTGGTTGATCAGGTGTTGTGAAGTATTGATGTAGGTATAGAATGTTCATGCTCAAGTTGGTTTAATATTTTAATTGCTTCCGCCGGATTTAAATTCCAATACTTAGATTCTTTTATACTTTTAAAAGTCTCATCACTTAATCTTTTTTTGTAAAATTTTGCAGGGCTTCCGAAATAAATTGAATTTTCTGGTATATCTGTATTAACAAAAGACATAGCACCTATTACCGCACCATCTCCAATAGTTACACCTTGTTTAATAATACAGCCTGCTGCTATCCAAACGTCATTGCCAATTGTTGTAACTTTATCATATACACAATGCTTACTTAACCTTGGTGATGTACTTCCCCACCAATATGAGTGTTGCATACCACCTATTTGTACGCCAGGAGCTATGGATGAATAATTACCTATTCTGGTATTTATTATTACAGTATTACAAGCAATATAATTTTCTTTGCCAATTTTTGAATCAGAGATTAACGTATTATTACTAATTTTAGTAGTGTAATGAATTTTGTTCTTTTTGATATAATCTTTAGGTATTCTTAATATTACTTTTATAAAAAAGAATATATTTTTAATTATTTGCATGTTTATTATAAAGTTGTGTGTATTTCGTTGCTATATTACTCCAACGAAATAAAGAGAAATCTATTTTGTCTAAATTATATACTTTGTAATTATCAATAAGATTTATTAGACTTATTTTAATTTGTTCATAATCATCAATTTTACATTTTTCACCTACAGGAAAATTAAAAACCTTATCGATTCCATCATTTTCTAAATAAAGTAATGGTAAGCCTTGAGATAAACTTTCAATATATACTAAACCAAAAGTTTCGCCTTTTGAAGGCATTGCAAAAATATGATTTTCGTTATAGATTTGCTTTAATTTATTTTTATCATTAACACTACCTATTAAATTAATAGAGTTTTTATTATTAATTGATAGTTCTTTTATTTTTTGTTCATCCTTACCGCCAGAGCCAACAATATTTAATTGTAAATTATATCCAGATTTATTTAAATTAATAATTACTGTAGCTAATTTTATTAAATTTTTTCTTGGAATTAATCTTCCAACATAAAGAATTTTAAATGGAACAATTTCTTTTTTCTTTTCCTGATTATCTAACCAAAAATCATTGATGCCATTGTAAATTATTTTAGACTTGCTTTTTAGAGCATCTTTATTTCCTAATATTAGTGGATGTTTAAAAAATTTATTTTGTAGCGAATCACTTATGAAAATTATTTGCTCCGCTTCATTTAATATCTCTTTTGCCATGAAAATTAAATCAGGGCGAAATTTTAAAAAAACCTCCAAATCAGTTGATCTTACCGCTACAATATATGGTATGTTATACTTTTTTTTTAATAAATATGATATACCACCATCGCTAAATAAAGTAGTAGCATGTGATATTGTTATTTTTGTTATGTCAATTTTAGAAATTAAATCATCACATAAATATGAAATTTTATTACGATATAAAATTTTATGTGCTTTTTTAAGTTTTTTCGAATATAAAATTTTACTATAACTCGTTTTAAAATTTATATTGTTATTACCAATTGGTGTTGCTTCTCTAACTGGATTAAATATTATTTGGGGAATATTTAATTCATCTATAGACTTATATAGGTTGCTATGAACCTTTGTTAAAGAAAAATCATTACAAATATGTAATATCATAATATTACGTTCTAATTAAGGTTTTTTTAATAAGGTTGACCTAAAAATTATTTCTATAATTAAATAGAATTTAAGGTTTGAATCCATTTATCCATAATAAAGTTTAAATTAAATGAATTTACTAAAGGCAAGTTACTGTCGCTAAATTGGGTTCGTAAATTAGTGTTGGCTATCAAGTCGGATATTTTCTCTGCCATTTCATTAACGTCAAATGCTTCAATTAAGTATCCATTCACTTCACTTTGTATTATTTCATTTGGTCCAGTAGGAATATCAAAACTAACTAACGGTAACTTGCATGCTAATCCTTCAATTAAGCTCATAGGAAAACCTTCATATCTAGAAGTCATTACCATCATAGCGTAATCTTCATATAATTTATATAAATTACTGCTTTGCCCCATTAGGTTTACTCTGCCGATTAATTTTTTTTCTTCAATTTTGTTCTTAAGCATTTCTTCTTCTTCCCCAGAACCATAGATATCCCATGTAAAATCATGGTGTTTATTTAAAACAATATCCGCAACGTCAATTAGCGTTTCAAAATTTTTCTGGGCAGTTAGTCTGCCTACACTTATAATTTTTTTAGATTCTGTATTGTATGTTATATTATTTTGTTGTAAACTTTTGTCTATTGGGTTATAGATTTGGACTATGTTTTTAGCCCTAGTTTCTTTTTTGTAATTAAGTTCATCTGTTTTGGTAAGGCTTATTAAACAATCAGCAAAGTATGCTGTAAAATGTTCGTTGAACATTCTAAATTGTTTATTAGAAGTGCCCTTAAAACTTGAGTGAGACCAGTATATTAGCTTAGTGTTTTTAAAAAGAGTGGCAAGAACTCCTAGTGGACCAACTATAGCGCCACAGGATATTAGAATATCAATTTCATTGTCGGTAATTATTTTACGTAATTTCTTGGAAGCATTGAAAATACCTTTTTTCATAGGTATTTGATCTTCTAATAAATAGTGATATGGTAATTCATGATTCCAATCGTAAGAATTTTGTTTCTTTTTAGCATAGCTAATAATATGAATGTCAAAATTAGGGTTAAAATTTAATTCATTTGAAATTATTGAGGTAACCCTACCTATACCTCCTCTTTCAGTTATTATACTTAAGAGGAATCCAATTTTTAACTTACCGTTCATTGATAATATTTTTTCAAAAGAGACAACAGTTTGTTTCTGACTGTCAAATATTCATTATGTTTTAAAAGTTCATTTGCAAGAATAAAAACGGTAATGCCTATGATAAGTTGTACAGAGATCATTAAAAATAAATTTATAGCTGTAAATGTTACCCCTAGCATTGAAATAAATGTTAAAACCGATATTAAGAAAAAAGGTAAAAAATCTTTAAATTGGTCTTTAAGATTGTAATCGATGATTTTTTTAGTATAAAAACTATTGATAAAATATTCAAGTATAGAGAAAAATATAAGCCCATAAATCATATAATCAATACCAAAATTTACGGTAATTAAAATAATTGGAATTAAGATAACTTTCTTAATAATTTCCAACTTAAGGTTTAGGTTAGAATAGCCTTTAATAAGTAAAAGATTCAAATGTAGAATCTGCAGGGGATACAACATACCCGGAATACATAACAACTGTAAGTAGAAAATTGAAGTTTCCCATTTTTCTCCTATAGTAATTAAAATTAATGGTTTAGCAATCGCGGCAATAGCAAGCATTATTATAAAATTTAAAAACATGCTAAAACGAATGAATTGTATGAACTTTATTTTTAGGTTTTTTTTGTCATTTTGGTAATTTGATAATATTGGAAAACTAATCCTTCTTATAGCGAATGTTATATTGGTAGAAAATGGGGTTTGAAATTGATCTGCTCTAGTATAAAATCCTAATGATGTTGGTGAAAAATATTTCCCGATAACAAAATAATACACGTTTTTATATGCGGTATTAACTAAATTGGTGATTAAAAGTTTATAACCGAAATTAAATAATTCTTTAAAGCTATTCTTAGAAAACTCAAGTTTAGGTTTCCAGTTAGAGCTTAACCATAGCATTATACTATTTAAGAAAGGTCTTAGGACAGAAAAAGCAATTAAACTCCAAACTCCATAATCTCTATATGCCATAGCAATGGCTATACTGCCAGCCAATAAAGAAGAAACAACAGCAAAAATGCCTAATTTTTTAAAATCTAGTTGTTTTGTTAAAATTGTTCGTTGTATAATAACTAAGCCATTAATAACGAGAATAGTCCCAGAAACCTTTATTAGGTTGGTTAGTATTGGTGTATTGAAAAAAGCGGCAATATTATTTGCGACTGCCCATAGTAAAAGATATAATAAAACAGCAGTAATTATATTGGTATAGAAAACAGTATTATAGTCTTTTTCAGTAGCATCTACCTTGCGTATTAATGCACTTCCAAAACCTGCCTCTACAACTGAATTGGTGACTGTTATAATGGCAGTTATGATGCCCACAACACCAAAATCTTCAGGTGTTAATAGTCTGGCTAAAATAATTCCGACGATGAATATTGCGCCTTGGCTAAAAACACCTTCAAATACGGTCCAACTAAAGCCTTTAATGGCCTTTTTTTTTATTGACACAATATTTGGATTAAAGAGTTAAGAGGTTGGTTCATCTTACTAGTTTAATTTAGTTATAGTGTCATTTTTTTGTAAGCTAATTATCAGGAAAAAATACATCATGGAAAAAGGAAATTTATAAAACACATAAAAATTGTTGTAAATTAAAAAAGTTATAAAAAATAATAAATAGAACTTGTATAAAGGATTATTTTTATCTGATCTGTAGTTTTTAATACTTTTAAAAGTTGGAATTAAATAAAAAGAAAACAGTAAAATACCTCCAATGACGCCTTGTTCTGCTAAAATTTCTGTATAGGAATTATGTGTAAATAACCGGTATTTACTGTAAAAAGGAAACTGGCCTAAACCAACTCCTAGAATTGGATTTTGTATAAAAACTTCTATACCTTCTTCAATAAGTATTTCTCTCGAATCTTTCTTGTTTGCAGTTTGTGTAACTCTGTTTTGTATACGTGATCCTTGATAAATTTTTAAGAACTGAAAACCTAATATTATTAATGCCAAAATAATGACAAATTTTCTTGTTATTTTCCTAAATTTTGATGGATTAATCGGTTTGTTGATAAATAACCAAAAACAAATATTAATTGTAGTTATTAATAATAGACCAGCTCTAGATTGGGTTGTAAATGCAATTACTAAAAATAATAAAGGAAGAATTAGTGTAGATAAAAATAATAATTTATTCTTAAATTTTAAATAAAGATAGAACAAAGAAAAATTAGCAAAAATACAAAAGTAGGAATATGCATTAGCGTTTAACATGAATCTGTCACGAAAATCAATTGCTGATGCAAAATTTGCACTTATATTACCATTGATAATCATTATAATAAAAAGAGTTAGAATTGAAAAAATATAGCCGATATGGAAAAACAAACTGAAATCTACTTTTTTTGTTAATCCAATAGCAATATATGCCGCTACAACAGCTCCAAATAATGAACTTAAAGTTGTGGTAAATTCATCAAAGCCTTTGAAATAATAAATGGTGGTAAAACTTAAAAGTAAAATCATTAAGAAAATGATAAATTCCTTATTCTTGGTGTGAATAGATTTACCATCATATAAAAATGCAATACCTGCTAAGATAGGTAGTAAACCCATTGTAGCTATTTGTTGCAGTTGAAAGAATGGACCTAGTGCATTTAAAAAAACAATTACAAAAATTATAAAAATCCCAAGTAATGTTTTTGATTGTTTGCTTTTTTTCATTTTACTTAACTACTAAGGTTAGTTCTTGCTTTACCTGATTTGTATTTTTTAACAAAAATAGGAATATCAAAAGAACAAGTATGCTATAAAGGATAAATATAAAAGGAGCGAATTATTGTTTAACAACAACAATGTAATTTAAGTAAAAGCCTTTTTGGATTTATATATTTTTAAGTTTTATTATAACTTCCTTGAAGCAAAAATAGTGCTCAAAATGATTAGAAAGATAAAAAATCGATGTTTTACTGCTATCTACGTTATTTATCTCAAAAAAGGTAAATAGTAGGAATAAAAAAAGCCCATAAAATGGGCTTTTTTTACTCAAAGTAAAATTTATTGTTCTGGATAAACAGGATGTCCATCTTCCAGTATTTTTGCATTAAGGGCAGCAATCCCTAATGGTTGTATGCCATAGTAAGTTAAATTTTTACCAGTATAATCGTTTTTAATTCTGTTTTGAATTTCGCTGTCATAACTACCTAAAATAAGCCATTCATGTATTCTGCCGTGTAAATCGAATTCCCCCGTACCATCAACATTGGACATGAAGTTCGACCCATATTCTTTCTTCCAAATAACATTTTTAAGAGTTGATTTTAAAGAATTGATATCAGCTTCATTCCAATACATATCATTCTCATAGGCAGTTACTATAAAGCTAACTATAGCACCTGCATGGTCCGTATCTTGTATTGAATTAATGTCCCAACGTTGGCTCCATGTAACTGCAGAAGAAACTTTGTTATTAGATTGTAATTGATTCCTTAGGTTAGAAGGACGCCCCACCATTGTACCGAAAGATATATTGTCAAAAACTGTTTTGTATTTTTCCTTTCCAGTAATGATGTAAAGCTCCATTCCAATTCTAGCCCAATGTGTAGTCATGTGGGTGTTGATTCTATAAAAATTATTAAGGCCTTGAGCCTCATATCTTTCCCATATGTTCTTTTCGGAAAAAGCCAAAAGATTTTCATATTGCTGTTGATAGTTTCCGGTTGCTCTTAAATTTGGGGATTGGTGCATTATTCTAGTTAAAGTTGCAACATATCTCCAGTAATAACTATCCCATAAAGCATAACCATTATTATCATTATTAGGCCAGCCTAAGTAACCATTCCCAACATTTACTGCATCATCAATTGTAAGGTTTATTAATTTTAGTGCTTCATCTAAATAACTGTTATCTCCTGATGCCTGCCACATTTTTATTAGTCCATCAACATAGTATGCTAGAAAATAATATTCTTGACCAACATTTGCAGTTTTAGCTTTTGATAAGGCATCGGCATAATCGACTTGGTTGTCATTTTCTAACCATTCTTTATCAAATTTTTCTTGCCATTCCATTACTGTCTCACTAATTTCATTTATTGCTCTGTGGGTATCTTCAACTATAATGGACTCGTCATTTGTAATTGTTACAGTAGCCTCTTCTTCAGTTACAGTACCTACTTCATCTACTTCTTCTGCTGTATAAGTGAATGTGTCGGTAAAATCTTCTGTTTCAATAATTTCTTCTTGTGGTGTATATGTTAATGTATTGTCATTATTAATAACAATAGAACCGTTTTGAGCCACAGAGGTTTCCGTGATATTTACATTACTTAAGTCGGTGAAATTATCATTGTTTAAAACATCCAAAATTATATTATTGGAACTTGAAAGATAAAATATATCATTGACTACATAATTTTGTATTTCAATACTATTGTCTTTTGATATTACATATTCCGATAATAAATCAGAATCTTTACTGCAGGATTGGAAAATAAATAGAAGACATAAAAAGACTGCCATGCGTGTAGGGTTTTGTAGGTTTCGCATCATGGGGTAAAATTGTTTAATTACTTAAGATTTAGGAATTTAAAAATATTTCTTTTTTTTAAAATAACGATGAAATAAATGGTTTATTCGATGAACTACTTTATATCAACTTTATTATTACGTATTGAAATTACGTTTTGGATTAAAAAAAAATCTTTTTTCGATAAAATACTGTTTTCTTTAACATTTTACCTCTAATTACAGAGTAACTGTTCGTTTTTAAAGTCTTGGTGTTTAATAATATTTTAACAAGCAAGGTTTAAAACCTTACTATAATTGGGGAAATATTAAATGCCTGGACTTTACACATTAATTGAAGATGATTGTAAATAACGATACATTTGTTATAATATTATTTTAGAACTACAATAGTTGTTTTATAAAATTCTTTCAAAACAAAAGGTGTTGTTATCCAAATTTATAGAATAACAACACCTTCAAAATATAATTTGCAATAAGTGACTAAATCTCTAACGTATCCATTTTCTTGGTTAAAGTTGCGCGGTATTGTGGAAAGAAACTTATTTGATTTTTATCTACCTCAGGATATTGGTTGAATTTTTCATTTGTTAGTTTGTTATATATGTCATGGTTAACAATATATTTCCAAAGTCTGAAATTTTTAAATTCTTTTGAAAACCCACTTTTAAAACGAAATAAAGAATCTTCGTTACTGCCGCCTCTACCGCCACCAAGATTTAATAATTGGTACCCTTCAGCCGTACTTATAAGGCGCATTTCGTCAATAATAAGTTTTATAGGGTTTAATTCGTAAAAATCGGCATCTAAACCTGATAGGTGGTATTGAACAATATTATCTTTTTTTATAAAAATTGCAGCACCAATTATTTTCTGACTATCATTATCTCTACATATCATTAATTGTGGATTGTAGTCTTTGCTTGCCATAATGCGTTCAAAGTATGTTTGATCGAAAAAATAACTATCAGTAGCATCTACGCGCCTCATATTTTCGTGATATAATTCGATAAAGCTTTTCAAGTCCTCTTGATGATTACCTTCCGAAACAGTGCATACCTTTCGCGCTTTATTTAGGTAGGTTTTTAAGCGTCTGTTGAAATTTGCACGTTGTATTTCAATCGGTAGGGATAAATCTAGATATACAACCATTCCTTGATCTGAAATTTCACCTAAACCTGAGAGCAACGATTCTTGATTATCTAAAAACGGATGTAATCTTGAGAAGACAGAGATAATTTTGTTATCCATTAAATAGCTATGAAGAATCTCTTGAAATTTAGATTTCTCAAAAGAATTGTCATTTATATTTGATAATACACCAGCATATCCATATACTGAAGTTGCATCAATATATGATGTTCCCTTTATATTTCTTAATAAAAGAGGCAATAAGATGGTGGAGTTCCCTTCGTTATACTTTAATAAAACAGGGTTTTCATCATCATTTTTAGATAATTGGTGATAATCATACGTAAAATAAAAATCTGTATTACCAATTAATTCTAATTGTTTTACCCATTCTTCTTTTTGTTTAATTGTCTCAATCATAAGATGTAAAATTGTATTATTAAGTATAACTAAATACCTATTTTATTTATTATTCTGGTTTACTAAATTTTTCTAATTCTATTATAATTTGAATTCTATCAAATTTAATTTATAACCAATTTTTATATTTTCAATATATTTAAATTCTAAACATCGCCGCTGTTGGTTTTAGGCCAACATAAGCCATACCAGCTTGATTCATCCAATGTGGTTGAATAATTCCGTGCTGAAGTACCGCATGAACATCTCTATGTATTCTTTCAATTCTAAATTTTGTATATAAAGATGAAGTGCCCGCAACTGCGTAGATTTCAGATATTAAAAATCTAGCTGCTGTAGCTGCTTCACAAGATGCTGCCCATACATCAGCTAGTTGAACGTCCGTATAAATGTTTTCATTTACAGATTCTTCCCATAGCGTAGATACAGAGCTATGTAATTGAGCTCTATTTGCTGCTAAAGCTGAATTAGCTTTGGCTAAAACAGTTTGTACTGTTAATCTATCACGTAAATCGGGATTTTTCCCTGGTGTTACCCTATCTAAACACATTTTGGTCAACTCATCAATGGCACCTTTAAGCAAGCCTAATGACATTGCAGCACAACCAGAAGCATTTATAGCTCCTATGGGAAGCCTATTATAAGCAGTATTATTTTCTACAGTACTTTCAAAATCTACAGCATAACTTTCTTGTACAAAAGCCTCTTCGATTTCAATATCATGGCTTCCTGTGCCTCGTAAACCACCAACATTCCATGTATCTATAATTTTTACGAATTTTTTAGGAACATACATTAACTTTAATTTTGCTCCAGGTCCTAAATTGGTAGGTAAGTCTCCTCCAGTAACCAAACAACGTAAAACAAACCAATCAGCTAGTTCACAACCTGAAACTAAAGTCCAACGTCCAGAAACCATATATCCGTCAGGAACAATTTTAGCAAACCCTTCTGGTCTAGTAGAATTTGCATATATATCAGTTTTATTCTTATAAATCTCATTAATGCTTGTTTTATTTAGAAATTTACCAAAAGTACATGCTAGATGGTTGTTCCAAACAATCCAAGCTACAGAAGTTTCTGCGCTGGCTAGGGTCTCGTAAGTTTTTAATGTTTCTACTGGATTATCTTCAATACCGCCTAAGTGTTTAGGTAATGCCATTCTAAATAACTCATAATCAGTAAGCTTCTCTATTATTTCAGGTGCAAGTTTTCTGGAATTTTCGCTTAGTTCTCTGTTTGCAAGTGCGATTTTGTAAATATCTTTAGCAGCTTCAGATGGTTTTATTTTAAGAGTATCTGATGATTTTGTATAGCTCAT
Source organism: Maribacter stanieri (assembly GCF_900112245.1). GTDB lineage: Bacteria > Bacteroidota > Bacteroidia > Flavobacteriales > Flavobacteriaceae > Maribacter > Maribacter stanieri. Next base: position 174,580 of record NZ_FOYX01000003.1, read on the forward strand.
TAGTTTGAAGTTTATTTTTATTTAATGAATAGATTTCACTCGTATTATTAAAACTCAAATTTTCATTAAAAATTATAAGTTATTAAAATTTACAGTAAAGCTATGTAGTAATTTTAATACAATAGTAAAAACTAGTTCAAAAGCAATAAAAGGGGATGATTAGAATTCTAATCATCCCCTTTTATTTTTAACGAAATAGCTTCTTAACTTCTAATTAGGAATTAAAAGTTTAAAAATATTAATATTTAAGTTTATTATAACCTTCCATGAACTTTACCAGGAAGTGTTCCTTTCACGTCATAAATTATACCGTTTACATTTAAAAGGTCAGCAATATTTATAGTTTGAAATTTTTTGTGAGCTACAGCGGATATTACTACATCATAAGTATCTCGTGGCATTTCTTGCGTTGTTGTTATTCCATATTCTTTTAGGACTTCTTGAGGCTCTGCCCATGGATCATAAATCGTCGTATGCACTTTGTAATCATTTAAGCTTTTAATCATATCAACAACTTTGGTATTTCGTATATCTGGACAATCCTCTTTAAATGTGATGCCCATGATTAAAATTTTTGAATCTTTAACCATTAAATCATGTTTGAGCATTAATTTAATTATTTGTAAACTTAGATACTCACCCATACCATCATTTATTCGTCTACTAGCTAATATTAAGTCAGGATTATAGCCGTTTTCTTGAGCTTTTTGAGCTAAGTAATATGGGTCTACACCTATACAGTGCCCGCCAACTAAACCTGGTTTAAAAGGAAGAAAGTTCCATTTAGTACCGGCAGCTTTTAGGACATCATTCGTGTCGATATCTAATAAATGAAATATTTTTGCTAATTCATTCATAAATGCAATATTGATATCTCGTTGTGTGTTCTCTATAACTTTAGATGCTTCAGCTACCTTAATGGTGGGGGCTAAATGTGTGCCGGCAGTTATAACTGAGGAATATAAATCATCTACTAGTTTAGCGGTTTCTGGAGTAGACCCGGCAGTCACTTTTAGTATTTTTTCAACTGTATGTTCCTTGTCACCCGGATTAATTCTTTCTGGAGAATACCCGACGTAGAAATTTTTATTAAAAGTCAATCCACTAGATTTTTCTAATTCTGGAACGCAAATTTCTTCAGTAGCGCCTGGGTATACTGTGGATTCGTAAATAACAATGTTGCCTTCTTTTAAAACTTTACCTACTGTTTCACTTGCTTTAATTAATGGAGTAAATACTGGTCTTTTAGTGTCGTCAACAGGAGTTGGTACAGTAACAATATAAAAATCACAATCTTTTAATTCGTCAATATTCGCAGTACAAAACAATCCATAATTATCAATATTAGATGTTTTTTTGAGTACATTGTCCAAATCAAGATCTGACAGTTCTAAGGTTGTATCTTTTCCAAGGTTAATTTCTTGTACTCTCTTTATATTAATGTCATAACCTATTACTGAGTACTTTTTAGCAAATAATGCTGCCAAAGGCAAACCAACATACCCCAAACCTATAATTCCTATTTTCATATTTAAATATCTATAAAAGGTTAAATTGCCACGATTTTTAATATAATAATTTACGTGAATTTAACTATCAAAGTTGGTTATTTGGATGTTAGATACCAGTTTATAAACATTTTAACACCATCATCTAAATTTATCTTAGGGGAATAATTGTAATTTTCGGTGAGTTCTGTGGTGTCTGCCCATGTTTTAAAAACATCACCGTCTTGCATTGGCTTCATTATTAAATTTGCCTCTTTATTCAAATTTATCTCTATCGTCTTTATAAAATCCATCAGTTTTACTGATTTTCCTCTGCCAATATTATATATAGCCGCATTGCTTTTAGAATTTGAATTAGGTATGAAGCCTTTTTCTATAATCAAACAGATTCCGTTAACTATATCATCAATATATGTAAAGTCCCTTGCTAATTCTCCATTGTTATAAACATTAATAGGCTTATTTGCTAAAATATTTTTAGTAAATGAAAAATAGGCCATATCGGGTCTGCCCCATGGACCATAGACAGTGAAAAACCGAAGTCCTGTGCATTGGAATTTATAAAGATGGCTATAGGTATGTGCCATTAGCTCATTACTTTTTTTGGTAGCAGCATATAGGCTAACTGGATGGTCTACCGGGTCGGTAGTTTTAAAAGGTACTTTGTCATTTAACCCATATACACTAGAACTACTAGCATATACTAGGTGTTTGATTTCATTGTTACGGCAACATTCTAAAACGTTTAAAAAACCAACTAGATTACTATCTACATAGGCTTCTGGGTTTTCTAAACTATAACGAACACCTGCCTGCGCAGCTAAATTACAAACTACATCAAAATTCTGTTGCTTGAATAAAATGGGTAAATTTTCACGGTCTTCTAGTGCCAACCTTATAAATGAAAAAGGGGCTTTTGTAGTACTATTAGTTAAAATATTAAATTGTTCAGCATCATTTTTTTCTATACCAAGTTGATTTAATCTCGCATATTTAAGATTTACATCATAATAGTCGTTGATATTGTCTAAGCCAATAACTTCATGACCTTGCGCGACTAAATTTTTAGAAACAAAAAAACCAATAAACCCAGCAGCCCCAGTTACTAGAACTTTCATGATTGCCCTATTTTGTAGTAATTAAAGCCAATACCTTTCATAGTGTCAGTTTCTAATAAACGTCTACCGTCAAACACAAAAGCAGGTTTAAGCATTTGCTTATAAATTGTTTCCCAGTCATAGGTTTTAAATTCATCCCATTCGGTTAAAATTGCAATTGCATGCGCATCTTTCGTAACTTCAATAGGTTCTTTTGTCACCTTTAATAATCTTCTATTCTCTTCTGGTGATCTTGTATTTAGGTAGTCTAAATCGGCATAAATGCGTTCTTCTGATACCTTAGGGTCATATACTATTATTTCAGCACGTTCTTCTAACAAAGCATCGGCAACTGCAATAGCGGCAGATTCTCGGGTGTCATTCGTGTCTTTTTTAAACGCCCAACCATACATAACAATTTTTTTACCTGAAATGGTATTATAAAGATTAGTTATAATATTTTCAGCAAAGCGACTTTTTTGATAATCATTAGCTATAATTACCTGCTCCCAATAATCGGCTACTTCATTTAAACCGTATGACCGTGCAATATATACTAAGTTTAATATGTCTTTTTGAAAACAAGACCCACCAAAACCAACGGATGCATTTAAAAATTTTGATCCTATTCTACTATCAAAACCAATGGCTCTAGAAATTTCTTGAATATTGGCATCTGTTTTTTCGCAGAGAGCCGATATGGTATTGATAGACGAAACACGTTGCGCTAAAAAAGCATTAGCAACTAATTTTGATAATTCTGAAGACCAAACATTCGTCTGTAAAATACGTTCTTTTGGTAGCCAATGCTCATAAACAGCACTTAATGCGTCTTTGGCTGCTTGTCCACTAGGCGTGTCATTTCCACCAATTAATACACGGTCTGCATGAATTAAATCTTCAATGGCAGTACCTTCAGCTAAAAACTCTGGGTTTGATAAAATTTCAAACTTAACAGAGTTGCCAGTATTATCCAAAATATTTTGAATTGCCTGGGCTGTTCTTACCGGAAGTGTAGATTTTTCAACTACTATCTTATCATCTTTAGCAACTTTGGCAATGTTGCGGGCACAAAGTTCTATAAATTTTAAATCTGCAGCTTGCCCTTTACCTTTTCCATATGTTTTAGTAGGGGTGTTTACAGAAATAAATATCATTTGAGCTTCATCGATGGCTTTATCTACTTCGGTAGAGAAGAATAAATTCTTTCCTCGTGTTTCACCAACAATTTCTTTTAAACCTGGTTCATATATAGGGAGTTCATCTAAATTAACAGTATTCCATTGATCGATACGATCTTGATTAATGTCTACTACTGTTACTTGTATTTCTGGACATTGTTTTGCAATAACCGACATTGTTGGGCCACCTACGTAACCAGCACCAATACAGCAAATTTTTGTAATTTTTTTCATTTTATTTAAATAGGATTTAAAAAAGCAAAGATTAAAAAATAACGTTCGATTAGAAAATATATTTTAGATGAAGTCGTTATTTACTGGGTTTAAAAGTCTGAGAAGACGGTAAATGGTAGATAGTATTTCCTTTAACCGATAATTTACACATATTAAACGAAATATAATGTTAATTCACTGTTTTGATTAAATCTATAGTTAATTTTGAGCCTTATATTTGTAATCCTAAATTGACAACTATTGAAAACCGTTTCAAACCTAACCAAAGTATGGCTTTCTTCTCCGCATATGGGAGGAACAGAGCAAAATTATGTTAATGATGCCTTTGATACTAATTGGATTGCTCCATTAGGACCGAATGTTAATGCTTTTGAAAAGGCAATTAAAGATGAGTTAGGCAACGCTGTTCATGTTGCCGCTTTAAGTTCGGGGACTGCAGCCATACATTTAGGCCTTGAGTTATTAGGTGTAGGAAAGGGTGATGATGTCATTTGTCAAAGTTTTACATTTTCTGCTTCTGCCAATCCGATTTCTTATTTAGGTGCTGAACCAGTATTTGTAGATAGTGAAACCGATACATGGAATATATCTCCAAAACTTTTAAGAAAGGCTATTGAAAGCGGAATCAAAGAAGGTAAAAAGCCAAAGGCAATTATTGCTGTCCATTTATATGGAATGCCTTATAAAGTTGCTGAAATTAGAGCATTAGCGGATGAATTTGAAATACCTATTTTAGAAGATAGTGCAGAAGCCCTTGGTAGCTATTTTAACAACAATGCATGCGGAACTTTTGGCGATATTGGAGTTTTGTCTTTTAATGGAAATAAAATAATAACTACTTCCGGTGGTGGAGCCTTAGTCTCTAAAAATAAGAATTATATCGAAAGGGCTATATTTTTAGCTACACAAGCAAGAGATGATGCACCCCATTATCAACACTCTAATATAGGCTATAATTATAGGATGAGTAATGTATTGGCCGGTATAGGTCGTGGGCAAATGGAGGTTTTAAAAAACCGAGTAAATGCCCGTAGAGCCAATCATCAGTTTTATATGGAGTCTTTGGATCAATTTAAAGAAATTAAATTTCTTTCTGAGCCTGAAGGGTATTTTTCAAATAGATGGTTAAGTTGTATCTTAACACCATCTTATGAAATAAGAGAAAAACTCAGGTTAGCTCTTCTTGAAGTTAATGTTGAGTCTAGACCATTATGGAAGCCACTACACTTACAGCCGATTTTTAAAACTTCAAAGCAGTTTGTAGATGGTACCTCAGCATCATTGTTCGAGAGAGGTCTCTGTTTGCCTAGCGGTTCTAATTTGTTAAATGAAGAATTAGAACGAGTTGTAACAACTATCAAAAACGTTTTATCATGATACAAAAATATCTAAATTATAATGCGCAACGTTATGCCTCTAAATGGCTTGTGTTATGCATTGACCTACTAACGGTAGTTTTCGCTTTTATATTATCTTATTTTATTCGATTTAATTTAACCTTAAATTTTGATGTTCATAATTTTTTGGTTCAAATACCTTTGGTAGCTGTAGCAGCATTAATGGCTTTCTTAATTGTAGGGTCTTATAAGGGAGTTGTTCGGCATACAGGGGTTAGAGATGTATATAATATTTTTAACGCAGTATGTTTCTTTAGTATATTGGTCATTTTTATTGTAATGATTAATAGGCAGATGGATATTTTAAGTCAGTTTACAATACCGCTATCTATTATTATTATAAATAGTTTAATTGCTTTTATAGGTCTTGCCGCTTCTCGTTTTGTTTTTAAATCATTTTATAACAAAATGAATAGCACTATAAAAGTGACTAAGAATATCTTGATTTATGGTGCTGGAGATTCTGGAGTGTTAACACATGGTGCGATTGAAAATAACAGTAAAAGTCGTTATAAAGTTATTGGATATATTGATAGAGATGCCAAAAAAATCGGTAAGAATATTAATGGAGTACCTGTATTTGCTAGAAGAACGTTAACTGAGGCTTTTATAGTTAAGAATAATATTTCTGAAATTATTTTTTCAATACAAAATATTGATTCAGTCAAATTGAGAAAAACAGTGGAAGGCTTAGTTGATTTACCTATTGTTGTTAAAATTGTTCCACCTATTGAAGATTGGATTAACGGAGAGTTGAAAGTTTCTCAAATAAAGCAAGTTCAAATTGAAGATTTATTAGATCGAGCTCCAATTACTATTAAGAATAGTAAAATTGCAATGGAGTTGATGAATAAAACTATAATGGTAACAGGTGGAGCAGGGTCTATAGGTAGTGAAATTGTTCGACAGATTTGTAATTATGGTTATAAATCGTTGATTATTATTGATTCCGCTGAATCAGCATTATATGATTTACAACAAGAATTAAAACAAAATGGTTTTCATAATTTTATACCGATTGTCACAGATATTCGAGATAAAAATAGGATGAATGCTCTTTTTGGAGAACATAGGCCAAATATTGTTTTTCATGCTGCGGCATATAAACATGTTCCATTGATGGAATACAATTCTTATGAAGCCATAAAAATTAATATTGGAGGAACTAAAAATGTTGCAGATTTATCTGTTTTACATGGAGTAGAAAAATTTGTTTTTGTTTCTACGGATAAAGCTGTAAACCCAACTAATGTAATGGGAGCAACTAAGAGAATTGCAGAAATTTATATTAGTTGTATGCAAAAGGAAAATAAAACCAAATTTATTACTACCAGATTTGGAAATGTTTTAGGTTCTAACGGTTCAGTTATTCCACTATTTAGAAAACAAATAGAGAAAGGTGGACCTTTAACTTTGACACATAAAGATATAACGAGATATTTCATGACCATACCAGAAGCTTCACAGCTAGTTTTAGAGGCAGGGGCAATGGGAGAAGGAGGTGAGATTTTTATTTTTGATATGGGTGAATCGGTTAAGATATTTGATTTGGCTAAAAACATGATTAAATTATCCGGTTTACGTTATCCAGAAGATATTGATATTAAGATTACAGGTTTGCGACCGGGTGAAAAGCTATATGAAGAACTTTTGGCAAATTGAGAAAATACCTTGCCTACATATCATCAAAAGATAAAGATTAGCAAGGTTCGAGAGGTAGAATATGCTAAAGTAAGGTCAAAAATTGATGAATTGTGTATTACCAATATGTTTTTCAGCGGTAATACAGTAAAATTGATGAAGGAGATTGTACCTGAATATATATCGAAAAATTCTGATTTGTGTGACTTTGATAAAGAAGAGTCAAAGAAAGACTCGGAACAAAAGCTTAAAATAGTAAAATCTTAAAATCAATCTAAAATTAAAATTAAATGAATCGTTTATCTGTAATTAAATCAAAAACATTTCTTTTTTTGAGTACAATATTTTTATTGCACTCGTGTGCTTCTCATAAAGATGTTGTGTATTTTCAAGGTGTTGGAGATTATGAAACAAATGTTGGTGAGAATAATCATTCTCAGACATTCAAGGTAGATGATGTTGTTTCTATAAATGTATCTACTTTGGATCCCCAAGCGAGTATGCCATTTAATTTAGTTAAAGGTATGGATGAAAGTAGTTTAAGAGCAGAACAATTAGATTACATTATAGATAAAAGTGGGAATATAGATTTTCCGGTTGTTGGTCAAGTGAAAATTGCTGGTTTAACAGCAGAAAAGACTAAAGAATTATTAAAGGAAAAATTAAGTAACTATTTGAAGGATCCAATTATAAATATTCGTTTAAAGAATTTTACTGTTACAATATTAGGAGAAGTAAAATCTCCGGGAACTTATCCTGTTATTGGTGAACAAATAACTATTCTTGAAGCTTTAGGCTTGGCAAATGATTTAACTATAAAGGGTAAAAGAGATAATGTTTTAGTAATTCGTGATTTTGATGGTACTAAGGTTTATCATCGCATTAATTTGACAAGTAAAGAAGCTCTTGACTCTCCAGTATATTATTTGACACAAAATGATGTAGTATATGTGGAACCTAATAAATCAGCGATTACTGCTTCATCATTGGATAATAGAGCTACCATTTTGGTATCTATAGCTTCTGTTTTAATCACTTCTTCCGTTTTAATTTTAACTAGAAATTAAGTAGTTATAAATTATATCAATATAATAATATATTTTCATGAGTGAAACTGTAAATACAAATCAAACCTTAAGTGAAACACTTAAGGTTTATACAAAAAAATGGAAATGGTTTGTAGTGGGTGCAATAATAGCCATTTTGTTGGCCACAATTTATTTAAGGTATGCTACTCCTCAATATGCAGGGCAAGCTAAAATTCATATTATTGAAGAAAAAAATGCCTCGTCAGAATTAGCTGCTTTTAGCGATTTAGATATTTTGGGTGTGGGTGGAACGAATAAAGTTGAAGACGAAATTGAAATATTAAACTCAAGGTCAAATTTTATTGAAGTTGTTAAAGATTTAAAATTAAATATTAGATATAATGTACTCGGTAATGTAAAAACATCTGAGGTATATAGAAAAAGACCTTTTAACATAAATTTTATTGCTAATGATTCTATTATCAATAATTCTCAATTGACATTTTATGTTGATATTCAAGATTCTAATAATTTTGGATTTAATCTTTTGGAAGATGGACCTGTTAAAATTTATTCTTATGGTAAGAATATTGAAACACCAATTGGGGATATAGTACTAACTCCAAATACTGAATTTCTTAAACAATTTTCAGGAAAGAGAATATTCATTGAAATTATGCCAATTTTTACTGTGGCAGAAGCTTATCAACTTAATACGTTGATAAGTGCTATAGGTGAAAAATCTAATATAATTAATATCGAATTAACGGATCCAATACCTCAAAAGAGTATAGATATTCTAAATGGTTTGATTAATGAATATAATGAAAATGGGATTCTTGATAAAAAAATAATAGCTGATAGGACTTCGAATTTTATTGACGATAGAATTAAAGAAATTTCAGGTGATTTGACTTCGGTGGATCAAGATGCACAAGATTTTAAAACTTCAAAAGGGGTTACTGATATTGCCAATGAATCTAATATTGCTCTAAATTTAAGTGCAGCCAATAGGCAAGAACTGGAGAATGCTAAAACACAATTAAATATAGCTAACGGAATGAACCAGATTCTTTCTGATGAGAATGGATTTGATGTTATTCCTTCAAACGTTGGTCTTTCTGACCCTAGTATTGCAAATACTACAGCTAAATATAATGAACTTGCTTTAGAACGTAAGCGTTTATTGAAAAGTGCAGATGAACAAAATCCTATTATTGTTAATCTAGATGAACAATTAGCTGGTTTAAAAGGTAATATTAAGAGCAGTTTGTCCGGTATGGAGAGGAATTTAGGAATGCAAGTGAATAATTTGAGCGGACAATTATCTCGTATAAATTCAAAAATCTACTCTGCCCCCAGTAATTCAAGACAGCTTAGAGATATTGAAAGACAACAGCAGACTACGGAGTCATTATTTCTTTATCTTCTTCAAAAGCGTGAAGAGTCTCAGATTGCCATGGCTTCAAGTTCACCTAAATCCAAGGTTATAGATAGTGCTCATCTTGTGCAACAAGAACCAGTTAAACCTAAAAATGGGTTGGTTTATTTATCATCGCTGATATTAGGACTATTAGTACCTTTTGGATTCATTTACGCTAAAGATTTATTGGATACTAAAATTCATAACAAACATAGTTTAGAGAAATTTACAAATGAAGTACCAGTATTAGGTGAATTACCTAGACTGTCGAAAAAGGATAGTAAGATTATTATTAATGATGATCGATCGGTTTTAGCAGAAGCTTTACGTATTATAAGGGCTAATTTAGATTTTTTAATTAAAACTAAACACGCTAACGATAGAAATAAGAACAATATAATATATGTTACCTCTAGTACACCTGGTGAAGGAAAAACGTTTGTTTCTTCTAATTTATCAATGATATTAGCAAGTACTGATAAAAAAGTTCTTTTAGTAGGTGCAGATATTAGAAATCCTAAATTATATTCTTTCTTTTCTGGAGATGCGGTCGATAAACTTAAAACTCCTTCTAGAAATAAGGATGCAGGTTTAACGGAATTTTTACTAGACGATACTATTCAAGTTAAAGATATTATTAGACCAATGTTGGTACATCATAATACTATTGATGTTATATATTCAGGTAAAATCCCGCCAAATCCTGCGGAGCTATTATTGAGTACTAAAGTGAATGATTTATTGAAGGAAGTGTCTGAAATGTATGATTATGTAATTGTAGATACAGCGCCAATGATGGTTGTAAGTGATACCCTAATGATAGCACCTTATGCAGATCATATTATTTACGTAACTAGAGCAGGGGTTACGGATGAAACTGCTGTTAAGTTTCCATTAAGTCTTCGTGATGAAGGTAAGTTGAAAGGAATATCTTTTGTAGTAAATGATGTAACTTTAGACGAATTGGGCTATGGCGGTAAATATGGTTACGGTTATAGTAAGACAAGTAAAAAATGGTGGAAATTTTAATCTACCTTATTTAAAATTATAAATAGTTTTTTCTATTACAGGTTTTATAAGCATCAGTGTTTTTTCATTGATGCTTATTTTTTTTAAATAATTTAGTTGAGAGATTTTGTGAACGTCGCTCGCCATAAAATCTATTAAATTATTTTTAAGTAACCACAGGGCTGTCTTATTTACTTCTTTTCCGTAATAATCACTTAAAGACAATATATTCAATTGAAATAATAATCCTTCATCTTTATATTGCGTATAATTTCTAAGATTTTTATGTAAATACGCATACCGTTCTGGATGCGCGAAGATTGGAAACAACCCGGAACTCTTAATTTTTTGAACTGCACTATCAAAATTAATAGAAGCCTGTAAATACGACATCTCAATTAGAAGGTAGCTTTTGGTTAAAGGCATTATATTTTTCTCGTCAAGTAGTTTTGCAAAGCCAGAATCAATCATATGTTCTGCTGCTATATCAACATTTACGTGCTCTAAATTATTCATATTGAGAGCATTCTTAAGTATTGATAGGGAGCTATTGATAGTTAATGGTGTATTGGGATAATAATTCTCCATAATATGAGGGGTACAAATAAAATCTGTCACTCCAAATTCATTAAAACCTTTAATCAGTTCAATGGAATCTTCAACAGTCTTTGCACCATCATCTATACCTGGTAATAAATGGTTATGAACATCTATAAAACCTTCTAAATGATCTATTAAAAAATGTTTCTTGGAGAAAAAATTAAACATAAGTAAGAATTAGATTTTTGTTATTTACAAGCACAAAAAAAAGTGCCTGAAATTGCATAGAAATTAGCGTTTATAGGATAGCTCTGTACGAAATTAACTATTCGTCTTTGATTATATAGAGATATAACTAAATTTTCTTATCATAATTGTTTGGTGTTTTTCAACGAATCTATTTGCAACACCATAAAACTTATGTCCTTATGGCTTAATGCCTTAGATGATTGTGAATTATGCTTATTTATAAAATTCAAGCTATTATGATAGATATACACCTATTTTTACGGTAAAATAAATAGTCATGCTTCATTTAAAACTTGCCACAGACCCAAGATGGGTGAATATCGTTGAAAAGAACATAGAAGAGATACTAACTGATCATGCATGGTGTGAACAAAAGGCAGCTACTAATGCTATTACTATTATTACTCTAAATTCTGAATACCCGGATTTAGTGACAGATTTGCTTCTTCTAGCTCAAGAAGAATTGGTTCACTTTCAAATGGTTCATGAAATTATTAAAGAGCGTGGGTTCACACTAGGTAGAGAGCGAAAGGACAGTTATGTAAACGAACTTTATAAGTTTATGAACAAAGGTGGTAATAGGTTACAATCTATGGTAGATAGACTTTTATTTTCTGCTATGATAGAAGCAAGAAGTTGTGAACGTTTTAAATTACTTTCAGAGGAAATTCAAGATCCAGAATTATCTAAGTTTTATAAGGATTTAATGATTAGCGAAGCAGGTCATTACACCACATTTATTGGTTTTGCCCGTAAATATGGTAAAGATGTTGATGTGGATAAACGCTGGAAAGAATTAGTAGAATTTGAAGCAGAAGTAATTAAGAATTACGGAAAAGATGAAACCATACACGGCTGATATTTTGTTGCTTAGTTTTACTTCCCGATACAAAAATTAGCAAAAATATTCCCTAGCAACTCATCATTGGTTACTTGTCCTGTGATTTCTCCTAAATGGTAAAGCGCTTCCTTAACATCAATAGCCATTAAGTCACTAGAAATATTTTCTTTCATACCAAATTGCACTTTTTCTATTTCTTCAAGTGATTTAAGTAATGAATCATAATGTCTAGTATTTGTGACAATAGTTTCGTTGTTACGAAGTGCGCCTGTATTAACAAATTCTAAAAGGCTATTTTGTAATTCTTCTACTCCTTCCCCTGTTTTTGCAGAAAGGTATTTAACGCTATCTAAGTGCTTTCCTATCTTATCTTTATCTAATTCTGAAAGCGTATCTGATTTATTTACCAAAAGAACTAAAGGTTTCTGAGGATTTTGATTCTTTATTTTTTCATAATCTATTACAATGTTCTTAAGTTTCTGATCATCGTTTAGAAGCTTTGAGCCATCAACTAGCAGAAGGACTACTTGAGCCTGTTCAATTTTCTCAAAAGTTCGTTTTATACCCATTCCTTCAACGACATCCTTTGTTTCACGAATACCGGCTGTGTCTATAAACCTGAAACCAATTCCGCCAATAGAAATCTCATCTTCAATAGTGTCACGGGTTGTGCCTGCAATATCTGAAACCAATGCACGCTCCTCATTTAAAAACGCATTTAGTAGCGTTGATTTTCCAACGTTGGGTTCGCCTACAATAGCTACAGGTATTCCATTTTTAATTACATTACCAACGGCAAACGAGTCAATTAAGCTCTGTAATACTTTTTGAATTCGTGTTAAGAGTTCTTTGAATTGGGTGCGATCGGCAAATTCTACATCTTCTTCAGAAAAATCGAGTTCCAGTTCAATTAAAGAAGCAAAGTTTAATAGTTCGGTACGTAATTGTTTTATTTCATTACTAAACCCGCCACGCATTTGTTGTACTGCAATTTGGTGGCTAGCGGCATTATCACTAGAGATTAAATCGGCTACAGCTTCGGCTTGACTAAGATCCATTTTTCCATTTAGAAATGCTCTTAATGTAAATTCTCCTGCATCGGCTGTTCTACATCCATTCCTTAAAAATAATTGAATGATTTGTTGTTGAATATATGGAGAGCCGTGGCAAGATATTTCAATCACGTTTTCTCCAGTATACGAATGCGGATCTTTAAAAATTGATATTAATGCTTGATCTAGTACATTTTTTCCATCCTTAATATATCCTAAATGAATAGTATGGCTTTTTTGATTTTTAAGAACTTTACCAGAGACTGACTCAAAATGGTTAGAAGCTATGGAAATAGCCTCTGGTCCAGAGAGTCTAATAATTGCAATGGCTCCAGCGCCTGCTGGAGTTGCTAAAGCTATTATGGTATCAGTTTGATTCATCGTGCAAAAATAATCAATTATTAACTGTTGTAGTTTTCTTAATTTAAATGCATTTTGTTTTCAGTATTCAATTATATAGTAATTTCGCATGTTATAAAATGTAATCAAAAAATGAAAAAAATAGTATTGTTGGTAGTGTTTATGTTTGTTTGCTCATTTGGTATTGCTCAAAGTGATACTCAAGAAACTTCAACTGAGGTTACCATTGAGCAAGAAAAGGAAATGGAGCAGGTAAGGAAACAGGTTGAAAAAGCTGAAGCTGAAGCTAAAAAAGAAAAGAAGGAAGCTGCCGAGAAAAAGAAAGAAGAAAAGCTGAAGAAACAAATCAACTCAAAAGAAAAATCTATTTCTAAGGAGGAAAAACAAATTGATAAATTAAAAAATCAACTTGAAAAAGGGAAATTAAAAGGAACCCTTTCTCCAGTAGATATACAGAAGATTGAGGATAAAGTTGCTAAAAGTCAAATGAAGGTTATGAAAGAGCAGGAGAAGTTAAATAAATTGAACAGAAAATTATAACTGCTTTAATGTGTAACATTTAAAGGACTTCTGCGTCATATTTATAGTATTCATCTAAAATCAATCAAAAATGGAACTAGTAAATAAAAACGCAGTAGTAATTCGTGAAGATCGAAATCTTTTGGTCATTACACATTTATCTCAATATTTAGACTTTATAACAGGATTTGGCGGACTGGTTGTACCGCTGGTAATTTGGTTAACAACTAAAGATTCGGTTATAGGTATGGAAGAACATGGTAAATCTGTCATTAACTTTCAGCTTACTTTAATCTTATACCTGATAATAGGTATACCTGGTATTTTGTTATTCGGACTCGGTATTTTATTATTAATATTTGCAGGTGTGTTATCCATAGTAATGCCCGCAGTAAATGCCATAAAAGCCAGCAATGGAGAATCTCCAAGTTATTTTGGAACTATACGTTTTATCTCATAGAAAAATATAGTAATAAAAAAAGGGTCAGTTAAGTAACTGACCCTTTTTAGTTTTATCTGGTTTATGTTAGCTGTTAAGCATAACAGGCATTACCAACATTGTAACATATTCGCCCTCATCTAAACCATCTGTAGGAGTAAGGATACCTGCGCGGTTTGGTAAGCTCATTTCTAATGAAACTTCATCAGAACCCAAATTGTTCAACATTTCTGTCAAGAATCTTGAGTTGAAACCTATTTGCATATCATCACCTTGGTATGAACAAGTTAAACGTTCTTCTGCCTTGTTTGAGTAATCTATATCTTCTGCAGAAATGTTCAATTCAGCACCCGCTATTTTTAAACGTATTTGATGTGTTGTCTTGTTAGAGAAAATAGAAACCCTTCTAACTGAACTTAAAAACTGATTTCTAGCTATTGTAAGCTTATTAGGATTCTCTTTTGGTATTACTGCTTCATAATTAGGATACTTGCCATCAATTAGTCTACAAATTAATTCAGTTTCTTCAAAGCTGAATTTAGCATTGCTCTCGTTGTATTCTATAAGTACATCAGACTCACTACCTGCCAATATCCCTTTTAATAATGTCAAAGGTTTTTTGGGCATAATGAATTCCGCTACTTGAGAAGCCCTAACATCTGTACGTTGGTATTTTACCAATTTATGTGCATCTGTAGCAACAAACGTTAAGTTCTCTGGAGAAAATTGAAAAAAGACTCCGCTCATTACGGGTCTCAAATCATCGTTACCAGCAGCAAAAATTGTTTTGTTGATAGCAGTGGCTAAAATATCTCCAAGTAATGTTGTGGAACTTGGATTAGATAAATCAACCGCTTTTGGAAATTCTGCACCATCTGCATACGCAAGTGCATATTTACCATGGTTAGAACTAATCTCTACTGTATTGTTATCCTCAACAACAAATGTAAGTGGTTGCTCAGGAAAAGTTTTCAAAGTTTCTAAAAGCAATCTTGCCGGTACAGCTATGGTACCTTCGTTGTCAGAATCAACTTTAATAACCGAACTCATGGTTGTTTCCAAGTCAGAGGCAGATACTGTTAGTTTATCCTTTTGCAAATCGAATAGGAAATTATCTAAAATTGGTAACGTATTACTGTTATTGATAACACCTCCTAAAATTTGAAGTTGTTTTAGCAAATAGGTACTTGAAACTATAAATTTCATTCTTTTGATTTTATTGATATTATTCTTAAATTAATCAAGAACAATAGGTTTAAACTCCTAATCGTTGGCAGTTTTAGTTACCAACAAAGATATTTTAATTGGTCTTTTTAAGGAAACAAACTTATTAACAGTTTCTATGTGCTAAAGGTGATGTGTAATACTAGGTTTTACTAGTTAAACCCCATCAATATTAGTTCTTAAAAATAGTTATTAACTTTTGTTTTCTTTTGCCAAACTATAGATTCAATTTATAAACTGAATAATATACTTTTTTAATTTATTCAAAATCGACCATAATGGTGTCTCTATAATCTAATCCTAATAGGGTAGATGCACCACCTACGGTAGTCAGATTACTTTTATAAATAGCCAGCTCAATATAGTCAGAAGAATTGAATATGGCTAAAAGATCACCTGCACTTTTACGTTGGTTTTTTTCTAAACTATAATCTATAAATTCGTTATATGCTTTATGAATGGTCGTAATCTTGTGATTGCGAACTAATAGTGTATAATTTCGGTCTTTACGGTAAGCATCAAACAGGTTTTTACGAATATTAGTAATGACATTACCATAGTTATCAATATAGATAACACTACCAATAATCTTTTTACCATCTTCTGCAATTCTAGGTGCAAATTCTCTCAAATTATTCAATGCTGTGAATGGCTTACCAACAATTTCTAAGGTGCCGCCACGCGCAATATGACATGCAACTTGAATGAACACATTTAAGACAGGAAATGAGTTTGCGATGGAGTCTGGTAAGTTAATTTCCACTACTTTATCAGGAGTCATTTCTGAGGTGATAAGCCCAATGACACCAGTGTTTGCACTAATAAAATAATGGCCGTTAACTAGAGCTACTACATGCTTATTGTCGGGCGTTTCTTCAGAATCTACGCCTACAATATGTATAGTTCCTTTTGGGAAGCTTTTATAAGAATTAGAAAGAATATATGCGCACTCTTGAATGTTGAAGGGCATGATGTCATGCGAAATATCAACAATCTTAGCATCGGGCAATTCACTATATATGGAACCTTTTAATACGGCAACAAAGTGATCTTTTAATCCGAAATCTGTTGTTAGGGTGATGATTGCCATACAGCAATGTTGATATGTTTTTGGTTAGTCAAACTTAAAATTTGCTTAAATTTGATATACAAAATTAAACAAAAAAACAGCGATTAGAAATTAATCTTCGCTAACTATAAATCATTATAAAACTGACTGTTTGAACGAGATAATTCTAGAACTTACCGAAATTAGCCCGAGAGAGTTTTTTGGGCAGCAAAATGAACATATTGATTTATTGAAAAAGTATTTTCCAAAACTAAAAATTGTTGCACGTGGCAATAAAATCAAAGTTTTTGGAGATGAAGAGCTTTTAGAAGAGTTTGAAAAACGATTCGATATGCTTACCCAACATTACATAAAATTTAATAAGCTGGACGAAAACAGCATTGAAAGGATTTTGACAAGTTCTGAAGAAGATGAATCTAAATCATCGAATAACAGCGGCGAAACTTTAGTACATGGTGTAAGTGGTAGGTTAATTAAAGCCCAAACTGCAAACCAAAGACGTTTGGTTGATGCTTCTAAAAAGAACGATATGGTTTTTGCCATAGGACCGGCTGGTACAGGTAAAACCTATACAGGTGTAGCTCTTGCTGTAAAAGCATTGAAAGAGAAGCAAGTAAAGAAAATTATATTAACAAGACCTGCTGTTGAAGCTGGTGAGAATTTAGGGTTTTTACCAGGTGATTTAAAGGAGAAGCTTGATCCTTATATGCAACCTCTTTATGATGCGTTAAGGGATATGATACCCGCTGAGAAGTTGGTACATTACATTGAGAACGGAACTATACAAATTGCCCCTATGGCATTTATGCGCGGTAGAACGTTAGATAATGCCTTTGTTATTTTAGATGAGGCACAGAATACGACCCACGCACAAATGAAAATGTTTCTTACCAGAATGGGAAGAAATGCTAGATTTTTAATAACCGGTGACCCTGGTCAGATCGATTTACCTAGAAGAACAGTATCAGGATTAAAGGAGGCTTTGTTGATTTTGCAGAATGTTGAAGGTATAGAAGTAATCTACCTTGATGATAAAGATGTAATTCGCCATAAGCTTGTTAAGAAAGTAATTGAAGCTTATAAAACTATTGAACACCACAATTAATAAAATACATGTCTAACAATACTATTTACGAAACCGAATTCAATTTCCCAGGTCAAAAGAATGTCTACAAAGGCAAAGTAAGGTCTGTATATACACTTGAGAACGATATGTTGGTGATGGTGGCTACAGATAGGTTATCTGCTTTTGATGTAGTAATGCC
Source organism: Maribacter stanieri (assembly GCF_900112245.1). GTDB lineage: Bacteria > Bacteroidota > Bacteroidia > Flavobacteriales > Flavobacteriaceae > Maribacter > Maribacter stanieri. The sequence goes on from NZ_FOYX01000003.1 coordinate 192,655, forward strand.
AAAAGGAATTCCTTATAAAGGTCAAATTCTAAATCAGATTGCAACGCAAATGATGGCTTCTACAGAAGACATTGTTCCTAATTGGTTAACTGCCACTCCCGATCCAAATGTGGCTGTAGGGATTGCTTGTGAACCTTTTAAAATTGAAATGGTTATACGTGGTTATATGTCTGGTCACGCGGCTAGGGAATATAAAGCTGGGAAAAGAATGCTTTGCGGAGTTGCTATGCCCGAGGGAATGAAGGAAAATGATAAATTTCCGACTCCAATTATTACTCCAGCAACTAAAGCAGAAATGGGAGATCATGATGAGGATATTTCTAAAGAAGACATTTTAAGCAAAGGCATTGTATCTGCTGAAGATTATGCTATTCTTGAAAAATATACTTACGCACTATTTGAAAGAGGTACAGAAATAGCTGCAAAAAGAGGATTGATTTTAGTTGATACAAAATATGAATTCGGAAAAACGAAAGACGGTAAAATTGTATTGATAGACGAAATACATACTCCTGATTCCTCTAGATATTTTTATTCTGAAGGATATCAAGAAAGGCAGGATGCCAATGAACCACAAAAACAACTTTCTAAAGAGTTTGTAAGGCAATGGTTAATCGCAAATGATTTTCAAGGATTAGAAGGACAGACCGTACCTCATATGACTGATGAGTATATTGAATCTGTTTCTGAGCGATACATTGAGCTATATGAACACATTACAGGCGAACCTTTTGTAAAAGCGGATACTACCCATATAAATGACCGTATCAATAGAAACGTTTTAAATTACCTGGAAAGCCTTTAAGAACTTACCTAATTAAAGATTTAAGGGAGAAGTTTTTCTTCTCCTTTAATCTTGATATAATTTTTAAGAATGCTACTGCAGTAATATAGGCATCTCCCAAAGCTGTGTGCCTATCTTTTTTAGAGATGGAAAACTTCTCCGCCAATTCATCTAAAGTATAGCTAGGTTTAGGTTGTACTAAATAAGATTTTATCAGCGTTTTTTTATAGATAACACTTGTGTCTAATACAGTGTTTTTTAATTTAGGCAATCCATGTCTTATGAGTGCGGTATTGAGCATTCCCATATCAAACCCCGCATGGTGGGCAACTATGATGGCATTTCCAACATAATCTAAAAATTTTTCTAAGGCTAAAATTTCACTGATGCATTCTCGCTGACCGTTTTTTAATAGACCGTGTACATGCACGGTGTCTTTATTAAACTTTTCTTGTTCTAAATAAATATCAAAAACCTCCTGTACGGAAATAGTCTCTTTTTTGATTTTTACAGCTCCAATAGATAGTACTCTATCATCCTCAAAACTAAAACCTGTTGTTTCTGTATCAAGAACAACAAAAATTAAATCATCGATGTTTTTGCTCTGCGAGTCCTTAAAAAGGGTCTCATATTTCAACCAATATTCCGGTAAATTCTTAGGTGCTTTTTTAAATAGTCCCATTACCCTAAAATATTAGTAACCTTAAAGCGAAGTGTAATTAATTCTTGAATTTCCTTAATAGCTTTGAACGTTCGCTTTAATTTCATTTTTTCTTGTTTTGTCAATTGATCTAGTTGAATAAACCTTCCTGAATCATGATTGGCTAGCCCTTGACGTGTTCTAAATTTTAATAAAGCTTTAGTGGCATAAGAACAAGCCAAATATAACTCTTGATTATTGGGTTCAATTTCCGCAAGCTTCTCATATCTTTCCCAAGTATTACTGATAGCCTTAACGGAATGCGATAGTATCAAAACTCTAGCAGCATCAATTAACGGTCTTAGTGCTCTACTTTTTAAGTCAAAAGAATCTTTGTGTTGTCCATCTTGCTCCACAACAAATTGTCTAAAAAATCCTGTTGGTGACGGACTTTGTAATGCCCCGTTTGCCAAATGCACTAAGAAAATAGGGTATTTTTCAACGGTTCTAAATATATGTTCAGACATGTTGTCCAATAAGCTACGTTCACCATATGCCAGACTATAATCAAAAAAGATGGAAGACATTAATACCTCATTAGGTCCTGGGTTACTAATCCAATACGATAATTTGTTTTTCCATTCTTGTAAGCTCAAGCACCATTTTGGATTGGAAGCCATCATATCTGCCGGGCAATATTCGTATCCTATTGTATTTAGTCCTTTAGTTATGTGCTTTGCAAGGTCTAAAAAGTAAGTAGTGGTCTTGGGTAAATCTTCTTCGGGAACATCTTCAAAAACTAGTGCATTATCTTGATCTGTGTGCAAAAGTTGCTCACTTCTACCTTGGCTACCTAATGCTAACCATGCAAACTTTGCAGGTGGCGGAGAGTCCATTTTTGCGATGGAGATTTCAACAACTTGCTTAATACAAGTGTCGTTCAGTTCAGAGATAATTTTAGCAATTAATCCCAAAGGAATATTTTGTTCCAAATACCCCGTTAAAAGTACCATGACACTTTTTCTGAGCTGCTTTATTTTTTTAATTTTTGAAGTACGTTTAATAGCTTTTACCAATACGGCTGGGTTGTCACCCAATGAAACCATAACATCATGCTTGGATAAAATACCTAAGGCAGCAGAATTAGGCGTCCCATCTTCCGTAATGACCAAATGACTAATGTTACTTTTCATCATTGCCATTTGTGCCTGCGTAATTGTTAGATTCTTTGGATAGGTAATTACAGGCGTAGTCATTATAGATTTAACCGTGGCAGTAATTGGTTGCTTACCAGATATTACTTTGTTCCTAAAATCTTTATCTGTTATAATACCTACTGGTAAATATTTTCTGATTACTAAAATAGACCCAATTTGTCTCTTGGTCATTATTTCAGCAGCCTTCTGTATGGTTGTTCTCGTAGAACATGTCACTAGTTTTTTTGAATAGCTGGCTAATTGTAAATCTGGGATTATTACCTCGCTACTAGCAGTCTCTTCACCTTCGCTTTCATAGAGTTGTCCTTTTTGATTTTTAGCATATGGGTTACGAGTGTTTGAAGCAAAACTCTCCATTAGAAAAACAGTTACTTCTTCGTTCTGCTTAGCAATAGGTCTAAAAATATCTATAGGTATACCGTACAGAATAGATTCTTCATGGGCTCTAGCTTCTAACTTGTAGTTTTCATTGGCAAATAAGGGGCGTAGACCAAAAATATCTCCCTCGTCACAAAAATCGAGAATGTTAGAAGTGGCAGGATTGTTTAATGTTACAGCTCCTTTATGTACTAAGTAGAAGTGAGAATGCTGACTTTCATCTACCGAAAATATAATACTGTTCTTTTCCTTATAAACTATAAGGACTTGCTCTGCTAACTGAAATAAAGATTTACCATCTAGAACATTAAAAGGGGGGTAATTTTTAATAAAATCGGCTACCCTTTCAGAAATCAAGTTTTTCATAAATTAAATTTAGCGAAACTATAGTTTATTAAAAAGGCGATTTTATAAATGACTATAATATATAAGGTTATAAGATAAAGTGTATTTAGCAATCACTTAGAAAAACACCAACGGCTAATCCGCCTTCAGAAGTTTCTTTGTATTTAGAGCTCATATCTTTTGCGGTTTCCCACATGGTTTGCACCACCTTATCTAGAGGTACTTTCGCTGCGGAAGGGTCTGAACCTAAAGCTAATTCTGCGGCGTTTATTGCTTTTATGGCACCCATAGAATTTCTTTCAATACAGGGTATCTGAACTAATCCGCCAATAGGATCACAGGTAAGCCCTAAGTGATGTTCCATGGCAATTTCTGCTGCCATAAGTACTTGTTCTGGTGTACCGCCCAATAGTTCTGTAAGAGCGCCCGCTGCCATTGCCGATGATACGCCAATTTCAGCTTGGCATCCACCCATGGCGGCAGAAATTGTAGCTCCTTTTTTAAAAATACTGCCAATCTCTCCGGCAACAAGTAGAAATTGTTTTACATGCTCAAAATTTCCTGCATGATTTTCAATAACCATATAATACATTAATACGGCCGGTATTACACCTGCACTACCATTTGTAGGTGCGGTTACTACACGACCCAACGATGCGTTCACTTCATTGACACTAAGGGCAAAACAACTTACCCATTGTAAAATCTGTCTAAATTTCACTTCGGTTTGGCGAATGGTCTGTAACCATTCTTCAGGGGTAGTGTAGGGGATGTCACTTTTTAATTTGTTGTGCATTTCAAAAGCCCTGCGCTTAACATTTAATCCACCCGGTAAAGTTCCTTCTGTATGGCAACCCGTATACATGCATTCTAGCATGGTGTTCCATATTCTCTCTAGCTCATGGTCAATTGTCTTATCGTCTCGTAATGACTTTTCATTTTCCAGGACTAGTTCCGAAATCATTAAGCCTTCTTTTTTACAGAAATCTAAAAGTTCGGTTCCTTTTTGTACAGGAAAAGGAAACTTGTTGAACATGTCAACTTTGCGTTTGGCATTTTTTCGTTCTTCACTAATAACAAATCCGCCACCAATGGAATAATAAGTTTTAGAAATCTTTTTACCGGATTTTAGTATTGCTTGAAACTTTAATCCGTTGGCATGGAAGGGAAGAAATTTTCTATTGAAAACAATATGTTTTTTCGGATTGAAAGTAATCTTATAAGTACCATTTAAACGTAGCACATGCTCATTCTTTATAGTGTTGATTAAAGAATCAATGGAGTCTATTGGTATTAATTCTGGATCTGCACCCAATAAGCCTAACATTACCGCATAGTCAGTGGCATGACCTTTACCTGTTAATGATAGAGAGCCATATAGGTGAACTTCTACTTCTTCAACTTTTTCAAGATTGTTTTTAGAATTTAAACGCGCCAACCATCTTTCGGCAGCACGCCATGGTCCAAGAGTATGTGAACTAGAAGGACCCACGCCAATCTTTAACATATCAAAAACACTAATACTTTCTATCTCCAAACCTTATGTATTTTGTAGGCTAAGGTACAATGTTTCAATAACCTTTTATCAAACAAAATTGGCATATATCTAGAGGGATTAATGATAATAATGACATCATGTCAGTTTTTCTTGCTTGGCATATTGTTTGTCATTTACAAATCGATTGTAAAATAAAGCACTTAATTTAAAACATATAATAATGAGTAAGATTATAGGAATAGATTTGGGTACTACCAACTCCTGTGTTTCTGTTATGGAAGGTAACGAGCCAGTAGTAATTCCGAATGCAGAAGGAAAAAGAACAACACCATCAGTGATTGCTTTCGTTGAAGGTGGTGAGATCAAGGTAGGTGACCCAGCAAAAAGACAAGCGGTTACTAACCCAGAAAAAACCATTTATTCTATTAAAAGGTTTATGGGTAACAAATATTCAGAGTCAAGTAAAGAAGCTGAAAGAGTACCTTATAAAGTAGTAAAAGGAGATAACGATACACCAAGAGTAGATATTGATGGTCGTTTATATTCTCCACAAGAATTATCAGCTATGATTCTTCAGAAAATGAAGAAAACTGCTGAAGATTATTTAGGACAAGAAGTAACTCGTGCGGTAATTACAGTACCAGCTTACTTTAACGATTCTCAAAGACAAGCGACTAAAGAAGCTGGTGAGATTGCAGGTTTAACTGTTGAGCGTATTATCAACGAACCTACATCTGCATCTTTGGCGTACGGTATGGATAAGAAAGATACCGAGCAAAAAATTGTAGTATTTGATTTTGGTGGTGGTACACATGATGTTTCTATCTTAGAATTAGGAGATGGTGTATTTGAAGTATTAGCTACTGATGGTGATACTCACTTAGGTGGTGATGATGTTGATCAAAAGATTATTGATTGGTTGGCTGATGAATTCAAATCTGAAGAAGATATGGATCTTAGAAAAGATTCTATGGCACTTCAACGTTTACGTGAGGCTGCTGAAAAAGCTAAAATCGAATTATCATCTTCTGCTCAAACAGAAATTAATTTGCCATATGTAACGGCAACTGCTTCTGGACCAAAGCACTTAGTAAGAACTTTGACAAGATCAAAATTCGAGCAATTAATTGCTGATTTGGTTAAAAGAACAATAGAGCCATGTGCAAGCGCAATGAAATCTGCAGGTCTTACAAATAGCGATATTGATGAAATTATCTTGGTTGGTGGTTCTACTAGAATACCAGCTGTACAAGAAGCTGTAGAGAAATTCTTTGGTAAGAAGCCTTCGAAAGGAGTTAACCCAGATGAGGTTGTAGCGATAGGTGCTGCAATACAAGGTGGTGTATTAACTGGAGATGTAAAAGATGTATTATTATTAGACGTTACTCCTCTTTCTTTAGGTATTGAAACAATGGGAAGTGTAATGACCAAATTAATAGAGGCCAACACTACTATCCCAACTAAAAAGTCTCAAGTATTCTCTACCGCTGCTGATAACCAACCATCGGTTGAAATTCACGTATTGCAAGGAGAAAGACCAATGGCAAACGATAATAAAACTATTGGTAGATTCCATTTAGATGGTATTCCACCAGCACAAAGAGGTACACCTCAAATTGAAGTTACTTTCGATATTGATGCAAATGGTATTATTAAAGTATCTGCTACAGATAAAGCAACTAACAAATCGCAAGATATTCGTATTGAAGCTTCTTCAGGTTTAACCGAGGAAGAAATCAAGAAGATGAAAGCAGAGGCAGAAGCTAATGCAGAGTCTGATAAAAAAGCGAAAGAGACTGCTGATAAGTTGAATGAGGCAGATGGAATGATTTTCCAAACTGAAAAGCAATTAACTGAATTTGGTGATAAATTATCTGATGATAAGAAAAAACCAATTGAAGATGCTTTGGCAGAATTAAAGGCAGCTTACGAAAGTAAAGACCTTGCAGTTATTTCTCCAGCTTTAGATAAAATCAATGAAGCTTGGAAAGTAGCATCTGAAGAAATGTACAAAGCACAAGCTGAGGCACAAGGTGGTGCTCCTCAAGGAGAGCCTACTGCTGACGGTGGAGCTTCTGAAGGAGATAATGTTGAAGACGTAGACTTCGAAGAGGTTAAATAATATAACTCTAATTTGTTATGGAAAAGGGACGGTATTTACCGTCCCTTTTTACTTTTACGGTAATTTTTTTCTAACCCAGTATTATTAAAGTAATTTTGCAGTATGATTAATAAATACTTACAGACAATTTTTTTGACTTTAGTAGTAGCCTTAGGAACTATGCAAGGGCAAGAAATTCAGATTTTTACCCTTGACGATTTTGATTTAAAGGGAGAGGTCAAATTCTGTTTGGTAAGTACTGATTATGGTAAAGAGGAATATGATTTTAATAAGAAAGGATTTTTAACAAAGGCTGTTACCAGGTACAATGCCCAAGACTATGATGTTGTACATTATAAGTATAGCAATGGTGAATTAATTGAAAAACGTTCAGAATCTTATAGAAATAATGCGTTTGATTCTAGTACGTCAATTGCTCATTTTTATGAAATTGATTCTACTGATAATATCAAAATAGAAGAGCGAATTTTTTCATACGATAAAGAGTTTTTAGATGAATATATTTACGGTTATGATGAGTTCGGTGATTTAATTAGTATTAAAAGAACTAATAATGACGGTACAGATATTACATTAATTGAACACAAGAAGTTTAAAGGTGAGAATACAGTTACTTATATGATTAATGAAGTGCCACTAAAGTCCATTCGTACGTCAACTCAAAAACCAAAAAATAAACCAGCTCAAAAGATTGTATTGACAAAAGAGTACTTAAAAGGGGAGGAAAGTTACGCCTTTGAAGAAGTCTTTAGCTTGGACGGAAAGTTAATGGCACAGCAAGAGTTTGAATTCAATATTCAAACAAAAAAGTTTGAGCCTACAACACGTACTAGTTATGAGTATGATGATAAAGGTATGCTAATAGCTGAGGTAGCTAAAAGAGGTGCTGGTATTATCAAGAAAGAGTATGTTTACCAATATGATAAAGCAGTAGAAGGTAATTGGATTAAACAGATAGTTACTCCAGACAATACATATACAACTAGAAAAATTACTTATTACCCTGAAGAAACTAAAGTTATTAAGGAATAATTCTATTGATTCTTATCAAGCCATTCTTCACGTAGTAATCCATAGCAGCAAGTGTTTCTTTTGAAACCATCTAATAAATAAACATCTTTGCGGAGAATACCTTCTAAAGTGCATCCTAATTTCTCAACAGCTTTTCTTGAAGCTATATTGCGTTCGTCTATACGAAATTCCACTTTTTCAAAATTCAAATTGTTAAAGGCAAAATCAAGCATTAATTTTTTCATTTGGGAATTTAACCCAGTGCTTTGAAATTCTTTGCCAATCCAAGTAGACCCAATATGTAGAACTTTGTTCTTATGATTTATATTCATATAACGGGTACAACCTGCATATTTTTCATAAAGCTTGTCATATACAAGAAACGGTATACTGGTGCCTGCTTCTAATTGCTGCATTGCAGTATCTACGTAGCTTTTTAAACTACTTGGCGTTTCTATGTCTGAAGGTGAGAATTGAACCAATTTCTTTTGTGAGGCAATAGGGATAAGATGCTCAAAATTATCTAATGTGAGGGGACTTAATTGTACTCTTTCATTTTCTAATGTAATATCGTTTTTCATATAGCCAATTGATTAATAATTTCTTTTTTTACTTCGTGTGCGCCCTTAAAATTTATATGCCTAATATTAACTCCAAAGAGTGAGTTAAGCTTTCTGTTCTCTTCCTCTAATCGTTTTGGAGTAAGGTATTCGTCATGATCACCAATTATAGATACTATTTCTGTTTTATTTTCAAAATAGCTGAAATCGGTCTTATTTAGTTCTTTTGGAATTCCGCCTGCGTAAATAATTATTTTTGAGCATTGTAGTTTAGAGTAAGCCAAGTAGCGCAATGCTATGGATACTCCTTGTGAAAACCCAAAAACAATGATTTCACAGTCAGTAGGTAGATTTTCATTTTCTAAAACAGCATCTAAATAGTTAAATAGATTTTCTGTTTCTATTGCAGTATTCTCTTTCGTCAACCAACTTGCACCTACATGTTTATATTCATTTTTCAGATAATATTTAGAAGGTGCCTGTGGTGCAAGTATGTAATTTTCTTCTTTAGGTAATTCATTAAAATATTTCAAAAAAAATCGACTTAAAAATCCAATGCCATGGAATACTAACCACACGCGTTTTGTGTTGCTATTTATTTCATTTAAAGTCTCATAGGTGTTAGTGGTTTTATAAGTGACATTTTTTATTTGGTTTTCCATAGTATGTACAATTCAATCAAGCTTTTCAGTTGGTAATGTAATGCTTAATTTTACAAAAAAAAGGATGAACGACTACAAAGAAAAAATTCTAAAGATTTGTAACGAAACTTCTAAGAATACCTTAATGGAAACCTTAGAAATAGACTATATAGATGTTGGTGAGGATTTCTTGTTGGCCAAAATGCCGGTAACTACAAAAGTGCATCAACCAGATGGAGTTCTACATGGTGGTGCAATGGTAGCTTTGGCAGAGAGTGTTGGTAGTGCGGCATCCTATATTTTTTTAGATGCTAGCAAGTTTTTTGTAAGAGGTATTGAAATTTCAGCAAACCATGTAAAAAGCGTCAAAGATGGTTTTGTTTATGCCAAGGCTGTAATATTGCACAAAGGTAGAACAACTCAGTTATGGGAAATAAAAATTACTAACGAAGCAGACGAACTTATTTCTCTTTGTAAACTAACAACAATCGCTTTACCAAGAAGTTAGTATGATGCAAGAACTTTTTAATCGTGCTGCAACATGCTTGAAAGAGCAGTTACCCTTTGTTCTGTATAGAAAACCAAATGAAATTGAGTTGACCGGTGTTTTTCAGAATAATGATGAGGTGCATAAGATTAAGGATTTTACAGAAAAAGGATTCGTATTTGCTCCCTTCAATTTAAAATCAGATGCTATTCTTTTAAAGATGGATAGTATTCAAAAGGAGTCGAATTCAATTGTTGATAGTGTGATGGCTAAGGAGATGAGTTCTAAACCTCTTGATGCTGTTGAGAAATCTAGATATCTTAAATTGATAGGGAATGCTTTAGATAAAATAAACGACGGAGAAATTAATAAGGTTGTTTTATCAAGGAAAATTGAAGTTGATTATAAAGATGATTACAGTGAAACCTTTAAAAGACTTTTAAAACAATACCCAAAAGCTTTTTGTTATTTCTGGCATCATCCTAAAATTGGTACTTGGATGGGGGCTACACCAGAAATATTGGTTAAAACCAATGGTTCACAATTTACTACAATGTCTTTGGCTGGTACTCAGAATTCAACAGGTTTAGAAAAACCTCAATGGTCTAAAAAAGAAATAAACGAGCAACAATTGGTAACCGATTATATTGTTGATGCTCTAACAGAGAAGGTTGTATCTATACGAGCTTTGGAACGCGAATCTATAAAGGCTGGTTTGCTTTGGCATCTTAGAACAGAGTTGAAAGGTACATTTTCTCCTAATCAATTTGGTAATGTTTTAAAGGCATTACACCCAACACCGGCAGTATGTGGAAGTCCGTTACAGAAAGCTAAAGAGTTTATTTTGGACAATGAGCTTTATGACCGTTCTTTTTACACAGGGTTTTTAGGAGAATTAAATGTGAAATCTGAATTACCAAGAAATAGAAACCGAAGAAACCAAGAGAATAGCGCTTACCGAAGTGTTACTAATACCTCAGAGCTTTTTGTAAATCTACGTTGCATGCAATTACATAAAAGTAAAGTTTCTATTTATGTGGGTGGAGGAATTACAAGCGATTCTATACCTGAAAGTGAATGGCATGAAACCTCTTTGAAAAGTAATACCATGTTACGTGTCTTGGGTAGTAATTAAGTATTCAACTTTTGGGTAATAACAAGCATTGGTCGTATTTTTGAACTACATGAAATACTCCGCTATACCTACCGCACAATCTATTGTTCAACATTGCCAGGCAAAGAATATTTCTAATATTGTTATATCGCCAGGTTCAAGAAATGCACCATTAACAATTGCCTTTGCAGAGAATCCGTTTTTTAACTGTTACAGTATTGTTGATGAGCGTTGTGCTGCATTTTTTGCATTAGGTATGGCGCAACAATTACAGGTTCCCGTAGTAGTTTTATGTACATCTGGTAGTGCGCTTTTAAATTATTATCCTGCTTTGGCGGAAGCTTATTTCAGCAACATTCCTCTTGTAGTTATTTCTGCAGATAGACCTATTTATAAACTAGGAATAGGGGATGGGCAAACTATTAATCAGCAGAACGTATTTAAGAATCATATTGGATATTCGGCTAATTTAAAACAAGATGTAAGTCATGCTACAGAAAAGGTTTTACATTATAAACCAGAATGGATTATAGATGAGAATGTTAGTGAGGTTCAGCAGAAAATTCAAAGCTATAATGATGTTGAGCTAAATCATGCTTTTGAAATAGCAATGAATTTAAACCATCCAGTTCATATAAATGCTCCTTTTGAAGAGCCCTTATATAATACGTTAACTGAAAATATAATTACACCAAGAATAGATGCTGTTAAAGTTGGGGAAGTTACTCAGCCGAATATAGAGTATCATAAAAATATTTGGAATATTGCTGTTCGAAAAATGATTCTAGTAGGAGTGAGCACTCCTGGTACTGTTAAAGATTATATTTTAGAACATTTGGCAAATGATCCAAGCGTTTTGGTTTTGACCGAGACTACATCAAACATACATCATCCTAATTTTTTCAACAGTATAGATTCGCTGATTGCACCTATTGATATGCATGAAAATAAATTTGAGCAATTCAATCAATTGCAACCTGATGTATTGGTAACTTTTGGTGGTTTAATTGTTTCTAAAAAAGTAAAAGCATTTTTAAGAAAATATAAACCAGAACATCATTGGCATATTGGTGGTCAACAAGCTAATGATACTTTTTTCTGTCTAGAAGAGCATATCAAAGTTTCTGTAAATACTTTTTTTGATAAGATGTATGCAGATTCAATTGTATTAAAGAGTGATTATTTTGAAAAATGGAATCAAGTAAAACAGAAGTTTGAACAAAAAAGAGATTTATATTTAAAAGAGATTCCTTTTTCAGATTTCTTGGCTTTCAGTGAAATATTGAAATCTGTACCCAATGAGTATATGCTTCAGTTGGCCAATAGTTCTACAATTAGATATACTCAGTTATTTAATTTCAATACTACTTTAAAAGTCTTTTGCAATAGAGGTACAAGTGGTATTGATGGTAGTACATCTACAGCTATAGGGGCATCTATAGGTAATAACTCTCCAACACTTTTTATTACGGGTGATCTTAGTTTTTTCTATGATAGCAATGCATTATGGAACAACTATATCAAAAGTAATTTTAGAATCATTGTAATAAATAATAAAGGAGGTGGTATTTTTAGAATACTACCTGGAAAAGAAAACTCAGATGTTTTTGAGACTTATTTTGAGACTAGGCACACTTTAACTGCAGAGCATCTTTGTAGTATGTATGGGTTGGATTATAGAAAGGCAAAATCAACTCAGGAACTCCAGGATGAATTAAGTTACTTTTTCAAAGAATCGGCTCGTCCGCAATTACTGGAAATTACTACGCCTGCATTAAAGAACGATAAAATTTTGATTGATTATTTTCGTTTCATATCTTAGGGGTGTATTAACCATTAATTATACATTTAACATGAGTAAAAGAGACGATTTAATCGAAAAGTATGCTGCGGACATCAAAGATAAATTTGGTGAAAATGCAGATATGGACTTGCTTAAAAAAGTAACCGTTGGTTTAGGACCATCAATTTACAATATCGATGCTTCAAAAGTATCTGGTAGTGATCAAAAAGAATTGGATACTGTAAAGAACAATTACTTGATCAAAAAATTAGGTCTTGCCGATGATTCTAAATTAGATGACGCTATAAAAACTGTTATGGACAAGTACGGTTCTTCTAACAGAAATAAGCATAGAGCAGTTATCTATTACAAGCTTTGTCAACATTTCAATAAAGCATCTGTTTACGATAAATAGTCAGATGTCAAATATTTTGAAGACCGTTACCATTTTGGTAACGGTCTTTTTTTTTTACGTGAAGATTTTTAATATTTAAAAATGTAATTTTGCAACATGATAGAATTAGGACGTAAAAACAATCTTGAGATATTAAGAGATACCAGTGTTGGTCTTTTTTTAGGTGATGAAGAAGGAAATGATGTTTTGTTACCAAATAAATATGTTCCTGCCGAATATGAAATAGGAGCTAAAATAACAGTTTTTTGTTATTTGGATTATGATGAAAGACCTGTTGCAACTACCTTAGAGCCAGACATTATGTTGGGTGAATTTAGGTTGTTACAGGTGGCTGAAGTAAATGAATTCGGTGCCTTTATGCAATGGGGTCTAGAAAAGCATCTTTTAGTTCCTTTTAGAGAACAACGTGTAAAGATGAAAGAAGGACAGTGGTACGTGGTACACTGTTATTTAGATGACCGTTCAGGTAGATTAGTGGCTTCAAACAAATTAGATAGATTTTTAAGTAATGATACTATTGACCTTAAAGAATGGGAGCAGGTAGATTTGGTGGTTACAAGACAAACCGATTTAGGTTGGGAAGTAATTGTAAACGAAAAACATAAAGGTCTAGTTTATTTTAATGAAGTATTTAAACCAATTAATATTGGCGATGTAATACCTGGTTGTATTAAGACCATTAGGAAAGACAATAAATTAGATATCTCATTACAACCTTTAGGTGCTAAGGTTTTAGAACCTGCTGCTAATAAGATTTATGAAGTTTTGGTTGAGAGCGGTGGCTTTTTAGGTTTGCACGATAAATCTGCTCCAGAGGAGATTAGAGATGTTTTTCAAATGAGTAAAAAGACCTTTAAAAAAGGATTAGGTACTCTATATAAAGAAAGAAAAATTAAGATTGAATCTGACGGTATCAGTTTGCTGGATGAATAATAACTAAAAGTAAGAAAATTCTTATATATTTGATTTTCAACCGAATATCTTAAAAAAACATCGTGTTTATTGCGATAAATTACTTTTAATTTTATTTTTGTATGAATTGAAAAGTTATTAACAATTTTTGACTTACATTTAGGTTTTAAGCTTAAAAATTACCCCTGTATATGCCTTTTATAGAAGAAAGCGATTTATTAGAATTACATAAAGACGTCGATAAAGCACAAATTATTAATGAGCGTTTATTAGATCAGATAAAGTTCAAGAACAAAGAATTAAAGAAGAGTAAGATACAGCGTAATATTTTAGCTGGTATTACTGGTCTATTCTTAATAGGTGGTTTGGCTTTTACATCTTTTACAGCAGGCTTGTCAAGTTCAGGAGGATTCAATAGAAAAGCTTCTAACGATTTAGTTTTGACATCTATTGATAGTGTTGATGCTATTAGAACTCGTTTAGAAAACTTAAAAGAACAAAATGAGGAATTAAGCTTGGTAAAGGAATTTTACTTGGCTAAAGAGTTTTTACAAAAAGAGAAAATTTATTCAGTACAGGTTAAATCCTTTGTTGATAATAATGTGACTTTAGCTTCTGAAGCACTTACCAATACACTATTTGTTAAAACCAATCCTTTTTATTCCTACTCTTTAGGAAACTTTGAAACTTTAGAAGAAGCTCAATCTTTTAGAAAACAGTTGGTAGATATTGGCTTTGGTGATGCCTTTGTTGCTTCTTATCAAGACGGTAAGAGAATTCAAATAGAAGATCCTTTTTAGTGACTAAAGTTAAAGCTTGGCTTAACGCAGCAAGACTTAGAACGCTTCCTTTGTCAATTTCGGGTATTCTTGTAGGTACTGCTATTGCAGCATTTCATAATGCTACTAATGTTTGCATTTTTATTCTTGCCATTCTTACGACTATTGGTTTACAGGTAACTTCCAATTTTGCCAACGATTATGGTGATGGGGTTAAAGGTACTGACGGTGACGATAGGGTAGGGCCAAAACGAGCAATGCAAAGCGGACTTTTAACCGCTAAGCAGTTAAAGAGTGGCATATATATCAGTGTTGTTATTAATGCTATTTTAATTATTCTGTTAATTCTTACCTCCTTTGGATTAGATGATATTTTATACCCTATATTATTTTTAGGTCTTGGTGGTTTTGCTATTTGGGCGGCAATTAAATATACAGTTGGCAAATCTGCATATGGCTATAATGGTCTAGGTGATATTTTTGTTTTTATATTCTTTGGATTGGTAAGTGTTTTAGGTTCAATATTTTTGTTTCTGAAATCTATTCCTTTTAACTCAATTTTGCCGGCAATCGCAATAGGGCTATTAAGTGTTGGGGTTCTTAATCTCAACAATATGAGAGATATAAAATCTGATACCACAGTAGGTAAAAATACGATGGTAGTAAAAATGGGATTGTCTAAAGCAAAAAAATACCATTATTCGTTGCTGATAATCTCAGTATTATGCCTGTTTTGGTATGTATTTACAACAAATGCATCGCTGTTACGTTATGTAAGTCTTATTGGCTATGTGCCAGTGTTCTTTCATATGAGAAAAGTAGCGGTAACTTTAAACGAGGCAGAACTTGATCCTGAGCTTAAAAAAGTGGCATTAAGCACCTTTTTGATCGCACTATTGTTTTTTATTAGTTATTATTATTTTTTGTAATTTTGAGTATAACCCACAAACCATTTTAAGCCTTGGAACAACCCATAAAAATTCTAATTGTTGAGGATAATGTCATCATAGCAGATGATATGCAATCTATGCTAGAGGAAATAGGATATGAAATTGTTGATAACGTAATTGTTTATGAACAGGCTGTTGAAGTTTTAAAAACCCAACAGGTAGATCTAGTTCTTATTGATATCATTTTAGCTTCAGATAAAACGGGTATTGACTTAGGTAAGCATATTAGAGAGAATTACGATATTCCTTTCATTTTTGTAACATCTAACTCAGACCGTGCTACGGTTGAGAATGCTAAAACTGTAAAGCCGAATGGATATTTGGTAAAACCTTTTGAGCAGCAAGATTTATATACTTCTATAGAAATAGCATTATCTAATTTTATATATGGAAAGCAAAATGCTAGTAATAGTACTGCTCCACAAGATAATACCGAAGATGTGCCGTTGTCAAATTCAATCTTGAAAGATTCAATTTTTGTTAAAAAACAGCATTTATACTATAGAATACAATTCGGGGATATTCAATTTATTAAAGCCGATAATGTATACTTAGAAGTTAATACGATTGATAAGAAGTTTTTGGTACGATCGCCTTTAAAAGATTATTTAGAGAAATTACCGCAGAACAAATTCTACAGAGCACATAAATCTTACATTGTAAATGTAGATCATATTGATGCTATTAATTCTAAAGATATCATGATTAACAATACGTTGATACCAATTTCTAAAGATTTTAAAGAATTTATTATTTCAGCTATGAATTCATAAGCCACGATTTATAACATATAAAAACACCTTTTTAAGGTGTTTTTTTTTGAATTAATTTCAGATAAAAGGTGTTTATTCATCGTTAAAAGGTATCTTTTTGCCGTTGTATAACGTATTTGTAAAGGTGAAAATCGTTTCACCACAATTATTGATAGTTACACAACAAATAATGCGAGTTCCTATGGCTTATTTATAATTTTGAGGTAATAGGAATTGAAGCGTTTTTATCCCTAAATGTGTTTTTAAAATAGGGATTGACCACAATTTTTATAGAATTTTTAAAAAGTACGTAGAACACGCTTTTTGAACTTATTGTTAGTTGATGGTCAATTAACAATAGCTCACAACAAAAATTTAGTAGGATCAGGTATTAGGTTTAAGTTTGATTCTGCTTTTATTGAGATATGAAAAAACATTTTATTTTGAGATTTATATGCACTGTGTTTTTTAGTGCTTTTACGTGCCTTGTAATTGCGCAAGATAATGTGCAGACTCAGAATGAAGATTACTACAAGCAATTTCAAGATTTAGAGAACGGTGAATTACGTTCATTCTTCTTTTTTAATACACCAAACCGTTATAATCAGAACTCCCCTTACGATTGGTTAGATACTGTGAAGGTTTATCTAAACAGTTCTGAGAAGACTAAAGATTCAGTTTCAATTCGTAATTATCAGCTTATAGAGTCTCAAATTTATTATGATTTGGGGAATTATGAGAAGAGTTTGGGCATTGCTAGACCTCTGTATGAAGATTTAGAAAAATTAGATATAGAATCTAAGCAAACAATTCTCGGTATTTTGGATAGCAATTATGCTATGTTACAATTGTACGATAAGCAAATTGAGATAAGAAGAGTTAAGCGTGAGTTAGGCTTGACTAACGATGTCGCCTTTTATGACATTTATGCAAGTCTTGGTCAGTATAGAAAAGCTATGCGTGATTATATGACCGAGGAGAAAAAAGAATTAAAAGAAGATGATTACTACGGTCAAGCTATTTATAATAATACTATTGGTAATTACTTAAGATTAGATAAATCTACACCTACATCTCTTAGTTATTTTAAAAAAGCCGAAGGATTAATAAAGGTTTTCTTAAGTGATGTAACTAATCAGCATTCTGATAAAGAAATTGCTGATGGTAGAATTCTAAATGGTATTATAATTGGTAATATTGGTAAGTGTCATGTTCAGTTAGGAGAATATGAAAAGGCAATTCCGTTTCTAGAAGAGAGTAGGGAAATTATCAAAAAATATAATAAGAGTAAATTTTCATCAGATATTATTGAGAACACTTTAGCTTTAGCGGAATGTTATTTGAAATTAGATAATTACGCCAAAGCCACTGACTATTTAAGTGACGACCTTAATCCTATTAAATCTGATAACATTTTAAAACGAAATAGAATCTATGCGGATTACTATTTTAAAACAGGAGATTTTAAAAATTCAACGGTTTACTTAAAAAAGAATATAAGAATTAGAGATTCTATTGATGCTCTGGCATCAAATATTAAAAACCAACAATTAACATCTGTTGTTGCACAAGATTTAGAGAATTCTAGAAAAATGATGGAGCAACAAAAGGCTCAGTTAGAAGAATCTAGAAAAGATATTAAAGCAAGGGATGATAAAATTAGTTTGGTGTTTGTTTCCTTGATATTTACACTGATTGGTTTTGCTGGTTTAGTTTATGCATACTTAAAAAGTATAAAGAATCAACGTTTAATAGCAGAGCAGAAGTTCATCATAGAAAATTCATTGGTAGAGAAAGATTCATTACTTAAAGAAATTCATCATAGGGTTAAAAACAACTTACAAATGGTTTCTAGTTTGTTGAGCTTACAAACTAAGAATACACGTAGTAAAGCCGCAATAGAAGCATTAGAGGAAGGGAAAAGTAGGGTGAAAGCTATGGCTTTAATTCACCAGAAATTATATCAAAATGACGATTTATCTGTTATTGAAATGCAAGGGTATATTGAAAGCTTAATTAATAGTATACAATCCGTTTATAAGAAAGGCGGACATAATATTAGTATTACTATTGATGCGGAAGGCGTTGAGCTAGATATCGATAGAGCAATTCCATTTGGTCTTATATTAAACGAACTTGTTTCCAACTCATTTAAATATGCATTTCCAGATGATGATAGCGATGGCAAAATCTATATTCACTTACGTAAAATATTAGGTCAAGAAGGCTTTTTTGAATATACCGATAATGGCATTGGTTTACCTGAAGATTCAGAAGAGCGTGCTAATTCTTCAATGGGAATACGTCTTATGAGTAGATTAGCAAATCAACTCCAGACTTCATTGAATACAGATAAAACGCAAGATGGAGTTCGTTTTTGGTTTAATTTTAAATAGGGTTACCTAACCTTACTTTTTAAAACCACTTTATGTAATAATTTTGGGAAGAATCTTTTCAAGTAAATACCAAACTTTTCTTTACCACCAATGTAAGTTTCAAAGCGGTTCTTTTTAATTGCGGTAATAATTTGTGCAGCACATTTTTCTACAGGCATACCATTTTCGGTTGCGGCATCTTCTTTCTGTAAAGCGGAACCGTCACCGGTAAGTGCATTTTTAGCCACATTGGTTTGTATAAATCCTGGGCAAATAATAGATATATTAACATTATCCTTTTCATGCTCCATTCTTAATGCATCAAAGAAACCATGTAGTGCATGTTTAGCACCACAGTATCCTGAGCGGTATGGCGAAGCAAATTTGCCCATTAAGCTAGTAATGGTAACGAAATGTCCACTTTTTTGCGCGATAAAATAAGGTAAGAGGTGTTTGGTCAATTTAATAGTACCCAGATAATTAACATCTATCATTTGCTGATATACTTCAAATTTGGTGTCAATAATAAGAGAACGTTGGCTAAGTCCGCCGTTATTAACTAAAATGTCAATTTTTCCAAAAATAGAATGCGCGTTTTCAGTAATACTCTCTAGTGTGTTAAATTGGGCTAGGTCTAAAGGTAGAACGATTGCATTTTCAGCAAATTTACAGTTACTTTTGACTTTTAATAATGCATCTTCCCTTCTAGCGGAAAGGATTATTTTTGCTCCTAGATTATTTAATTGATATGCCAATGCTTCTCCAATTCCAGAGGATGCCCCCGTTATCCAAATCACCTTATTCTTCATACTTGTCATTCAATCGTTATTAAACTCAAAATATAGTTAAATTTGAAGGATTATATGAAGGCTACATTTAAAAAGTATCTCCTAAATTTTAAAAATCCGAGTGGCACATCTAGAGGTGTTTTGCGTACTAAGGAGACCTATTTTCTTTTTTTAGAAGAAGCGGGAGCATGGGGTGTTGGTGAATGTGGATTATTTAGAGGGCTAAGTTTTGACGATGTTCCTGAATTTGAAGAAAAGTGCACTTGGGTTAGCAATAATATTGATTTAGGTAAAGATGAATTACAAAAGCAGTTGCAAAATTTTCCCAGTATTCAATTCGGCGTAGAACAGGCTTTTATGTCGCTGCGTTCTAAAAATCCGTTTCATCTTTTTGAATCTACTTTTTTAAATCATCAAGAGCCAATTTCCATAAACGGATTGGTTTGGATGGGTGATAAAGAATTTATGCATCAACAAATAGAGGATAAACTAAATGATGGTTTCTCTTGTATAAAAATGAAAATTGGAGCAATAGATTTCGATACTGAAATAGCATTGTTAAAATCTATTAGACAACGTTATTCAAAAGAAGCTATTGAATTACGTGTAGATGCCAACGGAGCATTTTCTCCACAAGAAGCTTTATCTAAGCTAGATGTTTTATCTAAACTAGATTTACATTCTATTGAACAGCCTATTAAGCAAGGGCAAATAGAAGAAATGAAAAAGCTTTGTAGCAATACACCTCTGCCGATTGCTTTAGACGAAGAACTTATTGGTATTGTAGATGTAACAAAAAAGGCAGAAGTGCTACAAACTATACAGCCGCAATTTATTATTTTAAAACCAAGTTTGGTAGGTGGCTTTGCAGGAAGCAGTGAATGGATTTCTATTGCAGAAAAGAATAATATAGGGTGGTGGGTAACGAGTGCATTAGAAAGTAATATTGGTTTAAATGCTATTGCGCAGTGGACGGCTACGCTACATAATGAAATGCCGCAAGGGTTAGGCACCGGATCTCTTTTTACAAATAATATAGAGAGTCCGTTAGAAGTTGATAATGGAGGCTTGTTTTATAACAGCTCTAAAAAATGGAATAAGAATTTAATTGAAAGTTTATGTATATAGAACAAGCGTATAAAGGTCTAATTGATAGTTGGCGGTATATTTTGGGAATTGTTGGCATTGTAATAGTTTGGCAATTTTTAGGGGCATTTCCATTATTGGCTGCCTTGGCGACTAAAGAAGGAGGTATGTCTGCTATGATGAGCGGCAATATTACAGAAATGTCTAATGTGCTGGGCTCAAATACATTTTTGTTCTTCATGCTTTTAACTTTTGTGTTTGGATTGATTGCTGTTTTTTTAGTAGTAAAATTTATTCATAAACAATCACTAAAAAGTTTAACTACATCAAGAAAAAAAATAGATTGGAAAAGAGTTTCTTTTTCATTTATACTCTGGTCTACAATTTCTGTAGCCTTCATATTTTTAGATATTTATTTATCGCCAGAAGACTATGAATTTAACTTTCAGCTAGTTCCATTTTTAGTTTTAGCGGTTATTGCAATAGCAATGATTCCTCTACAAACCAGTATGGAAGAATATCTAATGAGAGGTTATATGATGCAGGGCTTAGGCATAATTACTAAGAATAGGTGGTTTCCTTTATTATTTACATCATTATTGTTTGGTATGTTGCATATCATGAACCCTGAAGTAGATAAGTTGGGGTATGGTATATTAATTTTCTACATTGGAACAGGGCTCTTTTTAGGTATCATTACATTGATGGATGAAGGCTTAGAACTTGCATTAGGTTTTCATGCGGCAAACAACTTAACGGCAGCGTTATTGGTGACTGCAGATTGGACTGCGTTTAGTGTAGATTCGTTATATAGAGATGTTTCAGAACCAGTTTTGGGCTGGGATATGCTAGTTCCTGTCTTTGTGGTTTTTCCGATACTCTTATTAGTTTTTTCTAAAAAGTATGGCTGGACTAACTGGAAAAATAAATTAACCGGTAAGGTGCTTTCGAAAGAAGAATTTTTCAAGCTTGAAAACCTAGACAATGGGTAAATCTTCTTTACATCCTAGTTTTGCTATTCATGGTAGAATTCTTTCTCTAAACGATTTAACAGAGCTTAGTTACAGTTTTATAAAAGAAGGTGAAGAATTTGAAAAGCAGATTGGCGAATTCATTATAGATTGGATAGATGATTCATCTACAATTTTGGTACATACCTCTGGTTCTACGGGTACTCCAAAAACCATTGTTTTAAAGAAAGTACAAATGGAGAATAGTGCTTTGGCAACAGGCAGCTATTTTAATCTATCACCAAAATCTTCTGCCTTATTATGTTTGCCTGCTACTTATATTGCTGGTAAAATGATGTTGGTTAGGGCTATGGTTTTGGGCTTAGATATTCATTTTGTTGAACCTACTTCAAATCCGTTAGAAGATATAAATAGGTCTTTTGATTTTGGAGCAATGGTTCCCTTGCAAGTTGCTAATTCACTACCTAAGCTTTCATTGTTGCACAAGTTGATTGTTGGTGGTGCTCCTATTGCTGCCTCTTTAAGAAAGGAAATAAAAAGTATTGCCAATGCTAGTTATGAGACTTATGGTATGACAGAGACCATAACGCATATTGCAGTTAAGCCCTTGAATAATGGTGTAGCAGCTGATGCACCTTTTTCTATTTTACCAGACGTTGAAATATCTAAAGATAACAGAGCGTGTTTGGTAATTAATGCGCCAAAGATTTCAGACAATATTATTGTTACCAATGATGTGGTTGAATTAATATCACCTACAGAATTTAAATGGTTGGGTCGGTTTGATAATATTATAAATTCAGGCGGAATCAAACTTAATCCTGAGCAAATAGAATCAAAACTCTCTAATATTTTAGAGCAAGCTTTTTTCATTGATTCAGTATTTGATGCAAAATTAGGTGAGCAACTTCTTTTGGTCGTTGAAGGATCTGTTAATGTTGAATCCTTATTGAAAGATATCAAAGAAACAAATGTGTTGTCTAAATATGAGATTCCTCGTCAAATTAGAACAGTAACAGTGTTTGTAAGAACTAAAAGTGGTAAAGTAAAACGAAAAGAAACGATGACCTTATTAAAGGCATAACTTCCCTCACGCAAAACTACCCTTCACTCATTTCTCATTTTTATAAAGTTGCTTTCTTAATAGGTTTATTGCTCAAACTTTAAACCAATTATTATGAAAAATGCAACTTTCCTATTCTTTCTGCTTAGTAGTATGCTGTTGTCTTCGCAACAAGTTAAAATTAGTGGTACTGTTTCTGATCATGTAGGGGATCCTATGCCTGGTGTAAATGTTAGGGAGAAAGGAACGACCAATGGTACGCAGACAGATTTTGACGGACATTATGCTATAACAGTATCAGAAGGAGCTGAATTAACATTTTCGTATATAGGCTGTAAGAATATGATCGTAAAGATCAGAGATTCAGTGGTTGTTA
The DNA here is from genome assembly GCF_900112245.1 of Maribacter stanieri. GTDB lineage: Bacteria > Bacteroidota > Bacteroidia > Flavobacteriales > Flavobacteriaceae > Maribacter > Maribacter stanieri. The sequence continues at coordinate 215,702 of NZ_FOYX01000003.1, forward strand.
ATGTGTCACTTGAAGAAGATCTTCAAATGTTAGAAGAAGTGGTGGTAACTGGGTATGGTATTCAAAAGCGTCGTCATGTTACGGGTTCAGTTGCAATGATTAATATGCAATCTCCTAAATCCAATATTAGTAGAACCTTACAAGGTAAAGTAAGTGGTGTAAATATTCGTGGTTTGGGTTCTGTGGAAGATAAAAATGTTGGAACTAAAATAAACAGCCCTCTATATATTGTAGATGGTGTACCTATTCAAAAGCAATATAATTCAATTGTTCAAAGCCTTAAAAGTGAAGATGTTGATAGTAGAAAAGTACTTAAAGCTTCTGAAGCTAAGAGTTTGTATGGTCAAAATGCTAAACACGGTTGTATCGTAATACAAACCGTAAATGGTAATTATGCTATTGAAGAAGATGAGAATTATGCACGAATTACTGAAAATCAGTTTCAGAATGTTGCCGTAAACCCGTTATCAACTTTTTCAATAGACGTTGATAAAGCAGCGTATAGCAATATTAGAAGATTCATTAATAACGGAAAAGAAGTTCCGGTAGATGCAGTTAAGATTGAAGAAATGATTAATTACTTTGATTATGATTATCCACAACCTACAAATGAACATCCTTTCTCTGTAAACACTGAGGTAGCACAAACCCCTTGGAATGTAGATACAAAATTAGTGCGCATTGGTTTGCAGGGTAAAGAATACTTGAATGAAGAATTACCGGCATCTAATCTTACTTTTCTAATAGATGTTTCTGGTTCTATGTCAGCAGGCAACAAATTACCGTTATTAAAATCCGCATTTAAACTATTAGTAAATCAGTTAAGAGAAAAAGATAGAGTTTCTATTGTAGTTTATGCAGGGGCAGCCGGTGTTGTATTAGAGCCTACATCTGGCAACAATAAAGAGAAAATCATGAGCGCTTTAAATAATTTAGAAGCTGGCGGTTCTACAGCTGGTGGAGCAGGTATTCAATTAGCTTACAAATTGGCAGAGAAACATTTTAAGAAAACTGGTAATAATAGAGTGATATTGGCAACCGATGGTGATTTTAATGTTGGGTTGTCTAGCGATAAAGACATGGAAGATTTGATTACAGAGAAAAGAGAATCGGGAGTCTTTCTTTCTGTACTAGGTTTTGGTATGGGGAATTATAAAGATTCCAAATTAGAAACTTTGGCAGATAAAGGGAACGGAAATCATGGTTACATAGATACCATGCAAGAAGCTCAGAAGTTATTCGGGAAGGAATTTGGAGGTACTTTATTTACCATTGCAAAAGATGTAAAATTACAGGTAGAGTTTAATCCTGCAAAAGTAAAATCGTATCGATTGATTGGTTACGAAAATAGATTGTTGGCTGATGAAGATTTTATTGATGATACCAAAGATGCAGGTGAGTTGGGTAGTGGACATAAGGTAACTGCGTTGTACGAGATAGTAGAAGCAGGTGTGGCATCTGACTATGTTAAAGAAACACATGACTTAAAGTATTCGGAGGCTGTTACAGGAGATAAGTTTTCTGATGAGTTGTTCACTGTAAAATTTAGATACAAAAAACCTGATGGTAATAAGAGCATTGAATTGGTACATGTCCAAAATTCAAATACTCAAGAAATGTCTAAAGATTTCCAATTCTCTGCAGCCGTTGCTTTATTCGGTCAGCAATTAAGAAAATCTGCTTTTAATAATAAAGCTTCATTAAATGATGTAATTGTTATGGCAGAAAACGGTAGAGGTGTTGATAAAAACGGGTATAGAGCTGAATTTATCAGGTTGGTTAAAAGTATAAATGAGAAATTGGTAACAGACAACTATTGAATTTAACTAGAATGTAAAATTCTATTGATTTTAAAGGAATAGGGTATTTCTAATGTGTGTTATTTTGTATTTTCAAGGCTTAAACCAAACAACACTCATGAAAAAACTATTCCTTTTTGTATGCCTAATTTTTATAGGGGAAATTAACGCTCAGCAAATTCTAAATGAAAAAGAAAGAGCGCAGGTGATTGATGAAATATTAGACGACCGTTTCAATAATTTGTTGCCTGAACTTATGGATGCCGCAGATTTAGATATGTGGGTGGTTATTTCAAGAGAATATAACGAAGATCCTGTAATTAAAACTATGCTTCCCGCTACGTGGTTAAATGCGCGTAGAAGAACTATTCTATTGTTTTATAGAGATAAGGCGAAGAATACTATAGAGAAGTTGGCTATAGCTCGTTATAATGTCGGTAAGAATATTGTTTCTGCATGGGATAAGGAGAAAGAGCCAAATCAATGGACACGATTAATGCAATTAATAGAGGAAAGAAATCCGAAGAAAATCGGACTTAATTATTCCGCAGATCACAATATAGCTGATGGTTTGGTAAAGACAGATTATGAAGAGTTCATGGCTAATCTTCCAAAAAAATATTCACCTAAAGTAGTTTCTGCACAAGAACTTGCTGTTCGTTGGATCGAAACAAGATCTGAACGCGAAATGGTTATATATGATCAATTAGTAGATATTACACATGATATTATTGCAGAAGCTTTTTCTGAAAAGGTAATTACACCTGGTGTTACAACGACATCTGATGTAGAGTGGTGGATGCGTCAAAAGGTAACTGACTTAGGGCTTGAAACTTGGTTTCATCCAACAATCGATGTGCAACGAAGTAAAGAGGAATTAGTAAGTCATTTATATTCATTCTCAGGTAGACCAGAGGATACGGTAATTCTGCCAGGGGACTTGGTACATTGCGATTTTGGAATCACTTATTTACGTTTAAATACCGATTGCCAAGAGTTAGCCTATGTCTTAAAACCAGAAGAAACATCTGCACCTGCATTTTTGGTTAACGGTTTAAAAGACGGGAATAAAGTGCAAGACTTTTTGACTGCCAATATGATTAAGGGAAGAACAGGGAACGAGATTCTAGCCAAATCCTTAAGTGAGGCTAAAGCGGCAGGATTAAAGCCTTCTATTTATACGCACCCATTGGGTATGTATGGTCATTCTGCAGGTACTACTATTGGAATGTGGGATTCTCAAGATGGCGTAATGCGTGACGATGGTGAAAACTATCCATTAAATCCTAATACGGTTTATGCTATAGAATTGAATACTACTATTACTATACCTGAATGGAATAGAGATATCAGAATTATGCTTGAAGAAGCTGGTTTTTATGGTGAAGATGGGTTTAGATATGTTAATGGGCGACAGACAGAATTGTTATTAATTCCACGTGTAAAAGGGCATCAAGGTAATTGATTTTTGATATATAGGTTTGTTTATTGCTTATGTAATAAAATTCTTATTTATTTTTAAGATAGTATTATTTAATTAGCTGTTATTCATACCTTTAAAAAGGTTACTGAATAACAGCTAATTACATTTGTCTATGGTTCTTGAATTAAAACGCTATAAATATCTCTTTTTCTTCTATTTTTTATGTGCATTAAATTTTAGTGTATTTGCTCAAGATCAGATAAGAGGAGTTGTAATTGATTCTGATACGAAAGAGACGCTTCCATTTGTAAATATTGGTATTGTAAATAAAGGCGTAGGTACCGTAAGTAATTTTGATGGTAAATTTTATCTAGAGATAGATAAAACTAATTTTTCTAATTATGATATACTACAATTTTCATCTGTAGGTTATAAAACCGTACAGTTCAAAATTTCAGAAGTAAATTTTAATAATGCCCTGTTTCAAAAAATTGTTATGCAACCTGAAGCAATGCAATTAAATGAGGCGATTGTATCAGCTAAATTTTTAAAAAGTAAAAAAGATGATGTCGTTGGTTTTTCCTATCCCAGTAAAAACAAGTACGGGTATTGGAAAGGTGATGGTTCATTGGGTGCTGAATTGGTAACAAGAATAAGCGTAGATAAGAAGAAGCACTACTTAAAAGATTTTCATTTTTATGTAAACGAAAATTATTCTGATAGTGTATTGGTGCGCATTAATGTATATAAAGGTGGCACCATCTATCCTGAAGATAAATTATTGAAAAAGAACGTTACCAAAATGATAGGCAAATCTTCTGGAAAGGTAACCGTAGATTTAAAGCCGTACAACCTTATTGTAGATGAAGATTTTAGTATTGGTCTAGAATTATTGAAAGTATATGGTAAACGTGTGGGCTTGGTTTTGGCTGCGGATTATAGACCAAGCACATCGTACAGAAGATATGTGAGTCAAGGGCAGTGGAAAACGTTCAGGGGAGATGCAATGACTTTTTATGTAAATACTTCTACTTTGAGTGATGGAGACATTTCTCAAATATCAAATTATTCCAGAAACAAAACTCTTCAAAGTTCTTTTAAAACTCCAATAATAAATACTAACCCTATTAAAACACATAGATCAATTACGGGTTTTGTTTTTAATAATGGTAAGCCTGTTGAAAATGCTACTGTTCAAATAGCGGAGTCATTAAAGCAGACACAAACAGACGCGTATGGTAGGTATACCATTATGGCACAAATAGGTGATGTCATTAGTTTTGATTATTTGGGTTTCGAAAAAGTGGAACGTACCGTATTGGAGACCATACATAATATCAACGTCACCATGAATGTGATGGTTGAAGAACTAGCAGGTGTTACTGTTACTGAAAGAGCGCGTTTAAAGAAAACCGAGGCAGAAATGTTCTCTGAATATTTAACAAATGATGAATTCGCTAAAACTGCTTATGGAACTCTTGATAAAAAAACAATTGGTCATGCAATAACTATTGTAGATGGTAAGAGTTTAAATTTAACTGCCCCGAATATCCTTGCGGCTATCAACGGTAAAATAGCTGGTGTTCGGGTAGGGAACGTAAAAGTTGAAAATCCCTGTTTTGGATGTTCTTTTACAAAAGTTGCTGTGTTTATAAGAGGAGGTAAAGGGTCAATTAATAATATTAGACCTGCAATATTCGAAATTGACGGAGTAATTTATGAAGATGTCCCGTATTTTTTAGATTTAAATGTTATTGAGCGCATAGCGGTAATACCTGGTCTTGCTGGCGTTGGAAGATATGGGCAGGTTGCCGCGGGCGGTGTAATTGCAATAAGTACAAAACATGCTAATTATGCAACCAAGAATAATAGAGCTAGTGACCAAGCTCAAATTCGAAATAATATTTATGAACACGATGCTATAAGTAAAGAGCAGGTAAATAAAAATTTACCAAGCTACCTTCAAGCTCTTTTTGCTAGTAATAGTTTCGAAGTGGCTAAAAAAGTATATCAAAAAAATGAGAAACTTTATAGTAGTTCTGCTTCATTTTTTCTTGATGCCTATATTTATTTTACTGCCAATTGGGAGCAAGAAAAATTCAATAATGATATCATTTCCAATCATCAATCGTTAATTGAGAATAACATCAATGAAATGAAGGCATTGGCATATGCTCATCAGCGAGAAGGTGAATTTGAAAAAGCAAACAAACTATATACCAGCATTTTTGTAAAAAGACCTAATTATGCGCAATCGTATCGGGATATGGCGAATAGCTATGTTGAGGTAAATGAGGTACAAAAGGCAGCTAATCTTTATAGTAGGTACACCAAATTATTGAACGATTCTTTTTTAGTGGCAGATACAATAGGATTACATCCCGTAATTACAACTGAGTTCAATCACTTTTTAGAGCATAAAACCGATTATACCATAAGTTCAGAAGATTTAAAAGAAATGGCGGCTATGCGCGAAGGTACAGATACCCGTCTTCTTTTTGAATGGAACGATGATGAGGCTGAGTTTGACCTTCAGTTCGTAAATCCAGAAAATCGTTATTTTGTTTCTAGTACATCGTTAAACAATCAAAATGAATATTTTGGTAAGCCAGAATATTCATCTAGTAAAGAGTTCTTCCTTGAAAGTGATATTAAAGGAGAGTGGATTATAAATATAAATTATAAGGGGAATAAAAGCGGCTTGCCTACTTATTTAAAAGTGACTGCTTTCTCTGGCTACGGTACAGATAATGAAGAAAGTACTATTAGAATTTATAGGTTGTCTTTAAAAAATGTGAATCAAAACCTATTTTATTTACCGACTTTAGGGGTGGATAAGTTGAATTAATATATTCTTGATGTTTTTATTTCATAAAACTTTAATATGGTTTAATTTTTGATACTATAAATTAATGTAATCGTTAATAATATTTCTATGAAAAATATTCTGATTCTTCTAGTCCTAGTAACTTTTGTCACGAATATTCAAGCACAAAGTAATACTGTGAAAGGTAAGGTTACACAAATGGATAGTCCCTTGTCGAATGTTCAGATTTCTATAATAGATTCAGAAACTGCGACCAAGACAGATGCAAACGGGTTTTACCAGATATCAGCTGAGCCAAGAGATGTCATTCAATATACTTATCCTGGTCTAAATGATGTTCAAATTCTAGTTGAAGACGTTACGCGTATATTGAATATAGAAATGAGTCAGGAGATACATCAACTAGATGAGGTTACTGTAAAAGGTAGCAATAGAAAATCACAGAATGAGCTACAACAAGAGTATAGTTATAACCCAAATCTTATAAAAACGGCATATGGTATTCTAGATAGCGAGACTGCACCAGGCAAAATTAGATTTTTACAAGAAAATCAAATTAATGATGTTGGTATTTGTATTCTTGACTTAATGAAAAATGAGTTTCCAGGAGTAAACGTTGTAGGTGATTGCGTATATGGAGGTCTAATATATATTAGAGGGTTAAATTCCGTTAGTCAAGCACCACCTGCGGTTTATGATGTTGATGGACAGGTATTGACTCAAGCTCCTACTTGGATAGCACCCGCTGCTATTCAACGATTGGCTGTTTTAAATAATCTAGCTATGACTACACGATATGGGTCTATAGGAGCTGGAGGCGTTATTGTGATTAACACTAAAGCTAGTGCATATTCTAGAACGGTAGATGGTAAACCTATTGATTATGCAAAAGTTAAAAATAATAAATATGATAATTCAGCGCTAAACACTGTTGATTTTAACGAAGGGAGACCAAACTATTTAATTGAGCTTTTAGGAGCTGGTACGGAAGAAGATGCTAAGGCTATTTATGCTAAACAAATTAAAAAATATAGTAGCTCTTTTTACTATGTTTTAGATGCCTACGATTATTTTTCTAATAGATGGAATAATCAAGATTTTGCTGATATGATTGTTGAGGATAATAAAAGCATTATAAGTAGTAATCCTATAGCTTTAAAATCTCTTGCATATATTTATCAAGCACAGGGACAGTTTAAAAAGGCAAATAAATTATATGAAGATGTATATACACTCAGAGCAGAATATGCACAATCTTATTTAGACTTGGCAAATAGTTATAGAGAATTAGGTTTAAATCAGAAAGCTGCAGCAATGTACATGCGTTATGATTATTTATTGGCAGAAGAATTATTGGAAAAAGAAGAACAAGTGAAAACCATTATGGATCGAGATTTAAATAATTTAATATCCTTAAAAGGCGCTGATTTAGTTTCAACAGATAGGGTGAATGAAATTAAACTTGATGATGATTTTAAAGGAACACGCTTGGTTTTTGAATGGAGTGATAGTGAGGCAGAATTTGAATTACAATTTGTAAACCCAGAAAAGAGATACTATAAAAGTAAGCATTCATTAGTTGCAAATGCTGAGAGAATTCAAAGCGAAAAACGTTCAGGTTTCTCTAGTGAAGAATATTTAATAGATGATACGCTTCGTGGTAATTGGTTGGTTAATGCTACGTATTTAGGTAATAAAAGTTTGACTCCTACATATTTGAAAGCTACTGTGTATTATAATTACGGTAGTGCATCGCAACGAAAAGAAACAAAGGTTTTTAAACTTGGTCTACGTAATGTAAATCAGCAATTGTTTTCAGTATCAAATGCTGTTAGTATAGTTGCTAATTAAACCCAGTTTACTTTTCCTGACAAAAAGTAAAATTGTTTAGTATACAGATAAATTTAAATACCCACAATATGCTTTAAGTGTATTGTGGGTGTTTTTTTATAAAACTATTATTTATAGCAACTTATCCGTTTCTTTAATTGCGTTTCTTATCTTTAAAGTATGGTCTAAAAATTTGATTATGAGAATGTTCGTTGTTTTTGGTTTTCTTTTAATATTTGTAAACCACTATGGACAACAGCAAATACAAGGACGTATAAGTACAGATGGTATTTCTTTATCTGATGTAAATGTTTCCAACCTTTCTTCGGGTGTGAACACTTTTACAAATAAGAATGGACAATATGTTATCATAGCCAAACCTAAGGATGAGTTAAAGTTTACTCATATTGGAATGGATACAATTTTAATTCTTATTGAAGATGTTACATCCATCTTGAATTTAAAAATGCAGCCTAAGGTAGAGGAATTAGAAGAGGTAGTATTAATAGAAAAAATAGGTAAACAAAAACGACTTGCGATAGATTATTTTACTGACCCTACAATTGTAAATACTTCTTTTGGGTATATCAGTCCCGCAACTATTGCCTATCATTTAAAAGTTATAGATGGGTCAGAATTTATGCCTGGATCAGATTTATTAAGTGCCATAGCAAGTAGACGCTCAGGAATTCGCGTAGGTACATATTTAGATAGGAATGGTGTTTCAACAAGAACCCTATTTCTTAGGGGAATGGGGTCTGTAGGGCAAAAATCATCAGCACTATTTGAGGTAGATGGTAATATTTTTATTGATCCGCCAGTTTGGATTGATATTTCTATAGTACAAAGAGTAGCAATTATACCTGGTCTTCAAGCGGTATGGCGATATGGACCTATAGCGAATGGAGGTGTAGTAATAATAAATACTAAAAATGGGGTTCACGGACTTAGAGAAGAAAATAGTTTAAAACGTTATGATCAAGCTCGATTAAGAAATAACTATGTAAATGAAAAGATTCTTAGTAATATAGAAAAGGAAGAAAATCTTCCTACTTATATGAGGTCACTAAATTCTTCAGCCAACTTAAAAGACGCTTTTAATGTTTATGAGGAGTATTCAGTACTGTTTTCTTCAAGCCCTCATTTTTATATTGACAGTTATAATTTGTTCTATGAAAAAGTTGGAATAAATGCCGCTGATAATATAATTGAATCTAGTTTCCGTAGATTTAAAAACAATCCGGTTTGGTTAAAAGCCTTAGCGTACTATTATGAGTCCCAAAATAGATTTGAAAAAGCCCATGAACTTTATGAAAAGATATTTGTACTAAGACCTGATTATGCGCAGAGTTATTTAGATATTTCTAGAAGTTATCGAAATTTAAACAACCCAGAATCATCTATATCATTTTTGGCAAGACATAAATTTTTAATAGAAGAGGGTTATTTTAAAGGAGAGAGTGATGACTTTGAGACTTTGATTAAAAAAGAAACAGACAACCTGATTTTATCTAATATTTTTTTGAATGATAAGGGTATTGAAAGTGAAGTTTTGAATACGAGATTGGTATTTGAATGGAATGATAGTGAAGCTGAATTTAATCTTCAATTCGTAAATCCGAATAATCAATATTTTAATTGGAATCACACATTAGAAAACATGCCTGATAGAGTAAGGCAAGAAAAGAAACTTGGGTTTTCTATCACAGATTTTGAGGTAGATGAAACACTTTTAGGTAAATGGCAAGTGAATGCAACATATTTTGGCAACAAGCAATTAACCCCCACGTACTTAAAAACTACTATATATAGAAATTACAACACAGTTAATCAAACTAAAGAAATTAAAGTCTTTAGGTTAGATGTTAATGGTGCGAATCAATATCTATTCGGTTTCAATGTTACTAATGAACCCTATAAAAGTCAGTGAAAATTAAACCTGCAATACCCCCATGTTAAAAGGCTTCTCGATAGGCGCATGGTCTGCAGCTTCAATTCCCATAGAAATCCATTTACGGGTGTCTTTAGGGTCTATGATAGCATCTGTCCATAATCTTGAAGCTGCGTAATACGGGGATACTTGATCGTCATATCGCTGCTTGATCTTATCATAAAGCTCCTTCTCTTTTTCTTCGGTAATGGTTTCACCCTTCTTTTTTAAAGATGCCTTTTCAATCTGTAATAATACCTTTGCAGCAGAGTTACCGCCCATTACAGCAAGTTCTGCACTTGGCCAAGCAACAATTAATCTTGGGTCATAAGCTTTACCGCACATGGCATAATTTCCTGCACCGTAGCTATTGCCTATAATAATCGTGAATTTTGGCACTACGGAATTACTTACCGCATTTACCATTTTTGCACCATCTTTAATGATACCGCCATGTTCACTCTTACTGCCTACCATAAAACCGGTAACGTCTTGAAGAAAGACTAACGGAATTTTCTTTTGGTTACAATTTGCTATAAAGCGGGTTGCTTTATCTGCGGAGTCAGAATATATTACTCCGCCAAATTGCATTTCACCTTTTGCAGTTTTTACTACTTTTCTTTGGTTGGCAACAATACCAACGGCCCAACCATCAATACGTGCATAACCGGTAAGAATCGTTTGTCCGTACCCAGCTTTATATTCTTCAAAATCAGAATCATCAACTAATCGTTTAATGATTTCCATCATGTCATACTGTTCAGCTCTAGAGCTTGGTAGAATGCCATATATATCTTCAGGATTTTCTTTTGGCTTCACACTCTTCTTACGGTTGTATCCCGCTTTAGGGAAATCGCCGATTTTATCCATAATATTTTTTATGGTATCTAGAGCAGCTGCATCATCTTTCGCTTTATAATCAGTTACTCCGCTAATTTCACAATGCGTAGTAGCGCCACCTAATGTTTCGTTATCTATGCTCTCTCCAATGGCAGCTTTTACTAAATAACTACCTGCTAAAAAGATGCTAGCGGTTTTATCTACAATTAATGCTTCGTCACTCATAATTGGCAAGTAGGCACCACCGGCCACACAACTGCCCATAACCGCAGATATTTGGGTAATACCCATGCTGCTCATTACTGCATTGTTTCTGAAAATACGACCAAAGTGTTCCTTGTCAGGGAAAATTTCATCTTGCAGCGGTAAATACACACCTGCACTATCTACTAAGTAAATAATAGGAAGTTTATTTTCAATAGCTATTTCCTGTGCTCTTAAATTCTTCTTTGCGGTAATTGGGAACCAGGCACCGGCTTTAACGGTAGCATCATTGGCAACAACAATGCACTGTTTTCCTTTTACGTATCCAATTTTAATAACGACTCCGCCAGAAGGGCATCCGCCATGCTCTTTGTACATGCCGTCACCAACAAAGGCACCAACTTCAATCTGTTCCGCTTTAGAATCTAAAAGATAATCAATACGTTCTCTGGCAGTCATTTTACCTTGGTCATGCTGTTTAGCTATTTTCGCCTTTCCACCACCTAAATAAACCTCATTAAGCTTTCTTCTTAGGTCTGATAATAACAACTTATTTCTATCTTCGTTTTGATTGAATTTTAAATCCATTCTGTATAATTACTTTTCTTTGGATAAAGATAAGGAGTTAATTTTGGTGTTCATGCAACAAAAACAAAAAGTATGATAAAGTGGGGAATAGTAGGGGCAGGAAACATTGCACATAGTTTTTCTAAAGATTTAGCCTTGGTAAATGGTGGTAAATTAGTTTCTGTTGCTTCAAGAAGTTTAGAGAAAGCACAAGATTTTGCAGGTGAATATGGTGCGCCAAATGCATATGGCAGTTATGAAGAGTTGTTTAATAGTAATACCGTAGATGTTATTTATTTAGCTACACCACACACTTCTCATGCAGATTTAAGTATTGCTGCAATGAAAGCTGGTAATGCTGTACTTTGTGAAAAGCCAATGGGTGTCAATAAAAGCGAAGTAGATCAAATGGTTGCTGTAGCCAAAGAGAATAATGTTTTTCTGATGGAAGCATTATGGACACGTTTTAACCCAACTATTAAAAAGGTAAAAGAATTAGTGGATAACGGTACCATTGGAGATATTGGTTATTTACACGCTGATTTTGCTTTTTATGCTTTAGATAGAGATGAAAACGGTAGGTTGTTGAATCCTGATCTTGCTGGTGGTTCGCTGTTAGATATCGGAATCTATCCTATATTTCTGGCTTACTTAATGTTAGGAAAGCCAAAGGATATAAAAGCCTCAGCAAATTTTTATAAAACGGGGGTTGAGGTACAGTGCAGTATGATTTTTAATTATGATAATGCTCAGGCTATTCTGTATAGCGGACTCAATTCTAATTCCGAAAAGAAAGCTGAAATTGCTGGTAGCGAAGGTTCTATATTCATACATCCAAGATGGCATGAAACTACAGGGTATACTATAGAAAAAGATGGCGAATCAACTTCTAATGAGGTTGGTAAAAGGGGTAAAGGCTATGTGCACGAGATTGAAGAAGTACAAGATTGTTTAGCTTCTGGGAAGAAGCAGAGTGACCTTTGGAGTCATCAAAATAGTTTAGATTTAATAGAGATTATGGATTCTGTTCGTAAATTAACAGGTATTGTGTTTCCTTTTGAATAATAGCAGGGTTAATAGTGGACAAATATCTTAAATTTTACGATATTTGAAGTTCGCTAAAATTTTAATTGACTAGAAAATGAATAAGAATACTGTGCTCTCTTGGGCTACGTTTATAATGATCTTTGTAGGTCTGGCGCTTATTGCTTTAGGTGCTTTTCGCTATGATGATGTTGCGGGTTGGGGTTTTGCATCTGTAGGTATTGGCTTTTTTGCTATTGCTTGGGTGTTTAACGCACTTAAAGGTAGAGTATAATATATTTTATTGTCACCAGTGAATTCTTCTGGTATGCTTTAATATTTCACTTAACACTATAATTTTATGTCAGACGATAAGAAGGTAATCTTCTCCATGTCAGGAGTTACGAAAACCTATAAAAATGCGAATACCCCAGTTTTAAAGAATATATACTTAAGTTTTTTCTATGGTGCCAAAATTGGAATCTTAGGTTTAAACGGTTCTGGTAAATCTACTTTGTTGAAAATCATTGCGGGTGTTGATAAAAACTTTCAAGGTGATGTTGTTTTTTCTCCAGGTTATAATGTTGGTTACCTAGAACAGGAACCTGAATTAGATGAAAACAAAACAGTTTTAGAAATTGTAAAGGAAGGTGTAGCGGAGACTGTTGCTATTCTTGATGAGTACAATAAAATAAACGACATGTTTGGTCTTCCAGAGGTTTACGAGAACCCTGATAAAATGCAGAAGTTGATGGATCAACAAGCTCTTTTGCAAGATAAAATTGATGCTGCAAATGCTTGGGAATTAGATACCAAGTTAGAAATTGCGATGGATGCACTTCGTACGCCAGATCCTGACAAGAAAATTTCAGTATTGTCTGGTGGTGAAAGAAGAAGGGTTGCATTGTGTAGACTGTTGCTTCAAGAACCAGAAATTTTATTATTAGATGAACCTACTAACCACTTAGATGCAGAATCTGTACATTGGTTAGAGCATCATTTAGCACAATATAAAGGAACTGTAATTGCGGTTACGCATGATAGATATTTCTTGGATAATGTTGCTGGTTGGATTCTTGAGTTGGATAGAGGAGAGGGTATACCTTGGAAAGGTAATTACTCTTCTTGGTTAGATCAAAAATCTAAACGTATGGCCCAAGAGAGTAAAACGGCTTCTAAAAGACAGAAAACTTTAGAGCGAGAGCTTGAATGGGTACGTCAGGGTGCAAAAGGAAGACAGACCAAGCAGAAAGCACGTCTTAAGAATTACGATAAGTTAATGAGTCAAGATCAAAAGCAACTTGATGAAAAGCTGGAGATCTATATACCTAACGGACCTCGTTTGGGTACCAATGTAATTGAAGCAAAAGGAGTTAGTAAGGCTTTTGATGATAAATTGCTTTACGAAGACTTGAACTTTAAATTGCCACAAGCAGGTATAGTTGGTATTATAGGACCAAACGGTGCTGGTAAGACAACTATTTTTAGAATGATCATGGGTGAAGAAACTCCTGATAAAGGAGAGTTTGAAACTGGTGAAACAGCTAAAATTGCTTACGTAGATCAAAGTCACTCTAATATCGATCCTGAAAAAACCATTTGGCAGAATTTCAGTGATGAACAAGAAATGGTGATGATGGGCGGTAAGCAGGTAAACTCTCGTGCTTATTTAAGTAGATTCAATTTTACAGGTAGTGAACAAAATAAAAAGGTAAATATGCTGTCTGGTGGTGAGCGTAACCGTTTACACTTGGCCATGACATTGAAAGAAGAAGGAAACGTTCTATTATTGGATGAACCTACCAATGACTTGGATGTAAATACTTTAAGAGCCTTAGAAGAAGGTTTAGAGAACTTTGCAGGGTGTGCCGTAGTTATTTCGCATGATAGATGGTTCTTGGATCGTATTTGTACACACATTTTAGCTTTTGAAGGTGATTCTCAGGTATATTTCTTTGAAGGTTCTTTCTCTGATTATGAGGAGAATAAGAAGAAACGATTGGGCGGAGATCTAATGCCGAAACGTATTAAGTATAAAAAGTTAATTAGATAAGAAATTTAATTATATAAGAAAAGCCCGCAATTGCGGGCTTTTTTATTTTCAGCTAACAGCTAACAGCTAACAGCTAACAGCTAACAGCTAACAGCTAACAGCTAACAGCTAACAGCTAACAGCTAACAGCTAACATTAATATTCATCATTAGGATACCAATCTAATTGTATCACTTCGATGTCTTGATTACCAGCATCTACCAGTTGTTTGAATTTAGCGACATCACTTACATCTGGTTTACCTCTATAGTGATATGGGTATACTTGCTTTGGTTTAAAATCTAAAACAGCAGAGGCAGCGCTTTCAACTGTCATTGTGTAAGGTAGGTTCATACAAACAAAAGCTTTGTCAATATTTTTTAAAGAACGCATTTCTGGAATATCTTCGGTATCACCAGAAAAGTAAATGCGTTGATCATCAATGTTTAAGACATATCCGTTACCTCGACCTTTCTCATGAAATTTAAGAGCTTCATTTCTTAAATTATACATTGGTATGGCTTCAATGGTAATATCGATTAATTCTTTACTTGTGCCATTCTCCATAATCTCTAATTGTTTGGAATATTTTTTAGGTAACTCATCTGCAACAGCCTGTGGTACTACAAATGTGGCATTAGAGGTGTCTAGAGCATCTAGGGTTTCAACATTTAAATGGTCGCCATGAATATCTGTTATTAAAATTAAACTAGGTGTCTTCTGCCCTTCAAAAGCTGCTTTTCCGCCAGTTGGGTCTATGTATATTACAACATCGTTCCACTCAATAACTGCCGTCGCATGTTCAATTGGTTTAATTACAACATCATCTGTCTTGCGTTGGTTCTTCATACTTGTCGCTGACATATTTTCCTCAGTTTCTGTTGAAGTATTCATATCACTGTCAGATTTCTTTTCCTCTTTACAAGAAAAAGATAGTGCACCTATGAATAGTAAAACAAGTAATTCTTTTATTTTCATTATAGTATGTTTAAAGTGTTAGTTCCATTTTAATATCTGATCTAAGATACTCTAAATTATCCTCTAGTGGAACATTAATAAATCCGTATTTCTTATATATATGCAGTGCGGTGTCAAGTTTAGTGCTCGAATATAATTCAAGGGTATCCCAATTTTTGTTTTTTGCAAAATCAATGGCGTACATTAATAATTTTTGACCGATTTGTAAACCGTGATGAGATTTGTTGACTGCCATTTTTCCTAATTCAAAACGCATATCGGTTTTTTTGATTAAAGCAAAGCACCCTACGGGTTCATTCTTCCATAATCCCATAAAAATATAGCCTCCTTTATCAATAA
Source organism: Maribacter stanieri (assembly GCF_900112245.1). Taxonomy (GTDB): domain Bacteria; phylum Bacteroidota; class Bacteroidia; order Flavobacteriales; family Flavobacteriaceae; genus Maribacter; species Maribacter stanieri. The sequence continues at coordinate 231,494 of NZ_FOYX01000003.1, forward strand.
TAGAATATTGGCTAGTTTCTAACAGCTCTCGATCTTTATCTTCAACTATAAAGTATTCGGTAATCCAAGCTATATTAAGATCTTTAAAGTTTTGAGTATATTTAGTCTCAAAAGGTACGATAGTAAGCATGAGTTATATTTGATATATTAGTGCCTCCTAAATTATATCATATTATATAGTATTTACTATGATCAATTATTTATTTTAACACCAAGAAATCTAAAATTTGAATTACCACGTATATAAACTGAACAAACAGACACTTTATTAAATTTAAAATTATGACTGAAACAAAAAACAACAATGGTTTAAAAGTTTTGACCGCTCTTTTAGGTGTTGTGCTTTTAGGAACTATCATTTATACAGTAAGTCTTTACCAAGATAAAAAGAAGACTGAAGTTGTTCTTTCTAAGGAGAAAGAATTGGTAGTTGAAGATTTAAATAGCTTAAAATCTGAATATGATAAAGCTATTTTGGAAAGTAATGCAACTAACGAAGAGTTGGTAAGTGCAAGAGATAATATTGCAAAATATATTGACTCTGTAAAAACGATGAAAGCTGACATTGGATCTTTATCAAGATACAGAAGACAAGTTGGTGTTCTTAAAGCTGAAAGAGAGCAGTTATTGAAACAAGTTGATTCTTTAACTCGTTCTAACTCTATGATCGCTATGCAACGTGATAGTACTTATGTTGAATTAGAAAAGCAAACTGTTTTTAATGATTCATTAGTAGTACAAAATACAAACTTAGCTCAGGTAGTTGAAAAAGGTTCTGCTTTAAACTTATCTAAGTTTAATGTTGATGCTGTAAAAGAGCGTAACAGTGGTAAATTAGTTTCTACACAACGTGCTAAGGCAACTGACAAGTTTAAAATTTGTTTTACTGTTGCTGACAACGTAATTGCACAAGCTGGTGATAGAGAATTTTTCTTAGAAGTTTTAGATCCTCAAGGAAATGTACTTGGTGGTAGTAATTCTATGACAAATGATAATGGAGCTTCTATTACTTACAGTAAGCAAACTGGTTTCTACTATGAGAACAAGTCTTTAGATGTATGTGATTATATTAGTAAGCCTTCTGGAGATTTCAAAGATGGTAACTACATGGTTAACGTTTATGATGATCAATTAAAATTATTGGGTACTTCTAAATTCATGTTGAAGTAAGATTACCTTATTGCGTATAAAAAAAATGGCGACCAATTGGTCGCCATTTTTCATTTCTATTATTTTTGCTTTAGTCTTTTAAACTACCTACCATATTTTCCGGTTTAACCCATTCATCATAATCTTCAGCTGTAACATAGCCTAGATTAACAGCTTCTACTTTTAAGGTTGTACCATTTTTATGAGCAGTGTTTGCAATTTCAGCAGCCTTGTAATACCCTATTTTGGTATTCAACGCGGTAACCAGCATTAATGAGTTATTCAATAATTGTTTAATAACTTCATGATTTGGTTCTATACCAGCAGCGCAATGTTCCTCAAAACTTACACAAGCATCTCCAATTAATTGAGCCGATTGTAAAATGTTAGCGGCCATCATCGGCTTGAATACGTTCAGCTCGTAGTGTCCTTGAGTACCCCCAACGCTTATAGCAACATCGTTACCCATTACTTGAGCACATACCATGGTAAGAGCTTCACATTGTGTAGGGTTAACTTTTCCTGGCATAATTGAACTACCTGGTTCGTTTGCAGGGATAATGATTTCGCCAATACCAGAACGTGGACCAGAAGCCATCATTCTTATGTCATTTGCAATCTTGTTCAAAGAAACTGCCAATTGTTTTAATGCACCGTGACTTTCAACAATTGCATCATGGGCAGCTAATGCTTCAAATTTATTTTCTGCTGTAATAAAGGGTAACCCTGTAAATTCAGCAATATATTTAGCAACCAATACATCATAGCCTTCTGGTGTATTTAAACCTGTACCAACTGCTGTACCACCAAGAGCCAATTCACTTAAATGTGCCAGTGTATTGTTAAGTGCTTTTAATCCGTGATCTAGTTGCGATACATAGCCAGAAAATTCTTGACCTAAGGTTAGGGGAGTAGCGTCCATTAAATGGGTACGACCTATCTTAACAACATTTTTAAATTCTGCAACTTTTCTATTAAGTGTGTCTCTTAGTTGAGTAACACCTGGTATAGTAACTTCTACTATTTTTTTATAGGCAGCAATGTGCATTCCAGTAGGAAATGTGTCGTTTGATGATTGTGATTTGTTTACATCATCATTTGGTTGTATGGTCTTTTCACCTTCGCCAATTAATTTACCAGCTATTTCATGGGCTCTATTAGCAACAACTTCATTAACGTTCATGTTACTTTGTGTACCAGAACCTGTTTGCCAAATTACCAATGGAAATTGATCATCAAGTTTGCCTTCTAAGATTTCATCACAAACTTGTGCAATTAAATCTCTTTTCTCTTCAGCCAACACACCAAGCTCGCAATTTGCATAAGCTGCAGATTTTTTTAAATAAGCAAAGCCGTAGACGATATCTAAAGGCATTGATGCAGAAGGACCAATTTTAAAATTATTACGCGAACGTTCTGTTTGTGCTCCCCAGTATTTGTCTTTAGGTACTTCAACATTACCCATGGTATCTTTTTCGATTCTGAACTCCATAATCTTATAATTTATATGAATCTTAAGTTAACTTATTAATATTGCCTCAAAAATAAGGTTTACATTTATTTTTATTGTGACAACTTTGTTGTGAAAAGTAAAATTAATTTTGCAGAACGTTTGCAAAAAATAATTCGTTTATGGTATCTTTGTAATATATAAGTAAAAGGATATGTTTGATTTTGACCAATATTTAGGATTTTTAGCGTTTTTAACCATTTTAACCATCGGTTTTTGGTTAATGATGTTTTTGTTATTATTTGTTGTCCCTTACTGGTTAGGTGGTAACATTATAGAATTATTGAAAGAAAGACGCGACAAGAAAAAAGCTGCACGAGAAGTATAGAAAAAGATAAGTATAAAAAAAGAAGCCAATTGGCTTCTTTTTTTATGTCTTGTTTTAATTATTTCTATCCTTCAATTTCTTCGCCACCTTCATCTCCGCCATTTCCTCTAGAACCTTTATTACGTTCTTTTGGTTGGTTGAAACGATATACAAAGCCCATGGTTATTTGTCGTCTTCTCCATTGAAACTCACTATCTGAAGTAAAAAATTCTGTTTCTGTATAAGAGCTTCTTTTTCTAGAGTTCAATAAGTCACTTACGTTTAACGACAGTGTTCCATTGTCTTTCATTATATCTTTACTGAAAGCTAAGTTTAAAGAGAATATACCACTATTTTCGGTCTGTGCAGTTGATGACGGACCTCTATAAAAAGCATTCGTTTGCCAATCTATCTTTTCTGGTAAAGATACCTTAGAGCTGAACCTTGCAAACCAGCTGTTATTTGTAGTTCCATAATCTACATCGTTAAATATGCCTTCTGTTGAAAACCTGAAAAAGTTGAAACTGGAATTTAATCGTAACCATTTAGTAGGACTGTACATCATACCAGCTTCTGCACCAATTCTGTTGTTAGTAGAAAGGTTAATAGGAATGGTTCTAATGATTTCAATACCATCAGTAGTAGTTTGACCTGTCTCTTCCTGTACACGCTCAAAAGAGTCTGTTTCTCTTTGGTAGTAGATTGATGAGGTTAGGGTTATTTTATCCCATCTTTTTAAATATCCTAAATCAAAGGCATTGGAAAATGCAGGATTTAAATCTGGATTACCTTGAAAGATGTTTGTTCTACTTGACCTTGACGGAAAAGGATTTATGAACCAACCTCTTGGTCTGTTTATCCTTCTGTTATAACCCAATGAAATATTCTCATTTTCGGCTAATTCATATATAAAATTAACGGTAGGGAATAAACCTAAATAGTTCTTGTCAAAATTGACATCAACATCAACGCCTAATTGTTCTTCAAGTTGACTGGTATCAAACTCAGAATCTAATTGACCTTTTAATTGCGTATTTTCTAATCTAAGTCCAAGTAAAAATGAAAACTTTCCAATTTTGTTTCCGTATTGGGTATATAAAGCATTTACATTTTCATTGTAAGTGAATTTATTGGTCAAGTCTTCATTGATGTTAAATTGACCTGTAGCTTGGTTTAAAGAATCTAATCTATAGTCCGTAACCTCTTCTTCAAATGTGCCTCTGTAACCTATTTCAAATTGGGCATCTCCCATAGGCAATACATAATCTGCTTGAACTAAGTACTCATTTTGTAATTCAGTTTCAAATACATTCTCTAAAACAATTAAGTTCTCATTAGGGATAGTATTGTTTTCCTCAATGATAGATGTTTTTGTCTCTTCTCCCTTAGAGTATTGAAGGTCTACCGTTAATTTCTGACCATCGTCATTTAAATTATTAACGTAGTTAAGTGAAAATTGATAATTATCATCATCTTCATTCTCATCTTCAGTTCTAAAGGTCTCGCTATTTAGAGAATTACTAATAAATCTCTTGTTGGTGTTTTCGGTACCATCTTCACTTTTAGATGTTCTATAAAAAACACTTCCTGTTAAGGAAGATTGTTCGGTGAGGAAATATTCTAAACCTAAGTTGGTGTTGAATCCTTTACGTAATCTACTGTATTCTCTATCTTCAAAAATTCTGTCAAAAGAACCTGAAGAATAAGTGTTATCGAAAAAGGCATTTCCAGGGGCATCTCTGTAGCTGTATCCTGTAGTATTAAATAAGTTGAATTTATCTGTACGCAAATTTGCGTTAACAGAAATGCCACTATTAACAGGATAGCCAATAGTTGTATTTACAGATCCATTAAAACCGAGAGTTTTTTCTTTTTTAAGTATAATGTTCAAAATACCAGCAGTACCTTCAGCATCATAACGTGCAGAAGGACTAGTAATAACTTCAACTTTTTCAATTGCATCTGCTGGTAGTTGCGTAAGGGCATCTGTTGATCCAAACCCTGCAAGTGCTGATGGTTTACCATTTATTAATATTCTAACATTTTCGTTACCACGTAAGCTAATAGCTCCTTCAACATCTACATCAACAGAGGGTACATTGTTTAGCGCATCTGTAATCGTTGCTCCACTATTGGTTAAATCTTTACCAATGTTATAGATTTTCTTATCTAACCTAACTTCTACGGTAGTTTTTTCGCCAACAACTTCTACAGCTTCTAGCTGAGCAACATCTAAAGCAAGTTTTATGGTACCTAAATCTGTAGACTCACTTAGAGTTTGATTAGGTAATTTATATGTTTTGTATGAGATGTATTCAATGGAGATATTGTATTTGCCAGCTTTTGCTTCAACTTCAAAATTTCCATCTATATCAGTAATACCACCTGTAATTTGATCAGGATTGCTTACACTTTGTAGAACTAATGTTGCGTATTCCAAGGGAAGGTTATCATCTTTATCTAAAACCTTTCCGGTAATAACAATTGGACCTCTTTCCCGGTCTCCTCCCGGTCTTTGACTATTTACGTAATTAAATGATAGTGCTAGGAGTAGGAGTAAAGGGAAAAGTTGTTTCATTAAGTCAGTTTTTGGATTTCTTTCGTTTTTCTTTTTTCTTCTTTTTATTCTTCTTCAAAGTTTTTGCAACACCATCTTTTTGAAGTGCTACAAATGCTTCGTACTTTTCTATTGGCAGACCTGCTTTTAATTCAACATCTTGCCTTTTTGTAATATTCTCATAAACTTCAGCCATTTTTTCTGGTGGAAGTTTTAATATTTGAGCTTCTATTCGCTCTTGCACATACTTCTTTAAAACAGAGCTTAATACAGCTTGTTCAAAATCATTTAATGCAAGCGCTTCGGTAATTCTAGGCATTTCGCCATCAACCAGTTCCTCTGCGGTTTTTGGTTTAGGTTCTTCAGCTGGTGTTTGGGCATCTGGAATAGAACTTCTTTGTCTACTGCCGTAACCGTAGCCACCTCTAGATCCATATCCGTTATTCCCATAACCATATTGTGCATAAATTTCAGAACTTCCTAATAGAATTAATAGCAGTACTAAAAACTTTAGACCGCTATATTTTATTACTTTTTTCATATGATTAGATTATAAAGTTATACTATGGTTTAACTGTAAATGGTTAATTCTTTGTTAAGATAATTATAAGGAAATTATAATAAATTCTACTTTAATAAAGAATTTATGTTTGATGCAGGTCTCCCTATCACAGCGCTATTTCCGTTAATTATAATTGGTCTTTCAATTAACTTAGGATAAGTAATCATTGCATCAATTAATTCCTCATCATTTAACGGTGAATTTTTGAATTTTTCTTTCCAAATTGCTTCAGATTTACGAACTAGATTTATTGGTTTAATGTCAAGACAACTTATTACATTTCTTAACTCATCTTTTGTAGGTATATCTTCTAAATAATTTACTACTTCAAATTTCTTGCCAGAATTTTCAAGTACTTTAAGTCCTTCTCTAGATTTGCTACATCTAGAATTATGATATATTTTAATCATGATATGTTTTTGTTTTACATATAGACATTCCTACTCATGAATATTCATGAGTAGGAATGTCTTGTTTTATTCTTCTTCTTTCTGTCCCATCATCATTAGAAAAGCTTTTAAAAACTGATCAATGTCTCCGTCCATAACGTTATCCACATTACCCGTTTCTTGACCTGTTCTAACATCTTTTACTAATTTGTATGGGTGCATTACATAATTTCTAATCTGTGAGCCCCATTCAATTTTCATTTTAGAAGATTCAATTTCTTGACGGGCTTCCATTTTTTTCCGAAGTTCAATCTCATACAATTGAGATTTTAGCATTTTCATAGCTGTAGCTCTATTGTCATGTTGACTTCTACTGTCTGAACATGAAATTTGAATTCCAGAAGGGTGGTGTGTCAATTGAACTTTTGTTTCTACTTTATTTACGTTCTGTCCACCAGCGCCACTAGACCTTGCGGTAGTAATGGTAATATCCGCAGGGTTTACATCTACTTCTATACTATCATCTACTAAAGGATATACATATACGGACACAAATGATGTATGACGTTTTGCATTACTATCAAATGGTGAAATACGTACCAGTCTATGCACGCCATTTTCACCTTTTAACCAACCGAAGGCAAACTCACCATCGATTTCTAATGTAACAGTTTTAATACCCGCAACATCACCTTCTTGGTAGTTAAGTTCTTTGATTTTGTATCCATTCTTTTCTGCCCACATCATATACATGCGCATAAGCATGGCTGCCCAGTCACAACTTTCGGTACCACCTGCACCTGCTGTAATCTGCAGTACAGCCGGTAATTCATCACCTTCCTCTGAAAGCATGTTCTTGAACTCCATTTTTTCAAGAGTACTTACCGCTTTCTCATATTGACTCTCTACTTCGGCTTCGGAAACTTCCCCTTCTTGCTGAAACTCTATAAGAACTTCTAGCTCCGCAACTAAAATTTGGGCAGCATTATAGTCGTCTACCCATTGTTTTTTAGACTGGATAAACTTCATATGAGCTTGAGCTTCTTGAGGATTGTCCCAAAAATCGGGAGCCAAGGTTTTCTCTTGTTCGTTTTCTATTTCTATTAATTTGGCATCAATGTCAAAGATACCTCCTTAACGCACCAAGGCGATCTATAAGACCTTTGTAATGGTCTATATTAATGTTCATACAATTCTATTTTAGGTAAAAATAATACTCTTTTGAATACTTTGAGAAGTTAATTTGGGAATCCCTATTGCTGACTTTGAACCATTACTGTGTGCGTGGTTTTATTTTGTCCTCCAGTATGTATAATACCCTTTAAGGGTGAGCAATCATTATAATCTTTTCCATGGCATACTTTAATATGATTTGTGTTTGCCAAAATATTATTGGTTGGGTCAAAACCTTTCCAGCCAATACCAGGAATATAGCATTCTACCCAAGCATGCATTTGAGAGTCGCCCATATAACCACTGTTTTGATTCAGATAACCAGATACATATCTTGTGGGTATACCGTTTGTTCTTGCCAACGCACAGAATAAATGTGCAAAATCTTGGCAAACCCCTTGTTTATTCAATAGCAAATCTTTTAATAGTGTACCTACTTTGGTAACGCCGGTTTTAAATTGAATGAATTTATAAATCCAATGATTTAAATTTTCAAGATTTTGAAAAATAGAAACAGTAGTATCGAATTTATAAAGCAGATCTTGGATGCTATTTAATTTGGTATATATAGTTTGTTTTAAAAAACGCTCGTGAGTTATTTTAAAGTCGAAATGCTCTAGTTCATTGTATTCAACTGATAAGTCTGAATTTATATTAAAATCATAAGGATCAATTTCTTCCTTCTTGAATTTGAATTTCGCTTCAAAAGAAATTTGCTTGAATTTTTTCTTCGGATGAACTCTTAAGGTCTTAAAGCCAAACCCGTTAATAGAGAATTCAGTATTGGCATAAAGTGAATTGGAAAATTCAATTTGCACCTCATGTTGACTCTCGTTTTCAAAGGGAATTATTAAAAATTGCCAATGTGCATCATGTACCCAATCGTCATAAATATTTTCGGCCTTATACGTTACTTCAAAATCTCTTGGCATAGTCTTCAAAGATACCTTTTTTAACTTGTCTAATAGTTAAAAAACTCCTCATCTACCTTGTCACTAATGTCCACAAGACTTTTAAGAATATTCTCTATAAATGATTTAATATCCTTGTCTATTTCTTCAATGTATTTAAACTCATATTCAGACCTGACTCTGCCAATTAAAAAAGCAGTTGAATCTTTATTATATCGCTTTTCGGGGTTAAGCATCCTTACATGCTGGTTAACCTGATTTAAAGAGTTCATTACAGATCGCGGGCAATTTGGATTAAGAATTAGAAATTCTAAGGTAGAAATGCTTGTTGGGGTCTTTTTATAATATCTACGCATCATATCATAAGACTCTGCACATTTTAATAATGTTGTCCATTCGAAACTCTTACTGAACCTATCATTTTCCTCACCTTGAGAAAGCAATGCATCATTGAATTTAGCATTGATCATTCTTGTAATTTGAGTGGCTCGCTCAATATTTATGCCCATTGAAATTACAGCATATGTAGCATCATGTAACAATGTTCCGCGTATTTTTCCTCTTAAGATATCTGTCATTTCAGCTACATGGGTTGTGAAATCATGCAATCCGTTCTTAACAAAAACATCTTTATTGTAATTGATTACGAAATGATAAAACTTGTTGATGGCCTCATAGAGTTCTGTTGAAATTAAATCTCGAGCACTATTGGCATTTTCCCTTGCGAATTTAATATTGTTGATAATTGATGCGCCATAGGTTGGGTCCAACCCAATTTTATAAAGTACGTCTTCTTCTTTTAAAAATTTATCCGCATCTTCTTCTGGATCTCCTACCATAAATAGCATAGACCTTAGAACAAATTGTCGGTCTTGAGATTTAAGATTGGGTGCGTCTAAAGAAGAGAAATAATTTACGTTTAAATATCTTGCTACGTGTTCTGAACGTTCTATATAACGTCCCATCCAAAATAGGTTATTTGCTACTCTTGCTAACATATAGTTTCTTTATTTTTTTAGGACCCAAGTATCTTTAGATCCGCCTCCTTGAGATGAGTTTACAATTAAATTTCCCCTTTTTAAGGCTACACGTGTCAATCCACCCTTTAAAACAAATTCTTTGTCCTTTCCTAGAACCGTAAATGTTCTTAAATCAACATGTCGTTGTTCAAAAGATTCGGTGTCGTCTATATACGTAGGGTGCACCGATAAGGACATTATGGGTTGTGCAACATATTTTCTTGGACTTTCCTTAATTTCAGCTTTTACTTTTTCTATTTCAGCCTTGGTAAGAATATTTCCTATGGAAATTCCATAACCTCCAGCTTCATCAACTGGTTTAATAACAAGTTCATGAATATGTTCTAGCACGTATTTTAATTCGTCTGGTCTACCACAGTGATAGGTATGTACATTATTTAAAATAGGCTCCTCGTTAAGATAGTATTTAATAATCTGAGGCATATAGGTATAAACAGCTTTATCATCTGCTACACCTGTACCTGGTGCATTGGCCAAAGTAACATTTCCTTTTTTATATGCGGCGAACAATCCAGGGACTCCAAGAACGGAATCTGGATTAAATTCTAAAGGGTCAATAAATTGGTCGTCAACCCTTCTGTAAATAACATCTACTTTTTCTGGTCCTTTTATGGTTTTCATATAAACGAAATCATTCTCTACAAACAGATCACGACCTTCTACAAGTTCTACACCCATAGTTTTGGCTAAATAAGAATGTTCATAGAAAGCGGAATTGTACATACCTGGCGTAATAACTACAACGGTTGGTACATCTACACCCTTAGGCTTAACAGATTCCAATAGCTCTAATAAGTTTTCGGCATAATTAGTTACTGTATGGGTTTGGTAGTGATTAAATACACCAAAGAGTGCTTTTTTAAGCGCAGTACGGTTACAAATAACATAACTTACTCCAGATGGGCACCTTATATTATCTTCAAGAACGTAATACTTGCCGTCTTTGTGTTTTATGACGTCTGTGCCAGAAATATGGTTGTAAATGCCACCTGGCGGATTTACACCGTTCATTTGATCTAAGTAATTTGCAGAAGACGTAATTAAATCTATAGGTACAACCTTATCCTTTAGAATTTTCTTGTCATGATAAATATCCCAAAGAAATAAATTAAGTGCTTTACTTCTTTGTATAGATCCTCTTTCTATAATATCCCATTCCTCTTGATCAATTATTCGAGGGAATAAATCGAACGGAAAAATCTTTTCCTGCACATTGTTTTCTCCATACACTTGAAAAGTAATTCCTTGATTGAAAAAAGAAGATTTGGCTTTATTGTTTAATGAAACATAGTCATTGATTGAATGTTCGCCGTAAAGGTTGAATAGCTTTTGATATACCTCCTTTATTTTTCCATTCTTATCATAGATTTCGTCAAATAAATCTGGATTTCTTTGATAAGAAGAAAATATTTGATTTTCAATGTTGGTCATAGATATTCTTTTGTTAAAAGGTACATGATAAAAACCAATAAACAAATGTCATTTTTACAATAATCGGTAGTATTTTTCTTTATTCTATAATAATTCAATAGCTTTTTTAACAAGTATGGTATTTATAATTTAGTTCATGGTTACTGTTTTTCATTCGTTAGTTTTTCTATACTTTTAGGGAAAACTAATAGAGAATGAGAAAGAATTATGTACTTCTAGTTGGGTTGGTAATACTGTCCTTTAATATGTTATCTGCTCAGTTCAGCGATAAGAAGAAAGATTTTGTAAAGTATGAGGGACTTTATGACTTTTACTATGATGAGAATACGGACAAGATTTATCTTGAAGTTGATAATTTAAATAAAGAATTTTTATACGTATACTCTTTAAGTAGTGGTATTGGTAGTAATGATATAGGCTTAGATCGAGGTCAATTAGGAGATGAGCAAGTAGTATTTTTTAAGAAAGCTGGTAACAAACTATTGTTGGTTCAACCGAATATGAAATATAGGGCGATTACCGATAATGTATTAGAACGTAAATCTGTAGAGCAAGCTTTTGCTAAATCAGTTTTATTCGGTTTTCCTATTGTAGAAGAGAAAGGCGGTACGTATGTTATTGATATTACCGATTTTTTAATGCAAGATGCTCACGGTGTGTCTAACCGTTTAAAAAGAACAGAGCAAGGTTCGTATAGCTTAGATAAATCTAAAAGTGCATTTGCATTAGATAGAACTAAAGCATTTCCTAAAAACGTGGAATTTGATGTTACCATGACTTTTAAGGGTGAAGCAAAAGGAGCGTATATAAGAAGTGTATCCCCAAATGCTAATTTGGTTACTGTAGCTGAACACCATTCTTTTATAGAGTTGCCAGATGATAAATATGAAAAACGTGTGTTTGACCCAAGATCAGGTTCTTCTCCCTTTAATTATTACGATTACGCAACGCCGGTAGAATCTAATATTTTAAAGCAATTTATTAGAAGACACCGTTTAGAGAAAAAAGATCCAACAGCAGCAATTAGTGAAGCGGTTGAGCCAATTATTTATTATTTAGATAATGGTACGCCCGAACCTGTACGTTCTGCACTTTTAGAAGGTGGTCGTTGGTGGAACCAAGCTTTCGAAGCAATTGGCTATAAAGATGCTTTTCAATTAAAAATGTTACCAGACGATGCTGATCCTTTAGATGTTCGCTATAATGTTATTCAATGGGTACACCGTTCAACCAGAGGATGGAGCTATGGTAGTAGTATAACCGACCCAAGAACTGGCGAGATCATGAAAGGTCATGTAAGTTTAGGTAGTTTAAGAATTCGTCAAGATTTCTTAATTGCCCAAGCATTAGTGAACAAGCCTTTTGCTGAGCGAGATGATAACTATCAGCCAATGTTAGAAATGGCAATTGCCCGTATTCGTCAGCTATCAGCTCATGAAATCGGACATACTTTGGGTTTTGCACATAATTATGCGGCGAGTACGACTGATAAGTCATCGGTTATGGATTATCCGCATCCGCAGTTTTCATTAATAAATGGTGAAGTTGATTTTGCAAAAGCCTATGAAGTAGGAATAGGGGATTGGGATAAGGTTACAGTGGCTTATTCATATCAAAATTTTAATGACGGTGAAAATGAAAAAGAAGGTCTGAACAAAATTTTGGATAAAGCCAAGGCTGATGGACTACGTTATATTACAGATCAAGATGCACGGCCACAAGGTAGTGCCCATGTATTGGCTCATCTATGGGATAATGGAACTGATGTTAGTAAAGAATTAAATGATATGCTGAAGCTGCGGAAAGTAGCTATAGCTAATTTTTCTGCAGATAATATTCAAGAAGGTACGCCGTATTCGGTTTTAGAAGATGTATTTGTACCACTTTATTTCTTTCATAGGTACCAGACGGAAGGTGTAGCGAAGGTTATAGGAGGGTTAGAATATAACTATGCCATAAAAGGTGATGGACAAGAAGTTGTTGCTATTGCAGATAAAGCAATGCAAGAAGAAGCGTTAAAAGTTGTTTTAAAGACTTTAGATGCAAATGAAATAGCAATACCTAAAGATAAATTAAGCTTGTTTCCACCACGTGCTTTTGGTACGCCTAGAACAAGAGAATCTATTAATGGTAAAACTGGAGTTTCTTTTGATGCGCTTTCTGCCGTTGAAACTGCCTCAGATATGACGTTGACGTTTTTATTACATCCAGAGAAAGCATCAAGATTAATTCAACAAAAAGCAATTGCTATAGATAATGTTGGTTTAGATGAGGTTTTAGATAAATTGATTGCAGCCACTATTAATAAGAAGCAGAAAGATGCTTATTTAAGTGAAGCCCAGACCATTATTAATTTTAGAGTGTTATTTCATATAATGAATTTGGCAGGGCATACAAACGTTCATCCGCAGGTAAATGCGATTGCTTCTCAAAAATTAAATGAGTTGAATATTCAATTGATTAAAGATTCTGGCTCAAATGCAATTAGTGCAGAAATGGTTAAAAGAATTAAAACATTTAGAGAGCATCCAGAATTGTTCAAAGTAATACCTTCGCCTAAGATTCCTGATGGTTCGCCAATTGGAATGAGTTGTTTCCATTAATTCAATTTTTACAGTTTATCTATGCAAATTAATCTTATCAGTGATACGGTAACTAAACCTACTGCAGGTATGCTAGACGCAATGATGTCGGCTGTTGTTGGTGATGATGTTTTTAAAGAAGATCCAACAGTTAATGCTTTAGAAGAAAAAGCAGCTAAACTATTTGGAATGGAATCTGCGTTATTTTTTCCTAGTGGTACCATGACCAACCAAACTGCAATTAAATTGCACACCCAGCCTGGCGAGCAGTTAATTTGCGATAAGTATGCACATATCTATAATTATGAAGGTGGCGGAGTAAGTTTTAATAGCGGTGTTTCTTGTAGGCTTGTAGATGGTGATAGAGGTACAATGACTGCATCTCAAGTTGCGTCTGTAATCAATCCTCCAGATTTTTATCATAGTCCATTAACAACTTTGGTATGTGTTGAAAATACTGCCAATAAAGGAGGTGGTACATGTTGGGATTTTAATGAGCTTAAAAATATTAGAAAAATTTGTGACGAGCATAAATTAGGGTACCATTTAGATGGTGCTCGTTTGTGGAATGCCATGGTCGAAAAAAATGAAACAGCACTGCAATACGGTCAACTTTTCGATACAATTAGTGTTTGTTTAAGTAAAGGATTAGGTTGTCCTGTAGGTTCACTGCTTTTAGGAAGTAAAGAGCAAATGGATAAAGCTATTCGTATTCGTAAAATATTTGGTGGTGGTATGCGCCAATCTGGATTTTTAGCTGCAGCTGCAATTTATGCCTTAGATAATCACGTAGATAGATTGGCAGAAGATCATAAAAAAGCGAAAGAAATTGGAAAAACGCTAGCTGCTAAATCATTTATAAAAAAGGTAGAACCTATTGAAACGAATATTGTCATATTTGAGATAGATGAAACTTTTATGACAAGTGATCAGTTCGTAAATAAATTGAAGGAAAAAGATATTCTGATTATTGGAATGGGGCAAGGTAAACTAAGAATGGTTACTCATTTAGATTATACAGATGATATGCATGAAGAATTACTAAAACAATTACTGTCTATCTAGTTTTGTTACTTTATCAATACTATTAGAAATATTTAAAATTCCATTTTCCATACCGGCTTCAGAGGAGTACAATCCACTGGAGCCTATTATTTTTCCAAAAGAATTTTTTAATTCTACAAGAAACTTACCATCGGTGTTTGTTCTACGTTCAAAGAATTTTCCGTTGGAATCTTTTAGCGCCTTAATATCTTTTAAAGTCTTATCTAGCTCATTTTCACTGGTAAAGGTTATACTTTCCAATAAAGTTTTACCATTATTAGACTTCAGCATAAACTGAAATGACCCTCCCTCTTTTTTATTGATTTTAATCATATCATTAAAGATAATTAATTATTTCTCTGCTTTTTAGTGACTTTTCAATTAATACTGTGTCTTAATCATTGAGGCAGTTGTTGAGGTTTCAAAATAAACTTTATCTCTTGGCTGAAACGACAAACTCAAATGTTCAAACAAATAAATATAAATAACCAATTATTAATTTTAAACACTATCAAAATGAAAAAAGTATTATTTCTAGCAGTTGCATTCACAGCTTCTTTTGCAATGGCACAAGATTTGCCATCAAACCCAGAACCTGGTAAATGTTATGTACGTTGTACCACTCCTGATGTTTATGTAAATGAAGTAACTACCGTTACAACTAATCCTTCTTATAAAGTTTTAAAGACGGTTCCTGCTACTTTTAAAACGGTTACAGAGCGTGTACTAGTAAGACCAGAAGAAAAAGTTCTTACAGTTGTTCCTGCAAAGTGGGGTACTGAAACTGTAACTTATGTATCTAAAGGTGGAGGAAACTCTTTACAGGTTATACCTGCTTCTTTTGCTCCAAGTACACAAACTTTAGAAATTAAGCCGGCTTACGCACAATGGGAATTGGGTGTTGCAGCTCCTGATTGTGAGTCAGGTAATCCAGATGATTGTAGATACTGGTGTTACAAAGGTTATCCTGCACAATTTGAAACAGTTTCAACTCAAGTTCTTGCAAATGCCGCTTCTACAACTAGTACTCCATTAGGTTCTAAAAATGGTTCGTATACTAAATCAGTATTAATTTCTCCTGCTACTGTAGTTGAAAAAATTATTCCTGCTGAATACAGAGAAATTACTAAAACAGTTTTAGATAAAGATGCTTACACAGTTGAGGAATTAGTTCCTGCAAAAACTACTACTATCTCTAAAGAAGTTTTAAAAGAAAAAGGTGGTTTAACTACTTGGAAAGAAGTAGAATGTGCTTTAGTTGAGTACCAAGCTTTACCTATCAATTGGGAGTCTGGTAGCGCAACGTTAACTGCAGAAGCTAGAAACTTAATCGATAACAGATTGTTGCCGGTATTGGCTCAAAACCCTGGAGTAAAAGTTGAATTAGCTTCTCATACAGATTCTCAAGGTGGTGCAGCTTCTAACCAAGATCTTTCAGAAAGAAGAGCTAAAGCAGTTGCAGATTACTTAATTACTAAAGGTGTTAACTCAAGTCTTTTAGTAGCAAATGGTTACGGTGAAACTAAATTATTAAACAGATGTAAAGATGGTGTTTCTTGTACAGCAAGAGAGCATGCAGTAAACAGAAGAACTCAATTTAGATTAATCAATAACTAGTATTTAGTACATTGAAATTATAAAGGGCTTACATAAGTAAGCCCTTTATTTGTACACATGTTTTAAATGGTAATCAATTATTGTGTAAAATTAAGACATTAGTGTTCTTGTTCTATATACTTGATCCTATTGATTAATAATAATGTAATGATAGCTATTCTAGCGGGGAAATGTCATGGCTTATAAAGCACATCTTTTACAAAAGTGATGTTGTTATTAGCTGGTAACTGTTTATATGGAACAAATAGTAGTATTAAACGTAGTTTAGGCATATTATGAATTATGCATTGGTACATGGTTTTAATTACAGTTTGAATGAATTATAATCAGTTAAATTTTTAAAAATAAAACTCTAAATCAAAAAGAGGGCTTACCTATTGTAAGCCCTCTTTTTATTCGTTAAACTAAATTAGTCTATTTATTCTTTTCTAGTAGTTTAATATGTGAATCAATAACACCGTTCATACTATAGCCCGATAGTTGATCTAACTCTTTTCCTTTATCATCAATAACCTTTAGCAAAGGAAAAACTTTTTTCTTATTTAATTTGGTAAGCAATTCCTTGTTATGGGTCATTTGTTTTTCAGTCAACAAGTCTCTGTTTCTTGGAACATCAATATAAAGAAGAATGTAATTGCTTGATAATTCTTGAAACTCACTTGTGTCAAACAAATCAGTTTTAAGCATTTTACAAGGTGGGCACCAATCGCTCCCTGTAAAATAAACGAGTACATTTTTATGTTGTTTTTTTGCTTTTGAAATAGCAGTATCATAATTAGTAAGCCATTTAGAATCATCTACGGTATTAAAATCTGCTTGTGCAGAAGCTAATAACGGGA
Source organism: Maribacter stanieri (assembly GCF_900112245.1). Lineage (GTDB taxonomy): Bacteria > Bacteroidota > Bacteroidia > Flavobacteriales > Flavobacteriaceae > Maribacter > Maribacter stanieri. The sequence continues at coordinate 248,605 of NZ_FOYX01000003.1, forward strand.
TCATCAGAAAAAAAACAAAGTACTTCATAATCATTATTTTAAAGGTTAATTGCAAATAACCTGCCAATCTTACTTAAATAACGAGTCCATTCCTGGAATATTGGGCATGCCTTCTTTTGCAACGGCTCCAAGTTCAGTTTCATTAACTCTAGTTGCGTTTTGTATGGCTTTGTTTAAAGTTAAGATTAAGTAGTCTTCTAATTGCTCTTTATCTTGTAAAAGACTGTCATCTATTGCTATTTTCTTTATTTCTCTGTTGGCAGTAATAGTCACAGCAACGAAACCATCATTAGATTTTTCTTCTAGTGTTACCGTATCTAATCTTTTTTTTGTTGCTTCAACTTTTTGTTGGGTCTCTTTGAGTTTTCCCATCATGCCCATCATATCTCCAAACATAATTTCATTTTTAATTTAGGATGTAAAAATACTAAAAATACGAGTATTTCAGTTTTTGCTTCCAATAAAATGGGGGTCTATGAATTAAGCTTATTTTTGCTTTCTTATTTTATAATGAAGTTTGTATGAGTATTAAACATCCGCCAAAGGCGAAAAAAATCCCGAAAGAATTAGTTATTCATAATGATGTTCGGGTAGATGATTATTATTGGCTAAATGAAAAGGAAAACAAAGATGTTATCTCATATTTAGAGGCAGAGAACGATTACTACAATGCTTTAACAGGACATACTAAAGATTTTCAAGAATCTCTTTTTCAAGAAATGAAAGGGAGAATTAAAGAGGATGATTCTTCTGTTCCTTATAAATTGAATGATTATTGGTACAGTACTCGTTATGTAATAGGAGGGGAGTATCCTCTTTATTCTAGATTTAAGCATAGTTTAGAAGCTACTGAGGAAATTATGTTTAATTGCAATGATATGGCAAAAGGACATGATTATTTTAGTCTTGGTGGTATCGCAATAAGCCCAGATAACAAACTTGCGGCTTTTGGAGTAGACACTGTTTCTAGAAGACAATACACCTTACAAATCAAGAATCTTGAAACAGGTGCAATTTTAGAAGATAAAATTGAGAATACAACTGGTGGTGGCGTTTGGGCGAATGATAATGAAACTTTATTTTATACAAGAAAAGATCCAGTAACGCTACGTTCAGATAAAATTTATAAACATAAATTAGGAACACCAACCTCTGATGATGTGTTGATTTTTCATGAAAAGGATGATACGTTTAGTACATTTATTTACCGTACTAAATCTAAAAAATATTTGGTAATTGGTTCTTTTAGTACATTAACTTCTGAATTTCAGATACTATCTACTGATAATCCTGATGGTAAGTTTGAGGTTTTCTCTCCCAGGGTAAGAGGTTTGGAGTATACTATTTTTCATTATGAGGATAGTTTTTACATCTTAACGAATAAGGATAAGGCAGAGAATTTTAAGTTGATGCGCACATCAGAAGAGAAAACATATTCTGAACATTGGATAGAGTTTATTCCCCATCGTCAAGAAGTGCTTCTAGAAGATATCGATATTTTTAAAGAGTACTACGTATTATCTGAACGTGAAAACGGACTCAATAAAATTAGAATTGTTAGGTGGGATGGTGCTGAAGAATATTTTTTACCATTTAAAAGTGAAACCTATACTGCTTATGTTGGCAGTAATCCTGATTTTGATACAGAGATTTTAAGGTATTCTTACAACTCGATGACAACGCCAAGTTCTGTTATTGATTTTAACATGAGAACTAAAGCGAAGGAAGTTAAAAAGGAACAAGAAGTTCTTGGTGGTAAATTTGATAAAGAAAATTATAAAGAACTTCGTTTATGGGCAACTGCTAGAGATGGAGAAAAAATACCAATGTCGGTCGTTTATAGAAAAGATACGATATTAAATAAGGATACTCCTATTTTGCAATATGCCTACGGATCATACGGTTCTACTATAGACCCTTATTTCTCTACTGTTAGATTAAGCTTGTTAGATAGAGGTTTTGTATTTGCTATTGCACATATTAGAGGAGGCGAATATTTAGGTCGTAGATGGTACGAGACTGGTAAATTACTTAAAAAGAAAAATACATTTACAGACTTTATAGATTGTTCTAAATATTTGATAGAACAAAATATGACGAGTGCAAATCATTTATACGCTATGGGTGGTTCTGCCGGTGGTTTATTAATGGGAGCTATTATAAATATGCAGCCAGATATTTATAATGGTATTATTGCTGCAGTGCCGTTTGTGGATGTTGTAACTACGATGTTGGATGATTCTATTCCGCTTACTACTGGCGAGTATGATGAGTGGGGCAACCCAAACGAGAAAGAATATTACGAGTATATGAAGTCCTATTCTCCTTATGATAATGTAATTGCTCAAGAATACCCTAACATGTTAGTTACAACAGGTTTGCATGATTCTCAAGTGCAATATTTTGAGCCTGCAAAGTGGGTGGCTAAATTGAGGGAGTTAAAAACGGATAACCATTTATTGTTATTAAATACCAATATGGAAGCAGGTCATGGCGGTGCTTCAGGTAGATTTGAATCTTTGCGAGAGGTAGCAAAGGAATATGCCTTTCTTTTAGATTTGGAAGGAAAAATCGCATAGTGGAAAAAAAATGGTAACTTTGCCTCGGAAATTTTAACAAATTTCGATTTTAAAAATAACTAAACATTGATCCCCCTTATGAAAAATGAGATCAGGGCTTACAACAATATTTTAGAACTAGTTGGTAATACTCCATTAGTTAAATTAAATAGAATAGCAGAAAACCTTACAGGTAATTTTTACGCCAAGGTAGAAGCATTCAATCCAGGTCACTCTTCTAAAGATAGAATTGCGATTCATATTATTGAGCAGGCAGAGAGGGCGGGTTTACTGTCTGAAGGCAGTACGGTAATAGAAACAACTTCAGGTAATACCGGTTTTAGTATTGCAATGGCTAGTATCATTAAAGGGTACGATTGCATTTTGGCGGTTAGCTCTAAATCATCACCAGACAAAATAGATATGCTCCGCTCTATGGGCGCTAAAGTATATGTTTGCCCAGCACACGTAAGTGCAGATGATCCAAGATCTTATTATGAGGTGGCTAAGAGATTACATAAAGAAACAAAAGGCTCCATTTACATAAATCAGTATTTTAATAAACTGAATATGGAGGCACACTATAAATCTACAGGTCCTGAAATTTGGGAACAAACAGGTGGACAAATAACACATTTAATTGCTTGTAGTGGTACAGGTGGTACAATTTCAGGTACTGCTCGTTTTCTAAAAGAACAAAACCCTAATATTAAAGTTATTGGTGTTGATGCTTTTGGTTCTGTATTGAAAAAATATCATGAAACAGGAAAGTTGGATACCAATGAAATTTACCCTTATAGAATAGAAGGGTTAGGTAAAAACTTGATTCCTGGTGCTACGGATTTTAGTGCTATAGATGAGTTTATCAAAGTAACCGATGCTGAAAGTGCACATACTGCAAGAGAAATTTCTAAAACAGAAGGTATTTTTGTTGGTTATACAAGTGGTGCGGTAATGCAAGCTATTAAACAATTAGATGAATTAAATACATTTAACAAGGATAGTAATGTTGTATGTATTTTTCCAGATCATGGCTCACGTTATATGAGTAAAATTTACAGTGATCAATGGATGGAAGATCAAGGTTTCTTGAATAATAATACAGTTGAGGAGACGCAGGAAATTCAATACATAAAATAATTAGTATTCAAAATATTATATAAAAAAAGTGGGTTTATAGCCCACTTTTTTGCATTGTAAATAATTTATGAATTTTTATCAAATTTATTTACTTTTGCAGACAGATCCAAATTAAACAATGAAAGACTTATTTGATAGAATTTTAGCGAATAAAGGCCCTTTAGGTAAATGGGCTTCACAAGCAGAGGGATATTTTGTTTTCCCTAAATTGGAAGGTCCTATTTCTAATAGAATGAAATTTCAGGGAAAAGATGTTATCACCTGGAGTATCAACGATTATTTAGGCTTGGCGAATCTTCCTGAAATTAAGAAGGTTGATGGAGAGGCGGCTGCTGAATATGGTTCTGCATACCCAATGGGTGCAAGAATGATGAGTGGTCATACGGAGTTTCATGAGCAATTAGAGCAAGAGTGTGCCGCTTTTGTTGATAAAGAAGCTTCTTATTTGCTGAATTTCGGGTACCAAGGTTTTATGTCTGTTATTGACGCCCTTGTTACTAAAGATGATATTATAGTTTACGATGTAGATTGTCATGCTTGTATTATTGATGGTGTGCGTTTGCATATGGGTAAGCGTTTTACCTTTGTTCATAATAATGTTGAAAGTCTAGAAAAAAACCTTGAGCGTGCTACCAAAATGGCAGAACAAACTGGTGGGGGTATATTAGTTATCTCTGAAGGTGTTTTTGGTATGCGTGGCGAACAAGGCATATTAAAAGAGATCGTAGCTTTAAAAGATAAGTTTACTTTTAGATTGTTGGTTGATGATGCACACGGTTTTGGTACTTTAGGTGCAACGGGTGCAGGAGCAGGTCAAGAACAAGGTGTACAAGATGGTATTGACGTTTACTTAGCTACGTTTGCTAAGTCTATGGCAAGTATTGGTGCATTTGTTGCTGCTGATCAAGAAATCATAGATTACTTAAAATATAATTTACGTTCGCAAATGTTCGCTAAGTCATTACCAATGGTTTATGTGAAGGGAGCATTGAAGCGTCTTGATATGTTACGTACCCAACCAGAGCTTAAAGCTAAACTTTGGGAAAACGTAAATGCGTTGCAAAACGGATTAAAAGAAAAAGGTTTTGATATTGGTACTACTACAAGCTGTGTTACACCAGTTTATTTAAATGGTAGTATTCCAGAAGCTATGGCTTTGGTAAAAGATTTACGTGAAAATCATGGTATTTTCTGTTCTATCGTAGTTTACCCAGTTATACCTAAAGGATTAATTCTTTTACGTTTAATACCAACGGCAACACATACTTTGCAAGATGTAGAAGAAACGTTAACAGCATTCTCTTCTATTCGTGAGCGTTTACAAAACGGTACATACAAAAGATTGTCTGCGGCTGTAGCTGCTGCAATGGGAGAATAAAAGCTCCATGATATTATAAAAAGCCCGGAATCTAATTTTAGATTCCGGGCTTTTTATTTATGCTTTATTAAAGTGATTTTCTATAGGTTCTTCTTCGTTTGTAAACCACAGGGTCAAAGTGCTTCCACATTTGTTTTATAGCAATATTTTCTTCTAGCTCTGGTGTTCTGTAGCACATATCAATTCCTTTATCCGTAAAGGTTTTGTGGTACTCATTGAAAATAACAGCTGTTACTCCTTTGTTTTGGTATTCTGGGTCTATGCCAATAAGGTAGAAAATAACATCTTTGCTATTTTTTTTGGCTTGTAGCAAATGGAATAACCCGAACGGAAATAATTTACCTTTAGCTTTCTGTAATGCTTCAGAGAAAGCAGGCATTACAATGGCAAATGCAATTAATTTATCTTCTTTATCCTTTACAAACTTTATGTATTCAGGATTTATAAAACTTATGTATTTCTTCTTAAAATAAGCTTTTTGTATTTCTGTAATAGGTACGAATGAAGAAAGGTTTGCGTATGTTGCATTAAAAAGGTCGAACATCTCGTCTGCCATAGGCATCACCTCTTTTGTTTTGGTAAAGTTTACTTCTTTGAGTCCGTAACGTCTTTTTACCAAATCATTCAATTTTGTAAAAAGTTTAGGGTCTGCATTTTTAGCCGGAAACTTATTTTCCATGTATTCCTTTTCCTTTACAAAGCCTAAATTTTCATAATGATCTTTATAGTAAGCGTGGTTGTACCATGTAATCATAGTACCAATATGGTCAAAACCTTCCACGAGAACTCCTACTTTGTCCAGGTTAGAAAAGCCTACGGGCCCTTCCATATATTCTAGGTTGTGTACTTTGCCTATTTCAGCAACTTTGTCCAATAAAGCTTTTGATACTGCGGGATCGTCAATAAAATCGAACCAACCAAAACGCATTTTTTTTACATTTTGCTGATTTATTTCTAGGTGGTTGATTACCGCAGCTACACGACCAACTATTTTGCCCTCAACCATGGCAAGAAAAAACCATGCTTCAGCATCTTTAAATACAGGATTTTCATCCCTGTCAAAGCTCTCTAATTCATCATTGATGATAGGAGGTACCCAATACTTGTTATTTTTGTATAGGGAGAAAGGAAAGGTTACAAAGCGTTTTAAATCTTGCTTTGTTTTGGCTTCATGTAGTGTGATCATTGAACTTCTTTAGAAGTGCCAATATTAGTAATATTAATCAACAAAGTAAAGTAGTTGAATGTGAAAAATAGAATGTGAAAGCTAAGAGTTAAAAGTCTATCTCGCTACTATCTTTCTTTTTCTTCTTTTCTGCTTTTTTTAATTTCTTAAGTTGCTTTTTTGAAGGACCTAAGTCAATATCTTCAGCTCCGTTACCTTTTTCTTTGTCAGCCTTCTTTTTCTTTTTCATGGCCTTCTTATCTATAGCTCCGCCATTTTGATCAGCTTCCTGGTCTTCAATTGGTTTAAGACTATCCTTGTGAAAATCCATACGGTAAGATCCACCTAATCCAAAGAATATACGAGAAGGTGTGTTTTTTAAACTGGCACCCATATTAAAATCTAACTGCAAATTTTCTTTAAGTAAATGAGCTATACCGCCACGTATTAATAAATCTGCATATCGATCGCTTTGTATGCCTTGGTGCTCAACAAAAACACTCCATTTTGGATTTCTAAATGCATGTGATAATGAAATGGTGTAACTCAATTCTGGGTCATCGGTACTTATTCTATCATATGCAGTATTTGTAATTAAAACAAATCTTGGAGTTATACGACTTTGGGTAGCGATCATACCTCGGTAAGACAGTGTTGGTTCTCCAATATAGAAAGGGTTGTCTCCTAGCACAAAATTTACACCTCCGTAAAGAGAAACGGCTGGTAAAAGATTTTTAAACTGGAATTTATTATTAGCTCTCCAGCTATAAAGATTTGGTTTGTTGGCTTCAGGGTTTTTGAAAGGGTCATAAACGAGAAACTTTAGTCCTAATCGATTTCTTGAGAAATCTCTTCTTTTGGCTAGTAAATCAAAATTGGAATAGGTGATGTTTTGATCTTGAAATGTGCCTTCATAATTCAATTCTAATCTTTCAAACAAAAGTCCGTAGCGTAACGAAATATCGGTGCCCCAAATATCAGATTGGGTGTTTAATAGACTATGGTCTTGTTGTTCGTAAAACAAGCCCATTTCTGCCTGTACTACATTTTTTCCAACGGCATAAGCACTAACAGAAATTCCTGGTCTATTAGAATTTATAACATCTGTATATTGAGAAATACCTACCAGAGGTAGAAGAAAGATGAAGCTTAATACGTATTGATATGATTTAGTGTAGGCAAAAAGACTATTCATGAACACGATTTTATATTTATTTTAATAGTATGATTCTTTATATACAACGTGATAATTGTATTTTTGATATATATAAGTTGTAATAAATGGCTTTTTTAAAAACTATATTAATTATTCTTTTGGTGTATTACTTGCTAAAATTTTTGGCAAAGTTATTTGCGCCGAAAATATTGAATTACGCAGCAAAGAAAACCGAATCGCATTTTAGGCAAGCGTTTGATAATCAACGCCCTTTTGAAGAACAAGAAGAAGAGAGTGTTATTATCAATAAAAAACCGTCAAGAAAAAAGGCAGATTCTGAAAAAGTAGGTGAATACATTGATTTTGAAGAGCTAGACTAGTTATCTTTGTAAAAACACTACTTATTTAGCAAATGAAGCAAGGCTTAAAATTCTTTTTCATCCATTTTTTTGTTGTCGTATTTTTTATCATTGCTGCATTGGCATACTTTAGTCCTGTTCTTCAAGGGAAAGTGATGTATCAGCATGACATTGCCCAGTATACGGGAATGGCGAAAGAACAAAATGATTTTAGAAAATCTAAAGACCAAGAACCATACTGGACAAATAGTGCCTTTGGCGGTATGCCAACTTATCAATTAGGGGCAAATTATCCACATAACTATATTAAAAAATTAGACCGTGTCATTCGTTTTCTACCAAGACCGGCAGATTACCTATTTCTGTACTTCATAGGTTTTTATATTTTACTCTGTTGCTTAAAAGTTGATTATAAACTAGCAATAGTAGGGGCCTTAGCTTTTGGGTTTTCTACCTATCTTATTATAATTTTAGGTGCTGGGCATAATGCCAAGGCACATGCTTTGGCATATTTACCTGTTCTGTTAGCTGGTATTGTGTTAGTTTTTAGGAAAAAATATCTCTGGGGGTTTGTGTTGACTGCATTGGCCATGGCTTTAGAAATTACGGCCAACCATTATCAGATGACGTATTATTTCATGCTTTTAGTAGTAGTGTTAGGTGTAGTCTATCTAATTTATGCTATAAAGGAGAAACAGCTAAAACATTTTTTCATCTCAGTAGGTATTTTATTGTTAGCGGTAACTTTAGGTATTGCAGCTAATGCTACAGGGTTAATGGCTACTAAGGAATATGCCGATTGGAGTACACGTGGTAAAAGTGAATTAACAATTAATCCAGATGGTTCACCAAAGGAAGATACCGGTGGTTTAAGTAAAGGGTACATTACCAATTGGAGTTATGGTATTACAGAATCATTGAATTTATTTGTTCCTCGTTTGTTTGGTGGAGGAAGCCAAGAAAATTTAGGCGAGAATTCTAAGTCTTTTAATTATTTAATTGATAAAGGTTTGCCAAGATCTAGTGCTTTAGATTTTGTAAGCGGGCTACCTTTATACTGGGGTGAACAACCAGGTACCTCTGGACCAGCATATCTAGGAGCCGTAATATTCTTCCTGTTTATTTTAGGTTTATTCTTGGTGAAGGGAAAACATAAATGGTGGTTGTTATTTGGGTCTCTACTTTCATTGGTATTATCGTGGGGTAAAAATTTCAGTATTCTTACTGATTTTATGATCGACTATTTTCCTTTGTACGATAAGTTTAGGGCAGTATCTTCTATACAGATTGTCTTAGAATTATGTGTGCCAATTTTGGCTATTCTTGCCTTGAAAAAGTTGTTTAAAGATAAAGTGGCACAAGCTGATAAAATGAGGTCTTTGACTTTGTCTGCCGCAATAATTTTAGGTCTAGGTGTTGTGTTGTTCATTTTTAAAGGTGCTTTTCATTTTGTAGGCGCTGCTGATGATAATTTGCGAATGACCGGTCTGGAGCAGTTGCCAGAAATGCTTCGCTTGGATCGTAAGAGTGTTTATACTAGCGATTTATTACGTTCGTTAGCTTTTGCGCTAGGTACTGCATTGTTGATTTGGTTGTATCTGAAAGAGAAATTGAAAATGAATTTCTTGATTATTGCCATCGGGGTTTTAGTGGTGGTGGATTTAGTTGGGGTAGATTTACGATACGTTAATAATGACAATTTTGTGTCTAAACGTAAAATGTTAGAGCCTTTTCAAGAATCTGCAGCAGATAAAATAATAGCCAAAGATAATAGCGTGTTTCGTGTCTTTGATCAGACAGATGGTTTTGATTCTGCAAAAACAGCATATTTTCATCAAAGTATAACTGGCTACCATGCGGCTAAGCCAGCGGGTATGCAAGACCTTTTCGATTTTCATGTATATAATGGTAACATGTCTATTCTGAATATGATGAATATTAAATATGTCATCAGAAAAGATCAGGAGGGGAATTCTTTTCCGATTGAAAATCCTAATGCTAATGGAAACGCTTGGTTTATTTCACAATTGAAACCGGTGGTCAATGCGGATGCGGAAATTATGGCTTTAGACAGTTTGGATACCAAAAATGTTGCGGTTATTAATTCTTCTAACTTTAAAGATATTTCACCGTTAGAATATCAGGTAGATTCAACGGCGTCTATTTCTTTGGTAGACTATGAACCAAATCACTTGACATATTCATCTAAAAATAGCAACGAAGGCGTGGCAGTTTTTTCTGAAATGTATTATAAAAATGGATGGAACGCTTATATAGATGGAAAACAAAGTGATTATTTCAAAGTCAATTATGTACTAAGAGCACTTAATGTTCCTTCTGGAGAGCATAAAATTGAGTTTAAGTTTGAACCTAACGTAGTTGTTGTAGGTAGTAAAATTACCTTAGCTAGTACTATTTTATTAGGTCTTGTTATAGTCGGCGGATTAGGTTTTTCTTTTTTGAGGTCTAAAAAAGAAGAAGAAGTATAATGAGAAAGGTTTTGGTCATTACTTATTATTGGCCACCTGCTGGCGGACCGGGAGTTCAACGTTGGCTCAAATTTGTAAAATACCTTAGAGACTTCGGTATTGAGCCTGTTCTTTATATTCCTGATAACCCACATTATCCTTTATTGGATGAATCTTTTTTGCAAGAAATTCCTTCTGATTTAATTATTTATAGGCATAAAATAACAGAGCCATACCGTATAGCTTCCTTGTTTTCAAGTAAGAAAACAAAGCGTATTAGTTCAGGAATTATTCAGAGTAAAAATCAGTCTTTACTTGAAAAGCTTTTATTGTGGGTACGTGGAAATCTTTTTATACCCGATGCACGGAAATTTTGGGTGAAACCTTCGGTTAGTTTTTTAAAGGAGGTTTTAGATAAAGAAAAAATAGATACCATTATTACTACAGGGCCGCCACATAGTGTACATCTAATTGGTTATTATTTAAAACAAGCTCGGACATTAAACTGGATTGCCGATTTCAGAGATCCATGGACAACCATAGGTTATCATAAAAAACTTAAACTGACTTCATCTTCTGAAGAGAAACATAAAAAATTAGAGTCTGATGTTTTAAATGCTGCGGATAAAATTATTGTTACTAGTAAGACCACAAAAAAAGAATTTAAAAATATAACTTGTCAGCCAATACAGGTGATAACTAATGGATTTGACAACGTTGAAGAGACCAATTTTAAGCTTGATTCCAAATTTACTATTTCACATATAGGTTCCTTATTAAGTGGTAGAAATCCTATTAAGCTATGGAAAGTCTTATCTGAATTGGTAAGAAGTAATACTGATTTTAAGAATAAGCTTTGTATTCGGTTTGTTGGCGTAGTTAGTAATGAAATACTGGCTACTTTGAAAGATTTGGGTTTGTATGAGTTTATTGAAATTGTGGGCTACGTTTCTCATCAAGAGGCATTAGCTTATCAAAAAACTTCTCAAATATTATTATTAGTTGAAATAGATTCGCAAGATACCATTGGTATAATTCCCGGTAAGTTATTTGAATACATGGCAGCGAAACGACCAATTTTAGGGGTTGGTCCTAAAAACTGGGAAGTGGCTAGTATAGTTGAAGAAACTAAAACTGGACACATATTTGACCATTCTAATGATATTGCTTTGAAAAACGTACTTTTAAAATGGTTTGAACAATTTCAAGTGGGTAAGTTGCAAATAGACTCAAATGCTATTGAGCAATATAGTAGAAGGGAGCTTACCCGAAAATTAGCTGAATATATTTAATGGGAATCGTACTAAAACAGTCATTGAACAACACTATTGTAACCTATATAGGTTTTGCAATAGGTGCTGCCAATACCTTGTTTTTATACACCAATTTTATGCAACCAGATAATTATGGATTAATACAGGTTATCTTATCGGTGTCTGCAGTTTTAACACCAATTTTGGCTTTTGGTGTTCCAAATAGCTTGGTTAAATTTTATTCGAATTTTAAAAACGAGGAGCGTCAAGATTCATTTTTGACATTAATGGTTTTACTTCCTTTGGTTCTTATTATACCTATTGCAATTGTAAGCTATATAGCAAATGATGCTATAGGTAACTTACTTTCAAGGCAGAATGCTATTGTCCGTGATTATGTTTGGCATATTTTTTTAGTAGGTATGGCTATGGCATATTTTGAAGTGTTTTATGCCTGGGCTAGAATTAGAATGAAATCGATGTTTGGTAATTTTATGAAGGAGATTTTTTGTAGAGTTGGTCAAACTATATTATTGATACTTCTATGGGTTAAGGTAATCGATATTGATTTTTTTATAAATGCATTGGTAGGCTTTTATTTAGTACGTACCATAATTATGAAAATCTATGCTTATAGTTTACGGAAACCACATCTAAATTTTAAACTGCCTTCTAACTGGGTAACTATTGTAAAATACAGTGGATTAATAATTCTTGGCGGATCCACAGCAATCGTTTTAATGGAGGTCGATAAGGTAATGTTGAATAATTTTTTAGAACTGGAAAATGTGGCATTTTACGCTGTTGCCGGTTTTATTGCTTCAACTATAGCTGTGCCAACAAAAGCAATGCATCAAATTACCTATCCACTTACAGCTAAATACTTGAATGAGAAAAATAAGTCTGCCCTTAAGGAGCTATATCAGAAAAGTTCATTGACACTATTTATTGTCTCGGGGATTCTTTTCCTACTTATTTTATTGAACCTAAATGAACTTTATGAGTTACTTCCTCAAAAATATTCTGGTGGATTTATGATTGTGTTTTGGGTAGGGTTGGTTAAGGTGTATGATGCACTTTTAGGTAATAATAATTCTATTTTATTCAATTCTGATTATTACCGTTCTATCCTTTTTTTCGGCGTATTATTGGCTGCTTTAGCAATTGTTTTTAATCTTTGGTTAATTCCTAATTATGGCATCAATGGTGCGGCTATTGCTAGTTTTAGCGCTTTCTTTATTTACAATACTCTAAAATTAGGGTATGTAAAACTTAAGTTTAAAATACTTCCATTTACCAATGAAACATTTAAAGTTCTGGCATTGCTTATAGTAGTTGGTGCTATATTTTCTTTTGTTTCTTTCCCATTTCATCCCATTATAAACATTGGTCTAAAAAGTATACTAATGATTGTTGTGTATGTAGGTATTCTGTATCGTTTTAAAATATCAGAAGACGTGTATGGTGTTTTGAATAAATTTCTAAATCGCTAATTACATTTGATTCGTGCTTTTTTGTGGTGCTTTTTGAAGACCGTATTGTTGTTTGTAAATTTTAACGATTATTAAAAATAGGTTTATAATCAGCGGACCAAAAATAAGTCCAACAAATCCAAACAAAGGGATACCAATTAATACTCCAATTAATGTAATTAGCGGATGTGTGCTATCTAGTTTTTTTAGTACAAATAAACGAATTACATTATCGGTCATGCCTACTACAAGGATGCCATAGAGCAAAATTCCCCATGCTTGAAAATCTTCGCCACTAGCAAGGCTCAATACAAATACTGGAAATATGCCAATGAATGTACCAATGAATGGAATCATTGATCCTATGGTTACGATTACAAACCAAAAAAGCGGATTTTCAATTCCGAAAATATAAAATCCTATAAGTGCTATGAAACCTTGAGCTACAGCAACTAAGGGTATTGCAATGGCATTTGAACGAACAACATTGTCTATTTCTTTACCTAATGTAACCAAATTTTTATTACTTAATGGAATGTATTCTAAAAGCGATTCTTTTAATTGTTTTGGACTCTTTAGCATGTAATAAAGCAGAAATAATAAAATCCCTAAAGAGATTAAAATGTTGAAAGTACCACTTGCAAAACCTTGTAAGTTATCTGTTAACCAACCAGAAGCTTGTTCTGGGTCAATAGCCGATGAGATATCGTATTGAACATATTTTTCTAGCTGAAATAATTGTTCTTTAAAAGCTTTGGTTACTTGTTCAGATTTATCGGTAAAGTTATCTAGTTGTGAGCTTAACATAAATGCAGCACCTGTTATTGGAACAAAAATGCCAACGAAGGAAGCAAAAATCAATAGCATTGAAGCCCATGTTCTTTTAACCCCTTTGTTTATAAGTTTTAGCATCCACTTTCTAAGAACTACATATAAAGTTAATGCTCCTAAAACACCAGAAATATAAGGAAGCATATACTTAATAATTAGCCCTCCAAGAAAAATTATCAATGTCAGTATAATCAGTTGCCTTAGTATTTTATGATTTATTTTTTTCATGATGATTGTTTCTTGGAGTTCAGAAAAGTAGACCTAAACGTTCACCCTCATTAACTCACTTCAATTTTTTAGTAGTTCAAAAATTAATAATGTAGAAATCGATTAAAACCTTACTAACTTTGATGTATTGGTATGCAGATAAAAGAAATACATATTGCTGATAAGAATACTGTACCAACAAGGTTGCAAGAGTATGGAGTAGGGGTGTTTCAAAAAATAGCTACTAAATCTGCTTTAAAAAAAGCCATTAAGAAACAGCACGTATTTGTTAATGGTTCTATTGCAACAACAGCAATAGTAATTGTTAGTGGTGATATTATAGAATATTATCATCCAGCAATAAGTGTGGCTAAAACAAGACTTAAGCTTAATCTAGAAATAGTATACGAAGATGATTATTTGGCAGTGATTAATAAGCCTGCAGGTATACTTGTTAGTGGAAATGGATTCAAAACCGTTGCAAATGCTTTGGTCCAAAATTTAAAGGAAAGCTTGGCTAAAGATGCTGTAAATCCCCAACCAGCACATCGTTTGGATTATGCCACTACTGGATTGCTTTTGGTGGGAAAAACGAATAGTGTAATTACTGATTTAAATAGACTATTTGAGCATAAGAATATTAGTAAAACCTATTTTGCGATTACTATAGGAGCTATGAATACTACCGGAACAATAGATTTGGATATAGATGGTAAACCCGCAATTTCTACTTTTGAAGTTGTTGAAACGGTAAAATCTGAACGATTTACTTTTCTCAACTTAGTTAGATTGAACCCACAAACTGGTAGACGTCATCAATTAAGAAAACATTTGTTGGGTATAGGAAACCCTATATTAGGTGATGCTAGCTATTTTTTAGAAGGTCTTCAATTAAAAGGAAAGGGCTTGTATTTACATGCACAATCCATTGAGTTTAACCATCCTGTAACTAATGAAAACTTTCACGTTGTTTTAGAACTTCCTAAAAAGTTTAAAAAACTATTCCCTAAAAAGGATAAATGATTAGTACAAAGAAAGCGCCGTAATGAACGTATTCATTACGGCGCTAAACAACTAACCAACCTAAAAACTATTTTTAATTTCTTCTACTACTTCTAGTAGCCGTACTTGTTCTAGAGCTTGAGCTTCTAGATGGAGCTTTACTAACCTTTCTAGAATTTGAACTTCTACTTACCGTACTTGTACTTCTAGATGGACTTTTAGTCGCTGTTCTAGCGGTAGTACTACGTTGCGTTCTTGTATTCGTTGCAGTTCTTGTATTTGAACTTCTGCTAACTGGTTTCTTATATGTTGTAGTACTTCTTTTTACAGTTGTACTTCTTGGTGTTTTTATTACTTCTCTTTTAGTAACCGTTCTACTTGGCGTACTTCGAACTGCCGAGCTATTACCACGTTTTACCGTGCCATTGTTAGATGAACTTCTAGTTACTGTTCTACTTTGTGTAGATCTACCGCTATTGGCGTTACTACGTCTTACTGTTGTAGACCTGTTGACAGTAGAACTTCTATTAGTTCTTGTCGTATTATTAGAAGCAATTGTTCTATTATTTTTTATAGCATTATTTCTTTTTGCTACACTTCTATTACTTCTATAAGAATTGTCTCTTACTGCTACACGTTTATCGTTTCTGTAAATAGTAGATCTGTTATTTCTAATTTTATTATATCTATGTTGCTTACCAACTGATACATAAGATTTTCTATAATTGTTTCTATAAGGACTGTAATAAGAATATCTAACTGGTGTATAATATCTTCTGTAAGGACTGTTATATACGAAACTAAATCCTATTGCCGGTCTAACAAACCATCTGTGAAAAGGACGGTATACATAATTTCTATTATATACATTAATATATCCTGTATGGTAATCATAGAACCCATTGTTATTGTAGTACACATGCATATTACCTACACTACGTACTCTATTATTTGAGTAATTAATATCTACATCACCAATTTCGCTTACACGACCATAGTAGTCATAAAAAATAGGCACATTCTCTACCTGAATTACTGCACCATAATCATCGTATTGAGCAAATGGACTATAATCATAACCAGAATTAAATGTTACTCCATTTTTTCTACCGGTTACTTGGTTTTCGATATAGAAATCAAATTCACCATCTGGATAAACAGAAAAAGTAATTCCGCTTTCTATAAAAATAAAAGAGTTATCGTATCTATAAGTATTGCTATTTGCAACCTTATCTTCGCTAATACCTGAGGCGAAAACACCTGTGGTGCCTAAAATCATCGCTGTAAAAAGTAGTACTAAGTTTTTCATAATATAAGGTTTAAATCTGCCCCTTGAGCAGTTGTTCTAAATGTAAATATTTACATTCCTTTAGTGTATTACAAACAGCGTGCCAAAAAAAATACCCATTGATTATTTTGTTAATAATCAATGGGTTATGTATTTTTTGTGGGTGTTTAAATTACATTAGTTTCTCTTTTAAGTAACTAGCGGTATATGATTTTTTATTTTTTATGACCTCTTCTGGAGTACCTTCCGCTAATAACTGACCGCCATTTTCTCCACCACCTGGTCCCAGGTCAATTATATAATCGGCACATTTTATTAATTCAATATTATGTTCTATTACAACAATAGAATGTCCTTTTTTAATAAGGGCATTAAAAGACTTTAATAATTTTTGAATATCATGAAAATGTAACCCAGTAGTTGGCTCATCAAAAATAAAAAGCGCTTTGTCTTTTGTGCTTCCTTTAATTAAGAAGGATGCCAATTTAATACGTTGGGCTTCACCACCAGATAGGGTAGAAGATGACTGACCTAAGGTTACATAGCCTAAACCTACATCTTGTAACGGTTTTAGTTTAGTAACTATCTTGGTTTGCTCTCCAGTTTCAAAAAACTGAATGGCATCATCAATAGTCATATTAAGAACATCATCAATATTTGCATTATTGAAGGTTACTTCAAGTACTTCCTTTTTAAATCGTTTACCACCACAGGTTTCACATTCTAAATGTACATCTGCCATGAACTGCATTTCTACAGTAATTTCACCTTCTCCTTTACATTTCTCGCAACGCCCACCATCTACATTAAAAGAAAAATGCTTGGCTTGATAATTTCTTATTTTGCTTAATTTTTGATTAGCATATAGGTTTCTAATATCATCATATGCTTTTATATACGTAACAGGATTAGAACGAGAGGATCTACCAATTGGGTTTTGATCAACAAATTCTACATGTTTTATATGCTTAAATTTTCCTTCTACAGCGGAGTGTTGACCTGCTTTTTCTCCGTATCCTCCTGTTTCTTTTAAGATAATAGGATATAAGAGCTTTTTAACCAAGGTACTCTTACCACTACCAGATACTCCTGTAACCACCGTTAGCATATCTAAAGGAAAGGTTACATCTATATTTTTAAGGTTATGCTCGCGAACACCTTTTATTGTAATATGGTTTTTAGAAGTTCTACGCTCTTTTGGAACCTTAATCTCCATTTTACCATTTAAGTATTGCGCAGTTAAAGAATTAGATTTTAATATCTCTTTAAGTGTTCCTTGAGCAACTACCTCACCACCATTTGTACCAGCTTCAGGACCTATGTCAATAACCACATCTGCAGCCTTCATGATATCTTCGTCATGTTCTACTACAATTACGGTATTACCTAAGTTTCTTAAGGATATTAAAACTTCAATAAGATTTTCTGTATCTCTTGGGTGTAAACCAATACTTGGTTCATCTAATATGTACATAGAGCCTACTAAGCTACTGCCTAAAGATGTTGCCAAATTAATTCGTTGACTTTCCCCACCAGATAAGGTGTTAGATTTACGATTAATTGTTAAATAGTTTAAACCAACTTTATCTAAAAATCCTAATCGAGTATTTATTTCTACTAAAAGCCTTGCTGCTATAGTAGCGTCATTATCATTTAGTTTAAGGTCATTAAAGAAAACAATTAGTTTTTCTATAGATAAACCTACCAAAGAAGAGATTGATGCACCACCTACTTTTATATAATCTGTTTCTGGACGTAAACGTTTACCGTTACAAACATTACATTTGGTTTTGCCTCTATATCTAGAAAGCATCACCCTGTTCTGTATTTTATAGCTTTTCTCCTCTAACATTCCAAAGAATTTATGCAACCCTATAAAATGGGCATTCCCATCCCATACTAGTTGCTGCTGTTCTTCAGTAAGTTCATACCAAGGTTTATGAATTGGGAAATCATATTTGTAAGCAGAGTTTACCAACTGATCACGGTAAAAACTCATGCTCTCGCCACGCCAAGGAAAAATAGCATTCTCGTATACGGATAATGCTGTATTGGGTACTACTAAATCTTCATCAATACCTATAACATCACCATAGCCCTCACACTTAGGGCATGCACCATAAGGATTGTTAAAACTAAAAAGGTGAACATTTGGCTCAAGAAAAGACATGCCATCCAACTCAAATTTATTACTGAAAGGAGTTTGTTTGCCGTCTTCTAATTGCTCAATAATACATTCTCCTTTACCTTCAAAGAATGCTGTATCTACTGCATTTGCTAAACGATTATAAAAATCTTCATCGTCTTTGGTTATTATTCTGTCAATAACCAGGTCAAAATTTTTACCAATATCTTCTGGAACCTGATCAATACGTAAAACTTTGCCCTTATACTTAATTCGAGCATAACCTTGTTTAGAAAAAAGTTCTAATGATTTTAATGCATCTCTATCTTCGCGTATGGTAATAGGTGCCAAAAGTAAAAGCTTGGTCTGCTCATCATATGTTTTTACATGATTTACTACATCTGTAACAGTATGTTTTTTTACTTCTTTCCCAGAAATAGGAGAGAAGGTCTTACCAATACGAGCATATAATAGTTTTATATAATCATATATCTCGGTAGTGGTACCAACTGTAGATCTAGGATTGGTAGAGTTAACCTTTTGCTCTATGGCAATTGCCGGGGCAATACCTTTTATATAATCGACCTTTGGTTTGTCTAATTTTCCTAAAAACTGTCTTGCGTAAGAAGAAAGACTTTCTACATAGCGTCTTTGACCTTCTGCATATAGTGTGTCAAAAGCTAAGCTAGATTTACCAGAACCAGATAAACCTGTAATTACTACGAGTTTATTTCTAGGGATAACGACATCTATATTTTTAAGATTGTGCAGTTTTGCACCCTTAATTATTATGTTTTCTTTCGGATTTACTTCGGCTAATGTAGGCATACAAATATCTATGATTACAAAGATACGCTTTGCCTTTTTTCTGAACTAAAAAATGAAGCTTATCTAAATATTGTGTAAGAAACTTTCACATTTTTATAAGACTATTTATTTTTTTATATCTTTGGGATCTCATTAAAATTCAATTCGCCTATAACGCAACATTACTTTTTTAAGTTAGAATTTAACCACTGGACCCTTATTCATTGAATTTGGGGCTGCATTTTAACCCTATAAGTAACGTTATGGTAGTACAAGTTGAAGATTCCCAATTAGTAAAACAATACATTCAAGGAGACGAAAGAGCGATTGAAGCCCTAATCAACCGTCATAATTCTCGTTTAACAGGTTTTATCTACTCCAAAGTAGGTGACCGTGAACTAACCGAAGATATTTTTCAAGATACATTTATGAAAGTGATACGTACCTTAAAAAGAGGTGCCTATAATGAAGAAGGTAAATTTTTACCTTGGGTTATGCGTATTGCCCATAATTTGGTCATTGATCATTTTAGAAAACATAATAGAATGCCAATGTATAATAGTAAAGAAAGCTATAATATATTTTCATTACTAGGTGATGACCGCTTAAATGCTGAAAAACAATTGATTAAAGAGCAAATAGATTCAGATTTGCTACGTATGATCAAAGAGTTACCAGAAGATCAGCAAGAGGTTTTAGAAATGCGTATATATAAGGATATGAGTTTTAAAGAAATTTCTGATAATACTGGTGTGAGTATTAATACTGCTTTAGGTAGAATGCGCTACGCTTTAATTAACCTAAGAAAGCTTGTAGAAGCCAATAGTATAGTTTTAACGAATTAATTGGTTACAGGTCGAGTGGATCTACTATCTTCATACATGTGTCGTTCTTTAGATGAACCTAAACAACTAGTAACATGGAAAAATTATACACGAAGAATAAAAGTAAGAACACATTAGTAAAAGCAAAACCTGAAACAATTCAGTTTTTACTTTCTTATTCTAAATCTTTGAATATCACAGAAGCAGAAGGATTGCAGTTTGAGAGTAATTTAAACTAATAGAATCTTTACCAATATATAAACCCTTAGGCATTGCCTAAGGGTTTTTTCGTTTCAACCGCGCTTGGTTCTGCTAATTTTAGTTTGTTTACACTTTATTTATTGTAGGATAAGATGGTTTTTAATACCATTATATATATAGGTATTCTATTGTAGTGTCAATATTTAAGGGCATTTGGCGCATTCTGGGTGGTTTTATCCTTTCCTACAATTTTTCAACGGAACTATCTGAAATTCTTTTTATTGTGTGGAAATATACTTTTTCGATGTTTCACATCATAAATACGCAGTTTGACAACATACTTTTTTTAGCAGCCCCCCTTTTCTCTAGTTTTATATCAGAAATAAAAAACAAACCAATTAACTAAAAAGATTTTCCCAATCTTAACCAATTAAAGAAAGTAACTCGTATGAAACTACAAATTGAAGACTCAGAATTAGTTAAAGATTATATCAGCGGTAACGAAGGGGCCCTTGAAATTTTAATTAACAGACACAATCAACGTATTACTAGTTTTATCTATTCTAAAGTTTTAGATAGGGATATCACAGAAGATATTTTTCAAGACACTTTTATTAAGGTAATTAAAACCTTAAAAAGAGGTAAGTATAGTGAGGAAGGAAAATTTTTACCATGGGTAATGAGAATTTCTCATAACCTTATAATAGATCACTTCAGAAGAAACAAAAGAATGCCAATGTTTGAAGGCAGCGATGACTTTAATATTTTCTCTGTAATTGGAGATGATAAGTTAAATGCCGAGAAACAATTAATAAAAAATCAAATAGATACTGATTTAAGACAATTGGTTGAAGAATTACCAGATGATCAAAAAGAAGTTCTTTTAATGCGTATCTATAAAGATATGAGTTTCAAAGAAATCTCTGAAAACACTGGGGTTAGCATAAATACTGCATTAGGGAGAATGCGTTATGCTTTAATTAATCTTAGAAAAATCATTGAAAAAAACAATATAGTTCTTACGAATTAATTTAGGGTAGAGAGCAGAGTAAACAATATTTCCAAATTTGCGTCGTTATTTTAGTGTAACAACGTAGGAAGTATGGAAAAAATTTACTCAAATTACCAAGAACAGACCGGATTTAACAAAGTTTGTCCGAAGACAATCAACTTCTTATTGAGCTATTCACAAGCTTTATTTGAGTTTGAATACGAAGATTTAGAATTCGAAACATTTTTGAATTAATTAAAAAGCCCGCTTTTAGCGGGCTTTTTTCTTTTTATAGTAATTATTAAGTACGGTTTTTCTTCCAATTGTTTTTGTGATAATATCTTTCTCTAAATCCCACCCTCTTGCAGGGGAATATTCTCTACCATACCATATTATTTGTAAATGAAGATCGTTCCAAATTTCTTTTGGGAATAATCTCTTAGCATCCTTTTCTGTTTGCACTACGTTTTTGCCGTTTGTAAATCCCCATCTATATAACAATCTATGAATATGGGTGTCTACAGGAAATGCCGGTATACCAAAAGCTTGTGATACAACTACGCTAGCAGTTTTATGACCTACGGCAGGAAGTTCCTCTAAATATTCAAGTTCTTTGGGTACTTTGCCATTATGTTTATCTATTAATATTTGTGACAACCCATGAATTCCTTTTGCTTTCATTGGTGATAACCCAACGGGTTTAATAATTTCCCTTATTTCATCTACACTCAATTTAATCATATCATAAGGGTTATCTGCCCTGGCAAATAGAAGAGGGGTAATTTTATTAACCCTAACATCTGTACTTTGTGCTGACATTAAAACTGCAATTAATAAAGTATATGGATCTTTATGATCCAGAGGCACAGGAATTTCTGGATATAGTTCTTGAAGCTTAGAAATTGTAAAAGCTATTTTTTCGGCTTTCGTCATTAATTGTTTAATTTTGATTGAAATAATTTAAACACAAATTTATAAAACTTCATTTATGAATACGTTAAAAGTTGGTGATAAAGTCCCTCCATTTTCTGTTAAAGATCAAGATGGAAATACAGTTAGTTTAAAGGACTATCAAGGAAAAAAACTTATTGTTTTTTTCTATCCTAAGGCAAGTACACCGGGTTGCACTGCTGAGGCATGTAATTTAAGGGATAATTATAAAGAATTGCAATCTGAAGGCTATGAACTTTTAGGGGTTAGTGCAGATTCTGAAAAAAGACAGGCGAAATTTAAAGAGAAATATGAATTTCCATTTCCATTATTAGCAGATGAAGATCATACAGTAATTAATGCATTTGGTGTTTGGGGACTAAAGAAATTTATGGGTCGCGAATATGATGGTATTCATAGAAAAACTTTTGTGGTTGATGGTGAAGGAATCGTAACTAAAGTAATAGATAAGGTTAAGACAAAAGACCATGCTGCTCAGTTATTAGGCTGATATTGAATAAATTGTAAATAAAAAACGTCCATTTTTAATGGACGTTTTTTATGTTTTATACTATAGCGGTCAACAGTTTATTCAGTCTCGTGCTCTTCGTTTTTTCTTGTGAACAATTGCTTTTGTTTAATAATTTCAGCAATTCCTTCAGGAAGCATTTTTTCCCATCCTTCATCATTGTTCATTAATTTTTTAAGAACATCTCTAGAGAAAATATGCATAACATCTGGTTCGTAATCTATGATGTCCATAACCTTGCCGTTGTACTTAAAGAATTTGTACAATTCTTTCATACGTGGGTGAACCTTAACGTTATTACTAGTCATTATTTGACCGGTATCTGGGTTTTTCATTGGGTATAGATACACTTGTAAATCTTTAAAGAAAAGCTTACCAAAAGCTTCAAGTATACCACCACTCAAATGACGATAGTATTTTTCATCGAATATGTCTACAAGGTTGTTTACACCCATGGTAAGACCAATTCTATTTTTAGTATAATTATTAAAATACTCTACTAGTTTGTAATACTCTTGAAATTTAGAAATCATTACAGAATGTCCTAATGAACAAAGTAATTCTGCCCTATCCATAAAATCTTGCTCATCTATTTCTCCAGAGGCTTTTAGGTTAGATAGTGTTATTTCAAAAATAACAATAGTGTTGTTTTGATCAACGCCTTTATCACGAATGAAAATATCATAAGATTTTTCAAACATATCTAAGTTTACTTTGGTTACCGGTCTAAAACTACCACGTAATGCCAAAATATTCTTTTTATAAAGAACTGCTGCAGGTAAAAGATTATTTCCATCAGGACCGAACATAACAGCATCTGTCATGTCATTTTTAATAAGTTGAAGACTCATCAAACGGTTATCTACTTCTTTAAAGTTTGGCCCAGAGAAATTGATCATATCAATCTCTAATGTATCCTTATCTATATGGTCATACAGATATTTCAACATTTTCTTAGGTTTATGGTACTTGTAAAAGGCACCATAAATTAAATTAACACCAAGAATACCTAGCGTTTCTTGTTGTAGCCTTGCTTCATTTTGCTTAAAACGAATATGAAGAATTATTTCATCATAATCTTTCTGCTTTGGGTCTAATTGATATCTAATGCCGATCCAACCATGACCTTTGTAACGTTTAGAAAAATCAATGGTAGCAACTGTGTTGGCATATGAAAAGAACAACCTGTCTGGGTGGTTGTCGCGACTAATACGCTCCTCCATTAATTGCATTTCATAGTCAAGCATGGTTTTAAGTCTCGCTTGGGTTACATATCGCCCATCCGTCTCAACACCATAAATAGCATCACTAAAATCTTTGTCATAAGCACTCATTGCTTTAGCAATTGTACCAGATGCACCACCAGATCTAAAGAAGTGACGGGCAGTTTCTTGACCGGCGCCAATTTCAGCGAAGGTTCCATATATATCTGGGTTCAGATTTATACGTAGGGTTTTTGCTTTTATAGAGGGAATGTTTTCAAAGACACTATCTCGTTTTAATACCGATGCCATTTTTTACCTGTTTATCTTTTAACAAAGTTATAAAGAATGGTTGTTACAAAGGGCAATAGCGGCAAAAAAATGGCATAAGTTTCGGTTATTGTTTTTATTCCCTTTTAATTAGAGTGATCTTATAATTTTCAGCCACCTATTTTATTAAAAAGGAATTAAATTTGTAGCACATGATTAATAATTTAAGTGTCACTTTTTTAGGAACGGGAACTTCTCAAGGTATTCCAATTATTGGAAGCACACACCCGGTATGTTTAAGCGATAACCCAAAAGACAAAAGGCTTAGGGTATCAGTTTTACTTTCTTGGAAGGAATTTAACTATGTTATTGACTGCGGACCAGATTTTCGTCAGCAAATGCTTAGGCACAATGTAAAACACCTCGACGGCATTTTATATACACATGAACATTCAGATCATACTGCTGGTTTAGATGATATTCGCCCCTTTTTCTTTAGACAAGGTAATATTCCAATTTATGCCCATAAAAGGGTTGTAAAGTCTTTAATAAAACGATTTGATTATATTTTTGAGGAGAAAAATAGATATCCCGGAGCTCCATCCGTTGATATAAATTTTGTTGAGAATAATGAACCCTTTCTTATTGGTAATGAAATAGTTACTCCAATTAATGTGTTGCATAATAAATTACAGGTATTTGGTTACAGGGTGGGGGACTTTACATATTTAACTGATGTAAAATCTATAGATCCAATAGAATTAGAAAAAATTAAGGGTTCTAAAGTTATAGTAGTAAATGCATTACGAATAGAACCACATATCTCTCATTTCAATTTAGACGAGGCTCTTGCCTTTATCAAAGAAGTAAATCCAGAAAAAGCATACTTTACACATATTAGTCATTTACTTGGTTTTCATGACGAAGTAGAAAAAATGCTGCCGAATAATGTACATTTGGCATACGATAATTTAACAATCACCATTTAATTATGAAGAGTAAAATATTTCTTTACCTATTTTTATTTGTATCCTTAATATGCCTGTATTTAATGGTTAGCAGTAGTAATATGGCTAAAGCTTATTCTCAAAAAGCTGAAGCTAAAACAGAAAAAATTACAAGATTAGAAAATCAGGTAGAAGAATTAAAAGATTCAGTCCAAAAATCTTCTCTAAAGGTTTTGGATATGCAATATTTCTCTTTGGAGAATAATGATGATGCCCTTGCTTATTTTGAGGAATTGAACTTACAAAACCCTGCGGCTTATGTTGCAGATAAATTATTGGAGACCAATGCTCAAAAGGGGGATAACCCGTTAGTACCTTATGAGGGAATGCAGAATGATTTTAAAATCAATAAAATTAAAGTTCTAAACCATAAATGGATTTTAACAGATTTCTCTGACGGAAAATATTGGGGAGAATTATTAATAAAATACGAAGTAAAAGATGATCTAGGGGTAGATTTTACCTTAATAGACCACCTATTGTACACGCGTAGTAATTAGATTTTATCTGTAATCCATTTTTTAAGTGAATAGAAATTCTGCGGAGCAACTCCATGACCTGCAGGAAATTCTTCATAGACATGTTTTACACCCAAATTCTTTAAAAGCTCTGGTGCTTTTCTAGCCCAATCTACCGGTATCACCTGGTCCATATCACCATGCGAACAATAGAAATTTAGGTTGTCGAAATTGTTTTCCTCATATGAATCTACCAGTATTTTTTCATTGATATATCCACTTAGCGCAATTACATTCTTTACTTTGTCAGGATAAGATAATGCAACTGCATAACTAAGAATTGTGCCTTGGCTAAAACCTAAAAGGTTTACGTTACTTTCATCCAAGCCATATGTGGAGCAGGCTTCACCAATAAAATTTTTGATTTTATCACGAGATTCAATGGCTTGCTCATCATCACTCCATTTGCCTTTTTCATCATCAAAGTTAATTGCATACCATGCATAACCGTAAGGTTGCAATATATAAGGTGCGCGTACCGCTATAATGCATAATTCTTCTGGTAATTCTGGAGCAAAAGAAAAAAGATCCTCTTCATTACTACCGTAACCATGCAGCATAAAAAGTACTGGTGGTTTTTTGTCGGTTAGGCTAGAAGGTCTAATAATGTGTTCTAAAGATAGGGGAGCTGTTGTCATTGTTTATTTAATAAAAGTGAACCATTTTTGAAAAGATGGACCTACTATTGGTACTATTTGTTCTTTGTTGCTTAAGGCGCCAATAAAACCATATATCCATAATACTATGTAACAAAGGTATAACCCATAAAGGGCGTATTGATTGAACCAAACACTTGAAAATAAAGCAAAGCCATGAAACATCAAGTGTAGACCAAAAGCTTGGCGTGTGTGTATTCTTGCAAAACGATACTGTGGCTCATTATTCATTGAAAGCGCTATAATTGCACCAATAATGGTCAAATAGGCTATGATAGCCGTAGTTTTTCCTGGTATGTCGGGAGATTTCTCCATTGTTAATTATTTAATACTAATTGATTGTTTGCAATAGTTCCAACTACTTTTCCTTTCATTTTTTCACCTATTGCAATGGCATTTTTGCTGGAGCTAATAATATGTTGTTCTGAGAATTCGAAAGATTCCTCTGTAGTAAAAAGAGTAAGATTAGCTTCTTGACCAACCTCTAAATTTATTTCTTCCATACCAAAAATGGACCTTCCTTTGGTCAGTAATAAAACGGATTCTTCAAATCCTAATAGATTATTTAGAATTCCGAATATGCTTTCTAAACCTATAGAACCAAAATCGGCATTGTCAAATTCAACATGTTTTAGTTCAACATTTAAAGGGGTGTGGTCAGACGTTACTAAGTCTATAGTACCGTTTTTAACTCCTTTTTGCAAAGCCTTTACATCCGCTGCAGTCCTTAATGGGGGCATTACTTTATATTGTGTATCAAAATCTTCTAGCGCATCATCTGTAATTAAAAGATTATGTGCTGCTACACTGCAAAAAATTTGTAGTCCTTTTTTCTTGGCATCTGCAATTAACTTCACAGAGTTTGCAGTAGAAATTGTGGGTATAAAAAGTTTGCCACCTGTATATTCTAAGATGAATAAATCTCTTGCAACCTGTAATTCTTCAGCTAGGGCTGGTATTCCTTTTAAACCTAGTTTAGTACTTGTAATGCCTTCATTCACAATTCCTTTACCAGATATACTTTTATCCAACGGAAAAGAAAATACTAATCCTCCAAAATTTTGAGCGTACTGTAAGGCTATTTTTAAAAGATTGGCATTAGACATTGGGTGCTTAAAGTCATAAAAACCTTTAGCGCCGGCATTTTGCATGTCGTACAACTCGGCAAGTATTTCTCCTTCGCCTTTTACAGTAAGGTTTCCAAGCGGGTGTAAATTTGTGAGTTGTTCTTTCGCAGCATTTTTTAAGTAAACTATATCTGAAGATGAATCTGGCGTTGGGTGGCTACTGGTATTTAAAATAATATCTGTAAATCCGCTTTTCGCAGCTGTTAGCAATCCGTTTTCTATAGTTTCTCTTTCTTCATAGCCCGGTTCACCAAAACTAACACCACTATCAAACCAACCAATTGAAACATGTAGATTTTTTATGTCTATTACTTTTGTTTTACCTGTAGGCTCAATGTTTGTTTCAATAGCATCTATAACTCCGTTTTTAATAAGAATATCCCTCTTTTTTAAATGAAGGTTTTTTGTATTCCCATTTACTATAGTTACTGATTTTAAGAGTGTGTTCATAGGTTTACGGGTGGTTCGTTATTAGCTATTTTAAGAATTTTTGAAGTGCCGTCTCAATTAAAACAAATGCGAATGCTAAAATAGCAAACCATTTCCAAAACTCGTTTATAGCATTGTTTTTTTGACTTTCTAAAAAGTAATCTGATAATGACGTTTGATTGTTATTTTCTGGAAGTTGAGCATAAAGTAATTCGCTCTCCTTTCTATTATTATTAAAACTAATGTTTCTTAAAGTTTGCTCATTATGCTTCACTCTGTAAATACCAGCTGATTTGGGGTTTTCAGTAAAATTTATCTGTACTTTTTTAGGAAGAACTCGTTGTTGTGGTATAAATTCATTTTCCTTGTCTGCTATTTTTATAATATCATCTTGCTGCAAGGTAACCGGTAGCTCAATTTCTACATTATTTCCAATTGTAACATACAATGGGGGAAGTTTTAAACTATTCATTCCCATATTATAAAAAGCAGGAACTATGAGTGGTGAATTCTTAAAATTAGAATTATCATTATTGATTGCAGCGGCAAAGAAGAAAGCATTTTTACCACCTAACAAGAAAGGTTCTTTATTTTGAAATTCTAAAGCTATTGGCGCTTTAGTTTTAAATTTAAAACGTTGGTTTACCGATGGGAATTGAAAATCTGTGACCTTCTTGTCAAATACATTTACAAATAATGGATGCTCAGTTTTTACAGTAGCAATTGACATTTTTTGCGAGACTTCGTTTACATATTGGCTACTATAGAATGATGAAGCCAATTCGTTATAGGATTCAATTTCACCATCAGTAGATGGGATTAAAACAAAACTGCCACCATTGTTGCTCAAAGTTTTAATAGCTGTTATTAAAGAAGTAGGAAGTTTTTGAACCTCGTTAAGAATTACTAAGTCTTGATTCTCAATAGTACTGTAGTTTAATTGCGCTAAGGTGCTTGTAGAGAAATCAAATTCGTCTTCGGTATAAATACGTTTTAAAAAATCTGATGATGAATTACCGATGACCAAAACTTTGATTTTTGATTTCTCATCAATGTTAAAATAGAATTGGTTGTCATAGTCCAACCCTGTATCGCTAATTGCTACTTTCCCTAAAATAACCTCGTTCGTATTTATGGTAAAGCGAACTTCAGAATTTTTGGTGCCATCAAACTTTGCTGCTGTTTTTGCTATAAGTTTATCATTGTTGAATAAAGAAACCGGTATGGTTTCTTCTTCAGAATTTGTTGACAATAACGCCACAAGTTCTATATTTTCATTATTTCTTTCTGCAATGAAAACAGAATCAATAGCGGTATTGAGCAGTATGGTGTTTGATGGTTTTATAAAACTAATATTAATGTTTTTGGTGGAGTCGATAGCTGTTGGATTACCCATACGTTGCTGAAAATCAGATATAATCACCAAGTTTTTTTGTGCTGCTGCATTATCTGAAAAGTATGTATTAGCTTTTAAAACAATTTCAGCAATTGCTAATTGCTCTGCGGCTACAGAAAGATTCAGTAATTCGTTTTGAATGTCTTTTACTTCAACATCTTTAAACACTTGTTTATTAGTAAACAAAGTAAACCTTTGCTCATTAGGTAAGTATTTGATGAAATCTTGAATGGTGTTTTTGAAAAGATTTACATTTTCAATTTGCCCGTTCATACTAAAAGAATCGTCTAAATAAAAAACAGTTTCTTTTTCTTGAAGTGCGGTATCATTTGCTATAAACGGTTGTGCAAAAGCAAAAACCAACGCAGCTAACAAACCCATTCTAGTAAATAGTAATAGCCATTTTTTTAGGGAGCTACTTTTTCTTGACTCTGAAACAACTTGTTTTAAGAACTTTACATTAGTAAAAGGCGTTTTCTTAAATCGACGTAATTGAAAAAGGTGAATTAATATAGGAATGAGTAGTAGTAAAAGACCCCAAAGTAGTTCTGGATATTTAAATTGCATTCCTTATTGTGATTAGGGCAAAGATAATTATTTTGAATTTAGAAGCTTACGAGAATTGAACTATTATTTATTTGATTTTTATAGCGTTTTAAAACTAAGATAATCGCTAGCAGAAAAAGAAATAATCTTTAGCTGAAGTGTTATTTAATTCTGTAAAAAATGAGTGAATACTTAACTGTTCTTCTTCATTGGCCACGGTAATTATTGTTTTTGAATTCTTAATATCTTTCAATATCGAGAAGTGTTTTAACTGTACTCCATAAATGTCTTTTCCTATTTTTTTGGGATTGTCACAAACCCAATGAAAAGGAATCTTTTTTTGGACTAAAGTATTGGCTATTTTTTTGCCTTTTTTACCTGCACCCCAAACTACAATTGCGTTAGTGGATTGGTATTCTAATTTTAGGAAGTAGTGTAATTTTATATCCAGAAAATAATTTTGAGCGTAGTGCTCACTTGTTCTTGAGGTTCGGTTATCATAATCTCGCCAATAGTGTAGGGTAGAGGTGCATGGTATACATGTTAGTTCCTTTTCGTAAAAGCGAAATGCAAGATCGTAATCTTCTGGGTATCTATCTGGGGTAAACGCGCCACAGTTATCAAAATCAGATTTATGAACCATCCAACATGGAGATGGTATAACACATTCTTTATATATTTCTTGAAAGTTTGTGCCTGTTTTCGTTAAATTGTTTAGCCATTTCTCATATCTGTCATAACCATCGTTAACGCCATGTTTTGAAAAATACTTGACTTTTCCAACGGCAAGACTACCTTTTCCATTGTCTATTAAAGAATGTAACATTATTTGTATTCTGTCTGGAGTCATATGGTCATCGGCATCCATTCGGGATATGTATTCCCCTTTACAATGTTTATAAGCTTTTCTAAGTGCGGTTATAATGCCAGATTCATCATTAGATAAGACTTTAAAACGTTTGTCTAAAGTTGCAAATTTAGTGGCAATTGCTAGGCTATTGTCTACAGAACCATCGTTAACGGCAATCACTTCCCAATTTTTATAGGTCTGGTTTTGAATAGAATTGAGACATTCTTCCAAATAATCTTCAACATCTTTAAAAGGAATTAGTATGCTTACTAACGAATTTACCATGACGGAAAGGTAATAAATAACTGAAATTCAATCTTTTCAAATGATTCTTTATTCGACAGAAATAAAGAGTTTAAAAATAAATAAGAAAAGGCTTTATTAGATAAGAAATCCTTTATATATTTGCACCCGCATTCAGGGAATACCTGATAAGGCACTCAGGAGAAATGGCAGAGTGGTCGAATGCGGCAGTCTTGAAAACTGTTGAGGGTCACACCTCCGGGGGTTCGAATCCCTCTTTCTCCGCAGAAAAGCCCCGTAAACATAATGTTTACGGGGCTTTATTTTTGTTATTTCCAATATGTTAATTTCTCCATTTTATAATTCATAACCTTCAGGAGATTTCAAATTAGTTTTATTATAATTCAGGAGTATTATCAAATTTAAATTTCATCATGTATTTTTTCAATATTATCATATGTTTTCTCAACTGTCTTTTTATTTCTGGTGCTTCCATAATATCGGATGCTCTGTAGGCATACTTTATAAAATTACCTCTATACTTTCTAGAGAATTCTTTTTTTATTAGTTTACCTTCATGAAATATAACTTTACTGGCAGGTAATTTTCTAGATTTAATACCCCTGAAGCTGTAAAGTCTATATATTTTTCTTTTAAAAATTATGGCTTCCTCTGTTAAATTTTTTTGTTGTACAGACTCTATACGTTTTGCTTTTATGGAAATGCTCTCTTTCATTTCACGATAAAATCGAGAAACATTTGCGGATTTTATTAAAGTCTTATATCCGTAAAAGTCAAAGCCAAGATATTGTAGAAAGGAGTTTGGAATAAATTTATCTCCATTAATTTTGAAACACTCTAGTCTATTTTCAATAGTTTTAAACCTGAATTTTTCAGTTTTATCCTTAGATATTGTTAATTTAATTTTACTTATTTCTTCTAATACAATATTTTCAGTGAAGTCGATATCTTCATTATTGCAGATAACAACTAAATCATCTGAATACCTACGATAATAGCAATTTTTATTTTTGACTAATTTTTCAATTATATTTTTATCAAAAGGAAGCATATATAGATTAGCTAACATTGCGCTTATTGGAAGTCCTTGGGGAATTCCAGAAATAATACCATCTCTTTTTTTTTGATTTTTATATACCTGAATTTCTGCATTTTTAAAATCTTGATAATTTTCAAATAGTTGAAATTTGCCTTTATTTCTAAGTAAAGCTATCTTCTTTTCATCCAGGTTACCCTTATATCTAACTCGTAAATCATCGTAATAAAAATAACTGTAATTTGTGATAGATTTAAAAACAGCATAGTGGTCTTTAGGTAATGTTTTTGTTCCTAAAATTGAACTCCAAACAAATTTTAATTGTGAATGGTTTAAGGATGGAAAGAAATTTTTTATATCAAAAGCTAAAACAGTACAATCTTTTCTTTCCTTTATTTCATAAAAGACATCTTTGGCAAAATCAACGTTATACTTAAAACGTAAATTATCATGGCTTTTAATTTGCCTATATGCTGTTATACTTTCGTTGAGGTTTTTGTCGGCTTTTAAGTAATCTTCGTATTTCGGCTGTATTATTTTGTGGGAATAGTAAGAATAGATATGTGAATCAATATGTGTAGAGTACATAATAGGTCGCATTTTAGTATTGGCAATTATTTGACCTTTGTCATCTACAGCTTTATGTGATCTTCTTCCTAATTCATTTGAATACTTGTACCTCCTGTTAAATGTTTGCTTTAAAATAAAAGGCGAAAATTTATGAGCTTTAACCTTCTCTTTATTTGATATATAGTTTGAGACCTTCTCTTTATCTTTCTTTTTAATTTGGTTGGTTAAATGGAGATAGCCTCGGTCTTTGAACCAATCTTTGGTTGATAAAGTATTCTTCATAATTTAAAAAAAAGGAAGTCCTTAAAGCTAGTTAACTAAAAGTTCATAACACTATTAAAACTTAGTTGTACCACTAACCGAATTCTCGGTTCACTTTGCGTTGTTACGGTATTTGATACACCAGATAAGTAAAGTCATAATGACACGTATAATCTCTAAACCTTCAAATAGTATGAAAATCTATCGAACATCCTTATATACTTTAATTCTGTTGTTAGTACCTTGGACAGTAAATGTTGAATCCATCGATGGAGTTGACATTTACTGGGCAATGGTACAATAAAATCAATCTACGTATGTATTATCCCTTTTATAATAAAGGTCTGATTGATTGGAATATTAATTCACCACGATACAGTAAATGACACTTTTATATGTAAAGGACTTCCTATTAATTTTATAAAATTAATAAATTTCAGTTTTAAAAACTGTTTTAAATGCATATTTACTTTTGGTATATTTCCTTGTCATTTGTTAAGAATTCACTTGGTAAATATTCTTCCGAAAATTTTTCTTGATAAGCATTATACCATATGACTTTATATAATTCTGTGGGTCACCACTCTTTTCACTATATTTATCTGTGTTTTCATTACTTTTAAATCCACTTAAAATGAAAGCTGGTGTTGTATGTGTCATAGTGGTTCTTGTTGTAGATTTAAAATCATGACCAGCACTTTTAAATTTTTTCCTTTTTTCAAGTTTGAAGGTTTTGAAAAAAACTCTTTTGCCAAATTCATATTTAGATTTATTGTAATTAATTGTTTCATCAATTAATTTTATATGGTCATTTTGCTGTTCTGTGTCTTTATTATGAAAAATTATTTTTTTTAAAGGAATTAAAAAATCTTGAAATAAAAATTTTTCTTCAAAAACCATTCTGTGCTGATTAAAATATGTACACAAGTATTTGGTGTTGCTAGAAATTTTTGCTTCTGATTTTTCTTTGCTATAAAGCACTTTCTTCTTTTCATAGTGAATTTCTTTTATGCACATGAAAGGAGGTATTTGGTTAACATAAACATCCATCTCTCCAGATTCTTCGAAAGCTAGTGGATGTGATTTTAAAGTGACTATATCTCCTATCTTAAAAATTAATTCTGACATTTATAAACCGATTAAAAGTTAAGTTAACAAGTTAAATATTTATATTAAGTTTATATTACGGGAAACCGTATTGCTATTCTTTAAAAAATACAATTCATTCCCCAGCTCTATATTTTCTTAGTTTTTTTTAATAGGATTATATTATATTTAGGATATCAAAAGCAATAGGCGTATTTTATTTGTTGCTTTTAAAAACCCCTTCTCCTAGATAAATTATGATAAAAGCTAAAATTCATGAAAGAGAAAAAGAAAGACTTGCTCTTCTTCAATCTTATTCTATTTTAGATACGCTGCCAGAAAAGGATTATGATAATCTTACCAAGCTTGCAGCAGAAATTTGCCAAACGCCTATTTCATTAATTACATTACTTGACGATAAAAGACAGTGGTTTAAATCTCATTACGGTTTAGAGGTTTCAGAAACACCAATAGAAGATGCTTTTTGTGCTCATGCTATAACTGGGAATGATCCTATTTTTATCACAAAAGATGCTCGAGAAGACAATCGTTTTCATAAAAATCCTTTAGTGACCGGTGAACCCAATATTGTTTTCTATGCAGGTATTCCTTTAAAAAATGCAAATGGGTTGCCATTAGGTACATTGTGTGTCATAGATGATAAACCCAGAACATTAACAGAGAGTCAGAAAGAGTCTCTTAATGTTTTATCTGAACAGGTAATTAATTTACTGGAACTCAGAAAAAACAAATTAGAATTAGAGCGGGCCCATAAAAAATTGAAAAAGTTCTCTAAAAAATTAGAGCGAAAGGTTTTTCAACGTACCAATCAGTTAGAGATAAAGACAATCAAGTTAGAATTGATTAATAATGATTTAGAGTCATTTAACCATATCTGTAGTCATGATTTGCAAGAACCGTTGCGAAAGATTCAAATGTTTATCTCTCAAGTAAGTGATACTGAATTTGATAATTTATCTGAAGAAGGTAAACATAAATTAGAACGCATAGATTTATCTGCGGCACGAATGCGTAATCTTATCCAAGACCTTTTAGCCTACGGTTCTACAGAAACTATTGACAATAGTTTAACTACGGTTTCCTTAAAAAAACTTGTTGATGAAGTTAAAGATGTTTTAAGCGAAGAATTAAAAGAGCACAAAACAGTACTTAGGGTTCAAAAGGATTGTGAGATTACGGTTAGACCTATTCAATTTAAACAGTTGTTGTTTAACCTATTTACGAATGCTATTAAATTCTCTAAAAGAGAAGACAAACCTGTTATAAAAGTTTCCGGTAAAATTGTTGAAGGGTCAGATTACCCTGAGCTTGAATTGGCTGAAGAAAAACGGTATTCTCGTATTCTGGTCTCCGATAACGGTATTGGTTTTGATCAGAAATATGAAAGAAAAGTATTTGAAATATTTCAACGTTTGCATAGCGATGAAGAGTACCAAGGTACAGGTATTGGACTAGCCATTGTAAAAAGAATCATAACCACCCATAACGGACAAATTAGAGTAGAGAGTTCACTTGGTAATGGTGCTACTTTTGAAATTTTTATTCCCCTTGCAGATCAAGCGATTTAAAATATTCTATTACGTCCCCAATATGTTTTTTCTTAGACGATTCACTCAGCCAGCTTGCTTCAAAACCATTAATGGCTAGTTGTTGTATTTGCTCTAAAGTTAAATTCAAAGCTTTAGCGGTCTCATAATAGTTTTCATTCATATAGCCTCCAAAATATGCGGGATCGTCAGAATGTATGGTTGCCATAATTCCTTGATCAAGCATTTTTGCTACAGGATGTTCGTTCATGTGCTGTATCACCTTTAAGGCTACATTACTTGTAGGGCACAGGGTTAAAGCAATTTTCTCGTCAACCAATCTTTTAACTAAAGCTTCATCTGTTAAACAGCGGTTTCCGTGATCTATGCGTTCTACTTTTAAAATATCTAATGCTTCCCAAATATATTCTGACGGACCTTCTTCTCCTGCGTGAGCCACTAATTTATACCCTTGTGCTGCAGATGCCTTAAACACTTTTTCAAATTTACTTGGCGGATTTCCCATTTCTGAAGAATCTAAACCTACTCCATCTATAATATCTTTATATGGTAGTGAAGCTTCTAAGGTCTCAAAAGCGGCCTCTTCGCTTAAGTGTCTTAAGTAGCTCATAATAAGCTTAAAGGAAATATTTAACACACTTTTTCCTTTTTCTAAAGCGCGATAAATTCCCTTAATGACTACATCAAATGATACTCCTCTATCCGTATGAGTCTGTGGATCAAAAAATACTTCTACATGCACAACATTCTGGCTATGAACTTTTGTTAAGTATGCCCAGGTTAAATCAAAGAAATCTTGCTCATGTAATAACACTTGAGCACCAGCATAATAAATGTCCAAAAATTCTTGTAGGTTATTGAACTTATAAGCTTGTTTTACAGATTCAATAGAATCATAGGGTAAAGTAATTTTGTTTCTCTTAGCAATTTCAAACATCAATTCTGGTTCAAAACTACCCTCTAAATGCAAATGGAGTTCTGCTTTAGGGATACCTTGAATAATCTTTAGAAGTTCAGTTGATTGCATATAATATGTTTTGATAAAAGTTATTCTATTTTTTATTTTAGGACTTTGTAAATCTAAATAAAAAATAAGCCAAATACGTTTGGTTTAAAATTCGTAATTATATCAGTAGAAGAATATAAGTATCCTTACAATACATACTTATTAAATATGTCTTCTAGTTCTTTTTCTGGATTGGTACTTATGCCTGATCGTGTTGTTGAGCTTTGTATAACCGTACTTCTACAAGCAGTCAACCATCCAAAACGATCAGATAAATCTAATTTACCTATAGGTCCGCCTTCAGCATTTCCTTCGCAAATCAGTTTCCAAGCTTTTAAATATTCATTCAAAATTTCGTATTCTATTTCTGGAGTAAAAGCATTTAGTTTGGCTTTGTCAATATGATATTTGATGTCTAAAAACTTGGTTCGTTTACAGAATAAAATCACACCTACATTAAAGAATTCTTCTCTTTCTACTTTAGGTACAATTTTTACTATCGCAAATTTGAATGTATGTCTATTTTGCATCTTCAGCTTCTTTAACTAATACATCGATCATTAATAGCTTAGCGGTTATAAATTGAATATAGGCTGCTCTTTTTGCATCGGCACCCAAACTATCAGATTCACTTGTCAACCAATCTTCAGGAATTTTAGATACAATTTCTGTTACTTTTTCAAGGGTTATGAATTTTTGAATTTCAATAGCCGCATCGGGTAGGGTAGTTGCTTGTTGCAATAGTACATGGTCTTTTATAAATGGAAACGTTCTTGTTAAGTGACTTTCCCAAGTATCCCAATTATGATGAAAATAAAAGCTTGCTCCGTTATCGATAACCCATAGTTCATTATGCCAGTACAAGAGATTGGCATTTTTAGCAGTACGATCTATATTACTTATTAAACTGTCTAAAACCACAACCTTTGAAGCGGTCATGGGATCAGCTTTAGAAATTAAGGGATCAAATGTAATGGCGCCCGATAGAAAATGTAAACCCAGATTAAGCCCA
Organism: Maribacter stanieri; assembly: GCF_900112245.1. Lineage (GTDB taxonomy): Bacteria > Bacteroidota > Bacteroidia > Flavobacteriales > Flavobacteriaceae > Maribacter > Maribacter stanieri. Next base: position 286,093 of record NZ_FOYX01000003.1, read on the forward strand.
ACACTAAATTTCAATAAATCTTGAATTTCTTCATCAGGTTCGGTCTGTCTAAAAGAATCTTCTAAATTCATAAAGACCAATTCAGGTACTTTTAAACCAATGGCACGTGCCAATTCTCCACCAATAAATTCAGAGATGAGCGATTTTTTTCCTTGTCCCGATCCTCTAAATTTCAGTACGTATAAAAAATCATCATCTGCTTTAACGATGGCAGGCATAGAACCACCTTCTCGTAAAGGCTGTAAATATTGAACAACATCTACTGTTCTAATATCAATTGTATTCATAATGCTAAGATAGAATTTGTATTCTTATCAAAGCGTATGTGTACTTAAATGACATCTGCAATTTCCTCTAGGAAATAATGTGTTGCCCCAATTATTATGGCTAATCCGATAATTACAGACAAACGAATTAGAGTTGCTTTACTGTGGTCTTGTAGTTTTTTATTTAGATATAATATATCTAATAAAATAAAGGCAAAGGCAATGATAGCGCCAATTATAGCACCAACATACCACAACACAAAATCATGAATACTATTTAAAAATGTAATTCCACTGCTGTCAGATGTAGAAGCTGGTCCAAGTACTATACGCATATGTAAAAAGCCTAAGAGGATTGCAACAATAATCCAACCAAGGTAATTTAGTATTCGTTTAGTCATATTAAATTGCTTTGTTATTACTCTTCTTTATTTTCCAGCGGAGAAATCATAATATGAGCTCTGTGCGTACCAGGATTCATGATCCAAGGGTGATTGGGTGCGGACGGAGTTTCGGGCAATCCAATAGATGCTGAAGTTGCAAATGGCGTGTATATAACATAACGTAGCTTTGCGCCATCTACTTTAGAGGTCTCAGGGCCGTAACTTGTATTAGGGCCATAATAAATATGCAATGCAGAACCTTGAGTGATTTTTATTTTACCAGATTTAACTTCTGCTTCACGAATAGCAAATATTTCATCTGCCGATTTTCCTTCTGCTCTTAAAGCTCTTCCTCTAGCCATAAAAGGTTCTAAGTCTTTATGATAACAAGCAGCATTAAAACCATCTTTTTTAGGGTCATCTGCAAGTACAATATATTCACTATCTCCTTCTTTTAAAGTGACAAATTCACCAGCCATATTATAACCTATGACTTTACTTGTTGCCCTACTTTCTGCGGGAGCAGCCATTAATGCAGTAGCAATAAGGTCTTCATCTGTTTCTATAGGCTTTAATTGCTTGTCAATTTTTGAAACAACTTCTTTCGATTTTTCATTTTCAACGTTTTCTGTTGAAGCTGATTTTGATTTATCTGATGTATTGCAAGAAATTAGTAATCCGCCAAAAATTAATGCTGAGAGTAGTTTTTTCATGAGTTCTGGTTTTATGTGCTAATTAGAGAAAATTAAGGTTTGCTTAATCCCATTAAAAATACATAAACCATTTATAAAAGACTGGTAATTTGATTGATAACTATACGGACATTATAAATTACGTTGATTGTATTTTCTCTTGGTACGTATTAATTTATATTTAAAATCATCATAGAATAAACTTACCAGTAAAATAGCTGCAGCTAGAATTAATGTGTGTAATTTAAAATTGAGATTTACATAGATTATACCCCCTATGATTCCTCCGAGAAAGAAGAAGCAAATAATATATAAACGGAGCTTAATATTAGACTTTAATTTATCTCTATTTGGATGTCTTTTTGGGAAAAATAATTGAGATAGTTCAATGCCCAAATCTGTAAATAATCCTGTAAGGTGAGTAGTTCTTACTACGGCATTAGAAATTTTAGTCACAAAAGAATTCTGAAGTCCCATGGCAAATAATAGAGCACATACAATTATATCAGAATAGTTTATTTCCACCAGAGCACCAATGATAGCAATAGTTATTAGAACAAGACATTCAATGATTGTAGGTAGCACAAAAACATTCATTTTTTTATTTTCTTTATATTTTTCAATTAGAAAACTGGATAGAAATGAACCAAATAGAAATGAAATAATATATAGAAAGTAAATTGTTCCTTTCCAAAATTCGAAATTGAATACATCGCTCATAAACAACGCAAAATGTCCAGTGACATTAGTAGTTAGCTGGTTGTAAGCCAAAAAGCCTGTAACATTTACAATACCCGCAACAAAAGATAAAATGGTGGCAATTTGCAGATTGTGTTTTAATTTTCTGCTTTTGCCTTGATGTCTGAACATTATATTTTTAATTAATTAACTACCAAAAAAATATGCTTGGCAATCCTACTATTTTATGTTTAGCGTTTTGAAAAAGGAGTACTTTTCATGTTTAGTTTATTCAATACATAAATACTAAGACTATGTATAGAAGGGCAGTAAAAAATAGTATTCTACAAAGTTAATATTGTTTGTCTATTTGGTTTAGTTAATCTGCAATAATTCAGAATAAATATTATCTAATTACTTGTTTTAGTAATGTATTTTCTATTCAAGTTATCTGTAGTGGATTTAAGAGAATAAACTGTTTATTTAATCTTTAGAAACAATTAAGATTATTAACCAAATGCATGCTACAATTGATAGTAGAAATCCAAATAAGTATATGGCTGTATTAATTGGATGTCCCAACTTTGTGGTAAAGCCAATACCGGCTAAAAAACAACCATAAATTATTAGTATTAGAGATACAATAATTTTAGACTTCTTATTCAATTTCAAAATACTTTGTATCGTAGAAATAATGAGCTGATTTTGTTTATTCCTTATTTTTTTTATTGATTTTCATTTCAATAGATGCAGATGTATTTGCGTAATTATCCGATAGAATTAAGAGTGTGTAGTTTTCAAGGTCAATAGTGAAATTATCATTTTGCTTAATCTCCGAGCTATAAAAATTAAAGGTGTTTTTGTTGCCTTTGATATCAACTTGTAAAGTATATTGAACATCAGAATAATGGTCTCTATTCTCATATTCTGGCAGGGCATCATAACCCCATTCCTTCATAAAATCTAACAATTCAATTTTTACATTTTCTTCATTGGTTCCAATTGTAAAACTTTTTTTGGTAGAGGATAAGGTAAAAGTATCCCCAAAGGGTGTCTCTATGTTTTCCATGTTCTCTTGTGCATTAATATGTCCCTGCATTAATGAAAATACCATGAACAGAACTGTGTTAATTATTTTAAATTTCATTTTTCAGAATTTCAATATGTCGTTTTAACCGATTTATTTCTAAACTATTAGGCGAACAGAGAGTTGTTTTTATCCTTTGCTAGGTATTGATTTTTTACTTTTTAGTTTGTGCTGTACAATTAACCATAAATAGTTAAAAAAGACAGTCCATGGACTAAGATTAGGATTCGGTTTTTTACCTTGTCCTAGATGTTTTATTTGAGATTCATACCAAATAATATTCATCATACCATCAATTGCTTTTACTCCTGACTTTTTAATGGTTGTTACAAAATCTAATCGACTTTCGTTTAGTATTTCATTTGCTATATTAGGGTATACTGCAAAAGGTCTGGCAATTCCAATAATATCTAATTGATTAGAAGCAACAGCATCTTTCATTACCGAAGTTGTACGAAAACCTCCTGTTAACATTAAGGGAGTGGTTGTTATCTTTCTAACCTTTTCAATATAATCAATAAAATACGCTTCTCTTTTTAATGTACTTTCTTTACGCTTCCCCATCATAGCTGGAGCTTCGTAGGTTCCGCCAGATATTTCTATTAAATCTATTCCTTCCTTTGAAAGTATTTTTACAACCTCCATAGATTCTTCTTCCGAAAACCCTCCTTTTTGAAAATCTGTTGAGTTTAATTTAATTCCGATAGGAAAATCATCTCCAACGTATGCTCTTATTTTTCTATAAACTTCAACAACAAACCTAGCTCTATTTTCTAGGGACCCTCCCCATTTATCTTCTCTAATGTTTGTGTAAGGCGATAAAAACTGACTCACCAAATAACCATGTGCGCCGTGAATCTGAACTCCTGAAAAACCAGCTTCTTTTAAGATGATAGAAGTATTAGCGAAGGCTTCAATAATGTCTAAAATTTCCTTTTCGGTTAAAACCTCAGGCACTTTTTTTGTAGCATTTTTTCTTCCTCCAGACTTCAAAGGAATAGCAGAAGGTGCTTTTAAATTGCTATTGATCAGCTCCATAGCCTGCCTGCCAGGATGATTTATTTGAGCCCATAATTGTGTATTGGTACCATCTACGCTCTGTGCCCATTCCTTAAGAAGATTAAGATTTTGTCTATCTTCAACAACTACATTTCTTGGTTCACCAATAGCATTTGAATCTATCATGATATTACCGGTAATTAATAATCCGGCTCCACCTTTAGACCATACTTTATATGCATTAATAAGAGTAGGGGTTGGCTCATGATATTTATTCGATAAATTTTCACTCATTGCAGATTTAGCAATTCTATTACTTAGAATTACGCCACTGGGTAATATCATTTTGTCCTGTAATGCATTCATAAAATTTGTTGTAAAAGTTTTTAGATAAAATGATATCTATTAAAAGATGGTTTTGCATAATGTGTACACAAAGAAATCTTTAGTTTATGCTTCACTACGAAACTAAGACTTTGTGTTATTAAATAGCTTTAAAGTTTGCATTTCATTGAGGTTACCTATAATACTCCTGATTTATTTTAAAATAATATCATCTTTCGTTTCAAATTGCCCGTCTTTTCCGGCAGATTTAATGGAAAAGCCAATGCCATTGTTTTGATGAGTGTATTTGTATGGTCTGTCCCAAGCATCTGTGTTCCAACCTTGACGCTGTGGATTATTGCCAATTATTTCATTTAGTTCGGTAGGGTAGTGGTCGTACTTTATTTTCCACTTTTCTATCCAATCGGTGATTTCTATTAATTCTTTTTTTGTTTTTTCAGGATAAATAGAAGTGTGCTGATAAATAATAAAGGCAATAACACCAATGCTTACAGTGAATATTAAACAAATAGTTATGATTACACTAGGTTGTAATAGATACTTTTGAAAAGGTCTTTTTTTACCATCTTCTTTTTCAATTAAACTAATGCGCTTTTTGTGCTTATAATCTTCATGAATGAGTCCAAATTCAGCTAATGTTGATAGTATTATTTCTATCATTGAATTATTTCAGATTTGGTTTACCCTATCGGTTTTATTTCTTTTCTGCCTTCTTATAAATCCATTCAACAATAAAGCAAAATACTATAATAGCTAGTGATATAATTACACCGACAAAATTTGAAGTGTACTGTTGATTAATTAAGATTACTGTAGCAACCATACATAAAACAAAACCTATTATTGGAATTGTTTTATTGCTTCCTGTTTCTTTAGATAATCGATAACCAACTAAATTAACAACGGCAAAAATCAGTAAAAAGCCAACACTACCTGCTGTTGATATGCTTTCTAATTGAAGAACGTTTACCAAAATTAATGTAGCAATTGCCGTAATTAATAATCCTATGGGCTGATTCCAAAGTTTTGCCAAAAAGTGATGTGGTAATTCATCGTCTTGTGCTATTTCATAATTCACCTTACTTCCACCGTAAAGAGAGGCATTAATTGCAGAAAAAGTGGAAATTAGGGCAGCGACTGTAATTATAGAAAATCCTATTTTTCCTAGCATTGGTTTTGCCGCCTCTGCTAATACATAATCTTGTGCAGTTGCAATTTTTGAAAAAGGGAGTGAACCTACCGTTACAAAAGCGATTACGATGTATAACACAATAACGAAAATTACAGAATAGTAATAGGCTCTTGGTATATTTTTTTCAGGATTTATAATATCTGGTGCTGCATTTGCAATGAGTTCAAAACCTTCATAAGCGACGAAAATAACCATGCCCCCAGCAAATAATTTGATAGGAGCTTCCCATTGAGAAACTGCTAATTGAGCCACGTTGGGGTTTCCAATTAAACCATAAGCACCAATAAAAATGAAGGAAATAAGAATTACCAATTTAATAATTACTGCGTAAGATTCTATTTTGCCTACAACGGCAATGCTATAGTAATTAATTGCTGTTGCTAAAACAATAATTGCGCTTGCATAAATATGAGAATCAATTACTTTGTCTTGTGTTAGCTCTAATAAATTTGGAGCATAAGACCCAAATGCCGAAGCATAAAGAGAAAGCATGATGATATAACTAATCCATAAAAGATTATTAATGGCACCGCTAAAGACTGTTTTTCCGAAACCCTGATTAATAAATTTAACCGTACCTCCTCTGTCCGGATATTTCTTTGATAGCTTAACATAGCTGTAAGATGTTATTAATGCTAGAATACCGGCAAATAGAAAAGCGATTGGTGTTCCACCTTTTGCTAAGGATACAGCAAGACCAAGGACAGCAAAAATACCACCGCCAACCATACCCCCAATTCCTATGGAAATAGCTTCTTTTAAACCTATTTTTTTATTCATTTGATATTCAATTTTTTATGATTGAAACATAACAGCTTATGTAGTGCCATTTTTTGGATGTAAACAAAAATAGCAGAAAAGGACTAATTCTAGAATTATGCTCTTCACTGCTATTTTATATAAATGATTTAATCCTAATCCTCGGTAAATAATTAATCTAATCAGAAGGCTGAATAACTTTTGAAGAGAATAAATAATCGTAGTAATTGAGTACTAGCACATTTTTAAGATAGCCTTTTTAAGGCTTCAATAATTTCTTCTGGTTCTGAACGGGTTCTATAATCAACATTAACATAGTTCCAGGTAACTACTCCGTCTTGCCCTAATATAAATGTTGCCGGAATTGGTAATACGTTACCGTTACCATTATTTACTATTTCTAAATCTAGCTTTCTATCTACTCGCATATGTTCTGCCAAAAACTCTGGCACTTGCCAAGCAACACCATATTGTAAAGCAACTTTTGCGTCTTGGTCAGACAAAACAATAAAGTCCATCTTACTAATTTCATCTTCTGTCAAAGACCCATCTGGTACTTGTGGGCTAATGGCAACTAATGTAGCGCCTAATGCATAGATATCATCTAGTCTTGCCTGCAATGCTCTAAGCTGTAAGTTGCAATAAGGACACCAATTACCTCTATAAAAAGTAATAACAACAGGACCTTTCTTTAATAATGATTTTAAAACAATTGATTTACCCTCAGCATTAGGCAATTCAAAATCTGGAGCTTTCTGTCCAATTTTTATAGCATCTTTTCCTTTTTCAAATGCTTTTTCTTGTTCAATGATAGCATCAACACCATTCATGAACTCTGGATTGTTTTGTCTTCCAGATTCAATTTTAGCGTCAGTTAACTCTCTTAATTTTTTCATTTAATGGTAAGTTGTTTCTATGTTCTTTTTCTGAATGTCATTTTTTCAATTCGACTCATCTATATCTTCAATAAAATTATTCTTGAAGAAGTTTTTATCTGGTTCTAAGATATTCAATATTGGCGGCTATTATCCCGTAATCATACATTTTAATAAAGGTTTAATATGACTTAGGTATGTCAAAACTGACTATTTTCTTTCTTGAATTGATTTCTACAGTAGTCTCTTCTCCAATAATTTCAAAAACTAGGTACACTATTGAAATTATAGCCTTTGGTAACGTTAGTTAATCCTTTTAAATCCCTCATTTTTCAATTTCCATTTCACAACATTTTTCTCATGTCTGTAAAATCCAGAATCATTTCCTTCGCCATAGCTATTATATGATAGTATTTTTGCTCCAGCGAATATTTTAAATCAATTTTTGCACCTCTGTTTGCGTCTATGGAGAGGTAAGCTTTATCATTGAACAAAGCTTCACTTTTATATAGAGAACCATTTTTTATTTCATAAATTTTTGCTGTTGCATAATGTGTTCCTTGACAATAAGTGCCCCAGCCTAGAATTAGGTAATAGGGTTTATTATCGATATCTATCATTTTTAAATCCGTAATAAAAATATCTCCACCATCTGTTTCATTTAAATCTATAAAATTTATATCCCCGGATGCTGTTTTAAATTGGGCATAAATTACTGAACGATGACAGCAGCCAGTATCTAGTACAGGCCAACTATAGGTCTTAAGTAAGTTATTTGAAGTTTTTCTTATATCTATATGTTTAGATAAGCTATCATAAGGGTTGGCAAAGCTAGAAGTGTCTTTTAAATGTTCTAAGAATCTTTTTTTTATAAATGGAAACATATTGTAGGCAAGTTCATAATCAACTTCCATATAAGCGTTAAAAGAACTGGATAGTAATTCATCAGAATAATTATCGTTCGTTTGTCCTAAAAGCGAATTACTTACAAGGGTTATTAGAACTAAAAATTTGAATTTACTCATTTTTTATAACGGCGATTTGCTATGAACCGTTGCACGTACGAAGGCGGATCGTGTTCGTTTGGTTTTTACATTAAACTTTTGCCATTAGTAAGCCTTTTAGAAATAATCAAGAAACTTCGCCTGCCGGAAACGTAAAACCTAGCTTGTTTTTTTCTTTAAAAGTAAGAAAAGTTTCGATTTTTGTCGATTCGGCAACAATGGTTTCGAGTAGTTTTTATAAAACATGATTACATAAAATAGATTCTTCAAATACTATTTTTTATAAGCTATTTAATAGCTTATATATATCTTGTAGAATTCTTTAATTCTTTTTATTTATGAAAAATTTAGTTTTAATAATAATGGTCATTTTTTGTACGGTTATGACTTATGGGCAAACTGAAATTGTTCCAAAAACCCCCTTCACTAAAACATATTTAGCTGTTTGGCTTGCAGCTAGTGAACACTCATTAGATGTAGCTAAAGCAATGCCAGAAGAACTGTATTCGTATAAACCAACTGCTGTAAGTAAGTCTTTTGGCGAACAAATGGTACATATTGGATACACGGTGGAGCTACTTACAAAACGTTATGTACAAGGAATGGAAGTAAAACCCAATACACCTGATGCTTCGAAGATGACGAAGGCTGAGATTATTGAATTGTTACAAAATGGGTTTGCTTATACTACGAATGTAATCGGCACCATAGAACAAGAACAATTAGATGAGTCTTGTGTAATGTATCATAGTGGTAATACTGTGAGTAGGGCTTTTGCCTTTTTTTATGTACAAGATCATATAACCAACCACAGGGCCAAAGCTAATTTATATCTTCGAATGAATAATATACAACCACCTGAATATACTTGGTAAGCACGCTGCATATACTCATAGAAGTTCGGTTTTATTTGATAAATTATATACGGTGTTAGGTGTAATGTTTTAACGTATTACTTCGTCGACCAATTTACTGTCCACAAACTGCTCAAAACTGACAATTTTGCCATTGTTTAGTTTCCAAATATGGGCAACTCTTGCTTCAAAATACTTGTTCGTTTTTTTATAGGTGCCCGAGTAAGTGCCATAGGCAACTACTTTGTTTTCATTTGCAATATAATCTTCGGGCAAAAATTTATAATCAATCCACTCGCTACCTAAACGCTTAAAAACATTTTCGGTAACACTTTCTAAACCAATATAAGTTCCTGCATAAGGAAAGCCTTTAGCTTCTGTCCAACTGATATTTTTAGCAACATGTTTGGCTAAATTTTTACCGTTTTCTTCTGAAGTTTTACCTTCATAGGTACTTTTTATTATTTCTAAATTTGTCATAGCTTGTTGTTTAAACGAACAACTTGACACTACTAAAAGCAATGTCAAGTTGATAATTGTTATAGGTTTTACCATTTCATTTCTCCTGTGTTCACTTTTGCTCCTAGCATTAAAGCTGCTTCAAAAGTTAAATTTGGATATTTTGATTTTATCGTTGCTATTAACGCTTCAGAAGTTGTGTTGCTTTTTAAGGCTTCTTCATAAAATTGAATGTAATTCTTCGTATGGTTTACAGCATCAATAGTAAAATCTGAATTTGTATTTGCGTGTGCAGGAATTACTATTTCAGGTTTTAAATCACTTATGATATTTAAGATTGATATCCAGTTATTACGTGCCTCTGTTGTTTGTGCATCTGCCATCCATAAATTAAATGTTGTGCCAAAAACATTAATTCCGCCTAAAGCTGTTTTAATTGATGGAATCCATAAAAAGGTTCTTTTTGGGAATTCGTCTAATCCAATGATTTCTAATTTTTCGCCTTCTAACTCAATAGAATTTCCTTTTAAAACTTGAGGTAAAATAACATTAGATGTGATTTTATCGCCTAATCTTTCGCCCCAAACTTCCAATTTTTTTTGAGCGGTCGCTTTAATATGTTCTACTGTTGCAGGCGATGCATAAACCGTCACTTCTGGGAAATATTTTTTGAATATTTCTAATCCGAAATAAAAATCAGGGTCACCATGAGAAACATAAATAGTAGTTAAGGTTTTTCCTGAGTTTTTAATTTCTTGAGTGACTTTTTCTGCCTCTGCCAACGTAAACTGTGCATCTATCAGTACCGCATCGTTTTTACCTGAGATAATTACAGATGCCACACCAAAACTATTTTCTGATGCGTTGTAAACTTGAAGTTTAAATTTGTTAGTTTCTATTGTTTTAAAATTTTGTTCTTGTGCGTTCATTTTGAATAAAATTAAAATTGTGAATAATGCTGTTGAAATAATCGATTTCATTTTTTGTGTTGTTTTTAATGATGGTACAAAGATGCAATGGGTACCTAACACAAAACATTGAACAAGTTCAATAAATGAATTCTTAACAATTATTTACTAGCGATTTTTCGTCTTATTTTACTCAAAAATTCGTGGCTTATGCCCAAGTAAGCGGCTATCTGAACGTTGGTTAATTGTTGAAAGAGGTTGGGATATTTTTCAATAAAGTCCATATAGCGTTGGTCGGCAGTTTTACTCAAATTATCTATCATTCTTCGTTGTAACGCGATATGCGTTTTTTGAGTCATGACTCTAAACAGTTTTTCTATTTTGGGAATGTTATTATAAGCAAATTCTTTATCTTTTTTTGAAATTAATAATACTTCACTATCCTCTAATGCTTGAATGTAAAGTTGTGAAGGTTTTTCATTGGTGAAACTGTCTATATCAGTAATCCACCAACTTTCTTGAGCAAAATAGAGTACTTGTTCAAAGCCATTACTGTCTATATGATATACTCTGAAAAGTCCTTTGATAACAAAGCCTTCAAACTTGCAAATTTCTCCTTCTCGCAAAAGGAAATTTTTTTTATGGACTTCTTTTTGGTTGAATAAGCTAAAAAAGCTATCTAACTCTTTTTTAGAAAGCGTAATATGGTTTAAAATATTTTGTATTAGTAACTCTTTCATATTCGAGGGATTTGTACATTATGCCCAACGCTTAAGCTAAGCGTAGTGCGTAGGCAAGGAAACTTTTCGTTTTCGTCTACACACGAATCTAAAGCTTATCGTTTAGTTTTATTTTTCTTGTCCAAAGTTAAATTCATAAGATTTAGCAACATTATAAATATACTCAGACTTTAGCTTTTAAACCTAAAGTACCCATTACGTTTAGGTTTGTTGTGCTTAATGTTCTCTACACAGTTTACTTCAATTTTTCAAAAAACCTTATCATATCATCAGCTAACAATTTAGGTTGTTCTAGCGCAGGAAAATGACCTCCTTTAGACATTTCTGTCCAATGAACTACGTTGAAGCCTTTTTCAATATAATCTCTTGGTGGTGTAGGAATCTCTTTTGGAAACTTTGCAAAACCAACTGGAGTTTTTATAAAATCATCTTTTTTAAATTTTAGTGGACTATTACTAATCTCGTGATACATTCTAATGGACGAATGTATTGTTTGAGTTAACCAATATAAAGTGACATTTGCCAGTAATTCTTGTTTTGTAAAGCTATTTTCAATATCTCCGTTATTGTCACTCCATGCGTTAAACTTTTCTATTATCCAACCACAAAGTCCAATTGGGGAGTCATTTAATCCATAAGCTAATGACAAAGGTTTTGTGCTATGAAGTGAAGCATAAGCCCCTTCTCGTTCATTCCACATTTGAGTAGCTTTTTGAAATTTCACGATGTGAGTTTCTATATTTTCGTTTTCTTCAGAATATGGTTTATAGGAATCGGATATGTAATTTAAATGTAATCCGATAATGCTTTTAGGATATTTTTGAGCAATTTTTATACTAATTCCTGCACCAATATCACCACCTTGAACTCCATATTTATTGTACCCAAGTTTAAGCATAAGTTTATGCCATAATTCTGCGTTATATCCATAATCACTTCCATTTTCCGTTGGTTTTTTTGAAAATCCGAAGCCAATAATTGAAGGTACAACCAAATCAAAAGGTGATTCTTCTGACTCTGTTAGATGTGGTATGATTTTAAGCATTTCAAGAAATGAACCAGGCCAGCCGTGTGTTATGATTATTGGGATGGCATTTTTCTTATTACTTTTTATATGAAGAAAATGGATTTGATTGCCATCAACATCTGCGATAAAATTCGGAAAAGAATTTATTTCTTTTTCTATTATTCTCCAGTCAAACTCTTCTAGCCAATAGTCAGCTAGTTCTTTTATGTAAGAAAGGCTTGTACCATACTTCCAATCTGAATTTTTAATTTCATCTGGCCACCTAACTTTTTTGATTCTATCATTTAAATCATCAAGTTCAGATTGAGGAATGTTTACCTTAAATTTTTCTATCATCTAGATTTTCAACATTTTGCACAACGCTTGAGCTATGAACAGTACGGGAGCAAACTAGAGTTTACTTTCCGCCAAGCACATAGTAAAATCTTTTTTTCTTTTCCTTGTTTAAAGCAAAAATTGAATATTTCGCTAACGCGTAATTTTCAATTTTGCGGACTTCATAAAAATACACAAACCTTTCGTTTAAGCCCGTAGCCCGTATTTATTATACGTTGTGTTGTACGCTGGCATTTACGTCTGAGTGCGTTATTTCAATTACTTTTTAGTTTTTCAGCTACTTCATCATAATATTCTTGTGTAACTACTTCAGTCCAAGAAGTTGGTTGTCCACCACCATATAAAGCCAAATATGTTACATCACTAAGCTTTGAAGAGGAATGCCAATGTTCGATATCTTTCTCACATTTAATTACATCTCCTTCTTTCAAAATAACAGGCTCATTTCCTCTCTCCTGATAATAGGCTTCTCCATCTACAATTATTAAGACTTGCGCCGTTCCATGTTTATGCCAGTCCAAGGTTGAGTTTGCTTTAAAAGTTGCTTTTGTAATATTATAACCCAATTCCTCATCATCGTGAATAATGGCAGTCAACCAAGCTTCTCCGATATAATGAGTATTTGGCGCTTTTGTTCCATCCGTTAGATATGAAAATACCTTGTAATCTGAGTTTTGGGAAAATACAGATACAGAGGTTAAAATTAATAGGAGGAAAATTAGTTTTTTCATTTTCTTAATGTTTAAATATTCCTTGTTTGTTCCGAATTTTCATGCTTGCGTACAGCGTGTTTACTTGCGAGGATTTTCCGCAGGAAAATCAGATGTAGCAAAACAGGACTAATCGCTGGTTTAAGCACAGAACCAAGCATTAATTTTATACTTTGTTGTGGGTAGTTTTTATTCGGTCAACTATTTCCGATGTCACTTTATTAAAATTAGAATTCACTTCATTTTTAAATTCACTATTAGCATTATTTCCATCAATATTGTTTGCTCCCCATTTATAAATTTCAATAACAATCGGAATTAAATCAATTCCTTTTTCTGTTAACGAATACAGATATGAAGATTTATTATTCCTATCAACTTCTTTTTTTACAATATCATTTTCAAGTAGTCGATTTAATCGGTCAGCAAGAATATTTGTAGATATTTTTTCAACTGTTACTAACTCGTTAAAGTGTCTGTTGTTAAAGAAAATAAAATCTCTTAAAATTAGTAAAGTCCATTTGTCTCCAAAAATGTCAAGCGATAAGCTAATTGGACAGTCCGACCTTCTTTCAATCTGTTTCATATGCAAATATATAAAAATGCACTTGTAAAATAAAAGTACTTTTATATATTTGCACTTGTAATTCGCAAGCACTATTAATATTTTAAAATTAAATTATGTCATACACAACAATGGTTTCTATTAATGGAACTACACAACAAGTATTCAATGCTATTTCACAACACGTCCAAAAATGGTGGGGAAATACAGATAATTCAGTTTCTTCAGTTGGTGATGAATTCACAACAAGTTTTGATAGTACTTATTGGAAGTTTAAAATCTCCGAATTTGAACCTAATAGAAAAATAGTATGGAAATGTATTGAGGCTAAACATATTCACAATGGTTATGAAGGAATTGAAAAAGAGTGGGAAGGAACTCTTGTTGAATGGGTTTTGGAAGAAAAAGGTCAAAACGAAACAATTCTAAATTTCGCACATAATGGATTAGTTTCTGAGTTAAACTGTTATGTAATTTGTTTTCCGGCTTGGGAAAGATTTGTAACTCAAAGTTTAAAGAGTTTTGTTGAAACTGGAACTGGAATGCCTCATCTTTCTTAAATTACCCACAACGCCTGAGCTATGAACAGTACGGGAGCAAACTAGCGTTTGCTTTCCGTCATGCACATAGCAAAATCTTTTTGTTTTGTTTTTTCTTTTCCTTGTCAAAGCTATCCCGACGCTTCGGGACAAAAGATTTAGCGACATCATAAAAATACACAAACCTTCCGTTTAAGTCCGATGCTCGTATTGTTTATAGGTTTTGTTGTGCTTTCGTTATATATTTTTATTTGTTCCTAAACCCTCAAGTTGTATTTTTTAATAATTATTTTATTCGTAAGCCAATATTGTTTCGTCTAGCATTGGAAGAATCTCCTGAATCTTTCTTGTCCCATTCTGCAATTGTTCTAATGTGCTTTCTTGGTTTTTGATGTTTGTTTTGAGAGAAGTAAGAAAATATTGGTCGGATTTGAGATGCTCATAGTCTGCAGGTACTCCTTGTTTACTCCAATTATAATCGAGAAAATGGTTGCGAACATAGGGAAGGTATACTGTTATGAATTCGTAGTCGTCGTCTGCGGTATCATTATTTATCCTTTTTGTAAAGTTGGTGTAGTAGTTTATCAATTCATTTCTGAGTTCTTGATTCTTTAACTGCTCTAATCCGAATCTCTTCATCAATTGATAACCATTGTCGACAAGAACTATTCGTCTGGCTATCATTACTCTTCCAAGATGGTACTCGATAGAGTCATATGGAATATTTCTACTTTCTAATTCATGGATGACTGTGTACTGGATATTGATATCCTCCGACTTTAAGATGCGAGTATCACGAATGCTAAGACTATCGCTAATTAGATTACTGCGTATCTCGTTTAGTGTTTTCAAGATTTCTCCGTCAACTTTCCCTTGTTCGTTCCAATTATTAATTTGAAGAGCTATCAAAATCCCAATAACCACAAGCACAATTTCTCCAACTGCATATTTAAAGTACTTTCCAGTTTTTCCATCTGAAAGTAGATTTTGCCTAATTTTTCTAAAGAATTTTATCATTTGGTAATTGGTTGGTCATAATGAAGCACAACGTCTGAGCTAAGCGTAGTGCGGTTTTAGAGAAGCGATTCCCATTGCGCCATAACCCGTAGCTAAAGCTTATTGATTAGTTTTATTTTTTATTTCTCAAAGCTAAATCCATAAGATTTAGCGACCTTATAAATATACAAGGACCTTTCGGTTTAACCCTAAAGTCCGCATTACATTTAGGTTTTGTTGTAATGCGTTTTTTCTTCATTCAAGTATTTTCGTAATTTTCTAAATAACATTTTCTCCTGAACTCTATAAATAAACCAGAACCATAAAAGTCCAAATGGAATCAACAACAAAAGATAAATTGGGAAGTCCGACTGAGTGGCAAGTCCAGCAACACACATTGTAGTCAGAATAATTAGAAAAAAATAAAATTCAATTCGCACCTTAGTTTTCAATAGCACGTGAGTTTTATATTCTCCCTTCCGTGTCAATTCCGCAAACCCTTTAATTCCATCCACAGCGGTTGGAAATCCTCTAAATATCAATGTGCCTAACGACCATTTTGCGAAAAACTCAAAGCGATTGTATTCTGACCATTTAGTCCTAAATTTCTTGTCATTATTTAAGTGAATCTTTTCATTTAATTCGTCGATAGTTCCATTAAAAATGAATTCTTCTTTGAGTAAAATTGGGTCCAGAAATTTTTCCATTAAGAATTAATTGAGTTTCATTCAATGATATTTCGATGAATAAAGGTGTTATAAATGTGAGTTTTATAATCGCGCTTATCAATGATTGTATCAATTTTTTTTTCAAAATCAATTTCAAAAACACCGTAGTCTGATTTAGCAATATGTACTTTAAATGATTCTTTTAATTTCAGTTTTTTCTTTTTAATGCTTTTTGCGGGTATCTGTTTCAGTTTATGAATTACACTATCATTTTTAATGAAATAAAAATAAACAATGTCAATTCTACCGGACTTTCCTTTTGTAACGTTTTCCTTTAATTTTTCAATCGTAGCAAATGTTTTAAAAGCTCCTTTCTTTAATTTATTTTGTCGATAAACTCGAACTCCATAAATAAGCAAAAAAAAGACTCCTAAGAGCGAAAGTGTTATTATCGGAGTTAGTTTAAATTTTATTTTCAATAGTTTTTCTTTACTATAAGCCAAAATGCATTACAACGGTTTAGCTATGAACAGTACGGGAGCAAACGAGCGTTTGCTTTCCGCCATGCACTTAGCGAAATCTTATTGTTTTGATTTATTTTTTTTTAACCAGAGCAAAATCCATAAGATTTTGCGGACATCATAAAAATACACAAACCCAGCGATTAAGCCCGAAGCCCGTATTGTTTATAGGTTTTGTTGTAACACGTTTTTATACTAAAAGTAGGCTTCATATCCATGTCCTCTTTCTCCCCACCATTTAACCCACTTTGCGCTCGAATATAGAATGTGAACTAAACTTTCGGGGCTAAGTTCATCTGCGTCGGGAGGATTTCTTACGTCTCTAAGGTGTTCTAAATTATTTTCTCTTGCATATGTGTTGGCTAGTGATAATATTCTATTTCCATAATCTATTGCCTCTTCGGAAAGCTTTGAGGAATAGGCTTCGTCAAATAATTCTGGTCCCATTATTTTTTCACAATCATCTAAAAATTTTCCTCGAAACACATGTGCTTCATCATGTAAAGCTATGTAAGTTGGTATTCCATCATGCAGTTCGACCAAATCAACTACCCAATAACCATACATCTCTTTCATGAACTCCTCGAGATTTTGACCTTTGTCCGTTCTGTTTTCAAAACTTTCTTTAGCCCATTCAGTTGCTTTTGTGTCGAATCCAACTCTTGGAGCATTCAGAGTTTCATATGGAGTAGTTGAAATTTCAAAAAAACGGTTTTGAACTTCAGTTTCATTATAGTTTTTCTTTCCTCTTATTTTGTCAAAGAAGGATAGTTTGGTTTTTTTTCGTCCGTCTAAAATTTCGAACAAGTCTTTGAACTCGTTTTCCATTCCTTTTTTAGGTTTATTTAGCGGTTTCCAATCTAATCCCATATTTTTTCTTAAATGTGTTACAACGACTGAGCTATGAACAGTACGGGAGCAAACTAGCGTTTACTTTCCGCCATGCACATAGCAAAATCTTTTTGTTTTGTTTTTTCTTTTTATTGTTTAAAGCAAAATCCTAAAGATTTTGTGGACTTTATAAAAATAAGCAAGCCCCGCGATTAAACCCGAAACCCGTATTGTTTATAGGTTTTGTTGGCAAAAGTTTTTAATCAGTGCATTGACCATTTTGTAAATCTTCTAAGGTAGGATTGTATAAGTTATCTGTAATAATATACCTATAATCACCAGTATTATTAATTGTACCGTTTTCAATAAAAGAATTTAACCCGCAATAGTCCGCAAGCATCGCATTTTCTTGTATGAACAATTGGTTAACGTAAATTAATTTATCTAGCCCATCTAGATTTGTTAAATCGGTATTTCGAATATTAAGGTCTGATGTAACCGTTTCTAAATTTTCCAAGAAATCTAGATTAGTAATAGCTTGTCCATTTACTCCAAAAGAACCTCTGATGGTATGAAAATTTTTAGAAACAAATTTCTCGATATCAGAATTGGAATCCATTAAAAGATTACCATCATATACACCTAAAGGTACTAATTCACTACAGGTACTATTGACAACTTCGGATTTAGTGGGATTAAATCTATTATAGCGTTGACCATTATGATAAAGATTGGCACCGTCATTTGTTAATAGGTCTTTAATACCACAATAGTCGTATAATGATACGTTATCCGAAAATCTTAATAAAGATGCCGATTTCAAATTTGATAAGCCATTTAAGTTTTCTAACAGTAAGCTACCACTTACATGCAGTTCAACACCCACGTTCTCTAGACTTGAAAGCCCATTTAAATTTTCTATTAAGGGACTGCCAAGCAAATCAAAATCAGTTCCAACACTTTTTAAACTTGAAAGTCCGTCAATATTTTCTAACAAAGCATTATTGTTAAATCGTACATTTTCTTTTACTTCAATCAGGTTTTCCAAACCATCAATTTTTGTTAATGAATTATTGGACAAAAAGTTAATGTAACCCTCTAACTTCGTAACACTTTTTAAAGCGTCAATATTCTTCAGAGCAGAATTTGAAACCATTTGAATAGAATTAATTACGTTTAGCTTTTCTAACCCATTCAAATTCTCTAAGGATGTAGTACTAAAAACCTCTAAAAAACCAACTTCAAGAATCTTGTTAAGGGGTTCTAAATCTACTATAGTCGATGCAATAGAAGTAACTTGTCCTATATTTAAGCCTCCAGTTATTGATGTATATCCTAACTTTCCAAAATGGTCTACTTCTTCTTGAGTATTTAAGACAATAGATCCATCATAAATGGGACTAACACCAAATCCGGTTATAGTTATAGTATCATTGCCACCTGTGGCATTGGATTCAATTTGTATTACATTACTATAGTCCAATATTTCAGTAGGACTAAAGGTAATAGTAAAATCTTTATTTGTATTGGGGGTAATAGTGGTCGAAGATATATCTATAGTGTAATTATCTGGAATAACAATGTTTGTGATATTTAAGTCTGAATTTCCAGTATTTTCAATATTAAAAACCTGTGTAGTTATAATATCCACTACAACATCTCCGAAATCAATTTCGTTTGATTCTTCATTTGTAAAGTTAATAATAGCAGTTTGCTCTATTACTGTTTCTGGCTCTCTGTCTATTTGTGTTGGAGTATTATCATCGTCTGAAGCGCAACTTGAAAAGACTAAAATATAAGCTAGTATTAGAATTGTATTTTTAATTTTCATTTGGGGTAGGGTTTGTTAATTAACGGTTTATTAACTTTTTTATTTTTTGGAGAAATTTTTGCCAACAATTAAATATATAACATATGTTATACATCCTGCCAATATGAGATATATAAAACATATGTTATATATATCTTTTATATCAGCAATATACCAAATTACATGTGAAGAAAACTCCTACTAGTTTTAAACTGTTTTAATATGTGTATTCACAAAGCAAAAAAAAGCCCGTCTTTACAGACGAGCATTTATAAACAACTTAAATTAAAATAAACTACTCAAAAGAAGTTTCCCCTATATTAGGGTTATATACATAATTAAAGGTGAAGTAAGGTGTTGCATCTGCAAACGCATCTGGTTCGGCAGGGGCGTTTTCATAGTAGCTAATAATCTCTACTTTGGCATAATTACCTTCTGTTGTTCTAATTACAAATATTTTACCTGGTATTGGTGTAATAACGTGTGATGGTGGTCCGGCGTAATTGTACCATCCATTGTCACTACCTGTAGGTATGGCAAATGCAGCATCGGCATCTTGGTTAAAAGATAGTCCGTCAGCTGTAGTTATGCTTGCCAATGTACCTGTTACTATGGCTACACCTGCATCTCCGTTGCGTACAGGTTCATCTGCAGTACCGGTTTCTGCGCCGCCGTTTATGGCTATGGTTGTTCCTCTAAAGGCTAAATCCCAATCTGTATCGCTAGTGGTAATTGCGCCTGTTTCAAAATCGAATTTTGCAAACTCCCCGCCAACAGCTTCTCCTTGTCCACCTGTTTGTGGTGCATATAGGTTGCTTACAGTTTCCGTTTGTATCGGTTCTGCTGGGGTGTTGTCATCGTCGTTACTGCAAGAGGCGAATGCCACTGCTAAAAATGCTACTGCTAAAATGTTCTTCGTCATGGTAATTGTAATTAAAACCTGCTCATTGTCAGGTGGGTTAGAATTGATAATTTAATTTTAGGTATCCTTGAATTCCCGGCATTGTTGGGATATTGTTATCGGTATAGTCCAAAAGATTATTGGCACCTACCTGTAGTGTAAAGTTGTTGTAGAATGTTTTACTGGCTGCTGCATTTACGGTAACAAAGTCATCTATAAAACTGCTATCGTAATTATCTATGAGTCCGTTGCCATTGGTATCAAACTGCGCATACTTACTACGGTATAGTAGGCGAATGTTTAGATTTGTTTTTGCAGTAGGTATATCATAGTAGATTTTAAAATTTGCATTGTGGCGAGATCTATTTACCAAACCAAAATAGTCGGTCTGTGATAATGCAATGGTCTGCCCATTATTAGGGTCGCGTACAAATACTTGGTTGTCTTTTATATCTTGTTTCTTCTGCTTGTCAAAAGCATACAATAATTGATAGCCAGCACTTATGTTTAGGTCATTACTTAGTTTGTAGGCAGAATTAATTTCGAAACCTGTGGTGTATATTTCATCAAAATTGACATAGCTAAACACATTTTGTCCGTTTGTTTTTCTTGCAATAATGCGGGTGTCTATTAAGTTTTTAAAATCGTTTCTAAAGAAATTGACTTCTGTATTTCCACGACCGTGTTTTAGATTGAAACCTAGGTTATAACCAATAGAGCTTTCTGCTCCTAGGGGTTTACTTAGGTCATCTTCGGTCACAACCACATTAAGTATTTGATCTTGCTCTTCTAGTTCTTTCAGTTTATCTAATGCTACGTTATACCCTAAGATCGTATAACCAACGGCGGAGTTTGTAAAATCAAAATACAGCTGTCTAAAATCTGGTGCTTTAAAACCGTAGCCTATAGAACCTTTAATAGATAGGTTATCGTTTAATTGATAGCGTAGTGCCAGTTTGGGACTAAATTGATTGTTGTATTCAGAGTGATTATCAAACCGGGCGCCTGCAATAACATTTAAGTTTTCTATTGGGTCAAAATCGTATTGCGCGTATGCATACTGGGAGCTGAAGTTTACGGTTTTATCAAAGTAAGTTCTATCCAATTCATCTAATTGAAGACCAATGCCAGCAGTTAAAGTTCCATTTTGGAACCCCGTTGTCTCTGTATTGTTTTCAGATGAAAATGTATAACTACCACGAACTTCTGGTCTAAATAATTTCTGGTTGAAATCACTATCACTTAAAATAGCTGTAGAGATAGGATCCGCCAATAATTCTGTAGCAATGTAATTAGTATAGTAAAGCTCGTAGGCCATGGTAAGATTTGGGGTCCATTTATGGTCTAATCTGGTATGCGCGTTCCATTCTTGTTCTTTAGTATCGCCTTGGTATTGAATGCTATCTAAGGTAAAACCGGCATCTTGGTTTTGATCATAAAAACGCCCAGAGGCAAACAGCGATAAATTGTCTTTAAAATCATAATACAATCGCCCGTTTAAGGTGTAGTTTGTAAACGGATTTACCGTATTACCTTCAACATCTTCATTAAGATCATACCCATTGCTAGAGAACCTATTGGCAAAGAACCCATAACGAAATTTTTTAAATGCTTGTTTTACATCTAGGTTAATGTCTTGCTGAGAAAAGCTTCCAATTCTGTAAGAGGCATTACCGGTCAACGCTTCTGTTTTTGGCTTTTCCGTAATTATATTGATGACTCCGCCTAAAGCTTCAGATCCATATAAACTGCTAGACGGACCTTTTACTACTTCTATCTGTTTGATGTTGCCCACGGTAAGCCTACTTAAATCAAAATTACCGGCACTTCTACCAACTAGGGGAACACCATCTATTAAAATAAGGATATAGTCTGATGCGATACCTTGAATCTGTACACCTTGAAACCCGCTTTCATCGGCTACGGTTATTATACCGGTCTGCTCATTCAATATTTCGTTTAAACGGACGCTACCAGATTTTATAATTTGTTTTTTACCCACTAAGGTTACGGGTAGGGGTAGCGATGATAATTGGCGTTCTGTTCTTGTTGCGGTTACAATTACTTCATCTAGTTGCTGGGCAAGGATAGAATCGGTCGGATTTTCAACTCGGGTCTGTGCTATGGTAAAGTAAGATCCTATAAGTAGTAAGCATGTGGTAAGTTGAAATCGCATTATTCTTATTTAGAATTATTCTTAATACGGAGCAAATATATAAACAATTCTTATTTAGAATAAATAAAAATAGTTATTTTTGGCCTCGAACCTAAAACATTAAATCATCAAGTAATGAGAACACCGATCACTATAGTAATGGCACTACTGGTTTCAATGAGTGCTTTTTCTCAAAAGGATAAAAAGAAAAAAGACCGCGAGGCTATAAAAAGCATGTGTGGTTGTTATGAAGTAACCTTCAATTTTGCAGAGACGTTTAATTATAGTTCAGATTCTTTGTATAAACCGTCTAAAACCAAAGTAGACATAGGTCTGGAATGGGCAGAATTGGTAACAGATGAGAATGATAAAATCTCTATTCAGCATTTACTACAAGTAGGTAACCCAGCAGAACCACATATAGTTAAACACTGGAGGCAAGATTGGTTATTTGAAAACACGGATTTATACTCTTACAATGCCAATAACAGTTGGACATTTACCAAATTGCCAGCAAATGAGGTGAAAGGGCAGTGGACACAAAAAGTATATCAAGTAGATGACAGTCCTAGATATGAAGGTTCTTCTACTTGGGTTCATGTAGATGGTAAGAGCTATTGGGAGAATACTGCCGATGCTCCCTTGCCTAGACGTGAGTATACTACAAGAAGCGATTATAATTTAACCGTTCGTGGAAATAGACAAGAGATTACTGATTATGGTTGGTTGCATGATCAAGATAATACCAAAGTAATACGTGAAGATGGTAAGCCAGATGTTATAGTTGCTAAGGAAAAAGGATATAATACCTATGTAAAGGTTGATGATAGCAAATGTGCGGCTGCTGCTAATTGGTGGAAAGAACATACTGATAAATGGGCAATTGTACGAAGTATATGGGATAATGTATACGGGCGTAACACTGATCTTTCTTTAGAAGAGAAGGTCGATAATAAAGTATTGTATAAATACCTTTTTGATGATGCTTATGATCAAGAAGGGGAAATTGAAGAAGTAATAGAATCATTTGTAAAGAAATAAGAATATGAAAACTGTAAAACTAATAGCCTTAACCGCACTGTTGTTTGTAAGCTTCACAGGTATTGCACAACAAAAGAATGAATTATTAAATCGCAAATTTTGGAAAAGCAATCCAGATGTTGCGGCCGTAAAACAAAAGATTGCAGAAGGAAACGATCCTACTGCGTTTGACGATAATGCTTTTGATGCTACTGCATTGGCAATTACCACTAAGGCAGATACCGAAGTGATAAAATACTTGCTTTCTTTAGAGGGTAATGGTGTAGATAAGAAAACCCATGACAGCCGTATTTATTTACACTGGGCAAGTTATTCTGGTAATGCCGAATTGGTGCAGTATTTATTAGATAACGGTGCTTCTGTAACCGCTTTAGATAGCCACCGTTTTACACCTCTTGCTTTTGGAGCAAATGCCGGACTTACAAATCCTGCAATCTATTCTGCTTTTGAGAAAAAAGGTGTGAATTTGGCTGAAGAGAAAAATGACCACGGTGCCAACTTATTACTAATGGCCGCACCTTCATTAAAGAGTGAAAAAGAATTAAATTTCTTTACGGGCAAAGGTTTGGCTTTAGGTAGTAAAGACAATGATGGTAACGGAATTTTCAATTATGCTTCTAAAAAAGGGAATATAGATTTTCTAAAATTACTTGTTGAGAAAGGGGTGGACTATAAAACACTGAACAATAATGGAGGTAATGCATTTATGTTTGCATCACAAGGTGGTCGTGGATTCAGTAATGGGTTACCGGTCTATACATACTTAAAAGGTCTAGGTTTGGAACCTAATATTGTTGAGAAAAATGGAAGTACTCCATTACACCGTTTAGCATTCAGTAATAAAGATGCTGCCATATTTGAACTTTTTTTAAATGCAGGCGCAGATGTAAATCAGGCAGATGAAAAGGGTAATACGCCATTCTTAAATGCTGCTACTAGAAATGAACTTGCCATGGTGCAATTATTATCTAAAGATGTAAAGGATATCAATACAGCTAATACTGATGGTGAAACAGCTTTAATGCTTGCTGCCCATGATAACAGTGTAGATGTAGTTGAGTTTTTATTGGAAAAAGGTGCGGACATTAATGCGCAAGATTCTAAGGGGAATACAGTTGCTTATTTCTTGGCAGAATCTTTCAGTAAAAGAAATGCAGATGCTTTTGATGCTAAGCTTGCTGTATTGAAAACAAAGGGATTAAAATTCAATACCGTTCAATCAGAAGGAAATACGCTGTACCATATCGCTGCTAGAAAAAACGATTTAGAATTGTTGAAAAGACTTTCTACTTTTGATATCGATGTAAATGCTAAGAATGATGAGGGCTTAACGGCTTTACATTTAGCGGCAATGAAAGCAGAGAATGATAAGATGCTTAAGTTTTTAATAGCTAACGGTGCAGATGCAAAGAGTAAAACCGATTTTGAAGAAACCGTGTACGATTTAGCAAGTGAAAACGAATTGTTACAGAAAGAGAATACATCATTAAATTTTTTAAAGCAATAAAGAAACCTGCTAGGTCCATTTAATATGCCCTGGTAAGAAAATAGATTACAGATGAAAAGAGTATTAAAATTTATACCGGCAATTGTATTGATCGGTGCGTTACTAACAGCATTTACTCCCGTAGAAAAAACAGCGGTAAAATGTCTTATTCAATTAACTAATTATTCTGGTGAAGGTGCCTACCTAATTGTATCCATAGTTGATGCCGATAACGAATATGTAGAAACCTTATATGTTCAAGGTAAAGACAGTGAGTGGTATAGTGAAATTACAGAGTGGTGGAAATTCTATGGTAAAAATCGCCCTAATATTGATGCTATTTCTGGTGAAACCATAAGTGGTGGCGAGCGTGCTTTGTCCGTATTACAGATCCCAAATGATAAAATTGACAAGGGTTATAATCTACGTTTTGAAACCTCAGTTGAGGATCAAGGGTATTATGCAGATGATATTCAATTTGCTTTGTCTACAGAGAATTTAAAAGCAAAAGTAGAGGGCAAAGGATTCATTCGTTACGTCCGCATGCTTCCTCAGTAATAATTTGTACTAGAAGACGTCTTTGCGAGGAGCTTTTCGCGACGAAGCAATCTGCTTAATTTAGGTAGCTTGTGGTTTTTTTGGTTACCAAGAAGTGGATTACTTCACTTTATTCGTAATGACATTTTTAGTTAATACGTTTATTTTACAATCAGAGTGTTATTTCCAGAATGTCATTTTATGATGTTCTGGAATTTTTTAAAGTATATAGCAATACAAAATTACAGTACTACTTATGACGATTTCTATTTGGCGCTATAGTCATCTTACACTTGCCTTAGTTTCTTCGCTATTTTTGATAGTTGCTTCTGTTACCGGTATCATTTTAGCGGTAGAACCAATTTCGCACCAAGCTAAGGGCTATGCCGTAGAAAATCTAGAAGAAGTCTCCTTGGCAACGACCATAGATGCCCTAAAGAATTCTTATGATGAGGTGTTAGGGCTGGAAGTAGAATCATCTGGGTTCGTTAAAGCTTCTGTACTAACTATGGACATGGAGACCTTAGATGTGTATGTAAATCCTGCAACGGGCGAGCAATTGGGCGAGGTAGAAGAACGACCTTATATTTATACATTCGCCACCAACTTACACCGATCTCTTTTTCTTAAAAGTATAGGCAGGTTCTTCGTGGGTCTAATTTCATTACTCTTATTCATTATAGCCGTTACAGGCTTAATTTTGTTAGCGAAAAGACAAGGCGGATTTCTAAAGCTTTTTTCAAAAGTTAAGAAAGATTACTTTGAAATGCGATACCATGTCGTTTTAAGTAAATGGTTCTTTATTCCTATTTTAATTCTGGCACTCACCGGAGTCTATTTATCTGCGGAGAAATTCAACTTGTTGCCCAATACGGTTGTAGCGCAACAACAATTTGCTATCAATGATAATGCTGAGGTTTATGAAACCATTGGTGATATTCCTTTTTTTAAGGAAACAATCTTAGCTGAAATTCGTCAGGTAGAATTTCCGTTTTCCGATGACCCAGAGGAATATTATCTCATTGCTTTACAGGATAAGGAAGTTCAGGTAAATCAGCAAACAGGTGAAATTGTTAGTAGTGGTGACTATCCCTTTGTGACTTTAGCTTCGAGATTAAGTTTAGTGCTACATACTGGTGAGGGCAGTGTACTTTGGTCTATCATTCTATTGCTTGCTAGTGCATCCATATTATTTTTTATGTATTCCGGTTTTGTAATGACCCTAAGGCGTAGAAAGAAAGGAAAGCGAATTGCTACAATGCCAAATAAGGATGAATGTGAGTTTGTTATATTGGTAGGGTCGGAGAGTGGTACTGCGTTTGACTTTGGGCAACGATTGTATAACGGATTGACAAAAGTTGGAAAGAACGTTTATTTGACGGAACTTAATACATACACCACGTACGCTAAGGCGACGAATATTATCGTATTTACTTCTACTTACGGTGAAGGAGAACCACCAACGAATGCCCGTAAATTTCCAGCAATATTTTCCACTATTAAACAACCGAATACGATTGATTTTTCAGTAATCGGTTTTGGCTCTTTGGATTATCCAGATTACTGCAAGTTTGCAATTGATATTGATAAGCAAATTGCCGATGCTTTAGATTTTAATAGACAATTGCCCTTATTTAAAATTAATAAAGCAAATTTTGAATCTTTTGAACTTTGGATGATTCAATTTGGTAATCAAGTAGGATTTACTATTCCAATAGAGCGTCCTGTAGTTAATAAAAAGAAATATAAGAAAGTAGATTTTGAAGTTTTAGAACGAACAGAGCTAAATATTGATGATACTTTTTTGCTGAGGTTACAACCAAAAACTAATATTGAATTTACATCTGGAGATTTGTTGGCTGTATTCCCAAATGGAGATGAAACGGTTAGGCAGTATTCAATTGCTAGAATTGAAGACGATATTCTATTGAGTATTAAAAAACATGAATTAGGAAGAGGTTCTAATTTTCTCTTCGGATTAAATGTTGGTGAAACTATTAGAGCTGCTATTGATAGTAATGAACATTTTCATTTACCCAAAAATGAAAAAAATGTAATTCTCATCTCAAATGGTACTGGTATAGCTCCGTTTTTAGGAATGATTTCAAAAAATACAACTCAAAATATATCCTTGTTCTGGGGAGGGCGTAAAAAAGCCTCTATGGATGTTTATAATTCTATTTTAGAAAAAAACTCATTAAATCATAAAAACATCAAGATATTTTCAACGTTCTCTAGAGAAGGCGAAAAGCAATATGTTCAAGATGTTATTAAAGAGCAAAAAGATTTGGTGCTACAAACAATTAACACTGGTGGTACCATTATGATTTGTGGTTCGTTGGCAATGCAGCATGATGTTCTTGATGTATTCGAAAACATGCTCCAAGACAATAAACTCATAACTTTTGAGGCTTTCGAAAAAAGCGACCAGCTGAAAACAGATTGTTATTAGCCGTCTTTGTGAGGAGCTTTTCGCAATGAAGCAATCTGCTAAATAGTGGCAGCATGTGAGTTCTCGGCTACCAACAAACAGATTACTTCACTACGTTCGTAATGACGTTTTGTGTCGAAATCGTCATTGCGAGGAGTTTTTCACGACGAAGCGATCTGTTGAATAGTGGCAGCATGTGAGTTCTCGGCTACCAACAAACAGATTACTTCACTACGTTCGTAATGACGGTTGAATTTTCAGTGTGTCACATTGAGCGCTATCGAAATGCAAACTTTGCGAGATGCTAGCTTGTAGGTTCTCGACTCCGCCTGCCCGACGAATAGGCGGGCTAGAATTAAGATTTTCACTAGTCTAATCCCAATTCATTTTTTGCAATCTAACGGCATTCAAAATTGCCAATAGCGCAACACCTACATCTGCAAAAACAGCTTCCCACATAGTAGCTAAGCCTCCTGCTCCTAAGGCCAGAACAATTACTTTCACTCCAAAAGCCAAAGCAATATTTTGCCACACAATACTACGGGTAGAATTACCTATTTTAATAGCTGTGGCGATTTTAGAAGGTTGGTCGTTCTGTATAATAACATCGGCTGTTTCAATAGCTACATCACTTCCTAGTCCGCCCATAGCAATACCTACATCACTTGCGGCAAGTACAGGTGCATCGTTTATTCCATCACCTACAAATGCTATCTTCATATTAGGTAGTTTCTTTAGTTTTTCAACTTCATCTAATTTTTCCTCAGGTAACAATCCTCCTTTTGCCCAATCAATGCCCAATTGTTTTGCAACCTTTTGTGTAATGGAATCTTTATCCCCAGATAGCATAATAATCTTTGTGACTCCGGCAGCACGTATATTTTGAATTGCTTGTTGCGCATCTTCTTTCAATTCATCCGCAATGGTGACATAACCTGCAAATTTTCCATCTATCGCGACCAAAACAATAGATTCAACAATGGTGTCAGTTTTCTTATGTACCTCAATTTGATTCGCCGTCATTAAGGCTTTGTTACCTACTAAGATAACTTTGCTATTTACGATTCCCTTTAATCCTTTACCTGCAATTTCAGATACATTTGTTGCTTTATATGCTTCGCCTTCTGGTTTATATTCCAAAATAGCTTTGGCAATTGGGTGTGTAGATTGCGTTTCAATGGCGATCAAGTACTTCATGAATTCATCTTTGGTAAAGATCTGATCTTTAACAAGATCCTTTATCTTAAAAACACCTTTAGTTACGGTACCTGTTTTGTCCATGACCACTGTATTTACCTTGGTCATCGTATCTAAAAAGGATGCTCCTTTAAATAAAATACCATTTCTAGAAGCAGCTCCTAATCCGCCAAAATAACCCAAGGGAATAGAAATCACCAAGGCACATGGACAAGAAATCACCAAGAATATTAAGGCACGATACAACCAGTCTTGAAACACATAATTTTCAACAAAAAAGTATGGAAGAAAAGTAAGTGCAATTGCTAGGTAAGTGACAATAGGAGTATATACCTTGGCAAATTTTCTTATGAACAGCTCCGTTTTAGATTTTCGTGCAGTGGCATTCTGTACCATATCAAGAATACGTGCAATGGAACTGTCCTTAAAAGCTTTGGTCGTTTCAATTTCTATAACTCCGTCTAGATTTATACTACCAGCATATACGGATTCTCCTTTTTTAAGGGAATCAGGTTTGCTTTCACCTGTTAATGCAGCAGTATTGAAAGAACCTTTTTCTGAGCGTAATACGCCATCTAGCGGGACTTTTTCACCTACTCTAATTTGTATTTTTTCGCCAATTTCTACTTCTTCTGGAGATACGGCAACAAAGCTATGATCACGGTAAACCAAAGCTTGATCTGGTCGTAGATCAAGTAAAGCTTTAATATTGCCCTTAGCACGTTTAACAGCAGCACTTTGGAACAATTCACCAACACCGTAAAAGAGCATTACGGCAACTCCTTCAGGATATTCTCCAATACCGAAAGCGCCTATAGTGGCAATACCCATTAGAAAGAATTCCGTAAAAAAGTCTCCTTTTCTTATGCTTTCCCAACCTTCTTTTAAAACAGGTAAACCTACAGGAATATATGCTATAATATACCAGGCTAAACGTATGTAACCATCAAAGAATGGAAACGACTTAAAATAGTCTAGTGCTATACCAATCATCAGCATTATAAAACTGATAATTGCAGGTAAGTATGTATTGATGGTGAAATTTTCGCCAGCTTCGTTGTGATTGTGCCCATTGTCATCATGGCAGTGTTCACAAGTGCTTTTGGAAGCGGTAAGGGATTTTAAATCTAATTTATTCTTTTTCATAATACCTGCAAGGTCTGAAAATGAATAGTGCAACAGAAGTGCATTTAATGTTCACTGCACAAATCGCAAATACCTTTAATAACCAAATTGGCATCTTCAGCGATATATCCTGATGGTAAATTAATATGCGGAATTTTATGTTCGGTCAAGCAGATCGTTTTGTCACATTGACTACAGTGAAAATGTAGGTGTAAATCTTGATCAATTTCGCAATTGCAACCAGGTTGACACAGTGCGAATTTTGAAATATTTGTACCATCATCAATTTGATGTACAATACCTTTTTCTTCAAATGTTTTTAATGTACGATATAAGGTTGTGCGTTCCGCTTTTTCAAAAGCATTTTCAATATCGGTTAACGCGACGGCAGTTTTTTTACCTGCCATAAATTTATAGATAAGTATGCGCATTGCAGTAGGGCGTACACTTTTATTATCTAATGTTTTTTCTATTTCAGTCATGTAAAAAAGCAGTTTAAAAATACCTTTAACACTAATGTAATCAATGTTTTAGAAGATTTCAACTTGAGAGGATCTTTAACTTTAAATTAAGCAATTTAGTCTAATGAATAGAGTTCGATTTTTTGTTATAAAGTGCTGAAAATTCGAATAATATGGTGATGAGGACTCAATTTTTAAGAATAAAGAGTTTCGGTTAGAAAATCGGTGAATTATATATTTTTTTTAACTAAAAAATGAAGGTGTTTTATCTGTAGTTGCTGCAATTTTCGAGTTGGTAGTTTGTGTTTTTGTTGAAAGGTTAATGATCCTTCAGTCAGTAAGATAGCGAATTTTAATTGCAGGTGATCTTTAACGTTTTGACCTTTAATTATTTAAAAATAAAATGGTTTTGAAGTCTATTCCACATCGTATGCAATATGGAAAATAGCGTCGCCTTGATTCACAATTGGTGATTCGTTGATGCAAATTACATATCCGGTTTCTTTGGCTTTTATTTTCTTTTCAAAATACCCGAACGGACCAGAAATGCTTCCGATTCCTTCTCCTTTTTTTACTGCTTGACCGATTTTGATTGTGGGGTGAAACATGCCCGAATGTTTTGCTCGAACCCATTTAGAAGCATGAACCAATTTCGGAACCGTTTCTTTTAATGCATAATGAGAAAGTTCTTCTTCGAAATTTCGCATGCCTAAATGATGCATCATTCTCAGCGCACCAACTATACCGGTATCGGTAATTTCTCTATCAATATGAAGTGATTTTCCGCCCTCGTATAACAGTACCTTTTTGTCGAGTTGATGTAGCGTTTCACGAAATGATTTTTCTCTTCCGGCAGATTTTACAATGAATTCTGCGCCAAATACTTTAGCTAACGCTAACCCGTCAACATCATCACTATCAATTCTAATCTGTGGAGCGTTAAAACGGCTGTCACCACCTGTATGGTAATCTATACAGTGATCTATAACCGGAGCGATATCTTTTACCAAATGATATGCAAAGCGGCTTGCTAATGATCCTCTTAAACTGCCAGGAAAAACTCTGTTTAAATCTCGACCATCTGGAAATTGACGCGTCTGGTTCAAGAACCCGAATATGTTTACAACAGGAATACAAATAACCATACCACATTCTGGACGGTTGAATTTTTTGGATACGATTTGCCTGACAATTTCGACACCGTTAATTTCATTACCGTGAATACCACCAGTAATTAATAGGGTAGGACCATCCTTTTTACCACGCTGTACAATCACCGGAACTTCAATTTTGGTTCTGGTGTGTAACTTTGCAATGTCTAAATTTAATTGGGCGCCTTTGCCTTTTTGTATGGTCTCCCCTAAAACGGTATATTTTTTATTGAACATTTCTGTTGGCGTAAGTTTATTTTTTTCTGTATAACTTAAATAGTTCCAATTTGTTATATCTCAAAGGGCGAAATTAGTGTATAAATTACTAGCCTTACTGTAAAAAGAAACACGAATAACGGAATCATTAGGACTCTGTTATTCGTGTTAAAAAGAAAATTGATGTGTTTATGAATTATAAACTATAAGGAGAAATAGTTTTAATATGTCCGTCTGCTTGGTGCTCTAATTCCACCATTTTTACAGATCGTAAATGGGTTACGCCTTTAGAAAGACTACTATCATGATAGAATAAATAGAATTTATCTTCTACTTGACAAATTGAGTGATGCGATGTCCAACCCACTACTGGTTCTAAAATTCTACCACCGTAAGTAAAAGGTCCGTATGGGTTGTCGCCAATAGCATAGCAAATAAAATGCGTATCGCCTGTGGAATATGAAAAATAATATTTGCCATTATACTTGTGCATCCATGATGCTTCAAAGAATCTACGGTCATTATCGCCCTCTAATAAAAGTTCGCCATTCTCATCAAGAATCTTGATTTCTTTTGGTTCTTCTGAAAATTCCAATAAATCATCGGTCATCTTTGCGACGATAGGTAATAGTGCAGGCTCATTAGGCTTGGGGAGTTCGTTATTGTAGTTATATACATTGTTACGGTATTTCTGTAACTGTCCGCCCCAAATGCCTCCAAAATACATGTAATAGCTTCCGTCTTCATCTTCAAAAACTGCTGGGTCAATGGTATAACTTCCTTTTATAGCTTCTGGTTCTGGGGTAAATGGTCCTGTAGGACTATCGGAAACAGCGACACCTATTTGGAAAATTCCATCAGATTTTTTAGCTGGAAAGTATAAGTAGTATTTTCCGTTTTTATGCGCGGCATCTGGAGCCCACATCTGTTTTTCTGCCCATGCAACATCTTTGACATGAAGTGCAACACCGTGGTCTGTGGCTTCACCACTTTCCCTATCTACGGAAATAACATGATAATCTTCCATAGCGAAATGACTTCCTAAATCATCAAAAGGAATATTAGATTCTATATCATGAGAAGGATATATATAAATTTTTCCGTCAAAATAATGTGCAGAAGGATCTGCGGTATAAATATGGCTAACTAAAGGTTGTGAAACTGCCTTTTCGTTCAGTTTATCAAAATCAATGTGGTCAATGCTATCTTCTGGCATACTTAAGCTTTTCTTCTAGTTATTAAATCTTGTTCTATTTGAGTTTCCATTTTTTTATTTATTTCATAAAGAAATAACAATGCTATTGCTATGAAAAATGAAATTGCAGGATATATGCTTACCAGCATTTTTGTTCCCTGTATGGCGCTTTCTGGTTGTATGATCGCATCTGTAGCTGCAAATTTCTTAGGTATATAGTCATAGATTCCTAATATCCAAGTAACTAAAGAGCTACCAATGGTTAAGCCCAATTTAAGACCTATCATCATTGCAGAAAATATAATTGCCGTTGCCCGTCTATTATTTTTCCATTCAGAGTAATCTGCTACATCTGCAATCATTGCCCATAGTAATGGGATGGTGATACCGTAAAAGAACCCGTGTAAAATTTGAGATAAGAACATTAGCTCTACAGAGGTTGGCGCAAAAAAGTAAAAAATTGCAATGAAAATAGTAGAGACAAATAGCGCTGCACCAAAAACATCTCGTTTACCATATTTATCCGCCAAGCCTTTGGATAAGGATATACCAACGATCATAAATATTATACCACCGGCATTGAACAGACCAAAACCTGCAGAAATTGGGTTGTCACCAAAGAAATCTACTCCTATACTGTTAAGTCCATTTAAAATAGGACCTATAAATTCTGCCAAACTTGTAGCATCTACATAGTTTTCAAAATAGTAAACATAAGAACCACCTTTCATCGCTAAAGTGATGAATACCAAAGTGGTTAATACCAACATTATAATCCAAGGCTTGTTCTTTACCAAATCACCTAAATCTTCTTTGAAGCTTGATTTTTGATCTATGGTGGGTATGACTCTCTCTTTGGTTGTAAAAAAGGTGATTAACAGCATTATCGTTCCTATAATTGCCAAATAGGTCATTACAATTTCAATACCTACCGCTTTGTCTCCGTCTCCTGCATATTGAATGATAGGCAACATGAATACTTGTACAAAGAATTGAGCGAACATTACCGCAACAAAACGGTATGATGAAATACTATTACGCTCTTTCATACTGCCTGTAATTACACCACTTAAAGCAGCATACGGTAAGTTGTTGGCAGCATATAATAATAAGAGTAGGGTATAGGTTACCGCAGCATAGACTACTTTACCAGAATAGTCAAAATTGGGAGTGCTGAAAGCTAATAGAGCGACAACACCTAATGGAATGGATGTAAACAAGATCCAAGGTCTAAATTTACCCCACTTACTTCTGGTTCTGTCTGCCAAGGCACCTACAATAGGGTTAAAGGCAAATGCAGCGACCATACCGACAACAAATATTATTAACGAGGCGTCGTTGGTTTCTAGACCGTAAATATCGGTATAGAAATAAGCTAGGTAGGTAACTAAGGTCTGGAAGACCAAATTGGCGGATAAGTCTCCTAAAGAATACCCTATTTTCTCCTTAAGAGATATTTTATGATCGTTGTTCATTTTGTGGTATTTGGTTCGTTTTATTAAAGTGCACTATCTTTTGCAACTTCGAGTACGCTGTAATAAGCTGGTTTTCTGTTGTATTCCCGGTCAAATAATAATGGGTAGTTAGTTCTATCTTCTATTGGCCAACTGTTTAACCATGATACACCGTCATTTATGCCCCAAAAAGTAACCCTGCTAATTTTATCGCTGTGTTTTTTAAATAAGCTGAAGATGTCTTTATAACGTTGGGCTAATTGCGTATTAACAGAGTCTGGTAATTCTTTGGTATAGGGATTCATGTGTTCACTACCTTCAAAGTTCTGACTTACTTCTGCACCTTCTAAGTCCCATGGATTTGGTAGTACCGTGATATCAAATTCCGTAATCATTACTTGAATGCCTAAATCTGAATACTCCAATATACTTGTTTCAATTTCCTCTAATGTGGGGTCTTTTAAACCCCAATGTGCTTGCATTCCAATACCATCAATTCTAGCACCACTTGCTTGTATGTCCTTAACTAACTTAATTGCACCTGCTCTTTTTTCTTGGCGGGTCATGTTATAATCATTGTAATAGAGCTCCGCCTTAGGGTCGGCTTCTTGTGCCCATTTGAAAGAATTGATCAAATAGTCTGGTCCTAGTTGTTTTAGAAACAATGAATTTCTTAAGGTGCCATCTTCGTTTAGCGCTTCGTTTACAACATCCCAACCATGTATTTTCCCCGAGTATCTAGCAGCAACAGTTTGAACATGGTTTTTTAAACTAGCAGATAGTTCTTCTTTTGACTCTATTTTTTCCACCCAGCCTGCAAGTTGACTATGCCAAACAAGGTTATGCCCTATAAAAGCAATATCATTTTTGGTGCTAAAATCTATATACTTATCTGCGGTCTCAAATTCAAACTTTCCCTGCTCTGGTTCCATATACATCCACTTCATTGAATTTTCTGGTGTAATGGTGTTGTATTCTGTTAGTACAATTTGTTCGCCAAGACTATCTTTTTTTGATACAAGATTGTCGTTAACCGCGCTACCAATTAAAAAATTACTTTCAAACGCCTCCTTAAGTGTGGGTTCTTTTTCAACCTTAGGAGTTGTCTTTTTTTCTCCACAGCCAATCATTAAAATTGAGGCAAGTATTAAAGTGAATTTAATGCTTGTTTTATGTTTAGACTTTAAATTTCTTTTCATAATTTTTGTTGTTGTTTTTGGATTTTAGTAGGAGCTTAAAAATACAATCTTGAACTAGTTTGTATTGTAATATTTGATGCATTAGATAGGAATCTTGTTGCATCATGGGATAGTGCGGCGGTCTAATTTGAATTTTAAGTAGATTCGGCTTTAAAAAACTAAGGAATTGACAATTAATAGCCTAAGCGAAAATCATATTCTCACTTTCTATGAATTCCCTTTTAATTCTGTTGGTAGTATGCCAAACTCATTCTTAAAACATTTGCTAAAGTAAGATGCAGATGAGAAACCAACTTTAAAACCAACCTCGCTAATAGATTCACTTCCGCTCTCTATCATTTGTTTGGCTTTTTTAAGTCTTATTTTTCTGATGAGTTCAGTGGCGGTCATCCCAGTAATGGCCTTTATTTTTCTATACAATTGACTTCTGCTTAAAGACATGTCATCAGCTAAATGTTCAACGTTTAAATCTGGTTCCCCTAGATTTTCGTTTACATAATCTAGCACTTTTTGCATAAAAGTTTTATCTAAACTGGTTGTGTTTTCAAGAAGGGTTATTTTATTTTCCTCATTGATGTTCTTCTCTATAAATTGTTGACGCGTTTCTATTAATCGCTTTATATATGATCTTAATAATTTCATTTCAAAAGGCTTATTAAGATATGCGTCTGCACCAGAATCAATGCCTTTTATTTTATCGCTGCTCATTGCTTTAGCGGTAAGCATTAAAACAGGGATATGACTCGTTTTTAAATTTTCTTTAATATGGGTGCAGAATTCAAAACCATCCATTTCTGGCATAATAACATCAGAAATTATTAAATCTGGAATTCCCTTAAGTGCCATTTGTAAACCGGTTTTTCCATTTTCAGCTTCTACAACAGTATAATCTGTTCTAAGTTTATTTTTTAAATAATTTCTAAGTTCAATATTATCTTCAACTACCAAAATGGTCTTTTTATTTTCAATATCCAGATTACTTATTGGATTAACTTTTTGGTCTTCTTCTAGATGTTCCTCTTTAATATCTAGATTTAAAACTTTACCTGAAGGAATGGATATTTCTGAAGAGTGAAAATGGTCTTTCCCCAATGGAAATAACAATGTAAATTTTGTACCTTGATTAACTTCGCTACTTACTTCTACGATGCCTTTATGCATCTGTACAAAACTTTGTACCAACTCAAGACCAATACCTGTACCTGAGCCGCCAAAATAATGCTGACTTTTATTTGTTGCTTGATAGAATCTTTTGAAAATATGTTCAATATCATCTTTGTTGATACCTGATCCCGTGTCTTCAATACTAATTTCTAATGCATTATGCATTTTAGAATCATCTAGTAAGGGGAAAACTACTTTGCTTTTATGGGAATAAATTCCTAACGTGATTACTCCACTTTCTGGTGTTGCCTTAAATGAATTGGACAACAAGTTGAAAATGACTTTTTCCAATAATCCTGGATCTCCCCAAAAATCCATTTCGTTATTGTCATCTGTTTCAGTGGTAAGCAGTATGTTCTTTTCAAAAGCCTCTTCTTCAAAGTGCTTGGCAATTTCCTTAACAAATTTATAAGCATCTATTTTTGAAGTGTTTAATGTCATTTTATGAATATGGAGTTTTCTAAAATCCATTAATTCATCAATAAGGGTTTTAAGTCTTTGGGCATTTCTGTAGATAATCCTATGCTTTTCTTTTAACCCTTTATTTAGTTTGTAATTATTAGTCTCCATAATATCCATAATAGGATTCATGATAAGAGTGAGGGGAGTCCTGAATTCGTGGGAAATATTGGTGAAAAATTGAATCTTCTTTTCGTTTAAAACCTCTTCTTGTTGCCGTTGTGATCTTTCTAACTGAATGATTTGTCTTTCTTCTCTTCGCTTACTCAGTATCCAATTAACTAATAAAATAAGACTAACAAATGCAATCATATAACCAATTATTGCCCATGTTGTAGCCCACCATGGCGCAAGTATCGTAATGGGTAATTCTAATGAGTTTTCTGTCCAAACACCATCATTATTGGAGGCTTTTACATGAAAAATATAATCACCAGGACTTAGATTGGTATAGGTGGCGGTTCTTGTATTACCCACATAGTTCCAGTTATTTTCTAAACCTTCCAGATAGTATGCATAATTATTGTTATTTGCTCTAGTGTAATTTATGGCAGCAAATTCTATTGTAAATACATATTGATTTGGTTTCAGCGTTACATGTTCTACTTCTGAAATGTTCTTTTGTATTGGAGAATCTTGTTCATTAGGTTTTACAGATTTGTTGAATAATTTAAAATCAGTAAAATAAACTTTAGGTTTATTTTCATTTTTAATAATATTATTCGGGTCGAAATAATCTATACCCTCATAATTACCAAAATATAACACTCCATCTTTATCTTTTGTAACAGCATTATAATTGAAGTTGTTTGCTAGTAAGCCATCATTTTTATTGTAATTGTTAATTTCATAAGAAGCGGTGTTTAGCATGGATAGCCCTGTATCTCCACTTACCCAAATATTGTTGTTCTCATCTTCTATAATTGAAGAAATATTTTCTAGATTAAGACCATTATCAGTATTGAACCATTTTACCTTGTTAGCATTGGTGTTTATTTTGCATATACCCTTACCATATGTTCCAAGCCAAATATTGTGATTGTGATCTTCAAATAAAGCTCTAGAATTAATGTTGTTTTGTACATCGTCTGAATTTGTAATAATCTCCTTGAAAACTTCTGTTTTATATGTATTATTTTCAGTTAAGTGCGTTTTAATGAGTCCGTTAGGGCTGCCTATCCAAATATGATCTTTATGGTCTATTAGTACAGTCCGTATATGTCTTTCTTTGCCTAATGACTTATTGAATGAGGCATTGGCATGGTTATTTATAATTTGAGACTTAGGATCAAAAGAGTGTAATCCTCCAAAAAAAGTTGATATCCATATATTACCATTAGAATCTTCGGCAAAACCAGTAACGCTGTTAGAGGATAGCGCACCTTGTGTATTCTCAATATTGTAGTTGATTATTTTGGACCTGTTTTTAGGTAGATAGTATATGCCTGAACTCCATGTTCCTGCCCAAATATTTTCATTTCTATCTATAAATAGGGTTTGAATATCTAAATTTTCAAGTGCCTTGTAGTTTTTGTTTTTATCGTTAGATAAATGGGTAAATTCTTGTGTTTCGGGATTATATTTATCTATACCGCCACCATCAATACCTATCCAAAAATTATTTTCATTGTCTTGAACTATTCCGGTTACAGATGGCGATTGGAGGGAGTTTACACTATATGGCAAGCTTTGAAGATGCGAGAATTTATCATATAACTTATCAAAGACTCCAATACCTTTATTATAATACCCTAGCCATATTCTCTCTTGGTCATCTACAAAAACTGACCATATTGAATTTGAACGAATACTATTGGGGTCAAACTTGTCATAGGTATAATTGTAGATGGTATTACCGTTACTATCAACAACAAAAACCCCGTCATTTTCAGTGGCGCAAATAATAGTATCATCTTTTAGTTTTTTGATATCAAATATTCGCTTATCGGTAAATGCAAATTGCTCTGAATAATACGAGCCCTCTTCTTGTTTTTTGAGTTTTAAAAGTCCCTTGGTATAAGTTCCCGCCCAAATAGTGTTGTCTGCATCTATTAATAAAGATTGTATCGCAAAAGAATCATTATTTAACTCCGTATTAATCTGTTGCTTACTTAATACTTTTTTATCCGCATTATAGATGAACAACCCTAAATTAGAACCAATCATCATATTACCATCTGGTAAGGGAATTATTGCGTTTATAACTGATTTAGAACCTTTAGATGAAGAATCGTCTTTAATTTCTTGTGCTATTAAAGATTTTTCGTCTAGAATAAATAAACCATGGGCTTGTGTACCAATAAACAAATTACCACTGCCGTCTTCATTTATAGAAAATATAGGTACGTTGTCTATGGTAGAATTAGCTTTTTCGCTTGTAATTCTTTCAAATATATCAAGAGTGCTATTGTATCGGTTTAATCCTTCTTGAGTACCTACCCAAATATTCTTATTAGAATCTAAAAAGATGGTGTTGATTATAGAACTATTAATAGAAGTACTATCGCTTGGGTTATGTTTAAAGGCTTTTAAATCGGTGCCATTATAATTATATAGACCTTCACCATATGTTGCTATCCATATTAAACCATCGTTATCTTGGAGTATTTCCGTGATGGCACTTTTGGGGATGCCATCATCAATGGTCACAAAATTATACCTATCCGATATCGTTTGGGCATTACCCGAAAAAGTTAATGCTATGAATAGGAGTAGAGTTAATATGTTGAGTAAGGTGTACTTCATAATAAACTAAAAATGTTTATCTAGTAGGTGCTAGTTTATGCTTTATATTATAGAGATGCTTTTATTTAATTCCAACTTGGTTTAATACCTGGTGCAAATGGAAATTTAAGGGATTGATAATATTCTAAGGAATGGGCCGGTTTTTCTACACCTTTAGGTAATGGTAAATTTGAAAAGGTTTGAAAATATAATAAACAGGCATCTCGCCACCATTTAGCTTCCTTAAGTTGAATTTGTAGAAGCATATGAACTTCATTGAATTGTTCTTCATTTAAAAATGGTTTTGCTGCTTCCCAAGTTTTGATCATATCATCAACTTGATCAACTCCTTCTTGATATTTTAAAGCTATTCCGTCCCAGAGAATTTCACCATTATTCAGCTTGTAATCCCAAGGTAAATGATGAAACCATAGCAAATATTCTTCAGGAATCGTATTGGTATTACTATACGCTTTTTCTAAAAAGGGAGCGTATTGTTCTAGAGCATTACTACCTGAAGTAGTACGGTCAAAACCAATACCGTTTTTATCTGCATTATGATAGTATACAGGGTTCCAATCTGGCCTACCCAAATCATCTACCCAAGGTCCTG
The DNA here is from genome assembly GCF_900112245.1 of Maribacter stanieri. Lineage (GTDB taxonomy): Bacteria > Bacteroidota > Bacteroidia > Flavobacteriales > Flavobacteriaceae > Maribacter > Maribacter stanieri. Next base: position 326,846 of record NZ_FOYX01000003.1, read on the forward strand.
GTCCGTAATGGTGACCGGTATCAAAAATGTGATGCAGTCCTAAGGGGTTCATATAGTTTACAACAGCCTCGCGAGATGTTAACATCATTTTTTTAATAGGTTCAACAAAGGCTTTGTCATTAGTATATGTGGTGCGTATCCATTCATCTGCAATTTGCCCTGAGTTTAGATTAGGGTCCCATGCTAAACGTCCAAAACCATACCAATTAGCTTGTGCAAAAGGGTGGCCTGTCCAATTTAAATCGGTTCCAATATTCGTTACACCAGCCATAGTTGTAAGTTTGTTTCCGTATAAGCTACCATCTATAATTTTAGCAATAGTGGATCCTGTTCCTTTTTGATAGGTATCTATATCTAAAATTTCTTCAAATAGTTTAGGTAAGAATACTAGGTGTGTACTAAACCCTAAATATTCTTGGGTGATTTGGAATTCAATGGCTAGAGGGGTTTTCTTGTAAGCACCAAACATTGGATGAAAAGGCTCTCTAGGTTGAAAATCTATTGGTCCGTTTTTAACTTGAACGATCACATTATCCTTAAAACTACCATCATAGGGCAAGAACTCGTCATATGCTTGTTTGGCTCTATCGGTATCGTCATGTTCAGAATATACAAAGGCACGCCAAATTACATTTCCTCCAAACGGCTTTAAAGCGGTTGCCATCATATTGGCCCCATCTACATGGTTGCGCCCGTAATTTTGTGGACCAGGTTGCCCTTCTGAATTTGCTTTGACCAAGAAGCCACCAAAATCAGGAATACGCTTATAAATTTCAGCTGCTTTATTTGACCACCATTCTTGCACGTTCTTGTCTAATGGATCGGCAGTTTCTAAATTTCCTATTTCAATTGGGGCCGAAAAACGAGCGGTTAAATATACCTGTATGCCATAACTTCTAAACACATTGGCTAAAGCTTCAACTTTTTCTAAATACATAGGAGTTAATACCAAGGCATTCGCATTAACATTAGTAAGTACTGTAGCATTTATGCCAATTGATGCATTGGCTCTGGCGTAGTCAATATAACGCTGGTCTATATATTCTGGTAATTTCTGCCAATTCCACAAAGAAAACCCTGCATAACCACGTTCAACACTACGATCTAAATTGTCCCAATGATTCAACATTCTCAACTGAATTTTAGGGCTATCCACAATAGTTTTGGCTGATATATTTTCATGCATTTGCATTTCTCGCAAAAACCTAAATGTTCCATACAATAATCCAATCTCTTCTTTTGAAGTTATTATGGTAAGTGGGGTATTGTTTCGTGAAATTGATTGTATTATAAAGCCTTCCTTATTTATGTTTTCTATATTTTTTTTAACGGCTAATTTTAAATCTTCTGGAAGATTATTGAATACATCAATAATTAATGTGGTTTCGCTAGTAATACTACTTTCATAGGTTACTTGTGTACCTAACATTTGAGGTAATGCCAATGATAATTCTCTCTTAGCATTTTTAATTATATCGCCTATGTTTGCTATGTATACTGCGTTTGTTGTTTTTGAATACGCTTGTGATAAATCGTGATTTTCTATTTTATTATATTTCAACCAAAGTTTATAATCATTAAGATTCTGACTTTGGGCAACAAGGCTTAAAAAGGAAATTAATATGAATACGGTTTTATGTTTCATGAATTATTGGTTTTTAGGCACATTACCTTTAAACTTAAGAATTATTTTGTTCAAAAGCAGTTTGCCAATGTGGTCTAGCAATTAGGGTGATCATTTGTAAATACCATGTAATTAAATCGATATCGCTGTTTATTGTGAAACTACTAGGGGCAGGAGATTAATGCTGTTAAAATTAGAGCCTTAAAATAATTACGATAACCTTTTCGTCAATTCCACTTTGTACGTTATAATAAGTAATTGTTTAGGTATTAAATGGTGGGGTAATTCTAATCCGTTTGATTAATAACCATAACCTTTTCTGCTTGGCTATCAAAAAAATGGGAAGTGTATTTCAAAATCTTTTAAATGAATTTCATAGATGTTAGTTTTTAGATTCTCAAAAAAAGTAAACGTAATATTAATTAAAAAAGCAGCATGCTTTCACATGCTGCCTTAATCAAACTAAACTAACTCAATATTAAAATTTTAGTAGCCAGGATTTTGGTCTGCTGCACTTAAGTTTTCGTTAGATGTTATTTCTCTATCTGGTATTGGCCAAAGCTCGTTTTTACCAGCTTGGAAGTTTGTTCCTGCCAATTCTGTAGAAGTCAGGTTCCATCTTAGAATATCGTTGAAACGAACTTGCTCTCCAGCTAACTCAACTTTTCTTTCATGAACGATAGCTTCAAAAACAGCTGTTTTAGAAAGTCCGTAAGCTAAACCGTCAAGACTAGCTCTTTCACGAACTTCATTGATTAAATCAATAGCATTATCTTGTGTGCCTACTTCATTTTCACATTCAGCCATCATTAATAATACATCGGCATATCGTAAATATTTAAAGTTAATGCCAGACTCTTGGTCTTCATTTGCATCTTTGTAGTAATTCTGATATTTTTTCCAAGCAACTTCTCTTTCTAATGGAATGTAAACTTCACCTTCAGGTATTACGTTTGGTGCTGGACCCGTTTTAACAGTACCAATAGCAGATTCTGAACCCTCATAATAAAAATTGCCATCGTATCTTAAATCACCGTCTTCAAATTCATTTTTTAAATCATCAGAAGGGTAGACGTTAAACCAATCATTAAAACCATATTCTTGACCTCTAAATGTTGCCTCATTAGGACCTGCCCCTGTTACAGAAGAATCCCATTTTGCACTAGCTCCTAAAGCATCATCATATTCAATTTCAAAAATTGATTCTATTCCGTGTTCAGTCTCTTCTTTGAAATTATCGAAATAGTCTGGCTCTAACGCGTAGCCGGTTAATTTTTTAAATTCAGCTAAGGCTAGTGCATGCTCGCCTCTATAAAGGTATACTTTACCTAAAAGTGCAATTGCCGCACCTTTTGTAGCCCTACCGTTAGCTTCTTCACTCTTATCAAGTAAACTTGCAGATGCAGACTGTAAGTCTGAAATGATCAAAGCATAAACGTCATCAGCAGAAGATTTAGCAATACCTTCTGTGGTAGTAGGTATTTCTGTAATCAAAGGCATATCACCAAATCTAGTTACCAGTAAAAAATTATATAAAGCCCTTAAAAATTTAGCTTCACCTAGAAATTTTTGTTTGGTAGCTTGACTTACTAAAGATTCATCTATAGCATTGATTCTCTCTTCGTTTCCGATAACAAAATTTGCTTTATTGATCCCTCTATAGCAACTCTCCCAATAATCTGCTATTGGCCCATGACTTGAGTCAAAAGAAAAATCTAGGTATTGTTTTTTGTCTGCTTCCAATTGTGGGTTACCTGCATTCTCATGAGACATATTATCTTGAGAAAAGAAGATGTGCCTAGAGTACAAACCTCTTGTTTGTAAGTTTGCATATGCTGCGTTTACGGCAGACTGCACTTGTGCTTCTGTCTTAAAAAATGTCTCTGGAGATAATCCGTTAGGATTAACTAACTCCAAGTCATTTTCGCTACACCCATTTATGATCACCATTGCGGTGAAGAGCGTAAACATTGAAAAAATTATTTTTGTTGTTTTCATATTTCTTTTCTTTTTAGCAATTAAAATGATACTTGTAATCCCATTAAATAGGTTTTAGGCTGTGGATAGGCACCTCTGTCAATACCATATTCGAATAAATCACCATTTCCTACTTCAGGGTCTAAACCAGTGTAATCTGTAATGGTAATCAAGTTTTGACCACTAACATAAATTCTGAATTTTGAGAATAATTCTTGACCAAAAGCGTCATTTGGTAGCGTGTACCCAATGGTTAAGTTTTTAAGTCTTGAGAAAGAACCATCTTCAACAAAACGATCAGATAGTTGAAGGTTTTGTGGTGCACCACCAGCTTTAGGAACTGTATTAGATGGGTTAGTTGGCGTCCATCTATCCAATACACCGACACCTGCATTAAATAATCTAGGCATACCTTCTAAATCATAAATATTGGTATTATAAATATCTCTACCATAGATACCTGTCCAGAACATGTTAACATCCCAGTTTTTATAATCTGCACTTAAGTTTAAACCATAAGTTAAGTCTGGAAGAGGATTACCTATGATAGCTCTATCCTCGGAGGTAATATCACCATCATTGTTTAAATCTTTAAATCTAATATCACCAGGTTGTACTGTAGTTTGACCAGGATTCGCTGTAAATACAGCATCTACTTCAGCTTGGTTTTGATAAATACCATCGGTAACTAATCCGAAAAAGTGAAATAATGATTCTCCTTCAGTAATTCTTGTAATATTTTGGTTTTCAAAATTACCACCATTTAGTTCATCAACACCACCTAAAGAAATTGCTTCGTTTGAGCTTGTAGATAAGTTTAAGTTTGCAGACCATTTGAAATCACCTTCAAAATCATTGTATCCTAAGCTTAATTCAAAACCAGTAGTTTCTACTGCACCTACATTTCTCACTTGACTACCTTCGTTAATACCTAAAGATGTAGAAGTAGGAACTCTAATTAATAAATCATCACTTTGGTTTTCATAGTATTCAAGCGCAGCTGTAAATTTATCGTTGTTGAAACCTAAATCAATACCTACGTTCAATTGTCTTGTTTCCTCCCATTTTAAATCTGGGTTTGCCAAGCCAAATGCAGTTGTACCCACGGCATTTGATCCTGCTATAGGATAAAGGAAATTATTTACCAATGTTGCACTATATAAGTAATTAGCGATTCTATCATTTCCAGAATACCCTAAACTACCTCTTAATTTCAAGGTACTTACATTAGTATCTACCAAGAAGTTTTCTTTTGCAATGTTCCAACCTAAAGCATAGGAAGAGAACCATCCCCAACGATTGTTAGAACCAAATTTAGAAGAAGCATCACGTCTTAAGGATACCGCAGCAATATATTTATCATCATAGTTGTAGTTTAATCTTCCTAAGAAACCTAATCTGTTGTATTCGAAAGAAGTACTTTGTAAACTAGAATCTTCATTAGATAACTCATCTATATTATCCGATACAGTGTTTCTACTGCTCGCATTCAAGCTAGTACCTTTGCTATCAAATTTCTCAGCTAATAATAATGCTTCAAAATTATGAACATCCGCTATCGTTTTGTTATACGTTAAACTGTTCGTATAAATTATAGTCTGACCTGCAGAAGTATTTTTGGTAATTGTTGCAAAAGCCTGTTGGTGTGTGGCACCTAAGCTATCATCATTGTAAGATGGTACAAATCTATCACTAGTGCCCTTGTAATAATCTAAACCTACTTGCGATTTAAATTTTAAACCATCTAAGATATCATATTCAGCAAAAATGTTTCCTACTAATGCGAAAGTATTATTAACGGCATTACCATGCTTTAAAATTCTAACAGGGTTTTCAGCATCCTGTCCGTCAGCAGCACTGTTAGGTCCTTGAAACCCACCTAGGTTATTAGAATTGTATACAGATAAATACGGTGCTGCTTTAATAGCGTGCTCTAATAGTGAACGGTCACCAACACCACCTGTTGGATCAGGGTTTTGTTTGTTAAAATTAACAGAGAAATTTTGTCCCAACTTTAATTTACCAAAAGTAAAATCGCTATTAGCTCTAAAAGAATATCTCTGAAATCCGGTTTCAATAATGATACCTTCTCTTTCAAAATATCCACCAGATATTCTGAAATTGCTAGTTTCACTACCACCAGAAGCAGCTAAATCGTAACTTCTAATAAGTCCGGTAGTATAGATTTCATCTTGCCAGTTTGTGTTAAGACCAGAAGCAGATGATGGAGTGTTTGGTACAATACCAAAAGCTTCATTGGCATATTGTAAATATTGCTCGGTATTCAATACATCATATCGCTGTGTATTTTGTTGAAAACCAGTATGCGCATTAAACGATAATTGAGTTTTACCGCTTTTACCTTTTTTAGTAGTAACTATGATTACCCCGTTAGAACCTTGTGCACCGTATACAGCTGTAGTAGATGCATCTTTTAAAACGTTTATGGTTTCAATATCATTTTGGTTGATACCAGAAAGGTTACCGACAATAACACCGTCAACAACAAATAAAGGTGAGTTATTACCAAAAGTACCAAGACCTCTAATAGTAATAGAAGGCTCTGTTCCAGGTGCGCCTGTATTTACTACAGATACACCAGCAGCTCTACCTTGTAATGCTTCTGTTGCATTAGCAACGGGTACAGCATTAAGATCTTCCGATTTTACACTGGAAATTGCTCCGGTTACTGCAGCTCTACTTTGAGCGCCATAACCTACAACAACAACTTCATCAAGTGCTTGGGCATCTATTTGCATAGAAACCGTGATAGAAGATTGTCCGTTGACAGAAATTTGCTGGGTAACGTAACCAATGTAACTAATGGTTATAGATCCATTAGACGGCACGTTCGCTAACGTAAAATTTCCATCGAAATCTGTTTGGGTACCATTTGTGGTCCCTGAAACCACAACGGAAGCCCCTGGAAGAGGTGCCCCGGTCTCGTCGGAAACAACACCTGTTACGGTAGTTGTTTGTGAGTAGGCAAATTGCCCCAACATTGCAATAATTGCAATGAATGTAATTTTGAGTTTAGTCATAATTAATTAAGTTTTAAGTTGTTATTTGATAGAATGTCCTAATGTTGTCTTTAAGAATATAATAAGTTCTGCTTATTATGTGTGTAAAATACATTTATTATTTTCTATCTCAACAAATATAAAAGGAGGCTTATATTGGCAGTAAAACATATGAAGCGAACACTAGTAAAAATGATGCAATTCGGGTTTAAGTATTGGTAATACGGCAATTATGATCCTTTATTATTGTCAAAATCTTATTTTTTGCTATAGGTAAATGGGTAATTCTTAATGTGAAATTTATTTTTATATGTTTTTGAATTTTTGGAATTAAGTGTATCTGTCCGTCAAGAATCTCTAAGTTGATAGGATTTATAAATTAAATATATCTTTGAATTTAGATTTTAGACTTATGAAAATTAATAGCTTGTTTCTTGTTTTTACTTACATACTAATTTTAGGGTCTTGTAAAAACCAGAATAAGACTGAAGATATAAATGGGGAATTCGGGAATCATGATTTTACTAACGATTTAATTAATGAAACTAGTCCGTATTTATTACAACATGCTCACAATCCTGTAGCATGGAAACCATGGTCAGATGATGCCTTCAAAAAGGCTGCTGATGAGAATAAACTAGTGGTGTTAAGTGTAGGATATTCAACCTGTCACTGGTGCCATGTTATGGAAGAGGAATCTTTTGAAGATGTAGAGGTTGCAAAATTGATGAACGATAAGTTTATTAGTATAAAAGTAGATAGAGAGGAGAGGCCAGATTTAGATATGGTGTATCAAACTGCCTTGCAATTGGTAAACGGAACAGGTGGTTGGCCAATGAACGCGATTATTATGCCAAATGGTAGCCCGGTATATTTAGGCACCTATCATGAAAAAGAAGATTGGAAGAATGTTCTTGTGAAATTTAGCACGGAATATGAAAAGAATCCTGAAAAAATGCAGGAGTACGCAACTATGCTAGCAGATGGTGTGCAAGAAGTTTATGAACAACCTGCCAATCAAATGGTAAATGCCATTACCACTGAAAAAATTGACAATGGTATCTCTGAATGGGCTACAATGTGGGATTCTGAATGGGGAGGTAATCTAGGTGAGCAAAAGTTTATATTACCAACAAATTTGATCATGTTATTAGAATATGCAGATTTACAGCAAGATAATAATGCTAAGAATCATGTTTTAAATACGCTGGAAAAAATTACGCAAGGCGGGATTTATGATCACGTTGATGGTGGTTTTTTTAGGTATAGTACAGATCAGACATGGAAAGTACCCCATTTTGAAAAGATGTTATATGACAATGCCCAAATGTTGAGTTTATTGTCTAAGGCATATAAACTTACCGGTAACGAAGATTATAAAATTAGAATTCAAGAGACATTTAAGTTTTTACAAACTGAAATGAGAAATAGTGATGGTGGATATTTTAGTGCTATGGATGCCGACACTGGTGGTGAAGAGGGTGTTTATTATGTATGGACTAAAGAAGAATTGCAATCATTACTTAAAGAAGACTATGAATTGTTTTCCACTTACTATAACATTCAAGATAATCAAGAATGGGAGAACGGGAATTTTGTTTTGAACAATACCATTTCAGCAGACGATTTTTTAAAGAAATATTCTGTAAATAAAGCAGAGTTAAAAGAGAAGCTTCAGCAATGGAAATCAATTTTATATACAGCTCGACAAAAAAGGGAAAAGCCAACAAAAGATTATAAAGTTCTGACTTCTTGGAATGCTCTATTAATTGATGGCTTATTAGAAGCATACAAAGCTTTTGGAACTGAGGAATATTTAAGTGAGGCAATCTCTATATTTAATTATTTAAAGGAGAACAACTATAAGAATAACGAACTAGTGCATTCATATACTAAGGATAGTAAACAAAAGGAAGTGTTTTTAGAGGATTATGCTTTTTTAGCCAAAAGTACATTTGGTTTATTTGAAGTAACACTAGATAAGGCATATCTAAAGTTTACTAAGGAATTAATGGATGTAGCTGTTGAAAAGTATAAAAGTGATTCTGAATTGTTTTATTATAATGTTTCTAACCATTTGGTGCCAAGTATCATTAATACTTCAGATGGTGTTGTGCCTTCTGCAAATGCCATAATGGCCCAGAACTTTTTACAAATTGGACACTTAGAGTATAATACAGCATATCTTAATAAAGCTGAAATAATGGGTTCTTTAATTACTGAAGATTTTGAAAAGCATGCAGTCAGTTATGGTGCATGGGGAACACTTTTGCAACAACAAGCATTTCCATTTTACGAAATAGTTGTGGTAGGTGACAATGCGAAAAATATTGTTGCAGAAATGAACAAGTTTTATTTGGTGAATTCTATTTTAGTTGGTTCTACCGTTGAAAGTGAGATATCACTTTTTAAAGATCGCTTTGTTGAAGATGAAACTTTCATTTATGTATGTCAGAATAATACGTGTAAATTACCCGTAAAAACAGTAGAAGATGGGTTTAAGCAAATGCGATCCTTTGGTTATAAGGGGTTTGTTGTAGAAAGCTTCTAGTTGATCTTTAACTAATTATAAGGACTCAACGTATATAATTTAGTAGGGATTCAAACAATGACTTAATCTTTGCTTTTACCAATATTTAATACAAGATTTGTAATACAATTTTAAATAAAAAAGAATGCCAGGTTTCGAGATGTTTGGGGAGAGTGAAAAAAAGCAAGTGCAAGATGTTTTAGATTCTGGTGTGTTAATGCGTTATGGTTTCGATGGAATGCGTAATAATCATTGGAAAGCTTTAGAACTTGAAAAAGCGCTTTCAAAAAGAATGGAATCGAAATACACTCAATTGGTAAGTAGTGGTACCGCAGCATTGACAGTTGCATTAGCAAGTGCTGGGATAGGAGCTGGGGATGAAGTAATTATGCCAACGTTTACCTTTGTAGCTAGTTTTGAATCTATTTTAGCCATAGGGGCAGTGCCAATTTTGGTAGATGTTGATGACACCTTAACACTAGATCCAGTAGCTGTAGAAAATGCGATTACCAGTAAAACAAAAGTTGTTATGCCGGTACATATGTGCGGTTCTATGGCAGATTTGAAAGCGTTGAAAGAGATTTGCACAAAACATAATTTATTGTTGTTAGAAGATGCTTGCCAGGCAATAGGAGGTAGCTATGATGGTAAGCCTTTAGGAAGCTATGGTGATTTGGGCTGTTTCTCTTTTGATTATGTCAAAACCATAACTTGTGGCGAAGGCGGAGCAATCATTACCAATAGTGAAAAATATAAGACGAATGCAGATCATTATTCCGATCATGGTCATGATCATGTAGGTAATAATAGAGGAGCGGAAACACATCCTTTCTTAGGGTATAATTTTAGAATTTCTGAGCTTAATGCTGCTGTTGGGTGTGCACAAATAGAACGTTTAGATGACTTTTTAGCTATTCAGAAAAGGAACTATAGTAAGTTGAGAACTTCGTTAGAGCCACTTTCTAATGTTTCTTTTAGAAGGGTACCAACTGGCGGAGTAGAAAATTATTCTTTCCTTTCCTTTTTCTTACCGTCAATAGAATTGGCAAAAGAAGCACATACCGCATTAGGAGAAGCGGGTATTGATGCTTGTTTTTATTGGTTTGATAACAATTGGCATTATTACAAAAAGTGGGAACATTTAACCCATAAGAAATCCCTTGGGAAACTTCCACAAGAAGTTATAGATCAATTACCTGATTATTCAAAATCTGATTTCTCAAAGTCTGATGCATGGATAGGAAGAACTATCTCTTGTCTTATAAAATTAAGTTGGACAGAAGATGAGGTAGCTAACCGTGCCGCTAAAATGAAAGATGTTTTAGAAAATTTTAACTAAAGCATTAATAAGAAACATATTCAACAATTTCTAGTCCGTAACCAACGATACCTACCCGTTTAGCTTGGGTGCTATTGGTCATGAGCTTCATTTTGTGAATGCCTAAATCATGTAATATTTGGGCGCCAATGCCAAAATCACGATTATCCATTTCAATTTTAGGAGCCTTGTGAATGCCTTGTTTTTGTAATTCTTTCAGTTCTTTTAATCTAGATAGTAGATTAAGTGATTCTGAATCTTGATTGATGAAAACAATAGCTCCTTTTCCTTCTTCGTTGATTTTATTGAACATATCCTCTAACTTCTCGTCTGGGTTATGTGTCAATGTTCCTAAAATATCATTGTTTATAAGGGTGGAGTTAATACGGGTCAATATTTTATCGGATGCTGACCAGTTACCCTTTGTTAAGGCAATATGAATATGATTGTTCGTAGTTTGCTTATAAGCTCTTAATCTAAATTCGCCAAAACGAGTGGTAATCTCAAAGTCGGTTTCTTTATCAATTAAACTGTCATGTTCCATTCTATAGGCAACAAGGTCTTCAATGGAAACAATTTTTAAATCGAACTTTCTGGCAACCTCCATCAATTGTGGCAAACGAGCCATAGTACCGTCCTCATTCATTATTTCTACAATAATACCCGCAGGTTGTAACCCTGCTAGTCGTGCAAAATCAATGGCGGCTTCTGTATGCCCTGTTCTTCTTAAAACGCCACCTTCCTTAGCTACCAACGGAAAAATATGTCCTGGTCTTGCTAAATCGTGCGGTTTAGTATCGTTTTCTGTTAATGCAATTACGGTTTTGGACCTATCACCAGCGGAAATACCAGTGGTAACACCTTTTCCCCTTAAATCTACAGATACGGTAAAAGCAGTTTCTAATGGATCAGTGTTGGTACTGACCATCATATGTAATCCTAAATCTTTACAACGCCCTTCAGTTAAAGGAGCACAAATAAGCCCTCTACCATGGGTAGCCATAAAGTTGACTGTTTCAGGAGTTGCTAATTCTGCCGCAGCAAGAAAATCACCTTCATTTTCACGATTTTCATCATCTACTACAATTATTACTTTACCGAGGCGAATATCTTCAATCGCTTCCTCTATGCTATTCAATTGTATTTTACTAAGATCTGTCATGGTTAAGAATCAGCTTTATCTTTTTTCTTAAATATTTTTTTGAAGAAATCGGCTATAAAACCGAAATCCATCATTCCTTTATCTTCTGTAGCCCTTTTTGTTAGATAAACACCTAACGGTAGCATTATTAGTGTAGCTAACCAAGCGCCCAACATTGGGTGAATATTGCCTTCTTTTGCATAATTACTGGCAAAAACTCCTATGAAATAATAGATTAGAAATAATACGATGGCGATAACCATTGGTAGCCCTAAACCACCTTTTCTTATAATTGCGCCCAACGGAGCTCCAACAAAAAACAAGATGATACAAGAGAAAGCCAAAGCATATTTATTGTGAAGCGAAAGAATATGCATATTGTATATTTTATATCGCTTTTGTAATTCTTCTTTTTTTCCGGTTAAAGAACCTAGAATACTACTGGTAGAATTTTTGGCACTACTTAAAACCTGTATTTGCTGCCAGTCAGGAAATATAATAAGAAAGTTCTCTTTTATGGAATCTTGAAAGGCAATATTGGCTTTAGACTTAATCGCCTTAGTTTCTATAATTGAGTCTTTTTTTCTGACCATATCGGTCTTTGTAGAATCATTGTTTTCTACCACTAAGGGAGTAAACATACCGGTTCTGCTTTCAATATTCTTTGAAAATGCACGTACTATTCTGTAATTATCGCCTCGTAAAGAATCAATATCTTTTGAAAGGCGAGAAATATTCTTCATTTTATCAGTACTAATGTCGCGCTCTTCTTCTAGTTCATCATTATTGATTTCAGGTATCTCAATATTCATGGTATACGTGTCGAAATCTGCTTGGGCAAAAGGGAATTTCATTTTGCTGTCATTACTTTTTGAAGTAACATCCTCATAATAATGCCCATCTTTTAATACCAATTGAATGATGTCAGATTCTTCACTACTGATCAATTCTCCCGTTTTAGATTTGATAACAGTGGTATTTAGGTTGTTTTTTGATTTGATATGAATGATAACATTCTTAAGAAAACGGTCGTTATCCCCATATTTCTCATCAACCTTAATATTCATTCCTTCAAAATCACTAAAAACACCTTCAGATACTACAGCTGCAGGTTTAACCTTTGCGATGTTTCTACGGAGATTATATATCTTTCGTTGAGATAATGGAATTACATTATTGGCAAAAAAGAAGGTAACCCCACCTAAAATCGTTACAAAAACAATTAAGCTTAGCATGGAGCGCTGCAAGGAAATACCTGACGCCTTCATAGCGGCGAATTCATAATTTTCTGCAATGGAACCAAACGTAAGTATGGAAGACAAAAGCACCGTAAGTGGAAGTACTTTTTCGGTAAGGTCTGGCATTAAATAAAACAGAAACTTACCAATAATTACAATATCTAGACCTTTACCCGCAAGGTCATCAATAAAAAGCCAAATCGTTTGAAATATGAAGATGAACATCAATATTACAAACGAGCTGATAAAATTAAAGACGAACCTGGATAGGATATATCGGTCTAGTATTCTCAATAGTTCTAATTTCTTAGAATGAAATAACCTTCATCCTTATATTTAGCTTCATCAAAAGTAAATAAGGTTTTGGACAAATCTTGATCTGTTTTAAAAGAATTAACAGTGATTGTTGTCTTAGTACCGTTCTTACCAGTTTCAATAAGTTTATAGATATGTTTAGTACCCATATCAATACCTAATAATCTAGATTTTATTTCAGTATCAGAATCTATAGGTGTCAATTTTACATACTGTACTTTTCTACCTTGTACATTTTGTAAAATATCCCAAGCATAATTGTGTCCTTCTTTGTAGAAAGTCAACATTTTAGAAGGTGTCATTGCATTTTCATCATCAGACTTATCTTCAATAGTTACTTCTTCATTTTCAGGTACAATAGTATATACTTTATTACCATCGAAAATTTGTTGAGATCCTAAATAGTTGAACATATATTTATTGCCTGCAAGAGTAACGTCTCCTCTTGTTTCTTGGTTAATACCAGCTTCTGCATTCTTTAAATCGAATTTAAAGTCAACAAAGATGTTATCATAACCCTGTACTTTGTTATAAACTTCGTCAAGTAAAGCTTTTGCTTTGTCAGAACCTTGCGCATTTGCAAAAGTTGCTGTGAACATAATCGTTAATACAATAATAATTTTCTTCATCTCTTTTTTAATATTATTCATTATCCAATATTTGTTGAAGGGCAACCATATCAGATACATATACCTGTCTAGCTTTACTACCTTCAAATGGACCAACAATTCCTGCCGCTTCTAATTGATCAATAATTCTACCGGCTCTATTATAACCTAGTTTCAACTTACGTTGAATTAATGAGGCTGAACCTTGTTGTGCAATTACGATAACTTCTGCTGCTTCACGGAACTTTGCATCCCTATCCGACACATTATTATCAAGACTCGTGCCAGAATCTTCACCTACATATTCCGGTAGTTCATGAGCATCTGGATAAGCTCTCTGAGCGCCTATAAATTCAACAATTTTCGCAACTTCTGGTGTGTCTACAAAGGCACATTGTATACGGGTAACATCATTACCTTGAGTAAACAACATATCACCTCTACCAATTAATTGGTCAGCACCTGCTGTATCTAAAATTGTTCTTGAATCTATTTTAGAAGTAACCCTAAAAGCTAATCTCGCAGGGAAGTTGGCTTTGATAATACCTGTAATAACGTTTACAGATGGTCTCTGGGTTGCAATGATTAAATGTATACCAATTGCTCTTGCCAATTGCGCAAGCCTTGCGACGGGCGTTTCTACCTCTTTGCCAGCGGTCATAATTAAATCTGCAAACTCATCTATAACTAGTACTATATAGGGCAAAAACTTGTGCCCGTCATTTGGGTTCAGTTTTCTTGCCTTGAATTTAGTATTGTATTCTTTTAAGTTACGAACCATCGCTAATTTCAATAGTTCGTATCTGTTATCCATCTCAATACACAGTGAATTTAGTGTATGAATTACTTTAGTGTTATCAGTAATAATCGCTTCTTCCGAATCTGGAAGTTTTGCCAGGAAATGACGTTCTATTTTATTGTACAGCGTAAGTTCAACTTTTTTAGGATCTACCAAAATAAACTTCACTTCAGCAGGATGCTTTTTGTATAGCAGGGAAGTTAATACTGCATTTAAACCAACAGATTTACCTTGTCCTGTAGCACCAGCCATTAACAAGTGAGGCATCTTAGCTAAGTCTACCACAAATGTTTCATTACTAATGGTTTTACCAAATGCAATTGGTAATTCCATTTCTGCTTTCTGAAATTTGCTTGAAGCAATTACAGAACGCATAGAAACGATAGATGAATTTTTATTTGGTACTTCTATACCAATAGTTCCTTTTCCAGGAATAGGGGCGATGATACGAATTCCTAATGCAGCCAATGACAATGCTATATCATCTTCTAGATTCTTAATCTTAGATATTCTAACGCCAGCTTCAGGTACTATCTCGTATAATGTTACAGTAGGACCGATAGTTGCTTTTATTTGAGCAATACCTATTTTGTAATTTTTTAGAGTATCAACAATTTTATTCTTATTTTCCTCTAACTCTTCTTGATTAATGGTAATACCACCTGTAGCACCATGTTGGTCTAAAAGATCAAGAGTAGGGAATTTGTAATTACCCAATTCTAGAGTAGGGTCAAACTCCCCAAAATCATCTACAAGCTTATTCGCAAGAATGTCAATTTCTTCTGGTTCTTCAATAACTTGTTCCACTTCCATATCCAAAGTTTCTTCGGGCTCTGGGGTGGTAATTTCAAAATCTTTGATTTTTTCCTCTTTTTCTAAATGAGGAATTTCTTCTTTATGAGTGTAGGTATCAATAATCACTGGAGCTTCCTCTTCTAGGGAAGTGGTAATTAATTCTTCCTCTTCTTTTTTCTTATTTGCTTTTCGTTCTTGGTTGGCTTTAAATTCTGTCGAAATAGCTTCTTTTCTTGATTTAAAGAAAGATGAAATTCCCTCTGGGGTAACTTCAAAAAGTCGTACCAAGATAAATATAAGTCCGAATACCAATAGTAAAAGCACACCAATTTTACCGGCATAATCTTGTAAGAAGTCATTCATTTCAAAACCAACTAAGCCGCCTAGTAGAGGACTGCTAGTAGCAAAAAAGCCTAACGCAATAGAAATCCAAACAACAAATAGTAAGCCCCAAATCCATTTTTTAAACAATGCTTTCATTGGTAGACCTAGAAATAGGTATATACCTGTAATACAAACAAGAAATGGAAATATTAGAGATGCCAATCCAAAACCTTTGTACATGAAAAAGTGGCTAATACTTGCACCAAATTTATTCAGTAGGTTTTTTGCTAATTCATTGCGGTCTTTAAATTCAGATAGTAAGCTTTGATCATCTTGCCAGTTAAAGTAAAAGGATATAAAAGAAAAGAAAAGCGCAATACTAAATAGCATTAACAAACTACCCAAAATGATTTTATTCTGTTTGGATAATTTAAATGATGTTCCTTTTTTAGTAGGTTTTGGCTTTGATTTAGTTGCCTTTTTTGCCATTAAAACTTAATTCTGATGCTAAATTACAAATTTACGATGAGCTACGTTATACCAAGAACTAACCTAAAGAATCTTTGGTAGGTAAATGATAAGGCCAATAATAGTAGAAGCAATAGAAACCAACATAACAGCCCCGGCAGAAATATCCTTAATAAATCCGATTTTGACATCAAATTCAGGTTGAATGTAATCTGCAATCTTTTCAACGGCAGTATTCATACCTTCAATACCTAAAACCATAGCGATGGCAAAAATTTGAAGTATCCATTCTGTTTGAGATATTTCAAAATAAAAGCCGGCAGCAGTCATTACAATGGCAATGAAAACCTGAATTTTTATACTTGCTTCAGTACGTATTAAAAGTATGGCTCCTTTAAAAGCGAAGCCAACACTTTTAATACGATTGACCAAAAAGGATTCTTTTGGCATGTGTGTTGTTTGTTATTAGTTCATTAAAGCCTCTAAAGCTGCTTTGTAATTTGGCTCTTCTGTAGTTTCTGCTACTTGCTCTGTATATAATACGTTTCCTTTTTCATCAACTACAACAACCGCTCTTGAAAGTAATGGAGCTAATGGTCCGTCTGAAAATGCTACGTTGTAACCTTTACCAAAATTACCATCTTTAAAATCAGAAAGCATTTCAACATTTTCAATACCCTCTGCACCACAAAATCTTGCTTGTGCGAAAGGAAGATCTTTAGAAATACATAATACGATTGTATTATCTAATTCTGCTGCTTCTTGATTAAATTGACGAACAGATTGTGCGCAAGTGCCTGTATCTACACTTGGAAAAATATTTAACACTACTCTAGAACCTTCATAGTCTGAAAGTTTAACAGTAGATAAGTCATTCTTAGTTAATTGAAATTCTGGAGCTTTTTCACCTGTTGTTGGTAGCGTTCCTATTGTGTGTATTTCGTTTCCTTTTAGTGTAACCGAAGCCATAACTTTTGTCTTTTTATAATTGAGAATGTGAAATTATAAAATATAAAGTTGAAATGAGTGGGAATAGGGTAAAAAAAAAGTCCTTTCAAATTTGAAAGGACTTTATAATTTTTTAAAGCTATTATTTATCTATAGAGCCTAAAACACGCTGCATAAATTGATTCATAGCATCTTTCTTTGGTGTGCCTTGCTCTATGCTGTTCGCAACCTCTATGGCACCGTACATATTAGAAATTAATTCGCCAATTACATCAAGCTCTTCATCTTTTAGTGAAGGTAACTCTGTTAGTGCTTCTAGAGTTTCAATAGTCTCTAGTACGAAATCGCTATCTTTTTCTTCAATGAACTCTGTCAGTAATTTAATTATGGGTAATCTCACTGATCAAATCTTTTAATAGGTCATACTTATTAGTTTGAACCTGATTTTTAATTTTCCCTTTCTCGAAAGAAGCGAAGGTAGGTAAGTTACTTACGTCTGCTAGCTTTCTAGATTCAGGAAATTTTTCTGCATCTGCTAAAACAAAAGTAATATTCTCATTTTGCGAAGCTTCTTTTTTAAACTTTGGCTTCATAATTCTACAGTTACCACACCATGATGCAGAATATTGTACAACTACATTAGGGTTATTGTCTATAATTTCCTGTAAATTATCTTGTTCTAATTCTAATAACATAATTAAAGTTATTTAAGGATTAATAAAATGAACATGAGATAGATTACCTCATGTTCATCAATAATTTTATTAGTTAGCGTGTGTGGAAAGGTAGCTAGCAACACCGTCTCTATTTGCAGACATTGCTTCTTTACCTTCTTCCCAGTTAGCTGGACAAACTTCACCTTTTTCTTGAACGTGAATTAAGGCATCTACTAAACGTAAATACTCACCAACGTTTCTACCAAGAGGCATATTGTTAATGCTTTCGTGTTGTACAACACCTTCTTCATCAATAATATATGTAGCTCTGTAAGTAACATTGTCACCTTCAACTTGAACTGTTTCTGTTTCTTCGTCGTAAACTTCGTTTTGGATATCTAAAATGCCTAAAACGCTAGATAGGTTACGGTTGCTATCTGCTAATATTGGGTAAGTTACACCTTCAATACCGCCGTTATCTTTACTTGTACTTAACCATGCAAAGTGTACTTCAGGAGTATCACAAGATGCACCGATTACTAATGTGTTTCTTTTTTCGAACTCACCAATAGCAGCTTGAAATGCATGTAATTCTGTAGGGCAAACAAAAGTAAAATCTTTTGGATACCAGAAAAGAACCACTTTTTTATTATTTTTTTGAGCTTCTTCTAATACGTTAAGTTTAAAAGTGTCGCCCATGTCGTTCATCGCGTTAACACTAAGATTTGGGAATTTTTTTCCTACAAATGCCATAATATGTTTTCGTTTTATAATTAATTATAAAGCAAAATTAAGACATGATAAGAGGTTAAAAGACTTTCTAAATTAGAATTTTCAATGGAAGAATAACTATTTTGAATAGCGTTTAGTTTACGCAACATTTTGTGTGAATGACATAAATTATCACCTACAAAATTGTCAAATTAACAAAGAAGTAGGTGTAAAGGTGAAAAGGCAAAAGAATTAAAATTTAGGATTTTTTTGAAGTCAGTCTTTTTATCTTAATATTAAAACCCGCAAATATGAAAGTCATAATTGGGCTCAACCAATTAAAGATAGCATACACAAAATACTCGGCTACACCAACACCTAACACACCGCTATGATATGCGCCACAGGTGTTATAAGGTATTAATACAGAAGTTACCGTTCCAGTATCTTCAAGTGTTCTACTTAAGTTCTCTGGAGCTAAGCCTCTATCTTTAAACGCTTTTGCAAACATTTTACCAGGTACCACAATAGCTAAATATTGATCAGAAGCTGTCCCGTTTAAAACAATACAGCTAATACCGGTACTAAAAAATAGACCGAATGTAGACTTGGCCATGCTAAGTAGAGATTTTGTAATTCTAGCCAATGCACCAATACCATCCATTATACCGCCAAAGAACATGGCGCAAATAATTAACCAAATGGTTCCAAGCATACCTGTCATTCCCTTAGATGAGAATAAATCGCTTAAAGCTTTGTTATCGGTTGGTATATCTGTACTTACCGTTATTGCTTTTAAAATGCCTTGGTAACCAGATTGAAAACTTAATTCTGTTGCTCCGGTAATACCTGCAACTATTTGTGGTTGAAAAATAAGCGCAAATACAGCTGCTAAAAGCGTACCTATCAATAAGGCGGCTAAAGGAGGTGTTTTCTTGACTATTAGTGCTATTACGGCTATAGGAACAAGAAATAACCATCCATTGATGTCAAAAGAAGAATCTATAGATGCTAAAATAGCATCAACGTCAGCTTCCCCGTTGGTTTCTAAACTAAAGCCTATTATTAAAAATACGATTAGTGTAACAGTTATTGTAGGCACCGTTGTCCATAGCATATACTTAATATGAGAGAACAACTCGCCACCGGCCATTGCAGGAGCCAAATTAGTGGTGTCACTTAACGGTGATAACTTATCGCCAAAATAAGCGCCCGATAATACAGCGCCGGCTGTCATCCCTAAAGAAATACCCAAAGCTTCCCCAATACCTATTAATGCTATACCCACTGTTGCAGAAGTGGTCCAGCTACTTCCTGTAGCTACTGAGATTATTGCACAAATAATTACACACGCCGCTAAAAATATGGTTGGATTTAGAATCTGTAATCCGTAATAAATCATAGCGGGAATTATACCGCTTACCAGCCATGTACCGGCTAGTGCACCAACCATTAGTAAAATAAGTAAAGCTCCCGTAGTAGATCTTATATTCTCTTCAACTTCGGCAATCATTTGTTTGTAAGAAACTTTATGGAAGAATCCAACAATGGCAGCAACCGCACCACCTAATAATAATATAAATTGATTAGAACCACTTAGGGCATCATCACCAAATACGTAAACATTGTAGGCCAACATGGCAACTAGGGCTACTACAGGAATTAAAGCAGCGAATATGCTCAATTCTTTATTGTCAACGATATGTTCGTTTTCCCTGTGTTCATTGGTATTTTGATCTGACATTAAAATCAAGTTTGGTTACTTCGTAATATTACGATTTCTGTTACGGATGTGCAAACCCGTTTTAGAATTGAAATCTTAGACGTTAATGCTTTTGATATCCAGTATATTAAGATCTATTAAACATTTTTTCATTAAGGAATAGGTTCTTTGAATATCATCATCTAATCCTATTGAAAATCGTATTAGTCCATTTCCAAGTCCCATTTCTTTTTGTTCTTCTAGCGGAATTTCTGAAGATGTAGAGCTTCCCGGAGCGCTAAATAGTGTTTTGTAAAACCCGAGGCTAACCGCTAAATATCCCAATTTTCTTTCTTGCATTAACTCCATAAGTGCATTGGCATTTTCAATAGTGCCCACATCCATGGTTATTAATCCTCCATATCCATATTCAGGATTCATTTGATCTTCCATTATTAAATGACCTGGATGTGATGGTAGACCAGGATAGACAACTCTGAGTCCGTCTTTTTCAAAATTTTCTGCTAGGTATTGCGCATTTTCGCTATGCTTTTTCATACGTATATGTAGGGTACGCATGTTTTTTAAAATTGATGATGCCCGTAAACTATCTAACGTGCTTCCTAAAAGCATACCTGCTCCATTGTTTACATCTTTTAGGCTAAGGCAAAAATCGGTTGTACCACAAACTACACCGGCAACACAATCGCTGGTTCCGTTTATGAATTTTGTAAGACTGTGAATTATAACATCTGCGCCTAATTTTGCCGGAGATACGGATAGGGGTGAGAATGTATTATCTACTACTAATGGTAGTTCGTTCTTTTTTGCTATTCGAGAAAGCGCAGAAATATCTGCAACTTCCAATAGCGGGTTGCTTACACTTTCGCAATAAATCATTTTTGTTTTGGGGGTGATCGCTTTTGCAACAGCATCAAGATCGGTGATATCTAGAAATGTAGTTTTAATACCAAATTTGATCAAGAAATTCTTCATGAAGGCATAAGTGCCACCATAAATAGTTCTACTGCTAATAATATGGTCACCTGAATTACAAAGTTGAAGAATTACGGCTGTAATTGCACCCATGCCACTTGCGGTTACATTTGCACTTTCTGTACCTTCTAGTGCTGCTAGAGCTTCGCCTAAATATAAATTTGAAGGAGAAGAGTGCCTACTGTATAGGTAGCAACCTTCTGTATTTCCTTCAAAAGTATCAAACATGGTTTTAGCTGATATAAAGGTATATGTAGAAGAATCGGAAATGGAAGGGTTTACTCCTCCATATTCTCCAAAGTATTGTAAATCTTGTAAGTCGTTACTGTTCTTGTGGCTCATGGGTTGTTATTTTAAGTAAAAGTAGCTTTTAGCTGTAAAATTGTCAATACGAACCTTGTTTGTTAGAATATTAAACTATTATTAGTTTAAGTTTAGATTTTAATTCGGTTGTTCATTAAATTTACTTGGTGTAATAGAATTACAATCATTATGAAGTTAGATTTAATTGATAATAACCTATTAGAGCTATTACAGGCAGATAGCAAAAAAACTACTAAAGAGTATGCCTTAAAACTGGGGCTATCTACTACAGCTATATATGAGCGTATTAAAAGATTAGAAAGAATAGGGGCTATTAGAAATTATGTTGCTTTGGTAGATAAAGCAATAGTAAATAGAAACTTTACAGTGTTTTGTCATGTTAAACTAGTGCAGCATGTAAAGGAAAACATTGCTCAATTTGAAGCTCAAGTTATGCGTCTTCAAGAAGTTGTAGAATGCCATCACCTTAGTGGAGATTATGATTATTTATTAAAAATACATGTTCAGGATATGGAGGCGTACCGTAATTTTATGGTGAATAAATTAACGGCTATGAATCATATTGGTAGTACGCAAAGCTCTTTTACCATAAAAGAGGTGAAGCATTCTACCGCTATACCGCTTTAAAACTAAAAATAGTATTAATTTTGTAAGACATTAGAAAACAAATATTTTATGGATCAATATGATGTAGCCATTATAGGCTCAGGACCTGGAGGATACGTAGCAGCAATACGTTGTGCTCAATTAGGAATGAAAACAGCAATAATTGAAAAATATTCCACCCTTGGCGGAACATGTTTAAATGTTGGGTGTATTCCTTCTAAGGCGATGTTAGATTCTTCACATCATTATGAGGATGCTATTAAGCATTTTGATGAGCACGGTATTGAAATCCCTGGTGAGATTAAAGTGAATTTGGCAAAAATGATAGCTCGTAAGCAAGGTGTTGTTGACCAAACTACTAAAGGAATAGAATTCTTAATGGATAAAAACAAAATTACCGTTTATGAAGGTGTCGGTAGTTTTAAAGATGCAACGCATGTAAACATAAAGAAGAACGATGGTAAAACAGAAGAGATAGAAGCTAAAAATATTATAATAGCTACTGGGTCTAAGCCATCAACCCTACCTTTTATAAAATTAGATAAAGAACGCATCATTACATCTACCGAAGCTTTAGAACTTAAAGAAGTTCCAAAACATATGATTGTTATTGGTGGTGGTGTAATTGGTTTAGAATTAGGTCAAGTTTATAAAAGGCTAGGTGCAGAAGTAACCGTAGTTGAATTTATGGATCGTATTATTCCTGGAATGGATGCTGCGCTTTCAAAGGAATTGACTAAGGTGATGAAAAAGCAAAAAGTAAAATTTGCTTTATCTCATAAAGTGAAGTCTGTTGAAAGAAAAGGTGGTCAGGTTATAGTAAAAGCAGATGACAAAAAAGGACAAGAAGTTGTTTTTGAAGGTGATTATTGTTTAGTTGCTGTTGGTAGAAAACCTTATACCGACGGATTAAATGCTGATGCAGCTGGTGTAAAGCTTGATGATAGAGGTAAGGTAATAGTTGATGCTCACTTAAAAACCAATGTAGATAATATATATGCTATTGGTGATGTAATAAAAGGTGCTATGTTAGCTCATAAGGCTGAAGAAGAAGGTACTTTGGTTGCTGAGCAATTAGCGGGTCAAAAACCACATATAGATTATAACTTAATTCCTGGTGTTGTTTATACTTGGCCAGAAGTTGCAGCAGTTGGTAAAACAGAAGAGGAATTAAAAGAAGCAGGAGTAGAGTACAAGGTAGGTCAATTTCCTATGCGTGCATTAGGACGTTCTAGAGCTAGTATGGATACTGATGGATTTGTTAAAATTCTTGCAGATAAGAAGACCGATGAAGTTTTAGGTGTTCATATGGTTGGCGCACGTTGTGCCGATTTAATTGCAGAAGCTGTAACGGCTATGGAATTTAGAGCATCTGCTGAAGATATTTCAAGAATGAGCCATGCTCACCCAACTTATGCAGAAGCTGTTAAGGAAGCTGCACTAGCTGCCACAGATGATCGTGCATTACATATCTAGATGATTTAAAATTATAGTGATAAAAAAAAGCAGCCAATTGGCTGCTTTTTTTGTTTTGTAGTAATTATAATTTTTTAATGCAGTTTAGTTTTTAATTAAACCTAGAAGACGTAAAACCTTTTCGGTTACAGTTCTTAGGACCTCAAAAAGTATAATTGCAATTTGTTCCAAGTAAATTCTAGTAGATGATAAGAAAGTAAATACGCTAGATTTAATGTCTGCCTTATGGTCTTCATATTTTAATGCCAAATAGGTACTGGCAATCATAAACAAAATAGCACCAGGAATTGCAATGAACGGGTTTAAGGAGTGATGGAAAAACCTGTACAGACCAACACCCGTAAAACTACCATACAATATGATAAAATGAATAATGTAAATAGATAGGGTACTTTGTCCTATTCTTAACCAAGTTGCATTCATTAAGAATTTTCTTAGCAGTATGAATATGGAAAAAACAATTAGAACATCACCTAACCTAATAAATAGATAATTGTTATTGAAAATATCTTGAAACAATTGTATGCCTGTAACTTCATATATAGAAAGGAAAAAATCTGAAGAAAGAAAAATTAGAATTAATCCTATAGCGATATAAGTAGGGACAACATATTGATAAAGGTTTTTACTTTCTTGATACTTGGAAAATAAAACAGACATAAAACTACCAATTGTAGCATAGCCTAACCATGGTATTATCGTAAAAACAGATCCATTTGCTTTTGTAAGATAATTGGCGAACACCTGAGGTAAAAACTCAAAGCTAGATGCTTTGTAAATGGGTTCAAAAATAAAGAGTAACAACGTTGTAGATACTAATATTGTTGGGAAAATCCATTTTTGCTTAGCGAAAGTGAGTATGTAGAAACCAATAATAAACAGTAATGAAAGACCTATACAATGCAGTACATCTACTAAGTAGAAAGAGTCGTAAACTTCACCTTTGAACAACCCAAAAATGTTCATTCTTAATAAGTAAGCTATTACAAGTAATTCTAGTCCACGTTTAATTCCCTTTTTAACACGTGGATTGTTCCATCCAGTTTGCGGTGATCTAATTAATAAAAATGTAAAAATGAATCCAGATACGGTAAAGAATACGGGAGCTGTAATTCCTCTAAAATACTTCCATGTAGTGAACAGTATATTTGAGTTGTCTCTAAATGCATTATCTAATAAACCATCAATGAAATGACCCTGTAACATCATCAAGATAGCCCAGGCTCTTATGGCGTCTAAAAAAAACAATCTTGACTTAGAGTTGCTCATTATAACAATTATACCCTATATACTTATAAAACAGTATGTTTGGATGTTTCAAGAGGCAAAATTAGATAAAATAATTTAAGGTATACTGTAATTGAATTAAATTCGCAATCATACATTAAAATAGTCTTATGAATTACGTTTTAGCATTTGCAGGTAGCAATTCTTCAATTTCCATTAATTATAAATTGGTAAAGTATACTTCTTCTTTAATAAGTGGTACAGAAGTGCGACTTCGTAACATGGCAAAGTATCCATTTCCTATGTATAGTTATGATGTTGAAAAAGAAAATGGATATTCAAATTCATTGGTAGAATTCAAAAACGAAATCAGTAATGCAAAAGGCTTGATTATAGCTGTAAGCGAACATAACAGTTACCCTTCTGCCTACTTTAAAAATACGATGGATTGGTTGTCTCGATTAGATTCTAAGTTTTTGGTCGATAAGAAAATTTTACTCATGTCAACATCAACCGGTGGTCGTGGCGCAATTGGTGCTTTAGAGGTTGCAGAAAAAATGATTACTAGGTTCCAAGGTACAGTGGTTGAAACCTTTTCATTGCCTAGATATGGAGATAATTTTGATGAAAATACAGGAATAACCAATGCCGACTTGGCAAAAATTCATTCAGAAAAAGTGAGTTCTTTTGTAAAGGCTATTTCTTAAAAGTATTTTACATTGGTCTAGTTAAATAATTCTTAGGCATCTCAATTAAATTAGGGGACTTCCGTACCTTTATTGCGTGTTAAAAGTATTCAAAAAACATATTGAAGATTCTTTTCCGGAATTGTTAAATTCCCATTTCATAATAGCATGTAGTGGTGGTTTAGATAGTACCGTGCTTGCGGAACTTTGTCATCAAGCCCAACTACAATTTTCTATAGCACATTGTAATTTTAGATTACGTGGCGAAGCTAGTGATGACGATGAAACATTTGTGCGAGATTTAGCGGAAAAATTAAATAAGGAAGTTTTTATTACTCATTTTGATACTCTCGGATATGTGAATCAGCACAAAGTTTCTGTTCAAATGGCGGCAAGAGAGCTTCGGTATGCTTGGTTTGAGCAATTGCTTTCTCAAAATAATAAATCTTATTTGTTAACGGCACATCATGCTAATGATGTTTTAGAAACGTTCATAATTAATTTATCTAGAGGCACTGGTATTGATGGTTTAACCGGTATACCTGCTAAGATAAATTACTTAAGAAGACCTTTATTGCCATTTTCTAGAGAAGAGTTGGAGCATTTTGCCCATATAGAAGAAATGGATTGGAGGGAGGATGCAAGTAATGCAGATACAAAGTATTTACGAAATAAGATCCGTCATGAAATTATTCCTGCACTGAATGAATTACATCCTACTTTTTCAGATAATTTTAAAAACACTTTAAGTTATTTAAATCAGACCCAAACTATTGCTTCGGCATATCTTCATCATTTAAAAGAAGAAATTTTTATTGAAAATAATGGTAGGGTTGAAATTGAGATTACAAAGCTAAAAGAACTTAATCCGCTTACTACTTATTTACATGGATTATTTAGCGATTACGGTTTCAAAGAAATGGACAATATAGAGACGCTGTTAGATGGTCTTAGTGGTAAACAATTGATTTCTAACACGCATGTTTTGACCAAGAATCGTGATGTTTTACTTTTAACGCCACTTGTTGAAAGTGAATTAAAAAACCAGGAGTTTTTCATTACTGAAGAAGAAGTACCTTTGAAACTGCCAATATCCTTAGAGTTTACTGTAGTACCTGAGCGTCTCGATAATTCAGATAAAATAATTTTCGTTCAAAAAAATGTATTAAAATATCCCTTAACGATAAGAAAATGGAAGAATGGCGACTACTTTTATCCTATAGGTTTAAATGGCAAAAAGAAATTAGCAAAGTTCTTTAAAGACCAGAAAATAGATGTTTTGTCTAAAGATGGAACTTGGTTATTATGCTCGGGTGAGCAAATTGTATGGGTTATTGGTATGCGTGCCGATAATCGTTTTAGAGTTGTTGATACAACTCAAGAGATTTTAAAAATAGAATTTACATGATAAGATTTTTTTATTTACTACTTTTTGTTGTTGCGTTTCCGCTAAATGCTGTTGCACAAACAGAAGATAATCCTGTTGTTTGGGAACAGCAGGTTAAAAAGCTCTCTGACACGGAATATGAATTGGTCATGAAGGCTAAGATTTTAGACGGATGGCATATGTACTCTCAGTTTACATCTGAATTTGGATCTCTACCTAGTGAATTTACTTATAATGGACACGGTACTGTTTATGAACTTGTGGGTGGTACAACAGAAAGTGAAACCATAAAAGAATACAGTGAAATCTTTGAAGTAGAAGAAACTTATTTTAAAGATAATGCCACATTTACTCAACGTATTAAAGTAGTTGATGCTAAAATTAATCAGATTGATGTTGATTTGTTTTTTCAGGTGTGTAAAGAAGTTTGTATACCAATGGATAAAAAGTTCATCTTTACGCTAGATGGCTCTGAAGCCCAGGCAATTATTGCTACAGTTGATGATAGGAGTTTAGCTTTAGGTCAAAAATTACGATTAGATTTAAAGAACAGGGAATTATTGACGCAGGGGCAAGATACAATTGTTACTAGTACTAATATTTGGGTAATATTCGGATTAGGTTTTCTTGGCGGCTTAATTGCTTTATTGACACCATGTGTTTTTCCAATGATACCTTTAACCGTTTCTTTTTTTACAAAACATTCACAAAAAAAATCTAAAGGAATTATCAATGCATTGCTTTATGGGTTTTTTATTATTCTTATCTATTTCTTTTTGAGTTTACCGTTCCATTTATTTGATTCTGTGGATTCTCAAATTCTAAATTCTATAGCAACTAATGTTTGGTTGAACCTATTGTTCTTTTTGATTTTCATATTTTTTGCTTTTTCATTTTTTGGATATTATGAATTGACATTGCCAAGTTCTTGGGCAAATAAGATGGATGCTGCTTCATCTAAAGTAGGTGGAGTTTTAGGAATATTTTTCATGGCCGTTACCTTAGCCATTGTTTCTTTTTCATGCACGGGTCCAATATTAGGTGGGTTGTTAGGCGGTACTACTTTGGCTGAAGGTGAAGTAGCCTCTAACCTTACAGCAGGTATGACCGGTTTTGGAGTTGCCTTGGCATTGCCATTTGCTCTCTTTGCGCTATTCCCTGCTTGGTTGAACTCCCTGCCAAAATCTGGCGGATGGATGACAACCGTTAAAGTGGTCTTAGGATTTTTAGAGATAGGTTTGGCTTTAAAGTTTTTATCAAACGCAGACTTAGTTGGACATTGGGGAATATTGAAGCGTGAGGTGTTTTTAGGTATTTGGATTGTATTAGGTATAGCTATGACGCTTTATCTATTTGGTTTATATAAATTTCCACATGATGGTCCGGTTAAAAAATTATCCGCCGGGCGAAAATTTACTGCTTTTATTAGCGCTGCTTTTACCATTTATATGATATTGGGCGTAACCAAAATCACAAACCTTAAATTATTAAGTGGTTTTCCTCCACCAGAATTTTATAGTGTTTTTGAACAAGAGAGCGACTGTCCTTTAGGTATAGATTGCTTTAAGGATTTTGATGAAGGATTAGCATATGCCAAAGAAGTTAATAAGCCTATACTCTTAGATTTTACAGGTTGGGCATGTGTAAACTGTAGAAAGATGGAAGAAAATGTCTGGAGCGATTCGGAAATTTTTCCAATCATTAAAAATAATTATGTACTTATATCTTTATACACCGATGATAGAGAAGAGCTGCCTGATGCCGAAAAATTTAATTTTCAATTTGATAGTGGTAGGGTAAAAGAGATTAATAACATTGCACAGAAATGGGGAACTTTCCAAGATGTTAATTTTAAATCTATCTCTCAACCTTTTTATGTTTTGTTGTCTCCAGATTTAAAAGTACTTAACACTTCCATACAAAATTCAGACATACCAACATATAAAAATTGGTTATTAGAGGGTTTGAAAAATAATAATTGATTTATAGATATTGTAAGATGTTAACTACTTGTCAATAAAAAGCAGAGCTACGCGGAGTCTAATGTAAAAAAATAGTTCTAACTTGGGACTTAATCCCCCAAACTGAACTATGAACTTATTAAAAAAAATAGGAGCCATCCTGTTGGTTATTATTACACTCCTGATAATTATTGTTGGAGTTATTGCGTATACTTTAAAACCAGATTACTCTGGGGAAAAAGAGTTAGCTAACCTTCAACAAGAGGTTAAAGTCTATTACGACGACTACGGTATTCCTCATATTTATGGAGAAAATGAAAAAGATGCATTTAGAACATTAGGCTACGTTCATGCTCAAGATCGTTTATGGCAAATGGAATTACTTCGCCGTATTGCAAGTGGAGGTCTTTCAGAAGTTTTTGGTGTGGATTTAATAGGAACGGATAAATTCTTCTTATCATTGGGTATTGCAGACGCCTCAAAATTAACTGCTGCCAGTGTAGCTGAAAATGATGAAGGTGTTGTTTTGGCAAAGGCATATTTAGATGGTATAAATCAGTTTATAACCGAAGGACCTACGCCCATAGAATTTCACCTTACCGGTATTGAGAAAAAAGCATTTGTTCTAGAAGATGTTTATAATACTATTGGTTACATGGCATTCAGTTTTGCAATGGCACACAAAACAGACCCCTTACTTACCACTATAAATTCGAAATTAGGTCCTAATTATTTAAAAGATTTACACGTAGGGTCTACCATAGATACGGAATGGATTAAAAATTATAATCCAGCTAGTTCAGATTCTATACAAAATAATCTTACTGCAGCAGTCAATAAGGCTTTGGGTGTTTTGGACATTCCTTTATTTGAAGGTAGTAATAGCTGGGTAATAGCTCCGGATAAAACTAAAAATGGTAAGGTTATTTTTGCCAATGACCCCCATATTGGGTTTGCACAACCATCAGTATGGTATGAGGCTCATATGGAAACACCTACCTATTCAAAATATGGTTACCATATAGCAGGTATTCCGTTTCCTCTTCTAGGGCATAATAGAAAATTGGCTTATGGTATTACAATGTTTGAGAATGATGATGTTGATTTTTATTTTGAGCAAAATAATCCTGATAATGAAAATCAGTATTTAACTGAAGGCGGTTATGTAGATTATGAAATTGTAAATAAGAGTATAAAAGTAAAGGACTCTTATGAAGTTCAATTTTCTTATAAAAAATCTATTCACGGACCAATTCTCAACGGTATTGCAGATCAGGTAAAAGGAGATAGACCAATTGCAATGTCATGGGTATATACACAAATGGAAAATAAAGTTATTGATGCAATTTATGGTTTAAGTCATTCTAATAATCTTAAAGAGTTTAAAACCGCCTTACCAAAAATACATGCGCCTGGTCTAAATATTATGTATGGTGATGAGGAAGGTAATGTAGCTTGGTTCGCCACGGCACAACTCTATCAGATTCCAGATTCTGTAAATACCAAAATGGTTTTTGAAGTTGGAGAAGGTCTACCTTTAGAAAAAGATTTACTTGATTTTAAAGAGAATCCTCAAGCTATTAATCCTCCAAGTAATTATGTGTATTCAGCCAATAACCAACCAGATTCTATTGCTGGTATGTTATACCCAGGCTACTATTTGCCAGAGAATAGAGGTAAGAGGATTGTAGAGTTATTAGCGCCTAAAAATGACTGGGATATTACTTCTGCCAGTGAAATGATTACAGATGTTATATCATCTGTAGAGCCAGAAATTATAACCAATTTAGCAAAGTTGTTAGATGTTTCTTTATTGAGTGAAAATGGATTAATGGCTATAGATAGTTTAAAAATGTGGAGAGGGGATTATGAACTTTCTTCAATAGAAGCTACTATTTACAA
Organism: Maribacter stanieri; assembly: GCF_900112245.1. GTDB lineage: Bacteria > Bacteroidota > Bacteroidia > Flavobacteriales > Flavobacteriaceae > Maribacter > Maribacter stanieri. The sequence continues at coordinate 357,585 of NZ_FOYX01000003.1, forward strand.
TAGATGGATTTACTATTTTTTAGAAAACACTTTTGAAGATGAATTGGGTGATGAGTTGTTTAATCAATTTTTAAGTACTCATTTTATGAAAAGGCTAATTGCTCCTTTATCCAAGGATGAAGATTCTGTATGGTGGGATGATGTTTCCACAACTGATGTAAATGAATCTATGGTTGATATAGTAAATATATCTTTTATGGAGGCAGTAGCTTCATTAGAAAAAGATTTCGGAAATAATCTAGATTATTGGCGGTGGGAGAGGGTGCATACCATTGAACATGGTCATCCTATTGGACAGATAGCAGCGTTGCGTTCCTTTTTTAATGTTGGTCCTTATCCAGTGCATGGTACTAGAGAGGTGATTAATAATTTGGCATTCTCATATGATGATACTGGCTATTATAAAACAACTTCAGGACCTTCAACCAGAAGAATTATAGATTTCTCTGACGTAGAGAATAGTATCAGCATACTGCCTACAGGACAATCTGGTAATCCCTTTAGTGAACATTACCGAGATCAAGCAGAAATGTATGTTAACGGAGAGTTTCGTAAAATGATGATGAATAAAGAGGAAATTCAGAAGAGTAAAGAAATCCTTACTTTTAAGCCAAAGGATTAAAAATGCTTACAAAAGTTTACGGGAGTGCAGTATTTGGCGTTGAGGCTACTACTATTATAGTAGAAGTAAATATTGATAAGGGAATTGGCTATCATCTAGTTGGGCTTCCCGATAACGCAATTAAAGAAAGTAATTATAGAATAGCGGCTGCACTTCAAAATAATGGTTATAAAATTCCTGGGAAGAAAATAACTATTAACATGGCACCAGCAGATTTACGTAAAGAGGGTTCTGCTTATGATCTCACACTAGCTATTGGAATTTTAGCGGCATCAAACCAAATTAAATCTGAAAATATAGAGAAGTATATCATCATGGGCGAGTTATCGTTAGATGGTAGCCTTCAACCTATAAAAGGTGCACTTCCCATAGCTATAAAAGCACAAGAGGAAGGATTTGAAGGTTTTATTTTGCCAACAGCCAATGCAAAGGAAGCTGCAATAGTTGGAGATTTAAAAGTATATGGGATAGATAATATTAAGCAGGTTTTAGATTTCTTTGATCAAGATATTCCGTTAGAGCAGACTATTATAGATACAAGAGAAGAATTTTATAAAAGTTTAGATTTTCCTGAATTTGATTTCTCTGATGTAAAAGGTCAGGAAAGTATAAAACGTTGCATGGAAATTGCTGCGGCGGGCGGTCATAATATAATATTAATAGGTCCGCCAGGCGCAGGTAAGACTATGTTGGCAAAAAGATTACCTTCCATATTACCTCCAATGACTTTGCATGAAGCTTTGGAAACGACTAAAATTCACAGTGTTGTTGGTAAGGTAAAGAATATGGGATTAATGAGTCAAAGACCATTTAGAAGCCCACATCATACAATTTCGGATGTGGCCTTGGTCGGAGGAGGTGCATATCCACAACCCGGGGAAATTTCACTTTCTCATAACGGAGTATTGTTCTTAGACGAGTTGCCAGAATTTAAACGGGGTGTTTTAGAGGTAATGCGACAGCCCTTAGAGGATAGGGAGGTAACTATTTCTCGTGCACGTTTTACGGTTACTTATCCAAGTAGTTTTATGTTGGTGGCGAGTATGAACCCTAGTCCGGGTGGTTATTTTAATGACCCTGATGCTCCGGTAACTTCATCACCAGCAGAAATGCAACGATATTTAAGTAAAATATCTGGTCCGCTTTTAGATCGTATCGATATTCATATAGAGGTAACTCCGGTTCCATTTGAAAAACTATCCGAAGAACGAAAAGGAGAAGGGAGTGTTGAAATTAGAAAACGAGTTACAGCAGGGAGAGAAATACAAACAGCTAGGTTTGAAGGATTGGAAAATGTGCATTACAATGCTCAAATGAACACAAAGCAAATTCGTGCATATTGTAAATTAGACGATAAGTCTAAAGCGTTATTGAAAAATGCGATGGAGCGATTAAATTTATCGGCTCGTGCATATGATAGAATCTTGAAAGTAGCTAGAACTATCGCTGATTTAGCCGGTGAGCAGGAATTGATTGGAGATCATATTTCAGAAGCCATTCAATACCGCTCGTTAGACAGAGAGGGTTGGTTGGGGTAAAAATTTTAACAATTAATTTGACCTTGAGTTTCAATCTGGCGACAGCTTAGTGTATGTAATTAACTTATTTTCGGATACTAGTTTTTGGCGGATTTTTCTAAAGAATTTTATCATTTTTCAATTAAGTTCTTTATCAATCATTTCTATTAATTTTTGTATTTCTTTTTTAGTGGTATTTTTAAAAGTTTTCTGAATAGTGTTCTCTCTTCGAGTTGTCATTAACATTTCATGAAATTCATTATTTTCCAATAGGGATTGATAATCGATAGGTGTTGCGTTATTTAGCAAAATGAAATTTTGAAAGTGTTTTTTGTAAAATATTTTAAATTCAATCATGTTATTATAGGCAAGTTCATTTCTCTGGAACTTAGTAAGTTCGTAATTGAAGGAATATAGCTTTTGGTAGTTTTCGCGTAGGGTATCATTCGAAATAATATCAAAACCGATGGTCTTTAAATTTTCATAAGCTGTAGTGTTGGTCATGTGTATAGTATATGCTGGTATCCATCCAAAATGGTAGTCTAAGCTGTCCTTATAGGGTTTTCGCTGTTCTAAATAATCCAAGACAATATTTGTAGAATTCATTGCATTTTCAAGCACGAGATTTGGATACTTTTCTTGAAGAATGTCAGCCTCCAAATTGCGTTTCATTTGAAGTAATAAATCTCTTTCTTGTGATATTCTTTTATTTCCCTCATTCCAGTTGTTGATGGACAATGCAATCAGAATTCCGATAACTACCAATACAATCTCGCCAATTGAGTAGAATAGGTATTTACTAAACTTATTTTCAGTGAGCAGTTTTTGACGTATTTTTCTGAAGAAGTTAATCATGTGAAGTGGTTGGTTGTTCATCCTAAGATAGAGAATTATTCTAAGAGGCTTAAAATCAGTCTAATAATATGTAATTAGAAGACCACCACATTAGATAGTTTCACAGATGTGGCCCTGGTCGGAGGAGGTGCATATCCACAACCCGGGGAAATTTCACTTTCTCATAACGGAGTATTGTTCTTAGACGAGCTGCCAGAATTTAAACGGGGTGTTTTAGAGGTAATGCGACAGCCCTTAGAGGATAGGGAAGTAACTATTTCTCGTGCACGTTTTACGGTTACTTACCCAAGTAGCTTTATGTTGGTGGCGAGTATGAACCCTAGTCCGGGTGGTTATTTTAACGACCCTGATGCTCCGGTAACTTCATCACCAGCAGAAATGCAACGATATTTAAGTAAAATATCTGGCCCGCTTTTAGATCGTATCGATATTCATATTGAGGTAACTCCGGTTCCATTTGAAAAACTATCCGAAGAACGAAAAGGAGAAGGGAGTGTTGAAACTAGAAAACGTGTTACAGCAGGAAGAGAAATACAAACAGCTAGGTTTGAAGGATTGGGAAATGTGCATTACAATGCTCAAATGAACACAAAGCAAATTCGTGCATATTGTAAATTAGACGATAAGTCTAAAGCGTTATTGAAAAATGCGATGGAGCGATTAAATTTATCGGCTCGTGCATATGATAGAATCTTGAAAGTAGCTAGAACTATCGCTGATTTAGCCGGTGAGCAGGAATTGAATGGAGATCATATTTCAGAAGCCATTCAATTCCTGCTCACTGGATAGAGAGGGTTGGTTGGGGTAATTTACTTCTCTTGTTTTAATTTTTAAAAGTGGATTTAAATTAGCCTAGTTGAATTTTTTAATCAGTTGATAACTAAATTCTATAATTTCCTTATAATTTTCTTTATTAATTTTTTCATCAATACCGTGAAAACGTGATAATGAATTAGGATCTAATCGAATTGGATAAAATCGATATACATCGTCTGAGATTTCATAAAAATAGCGACCATCAGTGCCTCCACCTACAAGACCAGGAACAACTACAGACTCTGGGAAAACAGAACGTATTGTTTTTTCGAGTGTTTTATAAGCATTGGAATCAATGCTCGATACAGGCGATGGATTCGTCAAAAAACCTACCTTTTCAACTCTTATTTTATTACTAATAGTATTTTCAATGTGTTCTTTAACAGATTCAATATTTTCGCCTGGTAAAATTCTGAAATTGATAGTGGCTTCGGCAACCGTTGGTATAACATTATTTTTAATGCCACCATCTATAATCGTTGCGGCAGTAGTAGTATGTGCATTCAATGCTTCAAGAATTGGTTTTTTGAATAACCAAGGATTTGCGAAAGCAACTTTTTTCATAAAAGGTAATTCTGCGCCCATATATCCTAATTGATAATTGATAGGCTCAACCAATTTATAAGGTAACTGATTGTTTTCTAGATCTACAATTGCCTTGGCCAGCATACCTATGGTATTTTCTTTTGGAGGTGCCGAGCTGTGCCCACCATTGGTTTCAACAATAAGTCTAAAAGAAGCAAATCCTTTTTCTGCTAAATTTACTATAGCTACAGTGTTATCAATACCTGGTACTAGACCATCTGCTAAAAAACCGCCTTCATCTATGGTCATAGATGCATCAACTCCTCGCTCTTTTAACAAAGCTGCAATTTTAGCAGCCCCTTTAGAACCGCCTACTTCTTCATCATGACCAAAAGCTAAGTAGATAGTTTGGCTAGGAGTAAATGATTCTTTTAATAAAAGCTCAACAGCTTCCATGAGTGCCATTAAGGAACTTTTATCATCTAGTGTTCCTCTACCTATAATATCTGTAGCTGTTATTTTTCCTTCAAAAGGTCCTGCTTCCCAGTCATTCAAGGTGGGTTCATCTACAGGTACCACATCTTGATGAGACATAAGAATAATTGGTTTTTTATTTTGATCAGTCCCTTTCCAGGTATATAATAAACTGTATTCATTTACTTTTTCTAATGTCAGTTGCTCATGAATTAATGGATATGTGTCTTGAAGGAATTGATGAAAACCATAAAAAGCAGTAGAATCAGGTATGGCATTTTCACTAAAAGAGATAGTGGGGTATTGAATGGCTTTTGATAAATTTTTGTAAACATCGTCAGAGATCACTAATTTTTCTAACGGGTCGGACTCAACTTGTTTTGAAGTTAGTGATAGCGTATTGAATAAAAGTATACAAAGAACAAGAACGACAACAGCTAAAAGGCTGTAGAGTATTTTTTTCATAATGGTTTGTTGGTTGATGGTCTGTAATAAGCTGAATTCCAATACAATTTAGCTAAAAATACCAAGCAATTTATTGCCTATTGCGTTTATTATAAATTTCAAAATTTTATTGATGAATAAATAATGAATTCTAAAATTCTGTGATTAATTTTTATAAAATTGCTCTAATAATCATACCATTCAAATATGTGATCAACATAATTATAAGGTTCAATTTCGTTTCCTAAACATAGTAAAACTGAAGGATGGTAGTAAAGATATGGCTAGCTAAGTGCTAATGGCATATCAGTCACATTCTTATCCCATACATTCGCATTTAGCTTAAAGTTTACTTACATTTTTACTCTGGTAATAGCCGATATTTTTAAGTCATTACTTTTCTAAGTGCCTTATCAAATAGTTTTATATCTTCTATTGTACCTGAACTAATTCTTGCCCAATTAGTAAATGGTGGAAATGGTCTGCCTATGAGAACATTCTCTTTTTCCATTGCAGCCATCATTTCGGTTATAGGTTTTCCAGTTTTGAAAAATATAAAATTAGTATGTGACTTTTGGTATTCTAGGTCTAAATCATCTAGAGTTTTGTATATCTGATTTTTAGCTTCTACATTTTTAGCAATACTAAATTTATAAAACTCATCATCTCTTAATGCTTCTTTCGCAGCTTCAATTGCCAAAACATTGGTCATTGCCATAACGTTTTTCTTTAATCTGGTAGCAATATCAGGTCGGGCAACTAAATAACCTATTCGTAGACCTGCGAGACCGTAAACTTTAGAAAAGGTTTTTGAAACGATGACATTCATGTTTTCTTTCACTAACTCAACCATAGACGGGTAATCTGGTTCAGTAATAAAATCATAGTAGGCTTCATCGCTGAAAACCATGGTTCTATTACTTACAGATAAACAGAAATCTCTTAGCTTATCCTTTTCAATTAATGTTCCCGTGGGATTGTTCGGATTACATATGAAAACTAAGCCTGTTTTAGCGGTAATACGCCTTTCCATTTCGTTAAGGTCATGACCCATTTTCTCATCAACAGGTACACGATGAATAAAACTACCGTTATTTTCGGCATAGGTTAGTAGGGATTGAAAAGTTGGTTCGGGTGCAATGATTTCCCCTCCGTTCATTCCAAAGGTTAATCCAGCTGCTTTTAGACCTTCCGTAGAACCACCGGTTACGACTATATGGTCTTTAGTTACCCCTTCTTTAAGTGCTATCTGTTCCACCAACGGATGAAAAATTATGGATGGATATCTGCAGGCGTAGTCCAACGAATTTATAATTACTTCCCTTACAGCCTTTGAAGGACCATATGGATTTTCGTTAGAGTTTAATTTAGCCACACCATTCAGTTTGGTGTTTATGGGCGTATGGAGATTCATAGCCATCGAGCTAAATCCTCCTAAAAGAGTGAAACCACTGGATAGTCCTGTGGTTTTAAGCCATTTTCTTCGGTCAATGTTGTTCATATGTATACCCTTTAGGTAAAAGATACAAAAAACCTGACTATGTCATTTAGATATTTATTATGGGTAGTGAGCTTATTTTATAAAAAAAGCTCCTCATTATTAACATCGTCTTCTTTTCTTTTTGGTGCGGTAAATATATCTTTTAATATGTAGCTGGTCACAATGGTAAGACCAATTGTCAAAGTAGGAATTGAGTATGTCCAACTTAACAAATGCATGAGACCTCCACAAATAAGGGTTATTACGCCTATTACCATTACAAAGTTCCATACTATTTCAGCTGTACTATTTTTTATATCTCCGTCTTTAGACATGAAATATGAGGTACCTTCCATTGCAAACCAGGCAATAAAAGTAAATGCAGTACCTATTTGAAAAAATAAGGTATGGGTAAAGTCTAAAATTGTTAATAGTCCGTTGGTTGTCCAAAAAAGAACCAATACCATTTTTATTAAATCGACGGTCTTTTTTTCTTCTTTTCTCGCAAAACGCATTGCATATAATACAAGTATTGCGGCAAAGGAGATGAATATTATTCCTTCAGAATAAGGCCAATGAAGTATTCGCATAACCAATCCGATCAAAAGGGTAGCTATCGCTGCCCTAATGGGATTTCTAAATGCTTTTTTAGAATTTTCCATATCTGGTTTTTTTAGTTAATTACTTTAATGTTGGCTTTTAGACCTTGCATAATTCCTATAATATTATTTACGGTTTCATTTAAATAATACCGTACTACAATATGTGGAATACGAATGGTTGTAAAACCATTTTTAAAAGAGTGCATTGCTTCTTCTAAATTATTGATAGCTTCATGCTCTGTAAGTTTATCATACGCAGAATCAATTTCAATATTTAGTTTTACACGAGAAATGGCAATATCAATTGATTTTTTACCATCCCACCATTCTAGCATAGAGTTAACACCTGCTTCTTTAAGTGCATAATAGAGCTGTATAGCTTCTAAAGGGGTGTTATGTTTATTAATTAATAATTCTATACGTTCATGGTGTTTCATGCAAAGCTCAACGCCTGCGCTATCCATTGCATTTTTGTGGTCTAGGTAACCAAGTTCTTTCTTACATTCTAAACAAATCATTAATAGGTTAAGTTTAAGGTTTGGGGATAGCTATAACCCAGTTATTTTTGGATTAGTATATAACCTCGATGAATGACCTCCAAGTTTTAGACGAACTGCATTTTTTTAGATTAACTGCATTTTGAAATGTTAAAATTGTGGTGAAAATGATTCTGAGTATGGTGAGCAAATTCATATTTACCAATTATATTTACAAGAATGATAATTTTACTAGATGTTTAAGAAATTAGGTCCAGGTGTTCTTGTAGCCGCAGCATTTATAGGTCCGGGAACGGTTACCGCTTGTACATTAGCAGGGGTTAATTTTGGCTTTAGTTTGCTGTGGGCCATGTTGTTATCTATTATAGCAACCTATATTCTTCAAGAAATGTCTGCAAGATTGGGTATTGTAACACAGAAAGGTTTAGCAGATGTGATAAAGCAAGAGCTACACAATCCATGGTTACGCAATGGAGTAATAGTATTGATTTTCTCTGCCATTATAATAGGTAATGCGTCTTATGAGGCAGGAAATATAGGTGGGGCTACCCTAGGTATGGAAGCTTTATTTGGTATGGAATACAGCAATTTATATCCTTATGTCTTAGGTGGTTTAGCTTTTATATTATTATATCTAGGAAGTTATAAGGCATTAGAGAAGGTATTTATAGTGCTTGTTTTAATTATGAGCCTATCCTTTGTTATGACAGCCATTTTGACCAAACCCGATATTTGGGAGTTGATAAAAGGGTTGTTGGTTCCAACAATTCCAGAAAAGGGGATTCTAACCATAATTGCTTTAGTAGGGACAACGGTGGTTCCTTATAACCTTTTCTTACATGCAGCTTTAGTAAGTGAAAAATGGAAATCAAAAGATGATTTAAAACTAGCAAAGAGAGATACTTTGTTATCTATAATTTTAGGAGGTCTCGTTTCTGTGAGTATAATTATTTCCGCTGCTGCCATAAATTCAACCGAAGTGAATAATGTAATGGATATGGCAAAAGCCTTAGAGCCTTTATACGGTTCAGCGGCATTATACTTTTTGGGAATAGGAATGTTTGCTGCTGGTATTACTTCTGCAATAACGGCACCATTGGCTGCTGCTTATGTTGCAAATAGCTGTTTTGGTTGGAAAGCTGGGTTTAAGGATGCGAAATTTAGATCCATATGGATGATAATTCTAGCATTGGGAGTATTCTTTTTATCCTTCGGTATAAAACCAATAGAGATTATAAAATTTGCTCAGATAACCAACGGGTTATTATTGCCTATTATCGCCGTCTTTCTTTTGTGGGTGGTTAACAGGGCTGGGGTTATGGGTAAATATAAAAATAACATGAAGCAGAATATTTTTGGTGTAATCATTATTCTATTGGCTGTTTTATTAGGTGCTAAAAGTATTTTAACGGTATTAGGTGTTTTATAAATGGTTAAGAAAACTATTGATATTAATTGTGATGTAGGTGAAGGCGTAGGTAATGAGCAAGAGCTATTCCCTATGATCAGTTCTTGTAATATTGCCTGTGGCGGTCATGCGGGTTCTAGAGAGTCAATTAGACATTGTTTAGAATTGGCTAAACAATTTAATGTCAAAGTAGGTGCACATCCTTCATATCCGGACAAGGAAAATTTTGGTCGTATTTCTATTGACATATCTCAAAATGATTTAATCAAGACTATTGAGTCTCAAATGCAACAGTTTGAAGCTGTACGGGAGCAAATGGATATAAAACTGCATCATATTAAACCTCATGGGGCACTCTATAACGACATTGCAAAAAATGAAACCTTAGCTACAACTTTTTTAAAGGGGATTGAGGCTTATAAAAGAGGTACGGTGTTATATGTTCCCTATGCTAGTGTAATTCATAAATTAGCCATTAAAAACGGTTTTACAGTACTTGTGGAGGCTTTTGCAGATAGAAATTATAATAACGATTTAAGTTTGGTGTCCAGGAAAGAAAATAAAGCCTTAATTACTAAGGGTGATGAGGTGTTGACCCATTTACTACGTATGCATAACGAAATGATGGTAAAAACAATTACAGGAGATAAAATTGAGATAGAGGCAAATACCTTTTGTATACACGGAGATACTCCATCTGCATTGCAAATTTTGATGTATATTACAAAGCATTTACCTCAACATAATCTACAACTAAAATCGTGAGCTCCCCTAAAATTAATATAAAACCATTTGGAGTACATTCCGTCTTAATTGAATGGCCAAACGAGGTAAGTGAACATATTCTTGAGAAAATATTACATTTTGAAACTTTTTTAAAGAATGAGTTGTTGACAAACCAGGAATGGGAGATGGTACCGTCATATAATTCACTCTTATTAATAAATAGAACTGCACAAATTGATTTTCAAAAAATATCTAAGGATATCATTACTTGGTATGCCCAATTAGGAGAGTCTACAAAACCTGATAGATATTTATGGAGATTACCTGTTAATTATGATTTAGAATACGGTCTGGACCTTGAAGAGGTAGCCAATAAACTTCATAAAACGAAAGAAGAAATTATAGCGATGCATACGGGAGCTACTTATATAGTTTATGGAATTGGGTTCTTACCTGGTTTTATGTACTTGGGTGGCATTGATAAAGAATTAGAAGTACCTAGAAAAGCAACTCCTAGATCAAAAGTTATTAAAGGTGCTGTGGGCATTGCTGGTAAGCAGGCGGGTATTTATCCGCAAGAATCTCCTGGCGGTTGGAATATAATAGGAAACTGTTCCGTCCCAATTTTTGATGTTTCAAAAGAGAACCCGTGTTTTGTAAGTGTTGGTGATAAAATTGAATTTTATCAAATATCAAGGGCAGAGCATAATTTACATAAGATAGAAGCTGAAGTGGGAATTTATAAACCTGAAAAAATTAAAATAGATGCTTAAAATTCTAAAAGCAGGTTTTTATACCACGGTGCAAGATGCAGGTAGGTTTCATTTCAGAAATAAAGGAGTGCCAGTTTCTGGTGTTATGGACGAAATGTCTGTATTTAAAATTAATTTCTTATTAGAAAATGAACCGGCGGCTGCGGTACTGGAAATTACCATGACCGGACCAACCCTCATTTTTGAAGAAGAAACGTATATGGCACTTGGTGGTGCAGAAATGTCTGCAACACTAAATAATCTCCCAATACAGAATTATAAGGTTTATCAAATTGAAGTAGGTGATATACTATCCTTTGGGCGCTTAGAGAAAGGTTTTCGATCTTACTTAGGTGTTAAGGAAGGTTTTACTACTAAAGAGGTGTTAGGTAGTAAATCTTTTTATAAACCAATTACCAAAGTGAATAGGTTAATTGATAATGATGTTGTGCCTTTTTCTGCACAAAATGAATTTCAGCCTAAAATTTCAGAGATTAAAGTGGATTCCTTTTTAGACGTTTCAATATTAGAGGTGAGTAAAGGACCGGAGTTTGATATGTTAAATGACAAACAACTAGAAGACATTTTCTCTAAAGACTTTACGGTAGCTCATGAGAATAATAGAATGGCTTATCAATTAACCGAAACAATAACCGAGCATTCTATTTCAATGCTAACATCTGCAACTATACCTGGTACAGTGCAATTGACGCCTGCAGGTAAATTAATTATACTGATGAAGGATGGGCAAACTACTGGAGGTTATCCTAGAGCTGTTCAATTGACAGATAAGGCAATATGTATTTTGGCACAAAAAAGGGGAGGAGATGCTATAAGTTTCAAATTGGTTTAATTTATTACTTTTTAATTCGATTTTGTTAAGGGGGTAATTATGACTTATTTTTTCACTATTATTGTAATATGAATCTAACGAATTTTAATATTGAGGTTGTCATTGTCATTCCTAAAAGGAAATGATATAGCTTTTCAATATGTAGAAAAACCTGTATCAGAATTATTTGATACAGGTTTTTTTTGTGCAATTAGATTTATAATAGTCAGTTTTGAAGTATTGAATATGGTATAAAACAAGGATTTAAATAATTGATTTTAAGTAAGTTAGATTGTTTTTTGTTAAAGTGGATTTGTATTGTCAATTATTGTTAAAATTAGAAATTTTTATAAACTTTTATCTTTGGTTTAACAGTATTAAGAAATCAAGATAAGCATACGAGAATTACATTATGGAATTGAACAAACATAGTAAAAATGTAACCCAAGATCCAACACAACCGGCAGCACAAGCAATGCTTTATGCTATTGGTTTAACTGAAGAAGATTTAAAGAAGCCGCTAATTGGTATTGGTAGCACAGGTTATGAGGGTAATCCTTGTAATATGCACTTAAATGATTTGGCTCAAGAGGTTAAAGTAGGAGTCAATGATAGTGGATTGGTTGGTCTAGTTTTTAATACTATAGGTGTTAGTGACGGAATTTCAATGGGTACTTATGGTATGCGTTATTCACTTCCTTCAAGAGATATTATTGCAGATTCTATGGAAACTGTGGTACAAGCAATGAATTATGATGGTTTGGTTACTGTAGTTGGCTGTGATAAAAACATGCCGGGTGCGCTAATGGCAATGATACGTTTAGATAGACCATCTGTTTTGGTATATGGTGGTACAATTGCCTCTGGTTGCTTTAAGGATAAAAAATTAGATGTAGTTTCTGCATTTGAAGCTTGGGGAGAGAAGGTTGCCGGTACAATGAATGAAGAGGATTACAAAGGTGTAATTCAAAACGCTTGCCCAGGTGCAGGTGCTTGTGGTGGTATGTATACCGCTAATACAATGGCTTCGGCTATTGAAGCTTTAGGTATGGCAATGCCTTATAATTCTTCTAATCCTGCAATTGGAAAAGATAAGCAGTACGATGCTATAAACTCTGGTAAGGCTTTAAGAAACCTTTTAGAGAAAGATATTAAGCCAAGTGATATTATCACTCGTAAATCAATGGAGAACGCTATACGTTTGCTCACCCTTTTAGGTGGTTCAACAAATGCGGTACTTCACTTTTTGGCAATCGCCAAAGCTGCCGATGTTGATTTTACATTAGATGATTTTCAGAAAATTAGTGATACAACTCCATTTTTAGCTGATTTAAAACCCAGTGGTAAATTTTTGATGGAAGACGTTCATCGTGTGGGTGGTGTACCTGCCGTTATGAAGTTTATGCTTGAAAACGGAATGTTACATGGCGATTGTCTTACCGTTACGGGTAAAACAATTGCGGAAAATTTAGCTGAGCTTCCAGGTTTATTAGAGCATCAGCAAGTTATTAAACCATTGAGCAATCCTATTAAGGCGACAGGTCATTTACGTATTCTTTATGGTAATCTTGCAACTGAAGGTGCTGTTGCAAAGATTACTGGTAAGGAAGGTTTGTATTTCTCTGGTCCGGCTAAAGTTTATAATGATGAGTTTTTGGCTAATGCCGGTATTGGGAGAGGAGAAGTAAAAAAAGGTGATGTAGTTGTTATACGTTATGAAGGTCCTAAAGGAGGTCCAGGTATGCCAGAAATGTTGAAACCTACTGCAGCTATTATGGGAGCAGGTTTAGGTAAAGATGTGGCGTTAATAACAGATGGTCGCTTCTCTGGTGGTACACATGGCTTCGTAGTAGGTCACGTTTCACCTGAAGCTCAAGATGGCGGAGCTATCGGACTTTTAGAAGATGGTGATGTTATTACAATTGATGCAGAGAAAAATGAGATTTCGGTTAATCTAACAGAAGAGCAGTTATCAGAAAGAAAAAAGAATTGGAAACAGCCAGAATTAAAGGTGAAGAGAGGTAGTTTATATAAATATGCCCGTACGGTTTCATCTGCATCTAAAGGTTGTGTTACCGATGAGTTTTAAATAACATCAGCTAGGTTTTAATTAGTTCTAGGTGGATATATAATATCAGGTAATTGTAACTCTTAAATGCAATGCTTGAATTTGATTATTAATTATGGAAACAGTAAAAGAGAAGAAAAAAGGTACGGATTCCAAGAAAACTATAAAGATTTCTGGAGCAGAGGCATTAATTCATTGTTTATTAGCTGAAGGTGTAGAAACAATGTATGGCTACCCTGGTGGCGCTATTATGCCCGTCTATGATGAACTATATAAGTTTCAAGATAAATTAACACATATTCTTACTAGACATGAACAGGGTGCTACGCATGCTGCTCAAGGTTATGCTAGAGTTTCCGGTAAAGTAGGTGTTGCAATAGCAACGTCTGGTCCAGGAGCTACCAATTTGGTTACCGGTCTTGCAGATGCTCAAATAGATTCAACACCTATGGTGTGTATTACGGGTCAGGTAACTAGACAACTGTTGGGTACTGATGCTTTCCAAGAAACTGATATTATTGGTATTTCTACTCCGGTAACAAAATGGAACTATCAAATAACAGAAGCTTCTGAAATTCCAGAAGTAATGGCAAAAGCTTTCTATATAGCAAGATCTGGTAGACCGGGTCCTGTTTTGGTCGATATTACTAAGAACGCTCAAATAGATGAGTTCGATTTCTCTTATGAGAAATGTACTGCTGTACGTAGTTATAAGCCTGTACCAAAACCGAATAAAACAGCAATTCAAGCAGCTGCAGATTTAATCAATAGCGCCAAAAAACCTTTTATTGTTTGGGGTCAAGGTATAATTCTTGGTAAGGCAGAAGCTGAGCTTAAAGAACTGGTTGAGAAAACTGGAATTCCTGCAGCATGGACAATCATGGGGGCATCTGCTTTAGATACTTCACATCCATTAAATGTTGGTATGGTTGGTATGCATGGTAATTACGGTCCTAATGTATTGACTAACGAGTGCGATTTACTAATTGCCATAGGTATGCGTTTTGATGATCGTGTAACCGGTAATTTAGATTCTTATGCAAAACAAGCCAAAGTAATTCACTTTGAAATTGATCCTGCAGAAGTGAACAAGAATGTTCATGCAGATGTTGCTGTATTAGGAAATTCTAAAGATACACTTGGTCTAATTTTACCTTTATTAAATAATAACAAGCATGAAGCTTGGCATAATTTATTCAAAGAGAAATATAAAATTGAATTTGATACGATTATCAAAAATGATATACACCCTACCAAAGAAGGTTTAACGATGGGTGAGGTAATTGAGGAAATCAACTTGGCTTCAAATAATAAAGCAGTAATTGTATCAGATGTAGGTCAACATCAAATGATTGCGTGTAGGTACGCTAAGTTTTCACAATCTAAAAGTAATATTACTTCTGGTGGTTTGGGTACAATGGGCTTTGCTTTGCCTGCAGCTATTGGAGCTAAAATGGGAGCAATGGAAAGGGAAGTGGTTGCTATCATTGGTGATGGTGGTTATCAAATGACCATTCAAGAGCTTGGTGTAATATTTCAACACAAAGTACCTGTTAAGATTGTTGTTTTGAACAATGAACACTTAGGTATGGTGCGTCAGTGGCAAGAGTTATTCTTTGAAAAAAGATATGCTTCAACGGTTATGGTTAATCCAGATTTTGTAAAAATTGCAGAAGGGTATAGCATAGAAGCAAAACGAATTTCTGAACGTAAAGATTTAAAATCTACAATTCAGGAAATGATGGCTTCTAAAGAACCATATTTCTTAGAAGTAAAGGTTGAACAAGAAGATAACGTATTTCCTATGATACCTTCTGGAGCTTCGGTTTCTGATGTTAGATTGAAATAATAAGAGAAAAGAATAATCTCATGAACGATACTAACATACAAGACATTCCAAAAATACACACGGAGATTACTCGTAAATCTGAAGAAATCGGATTTACCATGCCCTCAGACTTGTACGTTGGTAGCTTTCTCAAAACCTTAATAGCCTCTAAACCAAATGGTAGATTCTTAGAAATAGGGACTGGTATTGGTCTTAGCCTTTCTTGGATGATAGAAGGTATGGATGCTGATTCTAAATTAATATCCGTTGATAATGACCCAGCGTTAATTTCAATTGCTTCTAGTTATTTTGGTGATGATGATAGGGTTGAGGTTATTTGCAAAGATGGTACTGATTGGATAAAAGAATATTCAGGTTCTAAATTTGATTTGATTTTTGCAGATGCTTGGCCAGGTAAGTATAGTGTAATTGATGAGGTTTTAGATTTACTTCAGGTTGGTGGATTTTACATTATCGATGATATGACAAAGCAACCTAATTGGCCAGAAGGTCATGAGGATAATGTGATAGTTCTTACAGCGTATTTAGAACAACGTGAAGATTTACAATTGACCAAAATGAATTGGTCTACAGGCTTAATAATGGCCGTTAAGAAATAGTATAGAATAATTATAATGACACCATAAAATCCTTTTTAAAAAGGAGTAGGTAATGAAAGCTTATGGAAAATCAATGGTTTACAATATCAGTATATTCAGAAAATAATGTTGGATTACTGAACAGGATTTCAGGTATATTTTTAAAGAGACACATAAATATTGAAAGTTTAAATGTATCTAAGTCAGAAATTGACGATGTATCTAAATTTACGATAGTAGCACATACTACAGAAAAGTGGGTGCATAATATTGTCGGACAAATAGAAAAACAAATAGAGGTTATAAAGGCATATTATCATACCGATGAAGAAACTATTTATCAAGAATCGGCTTTGTTTAAAATTGCTTCTGGTCTGTTATTTGACGAACGTCAAATACAGAATATCATAAAAGATAACAATGCTCAAATAGTCACTGTTTCAAGAGACTTTTTTGTAATTGCTAAAAGCGGAAGAAGAAATGAGATTGATGAAATGCACGATCAGCTAAAACCATACGGCATTATGCAGTTTGTACGTTCTGGTCGAATTTCAGTAACCAAAGATGAAATGAAAATTTCTGCGATACTTAAAGAATTTTAATAACGAATTATATCAATAATCAAATAAAGTAAATACAAAATGGCCAATTATTTTAATACGCTATCATTAAGAGATAAATTAACGCAACTTGGAAAATGTCGTTTCATGGATTCGTCTGAGTTTGCAGATGGCGTAAATGCTTTAAAAGGTAAAAAAATTGTAATCGTAGGTTGTGGAGCACAAGGTTTAAACCAAGGTTTGAACATGAGAGATTCTGGCTTGGATATTTCTTATACACTACGTGATGCTGCAATAAAAGAAAAAAGACAATCTTTTGTAAATGCCTCTGAAAACGGATTTACAGTAGGTACCTATGAAGAGTTGATTCCTACTGCCGATGTAGTAATTAACCTTACGCCAGATAAGCAGCATACTGCTGTTGTTGGTGCGGTTATGCCATTGATGAAAAAAGGTGCTACACTTTCTTACTCACACGGTTTTAATATCGTTGAAGAAGGTATGCAAATTCGTGAAGATATTACGGTTATTATGGTTGCACCAAAATGTCCGGGATCAGAAGTACGTGAAGAATATAAAAGAGGTTTTGGTGTACCTACATTAATTGCGGTTCACCCAAACAATGACCCTCAAGGTAAAGGATTGGAACAAGCGAAAGCTTATGCTGTTGGTACTGGTGGCGATAGAGCAGGTGTGTTGATGTCTTCTTTTGTTGCTGAAGTAAAATCAGATTTAATGGGAGAGCAGACTATTCTTTGTGGTTTGTTACAAACGGGTTCTATTCTTTGTTTCGATAAAATGATTGAAAAAGGAATTGATGCAGGTTATGCTTCTAAATTGATACAGTACGGATGGGAAACTATTACTGAGGGTATGAAATATGGTGGAATCACTCACATGATGGATCGTCTTTCAAATCCTTCAAAAGTGAAGGCATTTGAACTTTCGGAAGAATTAAAAGATATTATGCGTCCATTGTTTCAAAAGCATATGGATGATATCATGACTGGTCATTTTTCTAAAACAATGATGGAAGATTGGGCTAATGATGATAAGAACTTATTAACGTGGAGAGCTGCAACAGGTGAAACTGCTTTCGAGAAAACACCTGCAGGTAGTCAAGAAATTACTGAGCAAGAGTTTTATGACAACGGAGTTTTAATGGTAGCTATGGTTAGAGCTGGTGTTGAATTGGCTTTTGAGGCAATGACTGAGTCTGGTATTATTGCAGAATCTGCTTACTATGAGTCATTACACGAAACTCCATTAATTGCAAACACGATCGCTCGTAAGAAATTGTTTGAAATGAACCGTGTTATTTCTGATACAGCTGAATATGGTTGTTATTTATTTGATCATGCGTGTAAGCCATTATTAACTGATTTCATGAAGGGTATTGATACTGACGTAATTGGGACAAACTTCTCTGGCGATATTGATAATGATGTAGATAATGCACAATTAATAGCAATAAATAAGGCGTTACGTACGCATCCGGTGGAAATTGTAGGTACACGTTTACGTGAGTCTATGACTGCTATGAAGCCTATCGTATAGATTTATAATTTTTATAGTTATACCGATTGTCCGGTTAGGTGCATTCTAGAAGTTGCTGATCATTATTGATTGGTAATACTTTACTGAACTGTTCTTAAGCGGACAATTTAGGTTTTATACCAACTAAAAAATTCCCAAGAGCATTAAATAAATAATATGAGAGGGACAAAACCAGCATATTTTCCAGAGTTAGATGATGTTATAGAAGCGGCTCAGGTTATTTCCGAAATATCGGATGTAACTCCGCTAACGGAAAGCATTAGATTGTCAAAGCAATTTAATTGTGAGGTTCGATTAAAGCGAGAAGATTTACAACGTGTTAGATCTTATAAAATTAGAGGTGCCTTTAATAAAATAAGCTCTTTATCGGAAGAAGATAGAGCTAAGGGAATTATTTGTGCCAGTGCAGGTAATCATGCGCAAGGTGTTGCATTTGCATGTTTCCATTTAAAAATAAAAGGAACTATTTATATGCCATCTGTTACGCCTAAGCAAAAGGTAGAACAAACAAAATTGTTTGGTGGCGAGTGGGTAGAGATTGTTTTGGAAGGAGATACATTTGATGATGCTTCACAAGCTGCTAGTGCTTTTGGTGCTAAAACTGGTAGTATTTTCGTACATCCTTTTGATGATCCTAAAATAATTGAAGGTCAAGCCACAGTTGGTCTAGAATTAATAACACAATCTAAAACACCAATAGATTATCTTTTTGTTTGTATTGGTGGCGGTGGTCTAGCATCTGGACTTATTAGTGTTTTTAGTCAACTTTCACCAAATACTAAGATAATAGGAGTGGAGCCAAAGGGGGCTCCTTCTATGAAAACGGCTATGGATTCTGGCGAAGTGGTAGCTCTTGATAATATTGATAAATTTATTGATGGAGCCGCGGTAAAAAGAGTAGGTGATCTAACATACCCTATTTGTAATTATTATCTCGATAGTATGGTTACTGTTGATGAGGGCAAGGTTTGCCAGACTATTCTTGATCTTTATAATAGAGATGCCATTGTGGTTGAGCCAGCGGGAGCACTGTCCATTGCGGTGTTAGATGATTATAAAAATGAGATAGAAGGTAAAAATGTAGTTTGTATTATTGGTGGTAGTAATAATGATATAACCAGAACTGCGGAAATTAAAGAGAGAGCTCTTTTATATGGTAAACTAAAACATTATTTCATTATTAGATTCCCTCAAAGACCAGGAGCATTAAAAGAGTTTGTAGTAGATATTTTAGGACCAACGGATGATATTACCCATTTTGAGTATTCTAAGAAATCTAGTAGGGAAAATGCACCTGCTGTTGTGGGTATTGAACTTAAGCATCCTGAAGACTTACAGCCATTAATTGATAGAATGAAAACTAACAATTTTTACGGAGATTATATAAATGATAAACCAGATTTGTTTGAATATTTGGTTTAAACTACTTTTAGTATGAGTAAGTTTTAATTACCCTAAATAATTAGAGCTCGATCAATAAAATATCATCTATCATAGTATAAATAGAAAATAAGAAATGAGCGATATAAAGATTCCAGAAGAGTTTCAGATTACATCAACTATAGACCAAAAACATTATTTGGTTAACGGAGAATTAAAAGAATGGAAAGGAGATACTACAGAGGTATATTCTACTATTTCATCAACAAAAGAATACAAGCCTACATTGTTAGGTAGTATACCAGATTTACAAGAAGCAGAGGCTTTAGATGCATTAAATGGCGCTTTAAAGGCATATGACAAAGGAAAAGGGGTTTGGCCAACCATGCACGTTAAGGACCGTATTGAGTGTATGGAGGTTTTCGTTAAAAAGATGAAAATTAAGCGTGACGAGGTTGTAAAATTATTGATGTGGGAAATAGGTAAATCATTACCAGATTCACAAAAAGAATTTGACCGTACGGTTGAGTATATTGAAGATACTATTGAAGATTATAAACAATTGGATCGTGATGCAGCTAAATTTACAAAGAACGATGGAGTTTATGCGCATATCAAAAGAGGACCGCTAGGTGTTGTTTTGTGCCTTGGACCATATAACTATCCGTTAAATGAGACATTTGCTTTATTGATTCCCGCTATTATTATGGGGAATACAACAATTTTTAAACCGGCAAAACATGGTGTTTTATTAATTACTCCGCTATTAGAAGCTTTTCAAACAAGTTTTCCTAAAGGGGTAGTAAATGTACTTTTTGGTCGTGGTAGAACTGTTGCCGCACCAATTATGCAAACAGGTAAAGTGGATGTTTTGGCATTGATAGGTAACAGCAAATCTGCAAATGCCTTACAAGAGCAGCACCCTAAAAGTAATAGATTGCGATTGGTTTTAGGTTTAGAAGCTAAGAACCCTGCAATTATTTTACCAGATGCTGATTTAGATTTAACTATAAATGAATGCTTGGCAGGTACTTTATCATTTAATGGCCAACGTTGTACAGCATTGAAAGTAGTTTATGTTCATGAAGATATCAGTTCTAAGTTCAATGAGGACTTTGCTAAGAAAGTTGATGAACTTAAGTTTGGAAATCCTTGGGAAAATGGTGTTAAACTAACTCCATTACCAGAACTGGGAAAACCAGATTATATTCAAGAATTGATTGATGATGCGGTATCTAAAGGAGCTAAAGTTTTAAATAAAAAAGGCGGTAAACGTTTTGATAATTATATCTGGCCAGCTGTTCTTTACCCTGTTACTAAAGACATGCGCGTTTATCAAGAAGAGCAATTTGGACCTATTATACCTATTGTACCTTTTTCTGATATAGAAGAACCTTTAGATGATATGGCCGAAAGCAATTATGGTCAACAAGTAAGTTTGTTCGGAAAAGACGTTTATGCCCTTTCTCCATTAATTGATACTTTAGTGAATCTAGTATGTCGTGTTAATCTTAACAGTTCATGTCAAAGAGGACCTGATGTTTATCCGTTTACGGGAAGAAAAGATTCTGCTCAAGCTACATTAAGTGTACATGATGCATTACGTTCGTTCTCTATTAGAACATTTGTTGCATTTAAAGACAATGAATTAAATACAGATATTATTCAACATTTATTGGAAGCTAAACTTTCCAATTTTGTGAGTACAGACTATATTTTATAAAAGTCTTAAGTTAAGACTTCAATAAAAACCTCTCCTAATTAATTAGGGGAGGTTTCTTTTTTACAACTACTGCTAATTTCCTTCGCTCTTTCTAAACCAGAATATGGGTAAAAAGGTATGGTCTGTTCTTCTTTTTCAAATAATAGAATTGCTTGATCAATATCTTTGCAATACGAGGCTATTGATTTTCCAAAGAATTTTGCCGATCCCATATCCCATTCTGTTTTGCTTAATAAAACTCTTGGATTGTTAGGTGCAATAGATGCTGCTTTTTTATAAAGAGCTACGTTTTCTCCAGATAAGCTCATACCATATTTTTGACCGTCAAAAGCAATGTATGCTGTATTTAATAACGCATAAGAAACTAATATTTCCGGATTGTTCTCTGAGATAGAGGCTGCGTTATCTAAAAAACCTTTTGCTCTAGTTAGTTTCGATGTCAATAAAGCTTCGTCCTTTAAACCAAAACTACTTACGATTTCTATTAGTCCGGCATAGTAAGAAGGTAGCCAATTATCGGTTTCTGCAGATGCTATTCTTTCAAACAGTTGTACGGCTTCTGTGTTCTTTTGTTGCTCCCATAATGCAAATGCTTCATTCATCCCTTTTTCATAAGGTGTTTGGGCACTTAAGCTAAATGTGAAAATTAGTGTAGCAATTAATAGTACTGATTTCATGATGTATAGTTTTTTAATGTTATTTATTGTTGTTCAAATATCTTTCTATTCCATAGGTTTTGATAAAATAGATGACCCAGTTGTTGGTTCTTTGTAGTGAATTGTAATTTCTAAAGGTTATCAAGTTGATTGTCATCTTTGTTGTCGCTTATCGTCCAAAAGAAACCAATGAAAAAGAAGCGGTCTGCTGCAGGCGTAATTGTTCTTCTATCGAACACTCCATCTGTATTGGTTTGGTTTGCGTATTGATATCCGTTTACATTTTTAGTTCCTAATACGTTACTTACAGATAGATATAATATTTTCTGCGGACTAATTAAATAAGCATAGTTGGCATTTAGCGAATTAAAGCTTTTTGCTTGTTCCGTTAAGAATCCTCCTTTATTTGGGTCTGTATAGTTGCGACCCGAAGCATAATTGTAGCTGAGACCTATTTGACTTTTCCAATCTTCAATCCAGCGTTTAACCACTAAAGATGCATTATGTTTTGATGCAAATTCCGGAGTAGCCGATGTTAGATAATTTTGATATTCCCTTTCAGTATCCAAGTAAGAGTAAGACATCCAGTACTCTGTATTTTTTATTGATTTATTATCTCTCCAGAATATATCCAATCCTTTAGCATATCCACTTCCATTACTATTATAGGTAGATGTTGGCAGCGCGAACGGAGTATCATACTTTACTAAGTCTCCGTAATTTTTGTAATATGCTTCGGCCCTGAATATCTGTTTGTTTTTTACATATTGATAGTTCGCAATATAATGGGTTGTGTTTTCGGCTGTAAAATCAGAATTATACTTTAAGTAATCGTTCTTCGGATTTTGAAAAAACTCCCCGTATGCCAATGAGAATTGGGAGTTTGCACCAGCCTTATAGGCTAATGAAAGTCTTGGTGATAGATTAAACTCCTGTAGTAGCTCAGAATATTCACCTCTTATACCAATCTTGGTAGCTAGTTTTTTAGAGAAGAAAATATCAGCCTCAACAAAACTGCTGAAAAGATTATTGTCAAACTCATAGTCGTTTTCAAAGCTAGTATCTTGATAGTTTTCTGTAAAGTTAGTGACGAAATATTCTGCTCCAAAGTTGAGTTTGTAGCGACTAGAAAAGAATTTTTTAAATGCGATTTTTAGATGTGCCGAGTTTTCAATATCTGTAATATCAGCATCATTATATTTTATTTCAGAACGGTCATTGGCAAAACTAACACCTGTAGCTATGCTCCAGTCTTTTTCTAAGAAATCTTGGTAAGATGAGTTGATGTAAAGATTTCTATTCTTTAACCCGAAACGTATACCATCTGCCACATTGATATCTTCTTGTGTTAAATCGAAATTTACGGAACTATATGCACCATAAACTTTTAGTAAACCGTCGTTATTGAATTTATACCTATAGACGGCTTCACCACCTACAGATTCTATAGGCTTATGCCATTCATTATTATCAGGATACAGTTTTTGATATGGTGCTAAATTAATGTAAGATGTATTTAAACTAAGCGAGCTTTTTTTCCATTTTTGAGTATTACCTAACCCAAGCCCAACGGTCATTATAGAAATTTCTGTTTTCTCTTCTTGTGGTTCACTTATACTATTTAAAAGTAGAACACTTGATAATGCTTGCCCGTATTCGGCCGAGTAACCTCCAGTTGAAAAAGTTATTCCTTTAAATAAGAAAGGAGACAATCTACCTCTTGACGGAATATTGTTGGCAGAAGGGGAGTAGGGTGTAAATACACGCATGCCATCTACGAAAATTTGTGTTTCTTCTGCATCACCACCTCTAACGAATAATCTGCCATCTTCAGCAACGTTAGAAGTGCCTGGTAAGGTTTGCAGTGCGCCTACAAAATCACCAAGAGCACCTGCTGTTGTTACAATGTCCAAAGGTTTAAGAGCGGTAACTTTTGCATTGTCACCTGCATTGAAAGTTCCTGCGTTTACGGTTACGGCATCCAAGGTATTTACATCATCTTTTAATTTGATGGTGACATTCTTGAAATTGGTAATATCGGATGATTTTGAATAAGTTTCAAAGGAAATAGAAGACACTAGTAATGTCTGCTCACCTTGTTCATCGGTTTCAAAAGAGAATAGTCCATCCTCACTGGTTGCCGTACCGTCATAAGTACCTTCTAAATATACACTTGCACCCATAATTGGCAAACCTTTAGAGTCGGTTACTTTACCAGATACAGTTGATTGCGAGAATAAATTAATAGAGAAAAATGTAATTAATAAGAATAATAGCGTCTTCATTGTTGATTTTATTTTTGATTGATATCACAAATATGAATCGTAAATGAAAGTTTAAATAAATTGGTTTTCCCAATTGTTGAATTGTTATCCTGAATTGCGAAAATTAGCGATTAGGAGATATTTTAGAAGGTTAATTATTAACATAAATATGGTAATTAATGCGTGTTTTAACCGGTATTATGGTTTTAACTTTGCCTTTTTAAAATTGATTGAGAACCTATAGTGTATATGTTGAACTTAAAATTTATAAGTTATGGATACTATAAAATCAAATAAGAAAGCACTATTTGCCTTGGCAATTGGTGGTTTTGGAATAGGACTTACCGAGTTTGTTATCATGGGAATTTTGACCGAAGTTTCTGGGTCATTGGGTATAACCATTCCCCAGGCAGGTCACTTTATTGCGGCATATGCGTTGGGGGTAGTAGTGGGGGCTCCATTGTTAACAGGTTTAGGTTCTAAGCTTACACCTAAAAAAATGCTGTTCCTTTTAATGATATGGTTTACGGTATTTAATACTTTGTCTGGACTAGCAACGGGCTATACGAGCTTGTTGTTCATGAGATTTTTATCTGGAATACCTCACGGTGCCTTTTTTGGTATTGGAGCTGTTGTTGCTACAAAATTGGCTAAAAAAGGAAAAGGGGCTCAAGCGATTTCAATAATGTTTTCAGGTCTAACGGTAGCCAATGTTATTGGAGTACCTATTGGTACCTATTTAGGACAACAGTTTAGCTGGAGTGTTTCTTTTTACTTGGTAGGTTTTGTTGGTTTATTGGCTTTAGGAAGCATTTACCTTTGGATGCCAAAAATTGAAGTTGATGAGACCGAAGAGAAAATAAGTGTTTCTCAAGGATTGAAAAATACTGAACTTTGGGCATTAATTGCTTTGACTACCATTGGTACAGGAGGTTTCTTTGCATGGTACAGTTATGTAGCTCCGTTAATTACGGATGTTGCGGGGTTGCCAAACCATTTTGTTGGCTATGCTATGATGTTGGCTGGTTTAGGTATGGTAGTAGGTAATTTTTTAGGTGCGAAGATGGCAGAACTGTTTTCTCCTTTGAAAGCGGTAATCATTAGTTTATCCGTAATGTGCGGTATTCTATTACTAAATATGGTGATAGCATCCAATCCGTATTTATTAATGATATTGACCTTTGTGATAGGAGCTATATCCTTTACCGTTGCAACCCCCATTCAAATGGCCATAATCAATACATCTAAAGGTTCCGAAATGTTGGGTTCTTCTATGAATCAAAGTGCCTTTAATATGGGTAATGCTTCTGGCGCTTATTTGGCCGGATTGCCAATTGCATTTGGCTACGGTATTATTTACTCTAGTTTAGTTGGAGCAATGCTTGCTTTTTCTGGTGTTGCCATAGCAGTATCTATTTTAATTGTTAGAAGGAGAAAAGAAATAAAATATAGAAAAATGGCGATGAGCTGCTAGTCTGTAATTTTTCAATAAATCAGAAAGGAACTTATATTATAAGTTCCTTTTTTTTATGCTCAATAAAAAATGTTTACTGATAGTTTTTATTTTTTCTTATTTCTTTAGAATCAAGTGGTTTTGATGTTAAATTTTATAAATTACGTAGTTCGTCGGTAATTTTATTCCTTTTATCCCGTTCTTAGTTAACCAAAACCTACATAGCTGTGTCACGTACCAAACTATTTTTTGGAGCCATTATAATGGTTCTACTACTTTTTGTCCTAACGGCTTCCTCTTTTAAGCCAGAACATTCTAAGGTGATTATCTCTGATCCTAACCCTGTTAAAACTCTTGCGGAGAAAAGGGAAATTAAACTATATAACATACGGCAAAAAGCTTTAAATGAAGCTTTAACCAGCTATTTTAATAAGGCAATAAAATCTGGAGATATTGTTGGTGCTGGTGTAAGCATCGTAAGTGGTGATTCTGTTATTCTATCCGATGGATATGGAAAAAGAAGTTTTAATGGTACTGAAAACGTAGATGGTGAAACCTTGTTTAGATTAGGTTCTATTTCGAAAGGTTTTACTGGAGTTCTTGCGGCTAACTTAGAAAGTGAAGGCAAATTACACTTAGATGATAAAGTAGCTGATTATTTACCCAATTTTCATTTTGGTGATAATCAGAATACTCAAAAAATTGAAATAGCACATTTACTTTCTCATACTACAGGTACACCTTATCATAGTTATACAGATTTGGTAGAAGCTGGTCTTGATATGTCATCTATAAGTGAGAAATTCAATAAAGTAAATCCTATTAGTACGCCTGGTTCTCAATACAGTTACCAAAATGCCATGTTTTCAGTTTCTCAAGAAGTGATGTTGAAGGCTACTGGGAAAAATATTCAGACTTTATTGAATGATAAATTTTTTGAGCCATTAGGAATGAATTCTGTTTCTATGGATCATAAAACATTAATAAACACAGAGAATATTGCTTTACCTCATATTAAAAGAGGAAATAGATGGATAACTGTATTACCAAGAGATAATTATTATAATGCCATTGCTGCGGGCGGTATAAATGCCAACTCTATGGATATGGCTAAATGGATGAGATTTCTTTTAGGTCATAACCCAGAAGTGATGTCTAAAGATGCCATGGCTCAAGCTTTTAAACCTTTTATAGAATTAAAGGGGCATAGTAAGTATTATCAAAAATGGCCTGGTCATGTGAAATCTTCATACGGATTCGGTTGGAGAATACATACTTTGAAAGATAATCAGAAAGCATTAGAAGAAACTATCTGGCATCACGGAGGTAGTGTAAATAATTATAGAAATGAAATTGCACTTTTTCCTGATTCTGATTTAGGTATTTGTGTTCTGATCAATGGTCCTTCTAAATTGGTAAAAACAGTAATTCCAGATTTAAGAGCGATTGTTAAAAGTATTTACGAGCAAGAACTTGAAATAGCAACTAGTATATAGTAGCTATGTAAACATTATGCTATTGAGAATTTCAGATATAAAAAAGCCCTTTAATCTATGATTAAAGGGCTTTTTACTTTAGTATGGGTTTTAGATATTGCTGGCCAACCAATCACCAACTTCACTAGTCTTATAGCTTTTACCACCATCTGCTAGGTCTTCGGTAACGTAACCTTCCGCTAATGATTTGTTTACTACTCTTCTGATTTCTCCTGCTTCTTGGGTCATGTTCATGTCCTCGAAAAGCATAGCTGCAGATAGAACGGTAGCTAATGGATTAGCGATGTCTTTACCTGCTGCTTGTGGGTATGAACCGTGTATTGGCTCGTATAAAGATACTTTGCTTCCTACAGAAGAAGAAGGCATTAGTCCCATAGAACCTGCAATTACAGATGCCTCATCGGTTAATATATCTCCGAATAAGTTTGCAGTAATGATTACATCATATCCTTTAGGCCACTGAATTAAACGCATAGCAACTGCGTCAATAAATTCATAAGAAACCTCTACTTCTGGATAATCTTTTTCCATCGCCTGTACCGTTTCTCTCCAAAGTCTAGAAGATTCTAAAACGTTTGCTTTATCAACACAACATAATTTTTTAGAACGTTTCATTGCAAATTCAAAGCCTTTTTTAGCTAATCTTTCTATTTCAAAACGTTGGTAGGTCATTGTGTCGAAAGCCGTATTGCCATCATCTTTTCTTCCGCGTTCGCCAAAATAGATACCACCTGTTAACTCTCTTAAAATAATTAAATCGGTACCTTCAATACGATCTCTTTTTAAAGGAGATTTATCTATAAGCGAAGGAAAAGTGAATGTAGGTCTAACATTAGCGAACAAACCTAATTTTTGTCTCATTTTCAATAATCCTTGTTCTGGACGAACTTTTGCAGAAGGATCATTATCAAAACGTGGATGACCTATAGCTCCAAAAAGTACAGCATCGGCATTTGCACAAATTTCATGTGTTTCATCTGGGTAAGGTTCTCCGACGGCATCAATTGCAGCGGCACCCGTAAGAGCAGGCTTCCAAGTAATATGATGTTCGTACTTTTTAGCAATGGCATCACATACTTTTACTGCTTGGTCAATAACTTCAGGACCGATACCATCACCGGCTAATAAGGCAATATTTAATTTCATTCTATTTGTTTCTATGTTGCTAATATCTCATTATCATGAGGCATATAGCAATTGTTTAAATTATATTCAACATTTTCTCAGTCGCTTTTATAGCGCTTACAGTTTGGTCGGAATCTAGCCCTCTAGAGGTAAATTCTTTTCCATCCAGTTCCCAAGTAATAACCGTTTCACAAAGAGCATCAGATGTACTTCCGGGTGGTATTCTAACAGCATAATCCGTTAGTTTTGGTAATGCTTTTTTCTTTGCGATGTACACTTTTTTTAATGCATTCATAAAAGCATCATACTGTCCGTCACCTTGAGCATGTGCTTCATATGTTTTACCATCTACCTCTACAGATAGGGTAGTGGAAGGCATTAATCCCATGGCATGGGTAAGAACGTAAGATTTCACAAATACTTTTTGCTTATAATCAGCAGTATCTAACACATCAGAAATAATAAATGGGAGGTCGTCTTTTGTAACACGTTCCTTTTTATCACCTAATTCTATAATACGAGCTGTAACTTTTTTTAATTCTTCATTATTTAAAGTTAAGCCAAGTTCTTGCAGATTTTTCTGAATATTAGCTTTACCTGACATTTTCCCTAAGGCATACTTACGTTTTCTTCCAAAACGTTCGGGCATTAGGTCGCTAAAATATAAGTTCTTTTTACTATCACCATCGGCATGAATACCGGCAGTTTGGGTAAATACATTGTCACCAACTATGGGTTTGTTGGCAGGTATACTAAAACCTGTAAAGGCAGAAACCAACTTACTTACCTTATACAGAGATGTCTCGTTTACATTGATTTCCACTTCTGGTAGAAAGTCATTTATAACGGCTACGGCACTTGCCATAGGTGCATTACCCGCTCTTTCACCCATACCGTTTACAGTAAGGTGTAGACCATGACAACCTGCTTTTACAGCTTCCATAATATTGGCTACCCCTAAGTCATAATCATTATGTCCGTGAAAATCAAAATGTAATTTCGGGAATTTTTGTACTATTTCAGAAAGGTATGCATACGTTTCTGTATGCGTAAGTATACCTAATGTGTCAGGTAATAAAATCCTTTTTACATTTTGGGTAGATAAGAATTCTAAAAATTCAAAAACATATGCTTTTGAATTACGCATCCCGTTACTCCAATCCTCTAAATAAACATTGTTAATTATACCGCGTTCTGTAGCTTGACTAAAAATTTCAGCAATTTCAGAAAAGTGTTGTTTTGGAGTTTTCTTTAACTGATGCTCTAAATGATTTAAAGAACCTTTAGTCAACAGGTTTTGCGAAATGGCTCCAGATTCTTCCATCCAATCTAAAGAAATTCCACCGTCAACAAACGTAAGAACCTCTACACGCTCAAGATATCCTTTGGTTGCAGCCCATTCCGTAATTTTTTGAACGGCTTCAAGCTCGCCGTCAGAGACGCGAGCCGATGCTATTTCTATACGATCAACTTTAAGTTCATCTAATAGAAGTTTTGCCAAAGTGAGTTTTTCGGATGCAGAAAAGGATACACCTGATGTTTGTTCACCATCCCTAAGGGTGGTATCCATTATTTCCAATTTTCTTTTCATTAGTGTTCTTACGTTAAATGAAAACTTGGATTATAATGGTGTATTTTCAGCGAAAGTCTCAATGTCTTTTTTGATGTTCAATAAATAATCGATATCATCAAAACCGTTTAGCATGTTATTTTTCTTGTAATCGTTGATATCAAAAGATTCACTTTCACCTGTTGATAGCAAAGTAATCTTCTGTTCAGTTAGATTAATTTCTAATTCGGTGGATGGGTCAGCTTCTGTAGCGTCAAAAATTTTCTGTAAAAAATCAGCGCTTACTTGTACAGGCAAAACACCTATGTTTAAACAGTTACCTCTAAAAATATCAGCAAAGAAACTAGATACAACACATCTAAATCCGTAATCATAAACTGCCCAAGCAGCATGCTCACGAGAAGATCCTGATCCAAAGTTTTTACCACCTACTAAAATCTTACCACTGAATTTATCTTGATTCAGTACAAAGTCTTCTTTTAAGGTATTGTCTTGGTTGTAACGCCAATCTCTAAATAAGTTATCTCCAAAACCAACACGCTCAGTTGCTTTTAAAAATCGTGCAGGAATTATTTGATCTGTATCTACGTTCTCTATTGGTAAAGGAACCGCAGTTGAAGTTAATATGTCGAATTTATCGTATGCCATTTTTTATAGCTTTTCGCTTCTGGCTTTTAACCATTAGCTTGTATTATTATCATTATTGTTATGCTTTAAGCTTAAGGCTTATAGCTAAGGGAAAACTTGTTATACAAGCTCAACCATTAATTCTCTTGGGTCGGTTACTTTACCAGTTACAGCAGCTGCAGCAGCAACTAACGGACTTGCTAATAAAGTTCTTGAACCGGGACCTTGTCTTCCTTCAAAGTTTCTATTGGAAGTACTTACGGCTAATTTACCGGCAGGAACTTTATCATCGTTCATTGCTAAACAAGCAGAACAACCAGGTTCACGTAATTCAAATCCGGCTTCAGTTAAAATATCAAGTATACCTTCTTCCTTAATTGCCGATTCTACTTTATGTGAACCAGGTACTAACCAAGCAGTAACATTAGCAGCTTTCTTTCTACCTTTTACGATAGAGGCAAAGGCTCTAAAATCTTCTATTCGACCATTAGTACAACTTCCAAGGAATACAAAATCAATTGATTTGCCCATCATGCTATCCCCTTCATTGAAATCCATATATTTCAATGATTTCTGATAGGTAGTGGCGCCACCTTGTACGGCATTCGCCATAGGAATATCATTTGAAATTCCCATACCCATACCTGGGTTGGTACCATATGTAATCATTGGTTCAATAAGTGAACCATCAAAAGTTAATTCTTTATCGAAAATGGCATCTTCATCTGTGTATAAAGTTTCCCAATATGACATTGCCTTATCCCAATCTGCACCTTTTGGTGTAAACTCGCGATCTTTTACGTATTCAAATGTTTTCTCGTCAGGAGCTATCATACCACCACGGGCACCCATTTCTATACTTAAGTTACAAACGGTCATACGACCCTCCATACTCATGTCTCTAAAAATCTCACCGGCATATTCTACAAAATATCCAGTTGCACCAGAAGTAGTTAATTGAGAAATGATAAATAAAGCAACATCTTTAGGTGTAACCCCTTTGCTCATTTTACCATTGATATTAATACGCATTCTCTTAGGCTTAGGCTGCATAATACATTGTGTAGCCAAAACCATTTCAACTTCAGAAGTACCAATACCAAAAGCAATTGCTCCAAAAGCACCGTGTGTAGATGTATGTGAATCTCCACAAACAATAGTAGCACCTGGCTGGGTAATACCATATTCAGGACCTACAACGTGTACAATACCGTTTTTTGCATGACCTAATCCCCAATAAGAAATACCATATTCATTGGCATTCTCTTCTAACATTCTCAATTGGTTTGCCGAAAGTGGGTCAGCAACTGGTAAATGTTGGTTTATAGTTGGTGTATTATGGTCAGCTGTTGCAAATGTTTTCTCTGGGTGCATTACTGGAATATTTCTATTCTTAATACCTAGAAAAGCAACAGGACTAGTTACTTCGTGTACCATGTGTCTGTCAATAAACAGAACATCTGGACCATCTTGTATTTTATGTACTACGTGGGAATCCCACACTTTGTCAAATAATGTTTTAGTTGCGCTCATATTCTTTCTAATGTAAGTACAACAAATCTATTAAAAACAAGGGTCTCGTGGAAATTAACATACTTGAAAATTACGATGTTCAACGATAAAGTTGTGATATTTTGCTGTATTGTTAAACCAATGATATTGGTAAAATGGCTTTTTATCTAAAGTATGTTTTAACATATTTCATACTTCTTTTTTTAGTGCTAAATTTCTGACATGAAAAAACTGACCATACTAGTATTAGCTATTTTATTTATTTCTTGTGATAAGGATAGTGTAGATGATTTTGAAAATAATTCTTCAAGTTCTGATTCAGGTTACAGAGTTATTGGAAGATATTATGATTTAAATATAAACGGAGGAGCAGAAAGCCAAGAATTATATGAATATGAGAATTATGATAATGATTATGACCCAGATAGCTACTCTAATTTAATTTCTGAGACTGGCATAAATATTTTAGACTATAGAGATTATTTTGCAAATGAGTATGGTATAACCTTAAGGGAGAATAATTTTAATGTTGATAACTCTTTTCACTATAAAGATTTTGAAAACAATCAAATTTTAAAAATAAATATGCCTCATATACCAACTAATGAATGGTCTTATTGGCATTATGAACGTTCATTTTATTTTCTATATAGAGATGATTCTACCTATGATAGCAACGATGATTCAATAGACTATAAATTGAAAATTATAAACTTTGAAACTAACCAAGAATCTGAAATCAATGTTGGTAGATTTTTATCAGCTGAGTATGGAAAATTTCAGGTTGAATTAATTGGGAACATTGTTTACTTTTTAAGACTTCCAGATTTTTTTATCAATGAAGGTAAGGTTTCATTAGTGTCAATTAATCTTGATAGTTTACAAATTAATGAAAACAGTTCTAACCTTAAATCTGACAGGTACAATTTAATAATAGACAGCTCAAAAGATTGTTATCTTTTCGGGCAAGATTTTAATTATAAATATAATTTGAATTCTAACTCTTTTGAAGAATTAAGTATACCTGGAGAATCAAATTATTTAGACCTAGGATTTACCAATCAAAGGTATGATCAGATAGTTGTTAACAATAATGTAATTTCATATTTTACTCCTGCTGCCCCAAGTGCAGAGCTAGCGCTTCCAGTCGTTTTAGATTTAAAAACTGGTCAAGTTACCATTATTCAGTTTAGTGAGGAGCCAACTCAATTTGAAGATGATGAAATTGGACCTTGGAGACCCTTTATAAAATGCTTTAGTGTTGATGCTAAAACTGAAACAATTATTGTAGGAGTAGAGAATCAATTGGGTGCAGAATTCAAATCACAAGGTGTGTTTACAGTTGATTTTGCAGGTAACATTTTAAATAAACAAAAGATTCCTATTTTGCCCATTCAAATTATCAACTAATATAAGTCCAAATATTCTTATGCTTTACCAACTGGGCATACATATGTCTAATAATTAGATTCTCTGGTTTACTTATTGAAGGGTCTTCTTTAAGCAATTGTAATGCGTGGTAGTGAGCCGATTTTAAGATGTCGTTATCTTTAACAATATCTGCTATTTTTAAATTTAATAGTCCGCTTTGTTGTGTTCCCATAATATCTCCTGGTCCGCGAAGTTTTAGATCAACTTCTGCAATTTCAAATCCGTCATTTGTAGCTACCATAGTTTCTAATCTAGTTTTAGCTTCGGAGGATAATTTATGACTTGTCATTAGTATACAAAAACTTTGGTCTGCTCCACGCCCAACGCGTCCACGTAACTGATGTAATTGAGAAAGACCGAAACGTTCAGCACTTTCAATAATCATAACTGATGCATTTGGTACATTAACACCAACTTCAATAACTGTGGTGGCTACCATTATTTGTGTTTCTCCACGAACGAATCTGTTCATTTCAAATTCTTTGTCCGCTGGTTTCATTTGACCGTGCACAATAGAAATTTGATATTTTGGTTGAGGGAAATCACGAGCAATGCTCTCATAGCCATCCATTAAGTCTTTATAATCCATAGCTTCAGATTCTTGAATCAAAGGATATACAACATATATCTGTCTCCCTTTTTCAATCTCATCACGTATAAAGCGAAAAACCTTTAATCTATTGGCATCATAACGGTGAACTGTTTTAATGGGTTTACGACCAGGTGGCAATTCATCTATTACCGAAATATCTAAATCACCATATAAACTCATGGCCAGTGTTCTAGGTATTGGCGTAGCCGTCATTACCAATATGTGAGGCGGAAACTCATTTTTGTGCCATAATTTAGAACGTTGGGCAACTCCAAAACGGTGCTGCTCATCAATAATGGCTATTCCTAAATTCTTGTATTTTACTTTATCTTCTAAAAGGGCGTGGGTGCCAATAAGAATATTTAATTCTCCGCTTTCTAATTGCTCATGAATTGGTTTTCGTGCCGATTTTTTTACTGAACCTGTTAACAGGGCGCAGGTAATTTCTGTACCTTCTAAAAGTTCAGATATGCCTTGGAAATGCTGATTAGCTAGAATTTCTGTAGGTGCCATTAGGCAGGCTTGAAATCCGTTATCTATCGCTAACAACATCGTCATTACTGCAACAATAGTTTTGCCCGAACCGACATCACCTTGTAGAAGACGGTTCATTTGTGCATTACTGCCAAGGTCGGCTCTAATTTCTTTTATTACTCGTTTTTGTGCTCCAGTAAGCTCAAACGGCAATTTATTAGAATAAAAATCTTTAAAATATTCACCAACTTCATTAAAAGGAAATCCTTTAATTTTTTTCTTTCGGGAAACATTTTTACCAATGAGCTGAAGTTGAATATAGAAGAGTTCTTCAAACTTTAACCGCCATTGCGCTTTTGCCAATAATTCCTGACTTTTAGGAAAATGAATATTGAACATTGCTTCACTCTTACTTATGAGCTTAAGGTCATATAGTAGTTTATCTGATAGGCTTTCAGAAAATTTACCGTTAACATCTATAAAAAGTTGTTGCATCATTTTACTGATGACCTTGTTGGTAACACCTTTATTATTTAGCTTTTCTGTAGATGGGTATACTGGTTGCATATATACCTTGGTTCCTTGCTCATGTTCTTTTAAAGGTTCCATTTCTGGGTGTGGCATTGAAAAAGTGCCGTTGTACCAATTGCATTTTCCGAAAATTACATAAGGTACGTTTAGTTTAAGATTTTCCCGTAACCACTTTTGACCACGAAACCAAACTAGCTCAATTTCGCCTGTATCATCTTTAAAACGAGCAACTAAGCGCGAGCCTTTTTTTTGTTCTACAGTTTTTATATGAACAACTTTACCAATTATTTGAACATCGGCACTGCTGCGCTGTAATTGACTTATTTTATAATATTGGGTTTTATCTATATATCGATTTGGGAAAAGATTTAGCAAATCTTGATAGGTTTCAATTCCTAATTCCGACTTTAAGGTTTCAGCCCGGTTTGGACCAACACCTTTTAAGTATACCACTGGAGTTTGCAAGTAATTTGCGTTCATGGTACTAAAATAGGCTATAGGTAGAATTGGGACAAACTAAAGTATTAAATTTGATTTTCTACTAGCTTATTAATTTGCATGAAAAAAATAGTTCTAGCCTTTATTCTTTGTTTTTGTTTCAGTTCTTATGGTCAACATCAAGATAAAGTAGATTTTATAAAAGCGAAGGTTTACTTAGGTCCATTACCTAAAGAGAAAAAGATTCAAGGCGGAGTGATTTATCGTTTTAATGTGTTACAAAATGTTGATTCCGTATTTTTTGATGCAAAGAATATGGATTTTTCAAAAGTAGAACTTGATGGGAAAAAGATAGATTTTACTGCCACAGAAAAAACAATTTCTATTAAATATAAATTTAAAGAGGGCGAATCTCATAAACTGATTATAGAATATATAGCCAAGCCTAAACAAACGGTCTATTTTATTGGTTGGGATGATGATGTAGAAGGCAATGAACAAATATGGACGCAAGGTCAGGGGAAATATTCAAGTCATTGGGTTCCAAGTTTTGATGACATGGAAGAAAAGGTAGAATTTGATCTTACAATTGAAGCCGATAAAAAATATCAAGTAATTGCGAATGGTAATCTACTTCTAAAAACTGATAATGATGAGGAAGATGCTATTTGGTTATTCGATATGAAAAAACCAATGAGTAGTTATTTGTTGGCGTTCGCCATAGGCAATTACAATAAACAAGTTTTGAAATCTGAAAGCGGTGTAACAATTGAAAATTACTTTTACCCTAATGATAGTTTAAAAGTTGAACCTACGTATAGATACACTAAAAAGATATTTGATTTTTTAGAAAATGAAATTGGTGTAGCGTATCC
Source organism: Maribacter stanieri (assembly GCF_900112245.1). Lineage (GTDB taxonomy): Bacteria > Bacteroidota > Bacteroidia > Flavobacteriales > Flavobacteriaceae > Maribacter > Maribacter stanieri. The sequence continues at coordinate 393,894 of NZ_FOYX01000003.1, forward strand.
TTGGCAAGATTATAAGCAGGTACCTGTACATGATTTTTTATATGCCGGTATGGAAAATACGAGTGCTACTTTTTTCTTTGATGCCTATGTTATTGATTGTACTTCGTTTATAGATAGAAATTATGTAAACATTAATGCGCATGAATTGGCGCATCAATGGTTTGGTAATTTGGTGACGGAAAAGAATAGCGAGCACCATTGGTTACATGAGGGTTTTGCTACATATTATGCCTATTTGGCTGAAAAGGAAGTTTTTGGTGACGATTATTTTTATTGGAAGTTATTTGATACAGCAAAAGTATTAAATGATATTTCTGAAAAGGGAGAAGGGGAGAGTTTGCTGAACCCTAAGGCTAGTAGTCTTACCTTTTACGAAAAAGGGGCTTGGGCTTTAGCTGTATTGAGAGAAGAAATAGGAGACTCCACGTTTAAAGAGGGAATAAAAACATACTTAGATAAATATCAGTATCAAAATGTGACTGTTACGGATTTCATTGATGAAATGGAAGAGGTGAGTGGGAAGGATTTGAATGAATTTGAGGAGGTTTGGTTGAAAGGGAAAGATTTTCCTAAAGAGACTGCTAAAGAATTTTTGAAGAAAAACAACTCTTCAATTAGAATGCTCTATGATTTAAAACATGATGATGCTAGCTCTTTTGTTTTTTCTGATATTTTAAAGGATTCAGAACTTACTACCCGGTTGAAGTTAGAATTATTTAAATTAAAAGGCGATATCCCTGAATTGGAACTTTCTTCTTTAATTGTAAGTGATGATATAAGAATACGCCAATATGCTGCTCAGAAAATGAGCGAGATTCCAGAAATTTCAAAAGAATTTGTCGAGCCATTATTATTAGATGATAGTTATATTACTAATGAAATAATGCTTTATAATTTGTGGAATAGTTTTGATTATGATAGAAGTAGTTTCTTAGAGAAAACGAAAGATATTATAGGGCTGCCCAACAAAAATGTACGCCTGTTGTGGCTTACCTTGGCATTGTTTACTCCTGATTATAATCCTACTGAACATATTTATTATCATCAGGAGCTTGTAGGTTATACGAGTGCTATTTATAATCCAGAAGTTAGGCAAACAGCGTTTCAATACTTATTTGAAATAAAGGCAATGAATAATGAAGCGCTGGTTAATTTAATAAAAGCCAGTAATCATCATTCTTGGCAATTCAGAAATTTTGCAAGACAGTTATTAAATTCTTTATTGGAAGATATAGAACAGAAAAGTGAAATTGAAAAGATAGCAAAACAACTAAATTCATCAGATTTACGTTATCTTAAAACGAAATTAGATTTTAAATGAAAGCATTAGTTATTTCTGGTGGCGGTAGTAAAGGAGCCTTTGCAGGTGGTGTTGCCCAATACTTAATACAAGAAGAGGGGAGAAAGTATGACATTTTTGTTGGTACTTCTACCGGAAGTCTTTTAATTTCTCATTTGGCTTTGGGGAAATTAGATAAGATTAAAGAAATCTATTCTAATGTTAATCAAAAAAGCATATTTAATAATTGTCCTTTTCTAGTGAAAAATATTCGTGGCAACGAAGAGATTTCTATAAACCATTGGAATGTGCTTAGAAATTTTCTGGTAGGAAAAAAGACATTTGGAGAAAGTGAAAACCTCAGAAAGCTAATAGAAAATAGTTTAACGATTGAAGAATTTGAGACCCTTAAGAACGGAGATTCTGATGTTATAATTACCGTATCTAACTTATCTTTAAATCAAGTTGAGTATAAGTCTATAAAAGATTGCACCTACCAAGATTTTTGTGATTGGATTTGGATATCAGCTAATTATACACCTTTTATGAGTCTAGTTCGTAAAAATGGCTGTGAATATGCTGATGGCGGTTTAGGTAGTATTGTACCTATAGAGGAATCTATTAAAAGAGGTGCTACCGAAGTAGACGTAGTAGTTTTACATACGGAGGTCAATTATTTGAACAGAGTAGCATCAAGAAATCCATTTGAACTGATTACCACTATGATGAGTTTTATTTTGGATCGAATTGAATATCAAAATATCAGGATTGGGAAATTAGTCGCCAATCAAAAGAATGCTATTATAAACCTGTTTTATACACCAACAATATTAACGACTAATTCTTTGATATTCGACAAGGCTAAAATGACTCTTTGGTGGAAAAGAGGGTATTTATATGCCAAGAATAAAAATGAAGAAACCAATCCAATAGAACCAAATGAGAATGAGTAATATGTCTTAACTTATAAAATAGCGTATGTTACTGCATACAAAAAATGCTTTCATATTTGAAAGCATTTTTTTATTTAAATAAGTTGTATCCTATTAAATTTTCTACCATAAGTCACCAATCTCCTTTTTAACAAAAGATAGGGCAGTGGCCGATGGTGAAGTTTTATCCATGGTTTCGTTTAAAATATCTTCTCGTAATTTATCTGCTGTCTCAGTATTGCTCATGGCAGCTTTTCTGATCATTTGAATTGTCGCGCTTTTTGCCGCTTTAATAATGTTCCAACATTCGTCCGTCATGTAAATTTGTTGCGAAAGATTATGGTCAAATTCGGTTTCAATACTTTTAATCAATAAATTCTCGTAAGCTCCTTTATCATTAGATTGTGGTGCAACACGAACGACTAAGCTGGGTATTGCAATTCGTTCTAAAAACAATGCCATTCTTTCATAGGCTTGTAAACGAACAGGTAAGGTGTCTTTTTGAGAATCTTTGTGTAAAAGAAAGCGTCTTCGCCCTTCTTCATTATTAGTGTGCATTCTAAAAAAATAGAAGGCAATGGCACCCGTAACTACTGATGGTATTAAATATGCGAAAAGTTGAAAAATTTGGTCGGAATTCATTTTTTTAATCAGTTATTAATTATGAAATAAGAACGTCCAAATTTTTCAATTAGTATAGTGCTTTATCGATGAAATGCACTTTATTTAATTTTTAACATCTCCCTTGGCCATATCATAAAAAGCTTTATAATCTGGTTGAAACTTAATTTGTAACGATTCACGTAAGCCACCATCTTGTGCAACTGCAACAATTCGTTCACCATTTACACCAAAATCTTTTATAAGAATACTGGCAATTGCGGTGGCTTGTTGTAATGCAATGTTCATTTCGCCGGTAATATTTAAACTAGCAATTGTAATTACACTTTTAGGATTTGCATTTGCAACCTTAGCTACATTTTCAATCCACCCTTTAGATTCACTAGAAGGATTTACTCCAACACCATCGGTAAAAAAATAATCTAATTTCTCTGATATAACAACAGAACCGTCAGATACACCAACTTTTGCATTTTCGCCTAAAACTTGTTTAGCATTGGTCAAAATTACTACAGCAGTAGAGTCGTTGCTAGCAACAGCATCTGTAACCCCTTTCAGTTGTTTTTCTTTACGTTCTAGCGCATCCATCGTTTTATTGATATTCTCGGAATTCTGACTAGACAATGCTGCGAAGCTATTTAGGTTCTTCATCAATGTAGCATTAGCGTCTTGTAGCTCTGTTACTTGAGATTGATATTCATCTGATCGCTGATTTGCTAATTTCTCATTTCGTTGAGAAGTGCTTACCATTCTTGAAATAGAATCTAGTTTATATTTTAAATCTTGATTCTGTTCTATAAGTTCACTTTTCTTCTGAGCCTGTACATTGCTTAAACCAACAAAGAAAATTGCTGAACATAAAAAAAATCGTATCATAGTTATATGCATTAAATAGGTTAATCTAAATTTTACCGCCAAGGTACGAACAGTCTTTTAAATCTTGAACTCCTGTAAAAGGTACTTTTGCTTTATTGTACCCATATGTAGAAGCCAAACTTTTATTTAAGTCGTTATCATCAACGTTTACTTGAACATCATCCATTGTAAATTGACTTGGGTGTTCATATCCGGCAGCATGCGTAATTTCTAAAAATTCTTTTCTGAAAGTGTTGAAATATTGCGCTAATCTATCAGATTTTAATGGAATATTTATACCGTTTTGCAACCATTTACTTTGCGTTGCAATTCCAGTTGGGCATGTATTAGTGTGACAGACTTGCGCTTGGATGCAACCAATACTCATCATAGCTTCTCTAGCAACATTAATACAATCAACTCCCATTGCAAATGCCATTGCTGCTTTTGCAGGAAAGCCTAGTTTACCAGAACCAATAAAAACGATACGGTCTGTAAGATTTCTATTTAAGAAAACTCTGTAAAGACTAGAGAAACCATAAACCCATGGTAAAGAAACGTGATCGGCAAATGATGGAGGGGCGGCACCAGTACCACCTTCACCACCATCTACGGTAATGAAATCTGGTCCTTTTCCGGTGGCTAACATGATATCAGCCAATTCTTCCCACTGATCCAATTTTCCAATGGCTCCTTTAATACCTACAGGCAAGCCTGTTTCATTGGCAATGTCTTCTATAAGTGCCATTAACTCTGTAACATTAGAAAATGCTTTGTGGGTAGCAGGTGAAAGTACATCTTTACCAACTTCAACACCTCTAATTTCTGCAAGCTCTGGAGTAATTTTTGCTCCAGGTAAAACACCACCTTTACCAGGTTTGGCTCCTTGAGATAATTTAATTTCAATTGCTTTTATACACGGATTGTTTTCTACTAGTTTTTTCATTTTCTCCATAGAGAAGTTACCGTCTTCGGTTCTTACACCAAAATAACCGGTACCAAAATGAAAAACGATATCGCCGCCATGTTTATGGTAAGGAGATAGTCCGCCTTCACCAGTATTGTGATATGCTCCAGCTTTTTTAACTCCCTTGTTCATAGCTTCAACAGCTGCAGCTGATAAGGAACCAAAACTCATAGCAGAAACATTTACGACACTTGCTGGTCTAAAAGGTTTTCTGCGATTGTTGTGATGGCCCATAACTTTTGCACAAGGAATGAAGGTTGGTTCCGCTGCATTAGGGTGTCCTGATGGTACTTCAAAGCCCATCATTCTATTTTTAATAAATATATGCTGGTGCGCATACAAATCTCGGTCAGAACCAAAACCTTCGTAATTATTTTCTTTTTTAGCAGAAGCATAGATCCATCCTCGCTCTATTCTATTAAAGGGTAGTTCTTCTCTATTATTGGCAACAAAATATTGACGCATTTCTGGTCCAATGCTTTCTAGCCAATAGCGTAAGTGACCAACCACAGGGAAGTTATGCTTAATGGTATGCCTTTTTTGAATAAAAATATCCCAGATAGCAACTAAGAAAAGAAACAAAAAAATCCAAGTCCACCATGGCGGACTTGGAATATTATCAAAGAAATCATTCATCAAAATTATCCTTTTGGTTTAATATCTAAAAGTGGAGTTTCGTCACTGTTTAAATAATCTATACTCATTTCTGTGAGTGTGCGCACTCCTAAAAGCAAACCACTATCATCAATTAAAAAGTCAGGAGTATGGTGTGGGTATGATTCCGTAGTGCCAGGAGTCATTCCTCCTAAGAAAAAGAAAAAACCTGGGGCTTCACGTTGAAAATATGAGAAATCTTCAGCACCTGTTACTGCCTTTTGAAATAGTACATTGTTTTCACCAGCAACTCTTTTCATAGTAGGTAGCATTTGTTCTACTAATTCTGGGTTGTTATAAGTAATGTCTGTAGCATCTGTTATTACGCATGTAGCTTCACCACCGTAAGCCTTGGCAATATCACTTACCATTTCAACCATACGTTTATTAAGCTTGTCTTTCATGTCATAATCCAAAGTTCTGATAGTACCGATCATTTCTGCAGATTCAGGTATAATATTAAAACGTACACCACTCTTAATTTTACCTACGGTTATTACTGCCGCTTCGTTGGTAAGATCGGTTTCTCTACTGATTATAGTTTGTAGACCATCAATAATTTTTGCGCTAATTAATATTGGATCAACACCAGACCATGGTTGTGAACCATGAGATTGCTTTCCTTTTACGTTAATTACAAATTGCTGAGCAGCAGCCATAGTACCGCCGGGTTTATAACGAATAGTTCCAACTGGTGTTTGAGAGTTAATATGCAATCCAAATATAGCATCTACTTTTGGACTATTCATAACCCCTTCTTTAACCATTAAAAGAGCACCACCTTCTTCTCCTTGCGGTGGTCCTTCTTCTGCTGGTTGAAAGATAAACTTAACAGTTCCTTTTATTTTATTCTTGTTTTTAGACATTACTTCTGCAACGCCCATTAAAATAGCAGTGTGCGTATCATGACCACAGGCATGCATAACACCTACTTTTTCACCCATAAATTCTGTAGTGACATTAGATTTGTAAGGCAAATCATTTCTTTCTGTTACAGGAAGGGCATCAATATCAGCCCTTAATGCAACCACTTTTCCAGGTAAATCTCCTTTAAGGATACCTACAACACCAGTATGTGCAACACCGGTTTGTACTTCGATACCCAATGATTTTAAATGTTTGGCGATTTTTTCCGCCGTTTTAAATTCACGATTTCCTAATTCTGGATTTTGATGAATTTCTCGTCTCCAATCAACTACCTTACTTTCTATAGCCTTGTAGTCTTTTTCAAGATTTGGTCCTTGTGCCTGAACGGAAAATCCGAAAAGAACGAGGGCCAATAAACCTAGTTTTCTCATAATCAGTATTTAATATTAAAATGTTCTCTATTTTAAAGTTGGTCATTAAGCCTAAAATGAATCAACTAGTAAAGGTACCCTGCGGAATTAAAGTTTAAATATATTCAAAATGAAAAGAAATACCATCTATTGTTTATAAATCTAAAAGAGTTCACTTTTAGTATCCCTCAATAATGGCTAAATTCACGCCACTAAAAAAAAGAAAATTTGAGCTCATTTATAGATGAATTGAACGAGGCCCAAAAAGCTCCGGTTTTACATAAAGACGGACCTTTAATGGTAATTGCAGGGGCAGGATCGGGTAAAACACGTGTTTTAACCTATAGAATTGCACACCTAATGGCACAAGGTGTTGACTCTTTTAATATTTTGTCTCTAACTTTTACGAACAAGGCTGCACGTGAAATGAAAGCGCGTATTGCAACTATTGTAGGTGCTAGCGAAGCAAAAAACCTGTGGATGGGTACTTTTCACTCCGTTTTTGCCAAACTATTACGTATAGATGGTGATAAACTAGGATACCCGGCCAATTTCACCATTTACGATACACAAGATTCTCAACGTTTGCTCGCATCCATTATTAAGGAAATGGGACTTGATAAGGATATCTATAAATACAAACAGATTCAAAATAGAATATCTTCATTTAAGAATAGCCTAATTACAGTGAAGGCCTATCGTAATGATCCAGATTTGGTTGAGCAGGATGCAATGGCCAAAAAACCAAGAACTGGAGATATTTATGAAAATTATGTAGATCGCTGCTTTAAGGCAGGTGCTATGGATTTTGATGATTTGTTATTACGTACAAATGAGTTGTTAACTCGTTTCCCAGATGTATTGATGAAGTACCAAGATAGGTTTAGATATATTTTGGTTGATGAGTACCAAGATACCAACCATTCTCAGTATTTAATAGTAAAGGCATTAGCAGACCGTTTTCAAAATATATGTGTGGTAGGTGATGATGCACAGAGTATTTACTCTTTTAGAGGGGCAAATATTAGTAATATTTTGAACTTTCAAAAAGATTACGATAACGTTGGGATGTATCGTTTAGAGCAGAATTATCGCTCTACAAGAAACATTGTAAATGCTGCGAATTCCGTTATAGGAAAGAATCAAAACCAAATAGAAAAAGTTGTTTGGACTGATAATGATGATGGTGCTGCTATAAAGATTCATAGAAGTACTACAGATGCTGAAGAAGGTAGATTTGTAGCCAATTCTATATGGGAGCATAGAATGCAACAACAAATGAGCAATGGTCAATTTGCTGTATTGTATAGAACCAATTCACAATCTAGGGCTATTGAAGATGCTTTACGTAAAAGAGATATACCTTATAGAATTTATGGCGGATTATCTTTCTATCAACGAAAAGAGATTAAGGATGTACTCTCTTATCTAAGATTGGTTATAAATCAAAAAGATGAAGAGGCCTTAAAAAGAGTAATTAATTTTCCTGCAAGGGGAATTGGCGGTACTACGCTAGATAGGTTAATTGTGGCAGCCAATCATTATAATCGCTCCATTTTTGAGGTAATGGAGAATATCGACCGAATCGATTTAAAGATTAATGCAGGAACAAAGCGTAAGTTGACAGATTTTGTAGCCATGATCAAGAGCTTTCAGGTTATGAATGAAACTACTGATGCTTTTGCCTTATCTGAACATGTTGCCAAAAAGACGGGTATTCTGCTAGAGTTCAAAAAAGATGGTACTCCCGAGGGAATCGGTAAAATGGAGAACATTGAAGAACTTTTAAATGGTATTAAAGATTTTGTTGAAGGCCAGAGAGAAATTGATGGGGCATCCGGTAATATTGGTGAATTTTTAGAAGATGTTGCTTTAGCTACTGATCTGGATAATGATACGGGTGATGATGATAGGGTAGCGTTGATGACCATACACTTGGCAAAAGGGCTGGAGTTTCCATACGTGTATATTGTTGGAATGGAGGAAGACCTATTTCCATCTGGAATGAGTATGAGTACACGTAGTGAGTTGGAAGAGGAACGAAGACTGTTTTATGTTGCGCTAACCAGGGCAGAAAAGCAAGCTTATTTAACCTATACTCAAAATCGATATAGATGGGGTAAGTTGATAGATGCCGAGCCTAGCAGATTCTTAGAAGAAATAGATGAGAAGTATGTAGAGAATTTAACTCCTGTTGATGGTGGTTATCGTTATAAGTCGCTTATAAATGCTGATATTTTTGGAGAAGTAGATAAGAGTAGATTGCGTCAACAGAAACCAGTTAGGGGAACACCACCACCTATTGTTGGGCAACCAAATTCTAATCAGCTTAAAAAGTTGCGCAAAATAAAACCGCAATTATCAGAGCCAGTTGGAAATACAAATACAATTGACCCTAATTTAAAAGAAGGCTCTCTTATTAATCATACTCGATTTGGTCGAGGAAAAGTTGTAAAAATAGAAGGTGCCGGCAATGATAGAAAAGCCGAAATCATGTTCGATAAAGGAGATATTAAAAAACTATTACTGCGCTTTGCTAAATTGGAAGTGTTAGGATAGAATTGGTATATTTATATAAGGTTTAATTAAACCAAAATACAATGGCCGAGTTTATAAGAATTTACGAAGAGAACCCTAACCCTAAAGAAATTAAAAGGGTAGTGGAAGTATTGCGTAAAGGTGGCTTGGTTATTTATCCTACCGATACGGTTTATGGTTTGGGCTGTGACATAACAAATACCAAAGCACTTGAGAAAATTGCGCGTATAAAAGGTATTAAACTGGCAAAAGCCAATTGGTCTTTTATCTGTACCGATTTAAGTAACCTGTCAGACTATGTTCGGCAAATAGACACGGCAACTTTTAAAATTTTAAAAAGAGCCTTACCTGGTCCTTACACGTTTATTTTACCTGGTAATAATAATTTGCCGAAGGAATTTAAAAAGAAAAAAACTGTTGGTATTCGTGTGCCAGATAATAGTATAGTTAAAGCGCTGGTAGAAGAGTTGGGTAACCCTATTGTTTCTACTTCTATTCATGATGATGATGATGTATTGGAATATACTACAGACCCAGAATTAATATATGAGAAATGGGATAACCTTGTGGATATTGTAATTGATGGCGGTTATGGAGGTAATGTAGGTTCTACGATTATAGATGTTTCTACAGGAAGCCCAGAAGTTATTAGAGAGGGGAAAGGAAGTTTAGATATTATCTAATTATTCTTTATACTTCCCTGAAATTAAAGCATAAAAAAAGCGGCTCAATTGAGCCGCTTTAATTTTATATACTAATCAGATATTATTTGTTGATAGCAGGATCTTTCATTCCTTCTTCAATCATACTATAGAACTGATCAATTTTAGGAAGAACAACGATACGAGTTCTTCTGTTTTTAGATTTTTCAGTTGTAGAAACTGGTATGTACTCAGATCTACCAGCAGCAGTCATTCTCTTAGGATCAACATTGAAATCATTTTGTAAAATACGAACTACAGCAGTAGCACGTTTAACACTTAAATCCCAGTTATCCAATAAAGAACCGTTACCTCTATAAGGTACGTTGTCAGTATGACCTTCTACCATGAATTCAAAATCAGGCTTATTATTTACGACTTTAGCAACTTTACCAAGAACTTCTTTTGCTCTACTAGTAACATTGTAGCTACCGCTGCTAAATAATAATTTATCCGAAATAGAAACGAAAACAACACCTTTTTCAACGCTGATTTCAATATCCTCATCATCCATATTTCCTAAAACACCTTTTAAGCTCTGTACCAAAGAAAGGTTTACAGAATCTCTACGTGTAATAGCATCATTTAACTTACGAATAGTTAAATCTTTTTCTTGTAGGCTTTCTAATGATTTTTCTAAGTTCTCAGCACCTTTGGTAGTCAAAGTTGTCAAGTTCCCCATGTTGTTAATCAACTCTTGGTTGTTTGCCTTTAAGAATGAGTTTTGATCTTCTAAAGTTTGTAATCTAGATGAAGCAGTTGCTTTTTCTTCTAAACAATCATTTAACTTTACCGTTGCAGAGTTCAATAAATCTTGTGCATTTTTGTGTTTTGCTTCAAGATCTGCATACTTCTTTGATGAAACACAAGAAGAAAGTAATAGCGTTACTCCAAGACATCCTAATAATACTTTTTTCATAATTCTATTCAATTATAATTTAGTGGTTTACTTCAATTTTCGCATCTAAGCGACTCCAAAATTATGTAATTAGGAAGTTACTTATATACCATGTTAGTTAATCTTTTACTAAAATGTTAAAATTGCTTATTCTATGTACGAAGTAAGACCATACAATGGACTTCGTAACATAGTATTTTCTGAGAAATTGCGTTTTTTCTCTCTTTTTATACATTTTTCTAAATTGTCTATAAAAACTTAAATGTGCCCTAAAAATAGCAAAAAAGTGTTTAAATCTTAACTGAAAAAGAAATCGCATTGCCGCAATACCATCTAGTAATAATCTAAGAAAAATAATTATAAACGCTTTTCTTCGAGGAAGATTTTTTGTGATGGAAAATAAAGTATTTCTAAAATTTAGATATGTTTTTTTAGGATTCATGTTACTCAAAGTAGAACCACCCAAATGGTAAACACTTGATGTACCTACATAATAGATTTTATACCCATGGTTTTTAGCACGCCAGCATAAGTCTACCTCTTCTTGGTGTGCAAAATAGTCCTCATCAAAACCATTAAGTTCATGGAATACATCTTTCTTTATAAACATACAGGCACCTGTTGCCCAAAATATTTCTTTTATGTCATTATATTGACCATTGTCTTTTTCTAAGGTTTGAAAAACTCGACCTCTACAAAATGGATATCCTAATTGATCAATGAAGCCACCAGCAGCACCGGCATATTCAAAATGATCTTTTTTAAGTAAATCTAAAATTTTGGGTTGAATAATGGCTGCGTCAGGAATGTTCACAAAAGCTTTTTCAATTGGAGCTAACCAGTTCTCTGTTACTTCAACATCTGAATTCAGTAAACAGAATATATCTGCATCAACATGTTTCAATGCATCATTATAACCTTTGGTGAAACCACCATTTTCTGAATTCTGAATAATCTTGACTGTTGGATAATTGGTAGTGACAAATGTTACGGACTCGTCTGTGGAAGCATTATCTGCCACGTATATATCTGCATCAGGAGAATAATTGATAACAGAAGGTAGGTACCTTTCTAAAAGCACTTCACCATTCCAATTTAATATGACTACAGCTATCTTCAAAACGATCGCAAATTAACGGCTAAAATCAGGAATCTCTTGCATAAATTCATATTTTTCCGCAATTAAGTCTGTTTGACAATAAAAATGAGATAGTCCATTAGTGACCATTAAGTAAGTTGCATTCAATTTAAAATTATACTGTGCTATTTGATCAAATGTTGTTTGGGATATTTTAATTTCCGGTGCTTTGCACTCTACGAGTATGCTAAGTTGTCCATTAGGTTCAAAGACAACGATGTCATATCTTTTCTTTAAACCGTTAAGTGTAATCTGCTTTTCAACGTTAATATGGCTAATAGGATAGTTCTTTTCTTGAATAAGAAATTGTACCACATGTTGTCGTACCCATTCCTCTGGAGTAAGGACCACAAATTTTTTACGTATTTCGTCAAAAATTAAGGTTCTATTTTCGCTATTTTTGACCCTGAAAGTGTAGCTAGGGAAATTTAGTCGCTGCATTATACAAAGTTGATGAATTTTTCTGAATGGATGAAGCTGTACAAATAGTCAATACAATTAAAAAAGGGCAGATTAGCCCCATTTATTTCTTGTATGGAGAAGAAGCATATTTTATTGATAAAATATCTGATTTTATTGGTGCTAAAGTATTGACCGAGGAAGAGAAAGGTTTTAATCAAATGGTGCTTTATGGAAGAGATGTTTCTATAGATGACATTGTTGGTAACGCAAAACGTTACCCTATGATGGCAGAACGCCAAGTTGTAATAGTTAAGGAGGCACAACATTTATCTCGTACTATTGAAAATCTTTGTGCCTATGTAGAAAACCCTCAGCTGTCTACAGTTCTTGTTATTTGTTACAAGTACAAGAAGCTAGATAAGCGTAAGAAGCTTCATAAAATCATTAAAAAAAACGGAGTAATTTTTGAAAGCAAGAAGCTTTACGAAAATCAGGTTAGTGATTGGCTCAGAAAGCATTTGTTAAGTAGTGGTTATACGATATCTCATAAAGCAGCCTTATTATTGGTAGAATATTTGGGAACGGATTTGAGCAAAATCAGCAAGGAACTTGAAAAATTAAAATTAGCCTTACCACAAAAAACAGAAATTAATCCTCAACATATTGAGGAACATATAGGTATAAGTAAAGATTATAATAATTTTGAGTTGAAAAGAGCGATTGGGGATAGGGATATTGTAAAGGCCACTAAGATTATTAATTACTTTGCACAGAACCCTAAAGACAATCCTTTTATATTAACGATTACCTTATTGCATTCCTTTTTTACGCAGTTATTGCAGTATCATGGGCTAAGTGACCATTCCCCTAAAAACGTGGCAAGTGCCTTACGCATAAATCCTTACTTCGTTAGTGAAGTACAAACAGCTGCTAGAAATTACCCTATGAAAAAAGTCAGTGGGATTATATCTAGTCTTCGTGAAATGGATTTGAAAGGCAAAGGAGTTGGGGCAACACCAATGAAAGAAATAGATTTACTTAAAGAATTACTTTATAAAATAGTTTAAACACTATTTTCTGTCTATTCCAAACTTACCTGGTCCAAGAAGTGAAATTGTCACAAAAGAAACTAAATAAAATACCGCTTTCTCTTTAGTGCCAAAATCATCTGCACCATGAATTAAAAATGCAGCAATAGCCATTGTAATTGCTGTTGGTATTGCCGATAAGCGCGTTTTAAAACCTATAATAACTAAAATAGGACAAATGAATTCTCCAATAACAGCCAAAAATAGTGAAGGTGTTTCACCAATTCCAATTGGATCTGCAAATTGAAAATCTCCAGAAATAAGTTTTTGAAATTTAGGAAGTCCGTGGGTTAGCATCATTGCTGATACCGCAATTCTAAAAAAAGCTAAGCCAATATCTTTTAATATGGTGTTTTTCATTTGTGCCTGATATTTACTTTAAAAGTATCATTTTTTTTTTGTTTTTGTTAATTATGTTGTAGTTGGTTATGTGCTAATTATAAAAAATTCTCATTAAAAAAATAGAGGTAGCTTAGTTTTCAGTAAGTTAAGAGAACTTGTGATATTGTTAAATTATTCAATTAATTTTTTGACTGAAATTTAGGTATAAAAAAATCCCACTTAACATGGGATTTTTCTTACTGTTTGTTAAGTATTTCTATCTTAATTTCGGGTAGTCACCAGGATTAACCTCATGCATAATCATATAAACTTTTTCAAAAATATCTTCTCTATTTGGTTTTGAAAAATAATCACCATCAGAACCATAAGCAGGTCTATGCGCTTTTGCCGTTAAAGTTTGTGGTGCGCTATCTAAATATTTAAAAGCTCCTTGTTTTTCAATTATCTCGTTTAATATGTAAGCAGAGCATCCACCTGGTACGTCTTCATCTACAACCAACAATCGGTTTGTCTTTTTTACGCTCTCTAATACATCTTTTTCTATGTCAAAAGGGAGTAAGGTCTGTGCATCAATTATTTCTGCATCAATACCCACTTCTACTAATTCTTTAACTGCTTTTTCAACAATACGTAGCGTTGAACCATATGAAACAATGGTAATATCCTTTCCTTCTTTTATAGTTTCAACTTTACCTATAGGAGTACAGAACTCACCTAAGTTTTTTGGTTTTCTTTCTTTTAATCTATAGCCGTTTAAACTTTCAATAACCAAGGCAGGTTCATCACTTTTTAATAACGTATTATAAAAACCAGCAGCCTGTGTCATGTTTCTAGGTGCCAAAATATACATTCCCCTAAGCAAATGTATAAGTCCACCCATTTCTGATCCAGAGTGCCATATGCCCTCTAGTCTGTGACCTCTAGTTCTAATAATTAACGGGGCTTTTTGTTTTCCGGCGGTTCTATATAAAAGTGTAGCTAAATCATCCGTTAAGGTTGACATTGCATAGAAAATGTAATCTAGGTATTGAATTTCTGCAATAGGTCTTAGACCTCTTAAAGCCATACCTAAACCTTGACCAATAATAGTGGTCTCGCGGATACCGGTATCTGCAACACGAATTTTACCGTACTTCTCTTGCATACCTTCAAGCCCTTGATTTACATCACCAATTGCGCCAGTATCTTCTCCAAATATTAGTGTATTTGGGTATTTTTCAAATAGCTTGTCAAAATTATCTCTTAAAATAACTCTACCATCTACTTGTTCAATATCATCATTATATTCCGGTTTTACTGCAGTGACGTTGGTAGCCTTATTGTCTTTTTCACTATATAAATGAGAACTATACTTCTCTTGGGATTCCGCTAAGAAATTAGCAGTCCAGTTGATTAAATCCGACTTTTCTTGGGTGTTTTCTCCAAGTAAATATCTTAATGATTTTCTAGCTGAAATTGCTAAATCTTTTCTAACCGGCTCTTCAGTAGCAATTAAATCGTTCTTTAATTTATTTAAGAAATTTTTGTTCGCACTTTTGGCAGCGGCTTTATCAAGAAGACCAACCAATACAGCCTTATCTGAAAGTAGGTTTTTTAGGTATTCTTCCCAAGCCTGCTTTTTAGCCTCTCTAACTGTACGTTTTATCCGCTTTTCAATGGTTTCTAACTCTTCAGAAGTGGCTATGCCAGATTCTAAAATCCATTCTTTAAAGCGTTTGTTACAATCATGGTCACGTTCCCATTCTAATCGCTTATTATCTTTATAACGCTCATGAGAACCAGAAGTAGAGTGGCCTTGTGGCTGTGTCAGTTCATTAACGTGAATTAAAACTGGTACATGTTCTTGTCGAGCAATGTCCGCAGCATTTTCATAAACATGCATTAGTGCTGTATAATCCCAACCGTTAACCTTTAATATCTCATAACCTTTTTGTTCTTCGGTTCTTTGAAAACCAGAGAGAACATCGGAAATGTTTTCCTTCGTAGTGTGAAACTTTGCCGGGACAGAAATACCATACTCATCATCCCAAATACTTATAACCATAGGTACTTGTAAAACACCGGCAGCATTTATAGTTTCGAAGAACATGCCTTCACTTGTACTTGCGTTGCCAATGGTTCCCCAAGCTATTTCGTTTCCGTTAACCGAGAATTTAGCACTATCTAAACCTTTTTGATTTCTATATACTTTAGATGCCTGTGCTAAGCCTAAAAGGCGTGGCATTTGACCAGCAGTACATGATATATCTGCGCTACTATTTTTTTGTTTGGTTAAATCTTTCCAGCTACCATCTGCGTTAAGACTATGGGTTAAAAAATGACCACCCATTTGTCTACCTGCACTCATAGGTTCCTTTTCAATATCCGTTGTAGCGTAAAGTGCGTGAAAAAACTCTTTAGGTTGTAGAAGTCCTAGAGCCATCATAAACGTTTGATCCCTATAATAACCACTTCTAAAATCACCATTCTTAAATGACCTTGCCATGGCTAATTGCGGTAATTCTTTACCGTCACCGAAAATACCGAATTTAGCTTTTCCGGTAAGGACCTCTTTTCTTCCCAATAAGCTACATGTTCTGCTTAGAAAAGCAATTTCGTAGTCATTGATAATTTGCTCTTTGAAATCTTCAAAAGAAATATCATTACTGGTTTTAGAAGAAACATCCATGTATTATCGAGTTTATACAAAATTACCGAATCAAGTAGTTTTTAGCAACGGTGTTACGAGTTAATTTATTCCATATTTTTCAACAAATTTTACATTACGTTGAAAATATCAGAATTTTAACTAAAAATTTTACTAGAGGTATTCGAAATTGTTAGTTTAAAACCATTTTCTTGTGAATAATCCAGTCAGGGTTTTTGGACTTACTGTGATGATAAAACGAATTTTCTCACCATAATTTGGTTGTGACACTTCCCAACCATTATTTGAATATACAGGTAAATAAAGTTCAAAATAGTCTGTAACCAAGTTCAATCGAACTCCAGAGTCATAAACGAACTTACCATCAATACCTTTGTTCTTAACCAAACCGGCATCACCGTAAAGTTCAATCCATTTCCATAGGTTGAAGCTTCCGTTAACCGTTGTCATCCAGTCATTTGAGAATCTATATTTTTGGTCTAAAAATGATTTAAATCCTCCTTCTGCGATAATTATCTGCTGACTATATATACCAGAATCTTCTGATCGACCTAAATAGCCATAATCAAAAAGATAATCTGTTGGGCGGTCAAGTGCAAAACTGAAGAAATCTGTTTGGGTTTTATTACTCAAAAATTTACCGGCGAAGAATCTAAGGTTCAGTTGTCTATTATTTTCAAAAAGCTTTCGGTATTCATATTCAAAGGATAGCTTACTGAAATTACCTGCCAATTGAAAATCAACAAACCAGGAGTTGTAATCTAAAATACCATTGTTTCTATTGATGTATCGAGCGTTAAATACACTGTAATCAGGATTTTCAGGATCATTGGCTAAGTTCTGTAAAGAAGTGTCGAAGTCTCTTAAAATATTAATATATCTAAAAGAAAGAAATTCTCTCTTGTTGGATAGTAAATCTGCTGGTCTAAACCCAAAACTAAGAGAAGGTGTAATGGAGGTGTATCTAGAATTTTCATTAAAATGAGAAGTAGAAGCTCCTATTCCATAATTTGCAACATACAATCCACTCTTGCTAAGGTATTTTCTATAATTGAACTTTCCGTAACCAACAAAAGCCTTTTCTCTAAACGAATAGGAGGGAGCAAAGTCATATACAAAAGGTCTTTCTAATAAAGTTTTATTGTAAAGTCTCATCCCGGGAGCCCAACCATCGTACACATTAAAATTCAATACTGGTACATAAAAAACTTGATTGAAATACGGATTTTCAGCATCCTTAAAAAATGTAAATTTTAATTTTTTATTACTTGATAAAAATCCTTTTAAAGATTTCCAATTGTCTCTCTGGTTAAATTCTGGTATTTTTTGATCGTAGTTAAGAACTAGTCGGTCTTCTTGATTGTTAGGTATGGTAAAGGTTTCTTCAAATTCAATATCGCTAAACCAATATTCAGAAACAATAGAATCTTTTTTAAGCCCAAAAACAGAAATAGGAACGTTAGTACCTTCTTTATTTTTTATGGTTACTTGTAAAGAATCTGTGTCTTTTTTTACTTTTTTGATTTTGAAATCAATCTTTCGGTCAGTAGATACGTAATCTCTAAAAAACCAATCAATATCTTGATTTGTAGAGCGTTTTAAAATAGACTCAAAATCATGAACCTTAACATTGTTTAGCTTATAGTATTCAAAAAACCTTTTTATACTTTCATCTACATGTTCTTTGCCAATATAATCTGCTAAATAGGCAAGACCCAAACCAGCCTTATATTTATTCGCTATTTTTTGATTAAACTTTATAAGCGAATCGTTTGATGTTTGCAGCGCCTGGTCTAGATTTTTACGGGCCGTAAGGTTATATAAAAAAGCATATTGGTCATTAAAATCCATTTTAGCCAGCTCAAAGCTTCTAAAACCCCATATTTTAGAAAGTTTACCCATTAATTTTTGATCAGGGTAATTCTCCTCTATATATGCAATCATTAAATAATTTGCGATAGCACTATTTAGCCATTGTTCTTTACGCGGGTTTAAAAACATGGTCTCTCTTAAAATACTGTTTATGGCAGTTTTTAAGAATTTCATTTCAAACTGAAACTGTTCTTCATACGGGCGTATAAAAGAGGGGAGTTGATTTAAACCATAAAGTGGGTCTTTGTTATAATCTAATTCACTCACCAATATTTTCTCGTGAGGGTAATCTCCAAGATTGTTATGTATGAAATTGGCAACTTTATTTATGGATAGTCCTTGACCAATCGGACTGTATCTTGGTGCCTTAATGTCCGTTAAAAATGTCATGTAAGGCGTTCTGTGCGTATAAAAATCCTTTTGTGTTTTCAGAATTATTTCACCACCACGCTGCAAATTTCCCTTTAGTTTGGCGAACTGCCCGTTGGGAAAAGCAGACTCTGATTTAATATCAAAATTGGAGGCTAGATATAAACTATCTGGAAATTTGAAGTTTATGACCGTATTGGTCACATTCATATATAGATCCTCTAAATTTTTGTTTGAATATAGATGCCATTGCCCATCGTATACCGCAGGCGTTAAATACCAATCTTTTAAATAATAATCACCTCTATTTCCATAACCATAAGTGGTGTACTTATTGGGTGGTAATTTTACCTTATATGTAATAAAGATTTTTGTTGACGTATTTGGTGGTAAAATGTCACCTAAAGTAACCTTTAAAATATCTTTACCCTCTGTACGGCTCCATTCAAGACCATTATAGGAATCATCAACCACACTAATTATGGTTGTTTTGCCACGTTCATCAGCTTTGGCCAAATGAAGTGATTTCTTAAATTCTTGAGCAAATCTTTTCGCTAAACCTGTGTTTTTATCAGAATAGGCGTTTGCCCAATCATTGAAGTATATAACACCAAGGTTGTAGTTAGAGTTGTTGTAATAAGTGAACTCTTGTCGTATATCTAATTCTTTGGTATACTCGTTTAAACTAACCGTTAGATTAGTCTCATATTGAGCATAACAGTTAGTGACGTTAGCGACTAAAAGTAAGATGCAAGTACAGAAAAATGAATAAAAGTTACGTATCAAAGTAGGGATTAAAAATTAGGACTCATGCTGTGCCCTTTGTAAAAGGAATCAATAATCTCAACTACCTCATCTTCGGTATCTACAATTTTAATAAGATTTAAATCTTCGGGACTGATAGTTCCCATTTTAAGCATGGTACCTTTTACCCAATCCATTAAACCTGTCCAGAAATCGCTGCCAACCAGAATTATTGGAAATTTCCCAATTTTATGTGTTTGAATAAGTGTAATAGCCTCAAAAAGCTCATCTAAAGTTCCAAAACCTCCTGGCATTACTACAAAGCCTTGAGAGTATTTTACGAACATAACTTTTCTAACGAAAAAATAGTCGAAATCTAAACTCTTATCATTGTCAATATATGGATTGTCATGTTGCTCAAAAGGTAAATCTATATTTAAACCCACTGAAGTTCCACCAGCAAGGTTTGCACCTCTGTTACCAGCTTCCATTATACCTGGACCACCACCAGTAATAACACCATAACCAGCCTCAGCTATAGATTTAGCTATAGATACTGCTAGTTTGTAATACGGGTCTTCTTCTTTTGTTCTTGCAGACCCAAATATTGAAACACATGGCCCAATTTTGCTCATACGTTCAAAACCATTGACAAATTCGCCCATTATTTTGAAAATGGCCCAAGAGTCATTTGTCTTAATCTCGTTCCAACCTTTATGATGTTTTTCTGATCTCATATTTTAAATACAATCTTAATAGTTAAATGTAATAACTAATATTTTATTTTAATTCTCTCTTTAAAAACTTTGCCGTGTAGCTTTTCTTGTCTTTTGCAACTTGCTCAGGCGTTCCTTTTGCTACTAATTGTCCGCCAGAGCGTCCGCCTTCGTAACCAATGTCTATAATGTAATCTACCATTTTAATTACATCCATATTGTGTTCAATGACTAATACGGTATTTCCTTTGTCAGCTAATTTATTCAAAACTTCCATCAAAACCCTTATATCTTCAAAATGTAACCCTGTGGTAGGTTCGTCTAAAATATAAAAGGTATTACCGGTATCTCTCTTAGATAGTTCTGTTGCTAGTTTAATACGTTGAGCTTCACCGCCCGATAGGGTAGTAGATTGCTGCCCAAGTGAAATATAGCCTAAACCAACATCTTGTATGGTCTTTAACTTACGATGTATTTTTGGAATAAGTTCGAAAAATGACACAGCTTCGTTAATAGTCATCTCTAGAACATCTGAAATTGACTTGCCTTTATATCGTATTTCTAATGTTTCTCTGTTGAATCTTTTACCGTTACAGGTTTCGCATTCTACATAAACATCAGGCAAGAAATTCATTTCAATAACTCTTAATCCACCACCTTGGCAAGTTTCGCAGCGCCCGCCTTTAACATTGAAACTAAATCTGCCAGGTTTGTAACCTCTTATAGAAGCTTCCGTTGTTTTAGTAAATAATGACCTTATTTCGCTAAATACACCTGTATACGTAGCTGGGTTTGATCTTGGGGTCCTACCAATTGGCGATTGGTTGATGTCAATTACTTTATCTATATGCTCAAGACCCGTAATTTTTTTATACGGCATTGGCTTTTTAACTCCATTAAAATAATGGGCGTTCATTATAGGGTAAAGTGTCTCGTTTATTAGTGTAGATTTTCCACTACCTGAAACTCCTGTAACCCCAATCATTTTACCTAATGGAAATTTTACAGTGACATTTTTTAAGTTATTACCCGTACAGCCAGAAAGCACAATTTCCTTACCATTACCAGCTCTTCGCTTTTCTGGTACTTCTATTTTTTTGACACCGGTCATGTAATCGGCTGTCAATGTATGTACGTTCTTTAATTCTTCTGGAGTGCCTTCAGAAATAATTTGCCCTCCGTTTTTCCCAGCTTTTGGTCCAATATCAATTACATGATCGGCACGTTCTATCATGTCGCGATCATGCTCAACCACAATTACAGAATTGCCTATGTCCCTTAAAGCTTCTAGAGACTTAATTAATCTCTCGTTATCTCGCTGGTGCAATCCAATACTAGGTTCATCTAAAATATAAAGAACACCTACCAGTTGTGATCCTATTTGTGTGGCTAGTCTAATTCTTTGAGCTTCACCACCAGATAAGGATTTAGAGCTTCTATTTAAGGATAGGTAATCTAAACCAACATCTAAAAGAAATTGAATTCTGGTGTTTATTTCCTTTATTATTTCTTCGGCAATTTTAAGTTGATTACCACTTAGTTTTTTGTCTAAGCCATTAAAGAATTCCGCTAACTCAACAATATCCAAATTAGCTAGCTCAGCAATATTTTTTTCTTCAATTTTAAAATAGAGCGATTCTTTTCTTAAACGAAACCCAGTACAAGTTGGACATGTAATTTTGTCCATGTATTCTTTTGCCCATCGCTTTATGGATGTTGAAGCTGCTTCCTCAAACTGATTTTTAATAAAATTTGAAATACCTTCATAATCAATTTTGTAGGTGCGTTTAACTCCTAAAGTTTTGGAGTCTACTTCAAAACTTTCTTTACCGCCATTTAGAAGAATTTCAATTGCCTCAACAGGTATAGATTCAATAGGGTCGGTTATTTCAAAATTATAACGCTCAGCTATGGTCTCAATCTGTTTAAACGCCCAAGATTTTTTATAGTCTCCTAAAGGAGCTATTCCGCCGCCTTTTATAGATAGTTTTTTATTTGGAAAGATCTTCTTTTCATTGACCTCGTATACATGACCTAAACCACTACAGTTAGGGCACATGCCTTTTGGAGAGTTAAATGAAAATGTATTTGGCTCAGGGTTTGGATATGAAATGCCGGTACTTGGGCACATTAAATCTCTACTAAAATATCTAGGTACATCTGTACCTTCTTCAAGTACCATAAGTACATTATCACCACTATACATGGCAGTATTTATGGTCTCTGACAAGCGTTTATGAAAATCTTCGCTTTCTAGAACTTTTAAACGGTCAATGACAATTTCAATATCATGGGTCTTGTACCGATCCACTTTCATGCCTTTAACAATATCTTTTACCTCACCATCTACACGAACCTTTACAAAACCTTGTTTGGCTATCTGCTCAAAAAGTTCACGGTAATGTCCTTTTCTTGATTTAATTATGGGTGCTAGAATATTTATTTTTTTTCCGTCATAAGATTCAATGATCAAATTTTTAATCTGTTCATCGCTATAACTTACCATCTTTTCGCCAGTGTTGTAACTATGTGCATCAGCAGCACGGGCAAAAAGTAGTCTTAAAAAATCATAAATTTCTGTAATAGTACCTACAGTGGATCTCGGTGATTTTGATGTAGTTTTCTGTTCAATGGCAATTACTGGAGATAGACCATCTATTTTATCTACATCTGGACGCTCTAAACCGCCTAAGAATTGTCTAGCATAGGCAGAGAACGTTTCAATGTATCGCCTTTGTCCCTCTGCATAAATAGTATCAAAAGCCAATGATGATTTTCCACTACCAGATAAACCAGTTATTACAACAAGTTTGTCTCGGGGAATGGTAACATCTATATTTTTAAGGTTATGCACGCGTGCGCCCTTAACCTCTATATTTTCTTCAAAATTAATCATGTATTCATAGCAAAGTTGCAAAAGTACGATTTTGAGTGCTAATTACGAATGTTATGCTATTCTTTGAAAAGGCTCAAAATCTTAAATTATTGCTCCAAATGAGAAATAGTGAACTTTACTCATGTATAACCATTAGCGGTACGGAAGTATGATAACTTAATTGTTGAATAGAGTTGTTAAAGAATAGTTGTTGAAATAAGTTTAGGTTTTTAGCAACCAATATCAGCATATCAATTTTGTTGCTTGAAATGTAGTTTATGATGGAATCCCTAATATTTGCTCCAAGAATACTTTGAAAGCTATGAGAACCAAAAAAAAGCTCGTTTAAATAGTCATCTAAATATTCTTTATTGTTGACTTGGGCATTTGTAAATTTAGGCTGAGATTGACTAACGTGAACTACTTCCAAGTTCGCCTTAGAAATTTCAAGTATTTCGGTCAGTGAATTTAATATAGGGTAGGAGTAGAAAAGATTAAAGTCAGTTGGAAACGCAATTTTATTAGGTGTTTTTAGTGCTGTTTCTTCTGGTATTATTAAAACGTTACAAGGTACTTTAGTGATTACATTACCTGCATTATTCCCAAATACCGAAGCTTTAAAACGGGAGACATTTTTTGTACCCAATGCTATTAAGTCTATCTTTTTTTCTTGGACAATTTTTTTAACTATATCAATAAAATTACCATACTCCTCTAAGGCTATAAACTGATGTAATATATTAGCTGGTAAACTTCCTATTTGTTCAAAGAAATGATTCAATTTATCTTTTGTTGTTGATGGATTGGGCTTAGTCAATGCCATAAAAGAATTACCTTTTACATAAGACTTGCTTAGCTCATCAATATGTAAGATAAAAAAAATGCATGATTCACCTTTATATAACTGAACAGCATATTCAACCGCATTCCAAGAATTATTGGAAAAATCTGTGGGAATTAAAATGTGTTTCATTCATGGATACTTACAATGCAAATTTATATCCATGATGGCAGTCAATAAATGATAAATATCAGATATAACTAATTTACATATTGCAGCGCTTTTAATTCTTTAATTTGAATATTTCGTCCTTCAATTGTAATTAAACCTTCTTTTTTAAAGCCTGATAGTGTTCGTATTAAACTTTCAGTGGCAATTCCGGCAACACTAGCCAAATCATTACGTGAAATTTTAATTGGTTCATCTTTATTGGTATTCATTATATCTGCGAACTGTAGTAAGGTTTGTGCAGTTTTTCTACGTACAGAGCTGTATGCCATCTGTAATAATTGGGCTTTTATGTTAGAGATATTCTGAGATAAGAGTTCCATTAGCTCTAGCGAAATATTGTTATTCTCCCCTAAGATTTCTTTTAAATTATCTTTTGAAATTCCCGCTAATTCTACTGCTTCTAACGCCGTTGCCGACTCTTGATATGGTACGTTATTTAAAAAGGAAGTAAAACCTAAAAAATCATCTGCCTTATTTAAAGAGGTAATTAATTCTTTGCCATCAGAATCCATGCTGTAACATTTTACCAATCCTTTTAGAATAAGATAAATTTTATTGGAGCGTACTCCTTCTTGAAATATTATTTCACCTTGTTTAAAACTGGCTAATTCTCCATTATCATCAAAGAAATTCTTTAGTTCATGAATGGATTGTATTTCGTTTTCTGTAACACCGTGTTCTTTAGATGTATCATCTTGCATACGCTTTATAAGCTCAGCTTTTGCCAGTCTGCTTTCTATAGCACTAGTAAGGTCTTCTTCTTCAAAAGGTTTGGTTAAATAATCATCTGCACCTAAGTCCATGCCTTTTCTAATTTCTTTATGCTCTGTTTTTGCAGAAAGAAAAATGAAAGGTATTTGTTTTGTTTTTTCGTTATTGGAAAGATTCTCTAAGACTCCATAACCATCTACTTCTGGCATCATTATATCACATATTATGATGTCGGGTAAATTTTCTATGGCGGCTTCAATACCAATTCTACCGTTTGATGCTGTAGTTACATTATATCCACAAAGTTCTAAAAGTTCTTCAGTATTCTCGCGTAAGGCTTTATCATCCTCAATCAATAAAATTCTTTTCATCTTCTAGTTGGTATTTAATTTTGGTAAATAAAGAATAAAAGTAGACCCTTTCTTTTCGGTACTTGAAAACTCAAGGCTACCTCCTAAATTCTCTATGTGTTGTTTTGCAATGTTTAAACCTATACCTGTACCTTGTGTTAATAGCGCATTCTCTGCTCTAAAATAACGATTGAATATATGTTTTTGCTCTTCTTCAGGTATACCTATTCCTTCATCTATTACTTTAATAGCGTAGTCTTTATCCCTTATTTCAACTATTATATCTATGGTTGAATCTTCTGGGGAATATTTAATTGCATTGTGTATTAAATTCGATAATGCCAATTCTAAAGTTTTCTCATCGAACCTAATATTTACTTCATCAATATTTTCTGGGTAGTGAATTTTTTGACCAGATTTAAGAAGCATATTGCAGTTGTATACTACTTCGTTAACGGTTTTACTTAATGGAAATTCTTCAATCTTATAATTTACTTTACCAGATTCTAAGCGTTCAACAGAAAGAAAATCATTAAGGATAGTATCTAGATATTTTACCTTGTTTTTTATGGTAGTTACATGTTTGTCTCTTTTTGGCTGTTGGTCTGTTTCTGTATATTTACCCAGTAACGTAATAGATGTTAAAATGCTGCTTAAAGGGGTTTTAAATTCGTGTGATACTAAGGATAAAAAACGTGTTTTAAGCTCGTTAAGTTCTTTTTCTACTGCTAATGCTTCTGTAAGTTGATGTGTTCTTTCTTCAACAATATTTTCTAAATTTTCTGTATAATCTCTTCTTTCTGTTATATCTAAAATAAAGGCAACACATACTCTGTTTTCCCCTAGATTAGATAGTTGCAGATGTACTTCAACAGGATAAGTAGAGCCATCTTTTCTGGCATGGGTGGTTTCAAATTTTACTTTGCCAGTATCACTATTTATTAATGGTGCTATTAATTCTTTGAAATATAAATCGTCTATATCTGGTTTGATATCAACAGGAGTCATAGAAGTCATTTCGTCCATAGAATAACCTATGTTTCGTTGTGCTTCTTTATTGACATTTAAAAACTTGAAAGTTTCGGCATCAAAAATATAAATTTCATTAAGTGATTCATCAAAAATACGTGCCCAATGACTAAGTTCTTCCTCGCGGCTTTTTCGTTCTGTTATATCTATAACAAGTGCCATTACATAGGTGGATCCGTAAAATTCAAATGGATTTAAACCAGCTTCTACAGGAAATTCCTTTCCATTTTTACAGATACCATATAGATTTCTTCCATGACCCATTTGACGCTTGCCACTTTTGGCAATAAACTTATCTACGTGTGCATCATGCCCAGAATGATATCTTTTTGGAATTAGAATATCTAAAGGTTTACCAATTAATTCATCTTTCATATACCCAAACATTTGTTCGGATGAAGAGTTGGTGGCAACTATTTTTTGTTCTGAATTAACTACAATAATACCCTCTGAAACACCTTCTGAAAGTAAATTGAAAATATTACTGTTTTTTTGGAAATCCTGCATATTTCAAATATATAAATAACCACTGATTTTTGTCATGTTTTCCTAATCTACGGTTTTATATTTTTAATGAGTTAACTTAAAACTTTTAATATGGAGAATACTGCAAAAACCATGAATGGGCTTTATGAAAGTTTAGGTAAGCTATTTTACGCCGTAGCCATAAGCGATGGTACTGTTCATAATAATGAATGGGAGAAGGTCAAAGAATATGTAAAAGAAGATTGGTTATGGGTAGATGATTTTACAGATAGATACGGTACTGATGCCGCAAACCAAATTGAAATAGTTTTTGATGTTCTTATGGATTCTTCAATAAGTAGTAAGGAGTGTTTTCAGGAGTTTGTGGATTTTTATAAAGAGCACCCACATGCATTCTCAGAAAAAATAAAAACCTTGACCAAAAAAACGGCCAAGGCTATTGCAAGTTCATTCTCAGGTAATAACAAATCTGAATTAATACTTTTAGGGAAATTAAATATACTATTAGCTCAAAATTAATTCATGAGCTTCTTTATATCTGAATCTGTATAAATTTTCTGAACCAAGTCACTGTATGTTGTTGTAAAACGTTCGTTATTGATTAGATTACCAAATAAGGATTCTTGTCTAATAAAGGCAAGTGGGTCAGTTTTTGTGTTGCTTGCTGCAGCATGTAACTGATCTTGCATAGCATCTATAATTTCTATTTTTTGACCATTTTTGTCTATTCCCTTATCACTATAATAACACCAAGCTGCAATTACCAAGGTAGCATAATCAATACTGCCACCGCTAGCTAAATTATCTTGAATGGTAGCAATTAAGAATTTCGGTAATTTCGCTGAACTTTCTGAGCAAATACGACTTACGTTATCTTTAATGTTTGGATTTGCAAAACGCTCTTGTAAACTATCCTTATAAGCGGTTAGATCAATACCTTCTAATTTATCTAAAATAGGAGTTGCCTCTTGGTCCATGAATGCTCTTAAATAGGTAACGAATATATCGTCTTCCATACAAGCATTAATAGTTGGGTGACCATGTAAAGCACCTAAAATACCTAACACTGAATGACCTGCGTTTAATAGACGCAATTTCATTTTTTCGTATGGTTTTACATCTGGCACAAATTGTACGCCTACTTTTTCAAACTCTGGTCTACCATTAGAGAAATCATCTTCGATAACCCATTGTATAAAAGGCTCACAAGTTACAGGCCATTCATCTTTAAGGTCATATGTAGTTTCTAAATAATCAATATCAGATGGTGTGGTAACAGGTGTTATACGGTCTACCATACTATTTGGAAAACGTACTTCTTTTTCTATATAAGTTGCTAAGTCTTTGTCTTGTTCTTTTGCAAATGCAAGTAACATATCTCTTGTAACATCACCATTATGCTGAATATTATCACATGACATTACGGTAAAAGCTGGTAAGCCTGCTTCACGTCTTATCTTTATAGCAGCCGTTAGAAATCCGTATATAGTTTTAGGACTATTAGGATTTTGTAATTCGTGTTGAACATCTGGATTCTCAAAGTCGAATTCTCCCGTTGCTGGATTAAAGTTATAACCTCCTTCAGTTATAGTTAATGAAACAATTTTAGTATCTGGATGTGCCATTTGATTTACAACTGGATCAGCATTTTCGTGCCCTAGTTTAAAATCTATTATTGATCCTATTATTTGCGAATCTATTTTCCCATCAGGATGCTTTACAATAAGGGTGTAAAGTCCGTCTTGTTTTATAAGAACATCATGAATTTTTTGATCTCCTTTTCTAAGTCCAATACCGCAAATTCCCCATTCAGAAGCATCCTCTTGCTCTTGTAGTAGATGTGTGTAATATGCTAGGTGCGCCCTGTGAAAACCACCAACACCAACGTGTACAATTCCCACTTTAAGTGAATCTCTCTTATAGGTTGGGGTAGGTAATTGTTTATTTATTGCTGCTAAATTATTGTTATTCAACATCATCTCTTTTTTATTTTAGCTTAATTTTTTTGATTTTCCACGTAATAAAACCCAGTAGGCTGTCACGAAATAAATTATGGTACAAATAAATGCATATCGGTAGAAAATCTCTCTATTTTCAACATATAAATTTTCATCGGCACTATCAAATAATACGATGCCTGCCAATACTAATGTAATTACCAGAGCTGTAATTGAAACGACCTTTAATATCTTAGACAAGAGTGAGGTGTCTTTCTTTTGTTTCGTTTCTAATTTGCCTTTTTGTTCTTGAAATGCTACAATTTTTTCATTGCGTATTTTTTCTTGTTCCTCTGCTTCTGGATATTTGTTTTTTGCACCATAACGACCAGCTAATAGTGTGTAAATGACTATCGTAAATAACCATGTAGGTATAAAAAGGTAAAAGAATGACATTACGTTGAAAGCATTTAAGCCAAACCCAAATACCAAACCTAGACCCCAAGAAACTATGGCAGGAGTGCTAAAAGTTAAGTTGCTATAAGAAGACCAGTAACGTGTGTAACCAATTCTTGGAAATATTTGATGCTCGGCAAATACAATTGCACCAACCGGCACTACCAATAAGCCAGCGTAAGTTAATAGTGGAAGTATTTGAGAAAATACAAAAGGAAAACATGCAATTGCAATGGTAATTAAACCAACGATAATTGTCGTCTTTTTTCTAGAATGTTTGTGGAAAATAGCCTGTGCTGCTAATCCAGCACGGTATAAGTTGGTTATGGCAGTAGTCCATCCCGCTACAATAACAATCACAAATCCAGACCATCCTAGTGCGTAGTATGCTACATCACCCGGGTCTAATTCTACAATAGATTTACCAATAATTACAGCTGCACCTGCACCCATAATACCGGCAGCTATCCAAGCAACATAATGCCCAAACATCATACCTGTACTAGTAGCTAATCCGTAAGATTTCTTTTTGGCAAATCGTAAAAGAGCCATATCTATTAATCCGAAATGGGTTATGGTATTTGCAGCCCATGCAAAACCAATAACTTCAACCAAGCCAATGCCAGGTTTACCAGAACTGTCAAGACCCGTCCAAATAGACTGATCTCCGAGAGTTATAAGGTCATCCCATCCATTTGGTATAGTTACTCCTAAAACATCTAATGACAAAGCAGGAAGCAGTACCATGGCGCCACTTGTAAACATAACAAATAACCACGGTGCACATATTCCAGAAAATTCAGATACGGCATTAAAGCCATACAAGGCAATAGAAACTACTACAAGACCAACACAGAAAACGATTACCACAAACCACATATTGGTAGGGTACCAGTTGAGCTGGGCAGGTATATCAAAAGCAAAACGAACTGCTGTTGCAGATACCGTTATCATTGCCGCGGAGATTACTGAAAATATGATAACGTTAGCCCAGTTGTAGAGCTTGGTCATTGAATCTCCCGCAATTTTATTTAAGTATGTATATAAACTTAATCTTGTTTCTACTGCTATGGGAGAAGTAATAAATGTCCAGCTTAGAACCGCTAAAATATTCCCTATCAATAGACCCAGAATTATATCCATTGTTTTTGCTCCAAGGGCAACAAATGTAGCTCCAATAACAAATTCCGTTGCGGCTACATGTTCTGCTGCATACAGTCCGGCAAAATGAGTCCAATCATGTAACTTATGTTTTGCAACTGGTAATTGTTCTTCATTTAGATTTTCAAATGTTTTGTAATCGTTGGTTGCGGACATAAGTTGAGTTGGTAGTTAAGTTGTTTCTTAAATTAAATATTAGTTCTATTTACAGATTTACTTCTACTAGCTATATAAATAAACAGGCATGCAATGTATTTAATTTTAACAACAACCTTTAGATAAATTTGTTATTATTCAATTTCTTTAAACTAATGCAAACAGATGATTTGAATTACGGTCATTACACAATTAGAATTTATCTCGACTTTTAAAATCATTTTTGTCTAATCCATTATTGAAGGAAATGTCTTTCCAATTTACTTTAACCCAAAGCTTATCACTAACTTTTGCATCCCATGTAGATTTCTTGTATTTACGTTTTGTAGGGAGTAAAATTCCATCTACTTCTTCATATTCAACCCTCATTAAATTAGGGGTGTCAAAGGATCCGTAATCGGCTACTGTAAATAAAAATTGGTCTACAAGTAATGTGGTTTTATTTATATATAGCTGATAAATATCTGTTGGTTTTGCGTCATTGAAATTGAATGAAACTTTTACAATATCATAAGCTTGACTATCTATGGTCTCTTCTCCAATATATTCATAGAAAACACCTTTGTCCAGTAATTTCTGAAACATGGTAAACCAGTAGAAATTAGTTGGTCTATTAAACGCCACCTTTTTTAAATCGATACTATCGTTAACAAGCAGATCATTATGTTTTAGCCAAAATTCTTGACCGTCATACCCTTGTTCTATGGTTCCTTCAAGATTACTTAGCGTTCTTTCATGTTGACTGTATTTTCCAGAGGAAAGTTCACCATTAAAAAGATATTTTTCTGTTGAAATATCCGTCTTGCCATCAGGTGTTTGATATATGTAGGTGTAAACAACATCCTTCTTATTTCTAAGGGCTTTATAGTTCCCAACTTTTTGAACCATGTTATACACTAGTTCATGACCTTTATTATTAAAGGACGAAGTAGAAATTTCTTCTTTTTCTACTGACTTTTTACCTTTACAAGAGGCTATTAAAAGGCTAAAAACTATTAGGGTGGTAATTTTAAATTTCATTGTGGTTAATTTAGAAGGTGAGATTATATTAAGGCTCCATTAGCACCAATAGTTTGTCCAGAAATCCATTTAGAATCATCACTGGCCAAGAATAGTACAATTCGAGCAATGTCAATAGGTTTTGCTAATCTGTCAAAGGCATTCATTGAACTTAATTTATCAATGAACTCTTGAGATTTTCCATTTAAGAATAATTCAGTTTCTGTTGCTCCTGGTGCTAAAGCATTGACAGAGATTCCCCTGCCTATTTCTTTTGAAAATACTCTTGTCATTTGTTCAACAGCAGCTTTTGAGGCGGAATATAATGCGTAAGTAGGGAACATTAGTTTCACCGTACTAGAAGATATATTAATAATGTTACCATTATCTGATAGTTTACTGTCAGCCTCTTGCAACGTGTTAAAGACGCCCTTCACATTCACATCAAACAGTTTGTTAAAATCTTCTTGAGTGTTATCTTTTAATTTTTTCGAAATCATGACACCTGCATTGTTCACCAATACATCTATTTTTCCAAAAGTCTTGATGGCTTGGTTAAATAGTTCGGTTACTTGATCTCTATCACTGACATCTGCTTTAATGGCAATTGCGTTACCGCCATTTTTCTCAATTTCTGCAACCGTTGCTTCCGCATCCTTATCACTTTTAGAATGATTTACTACCACTTTTGCGCCATTTTCGGCTAATAAAAATGCAATCTCTTGCCCTATACATCTAGATGCCCCAGTGATTAATATCACTTTGTCTTTTAATTTCATGAGTTTATTTTTAGTTGCTTGCTGTATTAGAAAATTAAAGGCTTATCAATTTATCTGCAATTAGTTTAAGATTGGGCTCATTGATTTCTGGAGTAGGCGATAACGGGTATAATTGAGCACCAGGCCTGCTTATAAATGCGCCTCTCCAATTAGCCCAAAGTGCTCCAGAAATATCCCACCCGTGTGCAGCTACTAACAAACATTTTTGTGGTTGTATCTTCATTTTTCTCGCTGCCCAATTATATGCATCAACATGTGGTTTAAACTTGCCCATATCCTCTATACTTAACCGTTGGTCAAAGTATTTGGTAAGTCCGGAATTTATAAATTGTGTTTCAACACCTTTATTTGATGAGTTGGTAAAAGAAACCAATTTGTAACCCGCGTCTTTTAAAGATTGTAAAGCAGATGGAACTTCTGGGTGTGCAGGCAATGAACGAATAGGGTCTACAATAGATTTTTTGGCTTCATCATGACTTAGCGTTATGCCGTTGTTTGCGGCAACCATTTGCAAAGCTGCAGCACCAATAATGGCAAAATCATTGTATTGATTTGCAACTGTAGACACAAGTGAATATTGCAACATAGTCGTAAACCATAGCGGTAACAAATCATTTCTGCCGTTTAGCGCTTTAGCAACGCTATCTTTCATAGCTGTTAAATCTAAAAGGGTTTCGTTAACATCAAAGAAAAGTACTTTCGGTCTTTCAAATAATTCTTCTTTTTTGTTAGCAAACCCTAGGGCAGGTATGGCTGCACCGGCAGCACCAAGGATGGTCGATTTTTTAATGAAGTTTCTTCTGTCTTTGTTCATAGTATTTATAATTTTAAAAACATTCTAAGTGGTATGTTTTTGGATAAAAAAATTATTGTTTTATTTGTTTTAAGTAAATAGATAGCCCGTTTAAATATTCGTCCATCACCTTATCATCATCATAAAGTTTGCGAATTCCACGTATTCCTTCAAAAGCACTAATTAAATAAATAGCAGCTGCAGCACTTGAAATTTCTTTTTTAATAGAGTTCTCTGTCTTTCCTCGTTCAATTAACTCTATGAGAGCTCTTTTCCATTCCTCAATAATGTTTTTCAGCGCTCTTTGATATACCTTTTCATTATCCCCAATTTCATTGATAAGATTATTTGTGGGGCAACCGTGTTTCTTTTCATACATGGTGAAAGACTTAAGGCTGTTTAAAAAAGTATCTTCTAAAATAGCATATGCATTACCGTTTTGGTATAGTGGGTATACCATTCTTTTTTGAACTCTACTTTGTAATTTTTGGGTAATTATTTCTATGCCTAATTCTTTTTTATTTGCATAGTGATGATAGAAAGCTCCTTTTGTCATGGTAGTAGCCTTCATTATTTTTTCAATACTAGTAGTCTTAAATCCATCTTCATAGAAAAGTTTAAACGCCTCATTGAGTATGAGTTGTTTTGATAATTCAGATTTTAATGCCTGCTTCATACCGTAAAGATGCTCAATAAAATACGGTATAGAATGTTTTTAGGGGTATTTAACCTATTATTAACTACAAAAAAAATCAGTTTGCTTCAACTTAAAACCATATAGGTATTTAGTGAAATACGATAAGAATTAATGATGGGTGATGTGGCTAGAGTGATTTCTAATTGAGATTTAACCGATACTCATTAGGACTCATAGAGGTTTTCTTTTTGAAGATTTTACTGAAATATTGCGGATATTCAAAGCCAAGTGAATATGCTATTTCACTAGCACTTTTCGTTGAATTCAACAGTTTGTTCTTGGCTTTTTCTATGATGTATTGATGAATATGATCTTGCGTTCCTTGTCCTGTTTCTTTTCTAAGTAAATCGCTCAAGTATTTAGCTGATATGTTCAATGCTTCTCCGCAATATTTTACCGTTGGTATACCAAGTTCAATTTGTTTGTTTTGGCTGTAGTACTCTTTTAATAGTTTTTTAAAATTGCCGGCTATATCTTTATTTAAATTGGTTCTTGTATAAAATTGTCTGTCATAAAACCTTACACAATAATTAAGTAACAATTCTAAATTAGAAATAATGATGGTTTGACTATGTGTGTCTATATTACCGCTATATTCTTTCTCTATTTTTTGTACTATTTCGGTTACCGTTTTTCTTTCATCATTAGATAAATGTAGCGCTTCGTTAGATGCGTATTCAAAAAAGGAAAACTGTTCTATTTTTTTACCTAATTCAGATTTTCTAATTAAATCAGGATGAAACATTACCGTCCAACCTTGGTCTGTGGTGTTAATGTTTTGTTTTTCAAACTCCATTATTTGATCAGGAGCCATAAAAATCATTGAGCCTTCTTGGTAATCATATGAATTTCTACCGTAGTTTTTAATGGTAAAAGCACAATTATCTTTTAAACTGATATGATATAGACCTAAGGAATATTTAAAATTTTCTAGACCAATTTGGTTCCAATTATCGCCAATTTTCAATACGGAAATTAATGGGTGTTTTGGTTTCTCTAAACTAAAGTAAGAATGAACTTCTGCAACACTATTAATTTTAATAATTTCCTTCATAACCAATAACTTAAATGTTTTGCCACCAGTTGGGGTAGGTCGTAACTGAATCTTTCACTATTATCTCTTGCCCAATTTGTGGAGCTATTACCTGTAAGTTCAATTCAGTTGCTTTAGCTTCAACTCTTTTAATAGGATCTGTCCATTCATGCAATGCTAATTTAAAACCTGCCCAGTGAATTGGCATTATCTTTTTTGCTTTTACATCGATACCAGCTTGTGCGGTTTCTTCTGGCATCATATGTATATCTGACCACATTTGGTTGTATTGACCGCATTCCATCAATGCAAGGTCAAAAGGACCGTATTTTTTTCCTATTTTTTTAAAGTGATCAGCATAGCCGCTGTCACCGCTAAAAAAGATATTCTCATTTTCTGAAGTAATTACCCAAGAACTCCACAAGGTACTTTGCGCATTATTCAAACCTCTACCTGAGAAATGTTGTGCTGGCGTACAAACAAATTTTAAATTACCGAATTGAGTCTCTTGCCACCAATCCATCTCTGTGATTTTACTAACAGAAACTCCCCAAGCAGTCAAATGATTACCAACACCTAGCGGAGTGTAGAAATGATTTGTTTTATCCTTGATCTTTAAAACAGATTCGTAATCTAAATGGTCATAGTGGTCATGAGAGAAAATAACCGCATCAATCTGTGGTAATTGTTCAATTGCTATGGGGAATTCTTTATTAAATCGTTTTTCACCTAAAAGTGGGTGAGGGGCAGCCACTGCACCAAACATTGGATCAATTAGAATATTTTTTCCATCAATCTGTAATAAAAAAGAGGAATGTCCAAACCAAATCATTCTTGCTTCTCCGCTATAATTGGCAATACTAATAGAATCTATTTTTTGCGGAATTAAATCTGCTTTAGGGCGGCCATTGGGCACTTTGGTAGTGAAAAAGGTATACGCTAAACTAAGCTTATCAGAAAAAGCTAAATCTTCTGGTACCGGTTTTACATTACGAAATTTACCTTCTTTAAATTGCTGTGACTGCTCATAGCCTACTTTCTGACTTTTGGTACTATTGCCACCAAAACTTGGATATAAATTGGTAAATGCCAGAATGGCGATAACCAGTATGCCAATTATTGCTAAGGTTGTTATCATTATTTTTTTTAAGATGCTTTTGATCATGCTATTTATATTGACTCATAATCACTTTGTCAAATATACGGTCACCAAACCACTTACGTAACGTTATGGCTAACTTTGCCGAATACCCTTTAACGTACCTAATTTTCGGATTTTTTACCGTAGCCGCCTTGGCTATCGTTTTGCCTAACACGTTTACATCTGTAAAACGATCATTAGTAAAATCTTTTTTCATGGTGTCTGCAACTGAATTTGCAAATGTTGCATAGGCCCCCTTACCTGAAGTTTCTCTCAAACTTTCTGCGGCAATTAAGCCCCAAGGGGTTTTTATTCCGCCAGGTTCTACAATGACCACATCAATGCCAAAAGGCTTCACTTCTAAACGTAAGCAATCGCTCCATCCTTCTAAAGCATGCTTAGTGGCAAAATACCATGCGCCTAAAGGCAAATAAACCTTACCGCCCATGGACGATATATTTACAATTCTACCATACTTATGTTCTCTCATTTTTGGCAGTATCAATTGTGTAATTCGTGCCAAACCAAATATATTCACCTCAAACTGTCTTTTGGCCTCTGCTATAGATACATCTTCTACCGTACCGTAAGAGCCATAACCGGCATTGTTAATTAAAATATCTATTCTACCTTCTTTATCGATTATGGTATTTACACATGAAACAATAGAATCATCTTTGGTTAAATCTAAAGGCACAATGTGTATTCCTTGCGATTTTAAATCTTGCATTTCTTCCATTCTTCTTGCAGCTCCATAAACAATATACCCTTGATTTTTTAATATGTTGGCTGTAGATTTCCCCATACCAGAAGAAGCTCCTGTAATTAATACGACTTTATTCATGAGTATTTTTTAAATTCTATAATTCGGATTTACTTTGACAAAATTAAAGGGATACGTGCTGATAGTTGTATGCTAATTGCCGAATGTTGAATACTTTTTACGTATTGTACTTATTCAGATAACATCATGAAACAAATAAACCTCTATTTACAAAATTTGTAGATAGAGGCTTTGATTTATTAGAACTTCCCGTTATGTATTAATGTTCTGTTTTTACGTGTTTAAATGCATATAAACTTTTTTATACTGCTGGTTCTTTAGTTGTGGTAAAATACTTCTTCTTCAACCAAAATGAAACCCGTACCAAAAATATAAGCGCAGGCACCTCAACTAAAGGACCTATGACCCCAGCAAATGCCTGACCAGAATTGAGTCCGAATACTGCAATGGCAACTGCTATTGCCAATTCAAAATTATTTCCGGCTGCAGTAAATGCTACTGATGCTGTTTTATCATATTCTGCACCTGTGGCTTTAGTAAAGAAGAATCCGATAATAAACATTAAAGTGAAATAGATTAATAATGGAACTGCTATGATCAGCACATCCAGAGGTATTTCTACTATGAGCTCTCCTTTTAATGAGAACATGATGACAATGGTAAATAACAGGGCTATCAAAGTCATTGGTGAAATCGTGGGTATGAATTTGTTCGTATACCAATCTTCGCCTTTCAATTTCACTAAAATCAATCTACTTAATATCCCCATTAAAAAGGGTAACCCTAAATAAATGGCTACACTTTCTGCAATGGTGCCAATTGATATATCAACTATCGCACCCTCAAAACCGAAGTAGGGAGGAAGCACGGTGATAAATATCCAAGCGTAGAAACTGTATGCAAATACTTGAAATATACTGTTCAGTGCTACTAAACCTGCTCCATATTCGCTACTGCCTTCTGCAAGGTCGTTCCATACCAATACCATAGCAATACAACGCGCCAGACCAATAAGAATTAGACCTACCATGTATTCTGGATAGTCTGATAAAAAAGTAATAGCGAGTATGAACATTAGTACCGGACCAATAATCCAGTTTAAGATAAGACTGATAGATAAGATTTTTGTGTTTCTAAAAACCTTTGGTAATAAGGCATAGTTCACTTTGGCCAATGGCGGATACATCATTAATATTAAACCGATGGCTATAGGAATATTTGTAGTACCACTATTGAATGTATTGATGATTTCTGGAAAGGATGGTACAAAATAACCGATACCCACACCAAGCGCCATGGCAGCAAAAATCCACCAGGTTAGGTTTTTATCTAGAAAACTTAATTTTTTAGATGCCATTTCTACTTGTTGATTTGTGAGAATATGTAAAACAATTCCGTTGCAATTTGAATACTTCTTTCAGCATATTTTTCTGCTTGCTGCGGCGTATTATCATACGCTTTTGGATCTTCAAAAGTGATAGGTACTCTTTTTTCGGCACCTGCAATAAAAGGACAACCACCATCTGCTTGTGAACAAGTCATAATTGCCGCAAACTGCGAAGCCGGATTAAAAGAATCTTCATATAATTTAGAAAAACCAATAACAGGATGTTCATTCTCAGAATACTTAATGGCATACACAGGATTACTGGTGTCCGATAATTTTTGAATTTGAAATCCTTGATTCTTTAATGTCTCTGCAACCATTGGGAACAATGCCGTAGCTTCTGTACCACCAGAATAGCAATACACATTTTTAATACTAAAATAGGTAGCCATAGTCTGTGCCCATACTTGAGATAGATGACTTCTTCTAGAATTATGTGTGCAAATAAAATTTAATCTAATTTCTTGATTGTTAGCCGTTTTATCTTGAATGAAATCAATTAATGGTTGCAATGTTTTTTTTCTCTCGGCCGATATGTTATCAGGTTTCAATTCTTGGATTAATTCGTTTATTTTAGGTAGTAAAGTAATTTGTTTTGTAGTCATTTAATTATTGTTTTAGAGGTCTAAATCTGTTGTGTTTTGAATTAATTTGATTCAGGATGAAGATGTTGTTTATATTTATGTTTGTGGTAGATTGCTTTAGCAACATTCTTTATTGGATATATCTTGATCCAAAAATTGTATCATAATCTTTTTCATATGTAACCAATTGGTTTTATCTATACAGTAGCAAACACTGGTACCTTCAACATTTCCCTTTATTAAACCTAATTGCTTGAGTTCTTTTAAATGTTGAGAAATGGTTGGTTGTGCAAGACCTATTTCATTAACCAAGTCTCCACAAATACAGCTATCCAATTTAAATAGATGCTGCAGTATGGCAACCCTAGCAGGATGACCAAAGACTTTTGCGAATAAGGAAATTTCATTTTGTTCATCGGTAAACATTTCTGTTTTTGCTAACCCCATAATATCATTAATTGTTTCATTGTAATATTACGATTAAATAGTTTATGGTAAGTAAAGAAATTGTTATTTATCGCGGCTAATTTTAACCCTGCTTAAATGATATATTGATATAGATTTAATATTTTATTTCTATTTAAATGAGCAAAAAAGGTTGCAAGTGATCAAAATCTAAGCTTATTGCAAAAATCCAATAATTACTTATGCCAAACTTTTGAAAATGAGTTATTTCTATGTAACTTTTATCTAGAATTAAAACACTATATAAAATGGCATTAGCAAAAGAAACAAAGGGAAAGCATACTGTGGTAACCTTTAAAATAGGAGAGAATGAAGCACCGAGCACATCTGACGTTTTATTGTTAGGAGACTTCAATAAATGGCAAACCAATAATAGCTCTTACCAGATGGAGAAGAAGGGTGGTACATTTGAAAAGAGTATAAAGCTTGAGAACGGTAAACGTTATGAGTTTAGATATTTAAGTGTAGACAAAGGGTGGTTTAATGATCATGCGGCAGATGCTTATGTACCTTCACCTTATTCGGGTATTGATAATAGCGTTGTAGATTTAACATCGCTACCAGAAAAAACGAAAACGGTAAAGAAAGCAACTGCTAAAAAACCCGTAGCAAAGAAAGTAGTGGCTAAAAAGCCTGCAGCAAAGGCTAAGAAAGATGATTTAAAAAAAATTGAAGGAATTGGTCCTAAAATTGCATCTATTTTAACTGAGAACGGTTATGGAACTTTTGCGGAGTTAAGTAAAGCTTCTGTGAAATCTTTAGAAGGAATTTTAAAGGAAGCAGGTCCTCGTTATTCAATGCATAAACCTGGTTCATGGCCAAAACAAGCTAAGTTAGCCAATAACGGTGATTGGGATAAATTGAAAACATTACAAGATAAATTAGATGGCGGAAAATAATTTCCAGATTCATTTGAAATAAAAAATCCCCAAGTGAAAATTTGGGGATTTTTTATTTGATATAGCTACAGGTAATAGATGAGAAATGCGACAATGAATTCACCTAGTATTATTCTATCTACTTCATCAAATTTATTTCGGAAATACTCTTAATTCTATTTCGCTCTAAAAAGGCATCTATAGTTTCAAAATGCTCAATAACACGTTGTTCTTTAAATTCAAAAACCTTCTGTGATAATCCTTGAAGAAAATCACGGTCGTGAGAAACCAAAATCAACGTACCATCATAAGTAGATAATGCTTCTTTTAGAACATCTTTAGATTTTAGGTCTAAGTGATTGGTAGGCTCATCCAGAATTAAAAGATTAACAGGTTCTAACAACAATCTCACCATTGCAAGTCTGGTCTTTTCTCCTCCAGAAAGCATGCCTACCTTTTTATCGATATCATCGCCACTAAACATAAAACGCCCTAGAATATTCTTTATTTGATTACGAATATCACCAAATGCAACTTCATCTACAGTTTGAAAAATAGTGAGGTCTGGGTCTAAAAGAGATGCCTGATTCTGTGCAAAATAGCCCACCTTAACATTGTGCCCTAATTGGCAAGTACCTTCTACGGGTATCTCTCCTAAAATAGCCTTGATCATGGTAGATTTACCTTCACCATTACGACCTACAAAAGAGACTTTTTCACCACGAGCGATGGACATATTCGCATCTTTGAAAACAATATGTTCATCATATGATTTAGATACATCTTTAACCGTAACCGGATAATCTCCTGAACGTGGGGCAGGTGGAAAACGTAGTTTTAATGAAGATGTATCAATTTCATCGATTTCGATAATTTCAAGCTTTTCTAACATTCGTTCTCTAGACGTAACTTGATTTGTTTTGGAATAAGTGCCTTTAAATCGCTCTATAAACGCCATGTTATCGGCAATAAATTTCTGCTGTTCTTGGTACGCCTTTATTTGATGAGACCTACGGTCTTCACGTAATTGTAGGTAGTGAGAGTAATTAGCTTTATAATCATATATACGCCCCATTGTAACCTCTATGGTTCTGTTGGTAATATTGTCAATAAAGGCTCTATCGTGAGAAATCACCATTACAGCATTAGCTTTGTTCAGTAAGAAATCTTCTAGCCAAATAACAGATTCTATATCAATGTGATTGGTAGGTTCATCTAACAAAATTAAATCTGGTTTTTGTAATAGAATTTTTGCCAACTCTATACGCATACGCCAACCACCACTAAACTCG
The DNA here is from genome assembly GCF_900112245.1 of Maribacter stanieri. Lineage (GTDB taxonomy): Bacteria > Bacteroidota > Bacteroidia > Flavobacteriales > Flavobacteriaceae > Maribacter > Maribacter stanieri. The sequence continues at coordinate 434,939 of NZ_FOYX01000003.1, forward strand.
TTGGTTTGTCTTGTAAAATCCTCTTGCTTAAACCCTAATCCCTTTAAAGCTTTTTCAACTTCGGCATCATAGTTTACTTCATCTAAGGCATAATATTTTTCACCTAAATCAGATACTTTTTCAATGATTGACATGTAGGCATCACTCTCATAATCTGTTCTAGTTTCTAACTCTTTATTAAGCTTTTCCATTTCATCACGCATAGAAAATACGTGTTTAAAGGCTTTTGCAGCTTCTTCAAATACAGTACAATTATCTTCTGTAAGTAAATGTTGCGGTAGATATGCAATTACAGCATCTTTGGGTACCCTAACATTACCTCGTGTACCTTTTTGCTCACCTGCAACGATTTTCATCATGGTAGATTTACCTGCTCCGTTTTTACCCATAAGGGCAATTTTATCGGTTGGGTTTATTACAAAAGATACATCACTGAAAAGGGTAGTGCCACTAAATTCTACGGCTAAATTATCTACTGAAATCATACTATAAATTTAAAAATGCAAAACTAGTAATAAGAAATGATGCTTGTTACTAACTGCAATAAAAACTTATAGTGGCTTTAGTAGAATAATCTCTAAAAACTTCAAATGAAAATGGACTTTAATTATGTGCTTTTTTTATTGCTTAACCAATTATAAATCAATAATACAACAGCCAATAATAATAGTAGGTGAATTAAGGCTCCTAGAATTTTAAAAACTAAAAAACCCAATACCCAGCTTACAATAAGTACTATAATCAATATGTAGATAATCTTTTTCATACTTACTTTTTTGGAGTCCAGTTTATAATTTCATCTTTAATCTCTTGGTCTGTTTTCTGCCTTCTAACGGCAATATCCGTAATTAGAGATTTTATATCGTTCTGCTCATAATCAATGTTTATATCTTTCATTTCTGGGAAATTGGACAAGTACTCATCTCGTATGGCCAACCATTGCTTTTCTAGATGTAAATCATTTTTTGAAGCCGAAACACCGCCATTATTTACAGGGTTTCCTATTTCTTTGCTGGAATCTTTTTTCTGAGCAGATTCTTGATTCTTCTGGTCTTCATTAGAAAACTCATTTGAGGACATTGATTTCACATTACTCTTATCTTCTGTAATCATCTGTTTTGTATTAGATATTAATTCTTGTAGAACAAGGTAGCAAGACCAACAATTATAGCGTTGCTCTATTTTTACTTTAATTGACCTAATAAAATTTATGATTTAGAACTATGGAATAGTTTGAATAGGCTAATTTATTTGATAGCTGCCTTTTTCTTTATTTTAAACATTTTTGCGGCAGAGGTATAACCGCCTTCTGTGCCATCTACAAAATGAGAATGAGTTGTTCTTCTGTCCAATACATAACAAGACATTACAGAAGCATGGGTTACATGAATGCCATATATAAGTTTGTTGTCTGCTTCAAGAGTATCTAGAAAAGCTATGAAATTATCTATTTTACTCTGCTCAGCGGTGAAAACGGTATTGATCATACCATCTAGCATAAAGGTATGTGATAGTTGACCTATTTGCTTAAGATATTGTTTTCCGCTACTAGTTAGGTTAAGGTATATTTTACCGAAATTAGTTTTTAGCCAGCTTTTTAAGAAGTACATCCAATTGTTAGATACAAGGCTTATTTTCATCTCTTCCAAAACCTTTTTTGGGTTTGCATCTAACCTTAGCTTTGTGTTTTTTATAGGTTGTCTATTTTCAAAAGATCCAAAGTCTTTTTCCATTTGGGACAGAACTTGCTTGTAGATATCGCTTTGAGTAGCTTCTACGGTAGCATCCAATAATAAACAGACCACTTTTGCTTGGCTTTTATCCGGAGTTATTTCATCCCATCTACATTCCATTCCTTCTAAATTTAAAAGGGATTCATCAAAAGATGTAGTGTTCTTTTCTTTGAACGAAGATTTTATTATGTGTTCTGCCACCTTTAAACCGTTGCCCAAAACTATAGGGATAGAGAGTTTTTCGGTTAATTGGTGCTTTGCAATTTTAAGTTGAACATTCTTTTCAACTAATTCTTTTACGTGTATTTGACCTACTCTTAATACAAGATTTGTCTTTCTTTTTATATGTAATCTATAATTATCCAGTACTTGAACTATTTTATCTAAAAGTGAAAATTGAACTATAAAAGTAGCTCCGTCACCACCAAAAAAATATGGTATTTCTATATTTCCTTGAAATTTTCTGATCGTATTTAATACAGAAATTATAGCACCTGTAGCAGTTAAATTTACTTGATGGTGATTGCCCTCCTTTACAGCATTCGTTGAATTTTGAATATCAACCACTATTACGTACCAACTCTCTGGCACATTTTTAAAATCTTCCTCGTTATCTAATAAATCAATAAGTGATTCTTTAGACAGCTTTAGTTTTTTATAGAATTTTAAATCTTCCATCAAGTAACAATGATGTTGGGTAAAATGGTGTATTAATTTAAAGGTTCTGTTCCTTCACCAACGGTTGCTTCTTTAAACCAAACTTCTGTATAGCACCCGTTAGCGTATTGTTTTTTAATATCACCGTTATACGTTTCTGAACCGGTATGCCATACTATATTCTCTTCAGGATTTTTACCATTGGTTTGGTTGTAAGCTCCTTGTTTAAAATTCTGTAACTCGCCAGCATATGCATTTTCACGCTCTACACCATCACGACCTATAGATGAGTATAGCGACAATATTTGCTGGGGAATATCGGCTGATTTTGCAAAATCTGTTTTAATTAAACTCTTGGTGAATTTTTTTGTTTCATGACCTTCGCTTTTAAAAGTTAAGTACATGACACCCTTGTATACGTTAATTTCATAACTAAATTCTTCTCCAAGGGCTACGCCATCTTCTGGTTCTGCTGGATAGGTAGTTGGGGTATCTCCAATTACCGACATATCATTTCCCCAAACAGCAGTTGAATAATCCCATCTTTTAGCGTTATCGCCTTCTGTATTTATTTCATAATTCCAAAAAACAGAACCCTTTGTGTGACCAGGAAATTTTTTGTAAAAGATTTTTAAAGGTTCATTTTCATGACCTTCAGTACCATGAATTTGACCAACTACAACCGCATAAGATGCAGCTACTCTTGCATCACCTGAGGTAGAAACATGCTTTACTTTTAAGGTGCCTGTTAGCTTTCCGCCAGTATCTGGTTTCCATTCTTTTTTTTGCCCTAGTTCTGTTCTTGTGTTACTAGATGTTCTTGAAGTCACCCCAGAATTGGGCGCTTTATATACTACCCAGTCTGTATTGCCTTCATTTTCTACATAGAAGAAATTGTCATGTTCTATGTTAACCAAGTCATTAAAACTTTTACCGTCTCCGCAAAGAATTTTCCATTCATCCATAAACGGGATTACATCACTTGGGTACGTTACAACGTCTTCTTCATCGGTTGTAGTTATAGTTGTTTTTGACTTGTTTTTACAACTGCTAATTGTAAATGCAAAACATAGTATAACAACTGCAGGTCTTAGGATTATTGAAAACTGTATACTCATGATAATCTTTTTATTCTCTAATATTTAGTTTTAAAGATACACAGACCAATTGTTTATTCTTTTAGGTATCTATTTATAATACAAATATGTAAGCAAATACCGAGAAATTTAAAACCGTTAAATTTCACTTTTTCTAGAAAAGAGCAGGCTAAACGCGTTTATTTTATATAGATGATTCCTTACTTTAGCCTATTCAAACAACTTCCATCTTAGCTTATATGATTTTAAAATACAAAAGCCTAAAGCAATTAGGTTTTTATGCTTTTATCTTTCTAACTTTTTTTGCATGTACAAAACAAGATACAATTCGCCCAAGTATAGAGAAAAGTTTGTTAGCAACAGATAGTTTAACGCTGACACAACCAGAACAATCTATATTAAAGTTAGATAGTTTATTACAAAACAGTAAACATTTAACCACCTTAGAAACAGCCATTTTATTATTCAATAAAGGAGAAGCTTTATATCTGAACGATAAGTATCAAGAAGCATTCAATACCCATTTAAAATGTAACGAATTATTTGCTGAACTAAACGATACCTATAACGAAAGCAGAAGTTTAATTTCTTTAAGCGGTGCAGCGCTGCATATGGGAGATATTGAAACTGCACAGAAATATGCACTAAAAGCATTAAGTCTGGCACAATTAATTGGAGATAATCGTATAGAAGGTAAAGCCTATAACCAACTCTTTAAGCTTCATTTTACATTAAAAGACTATGACAATGCTTTAGAATATATTTCAGCAACCGATAGTTTGTTTTCTAAAGGTGTAGATACCACTTCTATTATAGCTATAAAGGGAAATAAAGCCAGTGTGTATTTAAAACTAAAGGAATATAATAAGGCTTTATCTAGCTATTCTGAGGCTATGGCACTAAGTCAATCGCAAAGGGATCCTAGAACATTGGTCAGTATTTTAAATAATATTGGCTACACTTATATTGAAGCTGGAGATTATGAAAGTGCTGAAAAGTTTCTAAGAGGTTCAGCTACTTTAAATAAAAATATAAAAGCTATAAATGCTGCACCGTACAAAGGATTGGGTAATTTATTTCTATTGAAAGCTGAAAATGATTCGGCAGAAATAAACTATAAGAAAGCATTAGAAATCTATATTGCCAATAGCAATTTTAAAGAAGAAATAGAGGTAAGAGATAAACTGGTAGCACTAGCTATTATGTCTGGAGATTACACTACGGCTTTAGATAACCAAATAGTTAGAGATAGCTTGCAATTATATGTAAGTAGCCTAGAAAAAGATAGGCTCTTGAACTTCGCCAATGTTAACTATGAGGTTAAACAAAAGGAAACCGAAATTAATCATCAAAAAGAAATCAATAATAGAAATCAGTTACTTTTAATTAGTACTATAATGGTTTTCGTTTTCTTATTTATTGCAACAGCATTTTATATCTATAACACCAAACTTAAAGCAGTTAATAAAGCATCGAAATTAGAACAAAGTTTATTGCGTGTACAAATGAATCCTCATTTCATATTCAATACACTAGCTGCTATTCAGAATATAACCTTAGAAGGAAACCCTATAAAATCATCAAACTATATCGCCAAATTTTCTAAGCTAATTAGACAAAATTTCGATTATGTTAGAAAAGAAGCTATTACACTAAGCAAAGAGGTTTCTATGATTTCTAATTATATAGAAACGCAGCAATTACGGTTCAATAATATCTTTTCATATAAAATTGAAATAGAAGATTCTTTAGATGTACATGCTATAAACGTACCCCCAATGTTATTACAGCCTTTTGTTGAGAATGCCATTGAGTATGGTTTAAAAGAGAAGAAAGTAGGAGGAGAGCTGCTCGTGAAAATAGAGGGTAATACGGATGGGTTATCGTTCGTGATTTTAGACAATGGTTTAGGTAGGTCTGCAAAAGCTAAAAAAGAAAAATTAACGGAAGAGTTGCATGCAACAACTATATTTTTAGAGCGTTTAAAAATGAGAAAAAAAGGGGAAGAGAAGTCTTTTGTTATAGAAGATTTATTTGATGATAATAATACCCCTATAGGAACAAAAGTATTTTTTAAATTGAAACTTTAATGATTAAAGCAATAATAGTAGAAGATGAGTTTAATGCTCTTAATACTTTAGATAAACTTATAACCTACACGCAAAAGGATATTGAGGTCATAGCCAAGATAGATAATGTTACAGATGCAATTTCATTTTTAAAAGAGAATACTCCTGATCTTGTATTTTTAGATATTGAACTAATTGGCGGTAATGCATTTCAAATTCTAGAAGCTTTAGATATTATTGCCTTTAAAATAATCTTTACGACAGCTTATGATGAATTTGCTATAAAAGCTATAAAGTTTGACACGGTAGATTATTTATTAAAACCTATAGATTCAGAAGAGCTATCTAATTGTATTGATAGGTTTAGAGTCCGTTTTAAAAAAGAGCAAGTTTATAAAAACGCAATTGATAAGGTTTCTGAAATTAATGAAAAAGAGATTCAGAAAACATTATTGATCAAAACTGCAGATGCTCAATATTTTCTTCAAATAACAGATATTGTTCGTTGCCAATCAGACGGGGCTTATACTACCTTCCATACCGTAGATAAAAAAATCATGAGTGCTCGTAATTTAAAGTATTATGAAAATATTTTAAGTGAGCATACTTTTGTACGTGTACATCAATCTCATTTGGTGAACATTAAGTATATTAAAACAGTAAATTCTAATAATACGGTTAGCCTAACCAATGATGAAACAATACCTGTTGCAACCCGCAAGAAAACCTATCTAAAACAAATATTAGAAACACTTTAAGCGCAAATACAAAACGAAATCCGCAAATTTAAAACGGTTTTAAAATGACGCTAACCATGCTATAGTTTTGAGGTAAATAAACAAATAACCCTTAAAATTAAAGATCATGGGATTAAAAGAAAATCGATTCACAAAAACTTTTCAAGAAGAACAATTTCCACAATTAAAAGGTCAAATAAACGAAGCCGCCGGTTTTGATGTGCCTTTAAATATTGAATGGGAAAAATTATTTGAAGATCGCTTTATGCACCTTTATAATGATTCGTACCCAAAAATATATTTCTTTCCAATTATAGAAGCTTTCAAATCAATCGCCTCAGATGATATGGGTAAAGAAGCCCTTAAGGATAGCCTTAAAGAAATTCATATTACCAATACAGTAGACCACCATAACCCTAGTAATGCATATTCATTTACAGATGGTGTTCTAACGTTTGATCACAGCCCAATTAACAATGCCGATGATGTTGATAGACGAACAAGTGTTCTTGTAGAATTATTAGAGAATAATCTATAAGCAATTGTTTAAACTAAAGTGTAATAGGTTATAAATATTGATATGTTCAAATTCATCTTTTACTTTGTCCTGATAATTATTTTACTGTTTGTCGCTGGTTTTGGTTTTTCCAATTTCAAAGCGAAAAGAGATTTTGTAGCGCATTTAAATAAGTATCATCATAACAAATATGATATACTGACTTTTAAGAGAAATTTTAACGCAGCTAACATGAACCCAAATTTATATTGGGTAGAGTTAGTGCTCAAAGAAAATAGGGATATTGTTATTAACTTTGAATGGAATGCAAAAAGTAAAGATTTACATTTTTCATTTCACAGTAGTAGAGATAGGGGAATCGAAGCATTAACACGTTATCAAAAGCAAGCAATTGTATTACAAAGAGAATTGCATGAGCTGTTGCGTGCCGATGTTTATAATTTAGATGTCAATGTTTATAACCACACCATAGATATAAGTTTAAAGACAGAACCTACGCTAAAGGATTTTCAATATTTTTCTGATAAAATATCTAGTTTATTGGTTGGTTATCCAGAAACCTGGATGCAAGAAGCTCATGTTAATTTCAAACTTATAACAGAAAAAAAAGGGTTCTATGAGCTTATTGTAAAGCCTAGCACAATAGATGATAGTAGCGATTCATTTAGATATAGACACAATGCTATTATTACTAATAATTATGGTTCAGAAAAAGCTGAGCGTATAGATGCTATTGTTCAAAAAGAATTTTCCAAAACAGATTCTCTTGCTTACTTACATAATATTTGGGTACATCAATCTCAACTAAACTCTTTTTATATTGCTTTTGAAAAACATGAACACCTTAAAGAATCTGAGGGCAATGTCAATTTAACGAAAGGGGTGGGAATGGGTTTGGTAAAAATGAATTACCCCAAATTAGAGCTAGAAACTTATACCTATTACGATTATAAAACCACACCTAGAGATGGTATTTATATGTACCTAATTAGTCAATTGCCAGAAGATTATCAATATCTCATAGCAGATTCTTAAAACCACCTAAAATCATGGAAAAATCATTTTATAAAGCGTTTGTAGCTCAAACGCCAGAGGAAGTATTGCATCTTGTTTTCAAAAAAGAAGAAGACATTTTAATAGCGGTTTCATTAAATAATGGCAATTATTTAGAAGGTATAATTCTAGATATAACTAAAGATAATGATCACCAAAAATCTGTATGCATGTTATCTCTAGAAGAACAAGTTTACTTTTTCAATATGCACACAATTTCACTTGTTACTATTAAGCAGCCTAAAAAAATGGTTGTTGAACTATCCATGGGGGCTATTAGCAGACCAATTTTATCTGTTAATGAAAATCTAACTGTATTACAGCTTAAACGATGGTTGAATGCCGAGAGAATTGCGTTAGGAGAGCAAATTCTAGATTTTAACATTGAAGCTATTTCTACAGAAGAATTAAATGACAGACTAAACATTAAAGATGTCTTTTCGGCTTTAAAGAGTGTAGTTGGTACAGTTACTAAAGACGATTTAGGCAAAGAAGCTTGGAGCGCTGTTAATACAGTTGTTTTAAAACAAGCCGACACATTACAGCTCAATATCTCAGAAAATACATTGACTATTTCAATAGCTATTGATAAGGCTTTGCCTTCAAAACTATCTGAAATTTTAGAAGAAAAACTTCTTCGAATATTATAAATAAATAAATAAAACATAATTTTTAAATAAAACCAGTATGGGACTTAAAGAAAAAAGAATAATTAAGGCATTTGAAAACGATTTATATCCAGCATTAGAGACAGAAATTTTTGGAGCGGCAGGTTACGCTGTGGCAATGGATATTATGTGGGATACTTTAATGGAAGATCGCTTTTCTCATTTATACAATGATACCTTTCCGAAAATATATTTTCTACCGTTAATAGAAGCTTTTAAAGCTATTTGTGTAGATGACATGGGGGTTGATCTTTTAAAGGCAGGATTAAAAAAAGTAATGATTGTTAATGAAAATGATGAGCATAATATAGAACGTGCCATAACTTTTGAGGATGGTGTGCTTAAGATAAATCACAGTCCGGTAATTAATGCCGATAAGGTTGAAGATAGAACAGCAAGAATAGTGTCTTTACTAGAAGATAAGTTAGAAGATTTTGCCGAAAACAAAAGTGAGACGACAACTACGGAATCTGCTAGTGCTAATGAGAATACTGCAGACACACCAAATACGCTAGATATAAATGAATTGTACAACCAGTCTTTTGTGACCTCTGTAGAAAAGCAGGAGATTTTTAGTGAGATGGTAGAGGGTTTAGGCTGGAGCTGTGATATGCTAGAAGGTAAATTAACCTTTGGAGAAGATAAGGTTTTTGATATTCAAATTCTTGGTACCTACTCAGAAAACGAAAAAAGTTGGTTGTGGGCTTGGGCAAATACACAGAGTGGTATTCCAGAAAAATTTTTACAAACATCCTTAGCGGTAAAAGCATTGGGCGAAGCTTATAAGGTTGAAGATTTTACGACACCTAAAATGGAGGTTGAATCTGATCCTGGAGTGTTCTTCTCTACCATAGCATCTGTTATAACAGGAGAAAGCTGCTACGTTCCTTTAACTTTTAAAGGTATAATAGTTTATGTAACCATAACTTCTGAAGAAGCAGATAGTAAGGCTAGAACATCACCAGCTTTAATCTGTTCTCACTTTTCTCAGGTAGCTGCTAATTACACATTTCCACATAAATACAGCTTGTTCTTTTATCTAAAAGCCAAAGGGTATGAAGTAGAATTACCTGGTAACAACGTAGTGGCCAAAAATGGAGAAGATCAAATTTTAGGAATATTTGATCTAAAGGGCAGACTAATGAAAATTTCTAACTCAAAATTAAACGTACAAGCTTAAAATTATGTCAACATATACATCACAAACATTATCAGATTTAGAAAAAGAACATCAAGCCGCTATAAATTCAGCTCAAGAAAAAATGCTAGCGGAATTAAACGATGCGCAAGCATCTGGTAATTTAGAAAAGATACAAGAAGCCAGTGTTGTTTTTCAAAATATAACAACGGAATTGGCAAAACAATACACCAATAAAATTGAGGAAATAAATGCCTTGAATCATAAAGCTACCGTAGCCGATGAACCTCAGATATATACTACCAAACGTGCAGATGTAGATTTAAATCTATTGGTGTATGACGGGGATAGAGACTATGTAATCGCTTTTCAGCAAGATGAACTAATACAAAGTACTCTAGAAAAGGTAAACAAGAACAGCGGTAAGTTTAAATCTAGAAAACACTTGTTAAAATCTAGTTTAAGGTTAACAAAAACACTGGCGCCAATGCTTCATGAAATAGGAGAGCATTGTAAGAACACTTTAAAGCTTAAAGCTGATATTGAGTTTTTTGTATACCAGAGCGATATGTTCAATGCATCCTGTTATCCGCCAGATGAAAATAAATTATATATAATTCTATCATCTGGAATCTTAGAGCGTTTTTCTAAAGAAGAATTAACATTTGTAGTTGGTCATGAGATAGGGCATGTACTATTTGAGCATTTTGATTATCCTGTTAGACAAATTCTAGACGCCGGAGAAAATGAACTAGCGCCAATACATGCAATGAAGTTATATGCGTGGAACAGAAATGCAGAAATAAGTGCAGATAGGGCAGGACTATTATGTTGTCAAAATTTTGAAGCGGTAGGTCGTACGTTCTTTAAGTTATCTTCTGGTGTTACCACAGATTCTTTAGATTTTCAGTTGAATTCTTACATAGAACAATTTGTAGATTTAGAGGAAGTTTTGAATGATGCCAACCATGATCCTTCAGATTGGTATAGTAGTCACCCTTTTAGTCCATTACGAATTAAAGCTTTAGAGCTATTTAATAAAAGCGAAACCTATGCGGCTTTTAATGACACCATCACCGGTGAAATTACAGAAGAAGCAATGGAGGTGGAGATCAAACGTATTATGTCTTTAATGGAGCCAGAAAACTTAGAGGAAGAAGGCGAGCATTCAGAAAAAATACAGCGCCTAATGTTTTTAGGTGGTTATTTAATATCTAATGCGGATGGTGTTGTAGATGATTCTGAAATACAGGCATTAAGTAGTATTGTTGCTCCTAAAATTTTTGCTAATTGTATGATGACCATTAAGGGGCTTACAGAAGATGAAATGATTAGTGAAGTACAGGAGTTAACTCATGATCTTCATATTGTTCTTTCTGTAATGCAAAAATTGAATATACTTAGAGATTTATCTATTATATCTTATGCAGATGGGCATATAGACGATAGCGAAGTAAATGTATTGTACAATTTGGCTAGGCTCTTATATATCAACACAGATTTTATCGATCGTGTTATTAGTGATGCGCAAGGCATAGAGTAATGTTTGTTTATTTTAAGTTCAAGGGTAGCAGTTTTATATTGCTACCTTTTTTTTGATTTTATAATTGGGTTAGGTTTATTAAAACCCTAATGCCTCTAAAACTTCAATTTTCGGTAATTCTTTACTTAATATGCTATTTATGAAGATTCCAGATTTATAGGTGCCGTTTCTAAAGTAAATGATGCCATAGCCATGCCACACACCATCTTTATATTCGCCAATAAATTTTATAACGTTTTTATAATTTTCATTAGAAAATGGCTTGTAGTTAGACCACTTGGTAATACCAAAACCATTCTTTTCATTATTTTCATAAGTACCTAAAAAACTGTAGTCAAGACTTTGAGATAAAGTCATTCCATTAGGGCTCGTATTCTCCCACTTGCTAAAGATATAAGCATTGTCTTTAGGTTTGTACTGTATTCCGAAACCGCTATACTCATTATTTCGACCTTGCCCTGTATACCAACCACCATCTTCTAATTCCCAATTTACTGTCGGGGGTTCATCATTATTCGATTTGCTATTAGAAGAACCAAATAACCAATACCATGAGTTGGTATAGCGATTAACAAACTGTTGGTCTTGATGATAAGCTTCTGCCTTTAGTTTTTGATTTTCCGTTTGTCCAATTACAGTATGTGTGCATATACACAGTACTATGAATACAAATAATCGACTTTTCATTTTTCTTTATGGTTAAACGATTTTGGGGAGATAAACTATGGTTATTGTAATGGAAAGTTACACCTCTAGTTTTCTAGCGATACTTTCTGCTAAGAGTTCTAAAAGAAAAGTCTCCCTTTCAATAGACATCCCTTTTTTGTCACTATTTAACATTGTCTTCTTATTATGGTCAATGGCTTCATAAATGTTGACCCACTTGGCTTTCATTCCATTCTTAATCTCGTATTGCTCCATGTTAGATGTACCCAACGCTGTATTTATTTCGCATGTGTAACAATAAGAAATCATATGTTGCACATCAAAATCGGGTTTGTACCACGGCCTATATTCTTCATAGATACCAAAGGGCTTAATGTTTCTAATATCTTGGGCTCCGGTTTCTTCTATAAGCTCCCTTTTCATACCTTCAATTATATCCTCTCCTAAATCTAATCCGCCACCCGGCAAGCTGTAGTCTTGATATCTCTCTGTATAAAGCAACAAAATGTTAGATTCTTGCATAGCAATACTTCTGGTTGCCAGCCTTGTGAAAATAGATTTGTTATCTAAATTCTCTACCTCAGGATGGTAATGGATTTTTAAATTCTGCATTTGAAAAGTGTAACCTTTAATCCTATTTTTTTATTTTTTTAATGGTAGAAATCAAGCTTCAAAAATACATAAACCTTTGGCAAAATTATGAGTAACAGTAGTTGCTTTTTATAGTTATTTAAAAAACCTATTGAGTTAAATGAATGCGCAGTAGATATCTAACTTTGTGACTATATTTTTTCAGTTAAAATAGAATACAATCTATCCCTGTAAATTCATCAACACGTAATATAAAATCTAATACATGCGTAAAATATTCTTTACCTATACTTTTATTCTTTGTTGTAGTATTATTTTTTCTCAAGATAATGATGCTAACGGTTTAAAGATAGAAAAGGAAGTTTCTCATTCATTCTATATTACATCTAATGTTGGTAATGTTTCTTTTTCTGATGCAAAGAACATATTGGAAGAGATAAATTTAGCATCTAAAAATGATAAGGAGGCAACGCTATTGTTGTTAGGGAATGTCGTAAATAAAGATGGTTTTTCTTCTAACAAAGAAAAGCAAGAAAAAGTAAAGTCTTACCTAGAACCTTTAATGAGTATTTGGGATGAGTTTAATGGTAATGTCATTTTAACGCCAGGGGAGAATGAATGGGTAAAAGATGCACCACAGAGTATAGACGATTTAGAATCTTTTTTACAGGATAATAGCAAAGCTAAATTTTGGCCAAATGACGGTTGCCCTATTGAACGGGAAACTATTAATGATGATGTGGTATTAGAGATGGTAGATTCTCAATGGTATCTAGAAGACTGGGATGATCACCCATATATTAACGAAAAATGTGAGCATAAAACTAGAGATCAGTTTTTGGCAGAGTTTAAAGATGATTTAAAGGATAGTCAAGGTAAAACCGTTATTGTTGCGGTATACCAACCTGTAATGAGTAATTCCAAAATTTCCATGATTAATAAAATGGGCGGATTTACACCAGAATCTTATCAGAATAAAGAGAATAGAATATTACGTGGTAGGATAGAGACAATTGCCAGTCAATTCGAAGATGTCATATTTGTATCTGGCAAAGACCGTAATCTACAATATTTAGAAGATGATGGTATTCCACAAATTATTAGTGGAGCTGTTGGTAAAACTGAAAAGGCAAGGGCGCCTAAAGAAGAACATTTTGAATCTACCATTAACGGTTATGCAAAACTGACTGTGTATAAAGATGGTAGTTCTGTAGTTGATTTAATTGAATTAAAAAATGGAGATTCTAAAGTTGCCTTTACCAAAAAGATTAAAAGGGAACGACTAACTATTGATGAGGTTTCTTTTCCTAAGGAATTTGATGGGTCAACAGCTAGGGCATCTATATATACCAAAGAAGAAACAGATAAAAGCGGATTTTATAAATGGGTATGGGGCGATCACTTTAGAGACCTTTACAGTAAAGAAATTGAAGCACCGGTTTTGAAAATAGATGAACTGCCCAACAATGTTAGACCAATTTCAGAGGGTGGCGGAACACAATCAAGGTCTCTTCGCCTAATAGATGATAATGACCATGAATATACGTTAAGAGCGCTGCGCAAGAGCGCAGTACGTTTTTTACAAACAAACGCTATAGAGCATCATTATGTTGAAGATTATCTTAAAAACACCGTCGCAGAGCGTTATGTGCTCGATTTTTATACTACAGCACATCCTTATGCTCAATTTGCGATGAACGAGTTATCAGAATCCATAAATGTCTTACATGCAAATCCTAATATATATTATGTGCCAAAGCAAAAAGGATTAGGTATTTACAATGAAGATTATGGCGATGCGCTTTTTATGTTAGAGGAACATGTTGGGGACGAAAACAAAAGCTTTGAAACCTTTGGTAACCCAGATGATATAATTAGTACTACCGACCTTCGCTTAGAACTTATGGAATCTAAAGATTCATATGTAGACGAATCAAGTTTTATTCGTGCGCGTTTATTTGATATGTTAGTGGGTAATTGGGATAGACACCAAGATCAGTGGCGTTGGGCTCAGTTTGAAACTGAAGATGGTAAAAAAAGATATGAAGCTATACCTAGAGATTGGGACCAAGCTTTTCCTAAATATGACGGACCAATAATTGGTATGTTGAAATTTGCTTTTCCATTGCTTCGTAAAATGGAAACTTTTAATGATGATATCAAGAATGAGAAGTGGTTTAATTTATCGGGCTATCCTTTAGATAAAGCTTTTATAAAAAATGCTGATTGGGATGACTGGAAAGCACAAGTAGACTATATTCAAGAAAATTTATCTGATGAAGATATAGAGGTTGCCTTTAAATCTTTACCTGAAGCTGCGCAAGATAACAGTATAGAGGAAATTAAAAGGAATTTGCAATCTAGACGAGATAAACTACAAACTATTGTAAGAACATATTATGATTATCTAAACAATTTTGAAGTTGTTATTGGTACGGATGATGATGATGAATTCTTAATTACTAGAAAACCTAATGGAGATACATATATCTCAATCTCAAAAGATTCTATAGTCTTTAATAATACCTACAATTCTAAAGAAACCAAAGAAATATGGGTTTATGGTTTAGATGGCAATGATACGTTTACAGTAAACGGGGAAGGAGATAAGCTTATTGATATTAAAATTATAGGAGGTAAGAAAGATGATATCTATGATTTTAAATCTACAAAAAAAGTAAAGTTGTATGATTATAAGAGTAAGGACAATACTATTATTAATCCTAAATCTAAAAAATGGTTAACAGATTCATATGACATCAATACGTATGATTATACGAAGAGAAAGTACAATGAAAATATACTTTTTCCGAGTTTAGGTTACGATGGCGACACAGGATTTAGAATCGGATTAAAAAATCGTTTTACAACTTACGGTTTGGCAAATGATCCTTTTAAGGCGCAACATACCATAGGAGGGGAGTATTTCTTTGCCACCAACGGATTTGCAATTGATTATAATGCAGAATTTGCTCATGTTTTTTATAACTGGAATTTAGGTTTCGATTTAAGATATGCTAGCCCAAATTTTACAACTAATTATTTTGGAGAGGGTAATAATACTTTTTATGACAATGAAATAGATAGAGATTTTAATAGAGTGCGCATTGCACAGTGGAAAGTTTCTCCTTATTTGGTCCATACCAATGCTGGCAGTAGTTACCATTTTAGGTCAGCCCTAGAATCTTTTGATGTTTGTAATGATGATGAACGCTTTGTTGGTCAATCTTTTTCTTCAGATAATGATGTATATGAAGAGCAATTATATGCTACTGCTGAGGTTGGGTATAAGTACAAAAATGAAAATGATCCTGCTTTTCCAAATAGGGCTATGCAAGCAAATATTGTAACAGGGTATACAGCTACTGTTAATGGATATGACAATAGCTTTGGATATGTAAAACCATCACTGTCATTAACTTATCCTTTACACCCAAGTGGTATAGCTGTTATAGCCACTAAGATTGCTGGTGAAGCTATTATTGGGGATAATTACGAATTTTACCATGGTGCGGTTATAGGGGGCAATCAAAGTTTACGAGCATATAGAAACGAACGGTTTAATGGCAAGTCTTCTTTTTATCAAAGTACAGATTTAAGAGTAGGCGTTACCAGATTTAGAACAAATTTCGTACCTATACAGTTGGGTGTTAGCGCAGGTTTTGATTATGGTCGTGTTTGGACAGATGAAGATAATTCTACCAAGTGGCACAATGATTTTGGTGGTTCTGTTTGGATTTCTGGTTTTAGCGCATTGACAGGAAACCTAGGTTTTTATCATGGAGGAGATGGTAATCGTTTTCTGTTTAGTGTAGGATTTAATTTTTAGTATTCAAATTCCAGAGTTTTAGATTGAGTTTCTCAATTAGATTAAAATCTACTTTGAAAGGAGTAAAGAATATATTTTAAATTTTATAACTTAACGAAAGTTGATTAAAAATATCAGTTGTATGGTTTAGTTGTTAATGGTTAGTGTTAGATTAATACAACTGAGAATGGGGTTCCTTTTTAAAGGAACCCTTTTTTTAAATATAATTGCATACTATTGAAATTGATTATCGATGAAATTTATAGTAAAAGTTAATTAGATAACTGTATTAGCGTATATTTAATATTAGTAGTTTAAGTGATTATAGTTAAAGAACAAATTGATGGGTAAAGTATTTTTGGTGATTGATGATGATATGGTATCGCAATTTACCGCTAGGTACGCTGTGCAACAATCTAATTTTGATGCCCAGATCTATGTCTGTGACAGTGCAACAGAAGCCCTTAATTTATTAACTGAATTAAAGGACGAGAACAAACCTATACCCGACTACATTTTACTAGATTTAATAATGCCTGAAATGACTGGTTGGGAGTTTATAGATGAGTTACAAAGCTATAACGGCAGTTTAGACCAAATGAAAATTTTTATAATGTCTGCATTTACTAATGCGAAAGACAGAGAAAGAGCTAAGAATCATAGAGCAATAGATGGGTATTATGAAAAACCTATATCTAGAAATATGATACAAGCGATTACAAAATAACATACTTATCCTTTTTTTAATTGATAACTATTATGCTATGTAGCTGAGGTTGGTGAATTTCTCATACGTGCTTGTGAAATAGTTAATTATTCCAAGTATTTATATTCACTTAATAGTTAGGTATATAAAAAACTATTTATTTTTATATTAGAATATGTTACCATTTGAGTTAATATTCAATTTTATTGACGAATACTATTAAATGTTTTCCTCATAATTTTAGAGGATGTATTTGTTTTAATAGAACTGATGAAAGATTTAAATATTTATATAGCGGATGATGATTTAGATGATTTAAGCTTTTTTAAAGAAGCTTTAGAAGATATTCCTATAAATACTCAAGTGACTCATTTTGATAACGGAGTAGATTTAATGGATAGGCTATTTTCTGATCAAACATTGCCAGAAGTCATCTTTTTAGATTTATACATGCCCATTATGGACGGATTTGAATGTTTAATGGATATTAGAAATTTCAAGAAATTTAAGAATATTTATATCATCGCTTATTCATCAATATATAGGGAGAGGGAAGTAAACCAGCTCAAACAAGATGGAGCTAACCAATTTTTGAAAAAGTCATCTTCTTATAAAGAGCTGAAAAAACTGTTATTAGATTCATTGTCTAAAGTAAATACAAAGCGCAATGACTTTATTGTACTTACATGATTCTATGGTCAATTTTAAAAGTTAGTTATTTAGATGAATTAAATTTCCAGATATAATAATCTAAGTACTAATTATTCCAGATTTTTGAACACGAAGTTTACTATAACTACTATTGTTGATAAACTAGCTTTAATTTATTTAGTTAGAATGTCAAGAGTTTATGGGCTTTATTTTCCATGGATTTCGTTTTGTATAACTTGAAATTATCATCGCAGTATGGTAAGAATGTTTTTTCGGATCAAGCATATCTTTCAAATCTTCTACACTTGATACAGATTGAGAATTGTCAAGAAAACCGTAACCTTGGTAGACACCATGAAGTATTAAAACAAAACTACGTTCTTCTTTAGAACGACCTTTTTCAAAAACTACATAATTGTCATTTTCGTTATTAAGAAAATCTAAAGCTTTTTCAACCTTAACGTTATATAATCCAATTTCCTCATTTCCACTGCAAACACCATCACATTCCATGTATTCATCATGGGTACACCTTCCTAATTTGCTCTTTAAACCTGTTTGTAACGGACATAATCTAAACTTTTTAGTAAGTTCAATTAAGCGTTTTATTGCGTCTCCTCTCTTTAAGAATATTTCGGTAGGGGAGTGTTGAAATGGTCTTCTTTCAATTTTTAATTGAAGTACGCCTTTTTTATTTTTTTGAGGTGTAATATGATAAGTGATATAACTCTTCTTTTGTATATAATTGAAAGGAGGGTCTAGCTTATCTATTAAATCCGCTTCACGCAATAATGCTATCAATTCACTTCCCGTGGGTTCATAATCTACATGGTAAGTAGCGTTGCAAAGTGCTATTTCTTTATCGCTAGAATTATAGAAATGACTCAACACTCTTTTTTTAATATCCTTCGCCTTGCCCACATAGATTACTTCACCAACTTGATTTTGAAATTTATAAATACCGGGAGTATTGGGTAGTGCATTTAGTTTTTGATACTCAATATTTTTTGGTGCTATATGCTCTTTCTCAACCTTTGGCTCTAAAAATTTAGAGATGACTTTTTCGTTCTCGTCTAGTGAAATCAATCTTTGAAATAATATGGATACTGAAACATTAGTATCACTCATATCATTTGAAGCTAAAAAGGGAATGTTTAAAACACTAGTTAAATATGGTAATTCATAATTGGTCATATTAGGAATTAACTTCTTAGCTAGGCGTAATGTGCATAGCTGAGGAATTTTAAATGAATAGCCCAAGTATTTAAACTCAGACTGTAGGGCATAATGTAAAAATGATGCATTATGACCCACTAATATATGGTCTTCTAGTTCTTTAAGAATAGTAATGGCGATTTCTGAGAATGTAGGTTCTTGTAATAGAAGGCTATCGGATAAACCTGTTTTTTGCTGAATGTAATTAGGTATACGTTCTTCAGGATTTATATTGGTGCTAAATACAGGTTCATAATAATTTCCTTTAAGCTTACTAATAGTTAATTGTACTATTCTTAAAGGATTTGGCTTATAACCGAATGTGGTCATTGAGATAATGGCAAATTTTCTTTCTGGCATGTCTAACCTTTAGCTAAAGTCCATTCCTGATGACAGGTCTATTTTGTTGGGTTCTGGTGCGTCTTTTACAGTTTTAAAATCATGCCCTATAGTTTCTTGTCTTACTAATCCGTCGGGTATGGCTGTCAAAAAATAAGTTTCTGCATCATCTGATTGTTGACCATTATTTGATGGTATAGATTTTTTATGAATAGCCGCAATAGAAGCTGTATTCCTTGTGATAATCAATCTGTTTTTTGCCCTCGTTAATGCTACATATAAAACTCTACGGTCTTCTTCTATAGCATCTACATCATCTAATGACCAAGCAGAAGGAAATGATTTTGGAGACACGTTCAAAACGATACAAACATCAGCTTCCAAGCCTTTGGCGGAGTGGATGGTAGAGATAATTACATGATCTTTTTCTTCGTCAGTCTCTAATTGAGACTCGCTTAGAACAGGTGCACCGTTCATTTTTTCTGCATTGTCCAATAATCCTTCTCCTATAAATTCACCTAAACTTGAATAGCTATTCGCTAAAAGTTTTAAAACTGGGAAATCACCTTTGCGCTTTTCAATCCAATCTTTTCGGTATCTAAACGCAAGTCCTAATGACATGGCATCATAAGCGATGTCGACCATTTTGCCAACCTTTCCTTTTTCTTTTTGCACAGCATTGTAGAGTTCGGCAATTTTAATTCCGTCTTTTCCAGGTATAGCGCCTTGTAAAAGGGTAGGGATATCCGTTTTACCTTCATCAGCAATTATAACCGCCATAATTCTTGATGCTCTAACTTCGCCTATACCTTCCCAAAAAGTCAGGAATCTTACCCAAGCTATTTCATCATATGGGTTATTAACAATTCTAAGTAAAGACACTAAATCTTTAATATGTGCAGCTTGCAAAAATTTTCTTCCACCGTAGGTTACATAGGGTATTTTTCTTCTTATGAAAACTGCCTGTAATGTCTTTGTATAATATTGAGAACGAGATAAAATAAGGTGGTCTGAAAAGCGACGGTCTTCATCTGTATAATTTTTTAAAATCTCATCGGCAACCCAATTCGCCTCTTGCCACTCATCACTTACATTCAGTAGTAAAGGAACTTCACCATCGCCTCTTACGGACTGTAATTCTTTTTTATAATCTATTGGCGATTTTTCTAATAACCAATTAGAAATGTCTAATATCTCTTGTGTAGAGCGGTAATTTTTTTCAAGTTTAAATACTTCAGAATTTGGTACACGTTCTTTAAACTGATGAACATTTTTAAAATCTGCTCCTCTAAAAGAATAGATTGATTGTGCATCGTCACCAACACAAAATAAGTTACATATATCTATAAAGGGCGATAGCAATTCCCACTGTAAAGGGTTGGTATCTTGCATTTCATCAACCAAAAGATAATCTAGATCTTGAGATAATAGTTTTCTAGCTTCGGGGTTTGTTTTCAACTGTGTGGATACCACTAATAACAGATCATCATAATCTAAATAGCGTTGTTCCATTTTTTTCTTTTGATATGCCCTAAGTAAAATTTCTACATTAGGTTTCATAGCCGTTATCTCATATTCGGTATCCTTATCTTCTTTGCCTTTATATATTAAAATACGAATAGATTCAGTCAAGTTCTTTTTTGTATTTCTCGCATAAGAATATACATCTAATAGCTGCTGTGGTTTTATTCTAAGTTTACTATAGACATCACTATGACTTCCTGAAACCATCTTCATTAAGCCTAACTGGTCATCTGGGTCTATAACCGTATAGCTGGCAGCACCAAATAAATTAGGGTATTTAATAATCAATTGATTGCACCAAGAGTGAAAGGTGGCGCCGCTCAATGAACGCCCATTAGATTGTGGTAAACTTGCTTTTACGCGTTCTACTATTTCATTGGCAGCTTTCTTGGTAAACGTAAGTATTTGAATTTTTGATGGGTTTGCACCGTTCTCTATCAAATATGCAGCTCTAGCTATAATTGTACGTGTTTTACCAGTACCGGCACCTGCAAGTACCAGAAGATGCTTACCGGCAAATTCAACCGCTTTCAACTGTTGTTTATTAAGTTCTTCTTTTAAGTGCATTTAATATTGTTAAAAAAACTATGAATTAGACCAAATAAAGGCAAAACATAGGGTTAATATTAATTTTGGTAGCATTCATTGGTTGAGGCTATTAAACTTGAATAATTACATAAAAAAATAAGGAAGTTGATTTTACGATATCATCGCAATTGCTCATAAAGTGTTATATATGAAACGTTTACTTATTGCTTCATGGGCAAATAGACCTTAAAAGTAGCTCCCTTACCCACAATACCATTTGCAATTATAAATCCCTTGTGATTTTCTGTAATTCTCCTTGCTATGGCTAATCCAATCCCTGTTGATTCAGAATATCTTTCAGAATCAAGGCGTTTGAACATACCAAAGATTTTTTCATTATACCTTGGGTCAAAGCCGGTTCCATTATCAGAAATAGTCAATTCGCAATATGAAGTATTTAAATCTAGTTTATCGAATTTTAGATTTTTGCTTTTCTCGATTCTACTGCTAATGGATATTTTAAGACTACAGTCGTCGGATTTGAAAGTTATAGCATTAATAATTAGGTTGTATAGAAGTTGTTCAATTTGATCAGGCATAACCGAGACTGTAGGTAAATCCTCTACGATAATTGTACCATTACATTTAGAGAACTCTTTTAAAAGTCTTTGATGAATATTCTCAACTAGAGTGTTTAAGTTTACTTTCTTGAATTTTTGTGATGATTTCTTGAATTCAGAAAACACCAATAAATCATTTAGTATGTTGCGCATACGTTGCGATTCATTTTTAATACTCTTTAAATATTTTGTTACATCAGTTGTGAGACTAGAATTGTTCTTTTCTAATATTACACTAGTGAACATTTGAATTTTTCTTAAAGGTTCTTGAAGATCATGACTGGATACAAAATCAAAAGATTCTAACTGAAAATCTTTTTTTTCAATTTCTAAATCCTTTAAGCGTAAATTTTCAATCGTATCTAAATGAAAGGATATTAGCTCTGCATAGATGGTAAACATTCCTATAATCTTGGAATTGTTCAATTTATTAGGTTGTGGATCTAGTGCACATAAAGTCCCAAAAAATTCACCGCTTTTGGTTATTATAGGTACAGAAATGTAACTTTGAAACCCGTATTGCATAGGTATGGGATGATTAACATATTCAGGGCTCTGTTCCACATGATCAATAACAACTAATTTGTCATTTTGTCTAACTTCCCTACAAAAAGTAGTTTCAATTTGTAACTCGTCGCCCGGTTTCAATCCGAAGTTTAATTTATCGAGCACACCACAAGTAATCCATCTTTCTGCAGTTACCCTTGCAACTGCTACAAAACCTAAACCTGTAGTTTGGCTAATTACATCAAGAATTGTAGGTAATATGGTTATTGATTGAACATCTTTGATATTTTGGTCAAAACTTACGAGCATAGTTAATTGGAATATAGGTGGGTGTTATTAAATATAGTTATTATATATTACTAAATTGAATTTCGATTACAAAGCTAAATTTCTAAAGGCACTTAAAATTTCATTATATAAAGAGTTGAGCTCATTGATAAAGAGAATTAAGATTTATTCTTTTGGGAGTTAATTCTAAGAGGAAATTCAGATTCTTTGCCATATAATTTTATCTCTTGAATATCTGCAGGCATGTAGTAACCTGCTGCTTCTAATTCTTCTTTTACATTACGAACAACATTACCTTTAGTTATAAGTGCCATTCTCCTAAAGTCTTTGGTATCTACCCAAAAAAATACTTTCAAATTAACCGTGCTAGTAGCAAGCTCATCTTCAATCACAAAATTTTCATGTTCTTCATCTTCAATTACATTTGGTTCTTTCTTCAAAGCCTTTAAAACAGTCTGTTTTGCGCCTTCTATATTGTCTTCATAAGCAATGCCAATTGTAAAATCCCATCTAAAAAAACCATCTTCTGTGTAATTTGTAACGGGTTTTGTCAACACATCACTATTAGGTATATAAACATCTTTACCATCGAAAGACTTAAGTTTTGTATATCTGAATTCTAAAGCTTTTACCTTTCCAAAATTGTCATCTATTTGAACGGTATCATCAACGTCAAAAGGTCTGCTAAATGCCATAATGATTCCTGCAATAAAGTTTTGACCAATATCTTTAAATGCAAATCCTAATACTACTGCGCTAGCACCAGCAGCAGTTAATATTCCAGTAGCTATGGCACCAAGACCGGCAGCTTCCAAAGCCAACATTACAGCAATAATAACGAGTATGTATTTAATGGCTTGTCCTAAAAATTTACTCATTAATGGGTCACCGGTCCTTGCCGATAGTTTTCTTTTAACGAAACCGCCAATCCAAGTCCCAAGAAGTAGTCCTAAAATTACAAGTAGTATTCCCATTCCAATACCTGGTAATTGTTCAATGAAATCATTGTAAAATAGTGTTACAGATTCTGTAATGGTTGTTGTATTCTTTTGCATGGATTAAGAAGTTATGTTCATTTACCCAATTTAGTGGGCTTCGGTAATTTATAATCTATCTGCTAATATAAATTGTCTAAACTGTTTTAAAATTGACTGTAAAGAGTAATGATGATGTTTTAAATCAATCCCAGCTATCTCAGCTTTAACCTATTTCAGTTAATATTTTATCCATTATCATTAATTGCAATAATTAAAATTGTAGATATTACGTCAGTTTCTGATTACTCTTCGTATTTATTGAAGGGTTTACTGATTAAGTTTGGTTAGCCATCTCACCTAGAGATGGCTTTTTTTATTAAAATTATTAGTTGTTAATAATATTATCAAAAATAGTATATATTATTTGGATTATATCCCGAAATTTGGAAAATGTCCAAAACCGTATTTAGAAATTATGATATTAAGGTTATAAAGGCCCTCTTAAAAGAGATTGGTAAAGAGCGCTATAATTGTGCTTTAAAAGATGTAGGCTTATTTGAAAGCAAACCTCTTTCAATGGATGGTTTTTTTGTGGAATATGAAACAGACACACATGATGTAAACCTGTATTACAAATATCCATCGCGCATTATTTGCTATATAATGCCAGTCCTTGGATTTTGGAACGTGCCAATTGATAACTGGGTAAGGGAAAGAAAATAAATTTAGAAAGAAAACTAATTGATGATAGAATTAGATAAGCATTTAATAAAAAAACCTGAAAATAACCATAGGGTACAAAGACCTACACAAACCGGTTTTTCTAGCCCTGCAACACATTATAGTGAACCAAGAATAGATTTGAACGAAGTACTTGTTTCAAATTCATCTTCCACATTCTTTATTAGGGTTATTGATAATTCCTTTAAAGAGAATAATGTTTTAAGCAACGATGTACTGATTGTAGATAAATCTTTGTCGCCAAAAATCGGACAACTTGTTGTAGCTACAGTAGATGATAGTTTTAAGATAATTAAAATAGATAGCGCTTCTAATACTGAACTGAATATTTGGGGAGTAATAACTTATATTATAAAACCTGTATTATGATAGCACTAGTAGATTGCAATAGTTTTTACGCTTCTTGCGAACAAGTATTTAGACCAGATTTAATAAATAAACCGGTAGTAGTTCTAAGTAATAATGATGGTTGTATAATAGCAGCAAATAAGCAAGCCAAGGCATTGGCAGATATACCCATGTTCCAACCCGTATTTAAAATCAAAAAATTGTTGGATGATAATAATGTAAGCTATTTCTCGTCTAATTATACTTTGTATAGTGATATGTCTAGGAGGGTTATGGATACCTTAATGATGTTTTCTCCAAGAGTTGAAGAATATAGCATAGATGAAAGCTTTGTAGATTTAAGTAGTATGCACAACGCAAACTATGATACCATTGCACATACTATAAAAAATACGGTAGAAAAGAATACAGGAATTCCGGTAGGTGTAGGTATAGCAAAGACCAAATCACTTTCTAAGTTAGCGAACAAGTACGCTAAAAAAATAGCAGCCAACAATAATGTTTATGTGGTAGATACAGAACAAAAGAGACAGTATCTTTTAAAAAATCTTAAAGTGAAAGATATATGGGGAAT
Source organism: Maribacter stanieri (assembly GCF_900112245.1). Lineage (GTDB taxonomy): Bacteria > Bacteroidota > Bacteroidia > Flavobacteriales > Flavobacteriaceae > Maribacter > Maribacter stanieri. The sequence continues at coordinate 460,234 of NZ_FOYX01000003.1, forward strand.
AGGGAAGAAGCATGCTATTCGTCTTCAAGACAAAAATGTAAATACGGCTCTAGATTTTGCTAATATGCCCGTTGCTTGGGTAAGAAAAGAAATGACGGTAATAGGAGAGCGACTTTGGAGAGAATTGAATAATGTGCCCTGTTTAGAATTGGAAACCGTTACCAATGCTAAAAAAGGTATTGGAACTGCTAAATCATTTGGATTTAAACTTACCGAATTTTCACTTATTGAGGAAGCCTGCAGTTTTTATGTAGCTGAAGTTGCGGACTTATTAAGGCAACAACAAAGTCTTGCTTCTCAAATTGAAATTTCATTGGAAACTAACCAACACAGTGCTATTGATAAGCAATACAGAAACAAAATTATCTTAAATTTAGATACGCCTACCGATAGTACCATTAAGCTGACCAAGGTAGCCTTAAAAGGGTTACAGCAGATATTTAAACCGGGATACCGTTATAAAAAAGTAGGGGTGAACCTAGTTCATTTGGTTCATAAAAATGAAGTGCAAACTAACCTGTTCTATAATCCTCATAAAAGTGAGAGCGATGCTATTACAAAACTGATGGATAATTTAAACGGGAAGTACGGTAAGAATAAAATTAAGTTAGCAACCGTAGGTAATCGAAGCAAAGAATGGGCATTGATAAAAGAACATAGAAGCCCTAGGTTTACTACACAATGGGGAGAGCTTTTAACTATTGGAGGTTAGAATTACAGGGTCTGTTTTAAATGATATTTTAAAGGAATAAATTCTAATATGACCTCTCTACTATAGCCCTATAAACTAAACAATTAATTAATGACACTATAAGCAAGATTAAAGAATATCGGTTTATAAATGTTATCATAGAATATTTAGTGAAATGCAGGGACACCTCTTAATCTCTTAAATTGATTGTATGCTTTATTCACCTCTTCCTTGGATGTTTTCATAAATTCAGTTTTGGTGACGCCATATCCTTTTTGGACACTATCTAATTTATGCTGCATAACCGATAGTGTATTTTTATAATAGGGGTTGATAATTACATTGTTTTTTTCATTCGGGTCTTTCTCCAAATCATATAGTTCCCAAGTATCTATATCATCATAAAAATGAATTAGTTTGTAGCGTTTTGTTCTAATACCATAATGTTTCTTTACCATATGGAAAGCAGGGTAGTCATAGTAATGATAATAAACAACGTCTCTGAAATCCTGTTCGTTTAAAGTGCCGTTTAATAATCCTAAAAAAGATTCTCCTTGCATTTCTGAGTTCAAATTTGCAAACCCCGTAAGGTCTAAAAAGGTTGGTGCAAAATCTAAGTTTTGAACCATCGCTTCAATTTTGGCACCAGGCTTAATGGTTCCAGGTAGTTGCATTAATAAAGGAGTTTTAAAAGATTCTTCGTACATAAAACGCTTATCAAACCAGCCATTTTCGCCCATCCAAAAACCTTGATCAGAAGTATATACAACCAATGTATTTTTATCTAAGCCACTCTTTTCTAAATAATCAAGAATTTCACCTACTCCTTCATCAACAGCAGCAATTGTTGCCATGTAGTCCTGTATATAGCGTTGGCCTTTCCAAATAGCCAATTCTTTACCAGTTAATTTTGCTTTATGAAAAGCATTGTTTTTCGTTAAGTAAGCTGCATCCCAAGTCAATCGTTGCTCAGATGTCATTCTATCAAAGTCAGTTGTCCATGGGTTATTGGCAAGTTCTGTCTGTCCATAAGCTGTCGACATTTTTAAATCATGACCTTCATACATATCTTTATAAATGGTCTGAAGTTGTTCTTTCGCAGCCCATTGTTTGTTGAATTCAGGGAAATAACTATCAGGTAGTGGAAATTGTACAGAATCATACAATTTGACATGACGTAAGGCTGGCATCCAATTTCTATGAGGAGCTTTATGCTGTACCATTAAGAAAAAAGGAAGAGAATCGGTTCTATTATATTTTAACCAATTCAAGGCATCTTCAGTAATAATATCAGTCGCATAACCCTCTATACGTGTAGTATCTCCATTTTCAATAAAGTCGGGATTATAATAGTTTCCTTGGTCAACGATAATTTTCCAGTGATCGAATCCTTCTGGGTAACCATGCAAATGCCACTTACCGAACACTGCGGTGTTATAACCAGATTGCTGCAGCATTTTAGGTAATGTAGGCTGACTGCCATTAAAGTGATCTCCGTTTTGTCTAAACCCGTTTATATGGCTATGTTTTCCAGTTAGGATAACTGCTCTACTAGGACCACAAATTGAGTTGGTAACGAAACTATTATTGAATAGTACCCCATTTTTAGCAAGTCTATCAATATTCGGTGTAGGTGCTAATTTACTGATGGGATGACCATAGGCACTAATTGCCTGTACGGCATGATCATCTGCCATAATAAACACGATATTGGGTTTTTGTGCAGTCTTTTTACTCGTATTTATTTTGGTGTTACAAGCAATGGTCAATAACCCTATAAGCGTTAGAATACCTATTCGCATAGTTGATTTCAATTTCATTTTAAATGATGGATCGAAGATTTATTCCAGTTCAAATTCAGCAGACATCTCAGCATTGGAATTTCCACCAACGAACACCTTAAATTTCCCTGGTTCAGCCACAAATTTTAATTCGCTGTTGTAGAATTTTAAATCATTTGCCGATAAGGTAATGGTAACAGTTTTTGATGCTCCTTTTTTTAGAAATATTTTTTGGAATCCCTTTAGTTGTCTTACGGGTGCAGTAATACTACGAACCTCATCTTTTAGGTATAGTTGTACCACTTCTTCTCCATCAAAGTCTCCCGTATTTTTCACTTTAACTGAAACATTTATTGACTCACCTTGTTTTAGGATGTTCTTATCTAAAGTAATTTCACTGTATTCAAAAGAGGTATAGCTTAAACCATAACCAAATGGGAATAAAGGAGAAATTTCACTATCGAGATAATTGGATTTAAATTTTTCGAATTGATGTGTGGGTGCTGGTCTACCTGTATTTTTCATACTATGGTAAATGGGAATTTGACCAACATTCCTAGGCCAACTTGCCGTAAGTTTCCCTGACGGATTGTAATCTCCAAAAAGCACATCGGCAATGGCATTTCCAGCTTCAACACCGGGGTTCCAAACCTGGAGAATGCTAACTGGCAAGTTAAATTCTTCGGAAATGGTTAATGGTCTACCGCTAAATAAAACCAGTACTACCGGTTTTCCAGTTTCCACTAAAGCATGTATCAATTTCTTTTGGCTTTGTGGTATTGATATATCTGTTCTGCTTGCAGCTTCCCCGGCAAATTCTGAAGCTTCCCCGACGACTGCAACGATTACATCTGCATCTTTACTATTTCTCAAAGCTTCTGAAAGCATTGTATCAGGAGTTCTTGTATCGATGTCTACTCGTAGTCCAAAAACATTGGCACGCTTGGCGAGCTCCGTATCATTGGTGATATTTGCGCCTTTGGCGTAACTTATTTGAGAATTAGGAGCTACATTTTTTAAACCTTCCAACACAGGAATTGATAATTGAGGGTCACCCGTAGGAGCCCATGTACCCAACATATTATTTTTGTCGTTCGCCAATGGACCAACTAATGCAATTTTGGCATCCTTTTGTAATGGAAGAACATTGTTTTCGTTCTTTAAAAGTACAAAAGATTGCGTTGCAGTTTTTCTCGCTGCTAATCTATTTTCAGCAGTAAGAATGTCTTTTTCCGGTCTAGAGGTATCTGAATATTTATAAGGGTCATCAAACAGTCCCAATTGATGCTTTGCGGTTAAAATTCTTCTGCAGGCAATGGTGATGGCTTCTTCGGTTACTTTTCCTTCTTGTACAGATTTCTTGAGTGTGGTCAAAAAACCTTCGCCTACCATATCCATATCTAGTCCTGCATTCAGTGATTGAGCTGAAACAGCTTGCAGGTCTCCCAATCCGTGAGCCATCATTTCATTTACAGAAGTATAATCTGATACAACAAAACCTTTAAAGCCCCATTGCTTTCTTAATAAGTCTGCAATCAACCATTTGTTTCCCGTTGCGGGTATACCATCAATATCGTTGAACGATGTCATGGCACTACCAACACCTGCATCTACTGCCGCTTGGTACGGTGGTAGGTATTGGTTGTACATTTTCACCTTGCTCATATCAACAGAATTATAATCGCGACCAGCTTCTACGGCACCGTAAAGAGCCAAGTGTTTTACCGTGGCCATCATGGTGTGCGATTTACTTAAATCGTCACCTTGGTAACCTTTCACCATTGCTTTTGCAATAGCCGATCCTAAATATGGGTCTTCGCCGGAACCTTCAGAAATTCTTCCCCATCTGGCATCACGGGATATATCTACCATTGGCGAAAAATTCCAGTTAATACCATCTGCGGTAGCTTCTTTTGCTGCCATTTTTGCGGCATTTTCAATTAATTCCATATTCCAACTAGAAGCCACACCAAGTGGAATAGGGTAGGTGGTCTTATAACCATGAATAATATCGGAACCTATTAATAACGGAATTTTTAATCTCGAATTTTTTATGGCTATTTCTTGAGCCTGCCTAACTTTCTCTGGTCCTGACACACCAAACAAACCACCTACTTGTCCGGCTTTAATTTTTGCCTCAACATTTTCGCTTACTACAGAGCCTGTGGCGATACCGCCACCAGGTGTCAATAGATTTAGTTGTCCTATTTTTTCATCTAAAGTCATTTCGCTCAATAATGCTTCAACTTCAGGTATGGTTTCTTGCGCAGACATTTTAAAAATGGCAAACGACAATAGTAGTAATGGTAGTAATTTATACGTGTGAGTCATAAATATCGGGTTTAGTGACTTTTTATTCTTTGTTCAAAGAGTTAGAGAAAAGCCATGGTAATAAATCTGGTTCTGCAAAAGCAGGGTCCCAACTATTATGGTTGGCAAAGTCATATAAGGTAAGCCGGGGGAAAGCTCCCTCATGTAGTAAAGCACTAACCATTTCCATTGTTTGTAATGGGGCAACAACGTTATCATGAGCACCATGAAATGCCCATAGAGGAATTTTCTTCGCGTAATTTGTTGCGTAAGTTGGATCGCCCGCGCCACATATGGCTATTGCGGCAGCAAAACGGTCTGGTTGCCTTGCCAAAAGTTCATAGGTGCCCATACCGCCCATAGAAAGTCCCATGACATAAGTTTTGCTTTTATCTACAAAGTCTTCTTTTTCATAATTGCTCAATAATTGCAGCACAAGGTCCATTGCTTTGGTTGGTCCTTTTTTAAATTGAAAATCTAATTGAATAGGGTAGTTGCTACGATCTACGTTTACCTGTGCCCAATAATCATCTTTAGGACATTGTGGCATAATCACAATTGTAGGAAATTTGGTTCTATTGTTTTGGTCAAGAAATAGTGAACTACCATGTGTTAATTGTTTTTGGTTGTCATTGCCTCTTTCCCCCGCACCATGTAAAAATAAGATTAACGGATATGTTTTTTGCGCGTCAAAATTTTCAGGATATAGCATTCGATATGGCAACGTATCACCTTTTACGATCAATGCTTTCTTTTCAAATAAATTGGTATCCTGTGCGAAAGCTGTAAAGCTGCATATAAAAATAAAGGCGAGAAGTAAGTGTTTATTTTTCATACGTAAAACCTAGTTTGTCAAGACCGTTTTGAATGTCTTCATTCTGCATGAAAAGATTCCAAAGTAGACCACTTCTGTAATTTTCTATCATTATGATTTCAGGTCCTTGGTCAATCGCCAAATAAGCTTTAGCAACCCAAAAGTTGTTTTGCGGACTAAAAGCATCATAAAATCCTGCCGGACCTAATAATTTATCTTTATGCTGATAAAAATAGCGTAGCGCTTTTAGAGATTCGTCTGGAGTATAGGGAATGGAGCTTATAGCTGCTGTTGGTGATATTACACCTGTGTCATTACTTGGGCTATGTGCATTGTAACCCAAAGTACTATCAGTATTTCTAGAATAACTTGCCGTCAATCCCCAGCAATTTTCGCCATAATCGATGAAGTTTTTAGGATTTTCTACACAGTACAGATAATTGATTTTAGCATGGTTGATGGCCGCAGCACCATAATCGACGAATTCATCGTTCAAATTTTGTGGCTTGAGTCCTAAATAAGAGTAGTGCGAAAAAAATAATGGTCCGCCATTAGGGGAATTTCCTGCATGATCTACCACTAATGGAATGTTATATGCACTACTAGCATCATTTATAGCCCCGTTAGATGCCCAGCCATTGGTATATACCTCTTTTTCAATAGAAAAATCTGGTGAAGCGGCAGCCATTACGTAAGTAATCATTACTTCATTATATCCTTTCAATTCTAGATTGATATCAAAACCAAAATTAGGACTCCAATGCCAATACAGGCTATTTTTATTTTGCGTGTACCAATTCCATTCAACACCTTTCCAAAGGGTGTCAGCTTTATTCGCTAATGACTTTTCGGTTTCGTCACCATCTTTAAAATATTCTTTAATACAGATCAAGCCTTGTGCCAAAAATGCGGTTTCTACAAGGTCGCCACCATTATCCATTTCGCTAAAAGGTCTAACGGTACCATTGGTGCCATCTAACCAGTGTGGCCACGCACCGTGAAAACGATCGGCAGATGCCAAAAAACTTAAGATTTGATCAATACGTTCTACTGATTCGTTTCTGCTTATAAAACCTCTTTCTACTCCTACAATCAAAGCCATTAAACCAAAACCTGTACCACCAATACTTACGGTGTTAGGGTCGTTTGATGGTTCGTTGGGATGAAAACGTTCACGAGCTGCACCCGAATTAGCTTCTGCATAATCCCAAAAGTATTTGAAGGTTTCTTGTTGAGTAAGGTCTAAAAGTTCTTCATCTGAAATTTCTGGTACTTCAGGTTCCGGTACGTTCGGAGTTTCCGGAAGTTCAGATTCGCCCGTTGGGGCATCGGGTTCAGATGAGGAACACGCCATTACCGTCATCGTTAAGATTCCTAAGAATACTACGAACACTTTTTGGAGTATTTGCTTTTGATGCCTATGTCGATTTATGCCCTTCATTTTGGTGATGCTACAGAAAACCCTAATTTATCTAACCCCTTAACGACATCTTTATTGGTCATAAATAGCATCCAGAATAGTCCGCTTCTATGGTTTTCAATCATTACCGGTATAGGACCTTGGTCGATAGCCAAATACCTTGGCAATACCCAATTTTCTTCTAAGCTGAAAGCATCATATGGACCGTATTTACCAACCAGTGTATCGTGATTCGTATACAGATTTCTTAAAAATGCCATGCTCTCTTTAGGTGCATATGGCATGGAAGAAAGAGCTGCAGTTGGCGAAATAACGCTGATATCCCTATCTGGTCTATGTCCGTCATATCCTTTAATAGAATAGCTGGATGTAAGCCCCCAAAGGTCTTCTCCGTATCCTTTGAAATTCTTAGGGTTATCAACGGCATACTTGTATTGTATCATAGTATGATTACGATTCAATTCCCAGTAATCTGCATATTGGTCTTTTAGTCCTTTCGGATTTAAACCTGTATAAGAATAGTGAGCCCAGAACATAGGACCTACGGGTGAAGCATCACTTTCATAATGGTCTAAAATAGTTGGTAACCCATAATAAGTAGTGTCTTTTGTGATTGCTCCATCTCTAGCCCAACCTTGGTCATAAACTTCTTTGGAAATAGGATGTGTTGGAGATGCCGCTGCCAGAATGTACATAATCAATGCTTCGTTGTAACCACCAACAGGAAAGTTCATATCCCACTCATATTCTGGAGACCAGTGCCAATACAGTACATTTTCACCTTTTGTATACCAATCCCATTCTACTTCTTCCCATAGTATTTGTATACGTTGCGCCAGTGCTTGCTCTCGATCATTTCCGTCCTTGAAATATTCTTTCACGGTCAATAATCCTTCAATGAGGAATGCGGTTTCAACTAAATCACCACCGTTATCTTTTTTACTGAATGGCGTCATTTTACCATCTGGGGTGAGCCAGTGTGGCCAAGCACCATGAAAACGATCGGCATTGTCAAGAAAATCTACTGCTTTTTCAAGTCGTTCAAGACCCATTTCACGCGTTATGAATTCTCTTTCAATTCCTACTAAAATTGCCATGACACCAAAACCTGAACCACCAATGGTGATAATATCCTTGTCATGAGTTGGGTAAATATCATCTAAATGAATTCTTTCTCTTGCCAGCCCTGATGTTGGTTCGGCACCTTCCCAAAAATAATTAAACGTCTGTTTTTGAACGGAATCTAATAATTGTTCATCCGTTAATTTTATATCTTCTTTTTGCTTGTCTTGATCTCTAAGTTTGGACTTAGAGGATTGACCATTACAACCCACTAACAAAGTTGCAATGGTCATTGAAATTAAAAATAACCTCATAAAAATCTACTACATTAACTGAATTAAACTAAACTACTATTGTGCTTAAAGACCTGCTTGTCTTATATCTTGAATTTCTTGTTGGCTCAACGCTTTGTTATATAATCTAAGCTCATCGATGAAGCTTAGGTCAAAGCCGTGACCCCATTCTGTAAAACGTGGTGCACCTGAACCGATGGATAAAATATCGCATCCTGTCCAATCTACGCCCGTGAAATCACCTTGTGATACTATTTCACCGTCAAAATAGACTACACATTCGGTACCGGAGATGGTAAATGCCAAGTGTACCCATTCTGTAGCAGTAGGGTCTAATGCAGCTACATCGCCACCGTCAAACCAAGATTCACCGTCACCATTACCCACATTTAATTTGAATACCTGTCTTGTTTCATCACCTTCCCTAAAGAATCTGAATCCATTTGTGCGTTTGTTCTGTACATCAGGATACCCAGCATTATCTACATCCTCAGGACCCATAACTAAAATGGAACCTCTTGTTGGGTCTGCATTCAATTTATACCATAAAGTGGCACTAAATTCCTCTGTAGTAAGCGCGCCGGATTCATTCGTTGGAAACGTTAAATAAGAATCTGTTGCACCGGCATAGGCATTATCACCTTCTACACTTTCACCGGCATAACCAGGTGTACCTACAACGGTAGCGTCAATGTCTCTAAAACGTTCGTTGTAAGTGCCATCAAAAGGCATATAGAACATTTCACCGTCGAAAGTAGGAGGGTAGGAAGAAACAAATTCACCTGAATCGTCAGCCATTATTTGTTGAACTTCTTCTTGAGAAATTGCTCTGTTGAAAATACGAAGTTCGTCCAATAAGCTTTCATCTGACAAGTGACCCCACGCTGTAAAGTTAGGTGCGCCAGACATAATGGAAAGTACATTAACATCTGTCCAGTCAATACCGGCGAAAGCTCCTTCTTTAGCAATTTGACCGTCTATATAAACTACAGCTTCTGAACCTGAAATGGTAAATGCGAAGTTTACCCATTCTCCAATAGTAGGGTCTACATCTGCAGCCTCGCCACCATCAAACCAAGTACCATCTGTACCTGTACCTGCATTTAGTTTAAAGCGTTGCATTCCGTTTGCATTTTCGCGGAAAAATCTAAAACCTTTAGAAAGGTCGTTGTCTGCGCCGTTAATTAATGGCGGACTCAAGGTCAATACACCGGCACGGTCTGGGGTGCTATTTATTTTCATCCAGAAAATAGCACTGAATTCGGCATTTTTGAAACGCTCGGAATCTAATGTTAAATAAGTATCCGTAGCACCTTGGTATGAACCATCACCTTCAATATTATCTTCACTTATGGATGGACTTCCAAATTCTTCAGCTTCTTCAAAACTGATCAAATCAACATAGGCACCATCAAAAGGCATGTATAAAATTTCACCTGGATATTTGGAAACATAGGCAGGTTCTTTTGTAAAGTTGACCATGCCGTTTGTTGTTTTACCATCTAGGTCAGTTGCGGTTACGGTAAGAACATGATCACCGTCCGCTAGTTGGTCGTAAACCAAATCATCTACAACCAATCTTCTGTAATCCAGAAAATTAGAATAGCTTTTAATAGTAGTTCCATCTAAAGCAACATTGACCGAAGCCAACTCAATATCATCCTTAGCTTCAAATTTTATGGTAATGGTTGCTAGTTCTTCGTTCACTTTTACCGCTAATCCTTCTGTAGGTGAAGTAATGGTGATACTAGGAGCCGTTTCATCTGCACCAGGATCAACTTCGGTAAGTGAATCGATACCATCTTCGCAGGCAACCAAAAGAAAGGTAGCCAACAAAAAAGTAATTATGTTTTTAAAATGTTTCATTGTTGTTCGTTTTTAGTTAGCTATTTCACCTAATATTGGAAACTCGTCGATTTGATCTTGATGATAGGTTACAAAAGCCTTGTCTTCGGTAAATGTTCTACCATCAAAACTTAGTTCATCGTATCTACCCAATCTAACCATATCAAAAAAGCGTTTTCCCCATTCCATTGAAAGTTCGGCATACTTTTCATCTACGATCTGGTCAAGTGTTACTCCGCTTAAAGGTGCCATATTTGCTCTTGCTCTAACTTGGTTTACTGCCTCATCTGCAGTCATTACAGAATTATTTGCACCTTGAACTAGAGCTTCGGCATACATTAACAATGTTTCAGAGTAACGAAAAACAATGTTGTTCTTGTTACTGCCATAAGCCGTACGGCCAGGTATTAATTGATTGGTAGGTAAGTAGTGTTTACCGCTAGAAAATATGGACCGCACGGTTGATGTATTTTCATCCCCATCTCTTGTAATTGGAGAAACAAATGAGGGTAAAGTTTCTATGGTGTAAGGTGTAGAAGCAATTAAACTATCAATACCCTTTTGGCTAAAGAAAACAGAAGTTTCTAATCGTTCGGTTTCGCCTCTGTCAAGCATAAATTCAACATATTTTAAGCTAGGCTCAAAAAATCCCCATCCGTTACTTGAGCCATCAACTTCTGGATTCCATGAGTTTGGACCATAAGGAGCATATAAATGACTTACTCTATCGCCTTCACCATTTCCAAAATCAGAATATTGAAATTCGAATAAATTTTCATCGCTAAGTTTACCCGGAGTTTTGAATAGCTCATAATAATCAGGAAACAATGTGAATTTTCCCGAAGCAATAATCTCACCTGCAGCATCTGCAACGGCTTGGTAATTCTCCAGTTCTTGATTTGCTTCCGCCTTTATCATTAAAGCAGTGTATTTAGTTACTCCACCAGGTAAGTCAGTACGTTCGTTTGGTCTTAGGTCAAGTAAGAAAGGTATTGCTTCGTCCATTTGATCAGAAATGTGTTGCATTACTTCATCTTTACTTGGTACCGATGTTACATCTGCAAAATCGTTAAGATTCGATGAAGTTGGAATAAATACCGATCCATATACCTGTGATAATTGAAATAGAAGCACGGCTCTTAAAACTTTAGCTTCTGCGATATATTGATTGCCCAAGGCGATACCTTCATCATCGGCAAACTCCATATATCTTTCTATCTGTTCCATACCCGTATGGGCACCTATGATATCTCCATAATACGTTTCCCATAAGGTTCTAGAACCAAAGAAGGAATTGTCATACACATAGCGATCTTGATTTTTTAGGCCTTGTTGGTCTCCTGCGGCATTAACATCATCACCTCTTGTAGCAACTACCAATGGCTGTTCCCAACCTCTATCTGCAACGGATTGGTAAACCCCTATTAGTGATAAAATCATATCATCGGTCTGAGAGAAATCTGTTCCGCCGGCAAAATTATTGTTTAATTCAGGTTGGTCTAGTTCGTCTGAACAACCAATAAGTACAGTACCTAGAAAGGCTAAAAGCACTGTTAATTTGTTAACTTTTATATATTTCATAGCTGTATTTTTATATTTTAATATTTACACCAACTGTATACACACCTGGTATTGGATAGGTTTGGGTATCTCTACCATCAGAAACCTCAGGAGTAAAACCGTTGTAGTTGAAAAATGTCAACGGACGTTCTGCAGTGATGTAGAATCTAATATCAGGATTGAATTTTCCATTTAACTTAGGTAGCGTATACCCCAAGGTTACATTCTGTAGTCTTACAAAATCTCCCTTTTCTACGAAGAAACTGTTCAAGAACTGGTTGCTCCAAGGGTTTCTAATTCCCCTTGCCGATGGGTAGCTATTGGTGCTAGCGGCACCGTTCCATCTATTTACTGCGAAATCCCTATCAATATTGGCATCAGGAGTTTGGCGAATAGCAAAGCGTTTTTGGTTGGCTATAACATTACCACCTTGCCCAATAACATTCAGGTTAAAATCCCATGCCTTGTAATTCATTCCAAAATTGAATCCGAAAGAATAGGTGGGTAGGTATGATCCAAGATCCACTCTATCTTGTGCATCAATCACCATATCTCCATTTTGATCTACAAACTTTAAATCTCCAGGGGCAACGGTTAATCCGTCTGCAATGGCTGCTTGTGCAGCAGGGTCAGATTGAATTTCCTCATCAGTTTGATATACTCCGTCAACTTTTAACCCGAAGAACGGACTAATAGTACCACCTACAACTGTACGTTGTGCAGTGTCACCACCAGAGGTTAGATTCTCTTGTCCCGCTAAATCAAGTACCTCATTATCTAAAGTAGAGAAGTTTCCGCCTACGCTAAAGCTAAAATTATCTGATACTTTTTGGTTCCAGTTGGCAACAATTTCAAAACCTGAGTTTCTTATAATACCAACATTTTGTCTGGTTTCCCCAGGAACTAATAATCTAGACACTGGTATAACTGCGTCACGTGTTTCTCTAACGTAGTAGTCAGAATCGATCGTTAATTTATTATCGAATAATCTGGCAGTTAAACCTACGTTGGTTTCGGCAGTAACTTCCCATTTTAGGGCTTCAAAATCACTACTAGTTACAAGACCAGGGTAGCGAACATCACCAAATGCACCATCTACCGCATCAGACGTAATCCCGCCAGTACTAGAGTCTACATTGGCATTACCCAATTCACCCCAACTAGCTCTAAGCTTTAAAAAGTTTATAACGTTGCTGTTCTCTAAGAATGATTCCTCAGAAACTACCCAGCCGACACCAACAGTTGGGAAATAACCCCATTTCTCTTGGTATTTACTAGTACCATCTGCTCTAAACGTACCATAAAGAAGATATTTACTGTCATAGTTATAAGCAACACGACCAAAATATGAGAAAAAGTATTGTCTAACACCGTCATCACCTACACCATCAATATCTATTGAGTTGGCAAGGTCCAGGTAATAAGATTCATCTCCAATCCCTGGTCCGTTAGGAAAATTAAGACCTTTAGCTTCTAACTGCTCATAAGAACGATCCCTGTAAGAAGTACCGACCAATGCAGTTAGATTGTGTTTGCCATAACTGTCATTATAGGTTAAAGTATTATCCCAAGTTTGCTCTGAGAACGTTGCATTTCTTTTTACCAATTCTGCATTTTCCCTAAATGCGTTACCGTTTCCAAAAAAGTAAGGTAAACGTACTTCTCTCGTTTCGGTAGTTTCAAAGTTGTGATAAAAAGCAGTTTTTAAAGTCAATTTATCGGGCACCAACTGGTAGTTAAGATCAACTGTAGTCAGTGTATTTCTGATTTTGTCTCGATTTTCTGTATTTTCCATTACTGGAAACGGATTCTGGGTACCTCTGTAACCTAAATTTTGTGCGTTTGCATAAGGTTTTGGATATGCATCTGTTTTTGAAGGGTCAAGAACAGGCATGGTAGGGGAGGCATAGTATGCCAATGCAAATGCGGTACTTTCTGGTCTGTATCTTGTTGCATTACTAAAAAGAGTTGAAATACCAATATCTAAGCGATCAGTAATATCAACATTGATTTTAGAACGAATATTGAATCTTTCGTAATCATTCTTCATTTTCAAAATACCTTCTTGTTCAAAGTAGTTTAATCCTAAAGAATAAGTTACAGATTCTGTACCACCGGCAACACCTATACTATGGTTCTGCTGTAATGCGTGACGTAAAATAAGATCGTACCAATCTGTATTTACATCGGGTACATTGGGGTTAATTCTGCTTCTACCATAACGTTGAATAGCATTATCTATAGACTGTGCTTCTGCATCAGAACCAGATTCTCTTGCAAGGGTTGCAAACTGTTCTGAGTTAGATAGTTTAACAATGTTTTGCGCAATCTGCACACCTTGGTATCCATTATAGGTGATTTCTGGTTTCTGGTTTATTTTACCAGATTTGGTTTCTATCAGCACCACACCATTTGCGGCACGAACACCGTAAATTGCCGAAGCTGATGCATCTTTAAGTACGGAAATAGTTTCAATGTCTTCCGTATTTAAAAAATCGATATCATCGAAGAAAGTTCCGTCGACCACATATAGAGGATCAGAGGCACCACCCACATAAGAACCGATACCACGAACACGAATTGTTGGTCCCGTACCTGGTGCACCGCTACTTACTACTTGAAGTCCCGCTACTTTACCTTGCAATGATTGCATTGCGGCACTAGTTGGAGTTCTAGTGATATCCTCAGTTTTAATTGTAGTAATGGATCCCGTAAGATCAGCTTTTTTCTGGGTACCATAACCAACGACTACAACCTCGTCTAAAGCTTGAGAATCTTCAGATAAAGATACATCTATAGTTGTTTGGCCGTTCACCGCGATTTCTTGAGTAGAGTAACCGATGTAACTAATTACTAGTGTACCATTGTTGGGTACATCGTTTAATGCATATAAACCGTCAAAATCAGTTTGGGTTCCTGTAGTAGTACCATTTACGATAATACTAGCACCTGGTAATGGTTGCCCACTATCGTCGGTGACAGTTCCCGAAACCGAAATTCCATTTTGCGCAAAAACCGTCAAATGGCTTAGTAAAATGCAGAATGTTAAAAATTTGATTCCTATTTTCATAATTGTTTAAAAATTGAGTTGTAAAATTATCAAGTTGTTAATTTCAATAGCAAGTTATCAAAACAACTACGCGTTAAAATCTATTGAACTACATAAAAAGTACATCAACGGTATGAGTACCCTGTAAACCTTTAAAAACAGGGTTTTGCAGTAGTAGATGTGTTAATTAAAAAGTAATTTTTAACGTTTTGATGTAGTAATGATGTATAGTATTAACGCGATATTAATATGTGAGGTAGTTTTAGAGTAATCAATAAGACCTACTATTTGAACTTAATTAGGTAATTCGACAGATTTTGAGAGCTATCAATGTTTAATTTTTTACGAAGACGGTATCGATGTATTTCCACACCCCTAATAGAAATACCCATTAAAGGAGCTATTTCTTTGGTTGTATGATTCATTTTCAAATAGGCACATAATCTAAGATCCTTAGGACTTAGTTTTGGGTATTTCTTTAGGAGGTTTTCAAAGAAATCTTCATGTAATTCTTTAAAACTTAATTCAAAATGCTTCCAATCTTGATCTTCGTTCATTGAATTATCAAGTTTTTTAGATAAAGATCTGTAACGTTGTTTGTTAGAAAACGCATCTTGGTTTAAAGAGATAAGCTCTTTTAATTCAATAATTAATTCATTTTTCTTAGCTACACTCATGGTTGTTCTCGCAAGTTCGGTCTGTTTTCTTTTAATTTCTTTCTCTAGTTTCTCTTTCTCTATTAGAGCTAAACGCTCTTCTTGCTCCCTTTGCAATTTAATTTTTAGAAGGTTGTGCTTTTTAGCTAATTTTTGTCTGTTATACCAACGCACTAAAAGAATACTTGCAATAAATAAAAATAAGTATCCTAATAAACTCCAATTAGAAAAGTACCATGGTCTTAATATTTCAAATTCAATAATTTTAGGATTTGATAATTCATTACCTATGCTTACTGTGTATATTTTTAAAGTATAAGATCCAAAAGGCAAATTTTGAAGATTAATAATGCCATAATCCAAATAACTAGCTTGTTTTACGGTACCAGATAGTTCATAATAATACGTATACTGCTTAAAGCTACCAGCAGAAACTGCTATTTTAATATTTTTGGATTTATTAAATGGTATTTTAAACAGATTTCCATTTAATGAATGGGTTTCATTTTCATCAACAAAAGAATTTATTCTTGGTGCGGGTAATTCTACATTTTGAAGCTCTTTCTCAAATCTTTTAAGGTTAAGTTTTCCAAAGCCATCGGTAAGGGTAAAATAATATATGGAATCATTGTAATTTACTATTGTTTCTGTTTCAATGGCTAATCTTTTTCTAAGTTGCTCATCGTCTAATGTAAATTGATTAGCACCAAGATCTGTGTGAATGATTTTCTTTTGATTATCATTATCGAAAAACCAATAATTTGTGGAATTGTAATTTACCAAGTCCATATTTTTATAATCTTCGAATTCTTTAAATTTCGAAATTACATCTGAAATCGGGTCATATTTATACCAATTACCTTCACTTGATAATATTATTTGATTTTTAATATTATACAACTTTATATTGTAGGTATTTGGAATTACACCTGTTTCTATTTCTTTTATGTCCAGTACTTTGGTGTGTAATTCATTCATTTTAATTTTGAAAAGACCCTTGTATGGATGTGCCACCCATATTGTACTTGAATTTTCAAAGCATAATTGCTTAACGGGAAAGTCAATACCAATAACACGACTTGTTAGCCAATTGCCGTTAGCATCTTTCTCAAAATTGGCTAAACCTGTATATGTACCTTGAATATAAGAAGATTGGGTTTCAGGGACTTTGACTATTTGGTATCCTCCAGAAATATCAGATAGCTTTTTGAGTTTACCATTTTTCAATATGAACGTACCCGTATTATGTCCAATAAAGAGATCACCGTCAATAACTTCCAAATCCCAAACATGACCTTGTGAGCCAGGTACAAAGTGTAGTACATTATCTTTGAAATGATAAATGCCAGTATTGCTTCCCAAGTATAAATTACCTTTATGATCCACAAGGTCATACACGGTACCTAAGACTCCAGTATAATCAGTATAATAGGTAATAGGATTATTTAGTTGAATCTTATCGATACCATTATCTAGACCTAGCCATAGTTGTTCTTTATATTGTAGCATAGCTAAGACCGTATTATTTTGTAGCCCTAGTGCCTTGTTGAGATTTTTAAAAGAATTGGATTTAATGTTATAGGTGTAGACTCCGTTTTTTATGGTTCCAAATGCAATGGTATTTTTATCTAGTGATAAAACCTTATTTAATTGATGTTCTTTTAACTCGTTGTTAATGGAATCGTCTAATAGTTTTACTTGTCCATCAATAAGTAAAAAACATCCATTCAGTTTAGTGCCAATGATTAAGTTATCTCCAAAAGGGACCATATCAACAATGGTCTTACCTTCTAAAATTTCTTGTGAATTTATAGGTGTTAGAGCATTGTTTTTAATCCAATATAATCTTCGATGTTCACCTGCAACTATAATTTGATCCTTATACTTGGCTATATTGGTAACAACAAATGGGGCATCTACTATTTTTATTTCATTATCCTTATAAATGTAAACTGTTGAAAAAGATCTAAAAATAATTGCATCATTTAGTTGTATGATTTGCCAAAACTCTTCATTTGTAAACTCATGATTTTTAATTAAATGGGTTAATGACGTATACGCTAAAGATCCGTATTCATTCATCTCCCAGAACCCGAATTCTTCATAAGAGCCAGTAAAAATTTTTCCATTTACAAATGCTACGGAACGAACAATTGTTTTATTAGGTAATTTATTTAGACTCCAACTTTCACCATTAAAATGTAGCAATCCATTATTATTGGCAGCATATAATTCACCATTATTATCTATGGCAAGTCCCCAGTTTTTACTTGCGGCATTATATTCATAACTATTATAATTCTGAATAGGAGGTAATAAGTTTTGCCCTAAAATCCATTGCGGGAGTATAAATATGATAATTATAGAAAATAAATTATATCTCATTTTTATTTGGGATGTTTCAGATAATTTATTTTATAAAGATAGTAGAAAGAAATGGCTGATAAATACTTAAATAATATATTCAGATGCTTGCTAATACTTATAAGATTATAATTTTAAAATTTATTTTTAGGAAATTATACACTTTGTTTTCCTCGATAACTTGAAATTATAATCGCAGAATAATAAGGATGTTTTTTTGGGTCAAGGCTATTTTTTAAATCTTCTAAACTTAAAATGTATTAAGAATTATCTGTAAACCTGGTAGACACCATGGAGAATTAAATTTATTGGTTACGTCTTGCTGTTTAGGGCATTCTTCGATATTCACCTTTTAGTGTTTAGTTTTCAATGCTAATTTAATCAGGGAAACGTCCTATTTTTTTCTACTTTATAACTCCGATTCAATTAATTTCGTTTTTCATCTTAAATTGCAAACGAGTAGGCTAAAAGTTGCAGCGAGCCGTAGGCGGCTATTGCTTTTAGGTGTTGTTGGCAATAGTTTTTATTTTAATTCAAAGATTTCAAATTTATCAGATTCTTGAACTTTCACCATTAATTGGACATTTTCAGGTTCCTTCCATTCAAGCTCTTTCATATGGTCAATAAGTCCTTCCAAATCCAAATGATTGAAGGCTCCCACATATAATGGAATTTCTAACATTTTAGAGCCTCTATACCGTCTTTTTCTATTTTCTTTACCTAACCAATTAGTACCTTTTGCAAAATCTGCAGAGTTATCTTGAATCTACGACCGTTATTTAAAAATAAATTCACTTCGTTCATCCGACTCTTTTCATCTTCTCCAATTGAAAATGATATTATTAGGTTTGTTACTTCACTCATTATTGTTAATTACTGCCAACAATTGTATAAACGTATCTAGGTATGTTTATTTCTTTTTTAGGATTACTAATCTACTGGATTTTTTTAAATCTTATTTTTTTTCAAAAGGGCTATATCCCTCTTTGAGCAATTTTAGTAAATTTTTTCTGTAAGAGGTTAAAATAGTAAGTCTATCAGCTTTGGTCTTATAATTATTTGCTTTGCCATAAATATTTTTCATCCGTACCAATTTTTTGGTTATTGGGTCTCTTAATGAAATATAGACGTACCATCTTTTGGAGAGATCACCCTTTGCGGTGTAGATTTTAGGAGCCGATAAATTACTTTTTTGTTGACAAATCGTGTTCTAAAACGTGTTCACTTTCGTGAGAAAAATTAATCTTAGGTGAATTTAGAGCATAAAAAAACGGTCTAGCTTTTGCTAAACCGTTTTTTTATGCCTTTTATTTCTGTAGCGAGAGGGGGGCACGATCCCCCGACCTCCGGGTTATGAATTGTCCAAAATCCCTTATTTTACTACTATTTCAAGACTTTTTGTATAAAATCGTATTCGGTAGCGTATACGCTGATTAAACAAATTATTTACTCAAAAATAACAAAAAGTAGGAGGTAAGAAAACCATTAATAATAATTGTTTATTCTGAGAATACATATTGTGTTGAATTTATAAATTTTCTTTTAGATGTATAAGTTTGTTATTGGTTCAAAATCAAAATTGTTAACCATATGGAGTCATTCTAGCAATCTTTTATCTCAGATAACTGGCAATTTTTAATACATACATCATATTAAATATAACACGCATAGTGATTTCTATAATTAAGAGTAAGGTAAATTGTGTTATGCTTAGAGTTACACTATCATAAATAAAGATTTAATGAAAATATAGTTGTTATTATATATTTATATTAATAATTAAGAAAATTTTAATTAAATTCATCACAGTTTCTTTTTACATTTTAGAATTGTATTTCAATTAGTTTTAACTGTTGTGTAATTTTACTTGCATAATAGTTACTGGTTTGGATGCGCTTTTATGGTACAAATATTTAAATAGAATTCTTCGGTATTGTATTTAAATGTTTCTACTTCATATAGGTGAATATCTTAGCCTTTACTGCTGATCATAGGCTTGTTTGTTTATTGTATAATTTAAATCAATCTGTTCTCAGAATTTGATTTATGAAAATTACCAGTATGGACAATAACAACTACATGAATGAGAAGTTTCTTTTAGAAGGATTAATAAAAGGGTCTGAAGTTGCTTATGCTTACTTTTTTAATAATTATTATAAGGATCTTTGTAATTATTTATTAGCAATTTCTGGTGATTCTGAATTAACTGAGGAAATTGCACAACAAGCTTTTGTAAAACTTTGGTACAAAAGAGAGTCATTATCAATTCAAGATAATGCATTAAAACCTTACTTTTTCAGAATGGCTTATAACCTCTTCATAGATGCCAAACGAAAAGAGAAGAAAAAGTATAAATTATTAGAGCACCTTAAAGTAGAAGCCTATTCAAATTTAGTGGATATAGATAGCAGCCAATACGAACAAAAACTTAAATTAATTGATGACGAAATAGAAAACTTACCTGATCAATGCAAAAGAGTTTTTATTCTAGGTAAAAAGGAGGGACTAAAGTATCAGGAAATTTCTGAAAAACTTCATATATCAATAAAGACAGTTGAAGTACATATGTCTAAGGCATTAAAAAGATTACGTACTCAATTGACTATTTTCCTGTAATTAAAATTGATTTTCTTCAAGTAAATAGATGTACCTGTGTACTTCTCATAATAATAATGTTAAAAATATTTGTTTTAAGTAAGGGTATTTAAAAAAACGTGCGTCTCTAGTAAAAAGACACTTAATTTTTTTAAATGACTAACCTAGATATAAAAATTATTATTACCAGATACCTTAGAGAAGAAGCTACTGAGGAAGAGATAGCCATTTTATTTGAATGGGTAAAAAAAGACGGTAATCAAGATACTTTCAAAAAATTGGTTCAAGCCGATTATTTAGTAAGATATAAAAAGGAATCCTGGGATTCAGAAGAAGCATTTCAAGAATTTCTAAAAAGTATTAAAGAGAAGGAAGAATCTAAAGTCATTCCTTTAAATGCAAGCAAAAATATTCTAAAATATGCTGCTGCTATTATTGTACTTATTGCTTCAAGTATCTATTTTATACTTAATAACAAGTCTTCTGAATCAATTCAATCGAATTTAAATTATAATGAAATTACTCTTCAATTAAATAATGGAGAAACTATAAATCTTAATCAAAACAATGATACCATTATTAATGTAGGGAATGGATTAGCTAGTATTCAATTAAAAAACGGAATATTGAAACAAAACGGTTCAGTTAAAAACACCGTTAATTCAAGTAACAATATTTTAAAAGTTCCTTACGGAAAAACTTTATCGGTAACACTTGATGATGGTTCAGTTATAAAGTTAAATTCAGGTTCAGAACTATCCTATCCTTCAAGTTTTGCTGATTTGAATACAAGAAAAATTACTCTTAAAGGTGAAGCGTTTTTTGAAATAGCCAAAGATCCTTTAAAGCCATTTGTTGTTCAAACAGATGAAACATTTACCCAAGTTTATGGAACTGTATTCAATATATCATCATATGAAGACGATGATAATATCGAAGTAGTTTTAGTAGAAGGTTCCGTTGGCGTAGGTGATAAGCTCAGATTTAAAGAGAAGAATTTAACGATGCTTAAACCTTCTCAGAAAATCACTAATTCTAATAATTCATTTATTGTTGAAGATGTCGATATCACCCCATATGTATCATGGGTAGAGGGAGTTATTTCTTTTCAAAATGCGAACATGTCTCAAATTATAAAAAAACTGGAGCGTCAGTTTGATGTTCAGATAATTAATGAAAATAATACGCTAGAAGAACGTCAATTTACTGGTGCATTCGATAAAGAAAATATTGAATCTATTTTAAAGACGATCCAAACTCACACAAATTTTAAGTACATAAAAAAAGGAAAAATAATAACTATTAATAAAACAGAATAGCCTATGGTTTGAATCAATTCTAAGTAAAAAGAAACTAAACTAAACTAACTAGACCGAATGAATTATGAAAAAAAAGAAAACCATTTATACTGTGGCCGCTAAGGCTCGGAGAAAATTTATCTTTCTCCTATGTATGTCATTATCTTTTAGCTATGCCATTGCAAATAACAGTAAGCAAGAAGATACCGTGGCGGCAAATTTCAAAAATAAAAATTTAGGAGATGTTTTTGAATCTATAACCAATTCAACAGGACATAAATTTTTTTATGAAGCTACCGAAGTTGATTTGAGTCGTAAAGTAACCGTTTCAAAAAAAGCTCTTCCTATTGAAAAATTACTTGATGAAGTTTTTAAGGGAACAGATTTAGACTATGAAATAATTTCCAATCAAATTGTAGTAAAACGAAAAGGGAAGACTGTTTATAGTGGTAAAATACCCGAAAAGAGCGTTGAAATTTCAAGTTTTCAAACAAGTCTTAGTGGTAAGGTTTTAGATGAAACAGGTATCCCATTACCGGGAGCAACTGTTATAGCAAAAGGAACCACAGTTGGTTCGACTACTGATTTTGATGGGAATTTTGAAATCACATTACCAGTGGGTGTCTCAATTGTTGAAGTATCTTATTTAGGGTATAAATCGAAAGAAGTAAATGTAGAAGGTAAATCAACAATTACTATAAGCTTAGATCCAGATGCTGCTGCTTTAGAAGAAGTTATCGTTGTAGGATATGGAACATTGGCGAAAACAAAAGTTACTGGTTCAGTGGTGTCTATTGATACGCAAACCATAGTAAAAGTACCTGCATTAACTGCGGAAGGAGCATTGATTGGTCAGGTAGCAGGGGTTCAAGTACAAGAAGTTTCTGGTGAGCCGGGAGCAGCACCTAATATTAGGGTAAGAGGTTCAGGTTCAATATCTGCAGGTAACGATCCATTATTTGTAGTTGATGGAATTCCAATAACCAGAAATTTAACGTCATCAAGTCAGATAGGTGGACTTGCCAATCAGGGTGGTAATTTTCAACCACCAACTATTAATCCATTGGCAACATTAAACCCAAATGATATTGAGTCTATCCAAGTATTGAAAGATGCAAGTGCAGCTGCCATTTATGGATCAAGAGGTGGAAATGGTGTTTTATTAATAACTACTAAAAAAGGTTCAAATACTGATGAAGGTATTTTTTCTTTCGATTCTTATGCAAGTATGCAGACAGTTGCGAACAGAATAGATTTAATGAATGCTAGCGAATTAATAGATTTTACTACTGATTCTAGAAATAATAATTATCTGGCTTCTGTTCCAGGAGCTTCAATAAGTGATCCAATTGCACCAGGAGATCGTGGTAATGTAAATTATGAATTACCGGAATCTTTTATTAATTGGGATGGAACAGATACGGATTGGCAAGATGTGATTTTTAAAACAGGAGTAGTACAAAGCTATAATTTTTCATATGCCTCTCCGGTTAAAAATAAGACCAGTTTTTATGCTTCTACGGGATATTTTTCTCAAACAGGTGTTATTGAAAAGTCAAAATTTGAGCGTTATTCCGTTCTGTTAAATTTAAATTCTCAATTATCTGAAAAATTGAATTTAGATTTTAGATTGGCGCCGACAGTTACTGAAAATCAGAGAGTTCCTGCTTCAGCTCCTTATTTTGCAACTCCTCCGGGGATTGTATATTCGGCAATAGTGCATTCGCCAACAGTTAGTCCTTATAATGCTGATGGTACAATTAACCAACTAAACAATCAATCTTACTTGGGTGGAGGTACTACTACAGCTAGTAATCCTTTGGCAATTATCGAAGCAATAGATGACCGATTGTTTCAATTTCAAAATAGGGGAACGCTTAGTCTAACTTATGATATTTTACCTGAATTAACTTTTAAGTCTTTAGGTGGAGTTTATATCAATTTATATAATCAAGACTTCTACAGAGCGAATACATTATTGTATAGAGATTCGGCAGATGGTAATCCTTATGGTCAAGCTTCATCTTCTACTGAGACAAATTGGCTTTGGGAAAATACGTTAAGCTGGAAAAAAGAATTTGGAGAACATTATCTAGATGCAGTAATTGGATATACTGCACAAAAAGATAATTTAACAATCAAACAAGTTCTTGCAAATAATTATCCGGATGATTTGGTACCAACAATTAGTGGAGGACAAGTTTTTGGTGGTACTTCTTTAAAAGAACAATGGTCCTTATTATCATCTCTATTAAGAGTAAACTATAGTTATAAAGACAGATACTTATTTACAGGAACATTTAGAGCTGACAAATCTTCAAGATTTGGTAAAAATAACCAGACTGGTTATTTCCCTTCCTTTTCAGCTGGGTGGAGATTAAGTCAAGAGGAATTCTTAGCTAATTCGGAATTAATTTCAGAACTAAAGCTTAGAGCAAGTTGGGGACAAACAGGAAACTTTGAAATACCAAATTATGGTGCAGTTGGTTTACTATCCCCACAGAATTATAATCTAGGAGGAAATGAGATTAACGGTCTTGTACAAGCAACCATACCTAACCCAAACTTAACCTGGGAGAAATCTGAACAGGTAGATGTTGGTTTAGAAGTGGGCTTATTTGACAATAGAGTTTTCTTTTTAGCTGATTATTACAGTTCTACAACTCGAGATTTATTACTAAATGTTGCAATATCTTCTGTATCTGGTTTTGAAACTACATTAAGAAATCTTGGTGAGGTCCAAAATCAGGGTTTTGAATTGGCATTACGTACTAAAAACTTTGTAGGCGATTTTTCTTGGGATACTGATATTAATTTCTCAACTAATAAAAATGAAGTAATGGCTCTTAATGAAGGTAACGAACCCATATATTCTTCTGGTAGTGCAGGAGTAAGACATGTTACTAGAGTTGGTGATCCAATAGGTAGTTATTATGGTTATGTAACCGATGGCATTTATCAAACCCAAGAAGAGATTGATAGTGCACCAGTTGATACACAAGCACCAAATGCCGGTCCTGGTGATATTAAGTTTAAAGACATCGATGGAGATGGTCAAATTACACCAGATGATAGAACGGTTACGGGTAGTTATTTCCCAGATTTTACTTGGGGAATAAATAATACTTTTAGTTATAAGAATATTGACTTTAGTTTTTTAATACAAGGGGTTGAGGGCAATGAAGTATTAAACTTAACATCAAGGCATTTAAAAAATGGTGAAGCTAATTTTAATTCTTACGCCATTTTTAATGAAAGATGGAGATCTGCAGAAGATCCAGGAAATGGATATGTACCTAGAGCTGATAGAGAATCTGGAAATCATGGTAATAATAGTAGACCTTCTTCTTTTCAAGTTGAAGATGGATCTTATGTAAGATTAAGAAATGTATCCTTAGGTTATACTTTACCAACAGATAATCTATTTGGTGGAGCAGTTAAGAAACTAAGGTTTTATATCACAGGAACTAACCTTTTTACTATAACTGATTATTTAGGATACAATCCTGAGGTAAGTAATATTTCTACCAATAGTTTAACACCAGGAGAGGATTATGGTGCTTTTCCTTTGACAAAGTCTTTTACCATGGGAGTAAACTTAAAGTTCTAACCTAAAAACGAAAAAAATGAAACGAATTCTATATATAATACTTTTCACTGCTTGTTTTACTGCATGTAGTGATGATTTCACAGATCTCGCGCCAATTTCTAATCGTAACGAGGCAGACTTTTATAAAACTTCTGCTGACTTTGAGGTGTCTATCAATGCTAGTTACTCTGGCTTACAAAGCACAGGTGTTTATGGTAGAGGTTATTGGACAATGTTTGAGATGAGAAGTGATAACACTGATCAAGGACCAGATGCAACAGGTTTGGCTCGTCAATACACAGAAATAAATTCATTTACTGAAGATGCTTTGAATGAGCAAGTGTCTTCTGTATGGAGTGAATCTTACAAAGTGATATCTAATTGCAACGTCATACTCTCTAGAATTGTAGATGTTGAAATGGATGCCAGTCTTAAAAGTATGATTACTGGCGAGGCTTTATTTATTAGGTCTCTTATGTATTATCATTTAGCAATTGCCTATGGTAATATTCCGCTACAATTAACCCCTTTTGTATCTGGTGATGAGCTTACACAAGTAGATCAGGCAACAGTTTTGAATCAATTGATTTTAGACTTGACAGAAGCGGAAGCAGGTTTGTCTGTATCGTATTCCGGTAATGATATTGGTAGGGCTACCAAAGGTGCGGCAGCTACTCTTTTGGCAAAAGTATTGCTTACAACGGGTGATAATGCTGCAGCCGTAACCGTATTGCGACGTATAGTTTCAGATTATGGCTATGAATTGGTTGATAATTATGCAGATTTATGGGGTGTAGCTAATGAGAATAATGAAGAGTCCATTTTCGAAGTACAATTCATTAGCGGCGGTATTGGTCAAGGAAGTCTTTTTACAAATGATTTTTCTCCAAGTACTGATTTACAAACAGGTTCTGGTTTTGCTAGAAATAGACCAACTATTTCTTTGATGGAAGCTTATGAAGATGGCGACCTAAGATATGTTCCTTCCATGGGAGACACATATGTTAATTTGGAGGGTGAGACTATTGAATCTAGATATGTTAAAAAATATTGGTCAGACCCGGCTATTGAAAATGATTCTGATATTAATTTTGTGGTTTTTAGATATGCAGATGTACTGTTAATGTTAGCAGAAGCATTGGGAGAGTCGAGCGAAAGCTATGATTTAATTAATGAAGTCAGGGCAAGAGCAGGTCTTGAAGCTATTGACGGTACTACACCAGGTTCTTTCAGTGAAAAACTATTGAATGAAAGAAGGCTGGAACTAGCTTTTGAGAACCATAGATGGCCAGACTTAAAGAGATTTAATGCTCAAGATAAAATACTAGAAGCCGAAACTTTTATATCTGGAACTCGTGAGTTTTTCTTTATCCCTCAACGAGAAATAGATATTAACCCAAATTTCGAGCAGAATTAAAAATTGTTAGTTTAATTATTTGAGTTGTTTGATGCTGCCCAATATCATGAAAGGCCTACTTGTTCGCTGTGGACATCATAATTAAATAGTGAGTTTAACTTAATTAATATCCTTTTTCATTTTCTAAGAAGATGGACCAGACCAATAATGTCAAATTTTAAATAAAAAATGTAATGAGAAAAATTGTATCCATGATTTGTTTAGGTCTTGTCTTTATGACAGCCCAGGCACAAGAGAAAAAAGTATTGAACATTCTGGCGATTGGAGCACACCCAGATGATTGTGATTCTAAGTTTGGTGGCACGGCTGCTTTATTTGCAAAAATGGGACATAATGTCAAGTTTTTAGCACTTACTAATGGAGATGCTGGTCATCAAAGTATGGGAGGTGGACCATTAGCAAAGAAGCGTAGACAAGAAGCAAAAGATGCAGCGAAAGCTTTAGGTATAGCTGAATATGAGGTTTTAGATAATCATGATGGTGAATTATTTCCAACCTTAAATGTAAGGTTAGAAGTTATTAGAAGAATTAGAAACTGGGATGCAGATATCGTTTTAGGACTAAGACCAAATGATTACCATCCAGATCACAGAAATGCTGGATCTGTGGTTCAAGATGCTGCATATATGAATATTGTACCTAATGTAGCTCCAGATACACCACCATTACAAAAAAATCCTGTATTTCTTTATATGAGTGATCATTTCAAGAAACCTTATCCTTTTCAAAAAGATATTGCAGTTATTATTGATGAAGTAATAGATACGAAGGTTAAAGGTTTGGCTGCGCATGATTCTCAAATGTTCGAATGGCTTCCTTGGACTAACGGAACAGATTTATCTACAATACCTACTGGTGAAAAAGAACGCTTGGCTTGGTTAAAAGATAAGTGGATGAATAGAAAACCAGATGCGGCTACTTTAGAAACTGTAAAGAAGTGGTATCCAAATGTAGATGTTTCAAAGGTTAAGCAAGTTGAGTTTTTTGAAATTTGCGAATATGGTAAGCAGCCAACCGATGCGGAGATAAAAGAAATGTTTCCAATGTTAGGAAGTAAATAACTACTAAATAAATAAAATAACCAACCTTCCATGGAGAAAAGTAAGCCTACCACCAAAAGATATTATCACATAATAGGGTTAGTAATGCTTGTATTCTTTGTAATATCATTCATTACCAATATTCTAAATTCAATAATAGTAGATGTAAAAGATAGTTTTGATTTAAGTCTTACATCTACAGGTTTTTTACCTTTTACTTTCTTTATTGCATATGGTATAATGTCTATACCAGCAGGATTTCTTTCAGAAAAGTATAGTGAAAAATCATTATTGTCGATATCATTTTTGGTGATGGGGCTTGCCTCTTTGGGTTTTGCTATATTTCCTAGTTATGGAGTGTTTAGCATAACCCTTTTTACCCTTGGTTGTTGTATGGCAGTACTACAAGTAATTATTAACCCAATGTTAAGAGTTGCAGGTGGTGAAGAGCATTTCGCTTTTAATTCTGTACTTGCTCAACTGGTTTTTGGGGCAGCATCTTTTCTTAGTCCATACCTCTATAAGTATTTAGTCAATACTGAAGGTAATAGTAACGACGCACTAGCAGAAACTTTACGTGGATGGGTGCCTGTTAATTTACCATGGGCTTCGTTATATATCGTTTTTGCCTTAATCGCATTTGTTCTATTTATTTATGTTTTCTTAAATAAATATCCAAAATTCGATAAAAATGAAGATGAAAAAGCTGGGAATAAAAGTTCTTATTTGGATTTGCTAAAAAATAAATGGACCATTTTATATTTTTTGGGAATATTCTGTTACGTAGGTGCTGAGCAGGGAGTTGGTAATTGGATTTCACAATTCTTATACCAATATCATGATTTAAATCCACAAACAATTGGTGCAGATACCGTATCCTATTTTTGGGCTATGCTAACCATAGGTTGTTTACTCGGCTTATTACTTTTAAAATTCTTTGATAGTCGAAAAATTCTAATTTCAGCTACTACGATTACTATTCTTGCTTTAATCTTTTCATTAACTGGGTCAAAAGAAATGGCATTGATAGGATTCCCATTAATAGGATTCTTTATATCTGTAATGTATTCCGTTATTTTTTCCTTAGCATTAAATTCTGTGAAGGAGCATCATGGTTCATTATCTGGAATTTTGTGTACTGGTATAGCAGGTGGTGCGGTAATTCCATTTATAGTTGGAGGGTTAGGAGAATTAATGACACTCAAATCTGGTATGTTCTTTTTAATTATTCCACTAGGTTTTATTTTGTCAATAGGTTTTTGGGCTAAGCCATTGGTCAATAACAAAACTATAAGTCTAAAGAAAGACAAATGAGCATATTACTAGATGAAATTTTAGGAGTTGACATAGGAGGTACTAATATAAAAATAGGAAAAATCGTAAACGGAAAGGTTTTACAGAAGTGTAAAATTCCAGTAAATCGAGATGATCTTGAGCAAGTTACGCTAGATAATCTTTATAAAGGGTTGAAGGGTTTAATGACAGATTCAGTACAGGCAATCGGTATAGGTGTTCCTGCTGTGGTTGACATAGAATCAGGAACAATATTCGATGTTCAAAATATTCCATCGTGGACTAATGTAGCTTTAAAGAATTTAGTGGAAGAGAAATTTAATGTGCCTGTTTACATTAATAATGATGCTAATTGTTTTGCAATTGGGGAAAAGCAATTTGGAAAACTACGGGAATTTAAAAACTGTGTAGCACTTTCATTAGGTACAGGCATGGGAATGGGCATCATAATAGATGAAAAATTATATAATGGAGTTCTTTGTGGTGCCGGTGAAATAGGGATGGTGCCATATTTAGATGGCATTCTTGAGCATTATACTGGAAGCTTTTTTTTTGAAAGAGAATATAACTCTTCGGCATTATCACTTTATAATGAAGCATTAGAAGGAAAAGAAAATGCTTTAAAGGTATTTAAGGAATATGGCACCCACTTAGCAGAGGCTATTAAAATTATTCTTTATATGTATGCACCAGAGGCTATAATACTTGGGGGTTCTATAAGTAATTCATTTCAATTTTTTGAAGAATCATTAAAAACCGGATTAGCATCTTTTGCATATCAAAAACAGATTGAAAATTTAAAAATTCAAACTTCAGATTTAGTCGATTCTCCAATTCTTGGAGCTGCGGCCCTTTGTCTGTAATAAAATAACTAATTAAATGAGATTAACTATAATAACATTACTCGGGATATTACTTCTGAATTCTTGTTCTGATAAAGAAGTTGCTATTGGTAAACAAATCAATATCACAGTTGAGAATAATAAAGTAGGAGCTCCTGTTACTTTAGGAATCCCTTTTCCAAAAGGAGAACTTAAATCTGTAGATCATTTACGTTTAATGACTTCAGATGGGGTTGAGATTCCATGCCAGACTACAGAAGTTGCTAATTGGGGTCCATTAGATGATAGTATAAAATGGGCTTGGGTATTCTTCTTTTCTGAGGAAGGAACCGAGTATACTTTAGAATACGGAGATAATATTATACCTATTAGGTCTAAAGAAAAAATTGTATCCACAAATAATATGAGGCCACAAGGGGGAATCGATGTGAATACAGGTCCTCTTTCTTTTGCCATACACAAAATGGGTAATGGATTTCTAGATGAAGTTTTTTTAGATTCTAATGGCAATGGTGAATTTGAGGAAACGGAACTTATAGGTTCTTCTCAAGGTGAAAATAGGGGGTCTTTTTTAGATATTTTAGATGATGCAGGTATTGATAAATCAAAAGCCGTAATTCACGAAGTATTTAGGGAGAAGGGTTCTGGACCAATGCATAATATTTTTAGAATTGAAGGTACTTATACGTATAGTAGAAAAGATAATAATATTTCACCTTTTACAATGTGGTTGCATGTATATGCAGGTAAAAGCTATGTAAAAGTACTACACACATTAACCTATACCGGTATACCTGATAAACATAAAATTGTAGAGGGCGAACATTACAATATTGCAACTCAGGATGAAAATATTCTATCAGAAGATACTGTAGAAGATATTGGGTGGACACAACCTAACGATGAAATAGCGGCAAGTGGTATTCAATTAAAATATCACTTAAGCGATAACGTGAATATTTCTATTCCTATGATGGAAGGTAGTTGGCAAGATGATGATGCTAAACTGAGTTTGCAAGAAATAAAATCAAATGATAATAACGTTGTAAGATTATTACAACAAGGTCCTGAAAGAGTTAAAAGTACAAGTTTAAGAAGCTTGTATGTCAACGGATTTAAAAAGGATGGAAATGAAGAAGAAAAGAAAGATTTTAATTTTGAGGCAACTATTTCTGACGGTGATGAAAATATCGCTAAAAGTCAAAGAGCAAAAGGTTGGATTAATATAGCAGATACAAAACGAGGTGTTGGTGTTGGTATCAAAAATTTCCTAAAAGAATATCCAAAAGGAGTTCAAGTTGATCCTATTACAAAGTCTTTAACTGGTAGTATTTGGCCGTTAGAAAACGGACCAATGAATTTCGCTAGACATAACACAGAACCTGATGGTGGTATGTTGGCCAATTTTGCTCAAGGTATTACTAAGACAACTGAATTTATTTATTATTTTCATGATAATGTAGACACAGACGAAGTGGGTCAGAAAATGGACTATGTTTTAGATAGTCCTGTGGCACATGCATCCCCAGAATGGTACACAAATTCAAAAGTTTATGGTAATATGGCACCTAAGTCTACCAAACATCCTGAATTTGAAAATGCTTTGCAATATAGATATGATTGGTGGGCTTATAACCAAAAGCATGAACCATGGTATGGTATGTTTAATTATGGTGATGGCAAAAGTTATTTTTTCAATGATCGCTGGGTACAATGGACAAATAATGAACCCACTGTAGATTTTATGTTTTGGACTAACTTTATGAGAACGGGTGATCCAAAATACTTCAATCTTGCACAATCGATGAGTAGGCATACAATGGATGTAGATAATGTTCATTGGCCTAAAAAAAGAACCTACTATGGTGAAATTAATGATGCAATAGATTTTTGGAATTTTCAAA
Organism: Maribacter stanieri; assembly: GCF_900112245.1. GTDB lineage: Bacteria > Bacteroidota > Bacteroidia > Flavobacteriales > Flavobacteriaceae > Maribacter > Maribacter stanieri. Next base: position 492,057 of record NZ_FOYX01000003.1, read on the forward strand.
AAGAACCAGAATCTACCCCATATTTAGGTATTGGTAGAAGACATGCAAATGAACACTGGTATGCATTATTAAGTGCTCATGTTTGGATCCAAGGTTGGATTGCCTCATATTATATTTCTGCAGATCACAGAGCACTAGAAGTTGCAAAAATGACCGGTGATACTTATTTAAATAGAATTTGGGGAGATCACGATTTAAGGGGTAGAAGGTTGTATTTGTCAGTTCTTAATTTGGTAGAATTATATGATGCCACAAAACTCGATAAGTATAAGAAAGAATTAGATGAGCGTGTAAGTTTAATGCTTGAGTTTCAAGAAAGACAAGGGGGTAATTTGTTGTTAGATAGATATGGCTATAGCCAAACATATGTTGCCCAAGGTTTATATAAATACCAGCAAATAACGGGTGATGAAAAAGTTAGAAAAGCGTTGTTAGAGCATGCTAGATGGGTTAGAGATGTACCACCATTGAATCATGAAATGGAATCTTATTTGGCAACTATTTATCCATTGGTTCTTGGATATGAAATTAGTGGAGAAAAAGGGTATTTAGACGAGGCATTGGCACGGGCTGAATATTTGAAGATAGGTGAGTTGAAAAAATCATCTGATGAATATGATAATACAAAAGAGTATAGTGCTGATTTGTTAGAAATTTCTAATCTGCCAAACAGTAAAAAGAAATTCACCAATTGGCAAACAAATCAAGGCCTGCGAGTTTTTGGATGGACACATGCTTATAATATTCCTTATTTGCTATACGCAATGGAGCAAGAGAATATGGAGTAACAATTTTGAATTGGTTAGGGGGCAGTTTGCATTTTTTGTAGCTGCTCCTTTTTTTATAGTATTAATTTGAATTCAGCTTAAATGACACTAACCAAAAGAATTGGACTTATACTTGGTCCATTATTTTTTGTACTCATACATTTATATTTTGAGGGTGATGGGTTATCTGACCAAGGTCGAGATATTCTAGCAGCTACAGTTTGGGTTGGTATTTGGTGGGTATTAGAAGTTTTACCGATTGCAGTAACAGCATTGTTGCCAATAATACTATTTCCATTATTAGGTACGATCTCATTAGGGGAGACTACTGCTAGTTATGGTCATAAATATGTCTTCTTATTTATGGGTGGTTTTATGCTAGCCGTAGCAATTGAAAAATGGGGATTGCACAAAAGAATAGCCCTGCATATTATAAAAATTATTGGCACCAATATTTATACGATTGTTTTGGGTTTTATGGTAGCAACGGCTTTTTTGTCTATGTGGATATCGAATACAGCTACTACGGTAATGATATTGCCTATGGCAGTTTCTATTATTACACAATTTCGCAAAAATCAATCTAAAGAAAACCAGAGCAAAGATTCATTTAGTAAGCTATTAATGCTTTCAATTGCATATGCAGCTTCAATTGGGGGGATAGCTACTTTAATTGGTACTCCACCTAATTTGGTTTTTGCTGGGTTCGTTCAAAAAACATATGGTATAGATATTAGTTTTTGGCAATGGATGCAATTCGGGTTGCCTCTTGCTACAGTGTTATTAATGTTGTCTTGGTACTACCTAACTAGATTTGCTTACCCACAAAAAGAAAAATCGTTTCCAGGCGGAAAAGCAGAAATTAATAGGTTAATTAAAGAACTCGGACCTATGAAACCTGAAGAACAAAGGGTGTTGGCAGTTTTTGTGCTCACCGCATTTTGCTGGATAACTCGTTCTTTTCTATTGCAACGTTTCATACCTAATATGGATGATACTATAATAGCGATTGGGTCTGCCGTGATATTATTTATTTTACCGGCAGTTTCAAAAAATAGAGCTTTATTAATATGGAATGAGGCCGTTCGTATTCCATGGGGAATAATTCTACTATTTGGTGGCGGTATGGCGGTAGCAAAAGGTTTTGAAGAAACAGGTTTAGCTACTTTTCTAGGTTCAAAAATGATGTTTTTTGAAGGTTTACCACTATTAATTCTTTTACTGTTGATTATTACATGTGTCAATTTTCTTACCGAGATAACTTCCAACCTAGCGACTACCGCAATGATGCTTCCGGTAATGGCTCCATTAGCATTATCACTAAATGTTAATCCTTTTTTACTTTTAATAGCTTGTACTACAGCAGCATCTTGTGCTTTTATGTTACCAGTTGCTACACCACCTAATGCAATTGTATTTGGATCAGGTTATTTACGAATACCAGATATGATTCGTTCAGGTTTTTTGATGAACATAATTTCAATTGTAATTATTAGTTTAATTATTTATTTCTTGTTACCTCTTTTGTGGGATTTAGAAGGAATTTTAATCAGTGATTAATGTATTTGTAATTGGTACGGGTAGGCAAGGGTAGGTAACTGGGTAGGTATTCGGGTAGGCAATGGTGATTTAGGGTAGGCACTCGGGTAGGCAATGGTTATTTAGGGTGGGTAGTCGGGTAGGCGATGGTAACTTTAGGGTAAGTGCTAGGGTAAGTGCTAGGGTTAGTGATGGTTGTTAAGGGTTAATTTTAGGGTAGGAGATAGGGTAAGTAATGTGGGAGGATTAATGTGGTAAAATGTAATTAGTTGATATTTAGTTTTTTATGTATTAATTATTTAGGGTAGCTTAAGGGTAAGTGCCTACCCTTGATTTAGTAAACCGTATTAAAACTTTTCTGAGATTAATTTAAGCAATAGTTTTGCTGAAATAGTTCATATCATTTGTCATGAAATTTACCTTGAATAAATTTAAACCTATATTTTACATTTTACTAGCATTCTGTGGATACGCTGCAGAAGCGCAACTGGTGAATATAGAATCTAAAAGAATGCACACGGATTCTATCAGGTTTGTTCTTAATAGTGATTTGCTTTTTAATTATACAGATAACAACGGAGAATATATTCTTCAAATAGGTTCTAACCTAACTACCCAGTTTAAGTCGAAGAATCTAAAGAGTATTTATTTTTTATTGGGGAATGTAAATCTGATTCGTTCTAAAGATGAAGATTTTCAGAATTCTTATTTCTTACACGCTCGGTTTAATCAGAAATTATCAGAGTTAATTCGGTTTGAAGCTTTTTTACAAAACCAGAATAACCAGAAGCTCACCATATCTGAAAGGAACTTATTAGGTGTTGGTTTGCGATTAAAGATTCTAGATAAAAATGGAACGCTTGCTTATTTTGGTAACTCTTATATTTACGAAATTGAGTCGGTAGATGACAGTGACCAAAAATTCTATAACCATAGAAATAGTAGTTATATTTCGTTAAACCAATCCTTTAAAAAGTATAGACTTGATATTTCTGGTACACTCTATTTTCAACCGTTGTACGACAACATAGGTAATCATAGAATTTTAAGTCAATTTAAAGCTGAAATGCCATTGACTAAAAGAATAAGTTTTTCAGCGTTGTATAATTACTCCGTAATTAATTTTAATTCAGCCTTAGAAGATAATCGTGCTTCTAATGTTAGCTTTGGGTTTACGTTGAATTTGTAGTTAAAATTATTTGCTGTGTCAGATTCAATTTATTCATTATTTCAAACTAGACATACGCTTCATAGTATCAAAGAATGCTCTATAGAAAGTTTCATCTTTAGCGTATAATTTATAAACCTCTAATTCCTGTTTCCGTTTAGAACTCATAACTTCGTCTATAATTTTTTTTAGAGCTAAGTCACTATTCTGATTGTCAATATTATTAACCAACTTGGTTTCAAAGTCAGGGTGTGCCTGAATAGATTTATTATAACTTATTAATTTTAGTTTTCTTTCTTCTGCTGTTTCGCCAAAACTATCAAACCAACGCTCGTTAAAACTCTGTATAATTAAATCTAATGGATCCTTATCTTCATCTTGACCATGTGCTCCTCTTGGGTTAGGGTTTTGTGGGTCTACAGAACTTTCTGAGTCATCTAATCCTATTGATTCGTTCAAACGAACACGCTCTAAGCCATATGTAGATAGATCTACGGACTCTAACAGCTCATCAAGCGTGTCTATGTCTTGATTTTTAATTGGAAGTTTCGGAATCAAGAATTTAAGAAACCAAAATAGTTTTTCCCAATCTACAATTTGGTAAGGCATAATGGCAGCCATTTGACCGTATATTTTAACGAATTGTTTGGCTTTGATTTTAAAATCTGCCTTGTCGTCATCTTCTAGTTCCAACTCATGTATAAAGCGTTCTGCTGCACGTTCTGTTAATGGACTTAATTCTTGTGCATCTACTTTATTAAAGAACTTTTCATTAAATTCTTCTACTTCCTCCCATTCATAAACACCTACATCATCTAAGACATCTTTTAGTTCATGCAGTACATTTACATCGGTAGCACCGCTTAACGAGGTTGCGGTATAAAAGGGGTCAAAAGAGTTTTTAATATCATCGGTCGAGTTAAAGAAATCAAGCACGAACAAATCTTCTGTTTTCTTGCCTAATTTGTTAGCTGACCTATTTAAACGTGATAATGCTTGAACAGCAAGTACACCTTGTAGCTTTTTGTCTACGTACATTGCGCTCAATTTTGGTTGGTCAAAACCGGTTAGATATTTATTGGCAACTACCAAAATTCTATACTCGTCCTCATCAAATTTCTCCTTGGTATCTTTCTCTGAAAAACCGTTCATTTCTGCTTCGGTATATTCTATACCATCTACCATTTTGGTTCCAGAAAAGGCAATGGCAATTTTAAAAGGGTTGCCCTTATCCATTAAAATGCGCTGTAAGGCTTTAAAATATCTTATGGCAGATTCTATACTTTGGGTAATGACCATTGCCTTTGCTTTGCCCTTAAGTTTTTTGGTATTCACAACTTTTGGTATAAAATGGTCTAAGATAATTTCGGCTTTGGTATTTATGGTTTGTTGGTGTTGTTCAACAAATGCACGCAATTTTTTTTGCGCTTTCATATTATCAAAAAGAGGATTTTCTTCAATCGACTTTTCTATTTCGTAATAGCTTTTTAAAGTAGTGTAATTTGCAAGAACATCTAAAATAAAGCCCTTACATTACCTGTTTCATGGAGTATTGGTTAAAAGAGTTAAATTTTGCGACTTCTTGTTTCACTCCAAATCTCTCAAAGTTAATCAGTTTGGATTTTGGGGACTTATGATAACAACCAAACAGATAGTTTTGTAATTAATTCTACTTTAGAAATAGATTGTACTTCTCTAAAAAACTTAATTTTAATACCATTATATTTTTCATCCACTTTATCACCATTTAGGTATTGTCTTATTGAATTATTATCCACAAACCAATACTGTTCACTGTCTTCGTGACCTAATATCCAACGCATATTTTCTTCAAAATAGGTAGTTTTGTCTTTTAAGACTTCTGGTTGAAAACCTGCTCCTTTACCTTGACCGAAACCTAACCTGCCGTGATTTTTTTTATGGAATTTAATTTCAATAAAACAAAGTTTAGGATTAATACCGTTTTTAGCAATTAAAACATCCACAGCTTTTTTAAAGTTGAATAACTTAAACTCCTCTTTATTTGCCAAAACTTCACTTAAAATGTTTTGACGTATATGATTTTCAAACTCTGTTTCACCTGTAATATTTTGCATAGAGTAGTTTAAAATATCTTTTTCATTACAATTATAAATTCAGATAGAGGCAAGCCATATAACCATACATTTTCTTTGACTTTATATTTTATTTGGCCTTCTTCTATATCTACATCAATATCATTATTGCTCGTTCTTGTCTTTGCTACTTGACTATCTAATTCTTTAACTTTAGTAACTTCTTCAGTTAATAGCTCTCCAATATTGGTAACAAATCTCACATTAGATTTTATTTCATTTTTAATAGACTCTTTTATATTACCATCTTCATCTCTAAAATTTTCAAAATCTAAACTATGATTAAATACACATAATGCAAATGCGTCTTTTTTATCAGTTGACAATTGACCTTGTGCTTTAGTCATCCTAATATAATCTGTTCTCGTTGATTTCAATTCTATTGCGTATTTCTTTTTATCGTCATTTACGACCAATAGGTTTTCTCTACCTGTTTTGTCATCAATAAAGTCATTTTCTAATTCAACAGCTTCAATAATATCAAAATCTCTACCTACAACTTCTTTTTTTATATTTAGATTTGATTGACTTAATTCTTCATTTATTACTTGCTCAAAAATATCTTCAACGGTTAAACCAATATCCCTATTATTTTTTACTATTGTTTTCTCTATTCTTTTCTTTTTTATTTCCTCAATTAAAGCAGGGTCGTTAAAAATACCTAAAACTTCTTCTGGTGTAACCTGATTGTTATGACCTGCTGACAAAATAGAAGTATATGCTTTATCCCATTCAAATTTTTCTTCATCTGTTTTTGCATAGATATTTTTAGTTAGATCACCCACACTAACACCTATGATATTTAAAAATTTAGCGGTTTTTTCATCTTTAAGTTTTTCACTTAATAATTGACTTTTTTCAAAATAATCAGATAAATTAGTTGATGTTGCCATTTCAGATTTATCTTTCCCTGTATTTACCCAACGATTATTTTTAATACGTGCAACCCAAAATGAAGGATATATACTTACAGATTGATCATAAATTTGTAGTTGAACTTCTTCAAAAAGTTTTGTGTCCTTTACTAAAACACATTCAGTTATAAACTCTAATAATTGACTTGTTCTTTTATTTGCTTTTCTTGAATTGTTTAGTACAGATTTATCTTCTGAATAGAAAAATGGAATTTTGGAAACAATAACCTCTGGAATTATAATAGTAGAATTTTCATCTTCACGTTCCCAAAACTCATCATCTAATTTTTTAGAAAGTACCTTTTTTAAATCGTCTTGATTAAAGGTATGTTTTTCATAATATAGTGGTTGAGCATATATGAAACCATTTTCTTCTAATTCTATAGTGTAATCTTTTATAATATTCTTGTAGTCACTATTGAGAATGAAGTCATCACTAAAAAGGTCTTTGTAGTCTCTAAAAATATCTTCCCAATTTTCAACTGGTGCTAATACAGTATTCTTATTCGATAACCTATAAATACCCCTATTACCATCTATGTAATTTGCGTAGGATACAGGGAAGTTCTCAAGTTTATCTATTTTAGAATTAAACAATAACCAACTTAACATATCTTTTGAGGCTTTATACTCAGCTTCTGTAAAATGTTGGTCAATATCAATTACTTTGGCAAGTGTACGGTCAAATACATCATCTTGAGACTTTTGTGTTATGTTTGGAAATGAAAGTTCTATGTCAATTAAATTCTTTCTTATATCCTCATTTAGTAGTACTAAAATATCCTTTAAATTTTCATCAATACCAGCATCTGTATTTAAATTTGCTTCTTTTTTAACGAAACGTCCATTTTGATTAACTATAATAGCATAATTCTCAAATAAATGTGGCTGTTGAATAGATTTTATAATTGAATAATAATTATTAAGCCATATATAGGCTTTATCATAGTCATTATCAAAAAATGAATTTGTGAAACTTTGTAAATTTCCTTCACTTTCTATTTTTTTTGCTACATCACTTAACGTTATTTCAAACTTAAACTTATCAAATTCAAATTCATTCCAATAATTAATTATACTCAACCAATCTTTATGCAATTCTTTTTTAACTACCCGTTTAGGAAATAACACTTTAATTAATTGCCAGTAATTATCATTTAATTCTTCGGATACATTTGTTGGAATAAAAGCAGTATTAAGAACTATAGGTATATCTTCATCATTACTTAAAACTTTCTTCTCAAAAAACGTTTCAATCAAATCCTTTAATTGATTGTTAAACCAATCATTATCTACTTCCGGAATATTTATTTTACTTAATTCACAAAGGAAATGTACGTTTAAAAAATCATTATCAATTAACCCATCAAGTAGTTGTATAAATAAGTCAAAAGCCTTTTTAAATATGGCCTTATTTTTATTGACATCATAAGTTTTAGCAACACTTAAATAAATCCCATCTCTCTCAGTTTTTGGACTAAAAGATAAACTGTTTATAATTGCAGGAAACTTAAATGAATCTGTTGTGACTAATGGAAAATCGTAATATATACAAGGTGTTTTCCTATTAATACGAAGCACTTTTTTATCTTTTACTTCAACATTAACAGATAATTTAATTTTTTCTTGCGCATTCTTTTCTCCATCCTCAGTATTATAATCAAATTCAACATCTGTTACAGATTCCAGTTTGAGGATAGATATATTTTCATCCTGAACTTTAATTTTATACTCCTTAATTGTTGAACCTGGGTTTAAAAGGACATCTCCTAAACGATTAATACTGAATATATTTTCTTTATTTGCTATTAACAATTTACTTATTTCTTCACTTGAAGAAAGCACAAACGGTATTGTTAACTTTAATGTATTTATTACATTTTCTACAAGATTAGTACGTGTTAGATTTATACTATATGTAAATTGAGTATTGTAAACTAGACTAGGATTATAAGGATAATCAGAATTGTCCTTAAAGTTTTTATAAGATTGCTCTAATGTTTCACGAAGTTCATCACTGTTATTTCCGGTTCTATCAAGTGTAAACTCAAAACACTTGTCATTTTCCATTAATTTCCCCTTAATATCTACTTTTTTGGAAAGTAGATGTGTTGTCATAAAGCCAGTACCAAACTTACCTGTTTTAGTAGGGTCTCCTTTTTTTGTTGAGCCGTGATAAATTAAATGCAGTATTTCTTTTCGAGTAAATTCTTTACCTGTGTGTTTAAAAATTACTTCACTATTATTATATTCTAAAGTTACCTCAATAGTATTTGTGTCTTTAGCATCTTTTGCATTTTGTAATAACTCCCAGAACCATCTACTACCATTTTTATCAATTTCATTTTCTAAACTGCGTATGTGCTGGTATATGAATTGTGCATTGTTTTCTACTAATACATCTTCTTTATCCTCATCAATTGTACTCATATGCCAACTATTTCAATTTCTTAATTGCTGGTTTAAACGCTTTTTCAAACTTTGGTAAGTATTCTATTAAAAACTCATTCATTTTATCCCAATCTGCTTTATCAAATAAATTTACCCCTTGTAACTCATATTTAATACGACTCATCTTATACTCTGCTAATTCTTGCCATTCAAGTTTATTACCAAAGGCTTTTTCAATCGTTTCTTTCTGGTTAAATAATTTCTTAAAGTATTTCTTGTTCTGTTCTTTACTTGATGTAGTTATACCTAACTCTATTCTAACATATTTGCCTGTTATAACAAAAGAATATGCTAAACCACTAATTCCAGCTCCGGAATTTAACCAATGGTCTTTAGTTGGGTTTACATTAGAAAACAATTCAGTATGTACAATTAAAGGTAGTAACTGTTTCCAATATTCTTTACGTACACCAAAACGATTAGGCACATTACCACTATCACTATCAGCATATTTTATTAGTAACTCATCTTCAAGCTCAAATAATGGTAATAGCTTTTTAAGAGTACTAAACTTAGAGTTACTATCTATATTTGACTCAATAAAATAACCGCTTTGTAATTTTTGAGGTGCTCTATAATCTGATGCATCACGTGTTATTTTAAATATGTCTTTAGCCTCTAATAAAAGTTGAGGATTTTTTTCATATAATTTTTCAATGACATAAAAATACATTTGAGCAATAACATCTTCATCTACTTTAGTGTTTTCAAAAATAAAGTACTCTAATTTTTTATGTGTTGGAGATTCAGCATTGTATAGATTTTGTTCTTCTGTATTATCAGAAACAGGTATTTCTACGTCTGGGTATTCCCATATTTTAAGAAAACGACCGTAAATTAAATCAAACCTTTCATTGTAGTTTTCAATATCCCAATTATTAATGGTTTTAAGATAATCGTTAAGCCAAAGACGACTAAAACTATAACCTTGTTCACCACATTGTCGATTCATCATCTTTTTATCTGGAAAAGACTTATTACTTAAAGCTCCATTATTACCTGATAAAGTTAAATTAGCAATAGTGTTTACATACTTTTCTTTAAACTGAAAATAATCATCAGGTGTTATGCTTTCATTCCAATCTTCATTTGGAGTTTGAGGAAAAATATGTTCAATAGTTATATCTTCATTTGAAGTATTTACATATTCTCTGTTGTTAAAATTCTCCAACAACTCAAACATATAGTTTCTGTTTTTAGATTGAATATTGTATAAGTCTTTATCCTTTAAAGCTGACTTTAAATCTTCATTTGTTGGGAATTTAGCACTTCCTCTTTTCTTTATTAATGCTAATGCAATAGAGTCAAAATAATCTTCAGTATCCACTTCAGAATATAAGGTCATAAAAATTTTGTTTAAAGCATTGGTAGGTAGACCTACAACAAATCTTCGCCAAGTATAAGATTGTATTAACTTTAGAACCTTATTTAAATCATTATTTGTTATTAGACCATTTTCTGCATCTTCAAATACCTGTAAAAGAAAAGGAAAGGCTACATTAATCTCAAGCCTTGATATATATTCTAATTCTTTTCTAACATTATTATCTTGAACTGTAGATGGATTTATAAATTTCTTGTAGTGTGTTGAAAGTGATTTAATGTTTTCTAACTCTTGATGGTATGCTTCATCCTTAATAGTGTATAGTTTTTTAAACTCTATATATACTTTACTTTTATTAGGTATCTTTTTATTACGTAAAGTTAGATAATCTCTAATATAAGAGGACACTAAAGATTTTTGCTTAATTAAGTCTCTTGCGTTTTCTTCAATAGGATTCCATATTTGCTCGAATACTTTATTTTGATTTTTAGGATCTAAATCCATTAAAATATAGTTTCTAATTAAATCGGATTGTGATAAATCTAAACCTGTAGAATTTAAACTTTCAAATATACGTTGTGGATCGTCTTTTCCTCTTTCTAAAGATATTTCAACAAATATCAAACGTTTAAGACCATTTAGAATAGTATTAAAATTTTCTTGAGTTATAATACTTTTAAAATAGTTGAAGTTTTCTATAACATTGGAGTAGTGGTTAAATTCATTCTCTGTTCCATTCATTATAGCTTTAAAAGCTAATGAATTTGTATCTGTTTGCTTTAGTTTTAACTTACTTGATTCTTGCTGTACATATTGGTTGGTTAAAAACATATTCAACAACATATCTGCTTCTTGTTGCATATCGTTATCTTTTGCAAAACGATATAATGCTACATATAAAATGTTAATAGTTGTAAGGCGTTGTTGCCCATCTATTATTACTAACTCTTTAACCTCACTTGTACTGTATGCACCATCATAAACAAAAACAATACTACCAATAAAATGTGTGCCTCTATCTGCTGTTTCTACAGCTATTATATCATTTAATAGTTCTTTACATTCATTATTTGTCCAATCGTAATTACGTTGATATACAGGTATTACAAATTGAACATTAGGAGCTTGTAAAAAATTTATGATTGGTAGTTCGCTTGCTTTCATTTCTTCAAAACTTAAAGTTGTATTGTAACTACCCTGTTTTCACTTTCAATTCTTGTAAAACCAAATTTCTTAATTAAGTGAGCAGAAATTACGTCTGTAGTTGGCATTTCTTGTTCAAAGTTAAATTTTGGAAAATCTTCAGGATGTTCTCTTGCCCAATCTTTTGGCGTTGTTTCTATTAATATTTCATTTTCGAAATAAATAACATAATGCTTTCTATTCATAATTTAGGTGTGTTTAAAACCAATAAAAGGAATCATCTATTTTCTTGATATAACATATAATAAAATCAACTAATATCTCTAACTCTACTTTCTATATGCTTCCATTCTTCGTTCGTGATGTCCCAAAGTTTACATAATTGTTTATCTGTATATGTACCCTCGTATTTTTCTAAATCAGGAATAAAAGCAAAACACTTTCTTGTTACATCTTGAGAAACCACTCTTTGCAATAATAAGAACCTAGCCACTTTTGTAAATAGATAAGATTTAAAAGATTTAATTTCTTCTTCAGAATCTGATGAAAAAGCAACTAAGTATGTCTCAGTACAACATTCTCCAGGTTTTGCTATCCGAGTATTACCATCATAATAAAAACCAACAGGTTTAGTAAAATCTGTTTGACCTGCAATTGGTGATTTTGGAATTAAAAATTTCCATTTGTCTAAATAGTTGAACTTGTCAGTTATATCTTTTTCAGAAGCGAATTTTAAACCTATTCGTTGAGTAAAATAGCAAGGTAACCCTTGTTTTTTAGGCTTATAAAAGCCTCGAATCCCAAATGGTCTTGAAGTAGAAATAAGATTATCTAATGTTTTATTTGATGTGTTTAGTTTTTGTACTTTCTTTAAAATAGGAATTGCTTTATTGTCTCTAATTAAAATATCAAATGCATCTAATTCTCTTATATCTGTGCTTAACTCACCATTTATATAATTTGTTATTTGGGTTTTTCCATTGTATTCTTTATCCCAAAGGAAATAACACAAACCACCTGCAATATCTACATTTGTAAAGCAGTCGTTAGAATTAGGATAATCAAATAACTTAGAAATACTTTTATCATTAAGCATTGTTTCTCTAAAGGTATCTAAACCTTTACCACCTGCATACCATCTTGCTGGCATAATTAAAGAAACATAATCAGGTTTAATACTTTTTGCGATGTCTACAAAGTGATGATATACTGGTTTTGCGCTTACGCTATTACCACCATCCATTACTTGATACGGTGGATTGCCAACTATTGCATTAAATTTCATATCGTTATTGTTATTTGCTTTCCTATAGGTTTTTCCTTTTCTAATTTTTTCTATGAATTTATCAGGTCTATCGGTTATTTGATGCACTAAATCTTCAAAGTAACGTGTATTAACTGCTACATCTCTGAAGCCTACCAAAGTGCGTTTAGTAATACTTTTTGCCATTGGTGTTTTACACAGTACATAAACATTATTTGCTACTACTTTATCCCAAATTTTATGCTGTTCTTTTACCGTTAGCTCATTATATTCTTTTTCAGGATAGGCTGTTTTTATTGCATTTCTATATACACTATAAGCCATAAATAATGGATACAAACCTGATTTTGAATTGATTTCAAGGATATAACTATCTGTGTTGTATACCTCTTCTGTTACTTTATCTTGTTTTATATAGCGAGGTTCAAGTGTTGTATTTTCAAATTTCTCATCAAAAAACACATAACCACCAAGACAATTACCTATATGCATATTAACTACTCTCCAAGGTGTTAATACGGTTTCTTTATCAGGGTTTTTAAATTTCCCAAATATTGCTGTAATGCGTTCTATACGCTCATCTATAGTTAAACTATCTGTTGCTCTTGATAGCGCACGTATGCGTTTTCCTGCTGCTCTAAATACGTCTGGCTCATAGTATTTCTTGAATTTTTTAAATGTAGCTTTTGTTACACCTTTAGGCATAAACTCTTCCCAAGATTGGTCGTCAACTAAGTCAGCAAAATTATCAATAGTTAATTCCTTTTCTTCATTCTTAATATCTGCGCCATAAATTAGAAGTGGCATACGAATAGAAATACCTCTAAGAATAGAAACCGCTGTATCTCTATTTTTCTTTTTCTCTTTTCGTTCGTCTAAAAGTCTTTTATCCTCTTCAGTTAGGTCTTCTTTTTTCTTTTTCTTGGCAGCTTCTAATTTTTCGTGTTCTTCATCTGTAAAACCTTGTTTATTTACATCTATCTCACTTGTTTTAGGCATTGCCTTTGTGCTACCAATAATCTTTTTAAGTCCATCAAATTCTTCTAATTCTACAGACTCCAGTTTCATTAACTGGTCGTTATTGTATAAGTGTGAGTCTTCAAAACCATTACTTACTACACGCTCTATATATACTTTTTTAAGTTGTTCAAGCATTGTATTGACGTTATACTCTTTCATTTGAGTACCATCAGCAGAAATAATAGGACAAAAATTGAGGAACTCGCCCATTATTTTACGGTCTTGGTCTGTTGTTTTACCTGCCTTGGCAGACATTTTAGCAGTTTCAGCAATAACTTTAAGTGTTCTATCCGGTGCAAAGTCGAATACAAAACATTCTTCCTTAACCTTACCATTAATGGTTGCAGGTGTTTGCACTCTAAAAATAGTTTGCATATAACTTGAAGCAGACGTATTGTGAGAACCGGATAACATAAAAACAGCTGTCCACGCCTTTACAGAAACACCCGTTGTTAGACGACCACAGGATAAGGTTATTGTGTATGTATCTTGTGGTTTATCGGTTATAGCATTTTCAACTTTTTTAAGTGCTTCTTCGTTAGCTTCTTCCTCATCTCCATCTCCAGCAACATTGACAATATTGAAGTGACTAAAAACTGGGTGCGATTTTAATAAGGCACTTAAAGCACGAGCTTCTTTAACACCAGGAACCATCCATAAAGAATGTCTAAAGTTATCTCTATATTCCTCTGTAGCGAAAGGGTAGTTACTTTCTGAATCACCTTTACAAATAAGATTTAGAAATTTCTCTACGTCTTTTTTATGTATAAAGTCGTCTGTTTCATCAACTCTAAAAAACTCTTTAAAATTGAAGGCAACATCTTCATCGACAAAATCATTAATAAGTTTCCCTAAATCGTAGGTGTAAATATTCATCTTAGGTAATGATGCATAAGGATTAGGGTCTCCAAAATGTATTTCGTCCCATTCGGCTTTTGCCTTTTGCTCCATTACATAATCCCAAGTGTAGATTTCCTCTTCCTTATAATCATCAATTAAATTAAATGGTGTCCCTGATAAGTGAAGAATTTTTGGATTATTATTTCTAAGCCCATTTAAAACATTTCTACCAAGTTCTGTTTGTGTTCCCTCGTGAGCTTCATCTACGATAATAAAATCCCAAGCTGCATTAAAAATCTCATCATTTTTATCAAAATTACCGCCTACTAATTCAGAGCCTCTCAAATCTTGTATGGAAGCAAAATAGATGTAATGAATGTCCTCCTTATTACTTCGATTTTCTAATACCAGAAATTCACCACCTTTATTTTTAGAGCCATAATGATAATACTCTTTATCATAAAATATTTTACTAAAATCCTCAAACCAACCAGCATCAACTACAGGTCTATGTGTTAGTATTAAAGTTCTTTTAAAATCGTGTTCTCTAATTACTTGAAGTGCAGAAAGTGTTTTCCCAAAACGCATTTTAGCAAACCAAAGCATTTCATTACTCTTTTTGAATTGCTTTTTAGTTTTTGCAATAGCATCTTGTTGTTCAGGTCTAAAAACTATTGGGCTTTGATTTTTAGATATTTCACTTGGATTTAGAGAAGACTTACCCTGTTTAACAGCTGTAATAGCTTTTTTTACAGTTTCTAAATCGGCTATAAACCATTCATTCGCTTTGTTTTCTGTATCAAAGACTTTTCTTTTAATTCCAGACCTTATTAAAACGTTGTGAACTTCTGAATCAGAAAAAGATTGTATTATTTTATTATTTACAAATATCGTAGATTCTGTATAAAGTAATTCATAAGCAATACCAGCTGTTTGGGTATATTGGTTAATTCTTGCCTTTGCTGCTTGGTTTAGAATTTTAGAGTTTGGTTGTAGCCCAAATAAATCATCAGTATCAACTGTAGCTTCCCCAACTTTTAAACAGCCTAAATGAGCAGTATCATTAATGCGAAATACATAAATTAACTTTGGTTTTAGAGATGATGTAAATTTCATTAATCTTAATTGTTTAATAAGTCTATAAATCTAATCTTCTTGCCTTTACGTCCTGTTAGTTTATCTTTATTTGACCAGTCTTTTACAATGCAGTATGTACCATTATGTTTTTTAATATTATTCTTGTCACAACCAGCACAAGGGATGCATTTAATTTCTTCAATACCAAAAAGAATTTCGGTAGTAGTACAATTTGGTTGGCAAGAATCAGGAATTACTCCTTTTATGCCATCCATTTGCCAAACATTCCAAGATATTATATATGCTATATATTTTATTGACTTCAACAATGGCTCTTTACCAAATTTCAGCGTATAGTTTTCAATAAATGTAAATAACATTGCTTCTCTTGCTAACAACAAACTATCTCCTTGCCATTCATAAGCATAAGTTGACATAAATGCAGTTTGTGCCGCCTTTAACCATTCACCGGATGTATTTACATTCTCATTAATTACTCTAAGTTTACGATCTAGTATTCCTATTCTTTCCCTTACGGGAATAAAGTCTCCTGTAGTTGTATCGTAACGACTTGTTATATACGGCGCTTCGCCACAAGCAATTTCAAGACGTTTATCTCGCACATAATCTTTCCATGTTTTATTTTTTGGAAAATCAATTTTTTGTGAATTAAGTTCCCAAATCCAATTACCATTTTCAAGCTCTATTTCTCTATTAAAGACGTTCTCTTTGTCGAACCAAGAATTATCAATGAGATTATTTTGTGCATTACAAATCCACGATGGGGTAAATACTTCAGCCATATTTCTTGCTCTTGATTGTTGCAAGATTTTATCCTTTTGTACTCTTGGCATTATTACATTTCCATTGTCACCTGTAATAGACTCAGGAATAATTTCTGATTTGTATTTATACAATTTACCTAACTCACTATAATTCTTAGTAGCCCATAAAATATTTTGTTGTGTTGTATGGTCTCGTAAAAGAACATCCAAAACATTAGGATATTTTTCAAGTATTTCATTTTCTAATATGTCAATTTGTTCTTTCAATCAGTTTAAAAAGTTTTAGTTTTTGAAGTTTAAACATGGCTTATTTATGTCGTTCTTATTACTCTACATTTTCAAAAAACTTGGTAGCGTATTTACAGTAGTCAATAATAAGTTCGCTATCAGTTTCAAATTCTTTACGTTTACCAAGCCAGTTTTTAGTCTTTTCTGAAATTTCTCTACCTGCTTTTAATTCTGCATAAGATATACACTTTATATGTTTAGGCGTAACCAATACGAATAAAGCATTTTCAAAAGGATAATCCCCATAACTTTCAATATCCTTTAAAGTCAATTTTCCGCTTTTACGGAATTTAACTTCTATAAAATGAGCCTGCTTGTCTTTGAAAACTACAAAATCTGGCATTTGTCTAATATTTTTGGAAACATCGCCCCTAACACCTTTGAGTAAGTCTAATATACCAGGAATGGTATTTTCCATTCCGTATTTATAAACTTGAAAATCTAAGGATATAAAAAGCTGTTCAATAATAGTTTCAGCGATTCGTCCTTTGATAACTCCTGAAACCCAAGGATTTCCATTTTCTTTATTATAACATTCGGTACATAGACCATTATTGAATCTGGTGTATTCACCACACTTCGTACAATCGGGCATATTTAAATAATAATTTAATGGGGGAGTTAATCAACTACCAAAATAATGAAAGCATCTTTAAAAATACTAGAAATCAAGTAATCTTACATACTATTCAAAGTTTATGATGACTAAGTTTCGGGTAGCGAGTATATTACCTTTTTTTTTAGTTTTCAAACAAGATAGTATTTAGTCTAAAAGTCGGGTGCGCAATTTAGATTTTCATTATAAGGTTGAATGTAAGCCCAAAATGCTTTGCCCGCACTAGTTAAATAATTAATGGAATAATTAAATTCTGTGTCTGAGCCAACCTGATAAATGTAGTCTTCGTAAGAGCTTGTAAATCTTACTACAGCGAAATAATAATCGTTATAATTATCATCTGAAATTTCATAGAATGTAACTTCTGAAATCGCATCACTTCCATAGCTGTAATATGAGGTGCCATAACCTTGATTCTCTACCATTTCAAGCATATCATCACATGAAGCTTGTGCGTAAAAATTAGTTATGGAGAATATTAATATAAAAAACAGAGTATATTTTTTCATGAGTTTATAAATTCAAAAATTACCTTCTCAACACTAGACGCTAAATCTGCATTCTGAATTTTAAATTTTTTGACTCCCATTTCGTTAAACCAATTGGTCCAATAGGCTCTCATTACGTCAATGGCATATGGGTTTTTAGGGTTTAAACTTTCAATACCGATTACTAGAACTTCTAAATCTTCTAAATCTTCATTTGCCTTTATAAAGCCATAACCTTTTTCTTTTAAGGTAGTTTCCCACTTAGAATTTGACAATGGAAGTCTATCCATGGATTTTGGCGTTAAGTAAGAATTCATATTATCTTCTTTCATTTGACTGTTTTCATGATACATATAGCCATCTGTTAAGATTACTAGAATGTTTCTGTGACAATCACTGATAGTATAGTCCTTAACGTTGTCTTTGAAAAAGCGCCAAATATCAGACCCAGGAAAATCTTTTGGGTTTTCAGAATCAGCCAATGCTAAATTGTATATCTCAGTAGGTTGTGAAGCATACAATTCTTCTGTATGCATTATTTTAGCCTTAGGTGAGTTTTTATCGAACTCAATATGCAATTGTTCAGCAACACTGTTAATGGTGTTATTAGCCGGCTCTGGATTAAAGTAAAGTTGAATCTTATCTTGTAAGAGTATTAGTTTTTTAGTCTTTACATGATTGGTAAACGCTTTTGATATACTTTTTAAATATTCCGTGTCTTTTAGAATAGTTTTCGGTTGAGTTATTCTATCGGACAAGTCTAAGAAAACACTGATATTGAGATTGTTTTCTTTATTATCAAGTATAAAACTTGGACATTCTCCTTTAATTTCCTTTTTAGCTATTTCTATCTCTTTTATTATTTCTTTTTTTTCTGATTTGCAGGAAGAGAGCAAAAGGACAATGGTTATATATGTAAGTAATTGAATCTTATTATTCATGTTATAATGTTTTCGTGTAAACTTTGTTTTGATAATCATCTACATTAAGGTCTAATTCAGCGATGTGATTATTATATACCTTTATGCACTCATTTAAATAGTCTTTTGTTTGATCTGGACCTAATACTATTTCTGAGGTAATACATTCTTGCCAACCTTGAAGGTATTCTGAAGAAAGAGCTTTGTAATTTCTAATTGGTAGAATAAAACCATCTATAATATCTTCAAGTTCTGAACAACGAACTTTTTTCGCCCTAATAATCTCCTCTAAGGATTCAATAGTATTATTTTGCTTGCTAATAATTTGAATTAGATTTTTTATTTCATTCTCTAGGGAAATAACATAATTCTCGATTTTATCTTTATCAGCATGCTCTTTCATTACAATGTCGAACACTAGGCCCCAAATGATATAAGATACAAAACCGGCAAAAATAATTACCCAAAAACTTGGACTAGAAAAAGCAACAGAAATTGAGAATTCGGGGTCTTCAAATGTCTTGTTTAGATTATATAATTTTTCATCGATTAAATAAGCTAAGAGGGCATCAAAAATAAAAGTAGTAATGAAGAGTAGTATTACCTTAAATACATTAGCAATGCTTTGTTTGTGCATAAAAACATGAATTAGATATCCTAATCCAAAAAACACAAAAGGAATAAATATTATGAAACCTAACTCCAAAGCACCGGCATCATAAGCCTCTTGCAGAGCTTTAGGGTAAAACATACCCCCAAATAATTCGGTTGAAGGATCAAAAGTCCTAAAGAATGCAGAGTATGAGGTGGATATATAAAATATAAAAATGTATACGCTTAAAAAAGCCAACAATATAGTGCCAATCCAAAACTTAGAAGAAGATTTTCTCTCAACTGGTATGCCGTAATCTTGTGGGCTACGTCTAACATTTACAATGTCAGATCTTAATTTTTCAACTTTAGTTTCCTTTTCTTCTAATTTTTCCTTTTCACGCTGTAACTCTTCTCCTTTAGTAAGCATTAAAGTTCTTTTCCCCTTTAATTCTGTAACATATGGCTGTTTTAGTTTAACTTGCTCTTCTTCTTCCTTCTTACAGTTATTTTCGAATTTATAATAGATAGCACTTAAACTCGCTTGTAAATTCTCAGATCTTCCTTGACATAATCTTGAAGTTGAGCGTCCATCTTCATGATAGGTGACTTTTTGGTCTTCAAATGATGGAGTGTTTTCTTTAACCTCTGGTTTTAATGAAGGTTTTATTTGAGCAATACTTTTTAGTAATCCCATTTCTTAATTATTAAGTTCTAATAAAATTGATTCTTTACTTTTTCCTTCTTTTGCGCTTTCAATTAAATACTCTGTCAGCTGAACAATTTTGTCCTCCATAAATTCAAAATTTCTACAGTATTTTTTTAAAGCATTGAACTCGTCTTCTGTAACTATTTTGTCTGCCCAAATCATTAAAGCAAAGTCATAGAGATATTCAATTCTTTTTTCTAAAGTTTCAGGTATAGTTATGGGGCCAGTATGAGCTGTTAAAATTTCATCTAGTTGTTCTTTAGAAATATTTCTTTCGCTAGCAAACTGATAAAGTAAGCGCATTTCTAATGGGCTAAAGTCATCATCAGCCAAGGCTATTTGGTATAGTCTTAAAAAGTGACTTTTTATTTCTTCTGAGATGGTTGGGTTTTCCATAGTTGATTTTGGTTTTTTTTAAAATTTTCTATCTCTTCCATAGGATTTGGGAGACTTTTGCTTGGTATATGGTATAAAAGGTTTTTTCTTCTTTTTTATATGAACTGTGCAGATTAAAAAAAGTAGGCCACAGATGATATCTACTGGAATCCATATAAGCTTTTGGAATAAATAAATAGGAATAATAGGATTGAATAAATATGCGATAAGAGCAAATGAAAGTAGCTTAAATGGTGTTTTATATGAATTAAACATCATTAATAAAGCTCCAATAAAAATGAATACTCTTAAAAATTTATAATAAAAAATATCAAAGGGGAAAATGGCAATTATTAAAATTAATGCACATGCAATCGATAGGTAACTGAAAAAATCCTTTTTGAATATATAATTCATTCTTAATTGGTTTTGGTTGGGACAATCCAAACCTATTACAATTTGAAATATATCTTTTACGGTATCCCGTAATCAGACAAAATCTATTTGTATTATTTTCGTTTTTATTAAAATCTACCATGTTTAAAAAGATCTTTTTTCTACTCTTATTTCTATTTCATTTTTCTGTTTCTTCCCAAGAGCAAATCAGTCTGATTTCTTGGAATATCAGAGATTTTGGTAAGACTAAAAACAGTGAAGAATTAGATAGAATGGCTGAAATTGTTCGCGATGCAGATATTGTGGCAATACAAGAAGTGGTGTCAGGTTATGGTGGTGCTCAAGCAGTTGCAAAGCTTGCTGATAACCTAAATAGAAAAGGAGCTAAATGGGATTATGTGATAAGTAAGCCTACCAATAGCCCTAAATATGTAACAGAGCGTTATGCGTTTATTTGGAAGACCAAAAACATTAAAATAAAGAATAGGGGAACCTTAATTTCAGAATTGGATTCACTGGTTGATAGAGAGCCTTTCTTTCTTGATTTTTATGTTAAAGGGCGTAAGCTTTCTGTAATCAATTTTCATTCTAGACCACATGATAAAAACCCGGAAAGGGAAATATTGGCGATTACCGACTATCTGAAATCAGATGATTTTCAACACCCGATATTACTTGCTGGAGATTTTAATGTGGACCAAAAGGAAGAAGTTTTTACTGGTTTGAGAACGCAGGGTTATAATGCTACGGTCATTGATGCCAAGACTACTTTGAAGCAAAGTTGTGCTACTGATGGTTATTTGAATTACCCTATTGATAATATTTTCTATTCAAATAAAATTGTACTCAAGAGTGGTTATGTGATTGATTTTGTGAAAGCTTGTGAGAACATAAGCAAAGCAAGAGAATTATCTGATCACCTACCAGTTTTATTGAATTTTAGTATAGATTAAGTTCTTTAATCTTCCCAACCACATAAGGTTCTATTGATTTGTCTTGCTCTGGATAAGCTTACTTTATACGTGTCTGTAGAACAGTTGGAAAGTCCTCTGCAGTTTGGAGAATAATGGTATTTTTTACTTGATTTCCCTTTACATATATAGACATATGATTCAAATTTAGATGCGGAGAGGGAGGTGTAGGCTAGTAAGGCAATAAGAATGATGGTGTGTTTCATTTCAACTATAGGGAGTTTGATTTGTTAGGTTAATTCTTTAACGTTTTATGAGAAAGGTTTATTCATTTTTTTTGTTAAAATTTATAAAAATTGACCTAATTGTGTATTTATAAAGATGTGTAGAATGAAGTAATTAAAAAGGGTTAAGATATTAAGTCTTAACCCCTTAAATTTTAAGATTCAATTAGTTAATCGGTGGGTCTGGTGGCGGTGGAGGAGGTGGAATGTCTCCACCATCACCACAACAGGCTTGAAGTTCAACTTCATTCTCTGCTAAATCTTGTGGGTCACAAGATAAAAAGGCAGAATTGAGGATTATCGTAAATACAACTATATAAATTTTTTTCATTTTGTTTAAGATTTTTGGACATACCTATGGCTGTCCGAATTAGAATTCAGTTATGGTTTGCGACATAAATCGCACAAAAAATGAAGGGACGTCTCCCAATTTTGAGAAGTAGAAATCTAAATGCGGTAGTGCCTAGCTACTTCTCAATCGGGCTATTTACCGACCGCATTTATAGATTTCCGAGAGACTGATTTGTTATTGGACTGTGGTAGCAAATCATAGTCTTAAATCAATCTGAAGCAAAGAAATAAGAAGTTGATGATTATAGACCAGACATAAGCCCGACTTGTGTTCGACATCTATTCGACACCAATGATAACAGGGGTTTATAGAGATAATTAGTTAAGTGGTGATATATTAAATTGTATTTTTATAATTATGAAAGAGGCAATTATCAAAGAAATAGTTGAGAAAGTTTTTCAGAAAGCGAAAACTGAATGCCCGAAGCATTCTAGATATGCGCTTAGTAATCATATTGCCGAAACAACTTCAATTAGTTCTAGGACAATTGAAAGACTTTATGATAAATACCTAGAAAAAAAAGGTAGTGTAGGAGAACAAAATGAACATACAATTAATGACTTGTGTAAATATTTGAATTTTGATTCATATGGAGATTTCGTTAAACAAAATCCAAAGAATAAGATAAGTGTTGATTTAAATGATGGTAGGATAAAAAAGTATTGGAAAGTGTTGGCTGCCGTTAGTCTAGTATTAGTTGTTGGATTGTTTTTAGGTTCGAGCGAGAAGAGTAAGGAACCTAAATGTATGGTGTGGAAAACTGACCATTATGAAAGGATTGAGTGTTTTACAATTAATAATATAATTATCATTCCATTTGATGAAGTAAGGTTGCAGAATTTTAAAAAAGTTGATGTTGATTTAACCACAGAGTTTTTTGACGAAACTACCGGTAAACCATTGATTTGGTATTATAAATCTGGAAATAATATTGAATTTTATACAGCCCCGGGATTACATCCTATAAATGGGAAAACCCTAAAAGCAGTTACGGAGTATATAGTAGATAAGTATGTACCTGTACATACTTATGAAGCGAGCTCATTTGCGGAATAGCGCTTAAAAATATTAATTATAATTATCCCAGATTTAGGTTATATGGGTAAAGAAAAAGGCGTATTGTAAATTTACAATACGCCTAAAATTAATCTAATCTAACAAACTCTCTCTTTTAAAGGTAATATCTACAATAGGTGATATCATAAATAACTACCCTCTATCTTTCAATAAATCTGGACCTTTTATCATATTAGAATTGTGCTCTTTAACCACTTGCATAATTCTTTCAATTTCTTCAGGTTGTTTTTTAGCTAAATCATATTTCTCAGATGGATCTTGTTCTATATTAAATAATAATGGTGGGTCATGTTTAGCCAAAGTGTTTGGCTTATAGCCATCTTGGGTAATAAAATGTGCCTTATATGCACCCACTCTTACAGCATATAATTCTGGTCCCTTATAATAAAACACTTCATTTCTTGGACTGTCGCCATTTCCAAATAGCACAGGGCTTAGATCAATGCCGTCCATTTCTCTATCTGCAGGTATTGCTACTCCAGCAAGATTACTAAACGTATTGAACAAATCCATTGTAGTACCCATTCCCGTTACTAGTTTTGGTTTGATGTAACCAGGTGACCAAAAAATACCAGGCTCACGCATACCGCCTTCCCAAGTAGATCCTTTGCCCTCATGTAACAGACCGGCACTTCCTCCGGAGATTCCAGTTGACAACCACGGTCCATTATCCGAAGTAAAAATGACTATTGTATTTTTATCTAAACCTTCAGCCTCAAGAAGTTTCATTATTTCGCCAACCCCATGATCAATTTCCTCTACAACATCTCCATATAAACCTCTTTTGCTTGTACCTCTAAATTCATCAGAAACAAATAATGGAACATGTGGTAGACTGTGTGCTAAATACATGAAAAATGGTCCTTCTTTATGATTTTTAATCCATTTTACGGCTTCTTCAGTATATCGTTTTGTTAATGTATTTTGCTTTGCAGGTCTTTCAACAACTTCAGTACCACGTAGAATAGGAACATTAAATTCTTCTGGTGTTCTTTCTTCATAAGTATCTGTATACCTACCAAAATATTCTTCAATGGAATTGATTTTACCTGTGTGATCCATGTCATTTGAGTAAGGAATTCCATAATAATCATCAAAACCATGACTTGTGGGTAGGTATTCTTCTTTATGACCTAAATGCCATTTACCAACCATTCCAGTAGCATAACCTGCAGATTTTAATTGTTCTGCTATTGTAACCTCTTCAGCTGGAATACCATTATGTGAATCTGGAAAAAACACTCCTACTTCTGAGCTGGTCAAACCATTTCTAACAGGTAATCTTCCTGTCATTAAAGCTGCTCGACTTGGTGTACAAACACTGGCTCCAACGTAAAAATTGGTCCATTTTTGACCTTCGCTAGCCATTCTGTCCAAATTGGGGGTATTAATGGTAGGGTGACCATATGAGCTTAAATCTCCATAGCCTAAATCATCTGCAAAAATGATTATTACATTTGGTTTTACAGGGAGCTGTGGGTCTTGACTTATTCCTAAATAAGGAATAGAAAAAAAGACCATTACAAATGTGACAGTAGTCAAATTTAAAAAAGACTTTAGACTTTTATTTTTATTGCTATTTTTCATTGGTTTATTTTTTTTATTAATAACCTGGATTTTGTACTAAATCGGGATTAGCATCCAATTCTACTTGAGGGATTGGAAATAATTTATGATAGTCTTTTGCATTTTTACCTCTGCTTACGGCATTTGAAATAAATACATCTTGTCTTATCATATCTTCTCTTCTTTTTCCTTCAAAAAACAATTCCCACCCTCTTTCTTGTAAAATTGCTTCACGGAATGTTTCTTTAGTAAAACCAGCCAATGTCAATGGTGAAATTCCTGCTCTTGTTCTTACATCATTAATTAAATCGATTGCTGTTTGTGTAGGACCTGATATTTCATTTAATGCTTCAGCTCGACTCAAAAGAATATCGGAATATCTTATTGCAGGAATGTCATTTCCTGCCGCAGCGCCTACAGCTCCTGGGTCAAATTCAATTTTATACGGAAATGAGCGATCATCTCCTAAACCAGGAACAATTTCTCCAGTGGTTGTACTTACATATTCGGTTATTATATAATTTCTTCTAGTATCGTTTTCATCAAAAGAATTCACAAAATCATCATATAAATAAGTACGGGCTGCAAATACGATATTATTTGGATTTGGTCTAGGATAATCAGGAGGAAAAACTAATGCATCAATAGCTTGACTAGCTGTTGGTGAAGTAGCATCTTTAGGTAAAGCCCATAATATTTCATTATTACCTTCATTATCAATACTAAATACATTTCCATAATTAGGAAGTAGTTCATACACGCCCAAATCTTGAATATCTTCAGCTACATCTGCCGCATTCTGCCATTGTTTTGTATTCAAATAATATTTACATAAAACAGCCATCGCAGCTCCTTTAGAGGCACGTCCATAAGCTGGAGCTTGTACGGGTAAATTTGCTATTGCCGCAAGTAATTCTTGCTCAATAAATTCCTGAACTTCGCTTTCCGATGATCTTGGTAATAAAGGGTCATCAGTTGAAGTTTTATATAATGGTACAGGACCGAATAAATTATACAGTTCAGAATAATCCCATCCTCGTAAGAAATGTGCTTCGGCTTCGGTCAGCTGTTTGTACTCATTTGAAAACTCTTCATTATCTAAATTATCCAAAACAATATTTGCATCTCTAATGGAATTAAAATAGATAGTCCATTGAGCTATAATATGATCGTGATTACCGTCCCAAGTAAAGTCAATTTCCGATAACCATAAGTTTTCGATTGATCCACCTTGACCCCATATTTCACCAGTGGTCATGGAAGCTAAATGATATGCCGCCCATGAGTCTTGAAAACCTGGTCTGTGAGCATATGCATATGATGAATTTAAGACAGAACTTAATCCCTTTTCACTGGTAAATAGGGTAGACGGGGCTAATTCAGAGAAAACCTCTTCGTCTAATCGTTTTTCACAGGCGATTATGCCAATGACAAACAATACCATTATTGATTTATTAATATATGATTTCATTGTATTTTGTTTTTTGAGTTTAGAAACTGGCAGTTAATCCTAAAAGATATGTTCTTGCCGTTGGGTAACTACTGTAATCTACCCTTACATTACTTGATCCAAGAGAGTTGGATTCTGGGTCAAAGCCACCATAATCTGTTATGGTAAACAAATTCTGCCCTGTTACATAAACACGCATACTATTTAAAAAGTCGATGTTGTCCACAGGAACTTTATAACTCAGTTGAACATTTTTCAGACGAAAGTAAGAGGCATCCTCTACCGTTAAAGTATTAACCTTACTAGCACCATAGGCATTTGGATTTACAGAAGAAGGCCATTTGGCATCTGGGTTCTGAGGTGTCCAACGGTCAATAATTGTTCTTGATTGACGATTTCTTCTGAAATTTGCAGGATATAAGGATTCAATTAAATTTATATTTATTAATTCGGCACCTTCTTGTCCTTGAAAAAATACATCAAGTTGAAAGTTTTTATAGCTAAATGAATTTTGAATACCATAAGTGAAATCAGGAAAAGGACTACCGATTATTGTTTGGTCTGCTGGTGTAATTGCACCGTCTCCATCTCTATCTTCAAAAATAGGGTGACCTGGTTCTGCTATAGGTTGTGCTGAATTTGCAATGTCATCGTCTTCTTGAAAAATTCCTGTTACAACATACCCATAGTAAGAAGCTAACGGGTCACCTTCTCTAATAATCGCTGTATTTCCAACGGCCATTATATTTCCGGTAACAATACTTTCTATTCTACCTAAATCAACAACTTTGTTCTTGATTGCGGCGAAGTTTAGAGAAGTATCCCATTTAAAATCATCCGTGATAACATTGGTGGTATTTATTAAGACCTCAAAACCTTTATTTTGAACTTCACCAACATTGCTTAAAATTGAAGCATAACCAGAAGCTAAGGGTAGGGGTAGATTAAAGAGTAAATCTTTAGTGTTCTTAGAGAAATAATCTAAAGTGGCACTTATTCTTCCGTTAAGCATTGCTGCATCTAAACCAATATTGAATTGTTCCGTGGTTTCCCATTTTAGGTCATCATTGGCTTTCCTAGATGGGATTACACTACCCAGAACAGAATTTCCTAGAACCACATTTGGACCCGATTGAAAAGTTAGTTGAGAGTTGTAATTTCCTATCTCCTGATTACCAGTTAAACCCCAACTAGCTCTTAATTTTAATTGGCTAAATAAATCAGGAATAAATTCTTCCTCATTAAGTTTCCAACCAAAAGCAAATGAAGGAAAGTATCCGAATTTATTATTTTCTCCGAAACGAGATGATCCATCAGCCCGTATAGAACCTGTAAGTAAAAATTTATTGTAAAGATTGTAATTAACTCTACCTAAATAAGATAACAAAGTGTTTTCTTCAGCTCTACTTCCAAGCTGATCTGTATTGGTGTCACCTAACTCTAAATTGTTAGTGCCTATGTCGTCAGAAGGAAAACCACTAATATTTCCATAGAAATTTTTCAAACTAAACTTTTGATAAGTAACCCCTCCTAACACTGTTAGGTTATGATTTTCATTAAAAGCTTTTTGATAGTTCATAGTGTACTCAAAAAGATAGTTTGATCGCTCTAGAACATTAATGTTAGCTATTCCATTTGCTGCACCACCACGTATGGTCTGAGTAGAATTATAAATATCCCTTCTAGAGGTTTGACGGTCAGTACCAAAGTTGAATTTACCTGATAAATTATCGGTAAAATCATAATTTAAATAGGCACTACCAAAAGTTCTGTTAGACTCATTTAAACTAAGAATACCAGTGATAAGAGTTACAGGATTGTTTACTGTTAAGTTTGCAGATTGCGAGAAAGTACCATCAGCATTATAAATTGGCTCGGTAGGGTCATAAAGTAATGATGAATAAATTGGACCTGCATTTTCGTTTGTTTGAATACCGTCAATGTTATTATTATCCTTTATTAAACTAGTATTGAAGTTAAGACCAATTTTTGCTCTTTCCCCAATTTTAGAATCTATATTAATTCTACCGGTATATTTTTTTATACCTGAATTTTTCACAACTCCCTCTTGATCAAAATAATTTACAGAAGCATATACAGATGTTTTTTCATCACCACCTCCAACAGAAATATTATGGCTAGTAATTGGAGCTGAACGGAAAACTTGGTCTTGCCAGAAATTACCATTTCCAATACTTGATATATCTGCTTCAGAGAAAACAGGAGAGTTACCTTGTTCTTGAGATAAGTCGTTTATTGCATTTATATATTGACTAGTATTTAATACATCAATAGTTTTAGCAACAGTCTGTATACCACTATATACATCGTATGTAACTCTCATTTTGCCTGATTTACCTTTTTTGGTTGTAATCATAACAACACCATTAGCTCCTCTAGAACCATAAATAGCTGTTGCCGAAGCATCCTTTAGAATTTCAATTGACTCAATATCTGCAGGGTTTAAGGAGTTCAGTGGGTTATTTGGGCTTTGATTTTCACTTACTTCCGCTGCACCACCAGAAGTTAAATTTGGACTATTATCAATTGGAAAACCATCCACTACATATAAAGGCTCATTACTGGCATTTAAAGAACTAGCTCCTCTTATACGAATTGAAAGACCACCACCTGGAGCAGAACTGGATTGATTTATTTGTACCCCTGCAGCTCTACCTAACATCATTTGATCTACAGATGCATTTGCACCAGGATTTAAATCTTCTGATTTTAAAGAGGAAACAGAACCTGTTAGGTCACTCTTTTTTTGTGTTCCGTAACCAACTACTACTATTTCATCTAAAGCAGCAGCACTTTCTTCTAAGGATACAGTGATAGAATTTTGACCGTTTACGGCTATTTCTTTAGAAGAAAACCCTATATAGCTTACGGATAGTATTGCATCAGCATTACTAATTGTAATTTCAAAATTGCCGTCAAAATCTGTTTGTGTACCGTTGGTCGTACCTTTTTCCAAAATATTTGCTCCTGGAAGAGGTTGACCGCTTTGATCTTGTACTGTACCAGTTACAGTAAAATCTTGTTTATCAATTTTTGATGTAACGGGTTCAGGTGTTATTTCTTTTCCGAAAATGATTACTTGGCGGTCATCTATACGGTAAACTACCCCTTTATCTTTTAGGGCATTATCAAGAATGGTGGTTAGTGTAGCTCCCTTTAAATTCAAGGAGACATATCCACTATTTAAAAGAACTTCGTCGTTGTAAAAAAATATATACTCGCTTTTTTCCTGTATTTCATGAAATAGGTTCGCTAGCGGGACTTTATTTACATTAATGTCAAGTTTTGTTTGTGAATAAGTATTGTTTGCATAAGCAGAACTTAGTCCTATAGCTATGAATAACAAAAATATTCTCATAATTGTGTGTATGGCGTGGGTGAGACTAAATTTGTCCCAACATGGAACACGCCTATTAAAATAATTCATAATATTGTAATTCAGATTAGTTAATATTGCTTTTAATGGTAATGTTAATAATACAGGCCGGGAGATGTTGGCGCATCTTTCGGCTTTTTTGTTTGTTTAATTTAAGTCATAGGCAATTTGATTTTAGTTAGTTTGAGTTGATTATTGTTATTTTTCCATTTTCAGAGCTAAACTCAAAATTGGAAGTTTCTCCTATTAATCCAATTACTTTGCTAACATTCTCTTTTAAATCTAAATTTCCAGAAAATGTTTGTGATGCTAAGTCTTCATTTTCTATTATTATTTGAACATTATAGTAACGTGACAACTTGGTCATGATATGTTTTAGACTATCTTTTTTAAAATTTAGGAAACCATCTCTCCATGAAAAATAATCATTGATGTCGACCGTCTTTGTAGTTGCCTCTTTCGATACGGCATTATAACTAGCAAATGTCCCAGGTTTTATTTTAATTCCTGCTATTTTCTCATCAGAGTAATTGATTTTAACGCTACCAGATTTTAATACAGTAAAACTTAGATTATCATCTTTATAACTGCTAACGTTGAAAACAGTACCTAGTACTTCAACTTCTTGATTGCTAGAGAGAACTTTGAAAGGTTTTTGCGGGTTATGTGAAACCTCAAAAATTCCTTCACCTTCTAAATATACTTCTCTGGTTTTTCCATTGAAGACTGCAGGATATACTAGTTTAGAACCTGAATTAAGCCAAACCATGGAGCCATCAGATAATTTAAGATTGGTTCTTTTTCCAAACGGAACTAAAATAGTATTATAAAGAGCTTTATTATCTTTTATTGATTCTTGATTAACAGTTTTTCCAGAGCCTAATTCAACCTCCTCACCTGTATTAGAATATTGTACTGTTGTATTTTTACCTTCTAAATTAAAGTTGTCACCGCTTCCTAAAATTAATGTAACACCATCAACCTTATTAATATCTACTTCGGTAGAAGTTTCAACAAAATTTTCTATCGATTGCTCTGTTTTTGGTCGAAAGAATAAACTAGCACTAATAAGAAGAACTATAGAAGCAGCAGCCATTAGGATTCTACCATTTCTTTTTGCTCTTTTAGCTTGATTTGCAGATTTTATAATACGAGTTCTTAAATTTTGTTTTTCAAAATTAGAAAGCACGTCGTTAGATTTATTTTTTTTCATAATTCAATCATAAAAAGGAGCGTATTGAATTACGAGTAAAACACCCCTATATATACAGGAGAGTGTATTTATAAAAACATAGACAAGAAAAAAGATTTATTTTAAAGAAAAAAAAAGTAGAGATAGAATGCCACCTCTAAGTATTTTTATGGCACGATATATTATTGTTCTAGCAGAAGAAGTTGATACACTCATAGTTTGCGCAATTTCTTCATACGATTTTTCTTCAGTAAATCGCATATTAAGCACATCTTGCTGGTTTTGGGTAAGTAAAGTCATTGCTCTATTTACCTTTTCTTTGATAAAACATTTGTGTTCAATCTTTATAATTTCTGATTCGTGAGAAGGAGTATTTCGTTTATTCGTTGTAGTAAAATGTATATTCTCAAAGTCATCAACAGTAATAACTTTTAAACTAGTTTTTTTAAGTAAAGTTCTTTTTAAGGATAAGAATAAGTATGATTTAATGTTCGATACATCACCAAGTTTACTATGGTATTTGTATAGGCTTAAAAATAAATCATGAATACCATCCATAACAGTTGTTTTGTCTTTGGTGATACTCATTCCGAAAATAAATAATTCATCTATATAGGAATCATAGAGTTTCCCTAAAGAATCCATATTTCCTTTTTGTAATTCTGCCCAGTACGTTTTCTCGTTACTTCTAGACATGTATTTTTTTTTCGAGGGTTGGTTTGTTTAAATTGAATTAGTTGTTTATCAATCTAGAAAAATATTAGTTCATAATAATATGTGATTGTAATTTAATTATTCTCAATTACAAGTTTAAATATTATCATTTAAACAACAAATGTATTAAAATATTAATATATTCCTAAAATTTCATTTTAAATTTTAAATTGAATTAAAGTTTTTTCCTACGTGAGTGGCTCTAAATATCTCATTTTTAGCTAAATAAAATTTAAAATAATTGGTTGTCGAATTCTACAATTCAACACTATTAAATCATTGATTTTTTAAAAAAGAATATTTTTTTGTCTACATACTTTAGAATAATCACTCTAGTTATTAGATAGCTGAATTTACGAAGTCGGTTATTCTTAAATTATTGTAAAACAAAAGAATTGAACTATCAATGAAAAAACTACAAATTATTTCGGTTTTAATAACCTGTTATTCAATGCTGATTGGTTGTGAACAACCAGTACCAGAGATAAATAAGAGACCTAATATAGTTTTCATTATGTCTGATGATCACGCTTATCAAGCTATTTCTGCATATGATACAAGTTTGATTAACACACCTAATATTGATAGAATAGCTAAAATGGGTATGTTATTTACCAATGCAAGTGTAACAAATTCTATTTGTGCACCTTCAAGGGCCACCTTATTGACTGGGAAACATTCCCATGTTAATGGAAAAGTAGATAATGTTTCACCATTTGATACCACTAATGTAACCTTTCCTCAATTGTTACAGAAAGCAGGATATCAGACTGCTATGTTTGGTAAACTTCATTTTGGAAATAGTCCAAAAGGATTTGATCAATTTAAAATATTACCTGGTCAAGGGTCTTATTACAATCCTGATTTTATAACTAAGAATGAAGGTGAAATAAACGTTTCAGGATACGTAACTGATATAGTCACTGATATGACAATTGACTGGCTAGAATCTGAAAGAAAAAAAGATGACCCATTTATGCTTATGTATCTTCATAAGGCACCTCACCGCTCATGGCTTATGGCTGAAAGACATATGGACGAGTTTACACAGAAAGAGTTTAGAGAGCCAGCTACCTTATTCGATGATCATGAGGGCATGCCAGCAGCTAAAGTTGCTCAAATGAATATACATGGAGATATGGGCTGGGCTGCTGACAGCAAATTGTATCCAGAAGTCATGGATGAAATGGGATTGGAAGAACAGATAGGGTATGATAAGTTGAGATTTGAGATGGGAGTTGGAAGGTTGAATGAAGTACAGAGGGCAAATTTTGATAAGGCTTATAGACGAGTAGCGGAAGATTTTAAAAAGAATTATCCAAAAATGACGGATAAAGATTTAGCAAAATGGCGCTACCAAAGATATATGCAAGATTATTTAGGAACTATAAAATCAGTAGATGAAAATGTAGGAAGGGTGTTAGATTATTTAGAGGCAAATGATTTAATGGACAATACAATTATTGTATATACCTCTGATCAAGGCTTTTATTTAGGTGAACACGGTTGGTTTGATAAGCGTTTCGTTTATGATGAAAGTTTAAAAACTCCACTTTTAGTATCATGGCCAGACAGAATTAAAGCTGGTAGCGTTTCTAATGAGCTTGTTCAAAATTTAGATTTTGCTCAAACTTTTTTGTATGCTGCTGGTGTTGAACAACCTAATGATATGCAGGGAGAAAGTTTAATACCTGTTTTTACCAACGAATTAAGTGATTGGGATAGAGAAGCTGTTTATTATCATTATTATGAACATCCTTCAGAGCACAATGTAAATAGACATTATGCTGCAATTACCAAAGACTATAAATTAATACATCATTATTTTGATTTAGATTACTGGGAGTTGATAGACAGGAACAAAGATCCATTGGAACAACATAATTACTATGAGGATCCTGCTTATAAGGAGATTAGAGAAGAGTTACATCAAAAGTTAGATGCTTTACGCGAATTGTATGGGGATAGTGAAGAAATAAGTCAAAAATATATTGATGACTTTATGCCTCTTGCAAAAGAAGGAAAAGTATTTGGTGTAGAAAAACATATTCTTGATCCTATTATTGACAAATGGGAAAATTCAAATAAATCTAATTGACGAATCAAAGATTATCGTCAATTATAAATAAAAAACGGGATGATATATTTCATCCCGTTTTTTATTTTTTCTTACTTATTTTCACTAAAAACGTGTTTCATTAAATACGCATCCATTTCTTCCTCGGTGGGTATTTTGTTTTTAAAAGCCTTGCTATTTACAGATAGATTGGGTTTTTCAATATTGGTATTATCGATGGTTGGAGATTGAAAAGTTTTGTTTTTTTCAAACTGATACTCATCATTCAATGCCAAAATGATTTTAAGCTCACCTTCAAATTGAATGATTTCTTTAAATATGGCTACATCATCTTTGATTTTTAAATCAAAGTGATTGGAATTACCCAATAAAAATTCATCTAAACCATTAGGGTGTTCATTTATAGCTCTTTGCTTTAATGCATCACGTTTCACATAATACAGCTCTAGCTTTGGGGTATTCTCTAATTTTGGTATGCCATTAGCGTTTTCTACCATGTGAACAAAATCAAAATTGGGAGAGGTTTTATTATTAATAATACTCACGTAAAGGACTCTACCAACCATTTTGGCTTCTTTTTTCTTTAAGCCAATAATTTGGTTATTGAATTGATGGAAAAAATTGATGAAGACATTATTTATATATTCTTGATAGGTATGTATTAAAAACTTGTAATATGTATCCAATAATTCTTTTGAAGACTCTAATCTAACTTTGAAATTATTAGCATCCAATAAGTTAATAGGAGTGTTAGATGGCAGATTAAGTACCCTAGTTGTAACGAATAGTTTTTTAGTTTTAAAATGTTTTAATCTCTGTTCGGCTGATAACTCATTAAGTTTCTCACCTTTTAAACAACCAAAATAATTCATATTCCTTTTAGCCATTTTATACTTTGTTTATTATTGATGGTTGTAGAAATTCAGAATAATCTTCTGGTAGTTCGGCATCAATATCACGTAGATATTTTTCAAGTGAGGTTAATGTAGAATGTCCAGTAATACCTAATAAGGTACTTTTGGTTTCGCTAGGATTAAGTTCCTTTCTCATTTCTCTATATAATTTTGTTATATAGGTATGTCTGTAGCTATAAAGTCCATATTCAACACCTAAATTGAAATTATCCTTCACTTTTTTAAATCTTTTTGAATAATAGTTTCTCTTATCACGTTCAGGAACATCCCATTCTCCGCCAATTTCATATGGAGTGAATAAAGAATGTTCAGGATTGGCATTTGAGAGGTCTGGTAACAAATTCAATAAAATCTCTGGAATGATTTTAATCTTAACTTTTTTATTTTTTGCCTTTACATAAATCTTTCTATCAGCAATATCGATATCCTTAATTTTTAACCTGCACACTTCAATAGGTCGCAAGAAACACAGTGAGATGAATTGAACAAAGGATAGTAATAGTTTGTCATGTTCCTCCATATAAGTCTGTAAATCGGACTCTTGTTTTGGAGTAAAAGTTTTATTTCTTGTTGGTTTAGTTGATAGCGGTTTTATCTTAGGGATAAAATTGTCATCTATGATTTCATTATCCTCCAATGTTGTGAAAATAGCACTTAAGCTTGTTCTTGCATTATTTCGTGTTCTAGGCGAAGTTCGTGCTAATACCGAATTAAGATATTGAACTACAGTTTTCTTTGTTATTGCTTTAATATCATTGATTTCATTTTCCTCCAACCATTTTTGAAATTGTTTAAGTGGACCATGATAACCTGAATATGAGTTTGGACTTAAAGATTGTTTTTTGATTTTTAAGGCAAAATCGAATGCTTCTTGAATAGTAGTGTATGGTTCTTCTATTATTGGAGAAGCAAGTGGGGCAGGAGTAGCCTTTTTTATGACTTTAGTGGGTGGTATAACTTTTTTAGGGATAGTTTCAGTATCTGTTTTATCTGCGGCGTTAGACGGGCTTAATTTAGATATTAGGTTTGCATTATCTGCATTTGGTACATAACCACCCTCTAAACGTTTGATTAAGGCTCTTTTGATAGCGTTCATGAATAATAAACGCTCACGTTTAGTTTTAAAACGATTCACTCCAGCTTTTATAGGAGTTTGTCTAACTAATTTTTTGGTTTCGGGATTTCGATAGGAGAAATATACATACCAATCTTTAGCGAGAGCATCTTTTTTTTGCTTGCTAGATAGCTTGGACCAACCTTTAATGGGGACACCACCAGTATAGAATTTAGGTTCGGAATAGTTCAGTTTCATGTTCAAACCGTATACGTTATCGTATACGGTAGATAAAAGTATGAAATTTAAGGACATAAAAAAACGGCTTGTGCGCACACAAACCGTTGATTTTATTGGTCTTGACCTATTGTAGCGAGAGGGGGGCACGATCCCCCGACCTCCGGGTTATGAATCCGACGCTCTAACCAACTGAGCTACCTCGCCATATTATTTTTAAACGGCTGCAAATATAGTGGTAATTTATTTGTTCTTCAACAAAACTTGATGAAAAAAATAATACTGATCATTTATTTTTTTATCATTTAGAAATATATATATTGCCCGTAATTAAGTAGCATGCACATGAGCGATAAAATAAAATTTGAAATAGAGTTTGTAATTCAGTCTTCACCACAAATGTTGTATCAATATTTGGCAACCCCATCTGGACTGTCAGAATGGTTTGCGGATAATGTTAATTCTAGAGGTGAAATGTTTACATTTATTTGGGACGGAGCTGAAGAAGAAGCTAAATTATTAAAAAGGAAAACGGATGAATTTGTACGTTTTGCTTGGGAAGAAGCTGATGATGACAGCTTCTTTGAGATGAAGATAATTGTTGATGAAATAACTAAAGATGTTTCATTATTTATAACGGACTTTGCTGAAGATGACGAAATAGATGAGTCTAAAATGCTTTGGACCAACCAAGTGTCAGATTTAAAACAGGTTTTGGGTTCGTCCTAGAAATATCCTTATTTACAGTATCTTTGAGCCTTAATTTTTTAAGGCTTTTTTTATGTTCAATTTTAATGGTGAACTTCTTCATAAGAATACTGATTTTTTAAATGAAAATAATAGGGGATTACAGTTAGGTGATGCAGTTTTTGAAGAATTACGTGTTATTAACGGTGATGTTATATTTTTAGAAGATCATTATCTAAGATTAATGTCTTCTATGAGAATTCTAAGAATGGAAATTCCAATGAATTTCACAATGGAATTTATGGAAGAAGAAATTTTGAAATTAATCTCTGAAGATGGATTAAGAGAAACCAAGCAAATAAAATTCACTGTATATAGAAATACTAGCGATAATAATTTCTCGAAATCCGATAATAGTATTTCCTATTTCATCACCAGTACCACGTTAATTAATCCTTTTTTTGTTTTAGATGATAAAGCGTACGAAGTAGAGTTATTTAAAGATTTCTATAAAAACTCTAGCATGCTTTCTAATTTAGATACAAATAATAAAATTCTAAACGTAGTAGGATCAATCTACGCCCAAGAAAATGATTATCAAGACTGTTTGTTGCTTAATGAAAGAAAACAAGTTATAGAGGCTCTAAATGGCAATGTTTTTATTGTAAAAGGTAATCAGGTAAAAACTCCGCCAATAACTGATGGTTGTGTAAATAGTGTCATCAGGAAAAAAATAATAGATATTGTTTCAAAATTAAATGAAGTAGAATTTCTTGAAGAAAGTTTATCTCCATTTGAACTTCAAAAAGCAGATGAATTATTTATTGCCAATAATGTCAACGGCTTAGTTTCTATTACGAAATATAGAAAAAAGGATTTTGTGAATACAACTGCTAAAAGTTTAATTGGTAAGTTGAATGCAGCGGCTAGAATGTCCGTAAGTAAAAGCGTTTAGTTTAAGCTAGGGTTTTCAGGCGCATTGGACCATAGTAAATAGTTTCCTCCTAATTGAATCATATTTTCTTTCCAAATAGCTTGTGCCGCTTTTTGGATGATTCTACTTTCGTGCTCATTTTCTACAACAATCCATGATTTTGATGTAAGCTCTTCATCTAATTGAAACGATGACCAGCCAGAGTAACCTAAGAAAAAACGTATGTCATCTTCAGAAATAATTTCCTTATTAATAAGCTCTACGGTAGTTTCAAAATTACCGCCCCAATAGATACCATCAGAAATTTCGACGCTATTATCAATTAAGTGTGGTACTTTATGTATAAAATATAAGTTGTCTTGCTCTACAGGACCGCCATTATATACTTGAAAAGGAATTTCAATTTCAGTTACCAACTCGTTTATTTGATATTCTAATGGCTTATTTAAAATAAAACCTACAGAGCCTTCATTGCTATGTTCAGCCAACAATACAACAGATCTATTAAAAGAAACATCTCCTGTTAACGAAGGTTCGGCAATGAGTAATTTTCCTTTAGTTGGCTTTAAAGCAATCATAACTAGTTTAAGTATATATACCTAATGTAAGACAAATCCTCTTAATTGCAAAAACATAGAAATAAAAAAAGCGCCAATAAAGGCGCTTTTAATAAATTTATCAGTGTAAAATTAGTTTACAGCTTTGCCTAAATCAGCACCTGCTTTAAACTTTACTACATTTTTAGCAGCGATTTGGATAGTTTTTCCAGTTGATGGATTTCTACCTTCTCTTGCATTTCTTTTAGACACGGACCAAGAACCGAAACCTACTAAAGAAATTCTATCTCCTTTTTTAAGAGAATTTTCAACATTTCCCAAGAAAGATTCCAATGACTTTTTAGCCGCAGCTTTTGTGATGCCAGCGTCTGCTGCCATTGCATCGATCAATTCTGTTTTGTTCATAATGTGATAATTAATTGTGATTAAATAATTTATACCTACTAACAAATTTATATGGATTTCTGAGCAACACAAGTAAAATGGGGGGAAATCCCTTATTTTGTTGATAACTCAGCGTGTTTGTTGATAAAGTAGGTTTTTTTTTACGTTTCTCGCAGCCCAACAACCACGGGGTCTCACCCCATTTTAGCGTTTTTTTCCAAATTTAGACCATTAAGAACGTCTCTAACCTGCATTCTTTTTTTTCCTTGAAGTTGAATTTCCTCTAGGTTTATATAGCCTTTATGCACTGCAACTTTCATTTCTTTTTTATTAAAAACAAGTTCACCCGCTGGTAAGTTATGTTCTTCTTCTTGCATGCTTGCTTTGTAGATTTTTGTAATTACTGTTTGATCTGCATTGTTCAACGTTGTCCAAGCGGCTGGGTATGGACTTAAACCTCTAATAAAATTATAGATTTTGTCTATTGGCATACTCCAATCTATTTCACATGTTTCTTTAAATATTTTGTGCGCATCCTTTAAATTGTCAGAATCTGATTGTTTTGTAGTTTCAAAATTACCCTCTTTAATACGTTCTACTGTTTTAACCACAGTTTCTGCACCTAAGAGCATTAACCTATCATGTAAATCTTCTACATTATCAGTATGATTAATAGGTGCTTCATCTTGCATAATTATGGCACCCGTATCTATTTTTTCGTCTATAAAGAATGTTGTAACTCCAGTTTTTGTCTCACCATTAATTATTGCCCAATTAATAGGAGCTGCACCACGATACTGCGGTAATAATGAAGCGTGTAAATTAAATGTGCCGTATTGGGGCATGTTCCAAACTACTTTTGGTAACATTCTAAATGCTACTACTATTTGTAAATTGGCGTTTAAAGATTTTAAAGTCTCTAGAAAATCCTCATCTTTTAAGTTGGTAGGTTGTAAAACTGTAAGATTATTTTCTACAGCATACTTTTTTACAGCAGACTCATTAAGTTTTCTACCTCTACCTGCAGGTCTATCTGGTGCGGTAATTACACCAACTATATTATATTCCTTTTTTACAAGCATATCTAAAATGCCTACTGCAAAATCCGGAGTTCCCATAAATACAATTTTCAATGCTTCCATATTATAATAGTTGGTATTCGTTTATAGCGTTTAATGTTATGTAATTTTCTTCTAAGAGTTCTTGCAGTGCAGTAATTACTATTTTTTGACTGGTGTTTAGGAGCGCTTGAAGTTCTTTTGAACTTGCTTTTTTTTCTTTTAAGATTTGAAGGATTTTTATTTTGCTGTGAACAATGTCAGTATTACCAAGCTTTTGGTTGATACATACATCACAAATACCACATTCTTTTTCTTGTACTTCTCCAAAGTAATGTAATAGCTGAATACTTCTGCATGTAGTATTGTTTTCTATGTAACTCAACATTGTAGAAACTTTCTCGACTTTAAGTTGATTTTGTTCATCAATATTTCTTGCGAACATATTTATTGTTCTATCGTCATCTCTTGGTACTAAGAATAAAAGTTCTAAATCACTTGAAACACTATTATATTCTATAATTTCATCTTTTGCTAGTTGTTCAAAATTATGATGAATTATTGATTCTGATAGAGATGTTTTTTTAGCTAATAGGTAAGTGTTAATTGGAGTATCAAATTCAAAGAGGCCACCATAGGTGCGCAATATCACTTTTATAAAGTCTGCTAATTTAGAATTTTGGTCAATATACCTGTAGAGGGAATCTTTATCGGAAATAAATTTTATAGTTATTTTTTTTGAAAAATTTTCTGAAAGAGAAATGACCGAGTTTCTATCTAAGAGTTGTAATGCATTATAGGTCAAAAAAGTATTCAACTTGTAAATACTGCAGAATTCATTGAAATTAAGATGAAATTTTACTTCTGTAAATTCTCCATATCCAATCTGAAAAAATGTATTTAGTTTTCTGTAAATCATTTTTACATAGGCAACATCCGGTAAAATTTCTATAAATTGTTTCTTAACCAAAACCTTGTCTGTGGTATTGGTTAATAATATGGCTTTTGCCAATGCACCGTTTCTACCAGCTCTGCCTGCCTCTTGAAAATAATTTTCTAAACTATCTGGTATTTGATAATGAACTACCAATTCAACATCTGGTTTGTCTATACCCATACCAAAAGCATTGGTGGCAACCATTACTTTTACTTTATCCTCTAGCCATAGATTTAGGCGTTCCGTTTTCATTTTTTGATCAACACCTCCATGGTAGAAAGTTGACTTCACATTATTCTTAACTAAAAATCCTGATAATTCTTCAGCTTTTCTTCTGCTTCTAACATAGACAATAGCGCTATGTTTTATTTGCTGACAATACTTCTTTAAATGACCATTTTTATCTTCGGTAAGTAATACTGCAAAACCAATATTTTTTCTAAAAAATGAATCCTTAATTATTAAAGGATAATTAAGGTCTAATGATGTAATAATGTCTTCACTAACTCTTTTGGTTGCTGTAGCGGTCAATGCCACAACTGGCGGAGTAGGGTGTAATTCTCTTAATATGGCACAACTTAAATATGCAGGTCTAAAATCGTGACCCCATTGAGAAATACAATGTGCTTCGTCTATAACGAACATAGAAACGTTCATAGCCTTTATGCGTTCTTGAACTAATTCTTGTTGCAGACGTTCTGGAGATAAATAGAGAAATTTATAATTGCCATAAATGCAATTGTCCAATAACTTGTCTACTTCGTTAAATTTAAGTCCGCCTTTTAGACCTATGGCTTTAATGCCAAGTTTTTGAAGGTTGTCTACTTGGTTTTCAATTAGCGCTACTAGGGGAGATATAACAATACAAATACCATCTTTTAGTAAAGCGGGTACTTGAAAACATATAGATTTACCGCCGCCAGTGGGCAATAAACCTAGTACATCTTGACCATTGGATATGGCATTGATGATTTCTTCTTGAGAGCCTCTAAAACTGTCAAAGCCCCAATATTTAAATAAAATTTCGTTTGGTGTGTTATTCACCCGTTTTGTTTATAAAATCTACTACAAATTGCATGCGGTTTTCTATAGTGCCAAATGGAACTTCTATAGGGGAATATCCAAGATCTATGTATGTTTTTTCAAGGGCATCATGTATTCCGCAAGCTTGTTCAAAATTTTCCATTCGTTCATTATCCTGTACATAAATCTCTTTCCAAGGTGGTAAGATCAACACTTCATCATATCTATGTTCAACACATAATTCAGTGTACCGCTGCTCCTTAGGCTGGCCAAAATAATCCATATAGGCTATTACATCTGGTAACCCACGGTCATAGAATAAATGATCTTTATCTATGTTTTGACCATTAATGAAATGTTGTAAACGAGCATTGATTAATTCATCATTGAAACTTTTTGCATCCTTGACAAAGTCAATAGGGTTTACTAATTGATCATCTAATGCAACATCGCCTAATGCATCTAATGTCATTGTTCGTATTACTTCATGAAAACAATAGTATCCATTTTCTTCAAGTGATGATATTAATACTGTTTTACCGGTTCCTGGACCTCCTGTGACAACAACTCTTTTACTTTTCAAACTCAAAATTTATGAATACAAAAGTACATAAACCAAGAGTATTAAAAAACTGGTACATTACACTTATCTTTGCATAAAACACTAGTTATGGACGAAAATAACCCAGTTGAATTTTATAAAAAATTAAAGGAGCAATTAACAGAAACGTCAAAATGGCCTTCTAACTACTTATATAAATTTATTGTAGAGACAGAAACAGATAAAATAGATCGTATAAATACCATATTTGATAATATGGGTGCGGTTATTGACTTGAAGAAATCTAAGAACGGTAAATATACCAGTGTTTCTATTAGAGTAGATTTAGCCAGTCCGGACGAGGTGATTGCAAAATATAAAGAAGTAGGGGCTATAGAGGGCGTTATCTCCTTGTAAAATAGCTTTTCATCTATAATTTTATTAATTTGGCATCGTTATAAGAATACTTCTCAAACACATTAAGCTAAAATTTTCAATTTGCAATTAGTAGAAAACCTAGAATATAATACGGAGCGTGAGCATTTGATTATTCCTGAATATGGTCGTCAT
This sequence comes from Maribacter stanieri, assembly GCF_900112245.1. GTDB lineage: Bacteria > Bacteroidota > Bacteroidia > Flavobacteriales > Flavobacteriaceae > Maribacter > Maribacter stanieri. The sequence continues at coordinate 534,762 of NZ_FOYX01000003.1, forward strand.
TTTCAAAAAATGGTTAACCATGCAGTATCAATTGAAGACCGTGAAGAAAGAAATAAAGTAGCGCAGGCCATTATTAGCGTTATGGGGAACTTACAGCCTCATTTACGTGATGTGCCAGATTTTCAACATAAACTTTGGGATCAGTTGTTTATTATGTCCGATTTTAAGTTGGATGTAGATTCTCCTTTTCCAATTACCTCAAAAGAGGTATTAAGACAAAGACCAGAAGCTTTAGAATACCCACAGAATTTTCCAAAATACAGATTTTATGGTAATAACATAAAACGTATGATAGATGTAGCTGTAGAGTGGGAGAAAGGTGATAAGCGCTCTGGGCTGGAGTATGCTATTGCTAACCACATGAAGAAATGCTATTTAAATTGGAATAAAGATGTTGTAGATGATACAGCAATTTTCAAGCATTTGTTTGAATTGAGTGATGGTCGTATAGATTTAGCCGCAGAAGGAGAAAGTTTGACGGATAGTGGTCAGTTCCTTAAAAATAGAGTTGCTAAAACTCCGAGGTCAAACTCGAACTCGAACAAGAAAAATCAAAGAAATAATAATAACCGCGGTAAAAAACGCTATTAAATTTCCACTTCTCTAGATGGGGACATTCAAAATTGAAGGAGGGCATCAGTTATCTGGTGAAATAACCCCTCAAGGAGCAAAGAACGAAGCACTTCAAATACTTTGCGCAGTACTACTTACAGACGAAAAGGTAACCATCAATAATATTCCTGATATTGTTGATGTAAATAAGCTTATAGCTCTTTTAGAGGATTTAGGCGTAAAAATCCAGAAAAAAGGTAAGGGTTCATATACATTTAAGGCAGACGATATAAATTTAGATTATCTACAGTCTGATCAATTTAAACAAGATGGTAGAGGTCTGCGGGGCTCAATTATGCTTGTAGGACCTTTATTGGCACGTTTTGGCAAAGGATATATACCTAAGCCAGGTGGAGATAAAATTGGTCGTAGACGTTTAGATACTCATTTTGAAGGCTTTATAAAACTTGGTGCTAAATTTCGTTACAACAGAGAAGAGTATTTCTATGGTGTAGAGGCAGATAAGTTAAAAGGTACTTATATGTTGTTAGATGAGGCTTCTGTAACAGGGACTGCCAACATAGTTATGGCCGCTGTATTAGCGGAAGGCCAGACAACAATATACAATGCTGCATGCGAGCCTTATTTACAACAGTTATGTAAAATGTTGAATAGAATGGGCGCCAAAATTTCAGGGGTTGGTTCTAATCTTTTAGTTATTGATGGTGTAGATAAATTAGGTGGTACGGATCACCGTATGTTACCTGATATGATTGAAATTGGTAGCTGGATAGGTTTAGCTGCAATGACCAAAAGTGAATTGACGATTAAAGACGTTAGTTGGGATGACTTGGGTCAAATACCAACAGTGTTCGGCAAGTTAGGTATCACATTAGAAAGAAAAGGTGATGATATTTATATTCCTGCTCACAAAGACGGATACGAAATACAAAATTATATAGATGGTTCTATTTTGACCATTGCAGATGCTCCTTGGCCAGGATTAACTCCTGATTTATTGAGTATTATTTTAGTAGTGGCAACACAATCGAGGGGAGAAGTTCTAATTCATCAAAAGATGTTTGAAAGCCGCTTATTCTTCGTAGATAAGTTGTTGGACATGGGAGCAAAAGTAATTTTGTGCGACCCGCACAGAGCTACGGTAATTGGTCATGATTTTCAGTCTACTCTAAAAGCTACTACAATGACATCACCAGATATTAGAGCAGGTGTTTCATTATTAATTGCTGCTTTATCGGCGAAAGGGACTTCTACTATTCATAATATTGAACAGATAGATCGTGGGTACGAGAATATAGACGAAAGACTACGTGCCATAGGTGCTAAAATTACAAGGATTTAAGTATTTATTTACACGATATAAAAAACTCCATAATTAGATACCAATCTAATTATGGAGTTTTTATTTAAGTTCTATTTTGAAACTATTTTTCTACTATTGTTCCGTCGGGATATTTAGCAAATCTACCTCGTTCGTTTTCATGTGTTTGGTCTGGGTATCGCCACGGCCATCCACCAAATTGTGTCAATCTAAATTCTTCCATGGCCTTTTGTAATTCCTCATCCGTATTCATAACGAAAGGTCCATATTTAGCTACAGGTTCATTTATTGGTTTTCCTTGTAGAACTAAAAGATGAGCATTAGAGCCTATAGCTTTTAGAGTGATCTCATTTGTTGAATCAACTTCAATTCCATGATTTGGCTGTATTGACTCACCAGCAATTTCTATGGTTTCTCCCTCATAAAAATAAATTGTTCGTATAGTGTTTTTTTGAGCTTTTGGTAAATTAATAGTGCCGGTTGCGTTAATTTTTATGTTCCAAATAGCAACATCGTTTTCATCATCAGCTGCCCATGAATCGGGCGCTGGACTTTGTGCCTGTGTTGAATTGAAGCTACCTGCAATAACTTTAATAGTTCCATTTTCATACTTAATAAATGGAATATCTTCATGCCATAACATTTTAAAATGTGGGTCAACGAATTTACTTTTTCTAGGTAGATTAAGCCATATTTGAAAAAGCTCTAGCGTATTTTCTTTATCGGTATGTACTAGCGGAAACATTTCGGAATGTTGAACACCGCTACCAGCGGTCATCCATTGTACATCTCCTTCTCCAAAACGACCTGCTGCACCTAATGAATCTGAATGATCACAGAATCCTTTGTTTACTACAGTGATAGTTTCGAATCCACGATGTGGGTGTGCAGGAAATCCTGGTATAGTTGTACCATGGTACATTCTATAACCATCTTTAATAGTAAAATCATTTCCCAAATTTCTTCCTTCTAAAGAATCATCAGGACCTAATTCCCCATTTCCTTTAGGATATTTATCTAAATGATATACACAGAATAAAAAAGGATCTTGAGTTTGCCAGGGGAAACCTAACTGAAAAACATTTTTTATGATACTTTTCATATGATTATTGAACTAGGTGATGGTTTAATGAACTGCATTGTTAATTTCAACCCAATTGTTTTCCGGGTCTTTTAAGTAAATCTGACGGACTCCGTCAGCTCTCAGAGTTACTGAATTCTCTTTGCCTGGCCAGTCCCAATAGGTTATCTTTTTTTCTTCTAACGAAGCAATTAGTTCATCTAATTTTTGTGTAGCTAAACATAAGTGTACGCTTTTACTATGTTTCATGGCTACACTATCTTTTCCTATTAAATGTAATTGTGAATTTCCTTGAATAACAAACCACTTAAAACCAGAAGGTGCAGAGGGATGCGGAATTTCTTTTAAATTTAAAATGTCTTTGTAAAAAGCACCAACCTTGTCTAAGTCTTTAACGATGACCGAATAATGGTCGTATTGAAAATCGAAAGATTGCGCAGACAAAAACGGTCCTGAAATAAAAAGAAGTAAAACGATAATTTTTTTCATTGAAATGGTATAAGTTTAAGTGTTCAAGTTACTTAAAAATGAAAGAAGCTATCTGTTAAGATAGCTTCTTTTTAATTGTAAGTTATTCACCATCTAATGGTGGTGGACCATCGATCATTGGCTCATAGACTTCATCACCCTTACGTGTTTTAAATTCTTCTTTAACTTTGGTAACCAATTTCGGATTTTGAAATAAATCTAACATCGTCATACCCATTGCTTTAGATGCGTGTATCATACCTTTATGCCCTATAGACATGCCGCCACAAGCAACAACTGCCCAAGAATGCCAAGGTGTACCTGTAGGTGCAACTGAAACACCTAAGTTTATGTTAGGAACATTCCAACTTACATCTCCTACATCAGTAGAACCGCCACCTGGATTTTCTTCTGTTTCCTTTAAAGGGTGAACAGTTCCATCTAAACCAACTTCAGGCTTACCGGTAGCTTTTTGAATAGCCTTACCAAAAATTGTTTCCTCTTCAGTATAGGTGATTGGTCCCAATAACTCAAGATTGTTCTGCATAATTTCTCCACCAGAACGGTTTACCAAAGTTTCATATATACCAGAAACCAATGAGATTTTGTAATCGACATTTGCCATAATAGCGGCACCTTCTGCCATTGCTTTTACTCGCTCGTATGTTGGTAACATCTTTGATCTTTTAGGATCTCTAACACGAACCCAAAGTTTTGCATAATCTGGTACAACATTTACAACTTGCCCACCATCTTGTATATGGTAGTGTATTCTTGAAGTTGGTAAGATGTGTTCTCTGTAGTAGTTGATGCCTGTAGTGTATAACTCTAAAGCATCTGATGCACTACGACCGTTCCATGGATCCATAGATGCATGTGCCGCTTGACCATAAAATTCTACCACGAAATCAATTAATGATAAACCACTTTGAACATCTGCTTCTATACCTGCAGACGGGTGCCAGCTAACATTTACATCAACATCATCCCAAAGTCCAGCTTTTACCATCCATACTTTAGCAAAATATTTTTCTTCAGCAGGTGTACCTAAGAACTTTACTGTTCCTTTAATTTTACCGGCATCCATTAATTCTTTTATGGCAATGGCAGATCCAAGACTTGCTGTACCAAACATGTTATGTCCACAACCATGACCTGCAGCACCTTCTTTAAATGGCTCTTTAACAGGAGATGTTTTTTGCGATATACCAGGTAGTGCATCAAATTCACCTAGAATACTTATTACAGGACTTCCAGAGCCATAAGTAGCGGTAAATGCAGTTGGTATATCTGCAACGCCTCTAGTTACGGTTAAACCGTTCTTTTCTGCGTAATCAGCCAAAATTCTAGAAGATTCGGTTTCGTCAAATGCAGTTTCGGCAAGTGCCCAAATAGAATCACTTATTTTAATAAGTTCTTCTTTGTGTTTTTCTATAGAAGAAATAAGTTGGTTTTTGTCCTTACTCATTTTCTGAGAAAAAACAGATGCACTCATGCATAAGCATAGCGCCATTAAAAACGTTTTTTTCATTTTAGTTTGGTATTGGTTATTACAAGTTCTAAGTAAATATACCAATTTAAATTCATGGTTTTAATTTGCTATTTCATTACCATATTTCATAATATAAGAGTTTAATAATATTATACTTCAATATTTTAGATATGCTTATTTAAGCAGCATTCACATACATATTATATAATTTAATGACGCATTTTTCGTTAATTATCAAATTACCTCGTTTTAAAAATTTAGAATTATGAAAAATTTAGTGTTTAAATTATCCGTGACAGCTATATTTTTTTCAATGGTAGCCTGTAGTTCAACTAATAGAATGACTATGGGTATTACACAGCCAGCTCAAATATCTATTCCCAATGATGTTGTAAATGTGGGTGTTATCAACCGAAGTAGTGCTTCAGAAAAGAATAAAGTGTTAGATGATATCGATAAGATTTTATCTTTAGAAGGACTTAATTTGGATAAAGAGGGAGCGAAGAATGCTATTTCGGGTCTTAAGTATGAACTTGAACGCGGTAACCAATTTGATGCTGTGAAAATTATTGATAACCAAAAAGATGTTGCTAAAGGATTAAGTGTTTTTCCAGCAGAACTTTCATGGGAAATTGTTGATCGTTTGTGCAAGGAAAATGGCGTTGATGTTATTTTTTCCCTTGAATTTTATGATACGGATACTGCTGCTGACTATGAAATGACAATGGTTAATATTCCTAATAATTTAGGAATTAAGGCTAACGTGCCTGGGCATAGAATAAAATTGAACACGACGATTAAAAATGGATGGAGAATATATGATCCTTTAAACAGAACTATTGTTGATGAGTATGTTTCTAACGATAGGTTATTTTCTATGGGTGAAGGTATAAATCCTGTTAAGGCATTAGAAGCGGTCGTTGGTAGAAAAGAAGCTGTTTTAAGTACTAGCTCTAAGTTAGGGGCTAACTATGCCCTTTTTACTAGACCGGAAAAAATACGTATCGCTAGGGACTATTTTGTTAAGGGCAGTGATAATTTTGAAATTGCAAAAAGAAGAGCACAAGCAGGTGACTGGGATGGCGCAGCAGATTTATGGAATTCAGAATTAAATAATAGCAAAGCTAAAATAGCTGGTAGAGCAAATTATAACATGGCTATTAGCAATGAAATTAACGGGAATCTAACTAAGGCTATAGAATTTGCATCTAGAGCATATACAGATTACGAAACCAAAGAGGCTTTACAATATGTAAATATGCTTAAGAGGAGAGTAGTAAACCAAAAAGAACTAGAGCGTCAATTATCTAAGTAAAATTAACTTACCGCATCTTTATAGGTTTCTAAACACCGTTCTCTAGCCATTTTATGGTCTACCATTTTTTCTGGATAGTCGTCAGTGCCGTATCCTGAAATCCAAGTTTTTATATATTTTTTATCCTTATCAAATTTATCAACTTGAGTCATTGGATTGAAAATTCTAAAATATGGAGCTGCATCAACGCCGCTTCCAGCTGCCCATTGCCAATTTCCAACATTAGAACTCATTTCATAATCCAATAATTTTTCGGCAAAATAAGTTTCTCCCCATCGCCAATCAATTAAAAGGTGTTTGCAAAGAAAACTTGCAACTAACATACGTACACGATTATGCATGTATCCCGTTGCATTTAATTGTCGCATGCCGGCATCTACTAGAAGATAGCCTGTTTCACCTTTTTTCCATTTTTCAAATTCAGCCTCATTATTACGCCACTCAATGCGATCATATTTAGCTCTAAAAGCATTATCTACAGTATGTGGAAAATGATATAAGATGGTCATGAAAAACTCTCGCCATATTAATTCGCTCCAAAAAACCTTATTGTTCTCTGCTATTGCTTTTTTCATCATTTTACGAACAGATACGGTTCCAAAACGTAAATGAGGACCTAAATGTGAGGTACCATTTTCCTTGGCTGGAAAATTGCGGGTATCCTCATAATTATCAATTAACGTAGGGGTTACATCATAATCGGGAATCTCAATATCCGATTTCTTAAAACCAATAATATTAAGTGATAAATTAGGTAAACGAGAATTGGATATCAGGTTGGATAAGTACTGACTTGTGTAATGAATTTTTAAATCTTGGTCAGCATCAAATTGCTCTTGCCATTTATTTTTATAAGGAGTATACACCACGTAAGGATCACCGTCACCTTTTACAATTTCAGATTTTTCGAAAATAACTTGATCTTTGAATGTTTTAAATTCTATATTATTTTCGTTTAAAAATTCTGAAACTTTTTCATCTCTTTCTTTAGCATATGGCTCGTAGTCCCTATTGGTATACAATGACATAACTTCATACTCTTCAGTCAGATTTTTAAGAATATCCATGGGTTTACCATAATACATTGCCAAAGAGCTGTTGTGTTCTTTTTGCAACTCATTACGCATTGTCTGCAAAGTATCGTGAATAAAAGTTACTCGTGCATCATCTTCAGGTAGTTTTGAAAGTATTTCTTCGTCAAAAATGAAAATTGGAAGTACTGGATAATCTCCTTTTAATGCTTCTAAAAAACCAACATTATCATCGAGCCTTAAATCTCTTCTAAACCAAAAGATTGATATTTTTTTTGACATTTAGTTTACGTTTAAAGTTGAAAGTCCGCCATCTACTCCAATTATTTGCCCAGTCATCCAACTACTCTTGTCACTCAATAGAAAAACTGCGGTGTTAGCAATATCTTCAGCATTACCAACTCTTTTTAGTGGGTGGCGATCACTCATTAATTCTCTCTTTTTATCATTATTTAATAGTCTTTTTGCTAAGGGTGTATCTACTAATGAAGGGGCCACAACATTTACCCGAACTCTAGGCGCATATTCTGCAGCCAATGATTTTGCAAAACCCTCAATTGCACCTTTTGCAGCAGCTACACTAGTATGAAAGGGCATACCCGTACCAACAGCTACTGTGCTAAAAAAGACCATACTAGAACCTTCATTCATTTTAGATATTATTTCTTTTACTACATTAACCATAGCAAAGAAATTAAGTTGCATATCTTCTTTTATAGTTTCTAATGACATCATTTTAAAAGGTTTTAAATTAATACTACCTGGGCAGTATACAAAACCGTCTAAAGTTTCCGGTAATTCAGAAATATCTAAACTATCGGTAGTTGCATCAAAATTAAGATGTGTAATATTTTCGTGATCTAATGATTCATCTGTGCGGGAGGCAACATAAAGATGGTGAGTATCTTGTAATTCTTTAACAATAGAAAGACCGATACCATGAGAACCGCCAATTAAAAGTATATTTTTCATTTAAAATGATTTAAGTTGAAGTTGATTTGGAATATTGTTTACAGTCCCAAATAGCTCTTTTAACTTTTGTTCCCTAAACTTAAATATTTCCATTAATTGTTTTTTTACTATTAGTGGGTGGGCTAGTTGTCCTAGTAAACCAAAAGGAATTTTATAATCAATAATATCTTCCATTATAACACCTTCGTCTATTTCGTTAATAAAATGTTTGTGATGCCATAGAGCGTAAGGACCAAATCGCTGTTCGTCAACAAAGTAACTACCATGTTTAACGTGGGTTATTTCTGTAACCCATTTGGTGGTATACCCAGGAAATGGTGATACCTTATATTGAATTATTTGTCCTGGAAACATTTCTCTATCTGCACCTGAAAGTATATTAAAACCCATATGTTTAGGGGTAATAACTTTTAAATTAGCAGGATCCGATAAAAAATTCCAAGCTTCTTCCTTAGAAATAGGTAACGCTTGCTTAGAATGTAGTTGATATAATTTCATATACTTAATTTGGACATGGATGAATTCCTTATTTGTCTAACAATATTCAAAAATAGTTAAACATTATTAAAAATACTTTTTTAATGGGTTAAAAATTAACTTTATCGATTAAATTGAATTTAGGTCTCTTAAATACAAGGGATTAACTTTATTCTAGTTTATTTTGCAACAATGAAAATTTTCTATCAATACATAGCTACTATTATATTGTTCATTTACTCAGCGTATTCAACCGCTCAAGAGAATGTGCAAACTGTAGGTAATTTACCTGATGAAATATTTGAAACTTCTGGTTTAATTTATTTTAATGGAAATCTAATAACACATAACGATTCTGGTAATGCGGCTGTATTATATGAGTTAGATACATTATCACTTACTATTGAAAGAAGAGTAACGATTTCTAATGTTTCTAATATTGATTGGGAGGCTATTTCTCAAGATGAGAATTATATTTATATAGGTGATTTTGGTAACAATGTAGGCATTAGAACTGATTTGGCTGTACATAGAGTTTTGAAAGACGATTACTTAAATTCCGATATAGTTACTGCTACTACTATTAATTTTTCATATGAGGATCAACAAAACTTAGAAAATAATGGAAATAGTGATTGGGATGCAGAAGCATTTTTTGTTGTTGATGGAAGTATCATAATTTTAACAAAGCAATGGAAAAGCTTAGGTTCTGTAGCCTATGAGTTTCCTAAATTACCAGGAACATATGTAGCTAGTAGAGTAGGAGCCGTAGAAAATGTAGGCTTAATAACCGAAGCATCTTATGACCTAGAAACTAATAGGCTAGTTGTTATTGGGTATTCTTCTATCTTAAGTCCGTTTGTTGGTATTATTGAAAGTTTAAATTTAAATTCAGTTTTTGATGGATTTATACAGCAATCACTTGGTCTTAATTTTATACAGGCAGAAGGTTTAACACAAACGAGTTCTTCTTCTTATTTCTTTTCTTCGGAATATTATTCTAGACAAACCCCTACAATTGAATCGCCTTCAAGATTATTTTCATTTCAAATCCCAGATGTTGTTACAGAAGAACCGGAAATTCCTGAAGAACCTGAGAATCCGGAGGAACCTGAAACTCCAGAAGAACCTGAAAATGAGGAAAATCCTTCTGAACCAGAACTGCCGGAAAATGATGATGTAGAAGATAAAGTTATAATCTATAGAGACAATACATCAAATCAATATTATTATTCAATAGCTACAGAAAAGACTGTATTCGGTCAAATAATTTATGATTTATCGGGAAGACAGATTTGGGAAAATTCTGGTGAAATAGGAAAGAAAGGTATTATCACTCATCCTCTAGAATCTTCTATTTATTATTTGGCATTATATCTTGAAGATGGTGTAGTGGCAACTTCATTTGCGGTTTATTAAAAAAGCAGTCACGTATTTAAGATTTTGTTAACATTTCTAGCCCTCCTTTATAAGTAGTTTTGCGATTATAAACTAATTAGCAAAATAATTATGAACAAAGTAGTACTCTTTTTATTGGCAATTGTAGCTTCCTTAACTGTTGAAGCTCAAATAAATACCCCTGCCCCAAGTCCTTCTGCAAAATTAATGCAGACAGTAGGTTTAACAGAAGTAAGCATAGACTATTCTAGACCTTCTATGAGAGGTAGAAAAGTGTTTGGTAATTTGGTTCCTTTTGACAAATTATGGCGTACAGGAGCTAATGGTTATACTTTAGTAACATTTGATACTGATGTAACTATTGCAGGAAAAGATGTGAAAGCAGGAACATATTCTATATTCACTAAACCAGGTGCTTCTAAATGGGAGGTTTACATCTATACAGATATTGTTGGTGGTGGTACTCCAAGTAATTGGGACGATAGTAAAGTAGTTGCTCAGTTATCTGCAACTGTTCATAATATTGAAATGCCTGTTGAGACGTTTACGATCACTTTTGATGATGTAACAGGAAATGGCGCAAATATTGGTATTATTTGGGAAAACACTTATGTTGCAATACCTTTCTCTGTACCTACAGATGCTACTGTTATGAGTAGTATTGATAAAGTTTTAAGCGGTCCGTCTGCTGAGGATTACTACGCTGCAGCTGTTTATTACTCAAGCGAGGGAAAAGATATCAATAAAGCTAAAGAATGGATGGGCAAAGCAATGTCGATGACTGAAAAGCCTGCATTCTGGCAACTAAGACAACAGTCTTTAATATTGGCTAAAGCTGGTGATAAAAAGGGAGCTATAGAAGCTGCAAAGAAATCATTGGCAGGAGCTACTGCAGCTGGTAACAACGATTACATTAAAATGAATAACGATTCATTAAAAGAGTGGGGTTCTAAATAAGAAAAACCTTTTATAAAATTTAAAAAGTCCGTGTTTTAAAGCACGGACTTTTTTATGAATTATAATTTAATCTTTATTCGAAAACCTTGACACCGTCATCTATGGACAAAGGATAATATTCAGCATCAATACCGGTTTGGTCCTTATATTGTTGAAGTAAAGAATTAATACTTTCATCTAGCGTATCTGTTTGTACGAGGTTTATAGTGCAACCACCAAAGCCACCGCCCATCATTCTAGAGCCTAATACACCTTCTAATCCTTCACCTATTTTTACCAACGTATCTAATTCCGTAGTAGTTATTTCATATTCTATAGACATGGCCCAATGCCCCTTTCTTAGAATCTCACCAACCGCTAATGCATCACCCAAAGTTAAGACTTTAATCATTTGGCGAACACGGTCATTTTCTTCGATGACATACTTTGCCCGCTTAATATCAATACTATTAGAAACATTAACTAAACTGTTTAGATCTACTAAAGTAACGTCTCGTAACGATTTAATTTCAGGTCTACTTTTTTGAACTCCTTTAACGATATTTTCACAAGAAATTCGTCGTTTGTTGTACTCTGAATCAACAGCCAAATTATGTTTTATATTAGAGTTTACAAGTACCCAACTATAGCCATTAAGGTTAATGGGAATATAATTATGACTTAAGTCTTTACAATCTAGTAAAAATGCATTTCCTTTTTTACCAAAGAGAACTGCATATTGGTCCATTAAACCACAATTAAGTCCAATTTTATGTTCAGCTTCTTGGGCAATTAATGCTATTTTTTCTCTAGAAATACTTTTACCTGATACTTTGGTAATCGCATAGATAAAACCACAGCAAAGTGCCGCGGATGAGGAAAGGCCCGATCCAATAGGAATATCTCCACCAAAAACACAATCCATGCCTTTTAGCGGATAATCCTTAGATACCAAAATCTCTATGATTGCTTTAAAATAATTTCCCCAAAAAGAATTAAAAGGATTATGGTGACTATTAAGTTGAAATTCTATTTTCTCCGGTTGTGTTAAAAACGTTTCAATCCGTATGCTGTTAAGGTCATTTCCAGAGACAGCAAAATAAATACCTTTTTCAATAGATGCCGGTAATACTAATCCTTCATTATAGTCTGTATGCTCACCAATTAAATTAATTCTTCCCGGTGCTTTTATAAGGGTGGGAGATTTACTGTAATGCTCTTCAAAATAAGTTACAATTTTTTTATGTACCATTGAATATTTTAAAATGTGCCTAATTTCTTAAGCTGATGGTAAGGGTTTTTTAAGCATTCTGTCAAAGGCTTCAAATATAAAGGATATTGAAATGACAAAGGCAGCACCAAAAAAGTTAAGCCATAAATAACCTAGTTTTTCTTGACCAGAAGGATAAATATGAATTAAGTAGTAATAAATAATACATATTATAACTTGTGTTACTACTGCTGCGAAGAATACAGCATTTCCTTTTATAAACTTAAAGAAGAATGCAATAAGAAAAATACCTAACACATTACCGTAAAAGATACTACCGATAATATTTACCAACTGAATTAAATTATCGAAAAGATTGGCTACACAAGCAATTAATATAGCAACTATTCCCCAAATTAAGGTGAAGAATTTAGAGGCCTTTACATAATGCTCTTCGCTTAATGCAGTATTTTGTCTATTTCGCTTATATAAGTCTAATGCGGTAATAGTACCTAATGCATTTAGTTCTGAAGCAGTAGATGACATTGCGGCAGATAAAATAACAGCTAGTAAAAGACCCACTAAACCAGTGGGTAAATTATGGAGTATAAAGTGAATGAATACATAATCTTTATCGTTAGTTTCGACAGTTTTGTTTGCTTGACTAATTAGTGATTTTGCAGCTACACGATTAGTACTATCTTTTTGATTAATTCTTATTATTTGTTTTTTGGCATCCTCAACGGCTGTGAACTCTTTTATCTCTAATGCAGCAGAGAACTTATTCTGTGCAATTCTTTTCTCTGCCTCAAGTGCAACTTGGCCTTCTTGTAATAATTTATAATCTTCTGCATAGCTTGATTCCATTACTGCTTGTGTGGCAGATGGATTAAAATTTAATGGAGACGGATTATATTGATAAAAAACAAATACCATTACACCTACCAATAAAATAAAGAATTGCATCGGTATTTTTAAAATGGCATTAAAAATAAGACCTAACTGACTTTCTCTTACAGATTTACCGGATAAATAACGTTGCACCTGACTTTGATCGGTACCGAAGTAAGCAAGAAATAAGAAGAGACCACCTGTAATTCCACTCCAAAAAGTATATCTGCTTGAAGTATCTAAATCAAAATTTAATATTTCTAATTTATTACTGGCCCCAGCAATTTTCATCGCTTTGCTAAATGTAATGTCTGATGGTAAATACCCTAAAATAAAGAAAAAGGTAATGAACATACCAGTCATGATAATGAACATTTGCTGCTTTTGCGTAACGCTAACAGCTTTTGTACCACCAGATACTGTATAGATAATTACTAGTGTGCCTATTATAATATTTAATGTACGTAAGTCCCAACCCAATACTGCAGATAAAATTATAGAAGGAGCAAATATGGTAATACCTGCAGCTAAACCTCTTTGGATTAAAAATAGCACTGCAGCTAAAGAACGAGTTTTAAGATCAAACCTGCCTTCAAGAAACTCATAGGCGGTGTAAACCTTCATTTTATGGTATAAAGGAACAAATACCATACAGATGATAATCATGGCAAAGGGTAGTCCAAAATAGAACTGTACGAAGCCCATACCATCGTGAAAAGCTTGGCCTGGTGTAGATAAAAAAGTAATTGCACTGGCTTGGGTGGCCATTACTGATAAACCTATTGTCCACCATTTAGAGTCATTACCACCACGTACGTAATCATTTACGTTTTTACTTCCTTTGGTTTTCCATACACCGTAGACTACAATGAAGAGAAGTGTGCCGGCAAGAATAATCCAGTCTAATCCTTCCATATTAATTAAATGAGGTCATTACGTAATAAAAAATAAGAACATATATGAGGTTGAGTATAAGCACAATGCTATACTCTTTTTTCCAAGTTTTATTTTCGTCCCGTGCTTTGCTCATCCTTTAATTTTCTCTTTCTTTTCCACTTTGTCCTTACCTATAGATAGCATATTTGAAAACAATTTATATGCTCCTGGCACGCCAACCGGTAATTCTCTGAAAAAACTTAGTCCTGTATAAATATAGTTACCCTTTCCGTAAGGGGCAATTAACAAGCTACCTTTTGTTGAATCTTCTCCCTCATCGTGCATCTCTAAAACCGGAGTAAATTCGTCTGCCCATTTATTCGGAAAATACAATCCGCGCTCTTGTACCCAACCATTAAAATCAGCTTGATCTATTTTGTTTGGAAAATTTACTAACGAATGTTCTTTTGCGATTATTTCAACATTAGAATTTTCGTTAGTAACACGGTCTCTTGATATCTCTAATTTGAACGGAGCAATATTTTCAAATTGATTACCCCATCTACTGGCTGTATTGTATTGCACAATTACTGTACCACCATTTTTTGCGTAATCAAGAATAAATCGTTGTTTAAATTTTAATTCATCTATAACATTATAAGCTCTAATACCTAAAACAACAGCATCATATTTTTGTAATGATTCTTTTGTAATAGTTGTAGGGTCAATTAGTTGAACATTATATCCTATTTGTTCTAAACTTGTAGGTACTTCATCGCCAGCACCCATTATATAGCCAATATTTTCTCCAGCTTTTTCAATGTTTAGACGAACAACTTTTGCCTCTGATGGTAATAGGACTGTTTGGGTGGGCACATGATCATATTCAATAGTTACCAGCTCCTTGTTAATTTCATTTCCATTTAATCTTATAATAGGGGAGATGCTGCTTTCATTTTCGGTTGCTGGCGGACTCAATGTAAAAAATACTGTTTGCTCATCACCTTTCTTAGCTATTGTAAATGGTTGCGATTTTTTGTCCACTTGCCAACTAGATTCGTATTTTAATTCAATAGTACCAGAAATACTGTCTTTATGAGCCTTAATGGTAACTGGAATTCTTTTTGAGGATGCATTTGCAAAGATTAATACTTTATCTGCAAAACTTGCGGTAGCCTCAGGAACAATTTCAAAAGGTTGATGTATTTCTCCTTTTTCAGGTTTTGCATATTTGTACATTACAGGCTTAACAATGGGAATGGCTATACCATTAATTTCAATATTAAAAATTGCATTGAAAGCTTTAGGTGTTTCTGGTTTACCTATTAATTCTGTATTGGTTACCGTATAAGTACCTAATGTGCCCTTTTCCATTAACCAATAAGGACTAGTGAATTTTGTGGTTGTTGGAATGGTAAGTTTTACTTTCTTTTCTAATGATTTATTATTGTTTAAAACAACGTTACCTATATTTATACTTTGTTCGTTTAAGAATAAAGATTTCAATTTAATATCGATATCACTTCTGTTCAATGCCTGAATTTGAACATCTACAATTTCTCCTGCGTTTGTATAAGGTGACATGGTAGAGGCTTCTAAATATAGACCTGATATAGAAGCAATAATTGTCGTTATCTCATCGGTTTTAAGCTCTTTCCAATGTTCATCAGTTGACTTTTGTAATAATTGGTAAGCTTCTAATAATGCCGGAATATGAGTTGTAGGGTTTTTGAAATTAAAATTCTCTTGAATATCATACAAAATTTCACCTATAGCTTTACCGCCATCAATTCTTGACCAAGATGTATCTATGCCGTCAAATAAATTAGATTTATCATTTGGTAAATCACCCTTTAAAAGCTCCACATATTCATCTTCTGTTCCTCTAGAAGTTAGTCTGCCAAATCCTTGACATAAATGTTGACTGCTTGCCAAAGAAGCAATTTCATTGTTAGACATACCTAGCATTGGGTAGTAGGTACCAACATCCATATGTAACATGTTGGATTTATCTGCCTCTTTAAATTTTTCTTCACTTCCGTAGAACCACCAAGACGTATTGAAAAATAAACGTTTGGGTTGCCAAGTACTAGTATTTTTTAATTGTTCTGGATACGCGTTAGCATTATTGGCAAGGTCAAAAGCTTCAAAACTCAACATTGCTGAAGAGGTGTGGTGACCGTGTGTAGATCCAGGAGTTCTATGGTCAAATCTATTGATAATTACATCTGGCTTAAACTTTCGTATCGTTCTAACTACATCTCCTAAAATAGCTTCTTTATTCCAGATTTCAAGTGTTTCACTAGGTTGTTTAGAGTACCCAAAATCATTAGCGCGACTAAAAAATTGCTCACCACCATCTACTCGTCTTGCGGCAAGTAATTCTTGTGTTCTTAAAACTCCTAAAAGTTCTCGTAATTCCGGTCCTATTAAATTTTGACCTCCATCACCTCTAGTTAATGATAAATACCCTGTTCTAGCCTTTACATTATTAGATAAATAAGAAATTAGACGCGTATTTTCATCGTCTGGATGGGCAGCTATATAAAGTGCCGTACCAAGAAAATTTAATTTTTCAATGGAATGATAAATGTCGGTTGCTGAACTATTTTTAGGGCTTTGGGCTTTAAGGGTGCTGAGTACAAAAAGACTACAGGCTATGAACCCTAATAAGTATCGCATTTTAAGTTGGTTTTGGTAGTAATTCCAAATATAATAAGATTAGTACCTACGCTTGCTTTTTTACGACTTCTTTAACAAAATCAAAGCGTTTGTTCTTCCTCTTCTTCCGTGTTCAAAAATTCACCTTGCTGATAGGTTGAAATTAATATGACACCCTTTTGTAATACTAGGTTATTCGGGTAGGTTAGAATCTCACCGTTACTTCTTCTTAAATGAAGATGAAAAGCCCTAATATCTTCTATTACAAATTTATCTAGGTCTGTATTGTTAGGATCAAGTAATTCTTTGTCTAATATTCTAATAGTATTTCCTATTTTAAAAGGGAAAGAAAAGAAAATTATTACTCCTGCGGTTATATTACTAAGAATAGACCATTGCGCAAATAATGCTACACCAATTACTGCAAAAACAGAGGACAGCATAACGCCTAAATCTCTATAATTTACACTCCATACCAAGGTAAGAACAACTATTGCAATAATGGTTAGAGCTATATTTATAAACTTGATAATGAGGTTTGTACGTACAGGATTGTAATCACTGATTTTACTTACCTTTCTTACCGCTGTGGTAAATAAGAATTTTAAAACAAGTATAACAATTAATACAATGAGACTGTAGATTAGCTCATTATGATGTTCGGTAATAAATTCTTTCATACACTATAACCCTAAACTATCTCGCAAAGATAAATCCTTATTCGTTTTCTTCTGCCAATAGGGTGTTGTAATCCTGTTAATTCTTGTTGCTTTTGAAGTTAAAACTTTTTTATTGTCACCAAATCCATCATGAAAAGTATCTGTCCAATTTTCTATCATATATGGAAATTTATTTTCAAAATTAATCTTTAGTGTTCTTTCTAACTCAGGATAACTAATTTCATAAGTCTTTAAACCATTTGCTTCGGTCAAAGAGGCAATTGCCTTATATGACCTAAACTCCTTATGGGTAAGCCTAATAAATTCTAATGATGGAATCATAACTATTTCTCCCGTTGGTAAGTCTGAAGGGTTAATCCTGATTTTATTCCAAATTTCGTTTTCTAAATGAGCTTTTTTTAAATGATAATTTTGATCAGCTTCAGATTCAAAATAAGAATGGCTCGTTATTTCAAAATCCTCTTTATTATTCAACTGCGCATAAACATGTCCGCACCATTCTTGAGATGAAAATGAAAGTTTTATTGCATGTTCATTATCATGTACAGGATAGAAGCTACTGTTCATTATAGAATAGGGGTAAATACCTGTTATATAATTTTTTGTAGCATTTAGTTTTAAAACCGGAATATTATTCTTGTTACTATTGTCTGCTTTAACTTGCGTTCCTGGTGTAAAAGGTTCTGTTACATATATCATAACAGCGCTTCCTTCTCTTATTTCCCCGTATCTGGCTTGTTCTAAATTATAGGATGTAATTTCTGCGGTACCATTGTACCAATAGTCTTTAAACTCTTGCGAAAGCTCTTTTTTAGGAGCTTCTGTTTTTGAAACTGAGGTAGACATAGCTAAGGTGTTACTATTACTCGCTGGTTTTTCCTTGCAACTGGTAAGTACTATTAATACACCGAAAATGCTAAAAAAAGTTGTATTTAGTTTTAAGAATTTCATACCTGCTATGTTTTTATAATTACAATATATTAGGTTACTAATTTTGATAATGTTTCATAAACTAATTGAGTAGGTAAACCAACTACGTTTGTGTATGAACCTTTAATTTGTTCAATGCCAATTAAGCCTAGCCATTCTTGAATACCATAAGCACCTGCTTTGTCAAAAGGTTGATATTCTTTTATATAATGGCGAATTTCTTCAATAGATAACTCTTTAAACTTAACCTCGGTTATCGAATGTTGTATTATCTGTCGTTCATTAGTAGTGAAACATACAGATGTAATTACTTGATGCCATTCTCCAGACATTTTTTTTAACATCGATTCGGCTTCTTCACTATCAATAGCCTTCGCTAAAGATTCATTATTGTACCAAACCACGGTATCAGAAGTTATTAAAATATCCTTAGGTTTTAATTCAAGTTTAAAAACTTCTGCCTTTAATTTTGCTAGATAATCTGATATTTCAGCTCCTTTTAAATCTGTTGGATATATTTCGTCAACAGACTTAATTCGCACTTCAAAATCAAGCTCCATATCCTTAAAGAACTGATGCCTTCTTGGTGAACCCGATGCTAAAATTAGATGATAGTCTTTTAATTTATTCTTTAGCATATTTTAATCGTTTGCAGCGCTAAAATGACTGTTCCAATCACCACGTACTTTTAACACTTGTTCTATAACATCACGTACACAGCCATTACCTCCGTTAATGTGTGAAATATACTGACTAACACTTTTTACTTCAGCAACGGCATTTTGTGGACAAGTGGCTAAGGCTACAGCTTTCATGGGTGGTATATCTGGTATATCATCACCCATATATAATACGTTTTCCGCATCAATGTGGTAAATGTCCAAATATTCTTCTAAAGCATCCATTTTGTAATGTGCTCCCATATAAATATCGGTAACTCCTAAAGCTCTTAATCTAGTTTTTACACCTTCATTTGTGCCACCGGTTATAATACATACATTATATCCTTTACTAAGCGCAACTTTAAGTGCATAGCCATCTTTAACACTCATTTTTCGTAATAACTCGCCTTCGCTCGTTACCAAAAGACTACCATCGGTAAATACCCCATCTACATCAAAAATAAATGTAGTAATATCCTTTAAATATTCTTTATAACTCTTTTCCATGCTTTTCTTTAATTGCGTTGCTTAATAGGGTGTATAGCTCCCTTTGGTGTTTGTCTTTTATTAATTGTAAATGATTGTGTAATGTTTTCTGATCTCCTCGTTTTGCAGGTCCTGTTTGGGCTTCTAAAGGAGTGATCTTGTCTAATTTAGACGCAGTCTCTTTAATTAAAGGTTGTAGTAATTTAAAATCTATTTGATGTTCAGAACAGATTTCTGCGCCTACGGTATACATATAATTAGTGAAATTATTGACAAAAACTGCCGCTACATGTAGTGTTTTTCTTTGGTCAGAATCTAATTCTACAACGGTGTTGCTTAGTGTATTTCCTAGTTTTTTTAATAATTCTAAATCATCTTCATTTGGTGATTCTATGCAAATAGGAATTTCGTTGAACGTAATAATTCTGTCTTTGGTAAATGTCTGTAAAGGATAAAATATGCCCGGACGCTTAGCGGTACTTAGTTCATCAATGGAAGTAGCCCCAGATGTATGTACTAAAATACCATCAATATTTTTAAAATTTTGGGCTACAACGCTGATGGCATCGTCTGAAATGGCAAGAATATAAATATCGGCAGCTACTATCTTTTCAAAATTAGAACTTGTTATTGCTTGATCTGTTACGAAAGCCAATTTTTGAGGGTTTCTGCCTATTACCTGTTTAACGCTTACGTCATTTGCCTTTTCTAATGCGTTAAAGAGATTCTGAGCTACATTTCCTGTGCCTACTATTACAACGGATATCATGTGGCAAAAGTACAAAGTTTATAGAAGTCTTGTTGTATTAAAATTAACAGTTTTAATGAAGTTATAAAGCAGTAAAAGCCATTCGTAAATGATGAAAACACCGTATTTTTGCATCTTGAAAATCAACTCCTACTTCCATGACGGAAATGTTCAAGAAAATATTCTTCTCTACTCGATTAATGTCTATTCTATTTATCGCTTTTGCAACAGCGATGGCATTCGGTACTTTTATAGAAAGCTGGTATAGCACAGAAACTGCAAGAATTTGGATTTACAATGCCTGGTGGTTTGAAGTTATAATGGTGTTCTTTGTTATTAATTTCTTAGGAAACATATCTAGATATCGCTTATTGCGTCTAGAAAAATGGCCGGTATTACTATTGCATTTATCTTGGGTATTGATAATTATAGGTGCATTTGTAACCAGATACATCAGTTTTGAAGGTATGATGCCTATTCGCGAAGGAAAAACTGAAAATGTATTTTATTCCGATAAAACTTTTTTAACGGTTTATGTTGATGGTGAAATTGATGGAGAGGCTAGAAGAAAGATTTTAGAAGATGATCTAATAGTTACTCCAGAGGCTATAAAATCTAATCTTCCATGGAAAGCAGATTTCAACAATGAAGACTTTGAAATTTCTTATGTAGATTTTATAAAAGGTGCCAAGCAAGGTCTACTACCTGATACTAATGGAACTAAATTTTTGAAAATAGTTGAAGCAGGTGATGGTGAACGTCATGATCACTATTTAGAAGATGGTAAAGTAGCCAGCATACATAATGTATTATTTGCTTTGAATAACAAAACTGATGGTGCCATTAATATAATGACTACAGATTCTGTTTATCAAGTTCATTCTCCTTTTGAAGGGAATTATATGCGCATGGCAGATCAGTTTCAAGGTGTTTTGGTAAAAGATAGTCTGCAACCTTTAGTCTTGCGTTCGTTGTATAATACGGCCGGTATGCAGTTTGTTATTCCAGATTCAATTACTCAAGGTTCATATGGTATTGTTGAAATACCTGAAGCAGAGAAAACAAAAATGGATCAAGATGCTATAATTTTTGATGTTACTGCGAACGGAGAAACAAAACAAATCAAATTATTAGGTAGTAAAGGACCTTCCGATTTTAGCGAAAAGGTTAATGTAGGCGGACTCAATTTTTCTATTAGATATGGTTCTAAAGTTTACGAATTACCTTTTGGGATTAAATTGAATGATTTTATAGCCGAGAAATATCCTGGAACAGATAAAGGTTATGCATCTTTCATGAGTAGGGTTACCATTGAGGATGAAAGACCTTTTGATTACGACATTTTTATGAACCACGTACTGGATCATGATGGTTACCGCTTTTTTCAATCGGGTTTTGATCCGGACGAAAAAGGAACAACATTATCTGTAAATCATGACTTTTGGGGTACTTGGATCACCTATATTGGTTATTTTCTATTATACATAGGCTTAATGGGAATTATGTTTTTTGGCAAGACCCGTTTTAAAGATTTAGCTGATTCTTTGGATGAACTTAAGATCAAAAAGAAAAAAATGTTTGGAGTGTTGGCTGTTTTAATGGCATTCTCATTTTCTTCTTTTGCTCAAGAGCAACACACACCAGAAGAAGGGCATCAACAGGCACCTAGCAAGACACAAATAGATTCTTTACTTAAAGCCAGTATGGTAAGTAAAGAACATGCTGATAAGTTTGGTAAGCTAGTAATACAAGATGAAGGTGGGCGTATGAAGCCTATTAATACATTTTCATCAGAATTGCTGCGTAAGTTAAGTTATAAGGACACCTATTTAGATTTTTCTTCGGATCAGGTATTACTTTCTATGATGATGAACCCTGCTGTATGGTACAATACAGAGTTTATTGCGTTAGATAAGAAATCACAGAATGATAGTATTAGAAAAGTTATTGGTATTCCTTCCGGTCAAGAATATGTAAAAGCAACCGATTTTTTTGATAAAAAAGGGCAGTACAAATTAGAGCCATTTTTAAGGGAAGCAACAGCTACTACCAACCCAAATAAATTTCAGCAAGATTTTAAAGATGCCAATATCAGATTGAGTTTATTGAATCAGGCTTTAGGTCAAGATATTGTTAAGATATTTCCGTTGCTTGACGATGAAAATAACAAATGGATTTCGGCAGTAGAGTATAGGGGAGGGCAGTATGAAATTAGAGATTCTCTTTACTCCAACTTTGTAAAGAATGCAATGCCTTATTATTTAATGACTCTAGGTAAGGCTCAAGAAAGTGGAGATTATGCTTCTGCAGATAAATTATTGGCAGCTTTTCAGCAGAATCAATTAAATCATGGTAGTGAAGTATTGCCATCAAAGAAAAAGATTGATACTGAGGTTATTTATAATAAACTAAACATCTTCAATAAACTGTATAGGTATTATGCAGTTGTAGGGCTTTTGATGTTCTTTATTCTTGTTTTTCAAATTTTCAAAGATCGATCGATTTGGAGAGTTGCAATATATTTCTTTAAGGGAACTATAATGTTACTTTTCATTTGGCACACTGCTGGTTTGGTTCTACGTTGGTATATTTCTGGTCATGCACCTTGGAGTGATGCTTATGAAAGTATATTATACGTAGCATGGGCTACCATGGGTATTGGTTGGGCGCTAGGTCGTAAAAGTGATATGACTTTTGCAGCATCTGCATTTGTAACTTCTATGCTTTTATGGATAGCACACCAAAGTTGGGTTGACCCATCAATAGGTAACTTAGTTCCAGTTTTAGACAGTTATTGGTTAATGATACACGTAGCCGTAATTGTTGGTAGTTATGGACCTTTAACCGTTGGTATGATCTTAGGTCTTGTTTCATTAATTTTAATGATTTTGACAACCAAAAAGAATAAAAAACGTATGGCAATCAACATAAAAGAATTGACCATAATTAATGAATTAGCTTTGACCACAGGACTTGTCATGCTTACCATTGGTAACTTTTTAGGTGGACAATGGGCCAACGAAAGTTGGGGTCGCTATTGGGGTTGGGATCCAAAAGAAACTTGGGCACTTGTTTCTATTATGATCTATGCCTTTGTAATACACACAAGATTGGTTCCTGGCTTAAGAGGGAAATGGACTTTCAATTTTATGAGTGTTGTTGCTTTTGGTAGTATTATGATGACCTACTTTGGTGTTAACTTTTATTTGGTTGGTCTTCATAGTTACGCTAGTGGAGCCCAGGTTATTACGCCAACTTTTATTTATTACTTAGTTGCTGGAGTGCTGGTATTAGGCGGAATAAGCTTTTGGAGGTATAAAGTTAATTACAGCAAATAAAAATTTTAGTATAAAAAAGCCTCGTGGTATACCACGAGGCTTTTTTGTTAATATACCTTAAAGATTGTTTTTAATCTTGATTATCAAGTAAATCCATTAATTCTTCAGCGGCTACCTTACCTTTTTGTTTTAAGAAATCTCTAGGTGTGTTATCTCCTAATTCAAAAACTATAGCTGGCATACCGTGGTTCACATAAAAATAATTGCGTGATACCATAGTAGGCTTAATATTGGTTGATGGTTTCACATTTGTATGCTTTTGAGGCAATCTATCGGTAATATTCGCTATCCAATCAAAAACAATTTTACCTTTATCACCGGTAATCGTAGTGTCGATAGGGTAGTAGATATCGTCCCATGTAGAGTGGAAATCTACACCGAAGACAAACTCATATCCTTCAGATTCTTTTGTTACCAGAAAATCTCTAACACTTCTTGTTTCTGGCTGATTAAAATCTTGCCAGTCTCTATTCAAATCTATTCCGCCCATATTATGTCGCCAGTTGCCATTATCAACACCATCAGGATTCATTAATGGGACAACAAATAAGTCATAGTTATCTCTAAATTTCTGAGCTTTTTGGGAGTCTCCTGTTAAGGTTTCAATAAAAGATTTCATTGCCAGAAAACCAGTAACTTCTGGTGGATGTTGTCTAGAAATCACCATAACAGCTTTTTTATTTTTTTTAGAACTTACCTCCATTAAGTTCATAGCTCTATTCTCCTTACTTTTTCCAATTTCATACGTAGAAATAAATGGCTTGGTTGATAATGAATCTATCCAGTTTTTTACTCGTGTAGAGCCATAAAGCTCTTGCGCGGTAATATATGTTGATGTTTCACTTATTTTGACTTTTATCTCGACGAATTCTGGTGCTGCCTTAATGCCAAAATCACCAACACCTTTATTTAAGGCAGTATAATTTGTACTATCTAAAACTTTAAAATTCTCACCATCTGTACTTATTTTAGGATAATATCTACTACGAGAATCTTGATAGGTCATTTTAATGGTTATAGTTTTAGGGGTTTTTGACCAAACCTTAAAAGCATACCAAGGACTCACATTAACTGGTGTGTTTTCAGCTGTTATTAAAGCGGTAAAGTGATTGTTTCCGTCAGAGGTTATTCCGTTTAGTCTTCCACTTTCAAAATCATTACTGAAAAATGTAGCTTCATCGTCAAAAGTCCAGATTCCTTTCCACTGTTTTTGAACTGGTTTAGATAAAGTGGAGACTACTGCACTTTTCCCTTGACCTTGATATCCTTTTGCAACTGGTTCTTGGTTTTTACATGCAGCTAACGCTACAATTAAAAGAAATATATAAATTGATTTTTTCATGATAAATAGATATTCAAATGGCTATTGCTAATGTTAGATTTTATTAATTTATTCTTTGTGGATATACTTATAAATCTAAAAACAAAATGTGACAGTTCTAGTATTTCAAAGGTTTTTGAATAAACTATTCAATATTTTATAATTCTAGCTAATTATTTATATAGTATTATTAGCTTGTTGTTATTATTCTGTTTTATATTTTTTCAAAGTTATTTTAATTGTGTTCTGAAAGTTTTAAAACTATAAGGAGACGAAAGAGGTTGTAATAGTTATAATCACATTCATAGCAATGTTAGAGATAACATTTACATTCTATTCCTTACCTTTATTTTTTATAATTTTTGCATATGAATTCGAATAAAAAAGGATTGAACACCATTTGTACACACGTTGGTGAATTAGAGGACAAACAACATCGTGGAGCAATTTCTCCATTATATATGAGTACATCTTATGCTTATGAAGATGTTGATGTAAAACGTTATCCTCGATATTTTAATACACCAAATCAAGAAGGACTTTGCAAAAAGGTTGCGGCATTGGAACATGCGGAATCTGCACTTATTTTTGGTAGCGGTATGGCTGCAGTGAGTACAGCTTTATTAGCCTTTTTAAGAGCAGGAGATCATGTGGTTTTACAACAGACCTTATACGGTGGAACCTACAATTTGGTCAACGAAGAGTTTTCTAAATACGGAATTGAATATTCTTTTACCGATGGGTGGGGTGCCGAAGCATTTGAAGCTCAAATTAAAGAGAACACTAAAGTAATTTATATAGAAACACCTTCTAATCCTCTATTGACAATTACCGATTTAGAAGCCGTTGCTACCATTGCGAAAAAACATGGAATCACAACTTTAATCGATAATACATTCGCGAGTCCGGTAAACCAAAATCCAATTGATTTTGGTATTGATGTCGTAATTCATAGTGCTACCAAATACATGGGTGGTCATTCAGATATTTGCGCAGGCGCAGTAGCTTCTACAAAAGAAAATATGGAGCGTATTTTTCATTTAGCAAAAAATTTTGGTGGTAGCCTCAGTGATTATACCGTTTGGTTGTTGGAAAGAAGTATGAAAACAATGGGAATACGGGTAAGGGCACAAAATGAGAATGCTTTGGCAATGGCTCATTTCCTTGACGGATTATCACAGATTGAAAAAGTATATTACCCAGGTTTACCATCTCACCAAGATCATGAAATTGCCAAAAAGCAAATGAAAGGATTTGGGGGAATGTTATCTTTTGAATTAAATTCAGATTTAGATGCATCTCAATTTCAAAAAGAATTGTCGTTAATAAAACCATCAATGAGTCTTGCTGGTGTAGAGAGCACAGTGCTGTCACCATCCAAAACATCACACGCACTTATGAGTGCAGAGGTAAGAGCGGAACAAGGTATTGCTGACGGACTAATTCGTTTTTCTGTTGGTATAGAAGAAGTAGAAGATTTAAAGCAGGATATCTTACAGGCTTTAGAAAGTATAAAATAATAAGCATCAATTAGAATTGGTATAGAATGAAGTTAGATATTTTAGTATTTGGAGCGCACCCTGATGATGCAGAGCTTGGTGCCGGTGGCACTATAGCCAAAGAGATTGCATTAGGTAAAAAAGTTGGTATAGTAGATTTAACTCGTGGAGAGTTGGGTACAAGAGGGTCTGCAGAAATTCGTGATAAAGAATCTGCTGCTGCAGGAAAAATATTAGGTGTAGAAGTTCGTGAGAATTTAAGGTTTAGAGATGGATTTTTCGTTAATGATGAAAAGCATCAACTAGAAATTATAAAAATGATACGCAAATACAGACCACATACTGTATTGTGTAATGCTGTTGATGACAGACATATTGATCACGGCAAGGGAAGTAAATTGGTAAGCGACGCTTGTTTTTTAAGTGGATTAAGGCGTATAGAGACTAGAATAGGGCAGGAGAGCCAACAAGAATGGCGGCCTAAATTAGTATATCATTACATTCAATGGAAAAATATTACTCCAGATTTTGTTGTTGACATTAGTGAATATTTGGAGGCTAAAACAGATTCAATTTTAGCATATGGCTCACAATTTCATGATCCTAGTAGTAATGAGCCTGAAACTCCTATTAGTAGTAAAACTTTTATAGAGAGTGTTCACTATAGGGCAAAAGATTTAGGAAGACTGGTTGGTGTAGATTATGCAGAAGGTTTTACCGTTGAAAGAATGGTGGCTGTAGATTCGCTAGATAGCTTAATTTAAGCAGATTCTTTGTACTGTTTTTGTATTCTTGGTATGGTAAAGTAGAAGCTTGACCCTCTACCCAACGCACTATGTACCCATATTTTACCATTGTTTTTCTCAACCATTTCCTTACATAAAGAAAGACCTAATCCTGTACCTTTCTCATCGTTGGTACCGTAAGTGGTGTGGTTAGAATCTTTTTCGAAAAGTTTGCCTATGATTTCTTCACTCATTCCTAAACCGTTATCCTTAACGTAAATTTCGCATGTTTTAATTTTTTGAATTGCACCAATAATGATTTTACCATTATTAGGTGTAAATTTTAAGGCGTTACTTAATAAGTTTCTAATAATGATATCAATCTGGTTGGGGTCCGACCAAACCTGACAATTAGGTTCAATTCTATTAATTAAAGTAATAGATTTAGCTTCTGCAATTTCAGATAATAGTGCAATATTTTCCTCAACAATACTATCTAAATTGGTTATGGAATGTCTTGTAATAGACCCATTCATCTGGGTTTGCCCCCAAGATAATAAGTTGTTAAGTGTAAAGGAAATGGTATCTATATCAACTTTAAGTTTAGGAACAAAATTCAAAAACTCATCTTTGGTCATTTCTCCTTCCTTAAATAATTTTAATAGCCCCTGAAAAGCACCGATTGGTCCTCTTAAATCATGACCAATGATAGAGAATAATTTATTTTTTGTCTGATTCAATTCATTTAAGTAAGCTTGTTTTTGTTCAAGATCAGCTTTCTTATTTCTTAGTTCTTGATTCAGTTTTTTCTGCTCTTGTTGATTTCTATGTACAATGAACGTTATAATAGCAAAGATGAAAAGTATTATTATAAAAATATAAATGTAAATTTTCTGTTTTGCTAGTGCTTTTTCATTTTCTACGATTAGTAGTTGTTTTTGTTGATCATATTCTACTCTAGTTTTAAGCATATTCAATGCTTTTTCATTACTAATTGCAGAAAGAGATTCATACGTTGTTTGGTATAGCTCATGGTACCAAAGCGATTTTTCAAAGTCTTTTTTTATTTTGAATATTTTGGAAAGGTTTTGTGTACTATTTTTAATTCCGGATCTAAGACCAATTTTCTTAGATAAATTAAATGCGTTAAATGCATATTCTTCTGCTATACTATCTTTTTTAAGATTTAAGTAGGCTTCTGTCATACCATTTAGTAGATCTATTTTACCTCTGTCATCCTCTATTTCTTGGTGTAATAATTCGCTTTGCTTATACCAATAAAGTGCCCAAGTATTCTTATTCTTTTTGAGATATATTTTTCCTTTAATTTCATAACAGTATGCTAACCATTCTAGTATTTTTTCTTTTTCAAACGTAGCTATACTAATGTTAATATTATACATAGCATAATCCAATTCATTCATGTCTGCATATGTAGAGGCAATGTTACTTAGAGTTTCTGCAAGAAAGACAGGATTGCCGACTTCTTCATGTACGGCTTTTGATTTTTGTAAAAATACCATCGCTTGTTGAAAGTCCTTTTGCTCAAGGTATAAGTGGGCAATGTTATCATTTATAATGGAAATGGAATTTTTGTAATTATATTTTTCTGCAATTTCCATTGCTTCTAAATACCATTTTAATGATTTTGAATAATCACCTTTAAACCCATACTCCTTAGCTAAATCATTTAAGGTTCTTACCTTTAAAAAGTTGTTTTCATATTTTTCGGCAAGTTTATAAGCTTTATTGAAATATATAATAGCTTGGTCTATTTTACCTTTATCAGAATAATATCCTCCCATTGAAT
This sequence comes from Maribacter stanieri, assembly GCF_900112245.1. Lineage (GTDB taxonomy): Bacteria > Bacteroidota > Bacteroidia > Flavobacteriales > Flavobacteriaceae > Maribacter > Maribacter stanieri. Next base: position 563,663 of record NZ_FOYX01000003.1, read on the forward strand.
GATATGAACTGATCTCACCATTTGTGTATTCAGCCTTTTTACTTAAAGCTAAATTTTTTTGGCTAAGCGTATACAGACTATCCAAATTATGAAAACGGTACTCGTATGCAAGTGCAATTAAGTTGTGTATATAAAGAGTATCTTTAGAGTTGAAGTTTGAAGAATTTCTTATTTCTTCTATTTCGCTCAGTAAAATTTCTCTTTTTGAAGATTGTGAAGCTAAAGTGGTGAATGATAAAATTAGGAATATAACCATACAACCTTGAAGCAGGTTGTTTAAACAAAATGGTTTTAATATTCTAAATTTCATAGATATCACTATAATGTGAATCTAAAATTAGTTTAGAAGATTACGGATTAGTAATAAATGTTGTGAAATGCGAATTATTGTGTGTTTTAACGTTCTAAAAGTGTAGTTCGTCGATGATTTTGATTTTTTTGATACAAATAATTATTAAGGGACGAAATGTAAAAAAATGAATGTATCAGAAAATTATTTTAAACCTTATGATTGTTTTATGGGTGTAGTCAATATTATGTTTTATGCAATATCCACGGGCAACTGAACAATAAATTGACTTCCTTTATTCGGTTCACTTTTTACAATAATTTCTCCGCTATTTTTAATGACCATAGCTTTCACCAAACGAAGTCCTAAGCCGGTACCTTTCTCTAAATTTGTACCATAGTTAGAGAAATTTTCAGTGTCACTGAATAACTTTTGTACATCAGATTCTGTCATGCCAACGCCAGTATCAGAAACTTGAATAACTAAGTTTTTATCTTTTATTTTAGTTTTGATAGTAATCATACCTTCGTTTGGAGTGAATTTAATGGCATTATTGATTAAGTTTCTAAATATAACATTGAACTGTTGAAGGTCGGCAAAAACACTATGATTGACAGCAACTTGGTTATTTATAGTTATCGCTTTTTTATTTATTTCATTACGATATAGCTGTAATATAATATCCAATTCATTTCTAACAGAAATGCTTCTAACGTTTATTGTATTTCCTTGCATCTGAGTTTTTCCCCAATGTAAAAGGTTATCCATTGTAAATTGAACTTGCTCTAAGTCTTCTTTTAATTGTGGAGCAAATTTTTCAAAATAATCCTTGCCTTCAGGATCTTCTAGATACAAAGTTAGAATTTCATTCAATGATATAATTGGACCTCTTAAATCATGACCAACAATAGAAAAAAGACGATCTTGATTAGAGTTTATTTGAGTTAATGCTTCTTGATTTTTATTTAATATTTTAGCTTGGTTTGCTAGTTTTTTGTTTAATAATTTTTCTCTTTTGTTAGCATTTAAAATAAGGAAAACAATGACTAGTGAAGTGAATAGTGCTGCTAATGCCCATTTTACGTACTTACGTTGTTGATTTATAGCTAATTCATTCTGAGCTTTTAGATTTTCGGTTTCTTTTTCAAAATTTAATTTTGCATTGAGCATTGTTAAATTTCGTCTATTCTTTTTCTTGAAATTGTCGTTAGAAAGTTTTTCGGTTAGTTCAAGGTATTTTAAAGACTCTGCTACATCATCTTTACTTTTGCTAATTTCATATAACGTTCTATATGCTTTTTCTAGACCTGTATCATAATCAGAAGATGCATATAGCATTACACTTTCATTTATATTCGCCTCAGCTTTCACTAAATTATTTAGTCCTAAATATGATCTTCCAAGACCATATTTTATATCAGCTTTTGCTTTTACATCATTGAACTCATCATGCATATCTAAAGATTTCTGATAATTCACTAAAGCATTATCAAAATCATTTAATGTTAAATAATACAACCCTAAAGTAGAAAAGGTCCATGCTAACCATGTTGTTTGCTTATTTTTTTCAAGCAGCGCTAATGTTTCGTCTAATTCAATCTTTGCTTGGTTTAAATTTCCTAATTCAATATTTAAGAATGCCATATTACTTAGCATCATAGCTTCTTTAGTTGGGTCTTTTAAATTTTTAACGTGTTTAAAGGCAACAGCATAATATTTTAAAGCCTCCTCATTATCTTCAAGGCGACTAAAAATAGTGCCCAAATTCATATTCATTCGAAACAAGTGAAACTGATCACTATTCTTTTCTGCTATAGCTAGAGTATGTAAGAATTGAGTGTAAGTGGAAGGATAGTCATTTTTGAAATAATATCCTTGTCCAAGAATATTATAAATTTTCATTTCTGTTTTAGGAAAACTACTTAATTCAGGATTTTTAATTGTCTCTAAGGAGAATTCAATTGACTTGTCTGTTTGACCTGTGTACAAGTATAAAGTTGCAAGATTTGCTAAGGCTTCAAGCTCCCCTTGTATATATTTATTTTTCTTACTCAGTGCAAGTGCTCTTTCTGAGTTTACTAGCATAGAATCTTGCTCTATAAGTCTTTGGTAATAAGAGAGCTGGTTTAGGTTGTCAATATATTGAGGTGTGTTTTCTGAAAAATTAGGGGAATGGGTTAATCTCGAAATTTTTTCATGATAAAAATCAATACTGTCTTTTTGAGCGAAAGCACTAAAAAAGCTAGTACATATAAATGCAAATAGTAAAAAATTATGCTTATAATTTGATATAGAATGCATTATGAAGGTGGTGTAATCTTAATAGGTTGTGTTAGATAAAACTTGAAGTTAGAAAAATTATTATAAATGATTCTTAAAATTAAATATTTATTGAATTTTCAAATTATTATTTGTTAGAACTGTTTAAAAAAATTATCTTTGCACTCGCTTACAAATGGTGGTTGTAGCTCAGCTGGTTAGAGCATCGGTTTGTGGTACCGAGGGTCGCCGGTTCGAACCCGGTCTTCCACCCTAAAAGCAAACTAAAAGTCTTAGATTTATTTCTAAGGCTTTTTTTATTTAGAGTAGGTCACTAACTTATTCATAGCGCATAAAAAAGCCTAATAGTTACCATAACTATTAGGCTTCTTCATTTACGTATCTAAAGACTTTTAGTCTACTTTTAATTTTTGTTCTCTATTTGCAATTTCCCAAGCGGTATAAAAAATTAATCTTGTTCTATTTTCCAACAAATCGTAATTGATTTTATCTGGAGTATCACTTGGCTTATGATAATCATCGTGGGTACCATTAAAATAGAATATAATTGGAATATTGTTCTTTGCAAAGTTGTAATGATCACTTCTGTAATAAAAACGGTTTGGATCGTTCTCATCATTATAGGTATAATCAAGTTCTATATTGGTGAACTTTTTATTAACCTCTTCAGAAAGGTTATGAAGCTCTAAACTTAGTTTGTCAGAACCTATTAAATAAATATAATTGCGGTCTCCTTCACGAGCTGGATCAATTCTTCCGATCATATCAATATTAAGATTGGCTACGGTATTTGCAAGTGGAACAATTGGGTCTACATCTGTGTAATATTGAGAACCTAGTAAGCCTTTTTCTTCTCCTGTTACGTGTAAGAATACAATTGATCGTTTTGGACCATTACCTTCATTAGCAGCCTTCTTAAACGCTTCTGCGATTTCTAAAAGAGCAACTGTACCAGAACCATCATCATCTGCGCCATTATTAATATCTCCATTAGCAGAAATACCAATATGGTCTAAGTGAGATGAAATTACTAAATACTCATCTGGTTTTTCAGAACCTTTAATGATTGCAGCAACATTTTCAGATGCAATTTTATCGTTAGAACTTTCAAAACTTAATTGTAAGCTTTTACTTAATACTTTAGGCTCGTTATATGTTTCAATATTAGATAGTAAGTTAGTAGCAAGAACTTGGTCTATAAATAAACTATAGAATTCAGGAGCGTTATCATCAACAACTTCCATTCTTCCACTATTATTAGTTTTCATAGATTCAAACCTACGTTTAAACCTATTAAAGTTATCAGCGTCATAATATAAAACACCAGTTGCACCTTTATCTACTGCAATCTGAATTCTTTTTGTTAAAGATTCTGACATGTTACTCCAGATAGAAGTTTCATTAGTGCCAGTAATTGTATAGTTACCATCATCATTTTTTGGCTCACCAGATTTCATTAGAACAATCTTGCCCTCAACGTCAATATCATTATAATCAGAGTATGATGGATCTTCTATGCCATAAGCTGCATATACAATTTCCTCAGCAGTTGTGTTTGCAGCAGTAAATGTTAGCACATGTTCGCCTATAGTAAAATCTGTGCCATTGAGACTTAATTTTCCAGTAGGAAGTTTACTGATTTCTAAAGGCACTTCTTGAAAATAATTTCCATCTTTTTTTGCTGCAGGTATTCCTAATTTTTCATACTCGGCTTTTATGTATGCTATAGCTTTTTTCTGACCAGGCTGACCAGTTTCTCTACCTTCAAAATCATCTGATGCATAGATGTATAAATGCTCTTTTAATTCTGCTTCTGTAATTGATTCTGCGTATGTAATTTCAGATGCAACAGTAGATGCTTCCGTAGCCACATCTTTAACTGTTTTTTGAGAAGAATTACATGAAATGGCCGTAGCGACCAATAGGAATAGTGTCTTTTTCATTTTATATAAGTCAAATTTTTTCAAAAATAATCAAATCTTAACTAGTATGTAAGCTATTTAATACCAACAAATTTGAATTAAATTCTTAGTTGAAATTCTAATGCGTATTGGGTTTAGTAAATTAAGAGCTACTGATTTAAATCAGTCTAAATCAAATACTATTCGTTCAAAGCTTTAGCAATTGCGGCTTCAACTAAAGGCTCCATAACTTTGTAGCCTTTAACAGTTGGGTGTACTTCATCTCTAGCATATTTTTTTGGTAGACCATTACGTTTATCAACCATTTGCGAAAAATAGTCTAAGTAAATGTGACCTTGTTTATCTGCATATTGTTTGATCATTTTATTTAAAGCAATTATTTTACCTGAGGGTTCTAAACCTGGTTTCCATGGATAGTCATAAGCGGGTAAGGTAGAGGACAAAATTACCTTTATATTATTGGCATGTGCCATTTCGCTCATACCTTTAATATTGTCCATTATCATTTCTAAAGTAGAAGGACCTGTATTTCCTGCTATATCATTGGTTCCGGCTAAAAGAACTACTACTTTAGGGTTAAGGTTTATCACGTCTTGTCTAAAACGTATTAACATTTGCGGTGTAGTTTGCCCGCTTATCCCTCTATTTACATAGGGCTTATCTTTAAAAAATTCTGGACGATTTTTCAACCATCCAATTGTGATAGAATTTCCCATAAAAACGATACGGTCATCATTATTTTCAGTTTCAGATAATAGTGTATTTGCTTCTTCAAAATGTTTTAAATCTGCCCAATCTTGGGAATGCAAAGAAGTCAAACCTAATAAAGTTAGCATAAAGGCTATTGTTAATTTATTTACTGTTTTCATTTTATATATCTAATTAGGTATTTTGAATTTGGTTTTTTTCGTCTGGTGTTAGTGGTATGCTATTTATAATATTATCCTTATTTGGTCTTTGCACTGCTAAATAAGCTAATAGACATATAGAAATAACAAGAGGCAATGCATTACCTGTATTATAATAGGCAAAGAGTCCTATAAACGCAGGCATTTCTATAAGTGCATATTTTAAGTGTAGTGCAGATTGATATTTTTTTAATTTTTCTTCAAACTTGATATCCATTTTTATTTTAGATGTCATTTTTTTAAAAATCCATTGACTACCAAAATACCCTAGCATAGCAAAGACAGGTACAGCATATAAAAAAGGACCTTGTCCATTGGTACTGGTATTGAACGTGTTTATTTGCAGAATAACCCAAACCGTAAAAATGATTAACCCTCCAAGTAAGAACAAATGCATGATTGATAGGCTCTTAATAAAATTTTTTAGTTCCATATTTTTTTTTGAAATTCTAAGATAATATAAAATAAATCGAATGGGTATTTAACCTGTAAATAGTGGTATAATTTAAAATGGTGGCATAGCCTAGAATATTTATCTTTGCACGGTATGCAAAAGATTCTTATAATTTTAATTCTTCTTTTTACGCTTCATAGCACCTATTCTCAAATAGAACAAGACAAAGTACTTCACTTTTTAGGAGGAAACTTATATGGTTTAGTAGGTGCAGGAGTTGCCAATGAAATTTCTGATGGTGACAGAACCTGGACCTTTATTGGTGCTGTAGGTGGTAGTTTACTAATTGGATTGGCAAAAGAAAGTATAGATCAGAATCAATATGGAGGATGGAGCAATGAAGATTTATTGGCTACCGTATTAGGAGGGGTCACAGTAGGGGTCACCATTGATATTTTCAAAAAACGAAAACAACGCAAGAGGGAGCAGTTGTTTAAAGATGCTATTAAAACTGCAGATTTTAGCTCTAAAAAAATATTCCCAACAGCAACAACTGAAATTAATTCATTGTTGGTGTTGGGAATGACTACTAGTGTTTTAGAAAAATAAATGTAAGTGCCGATTAATATTTGGCGCTTTTACCTGTAGCAATGGTTCGCTTAATAAAATCACGAATATCATCATTCGCTGTTTTTAAATCTTCTCGCCTTAAGTACATCATATGTCCTGATCTATAGCCCTTAAAACTAAATCTATCTTTCATACGGCCGCTTGGGTCAACTTGCCACATTGTATACTTAGCATTAAAATATGTAGTAGCGCCATCATAATAGCCAGATTGTACCATTACATTTAAGTATGGGTTCTGTGCCATTGCTTGTCTAAGATCTTCCCTCGTATTATCATCATCATTGTTCCATGGGTGAACTGGTCCGAACATATTATACTTTACATCGGTTTTGAAATTTAATTCTTCTTGTAAATAATAATTAATAGCAGGGGTAAAGCTGTGTAGCCAAGAGGTAATTTCAGAATTATAGTCAGGGCGCATGCCTGCTATTTGTTTGTCTATTCCTAAGTATCTAGAGTCTAAACGCCCTACGGTATGCCCGCTTTTATCCTTTAAAAGATTTTTCCAATAGAAAGATGTAGGAACCACTAAATTTTGGTCAAGAATATCTTTTTTGTTTAGACCGGAATAGTATGCCATTTTATCTGCAACGGCATCTTTTTCAGCAGCACTTAAGAACCCGCCTTTTGCAAGTGCTGGTATTAATTTATCAATGGTGTATGCTTCTGATTCTGGTAAAATTTCTAGCAAATCTTTACTCTGTAACGCAGGGGGTAAAGCTTTATGATGCCATGCTGCGGCAGTAAAATATGGTAGATTTATGGCTTCGGCTACTGGCCCGCTATTTCTTATTACTTTATAATCTGCAGGAGATACCATTATTACACCATTTAAGTACATCCATTGCTGATTTTGTAGCGCTAATGAAAGCCCCATTACACGTGTGCCACCATAACTTTCTCCAATAATATATTTAGGTGAACGCCATCTGTTATTTCTAGTAACAAAAGTGTTTAGCCATTCGGCTAAATATTTAATATCCGCATTAATTCCAAAGAACTTATCTCTATCAACATCTTTACCACTTGCAGGTATGGTGCGGCTATATCCTGTATTTACAGGGTTTACATAAACAATATCTGCAATGTCTAATACAGAATGTGGATTTTCACTAACACCGTAAGGTTGAACGGGATATCCTTCATCATCAATTTTTAATATTCTAGGTCCGGTATACGCTAAGTGCATCCAAACTGATCCTGATCCTGGTCCGCCATTAAATGAAATTAACAAGGGTCTTGCTGCTCTATCTTTAATATTGTTTCTGGTGTAATAGGTGTAATGTAATGATGCAATTGGCTTTGCATTCTCATCCCATACCGGTTGTGTTCCCGTTTGTGCGGTATAAGAAAATGTAGTGCCATTAATTGTTGCATTGTGCTGTGAGGTAATGACAGTATCTATAGGCAGTTCCCTAGACTGTGCCAAGGCAAATGAAGTCGCTAGACAAATAGATAGTTGTAAAAGTTTTTTCATGGTTTGATAAGGTTCTGTTGAATAACGAAAATAAGAATAAAAGCTTGAATCTATATTCTGAAAAGGTTGATTTCTAAGTTAATATCATATCGATAATTTAGGCTTCTTTAAAAAAGGATTAGTCAATTTTTTTTAAAAAATTATTGATATTTTGAATAAAAAATTAACGCCGTAATTTAGGCGTTCACTGATTTTTATTTAATTTTCAATACTTTTTATTCATAAAAATAAATACATGAAACATTTTACAAGACGCTCTTTTAGCAGTTTAGCTACAAAAGGAATTTTAGGGTCTGCATTATTAGGAAACTTACCAATGGCAAATGCATTTACTTTGAGTGATAAGAATAAAAAGTTAGGAATAGCTCTTGTAGGTTTAGGTAGTTATAGTACTTATCAATTGGCACCATCGTTACAGGAAACGGAACATTGTTATTTAGCAGGAATTGTCACTGGTACTAAGGAGAAAGAATCAATTTGGAAAGAGAAGTATAATATACCAAAGCAAAGCATATATAACTATGATAATTTTGATGCTATTGTAAAGAATGACACAATTGATATTGTTTATGTAGCATTGCCCAATAGTATGCATGCAGATTTTTGTATCAGAGCTGCCAAAGCGGGAAAACATGTTATTTGTGAAAAACCCATGGCTGTTAGTGTTGCAGAGTGCGATGCCATTATTAATGCTTGTAATGAGAATAATGTAAAACTCTCTGTGGGCTATAGAATGCAAAGTGACCCATATACCAAAGAGGTGAAAAAATTCGTAAAAGAGAAAACCTTTGGAGATGTTCTTTTTGTTTCTTCAGATGCAGGTTACATCTCTAAAGGAAACCCTGATCAATGGCGATTAAATAAAAAATTATCTGGTGGCGGTGCATTAATGAATATGGGTGTTTATGCAATACAAACCAGCATTTATGGCACAGGTCAAAACCCTATATCTGTTTCTGCTCAAGAGTTTAGTACAAGACCAGATTATTTTAAGGATACTGATGAAACCATTACCGCGCAATTTAAATTTGAGAATGGAGCAGTGGCGCATATGATGACTTCACATAATGCGAATGGTAACAGGTTAAAAGTGCATTGTAGTGATGGTTGGTTTCAACTTGACCCTGCACATAGTTATGGCCCAATAAGTGGTATAACTTCTAACGGTAATATATTAGAGTTTCCGCACAAAAGGCAACAGGCTCTGCAAATGGATGATTTCTCAAAGCATATTCTTACGGGTTCTAAAAATATAGCACCAGGCGAGATGGGAAAACGTGATATGATTATCGTTGAGGCTATTTACAAATCTATTTCTGAAGGAGGAAAAGAACAGAAGCTGTCTCTAGGTAATTTAGGTGTAGTTTCTTAATTTACTTGTAATCAGATATTTAATTGGTGTGTTAACTATTATTTTATCTTTTGATTACCATGGTTTTAAGTTAATTTTACATCTTAACACAAGCATAAACTTCTGTTCATCAATTGCTAATTTTCAGTGAACCTTTCTAAAAGGTTGTCGGTATAGTTTTGGACTTTATAACCTAAAAACTATATTGATAATGAAAAAATCAAAAAATTTACTAATTAAAGCATTGTTTCTTTCTTTTCTAGGAATGGCCGTAATGAGCTGTGATGGAGAAGATGGTGTTGATGGTACCAATGGTATTGACGGTGTTGATGGTGTAGACGGCGCCGATGGAGCAGATGGCTCAGATGGTGCGGATGGGCAAGATTTAACCTTGTCAGAGTCAATACCTTTAACCAGTTCTGTAACACCAAATGAAATTTTTGAACTTAAAGGCGCGTTTGCAGGTTCTGCGAATTTGAATATGATTATGTCTTCTGCCGATATTTTAGAATCAGATTCTACTTTCGTTTATGGTTCTTATATGGATGGTGCAGCATTATTTCCAACAGAAGACGGTAACTATGCATTAATTAATAATTTAGAAGCAGATTATTCAATAGCGAGAATAATGTTGAATTCTGAACTTCAGCCACTACAAGGAGATTATATAGTAAACTCTACGGCAACTGCCTTTACAGCTATGTGTTCTGGTTCTGCAATTACGGTTGAAGAGCATGGTTTTGGACCTTTATATCTTTCTGGTGGTGAATGGGGCGGAAATGCCAAGGGTGTTTATAAAGTAAATCCATTTAGAGCTAAAGAGAATAGAGTAGAGGTAGAAAGATTACCTGCCTTGGGCGAATGGTCTACGGAAAATGCCGTTGCCATTGGTAAAGATGCATACACTTCGCAAACTGTTATATTCATGGGTGATGACCATAGCGATAATACCTACCCACAAGCTCATTTTGGAATGTATGTTGGTGCTAGAGGAGATTTATATGGTGGTAAATTATATGTACTTAGAGGTAAAAATCCTATTGAATCTTTACCTGGTGAAGGCGGACAGTTATTTGAAATGGGTATGGCTGAAGATATTGCTTACGATGTTGAGTGGGTAGAGGTTACCGAGCGAACAATTGATGAGCTAAATCAAGAAGCAATAGATCTTTCTGCTATTGGTTTTCAGAGAATTGAAGATATTGATTGGAGAAGAGGTTCTGCAGAAGCTAACAGGGAAGTTTACTTTAATGCTACTGGTAGAATTCGTGGAGATAATCCAGATTTAAATCTTAGAGGTACAGGTTTTGGTCGTGTATACAAATTAGAGCTTAATGAAAATGACCCTACTGGCGATGCAGTTTTAACGGTAGTTGTTGATGGTGATGTTGAAGGTGGTAAAGGTGACGGTATGCACTCTCCCGATAATATTATGGTTACAGAAAACTATGCATATATACAAGAAGATCCAAATGGGTATGCAGACTTAAATGCTGATATAACAGGTTTTGCCAAACTTTGGCAATTAGATTTGAATACAGGTGCTTTTGTTGAAGTAATGGAATGTAACCAAACTGTTGCTGCAGGATTAGGAATTGGTAATACCACCAGTATGTGGGAAATTACAGGTCTTTTTGATGTAACTGATATAATTGGAGCTTCTGAACCAACTTTTATTGGTGGTGCTCAAGTTCATGGATGGAATTACAGTACAACACCCGAGACTGCCGTAAGAGCAGACGGACTTAAATTTGTTGATCCAACTGCAATTAGTGAGGGTAGTGCATCTTTAGAAGGATCCGTTCTTTTTAAATTGACAGGTTTACCTAGATAAATATTTTTATAATATCATATTAAAAGGTTCCCAATTAAGGGAACCTTTTCTATTCACAAATTTTTTTCTAGTACTATGAAGGCAATACAAATTATATTAATTTTTATTGGACTATTTGTTTCTTTTATATCGTGTAATGATAGTAAGATTACATCTAAACAAATGGTGTCAAATGATAAAGAATCCATGTTTAACGATGCTATTCGTAATTACTATTTTATCACATTAGATAGTACTTCGCACTATATGCTTCAAATTGATACGCTGAATTCTCTGGCTAAAAACAAAGAATTGTTTTTAAAAAGTAGGGAATGGTACAAGAGGGTAGAGCCTATGCTTATTGCTTATGATTATGAAAATTATCTTTCTATGAACGCGCCAAATTTATTGAAGGTTGAGATAGATGATTATCAAGATATAAAAATCCAAAATCCTAAAAGTTATCAGGTTTTGGAGGAGCTTTTGTATTCAGAGGATAGTATTTCGAATAAAGAGTTACATTCTGTCTTAACATATTTAAAAGTTAGAATACCATTCGTAAAAAAGAACCATATTCTTATAACCCAAAGAGATCGACATCATCTTAAAATGATTCGTGATGCTATTGTAAACATAGCAGCGAAGGGAATTACAGGATTTGATTCCCCAATGTTGGCGAATTCATTAAACGAAGCGGTTTATAATTATGATTCTTTAGATAATATTATCGAAATTTATAAAGACGCGTTTTCTAATACAGAACTTTATAGACAATGGAAAATTGAAATTTCGTCAGCCATAAAAGTTTTAAAAAAATCAAATTTCGATGATTTTAACCGTTATAACTTTATAAAAGAGCATACCAATAATCAACTTAAATTAGTAAATGAAACAGCTAAAGATTGGAATATTGACTTAAGTACTTCTCGTTCTTTAAATCCGAAAATATCAAACCTCTTTGATAAAAATTTCTTCAACATGAAGATGTTTTCATTACAAAGATCACCTGAAATTACTGAGGAAAGAATAGCATTAGGGCAACAATTATTTAATGATCAATCTTTATCAAGTTCAGAAACTATTAGTTGTGCAACGTGTCATATCAAGGAAAAAGCTTTTACTGATGGTCATATAAAAGCAATTGGTGTTAATGGTGAAGAATTACAGCGTAACTCGCCAACATTAACCTATACAGTTTACCAACGTTCGCTTTTTTATGATGGTAGGGCAGATGGTCTTGAGGACCAAATAGTTGGTGTAACCAATAATGAAAATGAATTTCATATAGATTTAAATAAATTAGAAGAAAAAATACAACAGAATCCTAATTATAAAAATCTGTTCGCTGCTTTGTATGATGGGCAAATAACAAATATGAATGTTAGAAATGCTATAGCTACATACATTCGTAGTCTTGCTCCATTCGATTCGAAATTTGACAGAAATATGAATGATTTAGAAGATACGATGACTACTGAAGAAATTAACGGATTTAATTTATTTATGGGCAAGGCAGCTTGTGCAACCTGTCATTTTCCTCCGGCATTTAATGGTACCGTACCTCCTAAGTATATGGAGACGGAGTTTGAAAATCTAGGAGTTCCTAAAAACGCTAGTTTTGACAATCCTGTGTTAGATGATGACTTAGGTCAATTTTTTCCTTATAAAGTAAATGAAAAGAAACATTTCTTTAAAACTTCAACTGTACGTAATGTAGAATTGACAGGACCTTATATGCATAATGGTGTATATCAAACTCTAGAAGAAGTGGTTCAGTTTTACAATGTGGGCGGTGGTCAAGGTATGGGGTTAGATGTGCCGTTACAGACCTTACCTTCAGATTCTTTGAATTTAACCGATATAGAATCTAAAGCTATTATTGCTTTTATGAAAACATTGACGGATCAGCAGTACAAGACTAACAATTAGAATTTTTCAAAAACTCCTAATCCAAATAATGCAAAATCATATTTAACTGGATCCAAAGGGTCCAGTTTTCTTAGGTTTTTGTCTAATTCTGCTAGAGCTTTAGCGTCGTTCTGTTTACGTTTTAATAGACCTAATTTTCTAGCTACGTTTCCAGAATGTACATCTAAAGGACAAGATAATTTAGCGGGGCTGATGTTTTTCCAGATTCCGAAATCCACGTTTGTAGCTGCATCCCTTACCATCCATCGCAAAAACATATTTATTCTTTTAGCAGCAGATCCTTTTAAGGGGTCAGAAACATGTTTGGTTGTCCTTTGCTCATACGGAATTTCAAAAAATATTTCTTTAAATTTTGAAATTGTGGGCTGTAGTGAATCACGGTCTTGATGATTTGTAAAAACACCTTCTAAACCATTGTGTTTGGTATATATGTTTTTAAGACTTTGTATAAAAAAGGTTAAATCAATGTCGTTGAATGTTCTGTGTACAAAACCGGCTAAATTTTCTAAATCATCATCTGAGTAATTCATCACAAAATCATACGGGCTTTGACCCATTTTGTCCATTAGCTTATGAGAATTATTAATGATACTTTTCCTATTGCCCCAGGCAATAGTTGCTGTTAAAAAAGCACTAATCTCAATATCCTCTTTTTTATTAAAGAGGTGGGGTATTTGTATAGGGTCAGTTTCTAAGAATTCAGGATTATTATACTGAACAACCTTCTCATCAAGAAACATTTTTAATTCACTTTTTGTCATTCAATAGGGATATCTAATAGTTGCATGATCAATACGGGGACGATTAAAACCATGTTATAACAGGCATGTAAAGCCATAGACCAAATAAGACCAAAACGTACTCTAATATACCCCAAAAGAAAACCAATACTAATTTGCGGCGCTACTAATAGTGGAGAGAATAGAAGTACCTGCTTGGTCATTTCAAAGTTGCTTATGTGCATAAACCCGAAAAGAACTGTAAATAAATAAAAAGCAATTTTAAAGAATTTCGAATTTTTGAAAAAGACAAGTGGTCCTCTAAAAAAGAGTTCTTCGAAAAAAGGGGCTATTATTACGGCTAGGAAAAAGATCATCATTACCGTATAATTTTCGAACAGATCATCTATAGCATGTTTACCTAAATTTAGGTGAAGTATATTTTCTACTACACTGGCGATAATTAAAAGTATGATGCTAGTACATAATGCCAAGACCAATAACTTAACAAAGGTTCTTAATTTATGTGTTATAGATGTATTCGCATCCCGCATGTAAACAGGTTGCTTTGCAAATAATAAAAGTTCGTTTAGCATGTGTTTTGGCTTATGCTAAAATGATTTCTTTATCTACAATTTTACCATCTACCATGGTTAATTTACGGTCTGCCATTTCAGCTAACTCACTGTTGTGCGTAACAATAACAAAAGTCTGACCAAATTTTTCTCTTAATTCAAAAAACAGTTTGTGAAGATTGTCTGCACTTTCAGAATCTAAATTACCACTTGGTTCGTCTGCAAATATGATAGAAGGATTATTTATTAAGGCACGTGCCACTGCAACTCGTTGTTGCTCACCACCTGACAGTTCTGATGGTTTATGGTCATATCGATGAGATAGACCTAAGAAATCTAAAAGCTCTTTTGCTCTTTTTTCAGCATCAGATTTGGGTGTTTTTTTGATAAATGCAGGTAAACAAACATTTTCTATTGCTGTAAATTCAGGTAGTAATTGATGAAATTGAAAGATAAATCCAATATGTTCATTTCTAAATTTAGCAAGATCTTTATCATTTAGATTAGTTGTCTCTATGTTGTTGATCAATAGGGTGCTATCTTTTCTATTGGACTGAATATCTAATGTGCCCAAAATTTGTAATAAAGTTGTTTTACCTGCCCCAGATGCGCCAACAATAGAAACAATTTCTCCTTTTTTAATGTGAAGGTCAACTCCCTTTAGAACCTCTAATTCTCCGTAATATTTATGAATGTTAGAAGCTTTTATCATGTGAAGGGTTTGTTTTTAATACTAATTCGTTGAAATTCAAAATTAATCAAAAAGAAGCACGTTAAAAATAGAATTTCTCTTTTACTTCTTTAGCTAGTTGATAATGGTACTTTATAGTTTTATGTTATAATGTAATCTTAACTATTTATGATATTTTTATGTTTCATGATGAAAGAATATACTAAATTTGTTCAACCTAAATTTAATTAGGTTAAACATTAAATGCATTTTATGTCCCCTTATAAAAACTTAGAAGAATACAATCTTGAAATTACCGATGAAGTAAAAAGTAGATACTCGTCTATTATTGATGAAATTGGTGAAGATGTGGAAAGAGAAGGTTTGGTTAAAACACCTGAGCGTGCAGCAAAGGCTATGTTATTTCTAACCCAGGGGTATCAGCAAGATGCAGTTGAAATATTAAAAGGTGCAATGTTCAAAGAATCATATGATGATATGGTGATTATAAAAGATATTGAACTTTATTCTTTATGTGAGCATCATATGTTACCATTTTTTGGAAAAGCTCATATAGCGTATATTCCTAATGGTCATATAGTTGGGCTAAGTAAAATACCACGAGTAGTTGATGTTTTTGCAAGAAGATTACAAGTGCAAGAACGCCTTACACATGATATTTTAGAATGTATCAACAATACATTAAAACCTAAAGGAGTAGCGGTTGTAATTGAGGCTTCTCACATGTGTATGATGATGCGTGGTGTTCAAAAACAAAATTCTGTAACTACTACTTCAGGGTTCAGAGGTCAGTTTGAAAAAATAGAGACCAGAAATGAATTTTTAAAGTTGATAAGCGCTAAACTTTCTTAATTAAGAGACGAACTACCTTTTGTTTATTTTGAAATTTTGGCATCTTTGTTGCATTCTTTATAAAGAATAACTAATTTTTAAGTATGTCAATTTTAAAAAATAAAAAATACAAGCAACTATTAATGGGCTTGCTTTTTGACGGCATCGGGATGCTGTCTTTTGTAATACCTTTTGTAGGGGAATTTTCTGATATTGTATGGGCTCCATTATCCGCATGGTTAATGACACGTATGTATAAGGGTAAAGTAGGGCAGGCTGCCGGTATATTTACTTTCGTTGAAGAAATTATCCCAGGTTTTGATATAATACCTTCTTTTACCTTAATGTGGTTATATACTTATGTATTTAAGGGAGCCAAAAAAGGACAAACAATAGAAGTGTAAAGCATACTTTTATTTTTAGCAAAAACCTTAACTTTAACTCAAATTACGTACGTTTTGAAGAGAAGAAGTTTTGTTGCCAAATCTAGCTTAGGTGGTTTAGCTGCCTTATTAGGTGTAGAAATCGTATTTAAAGATTTAATGCCAGATGGTTACGTTCCTGTAGCCTTACAAGATACAGATCCATTTAAATTGTTCTATAAGGACAAGGATATGGTGGTACTTAACGACAAGCCTTGGAACATAGAAGCTCAAGCACATCTTTTAGATGATAAAATAACTCCAAACAAGTCCATATTCATAAGAAATAACGGACTCATACCCGAAGATATAGATGTTGATAACTGGACTCTTACCATAGATGGGGAGTCGGTTATACAAGAAAAAACATATTCACTTTCAGAATTAAAATCGAAGTTTAAGCAATATACCTATCAACTTACATTAGAATGTGGTGGTAATGGTAGAAGCGAGTTTGATCCTCCGGCAAAAGGTAATCAATGGACAATTGGTGCTGTTTATTGCGCTAGTTGGACAGGAGTTAGATTGCGTGATGTTTTAGAGGATGTTGGTATTAAAGAGGATGCCGTATATTTTGGTTATCATGCAGCAGACGTTCATTTGAGTAGGGATCCAAATAAAGAGCCTATTTCTAGAGGGGCACCAATGTCAAAGGCATTGCAAGATGAAACTATTCTTGCATTTAAAATGAATGGTGAAGATATTCCTATAGCCCATGGTTATCCGTTGCGTGTAATTGCTGGTGGCTGGCCAGCATCGGTTTCAGGAAAATGGTTGCAACGTTTAAGTATTAGGAATATAGTGCATGATGGTACTAAAATGACAGGAACAGCTTACAGAGTACCATGTAAACCGGTTGCGCCTGGAGAAAAAGTGGCAGATGAAGATATGTGTATTATTGAATCTATGCCTGTGAAATCCCTAATTACATATCCTAAATCTGGAGCAACACTTTCTCTTGGAAAAAAATTGAATATTAGAGGTCATGCGTGGGCTGGTGAGCTAGAAGTTTCTAAAATGGAATACTCTATAGATTTTGGTGCTACTTGGAAGGTATGTACAATTGAGAAACCAGCCAATCGATTAGCATGGCAACATTTTTCTGCAAAGATTTCTTTTCCACAAGAAGGTTACTATGAAGTCTGGGCTAGAGCAACAGATTCAAATGGTGTTAGCCAGCCAATGTTATTGCCAGGTTGGAATCCCAAAGGATATTTAAATAATGCTTGTCATAGAATAGCTGTAAAAATAGCATAAATGAAAAAGCATACTAATGAAAAGCTGAAATTAGCATTTCAAGAATTGTATCGGAAAATATTAATGATTTTTGCAGTAATTGCTATTGGCGCTATCATATTAGTCTATTTTATGGTGGACCCAAGTTTGTCAGTATTTAGAGATGATGAACCCAAAACAGAAATAGTTGTTTTACCTGAAACGAATGATGAATTTGATAAGATTGAAAATGGAATTCATGTTCGTACCGGTTTTGTTGAAGCACCTGGTATGATGGAGACTGTCCAAAATTGTACCAATTGCCACTCTTCTAAGTTAGTTATACAAAATAGAATGGATGAAGAGCGCTGGAAATCGACTATTAAGTGGATGCAAGAAACACAAAACCTTTGGGATTTGGGAGAGAATGAAGAAGTGATAATTAATTATCTAGTAACTAATTATCCACCCAGAAAAAAGGGTAGAAGAGAAGTATTGACAGATATAGAGTGGTATCAATTAGAAGAATAGAAAATATTAAAAAAGCCTTTGAATTTCTATTCAAAGGCTTTTTTAATATTAATAATTTTTTCTTATTCTACTACTACTGTAAAAGTTTGAGCAATGTCAGTCTCTCCTCCAGCTTCTGTCAAATTACCATCGTTTGGTTTTGTTGGCTCATGACGTAAAGTAATAGTTATGGTACCTGAACCTGCATCGCCTGTAGTTAATTCAAATTCAAGTCCTATTGGATTTCCGTCAGCATCTTCATCGGTATAAGCAACTTCTGCAAGAGAACCGGTTAGGCTAAAGAAAAACTGGTGTTCATTAGATTCTTCAGCTACTTCTTCTGTTATATCTTCTGCAGGAGTTTCTGTTTCGTTCAATAGCTCAATACTACCTACATAGGTTGTATTTGCAGTTAAATTATCTGCAGTAATAATAGGAGCATTTGGTCCATCTCCATCTAAATCTTGAGATTGAAATGTTGCAGTACCATCAGCACTTGTTAAGGTAACCGTCATTGTAGTAATAATTTCTTCTTCGTTTACTATTTCTGGCGTATCATCATCACTAGAACATGATGTCAAAACTGTTGCCATTAAGCTTAATGCTAAAACTGTTTTTAAGGTTTTGTTTCTTCTCATAGTTGTACTTGTTTTCATTTGTTAGTAATTATTATTAATAGTTAAATATTAAGCGCAGACTTATATTTCTGCCCATGTCGTCTACAAAATATCGTTGGCGATTTAAATAATCACGATAATTGGTATTTAATAGGTTGCTTGCAGTAAGACCTACAGTTAAATCATTTTTGTTTTTAAGTGTAAAAGATGCTTCGGTATTTAGGGATAAAAGGTGATAAGCATCTGGTGGTGTATTGATATCTAAAATCACATTTTCTTGCTGTTCGGGTGAAAAGACCTCAATATTATCTGGAAATCTCGTTTGTTCGAATACATACTGACTTTCTAGACTTACAAGAAAATTATTCCATTTAGGAATTGTATATGTAATACTATTTGTAAAGTTTGCTGCAGGTATGTTTATCAGCGGTGTGTCTGTTTCTGTATCAGTACCTTTTACCCATGCAAACTTGTGGTCTGTTCTAACTTTAGAAGACCAATTGTTGTATAAGGATGCATCAACACCCAATAGAATGGCATCGGTTTGACGATAAGACCATATAGGGAAAGCACCTCTTATAGTAAATTCTACACCGGTTGGTTCAACAAGTATAAAGTCTTTCATACTATTTAGAAAAGGAGCGAAAGTATAGCCCCATTTACTGGTATTTCTTTCTAAGGATACAGATAGTTTAGATGACGTCTCGCTCTTAATTCTTAAATCGCCCAATTCTATACGTGCTGCAGAGTGGTGTAGCCCGTCACTAAATAATTCTGAAGGATTGGGTGCCCTTTGGGAGTATGCATAATTAAAACGTAAATGATCTTTGTCATTTAATTCATAATGAAACCCTGCAGTACCAGAGAAATTATGGTAGTCGAAAACAGGATTAACAAGTAATTGTGTGCCTAAGTCTTCGATAATTATATCTGCAAAATCTACATCATAACCACGTTCTTCCCATCGTGAAACTCTATAGAATTTTTTTGAATCTATTCTGCTAAAGTCATAACGAGCACCTGCATCTAACGTCCAATCCTTGTTTAGTTCATAGCTACCAATTGCAAATAGTCCGAAATCGTATTTGTCGTAATCAGGTATCAGTCTTCTTACACCTGTATCAGGATTTGCAAAGTTAGTTTGATATCTACCTAACGCGCCCACCTTGAGGTAAAAACCTTCTTTAGCGTCAAATTTTATATTGGTTAAAACAGAATGTGTTGTCAGTTTCAAGTCTAATGATGCTTTATCTGCATCATCACCTACACGAATATCATATTCAAACCTTCTATTTTGTTGAAAATCATATTGTGTGGTCCATTTTCCAAAACCTTCGAATCTTCGGTAATAACTAAGTTTTCCTAAATGATGGGTTACCTCTTGGTAGGGTTGGGTAATATCATAAGTAAAATCATTTATAACACTAGGTACATCACTATTAATAGCGTTTATTAGATCATCTACATTACCAATATGAGAGGCTCTTAATATGCCAATCTCTGAATTAAAGTACGAGTAATAGCCCTCCCAGCCTTGTTTAAAATCGCGCTTTCCAACATTTAGAGATAAACCACTTTCGTTGATACCGGTGTTTGAAAGTATATAATCTGGAGCTTCTAAATCTCCTAATTTTTTATATGATCCTTGTGCTTTAATATATAGACCAGACTTATACGATTTGGTCAACGAAGATGTAACATTACCACCACGACCATTAGACGATAAGTTTAATTGTGTTTTACCAAACAAAGAATCTGTTCTAATAACAGGTAACGGTTCTAATACAATTACTCCGCCTATGGCGTCACCACCGTATTCAATTGCTGCAGCGCCTTTAATGACACTAATATTTTGGTTAGCATTGACATCGACATTTGGGGCATGTTCTTCTCCCCACTCCATGTCTTGCATGCGAACGTTATTGTTTAGAATTAAGATTCTACTACCGTTTAAACCTTGTATTATTGGTTTAACAATGTTACCACCAGTATTTAATGTGGATACACCTACAATTTTCTTAAGTGCATCGCCTAAACTATTACCACTATTTCGCTCTATATCTTTTACCGATAAAATATTCTCTTGTGCAGAATTGGTGCTTTTGGGAACATCACCAATTACTTTTACCTCATTTAGCTTTTCTAAATGGTGTTCTAGCCTAATCTCCGAAAAAGTATTGCCATTTATTGTTACGGTAACAAATTTGGTAGTACACTCTGGATGTGATATTTCTAATTCTAAAACTCCATCACACAAGTTTTTAAAAGTAAATTTTCCATTTTCTTTAGAAACTGTTGAAAGATTTTTACCTGTGATATTAATAGTTGCTCCACTCAACGTGCTGTTGTCATGGAAATCAACTATTTCTCCTAGTAATATTGAATTGCAATCTTGAGCATAAATAAATGAGCTACAAAAGATTGCGAAAACATATAAATAATATTTCATTATATAAGTTTTACGCGAGTATGTATCGATTTAAAATTAAATCGATTTAATTATTGGAAAGTATACTAATTGAAAGGAGGAGGTCTACCAAATATGGCATACTGAAAATAAAACGAAGGTGCCTCAAAAACCAAAGGCGATAGTTTTTTACCAGTAAAAATAATAACCGATAAAAGGACTAGCATTAAAATGGCTACGAAAGTAAATTCAGAATTTTGATTCTGAACGGCCAAATCACAAATACTACAGTTCTCTATAGTATCTACGGTATTGTCTTGATGAGTATAAACATGAAAAGAAGTCACCTTGATTAGCATTAAGCTAAGCAGGATAAATAAAGAAATATATGTAAATATTGAACTCTTCACTTCGCTAAAATACTAAAAGAAGTAGAACTGAATGTTAAATAAAACCTAACAAAAAGAATTAAAATAAGAATCCAAGCCCAATTCTTTTAAGCATCTTTTTTTCAAATGCCCAAAAGAATTTAAATTGACCAAATAACCACCCGTAAATTACCAATAGTACTTGATAAAAGGGAAAAATTAATAGAATTCGCAAAATCCAGTATAAAGTACTTCCCCACCAAACATCTGGAAAATTAGCTTGGTGTAGGCCAATTAAATTTAAAAAAGGTTTAGCTACATAAACAGAAGATGAACCTGTAATAGCAAATACAATAAAGATGATGGTTAATTGGAAATTACTGGTTACACCCCAGCGCTCTTTTAATTTTTGCATGACTAGTATTAAAAGCGACAAATATACTTTTTAAATACGGGGTACAAAAGGTCCTAGGCGTTGATTGTATTTTCTTTGAAAATATATGAAGTAATTATAGAGTTTGTAATTAACCTCGTAACCGTAATCTATTTGCTGTGAATAATCTATGCGAAGTTCATATAAATTTGGATTAAATCGAGAAGGTTGTAATACCCTATTATTCCATTCTAATACCATAATGTTATTTCTGTTTTCAAGAAAATTTTGAGAATAGTATCCCTCAGGTTTTGCAATTGAACTTAACCAAGTAGTAAAGCCAGGTTCAATTATAATAATCTCATATTCTGTTTTTTCACTAGAAATTGTAATGGTATCTTCTTGTACTTGTTTAAAAGTGTTTTCTTCACTTTCGGTAATGGACAAAGAGTCTTTTGTTGTGCTACAGTTTATAAATAATAGAGTAGTAACACTTAAAATCAGTAAACTATAAAATGTATTCTTTTTCATAGAATATAAGATACAAAAAAAGCCGCTTGCAAAAGCAAACGGCTTATATTAAAAGGTTTAGAATCTTATTTACCAAAAAGACCTCCTAAAAGACCTCCAAGACCACCTTGTTTTTTATTGCTTCCCATTACCATACCGGCAACGTCATCTAAGATGCTACCGTCACCATCAGCATCTAATAAAGTTGTTATTAAGCTTTGGTTTTCTTGTGGTTGTCCACCTAGCATGCTACCAAGTAAGGCATTCATACCATTACTGTCGCTAACGTTACTTTGTGCTGTTTGCTTCCCTAAAAAGCCCATTACTATAGGAGCTGCTATTTTTAATATTTGAGCAACCGAACCAGCGTCCAATCCAGATTTTGCACTCAAAGCACTTTCAACCTGTGGTTGCTTGTTACCAAAGACATGACCAAGAATACCAGCGCCATCAGACATAACGCTGTCATCAACACCACCGCCGAAAAGACCGCCTAAGTTATCTAAAATGCCACCACTATGTTTACTAGATAAAGCACTCATTAAACCTTGAGCACCTTCTGGTGTTGATACATTCTTTTTCATAGCACCTAGAATTAATGGCATTGCCATACTAAGTACGTTTGCGGTTTTATCTTCAGGTTGATTTGTTTGTCCTGCTACACCACTTATTAATTGTTGCCCCATTGGGCTATTTAATAAATCTAATAATCCTGCCATTGTAATAGTTAATTTAATGTTTATGCTGTAAAATACGAAAAAGAGTCAACATTATAAGGTATTGAGCACCTATTTTAATAATGAAATTATTTGCTCTGCCAATTCTAAGCCTATTCTTTCTTGTGCTTCAAGTGTTGCAGCGCCAATATGTGGTGATAGTGATATGCTTGAATGCATCAATATTTTTATTTCAGGATTTGGTTCTGATTCATAAACATCTAATCCTGCGAATGATACCGAACCATTTTCCAAAGCTTCAATAAGGGCAACCTCGTCTAAAACTCCACCACGTGCAGCATTTACAATACCGACACCCTTTTTCATTTGAGCAAACTCGGTTTTACCTAATACATAATTATCTTGCCCCGGTATATGTAATGATATATAATCGGCTTTTTCAAGTAAATCTGACTTTTTGCTACTTTTTAAATCGAAAGTCATTTTTTGACCGTCAAAGAAAGAAAGATCAATTTTAGTTTCTTTAACTTCTGGATCGAAATATATAACATTCATACCCACCCCAATAGCAAGCTTTGCTGTAGCTTGACCGATATTGCCAAAGCCAAAAATACCCAAAGTCTTCCCTCGTAGTTCAGTACCTTTAGAATAAGATTTTTTTAACCCTTTAAAATTGCTGTCTCCTTCTAAAGGCATGTTTCTATTTGCATCGTATAAAAAACGAGCACCACCAAAAAGATGTGCAAAGACCAGCTCAGCAACAGATTCTGACGACGCTGCAGGAGTATTAATAACATGAATGTCTTTTGCTTTTGCGTAATCAACATCAATATTATCCATACCAACACCACCTCTTCCTATTAATTTAAGAGTAGGGCAGGCGTCAATTAATTCTTTTCTAACCTTAGTTGCGCTACGCACTAATAAAGCATCTACCTTTTTATCATTAATATAATTAGCCAACTGTTCTTGAGCAACAGTGGTTGTTAACACGTCAAAACCGGCTTTCTCTAAAGCGGCAATACCGTTTTGAGAAATACCATCATTCGCTAATATCTTCATATGTTTTACTAAAATTTAATTGTTGAGCGAAATATTAATTACGGAACTAGGTAATTTCTATTTTATCCTTTTCGTTCCATTTCACTCATTACATCTACCAATACACCAACACTCTCTAAAGAAAGCGCGTTGTACATGCTAGCTCTATAACCACCAACAGAACGGTGACCATTTAATCCATTAACTCCAGCTTCTTTTAACATCTCGTCAAAAGTTGATTTTAAAACTTCATCGGTGATATTAAATGTAGCATTCATTAAAGAACGATCTTCAATATTTGCATATCCTTCAAATACAGGATTCAAGTCTATCTCTGAATATAATAATCTTGCTTTCTTTTCATTTTCTTCTTCAATAGCAGAAATACCACCACGGCTTTTAAGCCATTCTAAAGTAAGCATGGATGTATAAACAGCAAATACAGAAGGAGTATTAAACATACTATCTTTTGATATATGCGATTTATAATCTAACATAGATGGTATTTTTCTAGAAACCTTGCCTAGAATATCATCCTTAACAACAACCAAGGTTGTACCTGCAGGTCCCATATTCTTTTGGGCACCAGCGTATATTAAATCGAATTGAGAGAAATCTAGACTTCTAGAGAAGATGTCAGAACTCATATCGCAAATTAATGGTGCGTCAGTTTTTGGGAATTTTTTGAATTGTGTACCGTATATGGTATTATTAGAAGTAAGGTGTAGATAATCTAAGCCTTTTGGCACGGTATATCCCTTAGGAATATATTTGAAATCTTCATCTTTAGATGAACCTACTTCAACAACCTCACCAAACAATCTAGCCTCTTTAATTGCTTTATCGCTCCAAGTACCTGTATTAAGATACCCTGCTTTGTTCTCCAGTAAATTATAAGCGACCATTAAAAATTGTAAACTAGCACCACCTTGTAGAAAAAGTGCTGTATAACCTTTATCCTTTAGGTCAAGCAGTTCTAAAGCCAATGATCTTGCTTTTTCCATTACTGCAACAAAATCTTTGCTTCTATGTGAAATTTCTATAAGTGAAAGTCCAGAACCGTTGAAGTCCATAACAGCTTCAGAAGCCTTTAACAATACTTCTTTTGGTAATATACAAGGACCAGCGCTAAAATTATGTTTTTTCATTTTGTGTGTAATTTAAGGATGCAAATGTCAGGATTTTTTAAAGATTTTTAGGTAAAGTTGGGTATTAAATTCTATGATGTTCTTAATAGAAATTCAATAGTGTCTACACCATCTGCGTAATCATTTAACGATGGTTTTTGTGTTTTACCAAATAATACTTCATTCTCTATAAAACCTGAAGCAACAATGCATTGAATTTTATCTTCTTCTTTTTTAAGCTTAGTTTTCAAGGCGTCAGTATCCTCGTAATACTCGTAAAACAAAGAAGCAATAGGAGAACCGAAGCTTTCTTCTTCCTTTAGAATTAGAAAACCATTATCTAAAATTTTGAACTCGCTCATAAGGTAAACTGCTTTGTTGTAGTCGTAATTATTTGCGTATTTATTATGATTTACAATGTCATTGTATGGAAAAATTGCTTTGAAAAAAGTATCAATATTATAACTTTTCGGAATATAGATTTTAGAAACACTTCTACAGCCAAGACCAAAGTATCTAAAAATATCCTCTCCCAAAGCAGTCAGATCTTCGGTTGTTTCATCACCATTTAAAACAGCAACTGAATTTCTGTTTTTACGAATTATATTAGGTTTTTTACCAAAATAATATTCAAAATATCTAGCGGTGTTGTTACTTCCGGTTGCAATTACGGCATCATAATGACCTAACTTTTCTTTTGTAAATGAAACGCGATCAACAAAATATGGTTCAATTTCTTTTAGATACTCAATTATAAGGGGAATAAGTTTTTGATCATTACTAGATAATTTTACCAATGCCTTATTTCCTGTAATTAAAACACATAATAGATCGTGGAAGCCTACTAGAGGAATATTTCCGGCCATAATAAGTGCAACCACTTTTTCACTATTTGCATTTAAATCATACTGCTCTAACCAGGCATCCAGATTTTCTTTGGTTAATGCAATACTCCATTCTTTAAAGGCATGAATACAATTTTCTTCTGTAAACCATCCATTATAATGTTTTGCTCTCTCAATTTCTGTTTTAAACAAAGCAATCAACTTATCATTTAAATGATCTGATATGGTGTTTGTTTCTATTAAATCACAAAATTTACTTAGAAATTTTCCAAGTTTAACAAAAGCTTCTATACTAAGGTTGCTATGGGTCATTATATTTGTATACTAATTCACTAGGAATTACCTTTGTGCAAAAATAAGCATGCCCGTTCTTTTTTGGGCATTTTAATGTAGAAGAAATTATGGCAATTATAATAACAGACGAATGTATAAATTGTGGGGCTTGTGAACCTGAATGTCCAAACACTGCAATTTATGAAGGTGCAGATGAATGGCGTTACAGTGATGGAACCTCTTTAAAAGGTGGTGTTGTTTTGCCAAATGGCAAGGAAGTTGATGCAGATGAAGTTCAAGAGCCTATAAGTGATGAAGTTTACTATATCTCTCCAGATAAATGTACAGAATGTGTTGGTTTTCATGAAGAGCCACAATGTGCTGCTGTTTGTCCTGTAGATTGTTGTGTGCCAGATGATGACCATGTTGAAACCGAAGAAGTACTTTTGGCTAAGCAACGTTTTATGCACCCAGAGTAAGAGAAATTTTTACTTTTATTGGAATACCAATTTTTTGAGTTTATGCAGTAAGTGGAAATTGTTCGTTAATTGATTTTATTTATATTGAAAGAACTCAACATATTTGTACTAAAACAAAAAAGCTACCTAAATTAATAGGTAGCTTTTTTTTTAAATAAACTAAATCAAACTAAAATTTATAATTCAATGATAAGTTGAACATTGTACCTAATTGGCTAAAGTGATAACCATCATACGTCATTTGAGAATAACGTTGGTTGAAAGTTATTAAGTTAGATTGGTTTTGAGTCTGAGCAGCATCAGCTAAAATAGCATCACCTGCAGCGTTTTTAGACTTAAAGCTCCATTCAGGTAAAACATTCAATAAATTATTAATGTTTAACGCTAATGTCAATTTATCTGTTGCACTAAAATTAATACCTAAATCAGTTACAATCTTTGGAGTAAATTCAGTGAATAGATTATTGTCTAAACCTTGTTGTTGAAATGTTGTTTTACCGAAATATGTATTATTAAGAGAGAAACCGAATTTGTTA
This sequence comes from Maribacter stanieri, assembly GCF_900112245.1. Classification (GTDB taxonomy): domain Bacteria; phylum Bacteroidota; class Bacteroidia; order Flavobacteriales; family Flavobacteriaceae; genus Maribacter; species Maribacter stanieri. The sequence goes on from NZ_FOYX01000003.1 coordinate 590,872, forward strand.
ATATCATAGTTAGCTCCTAAAATCCATTTAGTTTCTGGTCTAGATGTAAAGAACAAAGCTTCTTGAGTTTCGTTTACAACAGATTGACCAGAGTTAGCTACTAATGGTACATCTTTTACAGCTCCATCTCTTTCATTTTGAATAGTGTAGTTACCAGATAAATTCAAATCTAAATTTCCTTCACCAATTTCTATTCCTTTATACGCAAGAACCACATCAATACCCGAAGTTTTAGTATCTATTGCATTTGAAAAGAAACTTACATCACTCAAGTTATTGTTAGTTAACAAGATGTCAAGCGGGTTTGTTGCATCACCACTTGGACCTATCTCAGAACCTAAAACAATTCTGTCTTTTACTGCTATATTGTAGTAATCAAATGTATAACTGAATTTGTTATCAATTTTACCACCAAAACCAATTGTAAAGTTGGTTGATGTTTCAGCATCTAATTGTGGAATTCCTAATAATTTAGCTTGTGTAGATACATTATTTATTAAACCACCAACTTGAATACCTTGTCCAGGTACAAAGCTATATTGAGCTTTCTGAGTGTAAATCTGGTGTAGGGTAGGAGCTCTAAATCCTGAAGATATAGACCCTCTTAATGTGAATGCATCACTAACTTTATAACGTGAACTGAATTTGTAAACAAAAGCATTACCGAAATCAGAATAGTTTTCAGTTCTTACAGTACCACTTAAAAGGAAGGCATCTGTTACATCATAATCTAAACTTAAGTATCCACCAATATTGTAACGGTTGAATTTACCTGCATTTTGAGGAGAAGCACCTGCAAATGAATCTGCACCACCACCATCATAAGAAGCTAACTCACCTTCAATTACTTCAAAAGTTTCAGTTCTGAACTCAGCACCAACACCAATACTTACTTTATCAGAAAGTAATCTTGATATATCAATGTTACCTACATTGTGAGAAAACTTTGTTCCTCCTGGATCAAATGATTGCTGACTATTTTCTCTGTATAGTTCAGAACCTTCTGTAATTTCACCATCATCAACAACACCATTTCCATTTGCATCAACCCAAGTTGAAGGAGAATAAACAACATTTCTGTTGTGCGTATTGTTTACCTTATACGTTTGAGTATTACCACCAGTTGTAAAACTTGCATCAAGATTCCAATCGTTAATAACGGACTTAAAGCCTATTGTTGCATTATAATCACTCAACTCACCTTCAAATGTTGGTACATAGCCATCATATCCACCAGCTGTATTTGGATTGTCTCCTGGGAAAAAGTCAGCTAAATATGGAAAATCATCTACAGTTCTCCAATACGGTGTTCTATAATTAGCAAAACTATTTACAGCCTTGTATACATAAGCCGCATTACCATACATAGAAGTATTTTCACTTAAGTCATAACCGAGGTTAACAGAAAATTTAGCTGCTGCTGTTTCTGGAGAACCATTTATATTTCCAGCATCAGGTCTTCTAGATAAGAACTCTTGTACATCTGCTATAGAAGCACCAAAATCAGCCGCTTCACCTGCAGCATTTACCGTACCTGGTCTATTTGCTTGATTTACTTTTGAAAGGTCAATAGTATAATTTATAAAACCTTTGTCCTCACCTATAGATGAACCATTGTTTAAAGCAACACCGAACATTTCGCCATCACCTTCAGAAGTGATTCCTGTTCTTACTGTTGCAGAACCTTCGTTAGGAGAATCTTTTAATATAATGTTCATTACACCTGCAATTGCATCAGAACCATACTGAGCGGAAGCACCATCGCGTAAGATTTCAACTCTTTTTATCGCATCTGTTGGTATTGCAGATATATCAGCACCTGTTTCACCACGTCCTGGAGATGTTTGTGTATATAATAGAGCACTTAAGTTTTTACGCTTACCGTTAATTAATATTAATGTTCTTGAAGGACCCATGTTTCTAATTTCATATGGATCTAATAAAGAAGTTGCATCGTTAACCGGAGTTTGTACGGTATTAAAAGATGGTATTCTGTACTGTAAAGCTTTATCAAAAGTAGCTTGACCAGTTGAACTCAAATCTTTAGCACCAATAACATCAACGGGTAAAGGAGTGTCAGCATTACTTCTTGGAGCGGTACGAGAACCAACAACAATAAATTCATCTAACTGCATTCCTTCAGATAGTTGAACATTGATTACGTTCTTACCTAGTGTTGAGATTTCCTGTGTTGCAAAACCAATATAACTAAATACTAATTTTGTGTCATCTGTTATGTTTATAGTATAGTTACCATCAAAATCTGAAGTAGTACCATTTGTAGTACCTTTTTCTAAAATGTTAACTCCTGCTAAAGGCATACCAGAATCATCTGTTACCTTACCAGAAATGCTATTTTGTACAACTTTGTTTAATGTCGTAGCAGAAATTCCATTAACAGTAGAATTGATTTTTAAAACCTTTGCTCTTTCAGGCTTTTTATGGTAAACCACATAATATTTGTTACCAAGGTATTCAAAATCAAAACTAGTCTTGCGTTCTAGTTTATTAATGATTTTGTCTAAAACAGGAAATTTATACTCCTCAGGATTTAGACTTGTTGTTGACACCAACGTTGGATTGTATGTAAAAAACACTTCGTGTTTTGCGCTGATCTCATTTAGAAATTCGCTAAGGGTCACGTTTTCCTTGAGTTCATTAGCTGCCGTTGCACTGGTGATGCTTGAAAAAAGCATTACTGCAAGCAGCAATCTCATTAGTTTGTTCGTTCTCATAAATAAATAGTTTAGTTAATAAATAGGGTTTTCTTGTACTCGTAATATATTTCCTTTGTTAATAATTCTAGTTCCTGTAGCCTTTTCTATAGCTGCAATACATATTTTTAGATTCTGGTTTGGTATACCACCTGAAATAGGAATTTGTTTTAAGGAGTCTGATGAATATTCTACTTCAAGTCCGTATGTTGATTCTAGATTGAGCATGACATCTTCAAGTGGAATCTCGTTAAAGGCATAGGTGCCACCACGCCAGAGTGCGTAGGGAGTTTTAATATCTACTTTTTTGTGTACTAGTTTTTCACTATCATTTGAGAATGACACCATTTCGCCAGGTATCATTTTAGTTACTTCTCCATTTTTGAATTCTAAGTGAATAGAACCTTCATCAAGTACTACATTTGTTTTTTGCTTTCTAGTGTTCACGTGAAATTGAGTGCCCAGTACTTCGACTTTTAAATCGTTTGTTACTACCCAAAATTTAGCATTTGTACTAGGTATTGGTTTTACCTTAAAATAGGCTTCCCCTTTTAGGTGTAATAATCTTGGATTGTCATTTTCGTAAGAGATTTCAGAATTACCATTAAGAACTACTGATGTGCCATCCGGTAATTTTAAATCTATAATTTCCCCAAAATTAGTTTTGTGAATTGTTGTGGATTGATTTGTGAAATATGCAAAGCTTGTATAACTGATAAGTACTAGTAATACAGCAGCTGCACTGGTAAAAATTACACTGTTTAATGATCGTGATTTTTTTGTTTTCTTATTTGTAGAGGAATCAATATCTAGTTTAGGTAAAATTTCTGAAAGTGCATTATTTACTTTATCGCTACTAGGATAATTTTGATTAAAATTAATTCCTGTAACTATCGATTTGGCATTCTCGACAGTTTCTAAATATTCTGGGTGGCTTTGTATCCAATTATTCCAATACGTAATATCATTTTTGTTTAGACCTTTTGCCCAATTTTTAAATGACGCATCTGTTAAGAAATACTGTAAATCGAATTTGTGTTTGTTGTCCATTTAGTAAGGTGTTCCATTTATAAGAGTTTTAATTCTTAAAAATATACCCTACTATTTTCAACTTTTTTTTAAAATATTTTTAATTTGTTGATTTTCAGATGCTTTTCGAAGTTTTGATAATGCTTTTTGTAGTACATTTAAAACACTTTGGTAGTTCATATCCATTACTTCTGCAATGTCAGAGCTATTCATTCCACTATAATATTTTAAATAAAGAACTTCTTTTTGTCTTGGAGAAAGGTTGTTAATTAAGTTGGCTAGGGTAGAGGTACAAAGAAACTGTATCTCCTGATGTATGGAAATCTCTTCAGCAGAAAAAGTAAAGTTTGTTTTAAAAAGTTGCGCTTCAGATATTGGAAGGTTTTTTTGATTTTTTTGAAGTTGTTTAATTAACCTTCTTTTAAAGGATACAAATAAGTATGCTTTAAGGTTTTTAATTGAATTTTCTTTTTCCCGATCTTCAAATAATTGAATAAAAAAGTTTTGAAGGCAATCTTCTGTGATTTCTTGGTTGTTGCTCAACTTTAAACCATATACATGTAATTGTGGGTAGTATTTTTTAAAAAGTAGACTAAAGCCGTTAGCCTCGCCTTTTTTAAAGAAATACCATATTGTTTCATCTGAATGAAGTTCCATAAATTTCACATGTTCTACCGCCAAAGTAAGAAATAATTCTTAAAATATGTTAAAATTAGATATTTTAACTATCCTACGTCTAAAATATTTGAGTATTATATAAATAAAGTGTATAAAATTTCAAAAAAGTTATACTGCGATTTTGAGCGTAAAATATTTAAGTAAAAACTATATTTGCATCCTCGAAATATTCTTAATTATGAAAGCAGGTATTGTAGGATTACCAAACGTAGGTAAATCAACACTTTTTAATTGTTTGTCTAATGCGAAAGCACAAAGTGCAAATTTTCCATTTTGTACTATTGAGCCAAATATAGGTGTGGTGAATGTGCCGGACTCAAGATTAGAGAAATTAGAAGAATTAGTGAATCCAGAAAGGGTTTTGCCAGCAACAGTTGAGATTGTTGATATAGCGGGACTTGTAAAAGGTGCTAGTAAGGGAGAAGGATTAGGAAATCAGTTTTTAGGAAACATTAGGGAAACGGATGCTATATTACATGTACTTCGTTGTTTTGATAATGACAACATTGTTCATGTTGATGGTAATGTAAATCCTATTAGAGATAAGGAAACTATAGATATGGAGCTTCAGTTGAAAGATTTGGAGACCGTTGACAAGAAACTAGAGAAAGTTAAAAGAGCTGCTAGAACGGGTAATAAAGAAGCTCAAAAAGAAGAGGCGGTTTTACTAGCAATTAAAACTGGACTTGAGGCAGGGACATCTGTTAGGGCAATTAAAATTGATGAGGAATCTAGAATTGAATTCGTTAAGCCTCTTCAATTTATTACAGATAAACCGGTTATGTACGTTTGTAACGTTGATGAAGATGGAGCAGTTACTGGTAATGCTTATGTAGAAAAAGTAAAGGAAATGGTTGCAGCTGAAAATGCAGAAGTTATTTTCTTGGCTGTTGGTACTGAAGCTGATATTACGGAATTAGAAACGTATGAGGAGCGTCAAATGTTTTTAGAAGATTTAGGTTTGGAAGAGCCTGGTTCCGCTAAATTAATTCGTGGAGCATACAAATTATTAGATTTGGAAACTTATTTCACGGCTGGTGTAAAAGAAGTTCGTGCCTGGACTATACCTGTTGGCGCAACTGCACCGCAAGCAGCGGGAGTTATTCATACAGATTTTGAAAAAGGTTTTATTAGAGCTGAAGTTATCGCTTATGATGACTATGTTACTTTTGGTAGTGAGGCAAAAGTAAAAGAAGCCGGTAAAATGAGAGTAGAAGGTAAGGAGTACATCGTTAAGGATGGAGATGTTATGCATTTCCGTTTTAACGTCTAGTGCTCGTAAATAGTCAACCGATCTCGCAACAATTTTAATTCTTGTTCTAATCGGTTGACTTTCTCTAACATATGGTTTATGGTGTCTATGCCTTCCATATTTATTCCTAGTTCATTGCGTAATCTGTATATACGTTCTATTTCAACAATATACTGGGGTTCAACATATTTTTTGTCTTCAATTTGCTGTACCTCTATCATTTCAAATTCTAGAAGGTCGTCTATAAATTCAACAGGCGTTTGTGTCCGTTTGCAATACAGCTCTATTTGTATATAGTTTTCTGAATCCATACTATCGTAATTCTGAAAGTTGTTTGAATAATTGTTTCTCTTTATCTGAAAGGTTGGTAGGCATTGTTACTTTGTAAGTAATATAAAGATTTCCATGAACACCTTTTTTCTTGTAAACAGGCATTCCCTTTCCTTTTAATTTCACTTTAGTGTCGTTCTGGGTTTCGGGTTTTACCTTCAGTTTTACTTTTCCTGTTAAGGTTTCTACTTCTATGGAGCTTCCTAGTATAGCGTCATATAAGGATATGGATTCATTTTTATATAAATCATTTCCTACTCGTTTAAAGTTAGTGTTATTATTAATTTCAAAGGTTAAGTATAAATCGCCTTTTGGTCCTCCATTTGCTCCATCACCTCCATAACCGCTTATTTTAATGGTTTGTCCATCTTCCACCCCGGCAGGGATGGTTATTCTAATTTTTTTAGAACCAAGATCAAGAGTTTGTTTTTGATCCTCTAAAATATCACGCAAATTTAATTTTAGAGTTGCATTTAGGTCTTGACCTTTAAATTGAGAAGTTCTTCTGCCTCCGCCACCAAAACCACCACCGCCACCGCCGAACATTGATTCGAAGAAATCTGAAAAGTCTTCATTCGTTCCGCTTGACCTGGTGTAACCGCCACGATTTCCTGAAGAAGAGCTACGTTGATTTCGTTTGGCTTCCTCATAAGCATCGGCATGTTCCCAATCCTTACCGTACTGGTCATACTTTTTTCTTTTCTCAGGGTCGCTCAATACTTCGTTAGCTTCATTTATCCGTTGAAATTTTTCTTGCGCAGTTTTATCATTCGGATTTAAATCTGGATGAAGTTTGCGTGCCAATTTTCGGTATGCCTTTTTAATATCGGCTTGTGAGGCTTTCTTGTCTATTTCTAGAATTTTGTAATAATCAATAAATTCCATAGGTATTCAAAATCTAGTTTAAAGATATAAAAAGGACAAAATAATTCCTATGATACATATCATCATTTAAAAGTTCTTTTTGAATATCTCTAATTAAAATTTGAGAATGATTATCAGAGCTATCAACAATAAAACAAAACTTATTGTTAATTACTTTAACAGATAGGGGTTTTATCTTTTGCCGAGTGGTGCTATCTTTAGCGCAACTTTCATAAACTTTTTAAAATGTCCCAAGACACTACTAAATATACCGAAGATAACATACGCTCGCTTGATTGGAAAGAACATATCCGATTAAGGCCCGGTATGTACATTGGTAAATTAGGAGATGGTTCTTCTGCAGATGATGGTATTTATATACTTTTAAAAGAAGTAATAGATAACTGTATAGATGAGTTTGTAATGGGTGCTGGCAAAACCATAGAAATATCTATTAAGGATAAAGTGGTTAAAGTAAGAGATTATGGTCGTGGTATTCCACTTGGTAAAGTAGTAGATGTAGTTTCTAAAATGAATACGGGTGGTAAGTACGATAGTCGTGCTTTTAAAAAATCTGTTGGTTTAAACGGAGTTGGTACAAAGGCAGTAAATGCATTGTCCAGTTTTTTTGAAGTTCAATCATCACGAGATAACCAGGTTAAAACGGCTCAATTTAGTTCGGGTAATTTAGAGAACGAGGTTGGTCCTGAAGAATCCTCAAAAAGAAAAGGTACCAAAGTTACATTTATACCTGATGAAGCTATTTTTAAAAATTACAAGTTTAGAAATGAGTATGTAGAGCGCATGCTTAAAAACTATGTGTATCTAAATCCTGGATTAACCATTGTTTTTAATGGTGAAAAGTTTTTCTCTGAAAATGGATTACGTGATCTTCTTGAGGATAATAATAATATGGATGATATGCTTTATCCTATTATCCATCTGAAAGGAGAAGATATCGAAATTGCTATAACCCATAGTAGAACACAATATAGTGAGGAATATCATTCGTTTGTTAATGGACAACATACAACTCATGGAGGTACACACCAAGCTGCATTTAGAGAGGCAATCGTAAAAACAATTCGTGATTTTTACGGAAAGAATTATGAAGCTTCCGATATTCGGAAATCTATCATTTCTGCCATCGCCTTAAAAGTGATGGAACCTGTATTTGAAAGTCAAACTAAAACAAAATTGGGCTCTACGGACATGGGTGGTAATTTGCCAACTGTTCGTACATATATCAATGATTTTGTTGGTAAGTATTTAGATAACTATCTGCATAAGAATTCAGACACGGCCGATAAGCTTCAGAGAAAAATTATGATGGCCGAGAAAGAGCGAAAAGAACTTTCTGGTATTCGTAAATTGGCAAGGGATAGGGCTAAAAAATCTAACCTTCATAATAAAAAACTTAGAGATTGTAGAGTTCACTTAAGTGATATAAAGCATGATCGTAGATTAGAAAGTTCTCTTTTTATTACTGAGGGAGATTCAGCTTCTGGTTCAATTACCAAATCTAGAGATGTAAATACACAAGCTGTTTTTAGTTTAAAGGGTAAGCCTTTAAATTCTTATGGAATGACTAAAAAGATAGTTTATGAGAATGAAGAGTTTAATTTACTGCAAGCTGCATTAAATATAGAAGAGTCAATTGAAGATTTAAGATATAATAATATCATAATAGCTACCGATGCCGATGTTGATGGTATGCATATAAGGTTGTTGTTGATTACTTTCTTTTTGCAATTTTTTCCAGAGTTGATTAAAGAAAATCATTTGTACATTTTGCAAACACCTTTGTTTAGGGTGCGAAATAAGAAAGAAACTATTTATTGTTACAGCGATGAAGAGCGACAAATGGCAATTAATAAATTAACTGGCAAACCAGAGATAACTCGATTTAAAGGTTTGGGTGAAATTTCTCCAGATGAGTTTAGGCACTTTATTGGTGAAGATATACGTCTTGAGCCAATAATGTTAGACAAGGCAATGTCTATTGAAGAATTGTTGAGTTTCTATATGGGAAAAAATACGCCAGATAGACAAAAATTTATAATTAACAATCTTAAAGTAGAGGTTGATTTAATTGAAGATAAAGTAATATAAACTAAGTAAATACGATTGCTTCTGAATGGAAGAAAATGACGATTTAAACGAGGAGAATAACGATAATCTTTCAGAGGATAATAATGTTGATGCGGAACCGACCGATGCTCTAACAAGAGTATCTGGTATGTATAAGGATTGGTTTCTTGACTATGCTTCTTATGTTATTTTAGAACGTGCTGTACCAGCTATCGAAGATGGTTTTAAACCTGTTCAACGTAGAATTATGCACTCCTTAAAGGAGTTGGATGATGGTAGATATAACAAGGTAGCCAATGTTGTAGGTCATACAATGCAGTACCACCCACATGGTGATGCTAGTATTGCTGATGCTATGGTGCAAATTGGTCAAAAGGATTTGCTGATAGACACTCAAGGAAACTGGGGTAACATTCTAACAGGAGATCGTGCAGCTGCATCTAGGTATATTGAGGCTAGACTCTCTAAATTTGCTTTAGAGGTTATTTTTAGCCCTAAAATTACAGAATGGCAATCATCCTATGATGGTAGAAAGAAAGAGCCTGTAAATCTTCCAGTTAAATTTCCTCTGTTACTGGCACAAGGTGCAGAAGGTATTGCCGTTGGTTTATCTACCAAAGTACTTTCGCATAATTTTGTAGAGCTAATTGATGCTTCAATCAAACACCTAAAAGGACAGCGATTTAAGATTTATCCAGATTTTCCAACAGCAGGTATTATAGATGTTACAAACTATAATGATGGACTAAGAGGTGGTAAAATACGAGTTCGTGCAAAGATCGCTCAATTAGATAAGAATACGCTAGTAATCAATGAAATACCATATGGTACTAATACTGGTAGTTTAATAGATTCTATTTTAAAGGCCAATGATAAGGGCAAGATAAAAATTAAAAAAATTGAGGATAACACAGCGGCAGATGTTGAGATTTTAATACATCTTCCTTCTGGGATATCACCAGATAAAACAATAGATGCCCTTTATGCTTTTACCGCTTGCGAATCTTCAATTTCACCGCTTGGTTGTATTATAGAAGATAATAAGCCATTGTTTATCGGTGTTACGGAAATGCTTAAAAGGTCTACTGATTCAACAGTGGAATTGTTAAAGCGAGAGTTAGAGATTCAATTGAAGGAATTGGAAGAGCATTGGCATTTTGCTTCTTTAGAGCGAATTTTTATTGAAAATCGTATCTACCGTGATATTGAAGAAGAGGAGACTTGGGAAGGCGTTATCAAGGCAATAGATAAAGGTTTAGCACCTTTTACTAAACATTTAAAACGAGCCGTTACAGAGGAGGATATTACCAGGCTTACAGAAATACGTATTAAGAGGATTTCTAAATTCGATTTGGACAAAGCACAGCAATATTTAGAAAGTCTTCAAGAGCGAATTGCAGAGGTAAAACATCATTTGGCGAACCTGATTGAGTTTGCAATAAATTATTTCAAAAATCTTAAGGAAACTTACGGTAAGGAAAGAGGACGTTTAACCGAAATTAGAATTTTTGATGATATTGAAGCTACTAAAGTAGCTATAAGGAATACCAAGCTCTATGTAAATAGGGAAGAAGGCTTCGTTGGCACTTCTTTAAAGAAAGACGAATATGTAACGGACTGTAGTGATATTGATGATATTATTGTTATTACCAATGAGGGTAAAATGATGGTGTCAAAAGTTGATTCTAAAATTTTTGTGGGTAAGGGAATTATTCACGTAGCCGTATTTAAGAAGAAAGATAAGCGTACTACTTATAATTTAGTTTATAAAGATGGTAAGGGCGGTGCAACGTACATAAAGCGATTTAATGTTACGAGTATTACTAGAGATAGACTTTATGATTTAACTACAGGAAAAGCTGGTTCCCAAGTATTGTATTTCACTGCCAACCCTAACGGAGAAGCAGAAGTTATTACTGTTTTACTTCGTCAAGTGGGTAGTATTAAAAAACTGAAATGGGATATAGATTTCTCTGATGTTCTTATTAAAGGAAGAGCTTCTAAAGGTAATATAGTCACTAAGTATTCTGTAAAACGAATTGAGTTAAAGGAGAAAGGTGTATCTACATTAAAGCCAAGGAAGATTTGGTTCGATGATGTTGTACGTAGATTGAATGTTGATGGAAGGGGTGAGTTGTTAGGTGAATTTAAAGGTGATGATCTTTTATTGGTGATTAATCAGAAAGGGGTCGTTAAGACATTTTTACCTGTGTTGACTTCTCACTTTGATGATGATATGATCGTATTGGAAAAATGGATACCTGAAAAACCAATTTCGGCTATTTATTGGGAAGGTGAAAAAGAACGTTTTTATGTAAAAAGGTTCTTGGTGGAAAGCGAAAATAAAGAGGAATCATTTATTTCTGAACATCCAAAATCATATTTAGAGTTGGTTTCAACAGATTGGAGACCAATGGTTGAAATTGAATTTCCTAAACCAAGAGGTAGGGATGCTAAAGAAAATGAATCTGTTGATATTGAAGATTTTATATCGGTTAAAGGAATAAAAGCTTTAGGTAATCAATTCATTACTGAAAAGGTGAAAAACATCAATTTACTGGAGCCTTTGCCTTTTGAGCCGGTAGCGCCTGAACAACCTGAGAATATAGAGGTAGTAGATGAGGAGTCTCTAACATCTAACGATGAAAATGAAAAATCGAAGGATGGGAAAGACCCTTCGGCAGATGAACCTACATTATTTGATTAGTCGTTTTTATGAAGAATTTTTTTCAAGAGTTTAAGAATTTTGCCATCAAGGGCAATATGATCGATCTCGCAGTAGGTATAATAATCGGTACTGCGTTTAACAAAGTGGTTAGTACAATTGTTTCCGCTATTATTATGCCCCCGCTTTCCTTATTAACTGACGATGTTAATCTTTCCAATAAGAAATGGATTCTTAGAGAGGCGGGCGAAAAGGTTGAAGAGGTAGCGATAGGTTATGGAGAATTAATAGAGTCCTTAATTGATTTTGGAATAATTGCATTTACCATTTTTGTAATGGTGAAATTTATAAATAGGTTTAAGGAAAAGTCAGAAGACCCTACGAATAAGGAAGTTGAAACACCTAAGAACATAGTATTGTTGTCAAGTATGGAAAAATTGCTAAAAGAACAGAATGCTATATTAAAAGGAAAGAAATAAGAATAACTGTTTAATTATTGAGATGCCTTATTTCAATATAGAGAGTTAAGATTAGACAACTTTAAAGAATAGTTGGTTTTATAACTACCTTTACAAAAATTTTGAATTAATGGATTTTACTAACCCGCTGGTATACGGTGCACCGGCTTTCATTGCTTTTATTTTATTAGAATTAACCTACAGCAAAACCCATGGAGATGATGATCTTTATGATTGGAAAGATTTTGCTGCTAGTAGTGTAATGGGTATTGGCTCGGCAATTATTGGACCTTTATTAAAAGTTATTTTGTTAGTTGTTCTTTTTGAATATGCTTATGAGTTTTTCAATCCTATGGTAGATGGGGTTAGAACTAACATAATGGGCTATAAATCGTTTGGCTATGCATGGTACGTTTGGTTACTGTGTCAATTAGCGGATGATTTTACCTATTATTGGTTCCATCGAGCAAATCATGAAATTCGTATTCTTTGGGCAGCACATATAGTACATCATTCTTCGGATAACTTTAATCTTGGTACTGCAATCCGTAATGGATGGTTTACCTTATTGTACAAGCCTTTTTTCTATGTATGGATGCCTATCATTGGATTTCCGGTAGAAATGGTAGTGGTTTGTTTGGCAATTGAATCTTTTTGGCAATTTCAGCTACATTCTCAGTATGTACCCAAAATGGGATTCATTGAAAAAATATTCAATACACATACAATGCATCAAGTGCACCACGCTCAAAATGTGGAGTATTTAGATAAGAATCACGGTGGTTTTTTAAACTTTTTCGATAAGATTTTTGGAACCTGGAAAGAGTATGATGAAGAGATTGATGTGAAATTTGGTGTTATTCATGCGCCTAATTCTAACAACCCTATCGTAATACTTACGCATGAGTTTAAAGATATTTGGGCAGATGTAAAAAAGTCTAAAAAGTTAAGTCATAAATTAATGTACATTTTTGGACCTCCAGGCTGGAGTCATGATGGTAGTACAATGACCGTAAAGCAGCAACAACGCTTGTTTAAAGAACAAAAAGAAGCAAACCCAAAGGTTGCTTTTAATAGACCGAATTAAGGTTGATTAATTTATATAAAAAAGGGAGGCTGAAAGCCTCCCTTTTTTATGCGCATTATTTATATTAGATTTTAAACTTCCCAACCTTTTCTATATGTTCTACCAACAAATAGGTTGGCTTCTTCCATATTCGTTATTCTCATATTTTCTCCATCCCACAGTAGTTTTTTACGAGCAAAGAATTCCATAGCACCTTCAGAATTCTCTCGTTGAAGCATGTAACTTCTAATCGCTAAATTACCCATAAGTACTGTTTCTGTCATTGGTCCGGCGTAATCAAAAGAGGATGTTAGATTTAGGTGCTCATCACTGCCAAAACCGGCTTTACAAGCGTCTATCCATTTACGTTGATGGCCATACTCTGGCTCTAAATTCTCTTCGACTTCAGGTCCAAACTCAGTGGTTCCATCGTTAAGATATAATTTTGGCATTAAAGGAGAGCTATCGTTAATATTAGTGGAGATGATTCCTTTTTCACCAATGATTAATACACCGTTAGCACTTTCTTTGCCGCCTATATCATCATTTGCAGGAATAATGTCTGGATGTGATGGACGGATACCACCATCGCTCCATGTCATTTCAATAGGTGATTTTGATTTGTCTGTAGCATTAAAGTGCAAGGTTATGAAAGAAGAAGGGGGACAGCCTTCTGGGTAGTAATCTGGGGTCCACATTTTTGAAAATACTGATGCAACACTACATTCTGCATCCGTAGGGTACTTTAAATTTAATGTTCTAAAAGGTATATCTATTAAGTGGCAGCCAACATCGCCAAGGGCTCCTGTTCCAAAATCCCACCAACCTCTCCAATTAAAAGGGTGTAGGTTGGGTACAAATTCCCTTTCGGTTGCAGGTCCTAGCCATAAGTCCCAATTTAGAGCATCGGGTTTAAGGCTTGCATCTGGTTTGGGCATTTCAATTCCTTGCGGCCAAACGGGTCTATTGGTCCATACTTGTACTTTTGATACCGCACCTATTTTATCCTCATCTATCCATTGTTGCACCATACCAAGAAGTGGATTGGATCCGCCTTGATTTCCCATTTGAGTGACAATTTTGTTGGTTCTTGCCATTTGGGTTAGCGCTCTGGCTTCTTTAATGTTATGTGTCATGGGTTTTTGCACGTAAACATGTATGCCGCGCTCCATAGCCCATTTTGCTGCGGGACCATGTATATGATCTGGCGTAGAAATTGTTACGGCATCTATGTTTTTCTTCTTGTCTAACATTACCCTAAAATCATCATATAATTTTGCCTTTGGGAAGTTTTCAATGCTTTTTGCCGCACTTCCTGAAAAATCTACATCACATAAAGCTGCTACACGCTCTCTACCATTAACAGATGCGTTCTTTATATCGCTAATACCTTTTCCTCCGGCTCCAATAGCGGCAATGTTTAAACGGTCGCTAGGGGATATAAACCCAGGTCCGCCTAATACATGTCTTGGTACTATAAAAATAGAACTTGCCAAGGCAGATTTTTTCACAAAACTGCGTCGGTTAATTTTAGCTGGATTTATCTTTTTGTTGTCTTTCATGATTGTTCTTGGTTAAAAGTTGAATGGTGTAACCAAGATACATAAAAGCCCCTTGTAAAGCAATCGTGAAACAATTGATTACAAGGGGCTTAAGTGGTTGATGAAAAGTAAATTTATTCCTCTATTTCCCCAACGTTTTTTTTATTCTTCTTCATTCGTAAATCAAAAAATTCTACCATTAAAGAAAAGGCAATAGTAAAGTATAGGTAGCCTTTAGGTATTGTACCTGCTTCATTACCAAATACAACCAAATGGCTTAGATGTGCAGATTCTGCTATTAACATAAAGCCAATTAGAATTAAAAATGACAATCCTAATATTTGAATTGATGGATGTCTATTTACAAACTCTCCAACAGGGTTTGCGAATAGCATCATTATAATTACAGATATTACTACAGCTACAATCATTAGCACAAGGGCATCATTAGGATTGGGCGATATTCCGTTAGTCATACCAATAGCGGTAAGTATAGAATCAAAAGAGAATACTATGTTTATTACGGTTATTTGAAGTATGGCATTAGTTAATGAGGTTGATCTGGCTTTTTTTACTTCGCGCTCATCATGTCCTTTATCTTCTACTTTTTCATGAATTTCCTTGGTGCTTTTATAGAGTAAAAATAAACCACCGAGAAATAAGATTATTCCTTGTCCGCTAATTCCTCCGCTAATCCAATCGCTATCAAATACCCAAAAAGGTTTTTTCATTGATGTAAGTAATGATATACCAAAGAGCAATACAATTCGCATTGCCATGGCTAGAACCAATCCTAAGCTTGTCGCCTTTTTTCTTTGGTTGGGCTCAAGCTTTCCTGCTGCAATTGATATGAAAATTATATTATCTATTCCTAATACAATTTCTAGAAAAGTTAATGTGAGCAAAGCGATCCAAGCATCTGGATTTGTGAAAATTTCGAACATGGTTAGTTGATTTTTATAGCAGTTCCGGTTTTAACTACAAGCTTCTTATTAGGGTCTTTTACTGCACTTTTATATTCAAAGGTGTACGAAGAGTCCGTTGTGCTTATTATTTTATAATGTATGGCTGTTTTGCTGTGGATATCTTGTAGAACAAATTCGCAATCGTTAAACCAGCGGACGGTAGCGCTGTCAATTTTATTCTCATAATAATCTACACTGTAGTCTTCGCTTCTGGCAAATTTGCCCTCTTTTTCTACACCGTCAACTTCGTAAGTGAATTTAAAAGTTCCTGTTTTATATTTTTCACATTCGCGTTCAGGTTGATAACAAGAAGCTAGGAATATGCATAAAGCTGCTGTAGATAATAAGTTTTTCATCATATTGCAAAATAATGAAAATAGGAGTGAAGTAATGATGAAATGGATAGAATAGTTTCTATGCTGAGAGAAATTTATTTCTCTGTGTATGTTTTAAATGTTCCGTCAGTGTAAAACATGACTATTCGTTCAAGTGTTTTATGATTAGAATTATGTTCAAATTGATTTTTGTTATTCGAAGAATGAATTTGATTTTTATTTTCAGACTTGGGGAAGTCACCTTCACCGTACAGCAGCCATTGCAAATCGACTTCAGAAAATGCTTCATCAATTTTCATAATGAACTCTAAGCTGGGTTTATTTCTGCCGTTTAATAAATGTGAAATACTTGATCGTTGAACATCTATTAAATCTGCGAATGCAGCCGATGAAAGTTCCTTGTGAGCTAAAATTGTCTTTAACCTTAATATAAAAGATGTGGTGTCTAGCATGTTTACAAAGTTAATATATTCTTTAATCTAGTTCTGTTATAAGTTTAATAAATAGGTGTTATACAGGTGTCATTTATCAAGTTTTGGTTTAAATAAAATATTATAACACACTGATTTAAAACATTTTAATACCAAAATTATTAAAAAAGTTAATTTTGTAAACTAAGGAAGCTTGTGTTCAGTTTAATTTCATTTGAAAATGTTTACAATTGTAAACTAAGGCTGTAGTATTTTTGCATTTATAAAAGTTGAGTGAAAATGAAGGAATCAAATTATAGTGAGATTTATGTTTCTAATATTTTAGGGAGATATATTACGTATGACCATATAGATGAATTTATAAATGGCCTGCCCAGCACTTTTAAAATCGAAAAAGTAGGGGAGTCTGTACGTGGAGAATCAATTAAAAGCATAACGTTTGGCAATGGACCAAAACGTATTTTAATGTGGTCTCAAATGCACGGTAATGAATCTACGACAACGAAGGCTGTAATTGATTTATTAAATTATTTAAAACGGAATGTTGCAGAAGTATCTGATATTTCAAACGCATGTACATTAAAAATTATTCCGATTTTAAATCCTGATGGAGCTCGAGATTATACGAGAGTCAATGCTAATAAAATTGATCTTAATAGGGATGCGCAAGATTTATCACAACCAGAGAGTCGTGTGCTAAGAAAGGTCTTTCAAGATTTTGAACCATACTTCTGCTTTAATTTACATGATCAGCGAACTATTTTTAATGTTGGGGAAACTAACAAGCCTGCTACAGTTTCTTTTTTGGCTCCAGCTTTTGACAAGGAACGTAACAATTCTCCATCACGAGAATTAAGTATGCAATTAATTGCAGCTATGAATAATAGGTTGCAAGAAGAGATTCCCGGTCAAGTAGGTAGGTATGATGATGGTTTTAATGCTAATTGTGTTGGTGATGCTTTTCAAATGAGTAAAACCCCTACTATTTTATTTGAAGCTGGTCATTATCATGAAGATTATAATAGAGAGAAAACAAGAGCTTTCATATTTAAGGCTCTTTTAAAAGGTGTTTCTACTCTTTTAAACAACACAATTTCAGATTATAGTATAGAGCAGTACCTATCTATTCCCGAAAATGGAAAACAGTTTGTAGATGTAATAATTAAGAATGATGACTTTATTTCTAATCATTTAACCAATAGTAAAGCGGTTGCGATACAATATAAAGAGGTTTTAAATAAGGGCAAAGTTGAGTTTAGGCCAGAATTACATGTGTTTGAAAAGGAACCTAAAGAATTGTATGCGCATAAGACATTGAATTGCAACGATGAAAATGACCTTAAGTGGTTAAAAGAAAATGATTTATTGAATCTTCAACCGTGATATTCTTTGTCTTTTTTCTTTGAAAAGGTAAAATTGTTTACGTTTTCTATAAAAAAAACGAAGTTTCAATGAATTTAATGTGATTATTTTTTATTTTTGGCAAAAATTTTACAACTATGGGCAAAGTCAAATTAGACGAAATAGACCACCAAATTCTGGATATGTTGATTGACAACACCAGAACTCCTTTTACCGATATTGCAAAAAAACTACTTATATCTGCTGGTACAGTGCATGTAAGAGTTAAGAAAATGGAGGAAGCAGGAATTATAAAAGGATCATCCCTTACTTTAGATTATGTAAAACTAGGATATGCTTTTATAGCTTATGTTGGTATTTTTCTTGAAAAAACACATCAGACAAAATTTGTTCTTGAGCGTTTAAATCAAATACCTAATGTAACTATAGCACATATAACAACAGGGAAATTTAATATTTTCTGTAAAATTAGAGCAAAGGATACTACACATGCCAAAAACATTATCTTCAAAATTGATGATATTGATGGTATTAGTAGAACTGAAACTATGATTTCATTAGAAGAAAGCTTCAACGATAAAAAGCGTTTGATGCATACCATTTTTAATGAGTTATAAATAACGGTTATTCAACTAACTTAAATAAAGCCCGGTTATCTTATATAATTGGGCTTTTTTGATTTTTAATTATATAAATTTTATTCAATGAGAGTTAAGGATTTACAGGAAAATGAATTTCAATATTTTTATAAAACCTATTTAAATACCCTCGATGAGCAAGATGATTTGAAATCAGCTTTACAAAATGGTAAAGAAAGCTTTAAAGGCTTGGTTCATGGTTTAACCGATGAACAATTTAAATATAGTTACGGAGAAGGCAAATGGACCGTAGCTGAAGTTTTGGTGCACTTGATTGATACTGAGCGGGTATTTCAATATCGTGCCTTTAGAATATCAAGAAATGATAAAACCCCATTGCCTGGTTTTGATCATAATATATTTGTTGTTGAAAGTAATGCTAATCAAAGAACCAAAGAAGATATACTTAAAGAATATCTTTTTGTTCGTAACGCCTCAATAAATTTGTTCGATACAATGTTAGATGAACATTTAAAAAGAACTGGTACTGCTAGTGATATTCCTTGGTCAGTAGCCGCGTTAGGTTTAGTGATAAGTGGTCACCAAAAACATCATGAAAATATATTGAACGAGCGCTATTTTAGTTAATCTAGCTCTTCTTCATTTTCCATCTCAAAATTTAAGTAGATTGCTTTCGTCAAATCTTCCGATTGCATTACTTCTTCGGGTGTTTTGGTTTCTAACTCCTTTTCTATATTCTCTTCAAAATTTGCGATGAAGTTAGAAAGGCTTTTACTTATCTTAACAAGATACAATGTATCTACTGTTCTTAACTCTACAGCTTCAACATAATCACCTTTAATATTTTTGAAGCTGATAATGTCTTCATCACCATATCCATAAGGATAAGTTTCTATTAAAAGTGCTGCTAATTGGTGGTCTAATTTACGGTAATCAATAAGTCGTCTGGTCATAACTAATTTATTTATAGAGGGTTGTGATTATCTATAACTAAGCTAGCAATTAAAATCACATTTCGCTTTATAGAGTTGTGAAAGTGCCTGTTTGAGTATATGAAGTTTTTAAACTTTGTAGTAAGCGAAAGCTTCTGAGAATAAATCTACAGGAATTTCTACATCGAACTCAGGTTCACCAATAGATTTTAAGAGGACAAAGTTTACTTTACCGTGCGAATTTTTCTTATCATACTTCATAAGTTTAAGAATGTTGTCAATATCATCATTCAAAAATTCTACTTTATCATATCTATTTAAGAATGTAGTTTTTATATCTTCTAAGCTTTCATTAGTTAGTCCTAAAAGTTTATTTGATAAATAAGCTTCTAAAATCATTCCTATCGCAATTGCTTCACCATGTAAAAGCATTTCTTTAGATTCATTCTCTAAGAAGTAAGATTCAATAGCATGACCAAGTGTGTGTCCGTAATTCAAAATTTTACGAATATGTTGCTCTGTGGGGTCTTGAAGTACAACTTTGTTTTTTATCTGAATAGATGTTAGAATATGATTTTTCATATCCTCTAAACTTTCTGCATCTTTTAAGGCTTCCCAGTAAGCTGTGTTTTGGATTAGTCCGTGTTTCAGCATTTCTGCGAAACCGCTTCGTACTTGTCTATTATCAAGAGTATCAAGAAAATCTGGCACAACTAATACCATTACTGGTTGGTTGATAACACCTATCTGATTTTTCAAGGAACCTAGATCTATTCCCGTTTTACCACCTACAGAAGCATCTACCATAGATAATAGGGTAGTAGGTACGTTTATAAAATCTATTCCTCTTTTAAAAGTTGAGGCTATAAACCCACCCATATCGGTCAATACGCCACCACCAAGGTTAATCATAACGCTTTTTCGGTCGGCACCTAATTCAGATAAAGCTTCCCAAACACCTATGCATGTTTCAATGTTTTTATTTACTTCACCGGATTCAATTTCAATAATCTCAAACTGATATTCACCACTAATCTCTGCCATAAAATTTGGTAGACAAAGTTCATGTGTATTTTCATCCACCAAAATAAAAACAATAGAATATTTCTTTTGAGCTAAATGAGAATTTAAAGCTTGAAAAGCTTTTTCTTTAAAATGTACTGCGTAAGAATCTGAAATTATAGAATCCATTAAAAATATGGCTTAGTATTGATTACTATTTCACCGCAAAATAAAGGTTATTTTTAGTCTTAGGATTATAAATTCTGTGATTATATTTGATCGTTATAGAAATTTTAAAAAATGGACCAAATATTTGAAAATACCGCAACGGCATTTGCTTTAAAATCAGACTCAGAATTAGAAAGAGCTTATTTTCTTTTTAAAATGATTTCAAATGAACCATTAGTGAAAATGGGTTCGGTAATTACCAATTTTGCTTTTAAAGCACATTTACCTGTAGAAGGTCTTATTAGGGCTACTGTGTTTGATCATTTTTGTGGAGGCGTAAATGAACGTGATTGCTTGCCTGTAGTGGACCGAATGTGGGGAAAAGGAGTTTGCTCTGTTCTAGATTATTCAGTTGAAGGTAAGGAAGAAGAAGACCCTTTTGACACGGCTACCGAAATGATTTTGACAATTTTAGACTTTGTCAAAGAAAAGGAAGCTATTCCCTATGCAGTTTTTAAACCAACCGGTTTTGGAAGATTTGGGTTGTATCAAAAAATTAGCGAGAAAAAAGAACTTACAAAAAAGGAACAAGCTGAATGGCAACGTGTTGTTAATAGGTTTGACAAGGTTTGTAAAAAAGCGCACGACTTAGAGGTGTCTTTGCTTATAGATGGCGAAGAAAGTTGGATGCAAGATGCCGCAGACGATTTAGCTGAAGATATGATGCGTAAATACAACAAAAAGAAAAGAATTGTATTTAATACTTTACAGACATACAGATGGGATCGATTACCTTATTTGAAAGCACTTCAAGAACGTGCGGTAAAAGATGGTTTTTTGGTAGGTATGAAGGTTGTACGTGGTGCATACATGGAAAAGGAAAATGAAAGAGCCAAAGAAAAAGGGTATACTTCTCCTATATGCAAAACAAAAGCAGAAACAGATGAAAATTTTAATGCTACCATTGAATATATGATAGATAATCTTGATTCTCTATCTATTTTTTCCGGTACGCATAATGAAGATAGTTGTTACCGTCTAATGGAGTTAATGGAGCAAAAAGGTATAGCTAAAAATAATGAACACGTTTGGTTTGGGCAGTTGTATGGAATGAGTGACCATATCTCATATAATTTAGCGGCCAATGGCTATAATGTTGCTAAATATTTACCATTTGGACCCGTACGTGATGTAATGCCTTATTTAATTAGAAGAGCGGATGAAAACACTTCTGTTGCCGGACAAACTAGTAGAGAGCTATCGTTATTGAAAAAAGAAAGAAAGCGTAGAAAGATATAATTTTTATTTATTGTAGTTCCACTTTCTGAATGGTGGCTTTTTCTCTACAATTTTTTACGGTAAACCTATAATCTCGTTCCTTGTATTCAGATTCTACAATGTATGTTTTACAAGGAACAGATTTAGTATCGCTTTTACCAAAATCAACATCACCTTCTGTTAAAATATAGGTAACCCCAATAGAGTCTAATTGAAACTCTTGAAGTTTTTGCTTTGCTTCATCGCTATAGTACATTGCCTTTGAACGAATATCTTTTAGTGTTCTACAATCAGGAAGATAGCAGAAATACACTCCGGTTTCTTGAGATTTCTTTTTAAGAAAGAAAGTAAGAAATACAATACCAATGGATAAACCTACCAAGAAAAAACCTAACCTTTTAAGAAAATCCATTTATGCGTTTTATGTAAAATTAAAAATGCAAAATTATGTCTTTTTATAGGATAGAAAAAAGAATGCTTTCAGTATTCTAAAAAATAAGAAAATTAATATCACTGTATTGTAAGTCAAACCACTCTCCAACAGATTTGTTGGTAAGAATACCATGATACATATAAAGTCCGTTACGTAGACCTTTGTCAAAACGTAATGAATTTTCTAAACCGCCATCTTCACCAATTTTTAATAAATACGGAGTGAATATATTGCTGATACTTACAGAAGCTGTTTTTGGATATCTTGACGGTATGTTTGGAACTCCATAATGTATTACATCAAATTTTCTTCTTGTAGGTTTATTATGATCGGTAATCTCGCTAGTTTCAAAGCAGCCGCCTGTATCAATACTTACATCTATGATAACGGCACCTTTTTTCATATGCTCTACCATAGTGCTTGTAACCACTACTGGAGACCTGTCTTTACCTCTTGTGGCACCAATAGCTACATCACAACGTTTTAAAGCTTTAAGTAGATTTTTTGGTTGAATAGTAGAAGTGTAAACGGTCTGTTTTAAATTGGTCTGTATATTTCTGAGTTTGGTGATAGAGTTGTCAAAGACCTTTACATTGGCACCAATGCCTATAGCTGAACGCGCGGCGAACTCTCCAACTGTACCTGCTCCAATAATAACAACTTCTACAGGTGGTACTCCACTGATGTTACCAAACATTAAACCATTACCGTTATTATTTGCAGCCATTAATTCCGCTGCAATTAATACAGAGGAAATTCCTGCTATTTCACTTAAAGACCTTACAGCTGGGTATTTTCCTTCTTCATCACGAATATATTCAAAAGCAATAGCGGTAATTCTTTTTCTGGCAAGTTCTTCGAAATACTCTTTATATTGAGTTTTAATTTGAAGCGCAGAAATAACCGTTGTTTGCGGATTTATAAATTCTATTTCGGTTAGGGTAGGAGGCTCCACTTTTAGAATAAGAGGACAAGCAAAAACTTTTTTTGTATCTCTTGTTATCTCGCCACCTGCAGTAATATAATCTGCATCTGAATAATGTGCGCCTTCACCTGCACCAGATTCTATTAAAACACGATGTCCATTTGCTGTAATTGCATTAACTGCATCAGGAGTTAAACAAATTCTTTTTTCTTGATATTGATTTTCTTTCGGAATACCTATAAAAAGCTCACCTTTTTGACGTAAAACCTCTAAGGTTTCCTCTTGTGGAATTAATTGATGTTTGCTAAAGGGTGAAGTGGGTTGGTTCATAACTAAAATATGCGTTGTTCAAATCAATGACTTGAAACTCAAATGTACAATTTTTAAAGAAATGAATGTTTTGTACTATCTGTAAAGATAGTTTAATGCTAAAGTTTAAGATGAAGCCAGTTTTGCAAGCGATTTTGTAAACCTTTTAAAATGTTCTCAATATTACCTGTAGATAGTTTGGTATTTAACTCTTCTGAAATAGATGGAGCTTCAAGGTCTTCATTATTAGTTGATTTATGCTTGTTGCCAAAACCTTTCGCTTTTAATTCTTCAAGTTCCGCCTCCATTGCCTCTAAGTCTATACCATGTACATGTTTATCATAAAGTTTAATACGAATAAAATACACAAAAGGTATTGTTATCATGCAAATTGGTATTATCCACCATATATTATCAGTATCAATATAATGATCGGAATCATAAAATACTTCAAATAATTGAAATGCATACATCGCTATTGGAATGATAATAATATGGTACCACCAATCTCTTGACGTTAAAAACCAAAATATTAACAGATATAATGGAACAATTTTAGAAGTCAAAAACCATAGGTATGTTGATGCATCAGGAAATCCATTTCCACCTAAAGTAAAACCGAAAAGAGATATGTCACCATTTGAATCGTATGGCAAATAATCATAGGTCTTATATAGGAAAGGAGAAATGGCTATAAAGAAAACTATAAGAGATTCTAGGAAAATCTTTTTTTTAGCTTTTTTTCTTTTAGATTTATTAATCATTGGGACATATAGTATTACTATATGCTAACGATGTAAATACCTAAATATTATATATAAAAAAAGAGCAATTAAATTGCTCTTTTTATTTCAAAAAATATAATAATTATATTTTCTTAGTCAACTTCCTTTTATCAACATTTAATTGTTGATTATCAATATCAATAACTGGAGCAGTCATTGCTAATAAAAATACGCCTAAGGCAAGGGAAGCTAAGAATGTTCTTTTGTTTTTCATTTTCAAGGGGTTTTTGGTTAAACATTAGTTTGTTCTCCTACAAACGTAAGAAATAATGTACAATTAAAAATGTTTTAAACGTTAAAAATGAGCATTTTATCTGATTTTATGAACATTACATCGATTTTTTGGTTTTTCATCGAATAAATACAATAATAATTCGGTCTCAACGATGTTCGTTTTCTACATATAAGGTTTGTACAAAACCATAAAGCTATAACAACTAGTTATGAGAGTTTTAGCCTACGAGTTGACTCATCTAGAATTTCTATAGTTATTTCTTGAACGTCTTTCGGAATTAGGTTGGGTATTTTCTCTGGCCACTCCATGAATATCCAACTGTCAGAGGTTAAATAATCATCTATGCCCATATCCATAGCTTCTACTTCATCTTCAAGTCTGTAAAAATCAAAATGATAAGCTAATAATTCTCCATTTTCTAATGCATATTCATTTACTAGACCAAATGTAGGGCTGCTTACATTATCCTTACTGCCTAACTCCTTAATAAATGCTTTAATAAGTGTAGTTTTACCAGCACCCATTGGAGCATAAAAAGCTAAGGTTTTGCTATTTGATTTTTCTATTAGCTGCTTTACAATGTTGCTTAAATCTTCTTCTTTATAAATAAATTCCATATTCCAAAAACTATTTAGGCTCCAAAACTACAAAAGGTATAATCATTTCTTCTAATGATACACCGCCATGTTGGTATGTATTTCTATAATAACTAACATAGTGATTGTAATTATTTGGATAAGCAAAAAACAAATCATTCTTAGCGAAAATATAAGAGCTACTCATATTAATACTTGGTAAATGAATAGATTTAGGATCTTTTGCAGCTAGCACATCATTCTTTTCATAAGTTAAGCTCCTACCGGTCTTGTAACGTAAATTTAGACTGGTATCTCTGTCGCCCACTACCTTTGAAGGTGATTTTACATTTATAGTTCCATGATCAGTAGTGATGATTAACTTCATTCCCAAAGTTTGTGCTTGTTGAATGATTTCTAACATTGGGGAATTTTTAAACCAACTTGTGGTTAGCGATCTGTATGATTTATCATTAGATGCTAATTCCTTAATTACCTCCATTTCGGTTTTGGAGTGAGATAGCATATCCACAAAATTATATACAATAACAGTTAGGTCATTGTCTTTTTGCCCTTTGAAATTCTGACTTAAATGCTTTCCTTGTTTAAGACTACTAATTTTATGATACTCCCATTTTAAATCTAATCCCAGTCTTTTTAACTGTGCATCAAGAAATTTATCTTCAAATAAATTTTTACCTCCTTCATCCGTATCGTTTTTCCACCAATCCGGATACTTTTTCTCCATATCTAAAGGGGTAAGTCCAGAGAATATAGCGTTACGTGCATATTGTGTAGCCGTAGGTAATATGCTATAATATGAATCTTCTTTTTTCTTTTTGTAAAAGGAGTTTACAGTATCTTCAAAAGCGTACCATTGATCGTAACGCAAATTATCAACTACAATCAATAAAGTTTTTTGATCTTTAATTTCTGGTGCAATCCATTTTTTGAATAGTGTATGAGACATTACCGGTGCATCAATATCTGTAAACCAATCTTCATAGTTGCGCTCTACGAATTTCCCAAATTGCTGATTTGCTTCCGTCTTTTGCGATTCAAGAATTTCGAACATGCCACTATCTTCAATTTCTTCTAATTGTAGTTCCCAATAAATAAGCTTTTTATACAAATCTGCCCATTCTTGATAAGAATTAACCATTGATAAGTCCATCGCAATTTTTCTGAATTCTTGCTGATAGTTGCTTGTGGTTTTTTCAGAAACTAATCTAGAATGATCTAAATTCTTTTTTAAAGAAAGCAAAATCTGGTTTGGGTTTACTGGCTTAATTAGGTAATCGGCAATTTTAGAACCAATAGCTTCTTCCATTATAAACTCTTCTTCACTCTTGGTAATCATAACCACGGGTAAGGAATTATCTATTACTTTAATTTCTGAAAGTGTTTCTAAACCAGATATACCTGGCATATTTTCATCTAAGAAAACAATATCTACTCTAGTTTCCGCTAATTCTTCTAAAGCCTCTTGTCCACTCTGGCAGTTGATTACGCTATAGTTTTTAGATTCAAGAAAGATGATATGAGGTTTGAGTAAATCAATTTCATCATCTACCCATAATATTTTTATTTTGTTCATTGAATTATTATTTGACGATAATCAAATTCTATGCTAATGCTTTTGTATAACTTTGAAATGTTAATTTCAGAAAAGACGACGTTATCTTGAAGACATCAAACAAATTGAAAATCTTTAATGATCCAATTTACGGATTTATTAGAATTCCCAATACGCTCATTTTTGACCTCATTGCAGATCCTTATTTTCAAAGGCTCCGAAGAATTTCTCAAATGGGACTATCTTATTTAGTGTATCCTGGGGCACACCATACTAGATTTCATCATGCATTGGGTTGCATGTATTTAATGCAGAAATCAATACAAGTACTTCGTTTTAAAGGAGTTGAAATAACTCAGAAAGAAGAAGACGGACTTTTAGGAGCTATACTTTTACATGATATTGGGCATGGTCCCTTTTCACATGCTATGGAGCATAGCATTGTAGAAGGTGTTAGTCATGAGTTTATTTCGCTTCAATTTATGAAGGAACTTAATGAGCGATTTAACGGAAGTTTAACGGAAGCAATTTCTATTTTCACCGGTAAGCACTCGAAAAAGTTTTTAAATCAATTGGTATCTAGCCAGTTAGATATGGATAGACTTGACTATTTAAAACGAGATAGCTTTTATACTGGTGTAGCGGAGGGTAATACCAATGCGGAACGATTAATTACGATGTTAAATGTTGTAGACGGTAATTTAGTAATTGAGGAAAAGGGAATTTATTCGGTAGAAAAATTTCTTATGGCTCGTCGCTTTATGTACTGGCAAGTGTACTTGCATAAGACTGCAGTAGTCGCAGAACGTTTACTAATTAGTATTCTTAAGAGAGCACGATCACTTATTGAAAAAGGAGAAACTTTAGTTTGTAGCCAAGCGCTAGATTATTTCTTAACCCACCATATTGATATAAATAATTTTGATAGTGATACGTTAGAAAAATTCGCCAAACTTGATGACGTTGATATATTGGCTGCTTTAAAAGAATGGCAAAATTCAAGTGATTTTGTGTTATCCGCTCTTTGCGAGATGATAATACATAGAAAGCTATTACATATTAAGGTTAAAAAGGATCCTATTTCTGATAGTAAATTTTTAATTCAACAAAATAAGGTGAAAAAGCGTTACAATCTTACAGATGAAGAAGCTTCATACTTTGTTTTCAAGGGAGAGTTAAAGAATAAGGCTTATGATAGGGAACATCAGACTATCAACATTTTAAGAAAAAATGGAAAGATAACAGATGTTGCCAAATTATCTGACCACCTTAATTTGAATGCACTTTCAAAAACAGTGACCAAATATTATATGTGTTATCCTAAAGAAGGTGTTTAACAATTTTTCTTACTTTTACGCTCATGAAATTTACAGCAGGTCAGATTGCAGGTATCTTAGAAGGAGAAGTGCATGGAAATCCAGAAATAGCCGTACATAAACTTGCTAAAATCGAGGAAGGCGAAGAAGGTTCCCTTACTTTTTTAGCTAATCCTAAGTATACTTCTTTCATTTACAAGACAAAGGCATCTATAACAATAGTAAATAAAAGTTTTGTTCCTGAACAAGATCTTGAAACTACTTTGATTAAAGTTGAAGATGCTTATAAGTCTTTTTCTAAATTGTTAGAATACTACAATCAAGTCAAAAACAATAAAGTAGGGATAGAAGAACCTATTTTTAAATCGGACACCGCCACTTATGGTTCCGATGTTTATATAGGAGCTTTTGCTTATTTGGGAAATAATGTAACCTTAGGAGATAACGTTAAAGTATATCCTAATGTATATATTGGTGACAATGTAAAAATTGGAAATAATGTTATTCTTTTTGCAGGTGCAAAAGTTTATTCAGAAACCATAATCGGTAACAATTGTGTAGTAAATAGTGGAGTGGTTTTAGGTGCTGATGGATTTGGTTTTGCGCCAAATGAAGATGGGGAGTTTGCGAAAGTACCACAGACCGGTAATGTAATATTAGAAGATAATGTAGATATTGGTGCCGGTACTACCATAGATAGAGCAACTTTAGGTTCTACTATTTTGAGAAAAGGCGTGAAGTTAGATAACCAAATACAGATTGCACATAATGTTGAAATTGGTGAGCATACCGTTATTGCTGCGCAAACAGGAATAGCTGGATCTACCAAAATAGGAAAACACTGTATGATTGGTGGACAAGTAGGTATTGTAGGCCATATTGTTATTGGTGATTTTGTGAAAATACAAGCCCAATCTGGTATTGGTAGAAATGTAAAAGATAATGAAGTATTGCAGGGTTCACCAGCATTGAATTACGGTGATTTCAACAAATCTTATGTTCATTTTAAGAACTTACCAAAAATAATTAGTAGAATCGACACTTTAGAAAAGAAGGACTGAGGATGAGTACAACAAACAACAAACAAAGAACAATTAGTAAAGAGGTAAGCCTGACGGGAGTTGGTTTACATACTGGGAGCAATGTTACCATTAAATTTTTACCTGCAAATGAAAACCACGGTTATGCATTTAAAAGGGTAGACCTAGAAGGAGAACCTATAATTCCAGCTGATGCTAACCTTGTTATAAATACACAACGAGGCACCAATTTGGAAAAAAATGGTGTAAAGATTCAAACTTCAGAGCATGTTTTAGCTGCTTTGGTTGGTCTTGAAATAGATAATGTTTTAATAGAGCTGAACGCTGCTGAACCGCCTATTATGGATGGTTCTTCTAAGTTTTTTGTAGAAGTTTTGGAGAGTGCTGGTATTGTTGAGCAAGATGCAGTTCGAGAAGAATACATTGTAAAAGATGTTATTTCATTTAAAGATGAAGAAACTGGTAGCGAAATAACAATCATTCCCTCAGACGAATATCAAGTGATGACAATGGTAGATTTTGGGACTAAAGTCTTAGGAACTCAAAATGCTACTCTGGATAAAATTTCTGATTTTAAATCGGAAATTTCTAATGCACGTACATTTAGTTTTTTACACGAGCTGGAAATGCTTTTGGAAAACGGACTTATTAAAGGTGGAGATTTAAATAATGCCATTGTTTATGTGGATAAAGAAATTTCTGAAGCTACAATGTCAAAATTAGAGAAGGCTTTTGACAAAAAGAAGCTTTCTGTTAAGGCAAATGGTATTTTAGATAATCTAACATTACACCAACCTAACGAAGCTGCAAGACATAAATTATTAGATGTTATTGGAGATTTAGCCTTAATTGGTACACGTATTCGTGGTAAGGTGATAGCAAACAAACCAGGGCATTATGTAAATAACCAATTTGCCAAGAAACTGTCTCAAATCATAAAATTAGAAAAACGTAATAAAGTACCAAAGTACGATTTAAGTTTACCTCCATTAATGGATATCCACAAGATAATGGATATGCTTCCTCACAGACCTCCTTTCTTATTAATAGATCGAATTATTGAGCTTTCTGATGAGCATGTAGTAGGTATGAAAAATGTTACGATGAACGAACCTTTCTTCGTTGGTCATTTTCCCGGGGCTCCGGTAATGCCAGGTGTACTTCAAGTAGAAGCTATGGCGCAAACGGGTGGTATTTTAGTTTTAAGTACTGTTCCTGATCCAGAAAATTATTTGACTTTGTTTATGAAAATAGATAAAGTAAAATTTAAAAGACAAGTACTGCCAGGCGATACTTTAATATTTCACTGTAGTTTAATTACACCAATTAGAAGAGGTATTTGTCATATGCAGGCATATGCATACGCTAATGATAAATTGGTAAGTGAAGCAGAGTTAATGGCGCAAATAGTTAAAAGAACTTAGAATGAATCAACCTTTAGCCTATATTCATCCAGGCGCTAAAATATCTAAAAATGTTGTAGTTGAACCTTTTACTACCATTCATAACAATGTAACAATTGGTGATGGTACATGGATAGGTTCTAACGTCACCATAATGGAAGGAGCTCGTATTGGAAAAAATTGCAATATATTTCCGGGTGCCGTTATTTCTGCATCTCCTCAAGATTTAAAGTATGACGGAGAAGAAACAACCGTAGTTATTGGAGATAATACTACTATTAGAGAGTGTGCTACAATCCACAAAGGAACATCAGACCGTATGAAAACGGTAATTGGCAAGAATTGTTTAATCATGGCATATTGCCATATTGCTCATGATTGCCTAGTTGGTGACAATTGTATATTTTCAAATAATTCTACCCTGGCAGGTCATGTAACCATTGGCGACAATGTTATTCTGGCGGGTTTAGTTGCTGTGCATCAATTTGTATCGGTAGGTCAACATGCTTTTGTAACTGGCGGATCTTTAGTTAGAAAAGATGTGCCACCTTATGTGAAAGCAGCAAGAGAGCCATTATCATACGTAGGTATTAATTCTGTAGGATTAAGAAGGAGAGGCTTTATATCTGATAAGATTAGAGAGATACAGAATATCTATCGTATTCTATATCAAAAAAATTATAATAATTCTCAAGCAGTACAAATAATTGAAGCTGAAATGGAGGCAACTCCTGAGCGCGATGAAATTTTACAATTTATTCGCGATTCCCAACGTGGAATTATGAAAGGATATTTCAGCAACAATTAGTAAATCTATTTTAAACTTAAGTTAATAACATTAATACATATTACGAATGGCATCTACATCAGATATACGAAAAGGACTATGCATAAGATATAATAATGATATCTATAAGATTATCGAATTTTTACACGTAAAACCGGGTAAAGGTCCTGCTTTTGTGCGTACAAAGCTTAAAAGTGTTACCTCTGGTAAAGTGTTGGATAATACGTTTTCTGCAGGTCATAAAATTGAAGATGTTCGAGTTGAAACTCGTTCGTACCAATATTTATATCCAGAAGGAGATACATATCACTTTATGAATACTGATGATTACAATCAAATAACCCTTCAAGAAAGTTCTCTTGATGCACCTGGTCTTTTAAAAGAAGGTGAAGTGGTTAAGATTATGTTCAACACAGAAGATAGTATGCCATTATCTGTAGATATGCCTGCAAGTGTAGTTTTAGAAATTACCTATACTGAGCCAGGCGTAAAAGGTAATACCGCTACTAATGCTACTAAGCCGGCAACAGTGGAAACAGGAGCAGAGGTAAATGTTCCGTTATTTATCAATGAAGGAGATAAAATTAAAATTGATACCTCCAATGGTTCTTACATGGAGCGTGTTAAAGAGTAGTATGTATTTACTAATTAGAAACTAAGCAAGTCATTTGAAATTTCCGACTACTTTTTCATTAAAACAGATCGCCGATATTATATCAAGCGAATATGTTGGGCAAGATGATTTTCCTGTCTTTGGCATGAATGAAATTCATGTTGTAGAAAACGGTGATATCGTTTTTGTAGATCATCCAAAATATTATGATAAGGCCTTACAGTCTAAGGCAACCATAATTTTAATCAATAAAAATGTAGAATGCCCAGTAGGTAAGGCTTTGTTAATTTCAGATGATCCATTTAGGGATTTCAATAAATTGACAAACTTTTTTCAGCCATTTGTTCCAAATAGTCAGACTATTTCTGTAACTGCTAAAATTGGAAAAAATACTGTAATACAGCCTAATGCATTTATTGGAAATAATGTAATAATAGGTGATAATTGCCTGATACACTCTAATGTTTCTATTTATGATAACTGTATCATTGGAAATAATGTTACCATACATGCGGGTTCTGTTTTAGGTGCAGATGCATTTTATTATAAGAAAAGACCAGAAGGATTCGATAAATTGATTTCCGGAGGTAGGGTTGTTTTAAAGGATAACGTTGATATTGGTGCACTTTGCACTATAGATAGAGGTGTAACTGGCGATACAACAATTGGATTTGGTTCAAAATTAGATAACCAGGTGCATGTTGGTCATGATACCGTTATTGGCGAAAAATGTTTAATAGCATCACAGACTGGTATTGCAGGTTGTGTAATTATTGAAGATGAAGTAACGCTTTGGGGTCAAGTTGGTACTGCAAGTGGTATTACAATTGGTAAAAAAGCGGTGATAATGGGGCAGACAGGTGTTACAAAATCGGTTTCCGGCGGTAAGAGTTATTTTGGAACTCCCATAGAAGAATCACGCGAAAAGTTGAAACAACTAGCATATTTAAAGAAGATTCCAGAAATAATTAAAAAAATGGATAATAAATAAGGCTGTTAATGCTATAAAATTCATTAACAACTTATATTTTTGTTCTATTAAAAAAAATAAAAACTACAGTAGTATGAGCGTATTAGTAAATAAGGATTCCAAAATAATCGTACAAGGTTTCACTGGTAGTGAAGGTACTTTCCATGCCGAGCAGATGATTGAGTACGGTACTAATATCGTAGGTGGCGTTACTCCAGGTAAAGGAGGACAAGAGCATTTAGGAAAACCTGTTTTTAACACGGTTACCGAAGCTGTTGAAAAAGTTGGAGCAGATACAACAATTATTTTTGTTCCGCCTGCATTTGCTGCAGATGCAATTATGGAAGCTGCAGAAGCAGGTATAAAAGTTATTATTACAATTACAGAAGGTATACCAGTTGCCGATATGGTAAAGGTTGCCAACTATATTAAAAATAGAGATTGTCGTTTAATTGGACCTAACTGTCCTGGCGTTATTACTCCTGGTCAAGCCAAAGTTGGTATCATGCCAGGTTTTGTATTTAAAGAAGGTAACGTAGGTATCGTTTCTAAGTCGGGTACTTTAACTTATGAAGCTGCTGATCAAGTGGTAAGACAAGGTTTAGGAATTACAACTGCAATCGGTATTGGTGGTGATCCAATTATTGGAACTACAACTAAAGAAGCTGTTGAACTTTTAATCAATGATCCAGATACTAAGTGTGTGGTTATGATCGGTGAAATTGGCGGACAATTAGAAGCTGATGCTGCACAATGGTACAAAGCTAGTGGTAGCAAAAAACCAGTTGTTGGTTTTATCGCAGGTGAAACTGCTCCTGCTGGTCGTACTATGGGTCATGCTGGTGCAATTGTAGGTGGTAGCGATGATACTGCGCAAGCTAAAAAACAAATCATGAGAGATTGTGGTATTCACGTTGTAGATTCACCAGCAGAAATTGGTTTGAAAGTAAAAGAAGTAATGGGTTAAGAACTCATATTTTTCATATAAAATCCCGTTTATAGCGGGATTTTTTTTAGCCTATAAATTAAACAAAAGGTATATTTGGTAAACATCGGTTTAAAATAACGGACTTATGAAATTATTAGAAGATAAAAATGTAATTATTACAGGAGCAAGTAGAGGTATTGGTATGGGTATAGCCCAAGTTTTTGCTGATCACGGTGCAAATGTTGCATTTACATATAGCTCTAGCGAAGCGCCAGCTCTTGAATTAGAAAAAGAATTGAAAGCAAAAGGTGTAAATGCTAAAGCTTACAAAAGTAATGCTGCTAATTTTCAAGAAGCTGAAGAATTGGTTGCAAAGGTTTTAGAAGATTTTGGTGGTAGAATTGATGTTTTGATCAATAACGCAGGTATTACTAAAGATAATCTGTTGATGCGTATGTCTGAGGCTGATTTTGATACCGTAATTGATATCAACTTAAAGTCTGTATTTAACATGACAAAAGCTGTACAACGTACTTTGTTAAAGCAACGAAGTGGTTCAATAATTAACATGAGTAGTGTTGTAGGTGTTAAGGGTAATGCCGGACAGACAAACTATGCTGCATCTAAGGCGGGTATGATTGGTTTTACTAAATCTGTAGCTTTAGAATTAGGATCTAGAAATATTAGATGTAATGCAATTGCACCAGGTTTTATTGAAACAGAAATGACAGATAAGCTTGATGAGAAAACTGTACAAGGTTGGAGAGACGGTATTCCGTTAAAACGTGGTGGTTCTACTGAAGATATTGCTAATGCATGTCTTTATTTTGCATCAGACCTTTCTAGTTATGTAACAGGTCAGGTTTTGAATGTTGATGGAGGTATGTTAACTTAAATCAAGATTAAAATACATTGGAATATTAATTATATATTCCATATTTAGGTTCAATTTTAATTATTACATGGAAAGCAAAACGATATTGTACATTATTCTTGCTGCAATTGTAGCCTTGGGTATCGTTGTCTTTCAATACATATATAAACAGAAGGCTAAAAGTAAAATCTATTTGCTTTTAGCCTTTTTACGTTTTGTTGGAATTTTCGGATTATTACTACTTCTAATTAATCCAAAGTTCGCACAAAAAACTTATACATTAGAGAAACCTAATTTGGTGATTTTGGCAGATAACTCTACTTCTGTTACTGAAAAAGGTGAAGAATTAAAAGAGATTATTTCAAAAATAAAGGCATCCAAAGAAATATCTAATAGATTTAAAATAGCAGATTACAAATTTGGATCTGATCTTAATATTCTTGACAGCCTTTCTTTTCAAGCTAAAAATACCAACATCTATAAATCGCTTTCTTCTTTAAAAGATGTCTACGCAAGAGAACAAATGGTTGCCCTTGTACTATCGGATGGCAATCAAACTATAGGTGAAGATTATAGTTATTTCAAAACTGACAGAAATAACACTATTTATTCAATGGTTTTAGGAGACACTACTAAATATAAAGATATTTCTGTAGGACCAATACAGACTAATAAGTATGCCTTTTTAAAGAATAAATTCCCATTAGAAACCTATGTTTCATATCAAGGTAACACTCCCGTTTCTGTTTCTGTATCTGTTAAAATGAATAGTAAAATAGTGCATAAGGAGAATTTAAAATTTAACGCTGATGTTAATTTTAAAACTATTGCTATTCAAATAGATGCAAATAGTGTTGGTATTAAAAATTTTGAAGTGGAAGTCTCTCAATTAGTTGAAGAGCGTAATATTAAAAATAACCGTAGAGCTACTAGTATTGAGGTGATTGATGAGAAAACTAAGATTGCTTTAATTTCGGATATTTTGCATCCAGATTTGGGAGCCCTTAAAAAAGCAATTGAAAGTAATGAACAACGGGAAGTTTCTATTTTAAAATCTAGTGCTAGTAATAGTGTTTTAGAAGATGTTGATTTATTTATATTTTATCAACCTACAGCTAAATTCAAACAATCTTTTGATTTCGCCAAAAGTAAAAATGCTAATACCTTTATAATTACCGGATCTCAAACAGATTATACTTTTATAAATAAATTAAATGTTGGTATTGAGTTCGAAACAGGTTATCCGCAACAAGAAGTTTTTGGCTTATTAAACAATGCTTTTACCAAGTATGATATTACCAATTTTGATTTAACGGATTATCCACCTTTAGTAAGTGATGCAGGACCTATCTTAATCACATCCCCTTTTGAAACTTTATTGGGTACTCAAATTAAAGGATTAAATATTCAACAACCGTTACTGTCGGTAATTGACGAAAACGGTAGTAAAAGGGCAGTCGTAATAGGGGAGAATATTTGGAAATGGCGTGTACAAACGTATCGAAACACTAACGAATTTATAAACTTTGATGAGTTTATTGGAAATTTAATTCGATACTTAACAAGTTCCAAAAACAAATCTAGACTCAATGTCGATTATGAAAAAGTATATCAGGGTAGTAATAATACAGTTATAACTGCCACATACTTTGATGAGGCTTTTCTTTTTGATAAAAATGCAAAGGTTAGTATTAAAGTAACGAATTCTGATACTCAAAAAAGTCAAATCAATCCAATGGTACTTAAAAATGGTTTTTTTGAAGCTGATTTGTCTAATCTAGTTGCTGGTGAGTATGATTTTGTTGTTTCTGTAGAAAAGGAATCAAAAATAGAAAAAGGATCATTTGTTATCTCTGAATTTGATATGGAAAATCAGTTTGTTTCTAGTGATAATTTAAAGATGGAAAAACTGGCAGTTAATTCTGGCGGAAAAGTATTTTATCCTGCTCAAATAGATGTGTTACTAAAGGATTTAAGTACTAACGATGCTTACGTTCCAACAGAGAAAAGCACTGAAAATATCGTATCTTTGATAGATTTCAAATTTCTTTTGGGAATCATAGTTTTTGCTTTCGCGGCAGAATGGTTTATCAGAAAATATAACGGATTAATTTAAATTGAAACGAATGGATAAGTTACCTAAGATTGCGCTACCCGCAATATTTATTTTTATTGTATTGATTATTGGAATATCAAAATCTACTGTTACCATCGACTCAGGTCAGGCAGGGGTTTTGTATAAAACTTTTGGTGGAGGTGTAGTTACCGATGAACCACCGATGGGTGAAGGATTTCATCTAGTTGCACCATGGAATAGAGTTACTATTTATGAAGTAAGACAACAAGAAGTTCTTGAAAGTATGAATGTATTATCAAGTAATGGTTTGGATATTAAATTGGAAGCTTCTGCTTGGTTTGAACCTATTCGTAATGATTTA
This sequence comes from Maribacter stanieri, assembly GCF_900112245.1. GTDB lineage: Bacteria > Bacteroidota > Bacteroidia > Flavobacteriales > Flavobacteriaceae > Maribacter > Maribacter stanieri. The sequence continues at coordinate 627,839 of NZ_FOYX01000003.1, forward strand.
GGGAAATTACATCAAGAAAAAGGGGAGGATTATATTCAAAGAGTTCTTTTACCTACAATACGTTCTGCGGCACGTTCAGTCGTTGGTCGTTATACACCAGAACAATTGTACTCCAGTAAAAGAGATGCTATTCAACAAGAGATTTTTGACGAGACTCAAAAAATTGTATCTGGTCAGTATATTCAATTGAATGAGATTTTGGTAAGAGATGTAACCTTGCCTCCAACAATCAAAGATGCTATCGAAAGAAAACTAAAGCAAGAGCAAGAGTCTTTAGAATATGAGTTTAGACTAGTTACGGCTAAGAAAGAAGCAGAAAAAGTAACAATCGAAGCACAAGGTAAGGCAGATGCTAACCGTATTTTAAGTGCTTCTTTAAATGACCAAATCTTAAAAGATAAAGGTATCGATGCTACATTAAAATTATCAGAATCACCAAATTCTAAGGTGGTTATTGTTGGTGGTAGTGATGGACTACCTTTAATTTTAGGTAATAACTAAAACACGGAGTCAATTATTTTTGTTTCATTTTAAACTTTTGTTTTGTGAAATGGAAAATACCTTTTACTTTTACAGTATCATGAAAAATAGAACTACACATCATCATATTCATACACACGCTTAGGCGAGGTAGGAATGTATTGTAGTAGAACAACATATTTTAAAACCCGTTTGAGCAATCAAACGGGTTTTGTATTTAAATCTCTTTTGGTTGCCAAGCATTAAATTAAGAAAATGACTAAAATTAGAATTGCTATTCAGAAATCGGGAAGACTTAATGAGGAATCCCTTCAGATTTTAAAAGATTGTGGAATTTCCATTGATAATGGTAAAGACCAGCTTAAGGCATCTTCAAGAAACTTTCCTATGGAAGTGTTTTATTTGAGAAACGGAGATATACCTCAATACCTGAGAGACGGTGTAGTTGACATCGCCATAATTGGAGAAAATGTACTGATTGAAAAAGGGGAGGATATTTCTATTGCTGAAAGACTAGGTTTCTCTAAATGTAAGGTGTCTTTGGCGGTACCCAAATCAGTTAAATATAATTCGATAAAGGATTTTGAAGGTAAACGAATTGCTACTTCTTATCCAAATACAGTACTTAATTATTTGAAAGATAAAGGAGTTAAGGCAGATTTACACATTATTAATGGATCGGTAGAGATAGCTCCAAATATTGGCCTTGCAGATGCTATTTGCGATATTGTTTCTAGTGGAAGTACCTTATTTAAAAATAATTTAAAAGAGGTTGAAGTAATGTTAACTAGTGAAGCGGTGTTGGCAGTTTCTCCAAAGATTACTGTAGAGAGAAAGGAACTACTTGAAAAATTACAGTTTAGAATTCAATCGGTTTTAAGAGCGAGAGGGTCTAAATATGTTTTACTTAATGCACCAAATGATAAATTAAATGGTATTCTGGAATTATTACCGGGAATGCGTAGCCCAACAGTTTTACCTTTGGCAGATGAAGGTTGGAGCTCTGTACACACAGTTATTAATAAAGATTCTTTTTGGGAAGTAATAGACGAGTTGAAAAAAGCAGGAGCAGAGGGTATTCTTGTTTGTCCTATTGAAAAAATGGTATTGTAATTAAGCTTTTAGCTATTAGCCTATCGCTATTAGCTATTGTAAATGATTATTTTTTGCCAAGAGCAAACAGCTTAAGGCTAATAGCTAGTTAAAGAAATGAACAAAATATATAATCCTAAAAGACAAGATTGGAAAGACGTTCTTATGCGCCCCACCCAAACTGTTGCTGATATTGAAGGATTGGTCAATACTATTTTTGAGAAAGTTAAGCTTGGTGGCGATACTATCTTAAAAAATTATACCCAGCAATTTGATAAGGTGAACTTGGATAATCTTCTCGTATCACAAGATGAAATTAAGGAAGCCAAATCATTGGTTTCAGAAGATTTGAAAGCTGCTATTCAATTAGCGAAATCAAATATAGAAGTATTTCATACCGCTCAGAAAACGGGTCGTGTTGAAGTCGAAACGACTACTGGTGTTTCTTGTTGGCAAGAAAAAAGACCTATTCAAAAAGTAGGTCTCTATATTCCAGGAGGTACGGCTCCTTTGTTTTCAACTATTTTAATGTTAGCTGTTCCTGCAACTATTGCTGGCTGTTCTGAAATTGTTCTATGCTCTCCACCTGATAAAGAAGGGAAACTAAACCCTGCAATTTTGTATACAGCAAATTTATGTGGAGTTACTAAAATTGTAAAAGTTGGTGGCATACAGGCAATTGCTGGGATGACATTTGGTACAGAAACAATACCACAAGTATATAAAATTTTCGGACCTGGAAATCAATATGTAACCGTTGCCAAACAAATTGCAACTAAACATGGTGTTGCTATTGACATGCCTGCTGGTCCGTCAGAGTTATTGGTAGTTGCCGATGATTCTGCAAACGCTGCTTTTGTTGCTTCAGACTTATTGAGTCAAGCAGAGCACGGGGTGGATAGTCAGGTTATTTTGGTTTCTACTTCTAAGGAAATGATTAATGCTGTTGAAAAAGAGGTAGCCGTTCAATTGGAAGACTTACCAAGAAAAGAGATTGCTAGACAAGCTATTGCTAATAGTAAATTAATTTATGTGGAGAGTGACAAAGAAGCTGTCGACTTAATTAATGAATATGGACCAGAGCATTATATTGTTTGTGTAGAAAATGAAGATTTCTATATAGATAATACTCAAAATGCGGGTTCAGTTTTCATTGGTAATTATACACCCGAAAGCGCAGGTGATTATGCTTCGGGAACAAATCATACTTTACCAACAAATGGGTACGCAAAACAGTATAGCGGCGTTAATTTAGACAGTTTCTTAAAAAGTATGACTTTTCAGAAGATAAGTGAAGAAGGTATTCTTGCTATTGGTAATGCCATTGAGTTAATGGCGGAGGCTGAAGGTCTAAAAGCTCATAAGAATGCAGTAACGCTTAGATTAAATAGCCTTAAAAAATAGAGTATTGTCCGGTCAAGCATAGTCGAGACCTAATTGTGAAGTAATGAGTTTCAATTTAGATAACATAACAAGAGAGAACGTTAAAGGATTAAATCCTTATTCTTCAGCACGAGATGAATATGTTTCAGACGGGTCTACAATGGTCTTTTTAGACGCAAATGAGAATCCATTCGAGAATGGCGTGAATCGTTATCCTGACCCACAACAACGTGGTTTAAAAACGATATTGGCTGAACAAAAGGGAATTAAAGAAGAAAATATCCTTTTGGGCAATGGTAGTGATGAAGTTTTAGATTTGCTGTTCAGGGCTTTCTGTGAGCCTAAGGTGGATAACATAATTACCTTGCCACCAACATATGGGATGTACAAAGTACTTTCTGGAATTAATATGGTTAAAAATAGGGAGGTTTTATTAACTAATGATTTTCAGCCTAATGTTTCCGAAATTAAAAAAGCTATTGATGAGCATACGAAACTGTTGTTTATATGTTCTCCAAACAATCCTACCGGTAATAGTTTTTCAACAAAAATTATTGACGAGCTTTTAAATTCTTTTAATGGTTTAGTAGTTATAGATGAAGCTTATGTCGATTTTTCATCCGAAGAAAGCTGGATGTCTAAACTTGGCGACTATCCAAATGTAGTTATCACGCAAACCTTATCAAAAGCATATGGTATGGCAGGTATACGTTTAGGTATTTGTATAGCATCTGCTGAAATCATCACTGTCTTAAATAAAATAAAGCCACCTTATAATGTAAATCAATTAACGCAAGAGAAAGCAACTGAACGTGTGTTAAATCAACAGGCGGTTAAAAATGAGATAAATGAAATTTTAGTTGAGCGTAAAAAATTGGTAAACGCATTGAAAACAGTTTCGTTTGTTGAAGTAATACATGATACGGATGCTAATTTTGTTTTGGCAAAAGTGGATGATGCTACACTTAGATATAATCAATTATTAGCAAAAGGAATTGTCGTTAGAAACCGTACTACACAACCATTGTGTGAGAATACATTACGTTTTACAGTTGGTACATCAGAAGAAAATAATATTGTAATTACCGCTTTAAAAGCACTATCTAATTAATATGGAAAGTAAAAAAAGAGTACTATTTATAGACCGTGATGGAACTATAATAAAAGAAACAGTTGATGAACAGATAGATGCATTTGAAAAAATGATTTTTTATCCAAAGTCATTTACTTTTCTAGGTAAAATAGCTATAGAATTGGATTATGAATTAGTCATGATTACCAATCAAGATGGTTTAGGTACCGATGTTTTTCCTGAAGATACCTTTTGGCCGGTACATAATTTCATCCTTAAATCATTTGAAAATGAAGGGGTTGTGTTTGATAAAGTTTTCTTAGATCGTACTTTTCCTCATGAGAATGCCGATACTAGAAAACCAGGTACTGGATTATTGACAGAATATTTTTCTGATGATTACGATTTGGAAAATTCTTTTGTAATCGGTGATCGATTAACAGATATGGAATTGGCAAAGAACTTAGGTTCTAAAGGTATTTTCATAAATGATGAGACCAATTTGGGAACTGGTGAGATTACTGTAAAACGAGATGAATTAGATAGTCACATCGCTATAGAGAGTAATGATTGGGAGAAGATTTATGAGTTCTTGAAATTGAATGACAGAACTGCTGAAATTCATAGAAAAACCAATGAAACAGATATTGCCATAAAACTGAACTTAGATGGTACTGGTAAGAGTGATATTAAAACCGGATTGGCATTCTTTGATCATATGTTAGATCAATTGGCGCGTCATGGGCAAATGGATTTAATGATTAAAGTTGATGGTGATTTGGAAGTTGATGAACACCATACTATCGAAGATACCGGTATAGCACTTGGAGAAGTATTTCATGCTGCACTAGGTAATAAATTGGGTATTGAGCGTTACGGTTTCTGTTTACCAATGGATGATTGTTTAGCGCAATCTGCCATTGATTTCGGAGGCAGAAATTGGCTAGTATGGGATGCAGACTTTAAACGTGAAATGGTAGGGGATATGCCAACTGAAATGTTTCATCATTTCTTTAAATCATTCACTGATGGTGCTAAAGCAAATCTAAACATTAAAGCAGAAGGCACCAACGAGCACCACAAAATTGAAGCTATTTTTAAGGCTTTTGCCAAAAGCATAAAAATGTCTGTTAAAAGAGACGTTGAAAAAATGGTGTTGCCAAGTACAAAAGGAGTATTATAAGGTACGAGGTGTGAAGTTAAAAGTACAAAGTAATGCAAGATTTAAAAAAACGAACTAAACAATTTGCAATTGATTGTTGGGTGTTCTGTAAACATGTTCCAAGATCAAGGGAGTTAGATGCTTGGGTAAGACAATTAATAAGGTGTTCTAGTTCTGTTGGTGCAAATTATCGAGCTTCGCAAAGAGCAAAATCTACCGCTGATTTTATAAATAAACTAAAGATTGTTGAAGAGGAAATTGATGAATCTGCATATTGGTTAGAATTGTTTTTAGAAGTTAATTCTGAAAGAAAAGAAGAAATAGACAAATTGCACAGTGAGGCTAAAGAACTTTTAGCAATAATCGTTCCTCGATAAAAACGTCAAGAGCAAATAGAATGTAAAGAAATGAAAAATACGATAAACACCTTGTACTTTGTACTTTTAACCTTGTATCTGAGCTTATGAAAATTGTAATTATAAATTACGGAGCAGGAAATATACAAAGCATCAAATTTGCCATAAAACGTCTGGGCTACGAGGCTATTTTAAGTAATGATGTAACTGAAATACAACATGCTGATAAAGTTATATTCCCAGGAGTTGGTGAGGCGAGTAGCGCAATGCACAAACTTCGTGATAGCGGATTAGATACACTAATTCCGACTTTAACGCAACCTGTTTTAGGTATTTGCCTGGGTATGCAGTTAATGTGTCACTCCTCTGAAGAAGGTAATACTACCGGATTAGGAATTTTTGATGTTGATGTTATTAAATTTGAAGACATTGTTAAGGTGCCTCAAATTGGTTGGAATCAGATTACAAACTTAAAATCTACTTTGTTTAAAGATATAGAGGAAAAAGAGCATATTTACTTGGTACATAGTTTCTATGCACCATTGTGCGATGAAACTATCGCAGAATGTTCTTATGGAGTTGATTATAGTGCAGCTTTACAAAAAGATAATTTCTATGGTACTCAATTTCACCCTGAAAAGAGTAGTGATGTTGGACAGCGAATTCTAGAGAATTTTTTAAAAATGTAATGGAGCAAAATTATTTTATTTCAACTGATAAAAACCTTTTGAACGTAGATGCAATTCAACAGTTTATTGCTAATTCATATTGGGGTGATAATAGAACATTAGAAGAAGTAAAAACAACGATTGAAAACTCTTACTGTTTTGGAATATATACACTTAAAAATGAACAAATTGGCTTTGCTAGGGTAGTTACCGATTATATTTACTTTGGATATTTCATGGATGTGATTATTCTAGATAAATTTCAAGGTCAGGGTTATGGTAAGATTTTGGTGAAAGAGATATTAGAAGATGCTACCATTAAAAAACTAAAAACATTAGCATTAAAAACTAAGGATGCCCATTTGTTATATGAGCGTTTCGGATTTAATAAAATAGGAGATTCACCATTGTGGATGTCTGTTGATAAACAAATTTTAGAGTAGTTAGAATTAATTTGATAAGTATTAAGTGTATTATATTTTGTGTGAATTAAAATGTAATTAGATTCATTTAAATGAATTATTATAGAGAATTAAACATTTGGAAAAAAGGTATGCAACTTGTTGAGGAAATTTATTTCTTAACTAAGAAATTACCTGATGACGAAAAATTTGGATTGATTTCGCAAATTAAAAGATGTAGCGTGTCAATTCCATCAAATATTGCTGAGGGCGCAGGTAGAAATTCAAATAAAGAATTTGTCCGTTTTCTCAGTATTGCAAATGGTTCAACCACAGAATTAGAAACACAATTGATACTAACTGTAAATCTAAAATTAGTAGCTGAAGCTGATATTAATAATGCGTTAGCGTTATGTAATGAAATAAAGAACATGAACTATGCATTACAAAAAAGCTTAAAATAATTAAAATCATAGTATTTAAGACTTAATACTTTAGACTTAATACTTTATACTATAAAAAAATATGAGAATTATTCCTGCTATAGATATCATTGATGGTAAATGTGTACGTCTTTCAAAAGGTGATTACGATACTAAGAAGATATATAATGAAAACCCTTTAGAAGTAGCCAAAGAATTTGAGGCATACGGTATTATGCACTTGCACTTAGTAGATTTAGATGGTGCAAAATCTAAACATATCGTCAATCATAAGGTGTTAGAACAAATAGCCTCGCAAACCGGTTTACAAATTGATTTTGGTGGTGGATTAAAAACTGATGATGATTTACGTATTGCTTTTGAAAGTGGAGCAAAACAAATTACAGGTGGTAGTATCGCTGTAAAAGATTCAGATACTTTTATTGGATGGATTGAAAAGCATGGTGCGGATAAAATTATTCTTGGCGCTGATGCTATGGATGAAAAAGTAGCGGTTTCTGGATGGCAAGAAGAATCTAAAGAACTGCTTTTCCCATTTATACAAGGGTATCAAGAAAAAGGTATTACTTATGTAATTTGCACTGATATCAGTAAAGACGGTATGTTAGAAGGTCCGTCGTTTGAATTATACAAACATATTTTAGATCAGACCAATGATTTAAAGCTAATTGCTTCCGGAGGTATTTCTACTTTTGATGAGCTGCCTAAATTAGCCGAAATGGGTTGTGAAGGTACAATCATAGGCAAAGCTATTTATGAAAATAGAATCAGTTTAAAACAATTGGAATCATATATTTTAAGCAATGGATAAAGAAGCTCGCTTAGTGGAGGAAATCGTTGAGAATGCGTTGTACAGAATGGATGAAAGTACACGCATGATTAAAAAGAGCCTTGCAGAAATTTCAGAAGATGAAGTTTGGCAAAAACCTAATCCTTCATTGAATAGTATAGCTAACTTAATGCTCCATCTTTGTGGAAATATTTCGCAATATATTATTTCATCTTTAGGCGAAACGGAAGATAAAAGGAATAGGGATGATGAATTTTCAGTAACTGGAGGACTTACCAAAGATGAGCTGTTTACTAAGTTAGAAAGTGTTGTTGATGATGCTAAAAGAGTGATTTTTAATGTAACACCAAATCAATTGGTGAAAATGAGATCTGTTCAAGGCTTTTCATTTTCGGGTGTTGGCATTATTCTTCACGCAGTAGAACATTACTCATATCACACCGGGCAAATTGCTTTTTGGGTAAAGCAATTAAAGAATAAGGATTTGGGCTTTTATGATGGTATAGATTTGAACAAAAAAAATATAGACTAGTGCTTGCAAAAAGAATAATACCTTGTTTAGATATAAAAGACGGTAGAACTGTAAAAGGTGTCAACTTCGTCGATTTACGAGATGCTGGAGATCCTGTTGAACTTGCTGAGATTTACAGTAAAGAAGGAGCGGATGAGCTGGTTTTTCTAGATATATCTGCAACAGAGCAGAAACGTAAAACTTTAGCAGATTTGGTTTTCCGGGTAGCGGAAAAAGTAAATATTCCGTTTACTGTTGGTGGCGGAATTTCTTCTGTTGAAGATGTAGATGTGCTGCTTCAAAATGGGGCAGATAAGGTTTCAGTTAATTCCTCTGCTGTAAAGAACCCACAGTTAATTAATGATTTAGTTGCTAAATTCGGCTCTCAATGTATCGTTGTTGCTATTGACGCTAAACAGATAGATGGCGAATGGATTGTTCATTTGGTTGGAGGAAAAGTACCTACCGAACGTAAATTGTTTGAGTGGGCAAAAGAAGTGGAAGAGCGCGGAGCTGGAGAAATCTTGTTTACCTCAATGGATAATGATGGTACCAAAGACGGATTCGCAAATAAAGCATTGGCAAAATTGTCTACGGAATTAAATATTCCGATAATTGCCTCGGGTGGTGCTGGTAACAAACAGCATTTTACTGATACCTTTGTTGAGGGTAAAGCAGATGCAGCTTTGGCGGCAAGTGTTTTTCACTTTAAAGAAATTGGTATTCAAGAATTGAAAACTGAGTTAAAAGAAAATGGTATTCCTGTTCGAATATAGTTTACAGTTTTGACAAACAAAATTTGACTTCGACTAGGCTTCGTGAGCGAATTAGAATTATTAAACTAGGTATTATCCTAAGCGCAGTTGAAGGTTTCGGACCACGATAAGGATATCGCCTTTTAAGAAAATGATCAATAGAATTGAAATTGAATAAAGAGAATATGGAATTTAATACACCCAATTGGGAGAAAATGAGTGACGGACTAGTGCCTGCAATTATACAAGACGCACGTACGAAGAATGTATTGATGCTTGGCTATATGAATGCCGAAGCATTGAAGAAAACTACTGATAGTGGTAAGGTTACATTTTTTAGTCGTTCTAAGCAGCGTTTATGGACTAAAGGTGAAGAAAGTGGAAATTTTTTGAATTTAGTTTCCATTAAAAATGACTGTGACGATGATTCTCTTTTAATTACCGTAAATCCTGTAGGTCCTACATGCCATACTGGTACAGATACATGTTGGAAAGAAGAAAACAATTCACAATTCGGGTTCTTTTCTGAGTTAGAAGATACTATAAAAGAAAGAAGAACTACTGCCGATGATAGCAAATCTTATGTAGCTTCATTATTTAAAAAAGGAATCAATAAAATTGCCCAAAAAGTAGGGGAGGAAGCCGTTGAAACGGTGATTGAAGCTATGGATGATAATGATGAATTATTCTTGTACGAGAGTGCTGATTTATTATTTCACTACTTAATGCTGTTACAGGCAAAAGGATTTACGCTTAAAGATATTGAAGCAGAATTAATGAAAAGGAAGAAGTAGATGTCATAAGTTCAAATGATACGTTAACTGCTTTTCATGCAGTTTATCATTCTGCAGTAAACGTATCATTGTCCTTGTCTTCTATCCAATTGTATTCTATTTCCCAAGCTACATTTCTAGCGAAATCTAAACCGTGTCGGTCGGCTAAAAATCCTAAAGCCATATCCATACCTGCACTTACACCTGAAGAAGTATAATAATTTTCGTCTACCTTCCAACGAGCTTCTTTATCCCATTGTACATCTGGTCCGTTGGTTACGACCCATGCAAATGCACGTTTGTTTGAAGTAGCCTGCCTTTTGTCTAAAAGTCCTGTTTTTGCTAAGAGCGCACTTCCTGTACATACGGTCATTACAAATGTGCTAGTTAGGCTTATATCTTTAATAGAAGTTATTAGCTTATCGTTATTTACTTCTACTCTTGTTCCTAAACCACCAGGGATCAAAAAGGCAAATGGCTTCTTATTGATATCTGCTAGTTTTTCTGTCATGATTGGGACTTGATGTCTATTGGTCACAATACCACCTTCTAGTGAATAGAATTTTAAAGTATATAAGTCGGTTAATCGTCCAAATATTTCAGCAGGTCCAAATACATCAAGGGTTTCATAATTGTCGAAAAGCAAGAATGCAATTTCTTCTTTTTCAGTTGAACTCATTTGGCTGGAATTTTCTTGGGCAGTTACACTTGAACTGAGAATTAATACAACTAATATCGACTTTATAAGCTTAGTAAATATTTGCATAACTGCTATTTAAATTATTATCAAAGAGAAAACTTTCGTTCTAAAATAAGATAATATTTAAATGATTCTAACGGATTACTCCTTGGTGTATGTAATTTTTGGCATTATTATCAATACCATAAAAAAATGACTAAATTTTCAGAAATAAGCTATTAAAATATCCTTTCCATGATTTCATAATCTACATCGCCTTTTATAAAAATGGTGTTAGTAGCTACCAAACCAAACTTCTTATAAAATTCAGATTTGTTTCTTCTGGCATTACACCATATTCTTTTTAATGATTGCTTAACGGCAATTTGCATAATTTCATTTAGAAGTATACGGCCATATCCTTTACCTTGGTAATTTTCTAATGTAGCAAATTTTCTAAATTGAGCTTCTCCGTCATTAATAAATAAAGAGATTACCGAAATTAATTTTTTATCTAAAAAGAGTCCGTAATGTAGACCTTCATTGTCATTTGGCAGTTTTACGTAGTCAATTGGTTTATTAGGCCACATTACCTGATGTCTAATGGGTAATGTTTCATCGGCTGTTATCTCAATTATTTTTGTGGTCATGAATAGTATAGTTGACCTCAAATGTAGGTAGCTTTTATAGTTTATTCAAGTACTAAAGAATCTTGAACGTTTGCAACAGATACCCATGTAAATTTTATAGGCGACCATTCTTCTTTTGGGTTGGACCTAATAGAAGTTTTCTTCTTTATAAAAACTTTATTATCCTCTGTAAAGACATGTTGCGTGTCTATAACTTCTTGAGAATAAACTTTATTGGATTTCTTTTTTCTCATTACTGTACGTTTTTCTTATAACGGTTTCTACCCATATTAAATATGCCTACTTTTATTCCTATGCCAGCGGTAAAACCGTTAATACGTGTAATACGCGTAGGAGGTAGGTCTATTTTACTTGAGAAGCGATATTTTACACCAGCTTCTATTTGTAGATATCTTGAAATGTTAAATAGTGCGTTAACGCCAGGTTCTGCAACGAATACGGCATCAAAATCATCTTCAGTAAGTTCTTCTTCAAAATCATCATCATGCCTAAACTTATTGTCTACATAACCTACGGCTCCAGCACCTAATAAAAGAGGGAAACTTAAATTGACGCGATTTTTACTAAATAAAATAGGCTCTAAATGCAAGCCCCCATAAACGGCAATTAAATCTTCATACCTAGATAAGCTATTGTTGTATATATCTTGTTCGGAGTAAAGAAAATTACTGGCAAATCCGACTTCAAATTGCTGATTGGCTACGTATGCTATTTTTAGTCCGCCCATATATGCGTTTTCGCCATCTATTTCTCCCAAACCCATGTTTATACCTACGTAAACACCATGTACAACATTATTACGGTCGTTAAATTCTAGGTATTCATTAGTTTCTTCTTGTCCGAAGCTATCCAAACAGGATACAAGTGATAATAGGAGAAGAGTTAATTTTAGTGGTTTCATTACTGTTCGATTTTTGATTGATTACTTAATAGACAACCTAACTAACAAATAGTTGCACCAAAAACCTATATTTTTTAAATAAAACCCAAAATTTCGTTATTTGTTGTGTTGGACTATGCTAAATACTTATGAATTAGCAATTTGAAGCATCATTTGCACCCCAAGAATCTAAACTTAGAAGAATGCTTTTAAGAGATTTTCCACGTTCGCTTAAAGCATATTCTACCTTTGGTGGTACAACGGGAAATACTTCTCTAATCACCAATCCGTCTTTTTCCAATTCTCTTACGGTTTGGGTGAACATTTTATTTGAAATACCTGGCACTTTCTTTTGAAGAATTCCTGAGCGTAGTGGTCCTTCTAGAAGGTGAAAGAGAACTATTGGTTTCCATTTGGTGCCAATTAAATTCATTGTATAGTCTAAAGGGCAATATTTTTTTAAACTCATATAGAATTAAATAACTGATAATTAGCAATTAACTCTTTTTGGTAACTATAATACTTTAAGGTAAGTTATTGCTAATAAGGCAAATATATGTTTATTTTACATTAAAATTAGAATTATGAACAAGAATAAAGAATATCCAAAATCATTTTCACATATAGGGATTACAGTTCCTAATCTAGAGAAAGCAGTAGAATTCTACGCTGAAGTAATGGGATGGTATGTGATAATGAAACCATCTAAAATTAAGAAGGAAAAAGAAACTGCCATAGGGCAAATGTGTATCGATGTTTTTGGTGATGACTGGGAAGAATTTGAAATTGCCCACATGTCTACTTCCGATGGTATTGGTGTAGAGTTGTTCTGTTTTCCACATGGTGTAAAAGAGGCTCCAGAATTTAATCCATTCAACACAGGGTTATTTCACTTTTGTATCCAGGACCCTAATATTGAAGAATTGGTTGCTAAAATTGTATCACATGGTGGTAAACAACGTATGCCAATTCGTTCTTACTATCCGAACGAGAAACCATATAAAATGTGTTATGTAGAGGATCCCTTCGGAATCGTTTTTGAAGTCTATACCCACAGTTATGAATTAACGTATTCATCTGGAGCTTATACTGGATAAGTTTAAAATACAAAGCTAAAAAAGCGATTAATGTTTAATTAAACATTAATCGCTTTAATAGTATAGTTTTCAAAATCTATATTATTTTTTATCCATATCAAGGTAATATTCCTGTAAAGTATAAAAAGCTTTCTTTTTCATCCCTTGTTCAGAAATAAGTCCTTTTCTGTTGAAATCATCTTGAATTCTACGTAATGGACGTCTAGATGAACGAAAGTCCATCAAAATCCAAGGAGATAGGCCTGCCATAAATTCTATATTTTCCATCATTTCAATGTTAGATTTAAAAAGAGCGTCTTGGTATTCTTCTGTCCATCTTTCATTCTTATCGCCATGTTTACCATATAAAGCTCCGCCACCGATTTCACTCATAATCATTGGTTTATTATATGCACTTGCCCATTTAATACTGCTGCATGAATCTACATCGCCATAATACCATCCACAATAATTATTAATACCAATAACATCCACAACTTTACCTAATGGGTCTTCTATTAAATTACCATCATCTCCTTTACCTTGGGTGTCCAAAGCTGCAGTTATTAATCTAGAATTATCTAAGCTACGTGCCTTTTCTGCCAAATTACTTATGAAAGACAAACGTGGTTCGCTCTCTGGTGTTTCATTCGCCATTGACCATAACACTACAGATGCTCTATTTTTATCGCGAGAAATCATTTCGGTTAATTGATTTTCCGCATTTGCATATGTGTCTTCATTTTCGAATTGAATAGTCCAATATACAGGTATTTCAGACCAGATTAAAAAGCCCATCTTTTCAGCTTCTTTCACCATAGCTTCGCTATGTGGGTAGTGCGCTAACCTCAAGAAATTACAACCTAGTTCTTTTGCCCAATTTAAAAGTACTTTACACTCTTCAACAGAAATTACACGACCTGTCTTAAATGCTGCTTCTTCATGTATACTAATACCTTTTAGGAAAGTTTCTTTTCCATTAACAAGTATTTTAGAGCCATCTGTTGTTACCGTTCTAAAGCCAATATGATCTATAATTTTATCTGTACTTGTTTCTAAAACAACCTCATATAACTTAGGAGAATCTGGCGACCATAAACTTGGTTTAGCATTGATTAGAAAAGATGCTTTCCCATCATTTAATTTTGCTTTTACCGTTTTCTTAAGCTCAGGAATCTTAATGCTTACTTCGTCTCCGTCAGTTGCATTTTCTATAGCTACCCACCCTTTAATTTTACCGGTTTCTCCTTTTTCTAATTGAACATAATAATCAGATATATGAGTTTTAGGTACGCTTATTAAGTGGACAGATCTAGTGATGCCACCATAGTTCCACCAATCTTGGTTTACTGTAGGTACATTTTCTTTTTTACGTTTATTATCAACTTTTACAACAACAAAGTTATTTCCGTCAACAAGTTTATCCGTAACATCGAACTGAAAAGGAGTATAGCCACCAACATGTTTGCCAATTTTTTCTCCATTCAAATAAACAATAGCCTCGTAATTTACCGCTTCAAAATATAGATAAGTTAATTCGTTGGAAGTAGGCGTATAGTCAAAGTCCTTTTTATACCAAACTGTGCCTTCATAATAATATAGCTTGTCCATTTGTGTATTCCAATCACCTGGTACATCTAACTGTAAACTGGTATCAAAATCATACTCAATAAGGTCAGAAGGAGATTGCATTTTTGCATTCCTAAAATATCCTTTATTGTATTCCTGTAGCCTATGGTTGTAAAACCCATTTTCAAGGGGATCTACGATCATATCCCATTTTCCATTTAATGAAGTCTTTTCTCTGGAATCTATATTCTGAAGAAGATTTGCATAATTAGCATCTTGTGCTGTGCTTATTATGCTTAAAAAAATAAAGAGAATGAACGTTAAATTATTTATTCCTTTCATGTGGTAAACCTAGTTTTAATTTAAGCTTTCAATTTACCGTTTTATTTAAAAAAGGGTGCAATTATAAGTCAATCTTATTTTTAAATTTCTTTCAATAGAACTACTCCCTTTTTACCTGAAATGATAATATGCCCTTTTCCGCCTTTACCATAGGTAGCTTTTATTTCTCGTAGCTTCTTACCTTTATCTTGTAATTTTGAATCTACATTCTGAAATGATTTTGGCAAACGAACCAAACCTTCTTCTAATATAGCAGAGAAACTATGTGGAAAGTTTAAAATATTTATACTCACTTCAGAAGATTCCTGTTCAATGGTAATTTTTGAATTTTGAGAAACAACATGGTCTATCCAAAAATCTGAAATCTTCAAATTTAAATCAATGTCTTTATTTAAGTGTCGTATACGTAATTGACTAAATTTAAGATTACCATATAGTGTACTTATATCTTTAATATCCGCTTCATCTTTATTAGCGTAATATTCTAAAGATTCAACTTGTTGTATATCTATTGTACTACCACTACTATTTAACCTCATAGTATTAGCATGGTCTATATCTAAGCCACCATTATTTAAGTCTACGTTGGCATAGTTGATGTTCTTAGCTTTTAACTTGCCATATTTCATGCTAATATCTGCTTTGTTCAAATTATCATTTATCCACATATCGCCATGTTGTACATCTGCTTTTAATATTCCTACCCAATCTTCTATAAATACGTCACCAAATTTATTGACGATTTCCAACTCTACCTTTTTAGGGATATAGATTTTGTAATCTATTTGAACATTACTACGATCAAAATCAAACGGATTGGCTTTTTCAAATAAGTTAGAAAAGAATCCGGTACTCTTTTCACCAATTTCATAATTCACAGAAATGAATTTTTCACTTTGTCTTATTATTGGTTTTATACGCCCCAATAAGTCTTTAGCATTTTCTTTTTTCTTGTCGGTAACAGTAATACTAACCGTTATGGAAACCTCTTCTTTTGCCCATCCATATACATTAATATTACCATATTTATTTTCTAAATGTAATTCCCCTGTATTATCGAAAGGGTAGGTTTTAGTTGTCTCTTTAGACACCTTTTCTTGCGCCAAAACGGTAAAGCCGACAAAAATTGCAAGGGCGAAAAGGAACAGTTTTTTACAAAGTATATCCATAATCTTCGTCTTTAATTTTAGATTCATTAAGCTGTTGTAATAGGTTTTCTATAAGTTCTATTCGTTTTTTATAATTGCCTATTATCGCTTCAAGTACGAGCTCATTATCTAAGTTGTTCTGCATTTCAATTTTCAACTGTTGGTATTCTTTATCTAGTTCTACCATAAAGGATAGAAATTCTTCTTTATCAGATTCTGACAATTGCTGGTTGCTTTTTACCAATTGAACTTGATATGACACCAAACCTTGGTAATGCATATCTATATCCTGCAATTCTTGGGAAACATAATTTGTTTCTGCAGTAACGCCACTATACGCAGAAACACCAATAAGACCTAAAATACCAATTACTAAAACTATGCTAGCAGCAATACGAAGCATAGGAGATTTCCAAAGCGGAATAACTTTTGGTTGGTTACTATTTAATTCCGCTTCTATATGTGCCCACATTTTGGCACGGTCTGCCTGTTGGTCATCAAAGACCGATTTATTTTCTCTTATATTTTTTTCAAATTGATCCATTATAATGTGTTTATAATTTCTACTAATTTCTTTTTTGCTCTATGGTATTGAGATTTTGAAGTTGATGTTGTTATGCCCAATACTTCGCTTATTTCGTTATGGTCAAACCCTTCAAGTAGGTATAAGTTGATAATTTGTCTGTAACCTTGGGGAAGTTTTTCTATTCCTGTTTTTACCTTTAAAATATCTACCGCAGCAATCCTTTCATATGCTACCTCTTCGGTTAAGTGAAACTCATGATCATTTATGGTACTTAGCGGTAACCGTTTAACTTTTAAGTGATTGATACATTTATTAATTACAATTCGCTTTAACCATGCCCCAAATGTGCTTTCATATTTAAATTTATGAAGGTTTTTAAAAGCATCAATGAAACTATCTTGTACAACATCTTCTGCATCTTCCTTACAACCTAAAAACCGCATACCAATATTGTACATAGCATCAACATAAAGCTCGTACAGTTGGTACTGAGAGTTTCTGTCGCCAGACTTGCTGTTTTCAACAAGAGACTTATGCGTAAAACGTATTTCGGTTTCCAATTAATTAAAGAGGTTGATTGTACTCTAAATTAGGTTTCTATATAAAGACAGTTGAAAATGTTGATGGTTGCATATCACCAACAATTTTTAGAAAAATTAGTGTTATGAAGGTACAGTGATTAATGAATATCAATGTTACTTTTTTGCTAAATATTTAGATACATGCAACCTTTTAAAAATTAAGTTGTCAATTAGTGGCATTCATCAATCATTCAAATAAATAATATGACAAGAAGAAGAAAAGAGAAAGTACGATTAAGGTGGTTAAACTTAATTACCACTCTAACTTTATTTCTAAGTACTACTTTCTTAATTGCCCAAGAAAGTTATACCATTAGCGGTAAAATTACAGATATAGATAATGGAGAAACGCTTTTTGGGGCATCTGTATTTTTAGAAGGAACATCTATAGGTGTCGTTACCAATGAATATGGTTTTTATTCCATTAGTGCACCTAAAGGAGAATATCGTTTGCTAATTACCTATATGGGGTATTCTGATATTAAGCAGGAGGTGAACCTTAACAAAAACCAACAATTCAATTTCGAAATTTCTGAGGTGTCTACCAAATTAGATGAAGTTGAAGTGGTTGCAGAAGAGTCTGAAATTGCGGTGTTAAGAAAACCAGAAATGAGTGTTCTTAAAATGAATATTGAAACCGTAAAACAGATGCCTGTTGTTCTGGGTGAAGTAGATATTCTAAAATCTTTACAAATGTTACCTGGTGTTACCAATAATGGTGAAGGTACAGGTGGTTTTCATGTACGTGGGGGAGCGGGCGATCAAAATCTGGTTTTGTTAGATGAGGCAATTATTTATAATACATCGCACATGTTCGGGTTTTTCTCTGTATTTAATGCTGATGCTATCAAAGATGTGAAATTATATAAAGGCGGAATTCCTGCGCGTTATGGGGGTCGTGTTTCATCTGTTTTAGATGTGCGTCAGAAAGACGGTAATAGTAAACGGTTTGCTGCTACTGGTGGTATAGGTATAATTTCTAGTCGTTTAGCTCTTGAAGGTCCGTTATTTAAGGAAAAAGGATCCTTTTTAATTGCTGGTAGAAGCTCATATGCCAATCTATTATTAAAAGCGGCTGGGGAAGATAATAGTGTTGGTTTTTACGACTTAAACCTAAAGACCAATTATAAGATCAATTCGAATAACAGACTTTTTCTATCTGGTTATTTTGGAAGAGATTCTTTTGAACTAGGGGATACTTTCAGTAATTCTTACGGTAACTCTACCGGAAATCTTCGTTGGAATCATATTTTTAACGACAAGCTCTTTTCAAACCTTTCTGTTATCTATAGTAAGTACGATTATAAGTTAGGTCTTACTTTTGCTGAGTTCGACTGGGTATCGTCTATTATCAATTACAACCTTAAATATGATCTAAAATACTATTTCAGCGATAAATTTAAATTAGATTTTGGCGCAAGCGGAATATATTATGAGTTTGATCCAGGTGAGATAAAACCAACTTCTGAAACCTCGGCAGTTAATCCGTTACTGCTAGATCAAAAAAAGGCTATCGAAAGCGGAGTTTATGTAAATGCTGAACATAAATTGACAGATAAATTTACGGCTCAATACGGGTTGCGTTATAGTGCGTTTACTAGAATGGGTGGTCAACCAATGACAGAATATGAAAATAACCAACCAGTAGTCTATAATTCAGACTTAGGCATTTATGAGCGTGGAATGGCAGTAGGGGAGACTGTTTACGAAAATGGTGATGCCATTAAATCTTTCGGAAATATAGAACCTAGAGCTTCTTTAGCCTATACGATTGATGATAACTCTTCTTTAAAAGCCGGTTTCTCTAGAGTGGCGCAGTACATTCATTTATTATCGAATACTTCTTCTGCAACACCTTTAGATGTATGGGCACCAAGCGGACAGTATATAGACCCGCAATTATCTAATCAATATGCACTTGGGTATTTTCGAAACTTTAAAAACAAGGCGTATTCTATGGAAGCTGAAGTGTATTATAAGAATACCGATAATAGAATTGATTATATAGATGGTTCAGACCTTATTGGACAAAATACAATTGAAACCGAAATTTTAACTGGGGAATCTAGAGCATACGGATTAGAGCTATTATTCCGTAAAAATGAAGGGAAATTTACAGGATGGATTGCTTACACTCTTTCCAAATCTGAACAAAGAACTCCTGGTGGTACTGCTGGCGGACTAGGTATTAACGATGGTAATTGGTATAATACTCCGTATGATAGAACTCATGATATTTCTATCTCTGGATCTTATCAATTAAATGACAAATGGAGTTTTGGAACCAACCTTGTTTTTCAAACAGGTAGACCGGTTACATACCCTAATGGGCAATATGAGTATGAAGGTATTTCAGTGGCAAGCTATGCCAATAGAAACTCTGATCGTTTACCTGCTTATCATCGTTTAGATCTATCAGTCAATTATAAACCGAATAAAAAACCAAATGCGAAACTAAAAGGAGAATGGGTATTAGGGCTGTATAATGCGTACAACCGTAAAAATGCAGCTTCCATTTCATTTGGTCAGAATATAGAAACAGGGGCTAATGAAGCTACTAGAACTGCAATTTTCGGTATTGTGCCTTCATTAACCTATAACTTCAAATTTTAAGACATGCAAAATCCAATAAAATTTATAGCACTTTTGTTTTTATGTACTCTAGTTTCATGTACAGATGTGATTGATGTTGATGTACAGACAGATACTATACGTTTGGTGGTAGAAGCTTCTCTAGATTGGGAAAAAGGTACTACCGGTAATGAGCAAACCATTACGTTACGTACTTCTACACCGTTTTTTGATACCCAAAGTACAGATGTAGTTGGAGCACAGGTTTCTGTAACCAATGATGTCAATGGAGAAGTTTATCTCTTTACAGACCAAGCTGATGGTACTTATACTACTGATACATTTAATCCGCAATTGGACGCTAGTTATACCTTAGAAATTATTTATGACGGACAATCATATACTGCAAATGACACTATGAATCCGGTGGCAGATATTATAGATGTATTTCAAGATACGGAAGATGGATTTGATGATGAAACCATTGAATTACATATTGTTTTTAATGATTTTGAAGCGGAAGGGGATAATTACTTTTTTAAGTATGAAAGACCGCAAGATCTTTTACCAATACTAGAATCAGGTGATGATGAATTTATAAACGGTAACGAGGTAGATTGGTGGTTCGAAATAAATGAAGATGATGATGAAGAGGGAGAAATAAAACCATTAGCCCCAGGTGATGTGGTAACTATTAGTATGCACAGTATTTCTAGACCCTATTACAATTATATTGATATTGTAATCGATCAACTTGGTGGTGTCGGTCTTTTTGAATCTACGCCTGTAGCAATAAAGGGTAATTGTATTAACACAACTAACCCAGATAATTACGCACATGGCTATTTTAGGGTTACTCAGAAGAATACGATAATCTATACGGTAGAGTAGCATATTTTAAATGAATTTTATGAATACTAAAGTCCCAAGAAATTGGGGCTTTAATTATTTATATACAAACCATAATACAATCGAAAAAGAAATAGCTAGTACTATTTCAACACTATTTAATATTCTTCTATTCTTTATATACTTAGTTAGTATAAAGACAACTAACAAGCCAGTTAATCCAAGTAACATAAGGGCTGATAAAGAAATAACCTCCCACCCTTTATAGAATGGTGTAGTATTCCAGTTCACTAATTCATTCCAAAAAAAGTTCCAATTTATTATCTTATAAATTAAGCAAGAAACTAAATACAAGATGAAATATACTTTTAAAATAGGTCATTTTTTCATTTAGGAACTACTAATTATTGCTGTATAACAAAACACATTTAGGGAGATTATTTGATTTCGTTTTTTAGAGTTATGTGTCTTGTATTATAAATCCAACGACTTTGCTAATTGGCTCCATAAAAACATACAAAGATCCGCTACCCCAAAATCTTAAACTTTTATTGTATTGCATAAAATAATCTTCCGCAGATTTTAGATTTGATTGGCCAACCTTAACTAATTCTGAAGTGTTCAACTGACAAACAAAGTGCATTAAATTACCTGTTTTTGGACATTTAGGTATATCTGGGTGTTGAATCCAAAAAGGGATTCCTGATATTCCCGCGTACCAATATTCAAAATCTAAATCCTCATCTTCATTAAGATCTTTAATTGATATAATAGATAAATTGGTTCGATTGAATTTATGTATTCCCGCTGTGTCCATTTTTCTAAATGGATAGTCAATGTTTTTGTAATTTTCAATTAACTCGGGAGATAACGGTTCACTATAATCTAAAAAAATGAATTCACTTGTGCCTGAAAATATGGGATATGTAATGTATAATTCTTCAAATGGAAGCCAAGAAAATGGTTTATCTTTTCTCGATATTTTTGCAATAATTTGAAATGAAACTTCAATTAAATTTGATTTTGGAGTTGTAAATTTTGATGTACCATCTTCACCAATGAAACTTTTTGATTCTTTCTCTGTCGGTATTAAAAAGTTGATTCGATTTCTTTTATTTTTAAAATAGCGAAAACTTTTAGCTGAATTAGTAAGTACAATATCGATATTGTTTAGTTGATTTACATATCTAATTTGAGTTAGATAATCATTGTCATATTTCAATTGTAAACTTGGGCTTTGAGTTTTTATTTTTTCTAAAAATTCAATTTAAAATGTCCCTGCGTATTTATCAAATTGCGAAATTCATCTTCCGAATCAAGGTTAATCGAACTTTCTGAGATATATTGATACTTAGAATTCATTATTAAAATTACTGGTAACCCATGAGCCATACATAGCAGATAAAAAAAGAAACGTTTCGTGTTCGTATACCCACGAAGCTAAAGTTTATTGTCTTCCAATACATTAAAGCTACGTTCGAATGGACTTAGTTTTTTTTTGTCCAAATCCAATTCGAGAAGGTCTGTTGATATTATAAATATACAGAGACCTTTCAATTTTGCCCTAAACTCCGCATCTCATTTACATTTTGTTATTAGTTTTTTTTACTTCTTACTATTTTTACTATACGGTTATATACGATTTCCGATAAATTCCAAGTGTATCCACCACCAGTATTTACAAACTGAATAACAACGGTATCAATATCTTTGTGATACCTGGCAATGCTTGAGTATCCCGGCAATAATCCTGTATGTTCATATACATAAATGGATGAATATATTTCCTGTTCACCTTCATTAAATAGTGAACCGTCATTTAATGCTCGCAAGAATATTCCCGTATCTTCTGCTGTAGCCACCATTGAGCCGGCAGGGTTTATAAAATCATTATATTTTATATCAGCATCATAACCTTTGTAATATCCACTCATTACATCGTCTAAATCTACTTCACTTAGCAAACTATAAGTATTGTTAAGTTTAAGCGGAATCAAAATTTCACTCTTAATGTATTGGTGATGGCTATATCCCAATGTTTTATCAAGTATTTCACCTATCAATAAATAATTCGTATTTGAATAACTATATTTTTTATTTGGTTCAAAGTCAGCAGGCTTATCCAGTACCAAATCTAGTGTTTCCCTATTGCCTCTCGATATGTCTTCCCAATAGCCAGGGGTATCGGTAAAATTGGGAATTCCACTTCGGTGTTGCACCATTAATCTTAAAGTAATCTTATTTGCATTAGCAATCCTTCCTTTCAATTCCGGTAAGTAATCAGCGAGCGTTTTATCCAATGACAAACGTTTGTCTTTAACTAATTTGGCAGTTGCAACAGCTATATATAATTTGCTGATACTCGCAATTTTGAATAAGGCTTTCGGGTCGGCAGGTATTTTATTTTCTCGATTGTGCCAACCTGCTGCGTATAATTCTGGTTGCTTACCAGATTGGTCCACGTAGACAATCATTCCATCAAATCCATGACCGATTGCTTCATTTACTTGTTCTTTAATAGTATCAGGTAGTGGTAGAATCCAAGCTTTTACTAAAACCCATGGGACAAACATTAAAGACATTACACCTGCAATAATAAATACTATTCTAAGTATGCGTTTTCTTTGTTTTTTTGTCATTACTATTTCAGGTCGGTGAATTTATTAATCGCTCTTATCGGTTTAACTAAACGTAGTGCAGAAGTAATGAAACTTTTCGTTTTCTTCTGGTCAACGAGCCAGAGCTTTTAAATATAGCACTTTATACTCTACTTGCTATAGCCATTGTTGTATGTAGTATTTATTGCCTCGCAAATATTATTTTCTTTATCAATACAATTTGTCCAAGATGATAGTAACTGTGTTCAATCAATCCATCAATATTTCTCTTGTAGGTTCCGTATTTAACATCCACAAATCCCTGATTTAATTTTTCATCAGGTAATTGCTCTATACATTTTGCCAGGTTTTCTGCATCTTCCCAAAATTTGGTCAAGAAGGATTTCCATTCACTTTTTGATTTTATTTCAGGAAAATCAAAACTGTATTTGTCTCTTATTTCAAGATTACCGCCATCAAAGACATTTTTGATTCCATTAACAAAGTAATGAACGTGTTGAGCTATTATTGCAATAGTATTTAAGGAATCAATTTTTGATACCGCAATTTTCCAATCTAAATTTTCCAATTGGTCCTTGTAATTGGTATTCGCTATCCAAGTCCCATTTATGATAATTTCTCTAAATCTATTAGCTAATTCTATTGTTTTTTTCATTCATTAAGATAATTTAATCATATTGCATACAACGGTTTAGACATGAATAGTATGGTAGAAAACTAGCGTTTGCTTTCCGCCACGTGCATGGCGAAATCATTTGGTTTTGTTTTTTTTCCCATTCAGTGCAAAATCCCAAAAATTTTTCGGACTTCATAATAATACTCAATCCCTGCAATTAAGCCCAAAGTCCGTATTGTTTATAGGGGTTCTTTTCTACTGGCTTTATGTTATAATTCTTGTTCATTATTTACTATTTCAAAACGCTTTCGATTTGATTTATATCTCCATCAATTAATTTTGGAATTTCTAAGCCTAATATCTTACACATTAATGGATAAAGATGAATGTTTTTTATCGAAGGTATTTCATAGCCATTTTTAAAGGCAGGACCATTCGCATAAAATATCCCATGCATTTCTTTGTATTTGCTATCATAACCATGCACTCCAAAGGTTGTAACACCCGCTTCGACAAGAGCGTCTTTGCGTCTTTGATTCCAAAAATGATAACCGTAGTCTGGTATTAATTGTATTGCACCCCAGTTTTTATTTTTTGGGATGTACTCAAAACCTGGTGTATTCTCAGTTTTATAAGCTTTGAAATTACTTTCCTTATGTCTTAAATACTGAAGTACAGAATCTATTTCACCATCTTTTTTAGGATGAATGTTTACTATTGTACCATTTTCAATCGTCATGAACAAGTTATCGTTTTCGATGGAATCTATGGGGATAATTTTGTTAGTAGACTGATTTCCCATGCCATGATCAGAAACTATTATAATATTCATAGGAAGTCCAGTTTCTGATACTCCTTTAAACAAATCGCCTAAATTTCTATCCAAATCAAATAACGCCTTTTTTAATTCCTCGTCATTAATACCATAATCGTGTCCAACTTTATCCATATCACCAAAATATAAAGTGATTAAATGCGGTCTGTTTTGCTCATTCAAGTTCAACCAATGTATTGTTTGATTAACTTTTTCATCATTTTTAACGCTATTATCAAATGTATAATAATACGTAGGTCTTATACCTTGAATATCTGCTTCTGTACCTACAAAGAAATAACTGGCAGTTACAATATTTGCCTTATTTGCCTCTACCCAAATCGGTGAGCCTCCATAAAAGCTTCCATCTTCTGCCATCCCTGGGCTTCTTTTATTAAAGAGCGTGTCCTTCTTATAATCGTAAAAAATATTCCCTATTATTCCATGTTTTTCAGGATAAAGCCCAGTAGCAATGGTATAATGATTTGGAAAAGTCTTGGTAGGGAATGAGGGTATTAATGATTCTGCCTTAACACCTTTTTTAATGAATGCACTCAAATTTGGCGGCTGATATTTTTCTACATAATCCCATCTAAAACCATCAAGTGAAATTAAGATTAAATAAGGCTTTTCTTGAGTAGTTTTTGAATCTGTATTCGCATTGGAATTAGCCGGACTCACTATTTTTTTATTACAAGAATTCAATAAAATCATTCCAATAATAAAAACTGATGTAAGTAATACTTTTCGTTTTATCAATTCGGTTGACTTTTAGAGGTTGCAGGTAACTTGATTGTGTATGATTAGTTGACTGGTTTAGCAAATAAAAACCTAATAAAAATATGCAAGTATTTTTGTAAGTAGTCGAAAACCAAGCAATTAATTAAACATGTTGTTATGCTTTAGTTATTTTTTCTTTCAATTCAGATTCAACCAAATTCAATATCTCATTTGAGTAATCTAACATTTTAGCATACAATTTTAATCTATTAGTTTCAACACCTGTTTTCATAAAGAGTGGGTGTAAAATATTTGAATTTTGATATAAATTTGAAATTATTATATTCTGTTGTTCTCTATCTTCTTTAACCTTGCTTAAACCAATAGATTGTCTAAGTTTATTGTCTAAAAATAAGGTTTCAATTGATTTGAATTCATTATGTAGTGTATTTAGTAAATTTATAGATAGTGATTCATCTTCAAATCCTTGATTTATTTCTGCAGAAAATAAAGCTAATTTTGATTTAAGAGTTTCGCTTTTCAATATTTTTAAATCTCCACTTCCAACCATAGCTTGATAACCTCCCAAAATAGGTTCGGCTCTATAATAATTAAAAGCCCCATAGTAGATAAATCTACCAATAGAATCTCTCTTATATTGTACATTTTTTCTTTCAAAACATTCAATTAGTGATTTACAATTACCAATAACAAAGGTCTGTTTATCGACTATGTCTGAAAATATTTTTTTGTTCTCGATAAAGTCTTTTTGTAGCGTTTTAAGTATTAATAGTTCACTCTTTTCTTCTTTTTGTTTTTCATTCCAATTATTAATGCTCAATGCAATTAAAATTCCAATTACAACAAGGAAAATCTCACCTATAGCATATTTAAATTACTTTCTGGTTTTACCTTCTGAAAGTAAATTTTGTCTGATTTTTCTAAAGAATTTTATCATTGGTTAGCGGTTTGTCATAATGAAGCACAACATGCTGATATATCAACAATTACACATATCCCTATTTTAAAAGTACTATAATTAGCAGGTAATTTAAAACCTACTTTTCAACATTTATAAACAACTAATTTTAAAATGCAATTGTTACCACCAAACCACAAAAAACTTCTCAAATTGCATATTGTTTTTCTTCATCCATACTAATGGCGATTTTTGTTTAGCTAGTTGTAATTCAATAGCTAATAGTGCATCGGTATATGAAATCCATTCTACGGTTACATTTGGGTTTAAAGTCCATTCCTTTTTGTTTGGAATATAGAATCGGCAGGTGATAAAATCATCAGTAGTAAATTCTTTTAGCCGTAACCAATAGCCAACAATACAATTCTTGTTTATTGGACTTAGATGTAAAGCTTCTAAGTTGTAAGGTTTAAAGAGTTGCGCCTTAAAACATGTTTGATGTTTCAGGTTAGAAGCTTCAATATTTAAACTGGATAATGCAGCTGTACCAGCTTCTGAATGTAATAATGCAAATTGCTTGTTCTTTATTTTTTCCATTTTCATAAAGAATGCATCACTTTTATTGGGTCCTATTAATTGGTGTATAGGTTCTGTTATATCTGGGTTTATGATATAGAATTTATAGGTCAATTCTACATGTATAACCTGTTTGGTAGTAGCATCTTTAAGTATAAAATCAATTTCACCAAGGGTTTGTTTTCCTTCTCGTATAGGTAAATTATACACCAGTACATTAAACTGAGAAGAATGCGCTAACAACTGTTTACAGACAGATTCCATCTGATGCCCTAATCTTAAATTATCGGGTATTGGTGTAGGAGAGAAGTTTTCCAAATTTACCGCTGGAAAATTAAACTGTTCTATTCCAAACTGTTTATTAATCCATATTGGTGGAGTATTTAAAAAACTTTGAAACTGCTTAATTAATGTCAATTTTTCGTTGATAGTTTTGCTTTTGCTCGAAGTTACTTTAATTTAATGTCATTGCGAGCACAGCGAAGCAATCTGTACATTTGAAACACGAAACAAACAGATTGCTTCGCTGTGCTCGCAATGACGAACTCAATAACGTCTCTCGCAATGCGATGAACGCTTTGCGCCACGCGCATATCGCATTTATGCATTGCAATATGAATCTTAAGTACACGAAACAAACAGATTGCTTCGTCGCTAAAATGCTCCTCGCAATGACGAACTTGAGAACGCGATGCTCCATTCGCTAAACGCATAGGAAATAGAGAATTGTGTCATGCGCTTAGCGTCTAGCGAAAAGCGAATATTAAACAACAACGTTAACATTTCTTAAATAGCAGGGGCATCCAGCCTAAAAGCGTTAATTTTATACTATGGCTATGAATGAAAGAAAAGGATTCCGCTTTGAAACTTACGAAGCTCCCGAACAATCGATTTTTGACAAGCTATTTGATATTTTTCAAGAGCTTATTACACATACATCTGGGGATTTTGACGAGGCTATAGATTGGTTACGCGAATTGGATAAGGAATATGAACTTACCACAGAAGACTATACCATAGAGGATTTTATTGAAGATTTAAAGGCTAAAGGGTATATACGAGAGGAGTTTAAAGATGGTGGAGGAGACGGACAAGATGGTGAAGAGGGTTCTGGCGGTGGAGATATTTCCATAACCGCAAAAATGGAACGTATTATTCGCCAGCGTGCGCTAGACCAAATATTCGGGCAGTTAAAACGTAGTGGTGCCGGTAATCATAAAACTGGTAAATCTGGACAGGGTGATGAACATACTGGAGATTTGAGAGAGTACAGATATGGTGATGGTCTAGAAAACATATCTATGACCGAGAGTCTGAAAAATGCCCAAATTAATCATGGTGTGGGTAGTTTTCAATTAAGCGAAGATGATCTTGTTGTAGAGGATACACAACATAAAGCTCAAATGAGTACCATACTAATGATAGACATTAGCCATAGTATGATTTTGTATGGCGAAGATCGTATTACACCAGCAAAGAAAGTGGCAATGGCACTTGCAGAATTAATTACGACCAGATACCCAAAGGATACTTTAGATATTTTGGTTTTTGGTAATGATGCCTGGCCAATACCTATTAAAGACCTTCCGTATTTAAAAGTAGGTCCTTACCATACCAATACTGTGGCTGGATTACAATTGGCAATGGATATGTTGCGTAGAAAGCGAAATACCAATAAGCAGATTTTTATGATTACCGATGGCAAGCCAAGTTGCTTGCGCATGCCAGATGGTACGTATTATAAGAACAGTGTTGGTTTAGATGATTTTATTGTGGAGAAATGCTACAATATGGCACGGCAGGCACGTAAATTACATATACCAATTACTACCTTCATGATTGCCCAAGACCCGTATTTAATGCAGTTTATTCGCCATTTTACCGAAGCTAATAAAGGCAAGGCATTTTTTACCGGATTAAAAGGGTTGGGTGAAATGATTTTTGAAGATTATGAAGCGAATAGAAAAAAAAGATTGAAATAAGACTAAGAGAATATATTTTATGAAATTAGATTATAAAAACATACATACACTAGGGGAGTTAAAAGCTGCCGGATACCAAACAAAAAGCGTTAAGGATGAGTTGCGAGATAACCTTATTATAAAGATCAAAAAAGGAGAAGATGCTTTTCCAGGTGTTTGGGGTTATGAAGATTCTGTTATTCCAGAATTGGAACGTGCCATTCTTTCTCGTCATAATATAAATTTATTGGGACTTCGTGGTCAGGCAAAGACACGTTTGGCGCATTTAATGGTGAATCTATTAGATGAGTACATTCCGGTAGTAGAAGGTTCAGAAATTAACGATGACCCTATGAAACCGATGTCTAGATATGCCATGGAGCTTATTAAAGAAAAAGGTGACGATACGGCTATAACTTGGATGCATAAAGATGAACGTTTTGCTGAAAAATTAGCGACGCCAGATGTTACGGTAGCAGATTTAATCGGAGATGTAGATCCTATAAAAGCAGCTAACTTAAAGTTATCTTACGCAGATGATAGAGTAATTCACTTCGGAATGATACCACGTGCTAACCGTTGTATTTTTGTTATCAATGAATTGCCAGATTTACAGGCACGTATTCAGGTTTCATTATTCAATATTTTGGAAGAAGGTGATATTCAAATTCGTGGTTTTAAATTACGATTGCCTTTAGATATTCAATTTGTATTTACGGCAAACCCAGAAGATTATACCAATAGAGGTAGTATTGTTACTCCGCTAAAAGATAGAATTGGGTCTCAGATATTAACACATTATCCTGATGATGTTGAAACTGCAAGAAAAATTACCGAGCAAGAAGCAAAATTAGATTCTAGACAAACCGATGCTGTTTATGTACCAGACTTGGCTAAAGATTTACTGGAGCAGATTATTTTTGAAGCTAGAGAAAGTGAATATGTAGATGCAAAAAGTGGTGTAAGTGCGCGTACAAGTATTACCGCTTTTGAAAACTTATTAAGTACAGCAGAGCGTAGGTCATTGTTAAATGGCGGTAATCACACTATGGTACGATTAAGTGATTTCCTTGGGATTATACCTTCTATTACTGGTAAAATAGAGTTGGTTTATGAAGGAGAGCAGGAGGGGGCAGACGGAGTAGCGGCTATTTTGATAGATGACGCTGTTAAAACATTATTCCCAACATATTTCCCAAAAATCAATAAGCTGGAACGTAAAGATGAAGAAACGGTTTATGATGAATTGTTACATTGGTTTTTTCAAGGTGAAGGTTTTGAATTGATGGACGATTTTACTGACGAAGAGTACAAACGTGCTTTAGATAGTATACCTGCATTGAATCAATTATTGAAAGAGCATCAACCAGATTATGATGCAAAAGATGCTTACTTCTTAAAAGAGCTTCTATTGTGGGGATTGGTCTCTTACAAGAAATTGAATAAACAACGATTTACCGATGGATTTGAATTTAAAGACCTCTATAGTAGTTTCTTAAAAGGTATTTAAAACATCCAAAGAAAAAAAAGAAAGCCCATTCAATAATGAACGGGCTTTTTTATTATTGTAAAGTAGATTATTATTCTATAATCCAAACATCATTCAAATACGTTCTACTGTTTGCGCTTGCATTTAGATCTAAACCGCCGGTAACAATAATCTTATTTTCAAATAGTGTGGTTGCATGACCTAAACGAGCCGCATACGCCTCATTAATTGAAATTTGCACCCAATCAATACCATTCTCAGAATACCAAGCATCTGCAAAAGTAGTAACGTCTTGCTCATATGTCATTTCGTTCACAACAGCTTGCCATCCACCAATAATCCATATTTTATTATCGAATACCACCGATGTATGTTCGGCACGTACACCAAATATGGTCGTTGGATCAACTTCAACCCAATTGATACCGTCTGTAGAAGTATAAATATCGTTTAAAAAGTTTGATGAAAAATTTTCTATGAACATACCACCTATTAAATACATTTTATCTTCAAATACAACAGTCGTGTGGTCTGCTCTTGGAGAAAATTGTGTGCTTTCTGCCACCTGTTCCCAAACAAGTCCGTCTTCTGAAGACCAAACGTCGTTCTTTTGATCAGTAACACTAGTGCCACCAATTACCCATAGTTTATCATTGTATACAACTGTGGAGTGACCTTCGCGTGAACCGAAACCAGGTGAAGTTTCATTTCGTGTCCAAGTTTCACCATCGCTCGTTGACCAAACATCACTATTTCCGCCACCAATGACCCAAAGTTTTTCTTTAAAAACAATAGCTGTGTGGTTGCTTTTAGGAAAGAAACCAAATAGTTCTTCGGCAACTAAGGTCCAATCTTTTCCATTTACGGAAGACCAAACATCTTTAAAAGTATTAGAATCACCTTCTCCACCAATGAGATAAAGTTTACCATTAAATTCTGTTATGGTGTGATTTCTTCTTGCCGAAAACGCTGCATTCTCTTGTAATGCTACTTCTGCCAATGAGATACCTTTGGTCGAAAAGCTAAATATCGATGAACTATTGGTTTCTGCACCATTTGCATCTATAGCAACCACCATCCAATAATAGGTAGTGTTTCTTTCTAAATTAGTGGTCAATACAAATGTGGTATCCTCAATATTTTCACCCAAAACGGTTTCAGGAGTTGTATTTGTATCTAATAGTATTTTGTAAGTAACATCATCTCCGTCAGTATCAACAGCTGCATTCCAAGTTAGGGTAGGTGCAAGTTCAATATCACTGCCTTCATTTTCAACGGTGAGTAATTCAAACGCATCTGGAGCACTATTTTCAGATTCTACAGGTTCTTCGGTAGTTGGTTCTTCGGTAATCGGTTCTTCAGGCTCATTAACTATGTCGTCATTAGAACATGATTGAATAAAAAATGCTGACATTGAAATAAATAATAAGTTTTTTACTTTCATTTATAAGGGAATTTAAGTTTAACTTATAACCCTATAAAAAAGCAATTATTGTAATTCAAAATAGAAAAGCCCTATCCAACAGCGATAGGGCTTTTTCTTCTTCATAGCAAAATTGTTATTACTGTAATTGGTGAGCTGGCAGTTTAAAAATGAAAGAACTTCCTTCATAAGGTTTACTCAAAACTATAATAGTAGTGTCATGTAAATCCATAATTTTTTTAACAATGGCCAAACCAAGTCCTAATCCTTGTTTTTTGGTAGTGTTGTCCACTTGCTTATATCTATCAAAAATAAATGGTTGATCACTTACAGGAATACCATTACCGGTGTCTGTAATATTTATTTCTATCTGTTTGCCCATTTTTATAAGGCTCAACGTTACCTTTCCTTTAGGTTCGGTATATTTTATAGCATTTTCAATTAGGTTCTGTAATGCCCTTTCAACTAAACCTATATCGGCATAAACCATGTAGTTCTCCTCTGGATTATCTAATTGTAGCTGTACTTGCTTTTGCTCTGCCAAGATTTTGAATTTGGCAATAAGATCATGAGAAAGCTCTGTAATTGAAAAAGGTTCCTTTATGGGCGTTACTTGCTCTGCTTCTAATTTAGAATACTCGAACAACTGATTAATCAGACTAGATAACTTATCAATATTGTCATGGGTAATCTGTAAATATTCTTCTTTTTGAAGCTCTGTTAGCGTGTCTTTCTTTATTTGAAGGGTCTCTATATAGCCCTTTAAAACTGCTAATGGTGTTCTTAGATCGTGAGAAACATTAGCAATTAATTCTCTACGTAGATTATCTACAGATTTCATCTTATCCATATTCTCTACAATTGTATCTGCCATCTTATTAAAAGACAACGCTACAACTTCTATATCAGATTCTTCTGGATTCGCTATTCTTATATCAAGATCGCCTTCTTGAAATTTACGTACGGTATGTGTAATCAATCTAAGATTCTTGGTCAAGAACCAAATACTTAATATGCCAATTAGTGCCGCAAAGAGCATAGTTAAGACCATTGCACCAATACTTAATTTGGTAAAGTAAGTACCAAATAGGCTATCACTAATAAGCTCTAACTGTTTTCCGGCAACAATAATATAAATATACCCCTCATGACCATCTATGGAAAAAGGAGCTGCCGAGAATATGTTCTGCTTTTCAGGATTCAATGGATCGTCACCTAAAACAAATTCTTCCCCTTCAGTATTAATGAATTTTTCTATTGGCGCTAAAGTCACAGATTTCATAGGTTCGTTTTCGTTATGTTTTAAAACGACCGAGTAAAGGATGTCTCCGGACTTATTTAATAAATAAACTTCTATGCCACGGTTAACGGCCATCATATCGTGCATTAAGTCTCCAAAAAGTTCTTTGTTGACAGTACCATCTTCTAAAAATGGAGCCGCATTTTCAAATTTTTCTTGAATTACATGATTGGCAACATCAGCATTCATACGCTGTGTTATTGCTTCGTTGTAGTTTAAGGTAAGGTATCCCGTTATAAATATATATGATGCACCCATTAAAATTATTAGCAAGGCAAATGCGAGCCACAATTTTTTAATAAGTTTTGGTGTTAGCGTTTTTTCCTTATTCATTATGCTATTATCTCTTCATTAAACTTATAACCAACACCCCAAGTTGTTAATATATAATTAGGATTGGCCATGTCTGATTCGATTTTGGCACGTAATCTATTGATGTGAGAGTTTACCGTATGTTCGTACCCTTCAAAATTATAACCCCAAATAATGTTAAGCAGTTCTGTTCTAGTATAGTTTCTACCTGGGTTAGAAGCCATTAACACCAGTAGTTCAAATTCTTTAGGGGACAGCTCTATCTTATAATCATCAAGTACTACTTTTCTTTTATCTATATCAATTGATAGTCCTTCAGCAAAAATGATTGAAGTATCTTCTTGCTTTTTGCTAGGTTCATTTGTGCGTCTAAGTACTGCTTTTATCCTAGCCAAAAGTTCTCTTATACTAAAAGGTTTGGTCATGTAATCATCAGCACCAATCTCAAGTCCTAAAACCCTATCTATCTCTTCAGATTTTGCGGTTAACATAATTACAGGAGTGTTTTTGGTAGCTCGTAATTTTCTACAAATTTCTACTCCATCTAAACCTGGTAATGTTAGGTCTAATAATATGAGGTCATAATCATTTTCAAGGGCTAATTTTAACCCTTCAATACCATCCATTGCCATGGTGGTTTCATAACTGACATCAGAAAGATGTAGTTCTAAAAGTTTAATGATTTCAGGATCATCTTCAATAATAAGTATACGTTTCATAATCAAGTACGAATAAAGAAAAAAAGTATCACAGAAAAATCACATCTAAAAGAAAATAGCTAATACTATGTAATTTAACCTATTAGTAAGTCGAAGTTTATATTGATAATTACAGCGGGTAAATATCTTTTATTATGCAGGACGTGTAATTAGAGTCCTTAAATAGCAGATTAATATCTTATTTAAATTAAAAAACCCTCAACAATTGCTTGTGAGGGTTTCAATATATTTTAGATAACCTTTATTTCCAGTGATCTACATGTTGGTTCATATCGTCAAATAAATAGGTACCTACAATTTCTTTTCTATAAAGTACTGCTAAAAATGTTACTAGTAGTAGCATAGCGTATAAAACCATCATTAAAAAACCTAATGGTAAAAATGTACTAGGAATAAGATGATTTTCGAAATCTGAATAGCTTGATACTGTTATAATAGTTTCTACTAATTTGTAGATATATACCAATGAAATAATATAAAGAACGTACTCTAAAGTTCTCATAGGTGGATCACTCAACTCTTTCTCGCTAATTTTAAACCAAAGCACATAAAGAAATACGAAATGTACTATTGATAGCAATGGAAAGATATAGTTATCAATCTTAAAGAAATAAAACTTATTGGTGTACAGACCGTAGAAACTAAATATGTTCAATAAAAATAGTACGGCAATTGAAACAATTAATGTACGCTTCCAAGTAAATATTCCTTTAATAGAATTCATAAAAAAAAGTTTATATGGCCTTAGGGGAACCATAATTTCGATTCAAGAACGGGTATGTTTTTCGATTATTTTAAACAATTCGATGAACGGTAAAGTTTGTTGTTCAAGTAATTAATTCTAAGATAACCACTTCTTAATAATACTATATTTTACAAACAATAACAATAAAACACTGGTAATTAATATGATGAGTGGATATTGCATATTTATAATCCCGATTACATCCGTTATAGAAGTAAACATATTATAATACAGAATTTGAATACAGGTACATAGCACTGCTATAATACCAAATTTAAAAGCCAACTTATTTCTAAGCAAAATTAGCACTGCCGAAATGCTACCGCAAATAACATTTATGCCAAATACAATTAAAACCCAAAAAGGTCTATGGGTTTGAAAATACCTTTCTTCAGCTGTAAGACTTTTGAAAACTTCGTTAGACATAAATAACTCGCTAACAAACGTCATAATACCACAGAAACTAAAAAACAACGTAAAAACAGAAACTGCCCAAAACCACTTTGGCTGTTCGTTTGTAAGAATTGTCATAAGCTATTAATAAGAAGGTATTTATGAATATCAATTTACAAAAAAAACTTACGAAGACTAATTACGCTAAATATATGCATCTATATTTATTGTAATTACTTTTACATATATGAAGAAAGAGCGCTTTTGCTATTTAGTACGTTTACAATATTTGGGCTTTAGATTTAATGGATGGCAGGTTCAACCCAAGCTACGCACAATTGCCGGGATGCTTAATAAAACGTTTACATTTTTATATCCAGATGAATCTTTTAAGATATTAGGAGCTGGTAGAACAGATGCAAAAGTATCTTCATTAGATGGTGCTTTTGAACTTTTTGTAGAGAAAGAGCTTGATGATCTTGACAATTTTATTTTAGATTTCAATAAGAATTTGCCGTCAGATATACGGTTACTTTCCATAAAACCTATTGATCAAGACTTTAATGTTATTAAGGATAGTAAAACAAAAGAGTATCATTATTTTTTTTCCTTTGGATCTAAAAATCACCCGTTTAGTGCTCCTTTCATCACTAATTACATCGATCCATTAAATATAGAATTTATGATGGAAGGTGCCGAGTTATTTGAAGGTACACACGATTTTACCGTGTATACCGCATCTTTAAAACCAAATACAAAAACTGTACGTAAAATTGAATCTTGTAGCATTGTTGAAAATGATATTTTGACAGCAAATTTCTTTCCCGAACATAGTTATATCTTAAAAATTAAAGGAAGCGGATTTATGAGGTATCAAATTCGAATGATAATGGGTGTGCTTGTTCAACTAGGTAAAAGTGAACTTTCACTTGAAGATATAAAAGCATCTTTACTAACAGGTTCTGAACTAAAATTAAATACCATAGCTCCTGGATCAGGATTGATGTTGAATCAACTTCACTTTAATAAATAGGTTTTAGATTTAATATATTTATAAAAAATACTACATGGCTACAAATAAGAAGCTCAATTTCCCTAAGCGTAAAAAGAAAAAATCTCGCCAGCAAAATAAAATGGGTAAAGCTCCTGGAACCATTAGTTACATGGGCGATAAGGAACGTGGAGATAGTCTTATTTATAGTACCACATATAATGCCGACGGATTTGAAACTAAAGAATTTAAAGACTTAGAAGTTTTTATTAAAGAAGAACGTGCCGAAAAAATATCTTGGATCAATATAGTGGGCATTTCAGACGAACCCTTTATAGAAAAGCTAGGAAAGCATTTTAATTTAAACCCGTTAGTTCTTGAAGATATTGTAAATACTGAGCAGCGACCTAAGATAGATGAGTATGACGATTATATTTTTGCGGTTTTTCGTATGCTTTATATAACTGAAGAAGATGAAATAGTGGGTGAACATGTAGCAATTGTTTTACATGAGAATACTGTTTTGGTTTTCCAAGAGGTAAAGGAAGATGTATTTGATGGTTTAAGAGGACGTATTACAGGTAAGCTTGGTCGTATTAGAAGTAGAGGTGCAGATTACTTATTCTTCGCCTTATTAGATGCAATCGTAGATAATTATTTTTTAGCCGTAGAAAACTTAAACAATAGAATTGAAATTTTAGAGGAAGAAGTCTATAATAATCCAGAACCTATTGTTGCAAAAAACATACAACAATTAAAAAAAGAAGTGCTAAAAATTAGAAGGTGGATATTCCCCGTAA
Organism: Maribacter stanieri; assembly: GCF_900112245.1. Taxonomy (GTDB): domain Bacteria; phylum Bacteroidota; class Bacteroidia; order Flavobacteriales; family Flavobacteriaceae; genus Maribacter; species Maribacter stanieri. Next base: position 664,992 of record NZ_FOYX01000003.1, read on the forward strand.
AGGAATTAATAAGCAGACTAATAGATACTGATAATCCACTAATAACCAAAGACACAAAATTATTTTTACGTGATGTTCATGATCATACCGTTGAAATCAATGAAAGTTTACAAATATACCGCGAAATGTCCATGAGTTTAATGGAGATGTACATGAGTAATATGAGTAATAAAATGAACGAGGTAATGAAGGTATTAACCATTATGGCTTCTATTTTTATTCCGTTGACATTCATAGCCGGTATCTACGGAATGAACTTTGACCACATGCCAGAACTTCATTATGAATATGGTTACCAAGTAGTATGGGTAGTTATGATCGTTTTATTTATAGGTATGATGATTTATTTTAAAAAGAAAAAATGGTTGTAATAGCATATTTCAAACTACCCAAAACAGACTATAACGCCTGCTATTAAAAGGAATCCAATTAAATATTAATTTATATGGGTCACTCATAAATTAACATTTCATATATCTTGCTGATGTCTAAAATACTAGACGTGAGTGATTTAAATGCACAGTTTAAAACTACTTTTAAATCTAATTTAAATTTAAAAACAATACATATGAAAATGAAATCTGTTTATATGTCGCTTGTCGGAATGTTCTTGGTAACAGGAAGTCTAATGGCACAAGAGGAAAATCAAGAACTTTTAGATACCAAAATTTCAAAATCCTATACTATTAATGATGGTAAGAAATTGGTGAAGAATACAGTAGAAATTACGACTCAAAGACTTAATACTGTAGAAAGTGCAAAAGAAGATGCAGCAAAAATTGATCAAGATAGGGTAGTGGACAGTGTTTCCACTATTATTAAGACAGTACAAATTGATAATGATGACGATGATGAATTCGATGAGAAAATAGTTTTTAGCTATGAATCTAAAACGCCAGAAGATTTTGTACTCGTTTCAAAAAATGATGAATTGGTTGTAGCCATGAACGAAGGAGAAAATTTAAAAATCGTAGAAAATGTGAGTTTAACAAGCAAAGAAACTACGAATGATAAAACCACTTATGTTTTTACCAATGAGCATGGAGAAAATTTAGAATTTTTAGTTCAAGAATATAGCAAGCCCAATGAAACTGCTATGTTGGAAAAATAATTTTTCTTTCATTTATAGAATTGAAAAGAGCCGTATTCACGGCTCTTTTTTATGTAAAATCTTAATTGTATCCTAATCAAACAAGTCAGAAGAAAGGTATCTATCTCCTCGATCACAAACAATAGATACAATAACACCATGTTCTATCTCTTCTGCCAAACGTAATGCTACTGTGGCGGCACCACCACTGCTCATACCAGAAAAGATACCCTCTTCCTTAGCTAATCTTCTTGCCATGGTTTTAGCTTCAATTTCATTGACCTCCATAATACGGTCTACCTTTTTAGCATCAAATATTTTTGGTAAATATTCTTGAGGCCATTTGCGTATACCTGGTATGCTTGCATTATCACTTGGTTGTACACCTACAATTTGCACATCGTTATTCTTTTCTTTCAAATAGGTAGAAGTACCCATAATAGTCCCTGTAGTACCCATTGAGGAAACAAAGTGAGTAACCTTGCCTTCAGTGTCGTTCCATATTTCTGGACCGGTAGTTTTGTAATGGGCCTTCCAGTTATTTGGATTTCCAAATTGGTTCATCATTATGTAACCCTCATTTGCAACTTTACTTTCCGCATAATCTCGCGCACCTTCAATACCTACATCAGAAGAGGTCAACGTAACTTTTGCACCATACGCCCTCATCGTTTGCACACGTTCTTTAGTCGCGTTTTCTGGCATCACTAATTCAATATCAAGTCCGTATACTCCGGCTATCATTGCTAAAGCAATACCTGTATTACCACTTGTTGCTTCAATTAATTTATCATTAACCGTAAAATCTCCATTATCAAATCCGGTTTTGATCATATTGTAAGCTGCACGATCTTTTACGCTACCGCCAGGATTATGACCTTCCATTTTAAAATATAAAGAGACATTAGGATTTGTATTCAGAACTCTTGACTTTACCAATGGTGTATTGCCAATAAGCGATAGTAATGATTTAGACATGGGGTAATGTTTTAATTTTAATTTCTGGGGTATGAAAAACTGTAGAATGGGGTGGAACCGTTGATGTAATCCAAGCGTTGCCGCCAATGACACTATTTGCACCAATTATAGTGTCTCCACCTAATATAGTAGCATTAGCATATATGGTTACATTATTTTCAATTGTTGGATGACGTTTAGTCTTCTGTAAATTTTTAGCAACAAATAAGCCGCCTAGGGTTACACCTTGGTAAATCTTGACATCATTTTTAATAATCGCAGTTTCACCAATAACAACACCCGTACCATGATCAATATGAAAAGATTTTCCTATTTGTGCTCCAGGGTTAATATCAACGCCAGTTTGCCTATGTGCGTACTCCGTCATCAAACGTGGTACAAGAGGAAATCCGGTCTTATAAAGTTCATGTGCCAATCTATATACAGATATAGCATAGAAACCAGGATAAGCCATATAAACCTCTTCAATAGACAATGAGGCGGGATCACAGTTTACGGTTGCCTCAGCATCAAGATTTAAACTCTCTAGAACTGAAGGCAATTTCTCTACATAATTCTCCCATACTTTTTTGCATGGCTTTTCACTTTCCCAGCAAGCCATATCTACAAGCTCATCAAACTGTTTTTCTAGTTTTTCAAGACTTTCCGCTACAGGGGTTTCAATATCAAACAGCATGTAAAAAAGAAGGTCGGTAAATTTCTCCGTATTCTTTTTTAAACGAAATCTAAGATTAGGCTGTTTCTTGTGCGTATTAATTTTTTCGATTATCGATCGATGGTCCATGTATATTGATTGTGTTCATCAAAATTAACCAAATAACTAAAAGTAGTTCTCATGTTATGGTTAACTTTAGCTTAAAATAACAAGAGTTAGGTCGTATGTTAGAATCGAATATTACAAAAAGTACACTTCAATTTTTAAATACCTTAAAGAAAAACAATAATAGAGATTGGTTTGCTGAGCATAAATCTGATTTTAAAGTAGAAGAAGTAAAGGTAAAAAGCTTTTTTAATCATGTGCTTGAAATGCTACAAACCCATGATGAAATTGAAAAACTAAAAGTATTTAGAATTTATAGAGATGTTCGTTTTTCTAAAAATAAGACACCTTATAAGCATAATTTTTCGGCATCTTTCTCTAGAGCAGGTCAACATAGACGTGGTGGGTACTATTTACAAATAGAACCTGGCAATAGTTTTATAGCAACAGGATTTTGGAATCCTGAAAAAAATGATTTGTTACGTATAAGAAAAGAATGGGAAATAGATACCAGTGACCTTGTAGAAATCATTGATAATGAAAAGTTTAAAAAAGTTTGGGGACCCTTGGTTGGCGATGAACTAAAAACAGCACCAAAAGGTTTTGATAAGGAAGACCCAAACATTGAATTCATTCGTAAAAAGCAATTTATTTTTGTAAAAAGCTTTACGGATAAAGAAGTTTTGACAAATGATTTTGCAAAACAAGTAAATGATTGTTTTGTGACTATTCGCCCATATTTTGATTTAATGAGTAATATACTTACCACTAATTTAAATGGCGAGTCGTTACTAGACTAACTCATACTTATCAAAATATTGAATTTGATCTTCTAATCTTTTTATAACCATATTCATCATACGTTTATTTAGCGCTGAAGAATTTTGAATATAGATTTCATACTCATCAACAGTAAGTTGACCTATAATCATACCCTTCAAGGAGTTTCTTAGTTTTACATCCTTTTGAATGGCTTTGGTAATATATTCCATACGTTTTTCTAGCTTTAACTCATAAAACGTATTCTTCATTTTTTTGATGTAATTCTTAAAAGAAGCTAATAATAAGTCGTTTTGAAGTTTAATAATAGGTCTTAAAGTTTGGTTCTGAAAACGTTCATCATCACTCATTTCAGGCATTATTTTGGCAGAGGCAATTAAAGGGCGTATCGATAGCAATTTCTGTGTCCTGTCCATTATATTTTGATTTTACTTAAAGGTACGTATTAGATAAAACCCATTTGTTAAGGCATTAATAAGTTTTAAACCTGTTATAAACAATGAAGTTAGCATCAAAAAAAGAGGAGTAAAATTAAGGGTATAATAATTCTGTTAAGAGACAATTATTAATTTATAAGTTATTAATTGTTCAATTGCTTCGATTAGTAAATCGTTACACTAACTGAGACAAAATTGTATTTTTCTTTATTTACGAACTAACTTTGCAAAGTAAATTTTCAAAAGATAAGACTATGAGATTTCATACTAGAAAATTAGTAAAACCTGGTGACCTTAACTCTAATGGTACTTTATTTGGAGGTCAGTTACTGGCATGGATAGATGAGGAAGCCGCACTTTACGCCATTATTCAACTAGAAAACGGAAAAATTGTAACTAAATATATGTCCGAAATAAATTTCATGAGCGCCGCTGTTAAAGGTGACGTTATTGAAATTGGTATTGAAGTTGTAAAATTTGGTAAAACATCGTTAACCTTAAACTGCGAGGTTCGTAATAAAATGAACCACGAAACAATTGTTACCGTAGACAATATTATAATGGTAAACCTTGGCGAAAATGGAAAACCTAAGCCACATGGTAAAACAAAAATTGAATTCGTAAAAGATCGTTTGGCAGCAATGGGTGAAGATTAACTTTCACCCATTTCTTTTGCAACAGCTTGCACCTTGTCAAGTACTCTCATAAGGTTTCCGCCCCATAATTTTGCTATTTCTTCTTCTGTATAACCGCGTTCTACAAGTTCTAATGTTACATTGAATGTTTCAGAAGCATCGTTCCAACCTTCTATACCGCCACCGCCATCAAAATCCGAACTAATACCCACATAATCTATACCTATTAGTTTTACCATATAGTCTATGTGGTTAACAAAATCGGCTACATTAACTGCTTCTGGTGCATCTTCTTTATTTGCTGCCAATTCCTTACCTATTTTAAGAACCTTTGGATAGTTTTCCATAAAAGTTTCTTTATCGGAATCTGATAAACTAGAAATCTGAGAACGCTCGTACCAAGCTATATCTAATGAATCTGCTACTTGCTGATAAATAGATTTCATGAAAGCTGCTCTTGCTTCATGCTTTTCGGTGTTTAGATAAGAGCTAAACGCAACAGTTTGTACGACTCCGCCATTTTCTTTCATCATCATTAATTGCTCGTCATCTAAGTTTCTGCTATGACCACATAAAGCTCTTGCCGATGAATGAGAAGCTATAATAGGCGCTTTTGATAATGAAATCATTTGTTTCATAGCTTCTTTAGATGGGTGAGATACATCAATCATAATTCCCAATCTATTCATCTCTTTTACAGCTTCTTTTCCTAAATCACTTAATCCATTATGTAACCATGTATCATCGGCTTCACCGGTATTGGAATCTGAAAATTGACTATGACCATTATGTGCCAATGAAATATAGCGTGCGCCTAAATTGTAATAGTTTTCAAACTCACTCATATCAGTTCCTATAGGGTAGGCGTTTTCTACACCGATCATAGCAGCTTTTTTACCAGAACCAACTATACGTTTTACATCTTTAGAAGTTAAGGCCAATTCTATTTGGTCTGGAGCAATTTCTTCACAAAGCTTATGAATTGCTTCAAATTTTTGAATTGCATTTTCTTTTGCTTTTGCATAACCTTCATCTGTAAGGGTGTCTTGCCCAGTATATACTATTAACCAAGAGACGTCTAAACCACCTTCTTTCATCTTAGGTATATTAACCTGAGTTTCTAGTTTCTGAGTGTAATTTATACTGTCTGTAAAGTTCTTGATATTAATGTCATTATGGGTATCTATCGTAATAACATCTTCATGTATTCGCTGTGCTTTTTCAAGCGTAGTTTCTACAATCTTTTCTTTTTTTTCTGCACAGGAAATTGCAGTTATAAAACACATAAAATAGATAAGCTGCTTCATAGAGTATGTTTAGACCTACAATTTAGGGGTATTCACAACAAATAACCACTCTTAGAGAACATTTTATTGTTCACACAGAGGTTATGGTGCATTTTTAGATAATTATAAATAAAAGCCCCCATAAACTAAAGAATACTTATTTATGCCAATTTCAAAAACTAAGGATTTACTTGGTCAATTATCTCAACTAGAAAGAACTGTTAGTGAATTCTCTTTCGAGGAATTAAGTGCCGATGAAGCTAAGGTGTTAAAAGACTCTTTTAATACGTTTAGATCTAGTTTGGAAAAACATATTTATGAATCTAAGGAAGCGAACAGTATTCCGCAGAAAAAGGAGTCTGTTGCTGTAAATGGTCAAGATATTTCTCAAAAAAAATTCATAGCGCATATAAGTCATGAAATAAGAACACCTCTAAACAGTATTATTGGCTATGCCAATCTTTTGAATGATGAAAGATTAACTCAAGGACAGCATAAAAAGGTGGATGCCATAAAATTTGCATCTAATACACTTTTGAAACTTATTAATGAAGTTCTAGAATATTCTAAAATTTCTTCTGGTAATACCAATTTTGAAACTGTAGATTTTAATCTGCATAGTTTACTCAAAGATGTTATGTTTTTATGTGAAACTTTGGTTTTAGATAGAAAAATAGAGTTGCTTATTGATATTGATGAAAATGTGCCTAAAATAGTAAAAGGAGATCCATCTAAACTTTCTCAAGTTCTTTTAAACCTCTTAGGTAATTCTGTGAAATTTGTTGAAAACGGTTTTATAAAGCTTGAAGTTTTTTCTAAAGAATCTTCAGATAACGATTGTATGTTACAATTTTCTGTTGCCGATACTGGTATTGGTATTTCATCTGAAAAAGTTAATACAATTTTCGATCAATATACGCAGGCAGAAAATGATACTTCTAGTAAATATGGTGGTACCGGACTAGGTTTAACCATTACAAAAGAGATTATAGAGAAACTTAATGGAGAGATAGAAATTGAAAGTGTTCTAGATAAAGGAACTACAGTAACTTTTAGATTGCCTTACCCTTACGGCAGTACATCTGGTGTTGTAAATAAATCAGTAAACGAAAATTATAAATTAAAGGACGGTAAATTATTAGCTGGTACCGAGATAATGGTGTTTGAAGACAATCAAATGAATCAGCTTTTAATAGTTGAACAATTGACCAAATGGGGTTGCAGAGTACACACAAATTTTACACTTGATAAAGGACTGGAAATTTTAGCTGCCAATAATATTGACCTTATCCTTATGGATTTGAAAATGCCCAATCTAAACGGATTTGAGGTTTCTAAAGTAATTAGAGGTAACGATAACTCCAATATAAATTCAATACCTATTGTTGCCTTTAGTGCAGATTTCACTGAAAGAGACAGTAAAGAATGTAAAGAAATAGGGATAAATGATTTTCTCCTTAAACCATACACCTTAGAAGATTTAATGACGGCCATAGTAAAGAATAAGAGAAAGAAAGTTGAACCTTTAGAGTTTGCCTCAATATTGCAGAAACCAATGATAGAACCAAAAGAAACCACGGTAGTTGACCTTACAAGTCTTTTAAAAGATTGTTTTGGAGAGATTGATATGTTAAATGAACTTGTAAAGCTTTTTAAGCTTAATGCCATTGAGTTCATTGGTAATGTAAAAGTGCATTTACAGACCGAGGATTTAAATCAGATTGCATTATCCGCCCATAAGCTAAAGGCTGGGTTTGCGATGATTAAAGCTGATGGTATGCGTAGCTTAATTGTCGAACTTGAAGTTAGCTGCAAATCGAATAAGCCAAATAAGGTAAGAGAGTTGTATCAAGCTTTTTTAAACGATTATCCACTATTGGAAGAAAATCTGACCGATGCGTTGAAATCATTGAACAAGAAGTAATATGAGCAAACGTGTACTACTAGCAGATGACGACCAACTTTTGGCTTCCTTATTAAATTTTAGGTTAAAGAAAGGTGGGTACTCTGTACATCATTCTGTTAATGGTAAAGAGGTAAAAGAGTATTTACAAAAAGAAATGCCAGACATTATTGTCAGTGATATTATGATGCCATATTTTTCTGGTATTGAGCTCATTGACTATGTCAGAAACGAACTAAAATCAAAAACGCCTATTATAATTATTTCATCTGCAGGTAATGAACAGAACGTTCTTACTGCATTTGAATTAGGTGCAAACGATTTCATTACTAAACCAGTAAGTCCAACAGAATTATTAGTACGCATAGCAAGAGAGATAAATAAGTAACCCAAAACACCATTTGTTGATTCCCCCAAATCAAATAAACATATTATTAATAACAGCACCAGAATTCAATTTAGAATATCTGTGGTGGCTGACCATATTGTTTTTTGTTTTGTCTATTATTTATTTCATTGGAGTTTTTCTGATTAGAAATAGAATCACTTCTACTAACAACCGTACAAAAGATAAAAAGATTGAATTTTCCCCCATGATCAATGAATTTCTATTCTATGAGGATTCAAATACTAAGGAGGAAAAAATGAACTACTTAAACCTTAAAATTCAGATACGGGAATTAATTAAAAACGATTTCGACAGACAAGTTCTTACCGAGGTATTACTAGATTTACGAAAAGATTTATCTGGGCAATCACAAGCAGTTTTAATAGATCTTTATAAAGATTTAGGATTGCATAATGATGCTTATAACAAGTTAGGTAGCCGAAAATGGCAAGTTGTTTCCAGTGGAATTTTAGAGTTAACTACCATGGAAGTTGAAGAAGCTTATGGTTTAATTATAAAATTCATAAATCATAGACAAAGCACTATTCGCAAACAGGCAGAAATAGCCGTGGTTAATTTAAAAGAAGAAGGAATTAAATATTTTCTGGATAATACTAAATATAAAATTGCAGAATGGCAACAATTAAAATTGTTAGATGTACTAAGACACAAGCCTAATTTTAATGCTCCTCAATTTGGACTTTGGCTGACTGCAACAAATACACATGTAGTATTGTTTTCTTTGAGATTGATAAAATATTACAATCAAAATGAAGCTGAACAATCTATCATCACATTATTAAAACATAAAAATCGCGATATACAGGCAGAAGCCATTGAATGTATTAAAGATTTTCATTTTGTAAGTGCCTTGACTACCTTAAAACTGGTGTATCCAAAAGCCAGTCACGATATTAAAATAGCCATTTTAGATGCTATAGGTGAAATTGGTTCTAAAAACGAAGTAGCATTTTTAGAATACCTAGCATCAACGGAACGCCATTTTAACATCAAAGGAAAAGTCAATAGTACGTTGAATAAAATTAATCCGGAAAGTGTATTACCTACAAAGAACATCTCAACTGAAGATTTTTATGAAGCTGAAATGGATTTAGAAGATACACTGACTACAGTTGACGAAATTAAAAAAGAGCCAGAGCTTTCTATCACACAGCCTGATTTGAATATTACAAAGGAATTAGAGAATGAGCCAGAAATCTCAGAAGAGATTATTGAATTAGAATCAGCTACTATAAATAGCTCACCAAAAGAAGAAACTGAAACCGAAATTGTAAATGAAACCAGTTCTGAGGAGGTTGAGAATGAAGTTGCGTTGGATATAGAAATTGAAAATACTCGTAGCGAACAGCTTGAAATAGATTTAACTTTTTTACCGCATGTTAATGATGAAAATGTACAGGCAGAGAACGACGTAGAAGTTGAAAAAGTTGAGGAAGTTAAAAAGATAGAAGAAATAGTATTAGAAGAAGAATTTACTTTTAATTTTCTGCCATTCGTGGTTGAAGAAAATGCATATAAAGAAGAAGTTTCAGCTTTTGTAGAAGATGATTTTGAACCATTATTTGTATTAGATGAGAATTTTAATAATGACCAAGAAGAGGTAGTATCTATAATCTTGGATGAAAGCACATCAAATGAATTTGAAGATATTGATTGGTCTACGGTTTCTACAGAGACTTTAACAGAAAATGATAGTGAAGAGCCGGCTGTTATTGAAGAACCATTAATTTCTTTTGAGAGTGAGGAAATTTCATTCTCTGCAAATTTTATGCCTCAAGAAGAGTTGGATGCTATGGTAATTCTGGAAAATATTGCGGAATTAGGTGATAGTCGAGAGCTTGACTTGTTACAAAATATAAAAGAAGAAAATAGCTCTGTCCTTGTTAAAGAGCGTGCTGAAGAATTAATTCAAAAATTCTTATATCAATCTCCAAGACCAACGGAGTTGTTTTCAGCAGATAATGATCTTTCTGAAAGTGTATTTACAGAAATATATAACCTGGCAGACAAAGAAACCAAGCTTATACTTTTAAGTGAGATTAAAAGTATTGGTGATGAAAAAGAAATTCAGTTGTTAGAAAGTGTCATTAAATCAGAATCTAAATCACTGGCAAAAGCAGCAAAAGATGCATTAGAGAATATAAAATCTCAATTATCTCTTGAAATAGATGTTACACCTAAAGAAGTAGATAATGATTCTATTTTTGACGTTGATTTCGAATTAGAACTTAGCGAGTCAATTAAGAGGAATATCGCATCGAATGATAACGGTTCTACTTTATTCGATCAATTGTGCTCTATGTCCAACTCTTTATACAAAAAGAAAAATGGATAGTGAGTTATTTGGAATAGTATTGGAATACATCAATTTTGTATTCTTTGTATTTACGTTAATTCTATTCGTACTTTTTTCTGCGATGGCGTATTTCTCTACTCGAAATTCTCTTCATTATAGAAATAAAAACAGTTTTACTGATATATCCAAGATAATGGCTTCACCATTGGCGCCAACAATTACCATTATTGCGCCGGCTTATAATGAAGGTTTAACCATTGTAGAAAATATACGTTCCTTATTATCCTTACAATATGTCAATTATGATGTAATGGTTGTAAACGATGGTAGTAAGGATGATACCTTACAGAAATTAATAGATTCATACGATTTAGAGAAAATTGATGTTGAAATGGACCCAGACTGGAAATCTAAAACGGTTAGGGGTATTTACAAATCAAAAAATAGAGCTTTTGAAAAGCTAACCGTAGTCGATAAAATGAACGGTGGTAAGTCTGATGCTTTAAATGCAGGTGTTTCTTTATCTACAAGTAAATATGTTGGTTGTATAGATGTTGATTGTCTTTTGCAGCCTGATGCCTTATTACATGTAGTGAAGTCCTTTTTTCAACGTTCTAAAAAAAGGGTTATTGCGGTTGGCGGAGTTATACGTGTTGCCAACTCATGTATTATACAAGGCGGACAGTTAGAAGAAATTAGATTGCCAACCAATTGGCTGGCTCGGTTTCAACTTTTAGAATATACTCGATCTTTCATTCTAGGTAGAATGGCATGGGGTAGAATAGATAGTTTATTGATCATTTCAGGGGCATTCGGTTTTTTTGAACGCGAAATTGCGTTGGCTGTTGGTGGTTATGATACGGATACAGTTGGTGAGGATATGGAAATCGTGTTTAAAATGCGTAGGTATATGCATGATAGAAAAGAACCATATACTATAGAGTACATACCCGATCCACTTTGTTGGACAGAAGTACCGGAAGACCTTAATATACTCGTAAATCAACGAGATCGTTGGGCTCGTGGAAATTTAGAAACCTTGTTCAAGCATAAAGACATGCTGTTCAATTCAAAGTATGGTAGGCTAGGTTTATTAAGTTATCCATATTGGTTTTTCTATGAATGGCTTTCTCCGTTATTGGAGTTTTTTGGCTTTTTTACCATTCTACTTTTTGCCTATTTGGGTATTCTTAATTGGGAGTTCTTTTTAATGATAACGCTAGCCATATTCCTGTTTTCAATCATGATTTCGTTTTATGCTATTCTGTGGGATGTGTATTCATACAATCAATACCGAAAAACAAAAGACATATTAATATTAATGGGCTTAGCGATTTTAGAGCCTTTCATTTTTCACCCTATTGTAGTATATGCTGCAGTAAGGGGTAACTATAAAAAATTATTCAAGATAAAATCTGGTTGGGGATCCCAAGTTAGAAAAGGTTTTGCAAAAGCAACTTAAAAGTAATGAACACAAGTAGTATAGATAGATATTCTTTAAAGCAGTATACGCGGCTTATGATGTCCTTTTTTGGATGTTTGCTGGTATTGACGCTTTTTCAATATGGTATTCTATACTATAAAGGAGTTCTGGATTCTATTTTGTCCACTAGTTTATTAAAAGCAATTGTACACCAAATTGGCTTTACCGCGCTTATGGGTATTGTTATGGTTTTCCCGTTTAACTTTTGGGAAAATCTACGTTCCAAATATGGCTTCAATCTGGTATTTGTGTTGCTAAGTATTGTTTTAATCATAGAAGCTATGCTAACTGCATACTACTGTACCACGTTGGTGCCATTAGGGTCAGATTTATTGGGGTATAGCTATTCTGACATGAAAATCACGATAGCCAATTCTGGTGGATACATAATTTCAGTGTACTTGCTAATTGCCTCTGCTATTTTAATCGGTCTATTTTTAATACTGTACAGGATCACTTCTAAATTCTATAACAGAATTAGTAAAATGTACCCGTTTACCATAGTTTTATTTAGTTTGTTCGTTGCCTCGTTATTTACAGATGGTAAACCTATTAACCAAAATAAAGTACAGTACCTAGCTGTAAATCTTTACAATTCTTCTACTGAAGACAATTCGTATACTTCTACGGAAGAATATCCATTAGTAGAAAGTTCAAATATTGAAAATGTACTTGGAGATTACTTCGAATTAAAAGAGGAAAAACCTAATATCGTTTTTATAATGGTTGAAGGTTTAGGTAGGGATTTTGTTGGTGAAGGTGCTGAATATGGCGGATTCACTCCTTATCTAGATTCATTGACCACTAAATCTTTATACTGGGAGAATTTTCTAAGTAATACCGGTAGAACTTTTGGCGTACTACCTTCATTGTTAGGGTCGTTGCCATTTGGTAAAAGCGGTTTCATGGAGTTAGAGGAATACCCTAATAAGTTGACCCTGTTTAGTGTACTTAAAAATAACGGTTACCATACTTCATTTTATCAAGGAACCAATAGCTCTTTTGATAAGGTAGATAGATTTCTAAAAAGTGAAAATGTTGATTTTGTTTTGGATAAATCAGGATTCGGAAATAAGTACCAACAACAGGCAGAAGACGCTGCAGGTTCTTCTTGGGGTTTTCCAGATTTAGAATTATTCAAGAAAAGTATCAGTTTAGAAAGAGGAGAAAATCAGCCAAGGTTAGAGGTTTATATGACTATTAGTACACACGAGCCTTTTATTCCGCCTAATCAAGATTTGTATGAAGGCAAAGTAAAAAACATACTGTCAAAAGAAGGCTTCGATTCTAGGGTTGAAAAAGTGATTGAAAAGAATGATAATGTCTTTGCCACACTTTTATATACCGATAATTCTATAAAATGGTTCATGGAATCATATAAGTCTCAACCAAATTATGACAATACTATTTTCATAATAACTGGTGACCATAGGTTAATTCCAATTCCACAGCGTAATAACATCAGTCGTTTTCATGTGCCATTAATTATGTACAGCCCAATGCTGAAATCTACACGAAAAATGAGTTCTGTTTCTTCTCATTTTGATGTTACTCCGTCTATTTTGGCGCTATTAAATGGTTCTTACGAATTAAAAATGCCTAAGAAAGTCGCTTGGATGGGGGGCGCTATAGATATGCAAACTGCCTTTAGATCCACAAAAAACATTCCTCTTATGAGAAATAAGAACGAATTAAAGGAATATATAAGTGGAGAAAAACTATATACAGATGGCGATATTATGCAAATAGATGAGAATATGGATATCAGCTCTGCTTTTGGAGGTGGTGCTATTGAATCTACTTTAGAACGTTTTAAGTCCGTAAACCATTACGTTACTACAGAGAACAAAATTATACCTGATAGCTTGGCAATTTTTACCATTCAAAAAGAAAAATTTACCGATAGTGAAACGGTTTGGTTGAACAGTGTTTATGATGGTAAAGATTCTGATAAGGGCTATTTTAAGGCTAGGGATTTAGCATGGAATAAAAAATGGGACAAAGCGTTATTGTTATGTCGCTACAACCTTTCTGGAGCACCTAGTCATATAGATACTAAAATATTAATGGGCAGGGTAAACTCTTGGCAAGGAAACCATGAAAAGGCTGCGGAGATTTTACAAGAATGCATTGCTATTAATCCCAATTATATAGATTCTTATGCCGCGCTATTTGATGTGTATTATTGGTCAGATAAGTTGAGAGAAGGTTTAGAATTAATAGATAAGGTTCAAGAAAATAGTTCTAGTGCCAATGAAATAACAGATAAAATTTCAAGGGCACGTACAATTGCTAGAAATGCAGGAATTAAAGTGCACCAGCTAAAAAAGAAAGAACCTTTAAATACAGTAGCGTCAGTTAAATAATGAGTAATACGTACGTACATATCATCCTTTTGGTCCTATTTGCCGGTATCTATCAAGGTACAGGTCAGGATACTGATGATAATTTTGACACGGCATATGCATTGGCTTATGAAGGCAAAACGAATACTGCGCATAATATGCTGTACGTATTAGTTAATAAGCCTGCTACAGATGTGGAAACTTCTTTATTATGGGCAAGTACGCTTAGTTGGCGAGGTAATTATGATTTAGCTCGGTCATCGTTTAATACCATTTTATCCAAAACCAAGAACAATAGAGAAGCATGGATCTCAGCTATAAAAAATGAGTTGTACGCTAAAAACTATGCTACCGCTTTGGGACTGTCCAACAAAGCATTGGTACATATAGAAAATGATGAGGAAATTATAAGACTTCAAGCAATAGCAACTGACGGGGTTAATGGTTTGTCGTATACTGAAGATGGTTGGTATAATGTAGACAGTGCTGTCAAAACGAGATTGGTAGTAGCTAAAAAACAAAAACCAACAGTAGCGAAGAGCATTGATAATAAGAACTTAGAATTGGAAAGAAAAACACCGGTTACGGAAGAGAAGTTAAAGAATTCTGTTATGGTAAATAGTTCTGTAACTTTCTATGACCAGCGT
This sequence comes from Maribacter stanieri, assembly GCF_900112245.1. Taxonomy (GTDB): domain Bacteria; phylum Bacteroidota; class Bacteroidia; order Flavobacteriales; family Flavobacteriaceae; genus Maribacter; species Maribacter stanieri. The sequence goes on from NZ_FOYX01000003.1 coordinate 680,041, forward strand.
TTTGATCCCATAACTACATCTAGTATTGCTTTTAAAAGACAGACCCCTTATGGTTCTATTATTCCAAGAATAAACAATAGCAATAGGGTAGGTAAAAATGGAATTCAATTAGATATTGATCTGTATCCTAAAATTGCAAAGGGTTTTTATGCTTATGTAAACTATGGCTATTCAGAATCAGATTTATATCCTAACCATAAAGTTGGTGGAGATATATATTACAACCACAAAAGCGGATTTGAATTTTCTGGTGGTGGTAGACTAATAAATTTTGCAACTAGAGATGTAAAGTCGATCACCAATTCACTGGGGTATTATAAGGGCAATTATTATTTTTCTTTGCGATCTTATATTACTCCAGAATCTAACAACTTAACCAATGTTTCTGGAAATCTATTGGTACGTAAATACTTGAAGGATGCTGAAAATTATATGGGTTTTAATGTTGGTTACGGATTTTCACCTGAATTGAGGCAATTTACATCGGGTAATCAATTATTGGCAGAAACACTACTGTATATTGAATCGCAACGTTTAAGTTTTGAATATCAATTTACCAGTAAAAATAATCTTAGTGCTTACAGAACCAATGTAGGTGTCTTGCGTCAAGAGCAATCTTTTGATCCTGGCAGTTATTTTTACTCTATCTCTGCAGGATTAACGTATGAGTTTAATTTTTAGACTTCATAGCAGGTATCCATTTATCGGCATACATTCCATATACTAAGCCTAACTCATTATCATACACATATCGTTCGTCTTTTCCGGCGTCAAAATTCACATTGAATACATACACTTTAATTTCGGCATCTCTTAGTTGTAGCATCAATTTCTTCTGACTAGCGATTATCCTTCTTGAAACCGCCACATGCTTTACATTGTTTACTTTTAAAAAATTCACTTTATCACCTTTAATACTTAATAAAGGCTCTTGAGAAATCATAGTGTTTATTCCATGTTCAGATGCTTTTTCTACTGCCATAACACTAAATAGTTCCATTATTAGACGTTTCTTATCTATAAAGGCGTCGGCAAATGCAATAGGGTCATTAACTTTATCTGTAATCAATGTAGCGTCAGGGTGATTTTTAAACCAGGTATTTATTCCATCCATATCTAAGGTCGTATAATCGCCATAAATTTTCTGTTTCATGAATTGCGAGTGGGTAGGAGGTAAGGTTCCTGTATAATCGGTAAAACGTGCCCACATGTTCCAATCATGGGCGGCCACTAATTTTCCGTCAGATGTTTCAATAATGTCCAACTCAAAAATTCGGAATCCCTTTTTGTAATTCTCATCTAAAGCATGTTTGGAGTTTGTTGATTTTACACCATTTACTTCACCTCCTGCATGCGCAATGTACCTATCACTGCTAGGTTCAAACTCATACACCTCTTTTGGAAAGAAAATTTCTTTGCCACCTATTTGTGCATTTACTTGAATGGTTTCTGTAATGGAATTGTCGTTTATTTGTTCAGAAATAACCCCTTTGGTATTATGCATAACATATGCTTGCCTTCCTTTTAAAGTACTTAATTGAATGAGTCCTAATGCACTAATTTGTTTTTCATACCCGGTTAATTGTGCTGCGGCCGAATCATGTGCCAATATGGCGAATGTGGCTTTTGATTGTATCATTTTAGTAAGAACATCTAAAAGATCTTGCACATCTTCTTTACTACCGTAGGTATCAAAAGTTTTAAATTCAAAATTATTACCCGCTTGAAAATGAACTATGGTGAGACCGCGTTCTATGGCTTCTAATTGCGAGTCATACATAAACGTACTTCGTTCATGTGTATTAAAGCTATGACTATTAAGCACCACGTCTCCGTAAATTACACTTTCATTAAAAGAACTTATAGTATATGTTGTAGCTGCTTCTAAATGGTTTCCTATGAACAGGGAAACGAATAGCAAACAGATTTTGAAGTTTATAGTACTATAGGGGGATTTCATCATTATAAATGGATTTTTTCAACACTAGTTTACCATTAAGTATATGTTGTACTAATATGGTTATAAAGAAAACGAAATTAAAAGTCTGGTATTGTGATAAGGTAAATAATTGTATTCATCTAATTTATAGATGATTACAGGTCTAGTATTTTTAAATTTTTTGACTCATAATTAATCTGCATCTCATATAATCCTGTATTCTTAGGTTTAGTATCGTTTAAATCTAATTGTTTTGTTTCTAAAACTTCGGTAAAATACCAATAAAGAGGATGAACTGCGCATCTCAAAAGCCTTGTAAAATATAGGTTTCATAGTTTTTAGATACTAAACAACACTTTTTAGTGGGTTTTACAACAAATTTAAAATGGTTCACCACAATTTGTTGTCACAGCCTTAACATCACTATATATTTACTTCCAAGATATGTGTACCCAAATTAAGATTAACTTTTAAACCTACAATATGCTTTACGACACCTACGGAGAAGAATACCTTGTGTTTCTTCAAGATTTAAATGAAATTCTTAGTATCAACGAATTAGCTGAGTTGGACTATATGTAAATGTCTACCAAACCAAACACCAAAAACAAATAACCCATGGCACATCAAAATCAAGATTTCTCATCCTATCAAAACTTTATTCAGGATCTTAATAGCATCCTAGTAAACTTTAATATCAACAAATTGACCCATTCGTAATGTTCTAAACATTAGAAAAAAAGAAAGCGCCCGTAAAAACGGGCGCTTTCTTTTTTTTAAAACAATTGTTATATCTAGCCTAAATAGGTCTTAAGTAACTTACTTCTAGAGGCATGACGTAATTTACGTATAGCCTTTTCACGTATTTGTCTCACACGCTCTCTTGTTAAATCAAACGTTTGTCCAATTTCTGCTAAAGTCATTGATTGTTGGTCACCAATACCATAATACAATTTAACTACATCTGCCTCTCTTGGAGATAATGTATCTAAAGCTCTATTAATTTCTGTATTTAATGACTGTTGTAATAAAACATTGTCCGGTCTTGGAGATTCACCTGAACGTAATACGTCATATAGGTTAGAATCTTCGCCTTCACGTAAAGGTGCATCCATAGATACATGTCTACCTGAATTCTTAAGTGATTGTTTCACTTCAGAAACCGTCATTTCTAATTCTTTTGCAATTTCTTCTGGAGAAGGTGGGCGCTCATGTGCCTGTTCTAAGTAAGAAAATGTCTTTTTGATTTTATTAATTGAACCAATTTTGTTCAACGGTAAACGAACTACTCTAGATTGTTCTGCTAAAGCTTGTAATATAGATTGTCTGATCCACCAAACGGCATAGGATATAAACTTAAATCCTCTTGTTTCATCAAATCTTTTTGCTGCTTTAACTAACCCTAAATTTCCTTCATTAATTAAATCTGGTAATTTAAGACCTTGATTCTGATATTGTTTTGCTACGGAAACCACAAATCTTAAGTTGGCCGTGGTTAACTTTTCCAAAGCTGCTTGACTACCTTCACGAATCTTCTGTGCTAATTCTACCTCTTCATTCGCAGTAATCAAATCAATTTTACTGATATCTTGCAAGTATTTATCCAGTGATTTTGACTCACGATTCGTTACCTGCTTGATAATCTTTAGTTGCCTCATATGTGTGTATGGAATTTAGAAGTTGTACAAGTTTACAGTATACCGCTTTTTATCCTAATATCCTAATGTATTTCACTAATGTTGTACAGCATTTATTAGCTTTAACAAAGCTTTAAGCATTTAGGACGTTATATTTCGATAGCTTATTTTTGAACTTAGACAGTTATTTAATATGAGTAAAAGAGCCCTAAAAACATATATCTCCAAACTTCCTAAAAAGGCATTGGAAGAACAAATAGTGGAGCTTTACGAAAAATTCCCTGCCGTAAAAACATATTACGATTTTGCGTTTAACCCTAAGGAAGATAAATTGGTACAAGATGCCAAGGCAAAGATATCTAACGAATACTTTCCGTTAAAGCGTAGAAGACCTAAAGCAAGACGTTCTGTAGCACAGAAATTCTTGAAGCATTTTATAAAGTTGGGCGTAGATCCTCACCTTGTAGCAGATGTTATGTGTTGCAATTTAGAAATTGCTCAGGCCTTTTCTATGGAGAAAAATGTGGCAGACTCTTTTTACCGTAGTATGCTAAACTCATTTAACGAAGTCATACAGTATACCACTGTACAAGGTATTTTTCCTGAGTTTAGAGAACGTATCTTAAAAATATATACAGAAACACAAAACCAAAAATGGCTTTTAGAAGATGAATTCTCTAAAGCTTTGGATATTATAGATTAGCAATATGGCAATAGTTATTATAAGACAAGATTCTAAGATTGAATTGTGGAAAAACGCTTTACAAAAAGCGGACAGCTCTTTAAAGGTGTATAGCTATTTAGAAGACCACCCAAAAGATGAGATTACTATGGCGGTCATTTGGAAACATCCGGCTGGTTCGTTGGCAGTTTATCCCAATCTAAAATGTATTGCTTCTGCTGGGGCAGGGGTAGATTATATTTTTGAAGATAATACCCGTCCAAAGAATATCCCAATTACCCGTATCGTTGATCCGTTTTTGGCCGGCGATATGTCCGAACATGTGCTTGCCGTAATCTTCGCACACCTAAAGAATTTAAACGCTTACAAATTAGATCAAGTTGCCAATGTTTGGGAACCTAAAGATTATCTACGAATTAAAGATGTTACTGTTGGTATTTTAGGTCTTGGGGAACTAGGTTCGCTTACCGCAACCGACCTTAGCAAATATGGTTTTAATGTGCAAGGGTGGAGTAGAAGCAAAAAAAATATTGATGGGGTGCAAACTTTCTTTGGTGAAGACCAACAGCAAAACTTTTTAGGTTCTACAGATGTTTTGGTATGCTTGCTACCGTTGACACCTGCTACCCAGGGTATTTTGAATACATCTTTAATGTCTCAACTTCCAAAGAACGCCTATGTGATAAACGTAGCCCGTGGCGGACATTTAGTGGATGAAGATCTGTTGGAGTTATTGGACTCAGGACACTTATCCGGTGCTTGTTTAGATGTGTACCATACAGAGCCATTGCCTACAACACATCCTTTTTGGAATCATAAAAAAGTACACATGACTCCCCATTATGCCAGTGTTTCAGATACCAATTCTGTAATGCCACAGATTGTAGATAACTATAAAAGGTTAATTTCTGGTAAGAAATTACTTCATCTGGTAGATTCTGACAAGGGATATTAATATTGTGTTTTTAAAGTTTTTTATTTCCTAGACCCATAAAAATCACATAATTTTATAAGGTTTTTGCATTATTAATCTATTTAAGCCTACCACCTTTTGAAATTACAGAAAGAGACCGTTGAGAAAACCTTATATGATTATCAAGAGGAAGATCTACATGCTATTTTTAAGTATCTAGATGAGAATGGGGATAATTCTAACTTACTATACCAATTACCTACCGGTGGTGGTAAAACTGTGGTATTCTCTGAAATTGCCAAGCGCTATATTGCAAAGACCAATAAGAAGGTAATTGTACTTACCCACCGTATAGAATTAAGTCAGCAGACTTCTAAAATGCTGAACGGTTTTGGAGTTAAGAACAAGATTATAAACAGCGAAGTAAAAGAATGGCAAGACCAAGACGAGTTTATGTGTTTTGTGGCTATGGTAGAAACGCTGAACAACCGTCTACAAGAAGAGAAGATTGAAATAAACAATATCGGTCTTGTTATTATAGATGAGGCACATTACAACTCTTTTCGAAAACTATTTAAATTTTTTGAAAACTCCGTTATTCTTGGGGTTACCGCAACACCGTTAAGTTCAAATATTAAGCTTCCCATGAAAGACAACTATAAAAAGTTGATTGTGGGCGAGTCTATAGATTCCTTGATTCAAAAGAAGTTTTTGGCCAAAGCGAATATGTATAATTACGATGTAAGTCTGCAAACCCTTAAACTGGGTATTAGTGGAGATTATACCGTAAAATCTTCTGATGAGTTATACGGTAACCATAGTATGCTGAATAAACTGGTGGCTGCCTATAATGAAATTGGAAAAGGAACCAAGACTCTTATATTTAATAATGGTATAAACACCTCAAGGTACGTATGCGAGACGTTTAAGAAGGCTGGGTATAATATTCGCCATCTCGACAATAAGAACAATGCAAGTGAACGTAAAGAGATTCTAAAATGGTTTAAAGAAACGCCCGATGCCATATTAACATCGGTAAGTATTTTAACTACTGGTTTTGATGAGCCTAGTGTAGAAACCATTATTCTAAACCGTGCTACACGCTCACTTACCCTATATTTTCAAATGATTGGTCGTGGGTCTAGATATTTGCCACATAAAGAGGAATTCAATGTTATTGATATGGGGAACAATGTTGCCCGTTTTGGTCTTTGGAATGCAGGTATCGATTGGCAAGAGATTTTCCACTTCCCAGATTTCTATTTGGAAAACATAAAGAATGATGAAGAGATAGAACGTGAATTCGTTTATGAAATGCCGGCAGATTTACGCGCCGAATTTGCGAATTCTACCGATATTGATTTTGACATTAAAGCGGAATACAAAAAGAGCTTTGCTAACGGAGAGAAATCTAAACTGGTGCTTGAAAAAAGTATAGACCAGCATGCAAAAATTTGTGTAGAGAATTCTGAAGATGTTTTTGATGCCCGTATTCTGGCAAAAAAACTAAAAGAGGAAATTAAATACCGTGTCCGCCAATATTCATATTGTATTATGAACAATACAAAGAACTACAAAGAATGGCTAGAGGAAGATTACGAACGAAAATTACGTTCTAAAATCTCTAAGATGTTCGCAGCTAAGATGTAATTCTTACGGGGGATTAGGTATTGAAAATTAATGTTCATCTAATTGTTAATTCTTTATTCTAGGGCGGTCTTTATTATTGGATGTTGAAAAATGACCAGACCATGATTAATAACCACTTAACATGGTTAAATTCATATGCTAGAACCACTAGAACATTCCCTACCAATGAAGAATCGCTTATTTACCCTTATTTTAATTCTAACTCTTGTTTTTTATGCTATTGTCGGTTATCATTTTTTAACCGGTTGGCACCCCATTATAATGATGATTTTTGCCATTCTGTTAGGTCTGGTAATTAACTTAACTGTATTCACATTACTTAACCTCATTGGCAAAGGACTAAAAAGTATTCAGCTAAAATCTATTACTGCAATTCTAAGCGGTATTATCGTTTTTATCATCTTAAAGTATGTTGGTTTTGGCTGGCCAATAGTATTCTATAGTGGCATAATTACTTTAGGGATTCTATTTTGTATCGCCATTTATAGATTTCAATTAAAAAGATCATTTCGATCAAGTGCCTTTCTTCTCATAATGGGAATTGGTGTCGGCTATGTATTATTAATTTTAGCTGGATCCGGTGCTGATCCTTATGAAAAAGAAGTCCCTCTAGCTTTTTCAACTAATACTAATTTTCTCCCCTCGGAAGCGACTTTAGAGAACCCTGCTGCTATAGGTCCTTATACCGTTAAGACATTTACGTATGGTAGCGGTACCGATGAACTACGCGAAGAATTTGCTGCGGGAGTTACCTATAAAACCAATACTGTAGATGCCACATGGTTGATTCCCGACTGGATCGATAAAAAGAAGAAATGGCGTGAACGCTATTGGGGATTCGGTGCAGAAAACTTTCCATTAAATGGTAGGGCTTATATGCCTAAGGGTGAGGGTCCTTTTCCGTTAACTTTAATCGTGCATGGCAATCATAGCATGATAGATTACTCTGATGATGGCTATGGGTATCTAGGCGAATTATTGGCAAGTAGAGGTATAATAGCAGTGTCGGTGGATGAGAATTTTTTAAATGGACATTGGTCTGGAGATTTTAGGGGAAAAGAAATGCCCGCTCGTGCATGGTTACTTTTAAAACATTTAGAACAATGGAGAAATTGGAATACAGAAGAAGGACATGAGCTATCCAAAAAAGTAGATATGGAAAATATTATGTTGGTTGGTCATTCTCGTGGTGGCGAAGCGGTTTCTATTGCAGCAGCTTATAATCCGTTGCCCTATTTTCCTGATCAGGCAAAAGAGAAATTCGATTTCAATTTTAATATCAAAGGGGTGGTTGCACTTGCACCGACAGATTATAGATATGACCGAAAAATTATATTGAACAACATCAATTTCTTGAGTATACAGGGTTCTTATGATGCAGATGAAGTCAGTTTTTGGGGTATGAGACCATATCGTCGTTTGCAGTATACAGATTCTATTTCTAGATTTAAATCGGGAGTATATATTCACCATGCCAATCATGGTCAGTTTAATTCCACGTGGGGAAATTCAGATTTTGGAGCCCCATCCAAATGGTTATTGAACTTAAATCCGTTATTAAAAGAAGAACAACAGCAAGAAGCCGCTAAAGTATTTATTAGTGCTTTTGCGGAAGCCTCTTTAAAAAACAATCAAGAATACCGTACACTATTTAAAGATGTGGCTATAGCTAAACAATGGTTGCCCGTTGAACATTACTTAACTTCTTTTCAGCCATCTAATTTTCATACTATTGCTGATTTTGAAGAAGATTTAGATGTTACAACAGCAAAGGATGACACAAAAATACAAACGAGCCATTTAGCACTTTGGAAAGAGCAAAATCTACCAACTCGAGACAAAGGAAGCCAAGAAAATAATGCTGTTATTCTTGGATGGGATGCCGAAACTTCTGCTAGTTCTTCGGATATGGGTGTTTATGAATTGACGCTCTCGGCTAATGATGCTAGTGCGTTTACAACAAATTCAACATTACAATTTACGTTGGGTGCAGGAAATCATGAATGGTTAGATATTAACTTAACCGAAGCGCAAAAAGAAGCAAAGAAAGATGAAGATAAACGCGAAGTGCAACAGCTAGATTTCACCATTCAACTAACCGATGCATCTGGACACACAAGTGCTATGAAAATTAATGAGATTAAAGGCATTACCAAACCGTTAAAGACAAGGTTCACCAAATTCAAATTCTTGGATAAAGATATGATCGGAGAAGATTGGGAAGTGCAGTTACAGACCTACCATTTACCAATACAACGCTTTATAACCGCTAACCCTGAGTTTACCGCGAAAAATATAGCATCCATTAAATTTATTTTTGACCAAACTGATTTTGGAGTAGTGGTACTTGATGAAATAGGGGTTTCGGGAAGTTAGTTGTTGGTTGTTCGTCATAGCGGGCAAAGCGCGGCTACCTGTTTCTTCGGAACACACCTACATACTATCTAATGAATGGTCGGTTCAAGTGAATTTAGAGGTATTAGAAATTAGTATCGAGAACCCTTCTGTGTTCCAAAGGTTCTCGATACAACTTTTTGGTTTTCGCAATGCTACAACTAAAAAGCCACTCGAACTGACAGAGGTACTAAAACGTACTTATTTACAATGATTCAACAGATTGCCACGTCGCGAAAAACTCCTCGCAAAGACAGAATTAAAACTGAGTACTGCTAACTGAAACTGGCTACTGATACTAAAAACTTGTCAACCAACAACCAATTCCCGTACTTTGTACTTAATACTTCGGACTTTGTACTTAAAGAAAAATACCCAAACCCTTCTCGTAATAGCACTTGTATGGCCAGAACCTGCTTCTACGGCCGCGGGAGTGCGAATGATGCAATTGTTAGAAGTATTTAAAAAGCAAGGCTATTCCATAACCATTACTTCCGCTGCTTCTAGGTCGGAGTATGCTGCGGATGTTGAACTTTTAAGTTACAACTCGCAGGATATAAAAATAAACGATGCTTCGTTTGATGTTTTTGTAAAAGATTTGAATCCTGATGTGGTGTTGTTTGATCGTTTTTTGACCGAAGAACAATTTGGGTGGCGTGTGGCTGAAAACTGTCCAGATGCGCTCAGAATTTTAGATACCGAAGATTTACACAGCCTACGTCATGTGCGAGAACAATGTTTTAAAAAGGATGTTCCGTTTACTACAGATGCATGGTTGATAGATGATAAAACCAAACGCGAAATTGCATGTATTTACCGTTGCGATCTGTCTTTAATTATCTCTAGCTATGAATTAGAATTATTGACCGATGTTATAAAAATAGATGAAAGTCTATTGTTGTTACTTCCTTTTATGGTTGATGAGATTACCGATGACACCAAATGGAACTCATTTAATGAGCGAACCGATTTCATATTCATTGGTGGCGGAAAACATGCGCCCAATATAGATGCGGTTAAATGCTTAAAAACAATTATTTGGCCATTAGTTCATAAACAATTGCCCGAAGCCAAATTACATGTGTATGGTGCTTACTTGCCTCAACAAATTTTAGAAATGCATAACCCAGCAACCGGATTTCTAGTTGAGGGCAGGGCAGAAGCTGTTGATGATGTTATGAGTACCGCTAAGGTATGCTTGGCTCCCTTACGTTTTGGTGCCGGCATTAAAGGGAAATTGATTTCCGCCATGCAAAATGGCACACCTAGTGTTACTACGACCATTGGCGCAGAAGGCATGGCGGGCATTTTGGATTGGAACGGTTATATAGAAAATGATCACACCGCTTTTGTTGCAGCGGCAGTTCGTTTATATACAGTGAAAGATACCTGGCAACAATCACAAAACCAAGGCAAAACTTTGATTAATACGCTGTACGCTAAACCAAGTTTAGAAAGTGTATTTCTAGAGAAAGTAACACAACTTCATAAAGACCTGACCCATCATAGAACACAAAACTTCACCGGCGCTTTATTACAGCACCAAACCATGACTGCTACCAAGTTTATGGGTAAATGGATTGAAGAGAAAAATAAAGTATAATTGGTGTTTTATATATAGATGAGTATATGAATTGTATTGATTTACGAGCCATGATTTCATATGCAGTGTTAGTGGCTTTTTTTATTTAATTCGTTATTAAAGAATTCTATTATCATAGTGGAAACTTCTTTGTGTATTTCATCTCTATTAACAGACTTATCGTCTTTAAAAACAATGGGAGCATTTCTTTTAAGACGATTTTTTGCTTCGTTCATAAAAATGTAATGCCCTACTTGTCCTCTCAATTCTACGTATTTTGAGCCATCTAATAATTCACTATAATGTTTAGCATTGGTATTAACAGGTGTCCGTTCATCATTTTGCGCACCAATGATTAAAACTGATTTATTAACTTTTTCAAATTGACTTTTTTCATTAAACCCTTGTCCAATAGCAGGAGCCATTGCAATAAACGCAGATATTCTATTGTCTTTCAGGTATCTATTTTCTTTATTTCCCAATTCAATAATCTCGGGCGTAATGAGTTTTGAAACATCCCCCAATTCAGGTAAGTCAAACTCCACCTTTCCTTCTTCGGTATTAGAAAATTCTTTTAGTAATTCATAATTCAACACGCCTCCCGCTAGTGCAATTGTCGTATAACCGCCTAATGAAAATCCTGCCATTCCGATTCTTGTTGAGTCTATTATCGAACTAAATTCTGAAGCATTCAACAGATTGTCGAGTGCATAACTGATGTCTAATGGTCTATCCCAAACTTTTACAAAATTCTCTGGAATTTTATTATCTAAGGTATTGCCGTAATGATCAACTGCAGCTACTATAAATCCGTTGGAAGCTAGTTCACAAGCAAGCCACATTTGGCTAATTCTATTTCCTCCTGTTCCGTGAGAGAGTAAAATCAAGGGGGATTTTTCCGCAATAGGTGCTGCGTCTTTTGAAGTAGGAGGTAACTTGAAAGGGTATTCCTTTGTGACATTAAATTTAGTAGTGTCTTTTGTCGGATACCATATTTCGGTTTTTAAAGGTCTGTTTCTTAAAGAATCAAGAAATGTAAAATTGGTTTGACCAATTGCATATTTATGTGTTTGCAAATAATTTTGAAAACTTTGGTCTTTATAATTATCGTTATTGCAAGCTGTAAAAGTGAAGAAAACAAATAAAATGATTAGAAAGGATAAAGTTCTTGAATACATATGATTTTTAATTTAAGTACAAAATTAGAACTCATCTATGTAAATAAAATTGATAAAAATCAAGAAGCCTCAATTTTTTTAGCTTTTAGTCTACTAAGTGTTTCTTGGGACATACCTAGGTAGCTGGCTAGAACTTTGTTAGGTAATCTTATTAAAAGCTCAGGATGATTTATTTTAAAATCTTGGTAAAGATGTTTTCCGCTCATTGTAATTAATTTTTCAATTCGTTTCACACTATTTATATATGCTTTCTCAAGAATATCTGTATAGAATTTTTTCCACTCAGGAAGCATCTTATTAAGCTTTTTAAAATCAGAAAATGAAATATAGAATATTTCACTTGCCTCGATAGCCTGCAGGTATGAACTGGTATTTGTTTGTTCGATGAAACTAGGAAATATTGTAATGAAGTTGTTTTCAGTTTCAATTTGCCTAGTCCATTCTTGACCATCATCTCTAGTGCATACAACTCGTAAACATCCTTTTTTAATGAAAAATAAATGTTTACAAACTTTGTTTTGATGAATCAATATCTGATTCTTCTTAGTTTGTATTTCCTTGAAACAAATTAATATACTTTCTAATTTCTCATCAGAAAGTATTAATTTTTGATTTAGATGTTTCTTTAGATAATCAGTCATATTACTTTAATCGTTAAAACAACTGGTAATGGGTTTGTTTTACAATTACCGCCAACGGTCTCGGCTCGTATGTTTTGTTTTCAGTTTGAAGATACTATAATTATAAAAATAAAGGAGAGTTATTAAGGGGTTGAGCTAGATACATTTTCAGCAATCTTTGTAAACGACATATAACCAAAGAAAAACTTTTGTCAAAACCTTGTATACATAACCAATTTGGAACAGGTGTTTCTAGAAAAGATAGCAAATCTGCAACAATCAATTACAACTCATAGAACACAAAACTTCACAGGTGGTTTATTACAACACCAAACTATGACCGCTACTAAGTTTATGGGGAAATGGATTGAGGAGAAGAATAGGGGGTAAGCTAAAGGGTTTCGTTATCGTTCGGCGCTATGCAATGGCGCAGCTCTCAAGTTAGGTTTGTTTTTCGAAGTTAAGAATTGTTTTGCTCAGTTTGGATGATTTCTCGAAGTTTGAACCTGCGCTTGGGAATAACGTGTGTTAGGTTTATTTTAATGCTTTTATGATGCTGTCGAGGTCTTTAATTTCAGGGATTATTTGGATATTAATTCTATCCTTTTCAGTTTTTAAATCAATGGGATTCTGTACACTATGAGTAGAATGGGCTATACTTCCACGTTTAGCACCAAAGTCATCCATTGTGTTTAACCAAGTTTGATCCAATTGACTCTCTTCAATACCTAAAGGAAGTAAAATGTTTTTGACGTTGTTTGATTTTATACCGTGGTTACTGTTCAGCTTATTTGTGTAATGTCCAGTAGTTCTATTTATTCTATGCTTGATATCATTTTTAGATGGATCGTTTTCCCAATTAATTTCATGCGAACAAAAAGCAATAATAGACAAAATACAATTGCTTTTTTGCCTAGTTGCAATCCATTTTGATTTGGCATTTGAAACCACTTGTTTAGCTATATCCTCAAAATATGCTTCGATTTCCGCATGCACTAACAGAATATAACCTCGAATTAAATCCTTTTCCTTTTTTGTGTAGTTACCAGTTATTTTTTCGTCTGGCAGTAGGTTGTTCTCAATGAACTTAATTCTTGACTTTAATTTGTTGTATCGCGCAGAATTAGCCATCTAGATTTTTTTTTCTGAATAGCCATTACTGTCGTATGTTGGAATTGTAACCTGAGTATCTAATATTTCTGCAAGAGATTCTCCCCATGTTGTGATTCGTTTAAACGTATTATCGATACTTTTTGTGGTATGCTCGAATGATGTTCTAAAATCACCATCATTTACACATAGAGATTTATATTTGTCCAAAATTTCTGTCTTCTTTCCACGAGCCTCCTCTAAAATACCAGGGACACTGAAATAAAACACCATTATATCGAAAACTGCCCGGTTAAAATTAGACTGAAACTCGGTACCGTTCCACTTACTAAAAGCATTTTTTTTAGATCCAAACAATTCAATCGTGAAGGAAATGGCGCTATCCAGATTATTCGCATCTTTTTTTATTTTAGATGCATCTGTTACCCAAGAGTGATTTAATCGATTTACTGTTGAGTCAAAAGCTTTCTTTAGATTTCCGTCATATTCGCTTAAAAAGTATTTATTTGCAAAGTAGCGAATAACTATCTCAACATCACGCATTCTATAATCTGGTTTGGTGAGATTAAGCATTTCCTTAATTGGATTGCTTGAGATTGAAAACTCATCTGCGAAATCAATAAATGGTCCGGGATGTAAAGCTTGTCTTAGTTCCTGTGGACTAAGTTTAATACTACCTGTATTTAGCCTAAGAAACACAGTAAATAAAAATTCTTCATTAGGCCAGTTCTTAATAATGGTTGTTCTAATGCTTTGATTTTCGAGCGAATTAACCTCGTTTTCGAAGTCAGAGTTTTCTTTAATTTTCTTGTATGTTTTACCATTTAGTTCAGTGAGGATGTCTAATCCACCTAATCTCAAAGGCTTAAATTCATCATCTTCTTTTTCCGAAAAGAATTTACGTATAGTTAGTAAACGTTGCTTTCCATCAATTACAATGTATTTTCCTTTTTTATCTTTTTTCTCAGCTAAGATTATTTGCGGAACTGGTAGGCCAAGAATCAGAGATTCGATAAAACGACTTTTTTGTTTATTAGACCATGCGTCACGTCGTTGAAATTTGGGAAATAAATCAATATTTCCTCTTGTAAGTTGGTTGTTCACTGTTTCAGCGGTCCAATCAGTCCCCCAAATTACAGCATCAGTAAAACTTCCGATACCTTGATTAATGTCATCTTCATCTTCGCTACCAATATCTTCAGGATCTAAAAATAATTGATCATCATTTAAATCGATTTCTTCTTGGGGCATAATTTTACTTTTTTTGTATTCTAAATATAGTGGTTATCTATTAATCTTAACGATTGGCTAAGAGGAATTTCAATTCCTTTTAAATGCTTCATTAATATATTTCGGGGAGTGATGGCTAAGTTCTATATTTCAATAGGTGTACGCAAGTACTTACAAATAATTTGTAAGAAAGTTATTAACGAATGAGTTAATACAATTTAGCCTGTTTGTTATACTTTCCAGTCGTTTTTTAAATACGCAAGCGCATCTTCCAAGGCCTTTTTAGAAGGTTTAGGGTTAAAGCCTAATTCTTCTCTAGAGTTACGAATATCATAGTCTTGTTTTAAACCATAAAACATATCTAGGTAATGTCGCTGCAATAAAGGTTCATTACCGGTAAGCTTACTGCTAAATTCCATTAAACCAGCTACACCATACAAAAGCCATTTTGGTACTTTTTTAGGCATTTTTAACTTTAGTTCTGGGTATAGATCTGCTGCGATTTTTACACTCTCTTGTAAGGTAGTATGTGTTTCATTCGCTAATATATAGCGCTCGCCATCTCTGCCTTTTGTCATTGCATTGAACATGCCTAAAGCAACATCTTTTACATCTACCCAATTTAAGGTAACACTAGTATCTACAGGTATTTCTCCATTTAAAACTTGTAGTACCAAATTGTTAGAATAACTGAGTTTAAACGCTATAGCACCAACCATTGCAGATGGTAAAACCAATACCGTTCTAATACCGTATTTTTTACCTAAAGCTACCGCTAGTTTATCTGAATCGTTCTTAGAATTGAAATACCAGTTTCTTCGATCTTTATTATAGCCATTAACTACATTGGCGGGTAGTTTGGTGAAATCTAAACTGGCTACAGAACTTACGTATACAATATTTTGTACGCCACATTCTTTAGCGACATCAAAAACGTTTTGGGTTCCTTGTAGGTTGTTATCATAAATTTCAGTTTTAGGGTCTTTTGCCCACATACTAAAATTTGCCGCTACTGCGTATACATTAGTGACCCCTTCAAATGCCATTCTTAAAGAGGCTTTATCAGTTATATCTGCCTGTACAATCTCACAGTCCAACCCTTTAAAAGGTGCGGTATTATTCGTATTTCTAACAGTTGTTCTAACTTTTTGATTATTGGCAAGTAATAATCGTATTAAGTTGTTTCCTAAATGTCCGGTACCGCCTGTTACTAATGATATCTCGTTGCTCATACTATTTTTGAATTTTGCTTAGGCAAATTTCAGTGACTTTTAATTGGTAAGAAATAACATTTGTTAGAAAGCGATCTGTTTTCTAATACGACTTAGCGATTGTGGTTCCATTCCTAAAAAGGAAGCGATATTATCTATAGATACGTTTAAAGCTAATGTTGGATACTGGTTTACAAATTTTTGATACCGCTCTTTTGCGGTTAAAATCTGAAAATCTTTTACACGTTCTAGTTTACAATTTAAATGCTCATTGGTGACTTCCTTCACAAATATTGCCCAGAAACTGGTCTCTCTTTGTAACAGATCAAAGTCCGGCTTTGCTATTTTTACTAGGGTGGCAGCGGTTACAGTTTCGTAATAATCCATTGACGGAGTCTCTGTCATAAAACTCTCTAGCGATGTAAAGAAATCTTGCTCTGCAACGAGATGCTGAACAACTATTTTTCCGTCAATATTCTGATATCCCTTTACAATACCGGTATCTAAGAAATAAATATACCGTTCTACTTTTCCTGCTTCTAAGAGAATGGTTTGCGCAGGAACTTCTTCCGACACGGAATATTTTTTAATTAGATCAATATCCGTTTGCGAAATGGTTGCTCTTGACCGTATGTAGTTAATTAGATTTTCCATTGTTGAAAACGAAGTTCGTTTTTTACAAATCTCAAAGCAAACACATACAGCCGTACTTCTAATTAGTTATTAACGATGGGCCTAATAATGACTTATTGCTACAATATAAATGGTCTGAGAAGTTTTTTGGGTGAATTGCTTATTACTTTTTAAAATGATTTTTAACCAAATCCATTAAATCTTCTCCGTGAATATTCTTAGCTATGATGACACCATTTTCATCGAGAATAAAATTGGCTGGAATTGTACGAACACGAATTTTCTTCAAAAAAGGTGCATCATCTCCCTGCAGATCCGATGCTTGGTGCCAACGATCTGCTCCATCGCGTTCTGCCGCTGCTTTCCAGCTTGCTTCATCACTTTCTAATGCATAGGCAACTATTTGTAAACCCTGGTCGTAATATTCATCCCATAGCGGTACTAAAACTTTACGGTTCTCTAACCTACAAGGAGCACACCATGATGCCCACAAGTCTATAATTGTAAGCTTTTTACCCAATACTTCTTTCAAGTGTAGCGTTTCTTGTGTTAACATAGGAAGAATGAGATTAGGAAATTCGTCTCCTATTAAAACAGGTAAGTTTTCCGGCTCACTTAATTTACAAAGCTGTTGTACCCAAGGATTATTAGATTGTTTTTTATTCCACTTTTCACATTGATTCACTAAAAATTCAGGAACACGTTCATAATCATTCTCTGGACTTACCCATCTTGTCGCTACCAATGCAGGCAGAAGGTGTTGCGTGGTATCTGCAAAATTCATTAATGCTGTCTTATATTGTAAGATAGCATGTTCTTTTTCTATTAATTCATTGCCTTCTTCTATTTGCCAATGCTTTTCTGCAAGATAAGTTTGGTAAGCTTTCGCTTTAATACCCCTTACCTCTAACAAAGCATTATTTATTTCTGAAGGGTTTTCTATTTTAAAACTCTTTTGAAATTCATCAACCCTAGCTGTAATATGAAGCGGTTCTCTAGATTTTAAAACAATAGGCATATAATTAGCCCTATTAGCATTATCATTTTGTAAATAATTTCCAGCTTTTCCTGTATGCTGCACGGCTAATTCTAACAATACAGTTTCTTTATTTTTAGGTACGTTGCGGAACTCAAAGCTACCATCGGTATCTACTACGGCAGAATCTATGACTTTCCCCAAGTAAGAAGCTGCAACCTGTTGTAACGTTTCAGGTTCAATTAAATAAACTTTTATGTCTTCCTTTTCTATACCTTCTAATCTTCCTGATATATCCACAGGAGCATTACAAGCCATCAAGTTAAGACCTATTACAAGAAGGCAGGTTATAATTTTTATGGGTGTTTTTGACATTAGTTTGTATTCTGTAGAAATTTAATAGCTCAATTCCCTGATATCGTATTTATTCTTGTTTCATTAAATCTAATTTCAATTTACCTTTTGGATGTTTGTAATACTGGCAACTATTTATTTGAGATACGTTCACTTCTTACTTTTCAAGGTAATTGTAATTATATCTAAAAACAATCTCAGAATAGAAAATAGCAGTATACCTAAAAATAGCATGAACAGAAAGAATGTAAAATAATGTTCTGTACTAAGAAAGTAATCTATGGATTTTATCATAACATAATAGATTCCACATAATGAAACATAAGAAATTATAAATACACTTTGTGATATCTTTCTTTCAACAATTAATTGTTTAATGTAATTGGAAAATGAATAGGAAGAGAATACGTTCAATATCATTATAAATACAAATAGTACTATAAAATAACCAGAGCCTATTTTATAATTCAAGACTTTACGTGCGTCTAAAATAATAGCGATTACAATTGAAATCGTAAACAGGTACAATGCTATTTTTAGGCAAGGGTTTTTCATTTAATTATAACCCAAAATGATTAATAGGTCCGTTGCCTTGACCTAAGGTTTTATGTTTGCCAGCTACAATTGCCTTATTGACATAGTTGCAACCTTTTGTAATAGCACTAAGCATAGGTTCTCCTAAACTTAAATAAGCGGCAATGCTTGAAGAAAGGCTACAACCCGTACCGTGAGTATTGTCTGTATGTACTCTTGGGTTTGTTATAATGCTTACTTCTCCTGTGTTATTATCATAAAATACATCGGTCATTATGATGGTATAGTCATTTATATGTCCGCCTTTTAACAATACAGAAGTTTGAAACTGTTCTCCGATGCTCTTTGCCATGACTTGCATATTATCTTGAGTGATAGCTTTGTCAATCAACAGTTCTGCTTCAGGAATATTAGGAGTGATCAAACTTACTTTTGGTAATAAATTCTTTAAACAAGCAATGGCATCATCGGTAATTAATTTATGTCCGGATGTGGTCACCATCACAGGATCTAGAACTATGTTATTGAGTCCGTATTCACCTAATTTATCCTGAACTACTTTTATCACTTCACAAGAATGCAGCATGCCGATTTTAACCGCACCGAATTGAATATCGCTAAGTACGGCATCTAATTGTTTTTCTATATGAGAAATAGGTATGGCGTGTATATCTGTGACTCCTAAAGTATTCTGTGCGGTAGTTGCTGTAATTACCGTAGCGGCATAAGCTCCGCAGGCACTAATGCTTTTAATATCTGCTTGTATACCTGCACAACCACCAGAATCGCTTCCGGCGATGGACAAGACACTGTTGTAGGGTGTTTTTATATCTTCCATGCTTCTTTATTATAGGCGCTATCCCAAAACATCCACTCTAATTTTGATGCTTTTACGAAAGCTTCTTCCATCTTTTGCAATACATCATCAGATGCATTTGCAGCGTATGTATTGGTAATCGCTATAGCTTGGCTAACCGAAGCAGCAAAGGCCTCGCCACCGTAAGTATCTATCCAACTTTGATAGGTGTTATCGTCTTTATTGGTCTGGTTTGCCTGTATGTAATCTCCAATTTCTTTGTAAATGGTAAAACAAGGTAGTACAGCTGCCAATGCTTCTTCTACCGAATGATTCGTAACGATACGACTCAAGTAACTTGTATACAGTTCACAAGTAGGAGAGGGCTCGTATGCTAACTGATTATCTTTTAGAAAAATTTGATGCAGCGCGTTCTCAACATTGATAATCCCTGTAGCGGAATCTAGAAAAAACTGGGTATCATCTTCATGCCCGCATTTGATAGCCACAGTTGCCAATACCTTTTTATATTCCGCAAGGTACATCGCATCTTGATTGATATAAAACTGAAAAACATCGGATGGGAGCGTACCGTTCATCAACTCTGTAATGAAGGGTTGTTTTTTGATGGCTTCCAGAATATGATCCGTTTTTTCTCTTGCTAGTTGGTACCAGTCTTGCATAATATATTTTTAAGTTCTCTTGATGCTTCTTCAGGATTATCTGCCTTAGAAATTGCCGATACTATGGCGATTCCGTCTGCTCCATGACCCATCAAATCTCTTGTGTTGTTTTTGTTAATTCCGCCAATACAAACAATTGGTTTTGCATATAATTGGCGTATTTCTTTCAATCCGGCAATACCTAATGGTTTTGCTAAATCGGTTGTTTTTGTATTCGTAGAAAAAATAGGGGAGATGCCAATATAATCTGCTGCCTGAGCATTAGGCTGCTCGGCTTGTTCTTTATTACTTACCGATAGTCCAATAATCTTACTATTACCTAATAATATACGTGCAACGGCATAAGGCATATCTGTCTGACCAATATGTACACCGTCTGCATCTATAGCCAAAGCAATATCCAATCGATCATTAATAAGCAATGGAGTATTATATTTCTCACAGATTTCTTTACACCGTAATGCACGCTGGTAAAAAGTCTGTGTATCGCACGTTTTCTCCCGTAACTGAATAATAGTAGCTCCGCCTTTTAAGCTGGCTTCCAGAATATGGAAAAAGCTATTATCATCTTTTATGCTGTCATCGGTAACATACATTAAAGCGTAGTCTACTTTAGGCATTTGTTTTCACTTTAGCTGCTAAAACATCTGGAGAAATTTCATATAAACAATCAATAAAGTTCATCTGAAAACTACCAGGACCTGAAGATTTTTCATTTGCTAAATCTCCTGCTACGCCCATAATTGCCATTGCCGCAGTTGCTGCCAAATGCGCATTTTCTTCCACACCTAAACATGCACCTACAATAGCAGTTGCCGTACAACCCATACCTGTAATTTTTGCCATCATAGGGTTGCCATTTTCTATTTTACTAACAATATCTCTGGTTATGATGTAATCGGTTTCACCACTAATAACAACGGTGTTATTGTATTTCTTAGCCAAAAGTGTAACGCCTTCAATAGCATCTTGAGTATCCATTGTACTATCTACACCTTTTGTAGAATTGGTCAATTTTGCCAATGCCATAATCTCAGAAGCATTACCACGAATTACATTGGGTGTGGCAGCTTTCATAATCATTTGGGCAACTTCTGTTCTATATGCAGATGCACCAACGCCAACTGGATCAAATACAAATGGCGTATTGGTTTTCTTTGCTTGCTCTGCAGCCAAGAGCATACTTTCTACCCATTTCTCACTTAACGTTCCCATATTAATAACAAGAGAGGAAGAAATGGTTACAATATCCTCAACCTCTTCAATAGCATGCGCCATTACAGGTGATGCGCCAACGGCTAACAATGCATTTGCTGTGTTGTTCATTACCACGTAATTGGTAATATTATGTACTAGTGGGCTCTTGGTTCTAATTTGGTTTAATACGGAGGCAAAACTGCTCATTGTAATAATTAAATTTATGTTGGTTGATTTATTTTAAACTGAATCAACTAAGTTCGATAATTTCAAAAAAATAGAAAACAATATCTTGTTACCATTGTGATAAGTTATTAACGTTGTATAATAAATTCAAGTAAAATAAAGCCATTGATATTCCGTTAGCTTCTTCAGAATGGTTCACGTAAATTCGGACTAGTTAGAATAGCATTTAGTATGAAAAATATAGGAAAGAGTGTTTGTTTCATTTTAGCGATAATCTCAATGGCGTGTTCATCTAGTGATGATGCCACTGTAACTCCTCCAGTTGAAGCAATCCCTGAAGAGATAGCACCTGTAGAAACCTTAGATTTTGTAAATGCAGAGTTTGTTGCAGATATGCCTGTATCTCAATTTAATACGAGCTTTGTATATGATGATAAAATTTATGCTACAGCTGAAGATGAGACCTATGCTTTTGATATTGGATCAAAAACTTGGAGTCTATTAACCACAGATACAGATACTCCAAAGACAACTTTTGATATCGGTTTAAATTTTATACGTGATGGAAAATGGTATCGATTAATTAGGAAAGGACTTTTTGTATTTGATTTTGAATTAAATGATTGGGAGGTCATTAAATCATTTCCTTTATCAGATTTAATATATTCTATACAAGGGTATTACGTAGAAGCTGAAAATGCTGTTTATGTCTTAGACCAAATAAACCGAGCGGAAATCATCTACAAGTATGATCTTTTAACTAATGAATTAATGGAACACTCAACTTTTGATAATAATGCCGGCTGGTATCCCATACCTGAAAATGCATTTATAATAAACGATACGCGATATGTAGCTCATTTGAATGATTGGGAGGATATGGAAATATCTAAATTCAATGAAGATTACACGGTTTTTGAAACCATAAATGTATTAGAAACCGAAAACTATTTAGACGAAGGTGTTGCTTGCCAATTTGGTGATTATATCATTTTTGGATTAGGAGGAGTCCCTACAGGTGATGCCAATGGAAATATTACAAGAGATCCTTCAACGTTGAATTTTCATTACTATAATACAATTACGGATACCTTTGGTACTATGAACACCCCTTTTTACGAAAGTTGCAGAGATGCTCAATTAGTTACCTATAACAACGAATATTATCTAATTGGCGGACTTACTATAACTAATAACCGAACCGAATTTAGAAGTACTATTGAGAAGCTACAATTTGAAATTATAGCTCCTTAAATAGTTAACATGTAAAAAAATGCTTCTGTTTTGTGACTGAATTAATCATTTTTCGTGAAATAGCCTTCGTTAGATACGGCTGCATCACTAACCGATATGCTCGCGGTTTTAAACCAAACTTCTGCATAGTTACCATCTGCATATTGTTTTTGAATATCACCACCATGGGTCTCGGCACCTGAGCACCAGTTTTTATTTATTTCTGGAGATTTACCATTTGTTTGGTTGTAAGCTCCCAGCTTAAAAAAACAACCTTCGCCAGTGTACGCTTCTTTACGTTCTACACCATCTTGACCAATAGGGAAAAATAATTTTCTGGTTTGCTCTGGAATACTAGCTTTCGTAGCATATTCAGATTCCACTAAGTTTTTTGTAAAGGTTTTGGTCTCATGTCCGTCACTCATAAACTTCAAGCTCATGATTCCGTCTTGTACAACAACTTCATAGCTGAATTCTTCACCTAAAGCAATACCGTCTTCAGGCTCCGCCGGATAAGTGTTTTCACCAGTACCGACAACCGAAAAATCATTACCCCAAACAGCACTAGAGTAATCCCATCTTTTGGCATTATCCTCGCCAGCCGTATTAATTTCGTAATGCCAGAAAACAGAACCTTTTGTCTGCCCTGGATATTTTTTATAGAATATTTTCAATGGCTCATTCTCAAAGGCATCTGCACTATGAATTTGACCAACCACAACGGCATGTGTCGCTGCAACGCGAGCATCGCCCGTAGCAGATACATTCATAACTTTTAAAGTAGCGGTTAATTTATCATCTGCTGTTTTTGGGAACCATTTTTTAGTCTGGGCTAATTCCGTCCTCGTATTATTAGAGGTACCGTGGGTATCACCTCCATTCGGAGCTTTAAAAACCACCCAATTCTCACCACCTTCATTTACAGTATAAAAGAAGTCTTTGTTCTCAAAATTATTGGCAATTCCTGCGTTGGAACCATCACCCAATATCAACTTCCAATTATCAAAAAAGGGAATGACATCGCTGGCATAAACCGTTTTATCCAATTGTTCTTCAACAGAACCATTCTCAGTTGCTGAATCTACTTTTTTATTAGTGTTCTTACAGCTATTAAATGACAGACCTAACACTAAAAGAGAAGCTACTAATGTGATTGTATTTTTATTCATTTTTCTTATTATATAGGGGGATAAGTTATGAATAGTTTTGTCATTTTAACAGTTATAGCTTAAAAATTACATAACGGGTACAAGTGATTATGTTTGTAATATTCAGTTAATAAATATAAACAATTGGAATTATTCCCAAACCATAGCTACTTTTCCTCTTGTGCGCATTTGCTCAATAAAAGTGATAGCTTCAGGAATATTAGTATACGGATATGTGTTTTCTAAATGAATTTTAATTTTACCTTCTTGTACTAATGATGCCAAGATATTTAGGTCGTCTGAATTGGCTTGTGCAGTAAATTGAGTCAACGAAAATTTGCTAATTGCATTACTCATTAAAACAGAAAACATATGTTTCATAGTAGTAAAACCGACCATTACACCTCTTTTACCCATTCTTTTGTAATCTGAATGCGTGAGGTTACCGTGGGTGTCAATTACCAAGTCGTAATTATCTTTATGCTGATGGATATTGGTTTTATCGTATGCAATGATTTTATCTGCTCCCAGCGATCCTACAAAGTCTGTATTTCTTGACGAACAAACTGCTGTTACTTTTGCTCCATATGCTTTTGCCAATTGCACTGCAAAATGACCTACACCACCAGAAGCTCCATTGATTAAAACCGATTCCCCAGCCTTTATTTTTCCATGTGTAATTAGCGCTTGGTACGCTGTTAGTCCGGCAACGGGAATACTGGCCATAATAGGGAAATCTATATGTTCAGGTATTTTGGCACATACCTCTGTTGGTACACAAGCATATTCCGCAAAAGCACCGCCGCCCAACATTTCTCCAAAAACGTGATCCCCAACTTTAAAGTCTTTTACACCGTTACCTACTTCCTTTATTATACCTGCAAAATCTGAACCCAATATAGGTTCCTTGGGTTTGAACAATCCGAAAGATAAGCGAGCAAAAAAAGGTTTCCCACGAAGAATATGCCAATCAGCAGGATTAGCGGAGTTCGCCATAACCTTCACCAAAATGCTATGATCTTTTACAGTAGGCATCTCAACTTCTTCTAGTTGAAGTACTTCCGGTCCGCCATAGGTTCTTTTGGTAAAAGCTTTCATTTTATGTAGTTATCAATGTGATTATTAAGTCTTCTTTTCAATTTTTATATCGGGCTGATTGTTGGCTTTAAACTCAAAAATATCGTTACGTGAATAATGACCAATGACATCAAAATCTAATTTTGCATGTACTATTTCATCTAAATCTATTTCTGCTATTAAAGCTCCTGCTTCATCAAACAATGGTCCTGCAATAACTTTACCCAATGGAGAAACAATAACACTGCCGCCACGACAAAGATTTTCCGGTTCATATTCTACTAAATGCTGATATTTCTCTGGATACATAGATTTGCGATAATACTGATTGCAACCTAAAACAAAACACCTGCCTTCTAAAGCAATATGTTTCATGGTAGATGTCCATTCTTCTCTTGAGTCCGCAGTAGGAGCAATATAGATTTCCACACCTTTTTGGTACATGGACATTCTAGCCAACGGCATATAATTCTCCCAACAAATGAGTCCGCCCAGTTTACCAATTTTAGTATCGAAACTCACAAGGGACTTACCATCGTCTTCGCTCCAGATTATGCGTTCGCTACCTGTAGGTTTTATTTTTCGGTGAACACCCAAAAAGCCGTCAGTAGGGGAGATGTAAAGCATTGAACAAAATAAACTACCATTATTAGATTGCTTTTCTGTGATACCAATAACTAAATAGACTTTCTCCGTCTTCGCAAGTTTTACTAATCTTTGGAGTTCTTCACCTTCTAAATCAATACTGTTTTTATGATATTCGGTATAGATTTTTCTACCTTCTTCTGTTCTGCTACCAACAACAGCACCAAAAGAGAACCCTCTTGGGTACCCAGGAATAAAGGATTCTGGGAAAACAATTAATTCAGAACCTTGCCTTGCATGGGTTTTTACAAGACTTTCTATTTTTTGAATAGTTTTTTCCTTGTCAAAAAAAACTGGACTATCTTGAATTAGGCAGACTTTTACTTTCATGTATACGGCAAATATTCACCGTAAGTTAACAATTATTCCAACCCCTTTTTATCGGGATTCCAGAATGGTTTGGTTTTAATTTGTTTTGCACTCCAATTCAACTCTTTTCTAAAATAATTGATCAATGCAATACAGACTCTACTATCCCCAGCAATGTATACCATTGTCTCGCCTTTCATTTCAGGAATTATACTATTCAATTTTTGGATGATCTCTACGGATGGATTTTCACTCATCACATTAAAATCAAACGGATTAGCACCATTTACATCTGGAAAAAAATCATCCATATTCTCACTGTAGATAATGCTCTCTATTTGTTTATTATCCGATAGATTTCGATTAATAATATATAGATGTGAAAGTGCCGATAGATCGCCGATCATTAAATAACTATCTGCGGAGTCATCAACAAGAAATTTGCCTTTTTTCCACTTAAAATATACCATGTCATTGGGTTTGCAAGTTTCTACCCATTTAGCCCCTATACCGTAACTATGAGTTGCAATGGCAATATCTATCGTACTATTTTCTTTATTAATATCCCAAACGCTATAACTTCTTACTTTGTCTTTTAAAGAAATTTCATCTTGATCGATTCCTACGCCTAGCCTTAAAAAATGCCCAGGTACAAAATCATAATCAGCAATGCCATCACTCTGAATGCGTATTTTATAGACTGAATCTGATATTTTTGTTTTTGTAAGGATAATTCCTTTTTCAAGTACTTTCTTTATTATGGTTTCAACTAAACCCATTTCGTTTACTTTAAGTAATGAATAAATAATCAAGAATTTAATATCTCGATGATTTGCTTATAATTTGATGTAAAACAGTATTTATAAAAAGCTAATGTTAATTGTTATTCTTGTACTCCGTAGTCATCATAAGAAGAAATTAAGGAGCCTTAATCCTTACTTATTCTTGGCATATCCTATATTCTCCTCCTAGTGTAAGTGAATTTTCATTATAAATTAATTATTGTTTCACCTCATTTTTTAATGCTTTATTCTGGTCAAAAGCGGTAATATTCTCTAACGTGGTAATGGTAATTTGATCCATAGCTTCTTTAGTAAAATATGCCTGGTGAGAGGTAATCAAAACATTTGGGAAGCTTAACAGTCTTAAAATCATATCATCTTCTATAATGATTTCGGACAAATCTTCAAAAAACAGGTTTTCTTCCTGTTCATATACATCAATACCTAAATATCCAATTTTCTTATTCTTAAGTCCTTCTATGGCATCTTCCGTTTTAATCAATGCCCCACGACTGGTATTAATAATCATAACCCCGTCTTTCATGGTTTCTATTGAAGCTTTATTTACCAGATGTTTGGTATGCTTGTTTAGCGGGCAATGAAGCGATAACACATCTGCTTGTTCAAAAACCTTTTCTAATGACATATATTCCACACCAAGTGCTGTTACATTTTCATTCTCTGCAATATCATATGCGATAATCTTACAACCGAACCCATTTAAAATCTTACAGAAAGTTTCCCCAATTTTACCAGTTCCAATGACTCCAATAGTTTTATTGCTTAAATTGAAACCTATGAGATTTTTAAGCGAAAAATTACCTTCTCTTACACGATTATAAGCTTTGTGTGTTTTTCTATTTAAAGTTAAAATTAAAGCCAAAGCATGTTCGGCAACTGCTTCTGGAGAATATGCAGGTACTCTTACCACTTTTATATTTTCCTTTGCGGCAGCGTCTAAGTCAACGTTATTATAGCCAGCACAGCGTAATGCAATTAATTTAATTCCATTTTTAGAAAGAATTTTAATTGTATTCTCATCTACAATATCATTTACAAATACACAAACCACATCACAGTCTGTAGATAGTTTAGCAGTATCAGGATTTAAAGCCGTTTCGTAATATGAAAAAGAGTAGTTGTACTCTTTATTGTATTTTTCAAAATACTCTTGATCGTAAGATTTTGTACTAAAGACAGCTATTCTCATTATTGCTTTTAAATATGAAATTTAATTTGAAGATAAATATAACCCTGAAATGAACATATTGATTGAAAACAAAAGAACATTTTTTGATTTTGATTACACCGAAAAGTAAGTCTTTATATTGTTATTCTTTTTCAATAGCCTTAAACTCAGAAATCATCTCGAAAAGAGATTTAGGAGCCCTGCCTGTTGCTTTTTCAAAGTCGGACGGCACATCGTTAGCTCCAGCTTTTATCCCTTCATATATACCCGCAATAACGGTACCCATGAAATCTCCTAAAGCAGCTTTTCTATCTGCAGCATAATTGTCTACCGTTACCGAGTTGTAGATAAGATTAGTGCCATATACCTTATTGATATTTTCTGCCAACTCGCTTTGCGTTACTGGCTCACCAACCAAATTGTATACTTGACCATTGTGTTTATCTTCAATTAATAATTTGGCGTAGGCGTATCCTAATTCTTCTCTGCTAGTGTAAGTACATTTTCCTTGTCCGGCACAGTTCTCTATTCTACCTTCTTTAATATAAGTATCCAAATACTCCAAATCTGGCTCAATATAGATTCCGTTTCTACCAATTACCCATTGCAGTCCAGATGCCTGGACGTCTTTTTCTGTTTGTCTGTTGCTTTGTACTATAGGGCTAAAAGCGTTTTTATCTTCATCACCAACAATGCTCGTATATACTATTTTTTTAACGCCATTTTGTTTTGCAGCTGCTATGACATTCCTATGTTGTTGGATTCTTTTTTGAGGTTCGTCCATTCCAGAAACTAAAAGAACGGCGTCTACGCCTTGTAAAGCTGAATTAAAATCTTCACGACTATTATAATCTCCTTTTCTAATTTCTACCCCTAAATAGGCTGCCTTCTCTACAGTTCTGGCAATACCTATTACATTCTCTTTTCCTATTAAATTAATTAAGTGTTTTACAATAGACGCACCTAATTTTCCACTGGCTGATGTTACTGCTATTTTCATTTGATTTTATATTTTCCTCGATAATCGAGATTATAAGGCTCCGAGACCAGTATCGAAATTTTATCTTGGTTCTCTAAAGTATGCCTAATGGACTTGCCTAGAGGTAGCTTTTTTAAGCTACAGTAGCTTTGTTTTTTCTTCTATTGATGAATTTATCTTTTATAACGGGTATTCTAATGATAAAACCTAACCCCACAATTACGGCATATATAATCCAGGTTTTTTCTAATATGGCAACATGTAAAAGACTAAGTACAATGGCGGCATATGCCCAACTCTGAAGCTTTTTCCATGTGGCTTTTAGCTTTTTCATCCATTTTCTATTAGAAGTGAATAACAATGGAATTAGAATTAAAACAGCTATAAAACCTGCTAGGTAATTTACTTGGGTAAACGTTTCTAAAAAGCCTTCTGCCCAAATAAATATTATAAAGTGCAATAAACTCCATACTGCAGTAGCAATACCCATTGCTTGCCTAACAAATAGATTGTTAACACCGAATAGTATGAAAAATGGAGTACAGGTAAGTACAGCAGTCATCCATCGAATAGCAAATTCACCTGTAATATGGTATAACATTTCTAGGGTAGACAAACCTTCTTTACCACCGTTATCTACCAATGATAAATGGAAGCCATTAGTAATATCAATTTTAAACATATTGCTTAAAATGAATAATGGAAGTATTGCCAAAATAGCAACAATCATCCAACCATAATTTTTCTTTAAAAATGCCATATTATAATGAAGCTTTTAATTCATTCAATTCTTTTTCCAAAGCTTCAGATTTTGCTTTGAACTTTTCCATAGCTTTCTTTAATTGAACTATTTTATTAAAGGCTTCTTCATCTTGTACCGCTGTATAAACCTTTTGACCGTCAACCTCTTTTATTTTCGATTTGCTACCACAAGTTGGGCAATTTGCTACTTGACTCATAAACTTATTATTTAATTCTTATTAATACTACTTTACCTTCAAATATACTTTCTAGCATATACTTATCATTTCTACCAACTTCCTTTAAAAATGCACGAGATTCACTCATGTTGGCGTTATCAACATAAATTATTGTATTGGTATGAAAGTTTGACTCTAACATATTAAATAGTGGTTGATACAAATCTTTCCAGCCATCTAAAAACAATAAATCTATAGGCTCTTTATGGTTTTGTAAAGTTTGCATGGCATCACCAATTCTTACATCGATGATATTGGATACTTCCGCTTTCTTAAAATTCTCCATAGCCTTTTCAGCCTTTGAAGCAATTAACTCGGTGGTAATAATTCTACCTTTCGTTTCTAAGGCACCTTGCGCTAAAAATAAGGTAGAGATACCAAATGATGTTCCGAATTCTACAATATTCTTTAGCTTATTTTTCTTTATTAAATCTACTAAAAACAATCCTTGTTCTTCTGTTATAGAGAGATAGGCATGTTTAAAATCTTCAGGCTGCATTGGTCTAATTATACTCTTGACCAAACCTTTTATAATTCTAGTTTTATCGTTTTTAGCATCATTATAAAGTTCGATTAAAGTTGCTTTTATGTTTTCTTGATGTAGGACAATCATATTTTTTTATTAAATCAATTAAATTCTATTTTTAGAACTACATTATTTTTTGATACTTAATTATCAATGGAACTGGATAGCTCCCAATCAGTATAATTCAAAAAACTCTCGAAAAAAATTTTGATTCAAGAGTCTTTTGGTATACATAATTAATCTTTATTACAGTACATTAATTACTCTAGATTGATTGTGAACGATGCTCCTGGTTGAAACACAAATCCTTCTCCAATTTCTACTACTAAAACGTTATCAGAATCAATTCTAAGATTTACTGCGGCATCACTTGAGGTAAAGCTTTTTACATTATGATCTACATCAAAAGTTAAATAATAACGATCAAAAGATCCTGCTTCAATAGTTCTAAAAAGAGGACCGTAGTTAGCATCATCTGCTTGTGCAACTAGGTTATATTCAATACTATTACCGTCAATATCAATATCATACAACCCTAATAAATAAGATGGGAATTCTACACTTTCCACAATGGTAGTAGAAGCTTCTAATGATCCTGCTGGAGCGCCAAAAAGGTCTTCTATCTTTTCTTCAATACCATCCGTTATTTCTGTTCCCTGAAACGTGTTTCTAACATGAACCGTCTCTCCATTTAAAACTTGAGGAGTTATGGGCTCTTTTTCACTTACAGTAATTGAAAAAGAAGCTCCTGGCTGAAATACGAATCCTTCACCAATTTGAACCACTAAAACATTATCAGAATCAATTCTAAGATTTACAGCAGCATCGCTAGAAGTAAAACTTTTTACGTTGTGAGGTTCGTCAAAAGTTAAATAGTATCGGTCAAAAGATCCTGCTTCAATTGTTCTAAAAAAACCACCATATGTGGCATCTCCTGTTTGTGCAGTCATTTGAAAATTAATACTATTTTCATCAATATCAACGTCATACAGTCCTAGTAAATAAGATGGAAATTCTACATCATCTTCAATTGTGGCAGTTGCGGATAATGCAGTTGGGTCCGCATCTGGAAAAAATACTTCAATTGGAACTTCAGCACCATCAGTAAAAGCTGGTCCGACTCCTCCTTGAAATGTGTTTTTTATAGCAACACCGGTTCCTGTTTCAATTACTGAATTTGCCGTAATGTCAAGATTGTCGTCATCATTACTACATGATACTAACGAAATAGCTGCTATTGTTAAAGCAAAAAACAGCGTATTATATTTATAATTTTTCATCGTTTATATTATTATTATTATTTAAAAAAGTATGTGTTAATTAAAATTTACCGTTTGTATTCTTCCAATCAGATTTTGCAGGAATAGTAGCTATCACATCCCAGTGCTCAACTATTAATCCGTTCTCTAGTCTGAACAAATCATAATATGCCGTATGGTCTCCTTTTCCGAATTTTCCTTCACTAACACTTAATACAAAGTTCCCTTGCCCTAAGACCATATGAAGATTATCATACTCCATTACCAATCCGTTTTCTGCGAAATACTTCATTGCAGCTCCAAAACCTTCTAAACCGTCTGCAACCGCAGGATTATGTTGTACATATTCTTTAGGATTGATGTAACTAGCCACTTTATCCATTTGATGATTTAACAATACATCTTCAATAAATCCTCTAACTACTGCTTTATTAGCTTCAGTCTTGTCTAAATCTGTAAGTGCAGTTGCACCATCAAATTGAGTATGACCGCTTGGGTTTGGTTTTTGAACCTCTAAAAGATTATCCCAGTGCTCAACAATTAATCCGTCTTCAAAACGAAAAATATCAAATGCAGCTTTTGGTCCGAAGAAATCATATTCTGTTTGTGCAAAAACATAATCACCATCTTGAAACGCACGGACAACGTTTGCTTTAAATCCGCCTTCTGGAGCATGTTGCATTAACTCTCCAAAACCTTGTAAACCATCTGCAACACCTAAGTTGTGTTGAATGTATTTGTTTGGATTTATGTAAGAAATTGGCGTTTGATCACCTGTATTAAAGCTGTTTAACAAAGCAACTACTTTATCCTTATTTGATAACGTTACGTTTTTCAAAGAAGCTAAAGATTGGAATCTCATCATATCTATAGTAGACTGATCCATCATTCCCATAAACTCTTTGGCTACGGGAGCATTCATGAAATCATTGATTACAGCATCTGAATTTGCTTTTGTATCCCAATAAACGACTGCTACTTGTTCACCAGAATCATTGGATCCCGTAATGCGTTGTAAAAAGCCTTTTTGTTTTTCGGTAAACTTTGGACCAACACTTTTATTTACTTTATTGAAAGCTTTGATATCAGTACCCTCTTTTGTGTTGAAAGTCATTACCTCTGTAAACGTGCTATTGGTTGCCTTAAATTTATCTTTGATGGTGAAACGAGACATTTTCATGGTAGACCCTTCAATCATACTAGCATAACCAGCCACAGATTTGTCATTCATAAACTTATCCATTGACGCTTTGGCATCTGCAAGTGATTTCCAATATACCAATACAACATACTTACCTTGTTCGTCCACACCGCTTTGACGTCTAATATAACCAGGTTGTTTACTTGTAAAAGTCTCTTCTATTTCAGCATCTAGGGTATTGAATTCTAATTCACTTGCCGTGGTTTTTAGATTAAAACTAGTTACTTCTAAAACTGTTTCTATTTTTTTATCTTCTGTATTACAACTAGCTATTGCCATTGTAAAAAGACTTAATGCTATTAATTTAGATTTCATAATGTTCATTTGTTCTTAATTAGTGTTATTTAACACTACAAAACTAATGGTACATTAATCTGTTTTGATTATCAATATGATGCTAAGAATGGTAAATGTGAGATTTCTAGAATTGCTTGTTTCTGAACTCTTTAGGAGATAAATTCATGTTCTTTTTAAAGAACTTGGTAAAATTAGTGAGTTCGTCAAAACCGGCATCAAAAGCAATTTCTTTAAAGCTTTTATGTGTACTGACAATAGCTCTCTTAATTTCTAATACTACATAATTATCAATGAAAGTTTTGGCAGTATTCAAAGTGAATTCTTTCACTACCTCATTAAGGTGCTTTGTTGTAATTGAAAGCATTTCTGCATAATCTTTTACATTTCTAGTTTTTATATAATTCTCTTCTACTAAATTTTTAAACGTAATGAATACGGGATAGTGTTTTGAGTTGTTCTGTTCTGTATGGGTGCGAGAATTACGCTCTAATCGTAATAAATATAAATCTATTAAAGCTGCGACAATATTTATTTGAGCAAAGGTATTAGTGTTTCTAAGCTCTAAACTCAGCTCCTTTAAAAAGTCTTCGTTAAGAGATTCATTATTAGAGATAGGAGAGGTAATATGGTAATTATACAGATGAGAAATAATAGCTATAGAAGATTTTGAAAAATGATTTAATACAAAATCTTCGGTAAAAATTAATAGGAAACCTTCATAGTCTGCATCTTTCTGAAATGCATGTATTTGCCCTTTTGCAATTTTAAGTACCGTACCTTTTTCCAAAGGATATTCTTTTAAATCTATAGTGTGTTTTCCTGTTCCTTTTGTAACAATCAATAAGGCGAAAAAATGAATTCTATGAGATAGGGTGGGGTCATGGT
Organism: Maribacter stanieri; assembly: GCF_900112245.1. Taxonomy (GTDB): domain Bacteria; phylum Bacteroidota; class Bacteroidia; order Flavobacteriales; family Flavobacteriaceae; genus Maribacter; species Maribacter stanieri. The sequence continues at coordinate 714,056 of NZ_FOYX01000003.1, forward strand.
CTGCCATCTCAGGTATTCTTGCGAATAACTCCGTTAGAACCAAACACTCAAAATCTTTTGTGTTATCATGACCTTGAAACGATATGTTAGGAATTTCTTTCAAATAGAATTCAAATTTATCATGGAAAAATAACTAATGTATTAAGTTAATCCTTGTAATTTATAATTAACAAAGCTTAAATAATTTACCATAACCTCCAACTATAAAATAAACAGCTGAATTATAAAGCTTAATAGTATTATGAATAGCGACCACATATCTACAATTTAATATCAGGTTAAAGTTGTATTCTAGTGCCATCTGCTTTAGCTCTATAATATATATGGTCATTGATATATAAACCTTCAGAGTTTTTGCTTGGCCAATTTTTATTATAATCCTTTGGGTGTTTCACATCAATGGCAATTACTTTTCCATTAAAATATTTTTTAGGTTTCCACTGAATGGTATGACCAACTATAACTGTTTTTGCTTTAAACTTATGTAAACCAACTTCAATATCTTCTTGGGATAAATCATCTTTGAAATAACCGCGATACCAACTAATACCTTTTTTGGTTGAAATTATTAATTGTTCGAGGTTTTTCTCTGGTTTAGGAAAATAAGAATGGTAATAATTTTTTCTATTTAATTGGTTTACCTGCTCTATTGAAACATCGTAATCAGCAATCTCTGGATGTATACCGCCATGCACAAATAGATTACCATTTATACGTTCTATGGTATTCTTACTTGCCATCCAACGGCCAATGAAAGATTGTTGGTCAAAAAGGTTATGATGTTGTTTACCTAATATTGATGCAACACTGTAATATTTATAGGATGCCGACTGATATTTTCCTTGCATATTATACAGTTCATGATTTCCTAAAATAAAATGGACATGACCTCCGTAATTCTTTGCATCTTGTTCTAGCTTATAAATAAACCAAAGAACGTTGGTAGTCGAATATCCTCTATCTACAAAATCGCCCACAAGAACCAGATGTCCTTTGCCAAAAGACCAATTTAAATTTTCATTGATAACTTTATTCTCAATTAAAAAATCTCTAAACGTTTTATACCCACTTTCAATATCTGAAATTGCTAGTATTGGTTCACCATCATCATATACACTTTTAGGTATTTCAATATTTGGTGATATGGTAAATTGAAAACTGGTAGAGTCTAATGGAAAAAAACTACTGCCTTAATATCGTCGTCTGTTTTATATTCTTTTTTATTTAAGTAAAAACCATCTGTTTTATTCCCTTTAATGTAATTAACGTTTACAATACTATCATTTTGATAGAAAACGTACGGACCTTCATTTTGTAAATTAGTACTTAATTCATTTGTTCCATAGCCCATACTGCCATGCAATGAAACCACTATAATTATTCCTATTAACAAAAGAGTAATTAGGGTTATAAAAATGTGTTTTAAATAGCGAATGATTCTTAGTTTCATGATTATTAATTTAACTGTTCGTTTTTTGATGAGTTCAAAAATCGACAGTATGCATGCTTTTAAATAATATATGTGATGAATGGCAGCTGAGGAGTGATGTATAAAATCTTAAATCATTTTTGACGAACGTTTATTAGTTAAATACTTTATAAACCTAAATTATAGCCGTTTGTCACAATTAATTAGTTGGTATTAAGATTCTACTACTTTTGTAAAATGATACCATTCTTAAAGAACAATAATTGGTTTGTAATTAAATTTATCATTGCCATTAGTATTTTAATACCCTTAGGCATTTTAACCTATGAGTTTATTGTTTTAGGAAATGAATCTGTAGTGTTTTTGGCTAATTATCCGTTAGCAATTAGTATTATAATAATTGTTTATTATTCTATAATTATTGTGTCCATCATAGTATGGTTAATATCAAAATTACTGGCACTCTTGACTCTTAAAAATGAAATGCGTAAGATTGAAATTTTACACTTACAGAGTCAGGTGAATCCTCATTTTTTCTTTAATATGCTAAACACGGTTTATGGACTTGTTGATCAAGATACCGACAAAACAAAAAAATTGATTTTAAAACTATCTGAAGTAATGCGATATAGCATTTATGAAGGAGATAAAATGACAGTAACTATAGAAGAAGAAGTTAACTACATCCATAATTTTATTGAATTGCAAAAAATAAGATATCATAAGACTATAGATGTCAAGTTCACAACTCATATTGAAAAGAATATATCAATAACTCCGTTAATGCTCATTATGCTAGTGGAAAATGCGTTTAAGCATGGTGTTGAAAATTTAAGAGAGAATGCGTATGTTCATATAACACTAAAGGTTGATGATCATAAAATGATTTTTGAAATAGAAAATAATTTTGATGAAAGTGAACCTCCCCAAAAAGAGGGAATAGGTTTATCAAATCTAAAAAGACGTTTAAAATTAGTGTATCCTAAAATGCATGAATTAACAATTGCTTCACATTCCGGAAAATACAAAGCACAACTACTAATACAATTATGATAACGTATTTGATAATTGATGATGAACCAATAGCTCATGATATCGTTAAAGGTTATTGTGACATGCTTCCTAATATGAAATTAATGAAGCATTGTTATGATGCATTAGAAGCTTTAGAATATTTGCGAAAGCATACAGTTCATTTAATATTTTTGGATTTGAATATGCCTAAGTTAAAAGGTTTTGAGTTTCTAAAAACACTATCGGTGCCACCAAAAGTTATTGTAACCACTGCTTATCAAGAACATGCCCTTGAAGGTTATGAATTAAACATTATAGATTATCTATTAAAACCCTTTTCGTTTGAACGTTTTTTAAAAGCTTTAAATAAAGCTACGTTACCAGTAAATGAAGTATTAAATCCGAAAATAGATTTAACTGAGGATGAACGAATTTTTTTATATAGTGATAAGAAGCATTACCAAGTTAAGGTATCAGATATTAAGTATGTAGAGGCTGCTGGAAATTATACCAAGGTGGTTCTAATTAAGAGTCAGTTGATTGTAAGAGAAAAATTATCCAATGTTTTAAATCTACTTTCGCCAGATATGTTCATACAGGTTCATAAATCATTTATCGTAGCAAAATTACATATCGAAATTATTGAAGGAAATAGAATAATTATACAAGGTCAACAGATTCCAATAGGTAGAATGTACAAAGAAAAGGTACTAAGCAGTCTAGATTTGTAACTTTCATAGCATACTTAATACCATTTGCAAAAAAATATATTAATTTATTCTAAAGCATTATTCCCCCAGAAGCCTCTATGCGTTGACCGTTGATCCAACGTGCATCTTCGGTGCAAAGGAAGGCTACGATGCCGCCAATATCCTCTGGCTCGCCAACGCGACCTAAAGCTGTATTTTGACTTATCAATGCTCGCTTTTTATCATTTTCTTTATTCTCACCACCACCAAAGTCTGTGGCTACAGCACCAGGTGCAACTACGTTTGCCCTGATTTTTCTATTGCTTAATTCTTTTGCCAAATATCTAGTGAATACATCTACAGCACCTTTCATACTTGCATATGCCGATGAGCCAGGCAAAGAAACTCTTACTAGTCCAGATGAGATATTAATGATTCCGCCACCATCGGATAACAATGGTGCAGCTTGCTGACTTAGAAAATACACTCCCTTTATATGAATATTCATCATTTCATCAAAATCACTTTCAGTAGTTTCTAAGAATGGTTTATAAATTCCTGTTCCCGCATTATTTACGAGATAGTCTAACTTACCAGAATCATAATTTTCTTTTAAATAGGCAGCTATCTTTTCAAAGAAAGCTTTAAAGCTGGCAGTGTTTGTAGTATCTAGTTGAAAAGCAACTCCTTTATTTCCAAGTTTTTCAATTTCAGATACCACTTCAAGTGCGGCATCTTTATTAGCGTGATATGTTATAATAACATCCAGACCTTTTTCGGCGATTTTCAATGCCATGTTTTTTCCTAATCCGCGGCTACCGCCAGTAACCAAAGCAATTTTATTTGTAGACATAATTCTATGAAACTTTAAATCTTTTTAGTGTAATCATTCGCTTTTACTAAAGTATTAAAAATGATAACTAAGCGTATTTAGATTACGTTATTCTTATATTAAAATTGAGAGTCCATAATTATGTTTTTGGATCTTTTCTAAATAATTCTATGACATCGAAAACAAGTACGCAGAAAACTACCCAAATGAATCCGGCAATAAATCCGCCAGCAATATCTGAAGGAAAATGGACTCCCAGGTAAATTCTACTTATACCAATACTTAATATTAGTAGCATTAGTATAACTATTAAAGCATATTTTATGACCTTATGAATCTTGAATTTGGTAACCAGAAAGATTAAGAATCCATAAAACGCCATAGCGCTCATGGCATGACCGCTTGGGTAACTTAATGTTTCAACGGAAACTAAATGTTCTATACCAGGTCTTGCTCGGTCAATAAATCGCTTTAACATCATATTAGATACAGTCGCCAACGCCAGAACCAAAGTAGCTTGTACCACATATTTCCATCGTTTAAAAACCAATAACGATAGCAACAAAAATATGACCAATACTATTAAATACCCATATACATCACCAACGTTGGTCATAAATTTAAAGTAACTAGTAAGGTTAGGGGAACGATAAGAAATAACATAGTCTGTTATTGTCGTATCATAGGTTGCCAATAGGTCTGTTTTTAATGTTTCGGTTAATTCTATAAATAAATTAATTCCACCAACAACAACTATTAACGCGACTATTACTGTAATTACATAAGGCAGCGTTGTATTGTATTGGTTAAGTTTATTCGCTAGAAATTCTCGTAGCGTTTTAATTAAACTAAATAAAGTTTGTTTCATGCCAAGCATCCTAAATTAGTTGTAAACATAGTAGATATTGACTATAACTAGTGTTTCATATAAATTGATAAATAGCTCGATTGAGTTAATTTGACGGATTAAGCACCAGCCAGCTAGTAATCATATTTGGTAAGGTAGGCACTGAAACCTTATCTTTATACCATAATAGAATTGTTAGAAATTATGAAATCACCCAATTGGAAAACTGCCATAGAATTTGATGATATTACCTATAAAAAATGTGACGGAGTCGCCCGTATTGCATTTAACAGACCTAATGTTAGAAATGCTTTTAGACCTCATACCACAAGTGAGTTAATTAAAGCTTTTTATGATGCACAGGAAGATACTTCCATAGGTGTAGTTTTACTTTCTGCGGAAGGTCCTTCTACCAAAGACGGAATTTGGTCTTTTTGTAGTGGTGGTGATCAAAAGGCTAGGGGAGAAAAAGGGTATGTTGGACAAGATGGGCAACATCGATTAAATATACTTGAGGTTCAACGAATGATTCGTTTTATGCCTAAAGTGGTTATTTGTGTGGTACCAGGATGGGCAGTAGGTGGCGGACATAGTTTGCACGTAGTGTGCGATATGTCTTTAGCTAGTAAAGAATATGCGATTTTTAAACAAACAGATGCAGATGTTACCAGTTTTGATGGTGGCTATGGTTCTGCATATTTAGCGAAAATGGTGGGTCAGAAAAAAGCTCGTGAAATCTTTTTCTTAGGCAGAAACTATTCTGCACAAGACGCTTTTGAAATGGGGATGGTAAATGCCGTAATACCACATGATGAGTTGGAAGATACCGCCTTTCAATGGGCACAAGAGGTTTTAGAGAAATCTCCAATCTCCATTAAAATGTTGAAGTTCTCAATGAACCTAACCGATGATGGTATGGTTGGGCAACAAGTATTTGCTGGTGAAGCAACACGATTGGCATATATGACCGAAGAAGCTAAAGAGGGTAGAAATGCATTCTTAGAAAAACGTAAACCAAATTTCGGTAAAGATAATTGGCTACCGTAAGTGGTTGTCAGTTGATGGTTGTCCGTTGATGGTTGTTCGTTGATGGTGACTTTAAAAAAGTTCATTTTATTAAAAATGAACTTTTTTAGGCTAAAGGCTAAAGGCTAAAGGCTAAAGGCTAAAGGCTAAAGGCTAAAGGCTAAAGGCTAAAGGCTAAAGGCTAAAGGCTAAAGGCTAAAGGCGCAACTGCCATCTGAATTACCCAAAACTAAAAAGAGTCTAATAAGTAAATATCAGACTCTTTTACGAGAACACTATATGAAAATGAAAAAATTTTAATTCGTTTTTAATAACACTGTAAATGTATAGATCATCTTGAGTTTCTTGAAACTATTGTTGCCATCTCGGGAGATTCTGTTGTGAAAGTCTATGTAAATGTGGTATTGTTTTAAGAAAGTTAAAATTTTAACCCTTTCATCGAATAGATTGAATTATTTCTTTAAGTAGGGTATTGAACTGCTCGTCGGTTTGTTCTTTTGTTCCTGTACGTACCACAACCAAATCTTTTGAAGGGATTATGAATATGCGTTGACCTTGAAATCCGTTAACCGAATATAGGTCAGTGGGAATGTCTTCATATTTACCTTCTGCATTCAACCAGAAATGTGCCCCATAAGTTCCGTTAGAATTTATAGTTGGTTTAGCTACATAGTCTGACCACGACTCTGAAAAAATGCGCTTACCGTTCCAATCACCTTTATTAAGATAAAGAATTCCGAATTTAGCCCAATCTCTGGTTGATGCCCATCCGTATGATGACAAAATATAATTGCCAGATAAATCGGTCTCTAAAAGCATGGAGTTCATTCCTATTTTATCAATCAACGCTTTATATGGAAAGTCTAAATATTCTTGATGTGTAGCGAACTGCTCTCTTAGAATACCAGAAAGTAAATTGGTGGTACCAGAAGAATAGTTCCATACCTCAGTAGGTGCTGCAATCACATTTTTATTGCGCTGTGCCAAGGCCATATCAGAATCTAAGAAAAGCATCTTTGTAACATCTGAAATTTTAAAATAATTTTCATCCCAAGCCAAGCCACTCTGCATTCTTAATAGGTGGTTAATGGTTATATTCCCTTTTGGATTCTTCATTCTAATCTCTTCAGAAAAAGGGGTGTCATTCATTTTAATCTTTCCTTCAAATTCTAAAATTCCATATAGCGTAGCCAAAATACTTTTAGTCATAGACCAGCCAAGAATTTTTGTGTCTTTAGAAAATCCGCGTATGTAACGCTCTCCAATAATTTGATTTTTATGAACCACTAATAGCGACTTTGTTTTTTGCTCAGGGTCATTGAACGCATTTACAAATGCTACTTCTAACTTATCATAATCTACATTCTCAAGTATTGTATCAATAATTCCTTGATTTCCATATGGAAAGGGCAGGGTGTCTTTTTCAATAAATCTATTGGGTACAATATCAAAGTTGTGTTTTGGAAACTCCTTGTTGGTTAACACGGCACCTAAACCTTCTTTATAAACAGAAGTTCTAGGCATAAGACCAAAGACTGATGCTGTAGATGATTTATCAGCCTCAGATACTTCACAATCAGACAAATTTATCAATGGCATTTCATCATGATCCACTGTAACATCCGTAGGGTCTCTATCTGCTATATTTACACTAGAAGCCATGTTTTTAGAAGCATAGCCAGATATAAGGTTTAGCTTTGGATAGTTAAAATATACGGCAGCAATAATTCCAATTAATGCAATACCCAAAAGCAATTTTAGTTTCCTCATTCTTATTTTAATTTATAGGTAATTAGATGTGTTACAATTTGTTTTCTGAAAGTTTGGTACTGAATTATACGTGGTCGATTATAATTTTTCCCATGTTTTATCTGAAGTAAGTCTAAAGCTGCCTATATGATTAAAGTTACATTCCTGAGGGGGTATCAAAGACAAAAATGTGCTCTCGTCCTTTGCTTTATATAAATGATATTCTTTGCCAACAATTGGCTCAAAACTAAACTTAGCACTGTACACTAAATTGTTATATTCAAAATTATCCATTAATTTCTTATACGAACTTTGTAATGCTTCATACTCAGCCTTAAACTGATTATTAGCACTTACAATATGCGTATTCTTCCAAGAAGTTACATCTGGCGGAGTAATTTTGGGTGCTGATACTCCGGTTGCAAAAGGGGATAGTTTTCCGTGATATTCTTGAGTTTCCTCATTGAAAACTACATTATCTGGTTTTTTGTCTTTTTTCATAGCAATACAAATTTAAATAAAAGCCTTCATTTATCACTTGCGAGATTTTAAGGGTATAGGTATCTTCCATTCTTTAATTCTGTACACAATTAATCATTCTCTTATAAATGGATTTCAAATCTTGCTTTTACTGTATTTTATTTTGCTTTTTAATATCATGTAATACAGCTGAAAAGCCATCTAAAGGTGAAATTCTTTTCAATACTAATTGTGCTAGCTGCCATATAGCACCTGCCGTAACTGATTTGCCCAAAAATATTTGGAAAGACAATGTACTACCGGCCATGGGAGCGCGTATGGGTATTATTAACGCTGAAAATCATCCGTACCATAAATTAACATTTAGGGAGCAAATGGCAGTCATCAAAACAGGCGTATATCCATCAAGACCTACTATAGACCTTGCAGATTGGGAACTACTTAAAGATTATATAATAGAACTTGCGCCAGATAGTCTCAACAATATAAATACGATTAAGAGTTCTCCGTTAACCCAATTTGAAACCAAACCAATAACTCTAGATAGTGTAAAAGGAAGTTTATATACTTTTTTAAAAATAGATACATTAAACCACTCGATTATTACTGGTTCTAGAAAAGGGGAATTAGCTAGTTATGATTTAATTAAAAAACAAAACACTGTTTTAGATTATTTTGGCTGGGCTATTATTGATGCAAAATTAGTTGGTGACAGTACCTATGTTACCAATATGGGAGTGATGGACCCAAATGAAATACCTAGAGGTAATACCGTATTGCGATATGGTAGTTCTACAGCCATTCTACAAGACTCTTTACATAGACCGGTGCATACGCTTTATACCGATTTAAATAAAAATGGTTCTGAAGAAATCGTAATTAGTGAATTTGGTGATTTAAGAGGCAAATTATCGCTATTAAAAAAAGATTCCTTTGGATTTTATAGAAAGAAGGTACTACTAAATTTACCTGGCACTTTAAGAGTAATTCCGAGAGATATGGATAAAGACGGAAAAGATGACCTAGTAGTAATGACTGCTCAAGGTGATGAATCAGTTTATATTTTATACCAAAAAGATAATTTAGAATTTGAGATTGAAAAAGTACTACGCTTTAGTCCCGTATACGGATCTAGCTGGTTTGAATTGATAGATTATAATGGTGATGGCTTCGATGATATTATAACCGTAAATGGGGATAATGCGGATAAATCTTTCGTAAACAAACCATATCATGGTATGCGAATTCATATCAACGATGGTAAAAATAATTTTAAAGAGACTTATTTTCACCCTTTAAATGGAGCAACCAGAGTAATTGCCAATGATTTTGATCAAGATGGCGATATAGATTTTGCCCTTTTAGCGACTTTTCCTGATTATAACGAACATCCTGAATTTAATTTCGTGTATTTGGAAAACATAGAGAGTAGTACGTATACCTATAATCAAAATCATTTTGAAGACACCAAAATGGCAAGATGGTTTTTAATGGATGCTGCAGATATCGATGGTGATGGAGATGAGGATATTGTATTAAGTGCATTGACATATTCGTTTACACCTGTGCCAGAATTCTTAGAAGAAGCATGGAGCGAAAGTTATACTGACCTTCTTATTTTAGAAAATAAACTACATTAGTAGGTATGATCAAAAGATTATCCATTGCGTTTATCTTGGTAATAGCATTTAGCTGTTCAGATAAGCCCGTGGATGATAAGTATAATTGGATTCCTTTACAAGTAACAGCGACAGCATACAATTCACTTCCTTATCAAACATCATACGAGCATCCTGCCATAACTGCATGGGGAGATTCTATTAAACCTGGTGTAAAATGGATTGCTGTTTCTAGAGATTTACTTAAGAAAGGACTTTCATATAACACTTTGGTCAAAATAGATACTTTTGATGGTATATACATTGTTAAAGATAAAATGCACGCTCGTTGGCGGAATAGAATTGATATTTACATGGGTGAAGATGTTAAAAAGGCTAAGGAATGGGGAAGGCGGAAACTTACCATTAAATATGCCGTTAAAAAAGATAGTTTAGTAATTATAGAATAATGAAACATAGTGCTGTATATTTTATTTTTGGACTACTAATAGTGTCATGTACTTCCACAAAAAGTATTGTGGACCATCCAATTACTTTTAATGAAGAGCGAAAAATATTGACTCTAGAATATCTTCAAAATAGATATGGATTAGAGCAGGAATCACCTAAAATTGATCCTAAAATGATTGTTTTACATTGGACAGTCATCCCAACATTTCAAAAATCATTTGAAGCCTTTGATCCTGTTACATTGCCCAATTGGCGGCCAGATATTAAAAATGTAAGTGGTTTAAATGTATCCTCTCAATTTATGGTAGATAGAGATGGAACCATTTATCAGCTTTTACCTGAAACAACTATGGCAAGGCATGTCATAGGGCTTAATCATTGTGCTATTGGGGTGGAAAATATAGGCGGAACCGAAGATTTACCTTTGACAAAAGCACAATTAAAATCTAATATTTGGTTAGTGAAGTATTTGAAAGATAAGTATGATATTGAGTATTTAATAGGACATTACGAATACACATTGTTTGAAAACCACCCTTTGTGGTTAGAAAAAGATGAAGGATACCGTACCGTAAAAACAGACCCTGGACCAGATTTTATGAACAATGTTAGAAAAGCTGTGAAGAATTTAAATTTTAAGGAGCTACCTAAAAATAGAATTAACAAAACAAATCAATCTAAATGAAACGTATAGTACTTGTATTAATAGGTTTATTCTCCTTTTCTTTAATGGGTCAATCAGAGAATATAACTACTCAGTTATTTGATTCTTACGATAACTACAAAGAGAATTCTATTGGAAAACGACGTATTAAACGAGCGGATATTCAACCGTTAATTGATAAATATTCCAACTACAAAAAGTTTAAAGTTAATAAAGTAGGTACGTCTATTGGTGGTAAAGATTTGAGTCTTATAAGCATTGGTACGGGCGAAACAAATGTTTTTCTTTGGTCTCAAATGCATGGAGATGAGCCTACTGCAACACAAGCTATTTTTGATATTTTGAATTTCTTTGACAGCTCTGATTTTAAAACAGAAAAGGATGCCATTCTTGCCAACTTAACGGTTCATTTTTTACCAATGCTAAACCCAGATGGAGCTGAGCTTTTTCAACGAAGAAATTTATTGGGTATAGATATTAATAGAGATGCTTTACGTTTACAATCACCAGAATCGCAAACTTTAAAACGTGTACGTGATAGTTTAGATGCTGATTTTGGATTTAATCTACACGATCAAAGCACTTATTATAATGCAGAACGTACAGAAAAACCTGCTACTATTTCATATTTAGCTCCAGCATACAACTATGAAAAGGACATTAATGAAACACGTGGTAATGCTATGAAGATTATCGTGTTTATGAACGACATACTTCAGAAATATGCTCCAGGTCAAGTAGGGCGTTATAATGATGATTTTGAGCCTAGAGCTTTTGGTGATAATATTCAAAAGTGGGGTACAAGTACTATTTTAATAGAATCTGGCGGTTATGCAGAAGATATTGAAAAACAAGAAATTAGAAAGCTTAATTACACTTCTATTTTATCTGCCATATATACTATTGCCAAGAAATCTTACGAGGCTATTAGTATTGATGAATATGAAAAGATACCGGAGAATGATAGAAAGTTATTCGATTTAAAAATAACTGGAGCAACTTATAATCTAATGGGTAATACGTTTACTATCGATTTAGGGATTAATCAGGTGGAAGTAGATTATCCAGACCATAATTCTTTTTGGTACAGCAGTCGTGTTTTAGATCAGGGAGACCTATCTACTTATTATGGATATGAAACTGTAGATGCTTCTGGTTATACTATAAAGCAAGCAAAAGCGTATCCAACAACTTTAAACACATTTGAAGAAGTTAAAGCTTTAAATTTTAAAGATATTTTAAAGCAAGGTTACGGATATGTACCTATGTCTACCATACCTTTAAAGCAAGTTAATTCGCCATTTCCGGTTCATTTAATTGGAAAGAAATATACTGTCCCGGAATTGAATTTAATGCCAGGTATTAACCCAACTTTCTTTTTAGAAAAAGATGGTAAAATTGAATACGCGATTATAAATGGATTTTTAGTGAACTTAAAAGAATCTATTATCAATGTGCCCAATGGTATGATATTTAGATAAATCAGCGATTAGAAAGAACTAAATATAAAGCATAAAAAAAGGGAAGCATTTGCTCCCCTTTTTAATTTTATAAATGCCTAATTCTTATAACCCTTCTTCTGCATCTAAAAGTGCAAAGAATTTATCTAAGTTAGGTAAGATGATGATTTTAGTTCTTCTGTTCATCGCCATGTTCTCTTTGGTATCATTTTCTACTAAAGGTAAGTAGCTACTTCTACCAGAAGCGATTAATTGAGAAGGATCTACATCATACTCTTTTTGTAATTTACGAACAATTGAAGTTGCACGTTTTACACTTAAATCCCAGTTATCTGTAACCATTGGAGTATTAATAGTTCTAGAATCGGTATGACCTTCAACCATTACTTCCATACTTGGCTCTGACTTAATTACATCTGCCAATTTTTTCAATATTTTATCAGCCTTACTGCTTACGTTATAACTTGCAGTATTGAATAATAACTCATCTGAGATATTAATCATAACTACAGTTTTATCAATACTAACATCGATATCTTCACCTTCATCAGAAATTGATTGCTTCAACTTGTAAGAAACAGCCAAGTTCATTGAATCTTGTAATGTCTTAGCACCTGCTAATTTTGCTGGATCAACATTTTTCAATGTATTTCTCATTTTAGCTTTGGTATTGTTACTCATTACAGCAACATCATCAACGCTTGTGAACTGACTATCGTTCATTTCTTTTAATGAGTTGATTTTAGAATTGTACTCTTCAACACGAGCTTCAATTTTTGTCATTTGAGCTTGCAATTCCTCTTTCTCTACTTGAGTCTTTTGTAAAGTACTCTGAGTTTGAGATAGGTTATCTTCTAAAGCAACATATTTCTTTTTAGAAACACATGAAGTTAAAAGCGCTACCGATAAAATAGTAACTAAGGATAATCTTTTCATTTTGTTCTCTGTTTAATTAATATTAGTCTAATCGGTTTTATATACGGCACAAATCGACAAACGGACGTTTAAATCATAAGTTGAAAGATGAAAGTATTGCAATTATCAAGGTCAACAAAATGATAATCAACAGGTTGATGATTTCAATTTAGGGCAAAAAAAAAGAAGCATTTTCATGCTTCTTTCTGTATTTTAAAGGTGTTTCACCTATTCACAACCACCTGTAAATCCGTTTGCACTAAACTTGGTTTGTACTGCTCCTTGTCTAGAACCTGTATTAATTTCAATGGCTAAATTGTTCTCACCACTTCCATCTCTTTTTGGACTACAGTATTCAAATAAGTAAAAGCTATTAGCTCTTTCTGAAACTTTCTCAGATATATCTCTAAACGTTCTTTCTAGCTCATCTTTGTTCTGAGCGAATACACTAGCTGTTTTTCCTATTGCCGTCAATACTTCCGTATCAATCTCACCACCTAAACCAATACTAAAGAAAGAAATGTTGGCATTGGCTTCATTTACCTTCTTTAAAGCGGCATCTTCAGTAAAACGAGAAGCTTGATCAGTACCATCTGTAAAAATTACAACAGATGCAGCACCAATTTTACCATCTGCAGTGGATACTTTCACTAAATCTGAAGCAATATCCGTAGATTTTATAACGGCTCCATATAAATCGGTAGAAGGGTCATTACTAATATCATCTGTTATACCTTCAACAGCATCTTTAAGTTCAGTTCTTGAAGAAGTTAATGCATTTAATAAATGAAGCTCATCTTCACCATCAAACCAATAAATGGCCATTTTTACAGATTCTTGAGTTGTGCTAGGCATAACAGCATCAATAAAACTTGTAGAAGCTAACTTCAATTCTTCTAAACTACTGCTCAATACACTATTACTTAAATCTAACACCAATAAGGTATTGTTTGAAAATATCTGTGAATTAGGTGAAATACGTGCTGACGATTCTGATGTTGAGATAGTATTGAAACAATCATCATTTCTACCTTGCTCATAAATTGTAAATTGATTAGCGGTAAGTCCAGGAACTGGGTTTCCGCTAGTATCTGATACTCTAAAAAAAACAGACACCTTACCTGGCAAGGTTGTATATTGTTCTTGTATAGATAAAACTAATTCACCTTCCTCAAGTCCTAAACAATCATCTACCTCCGTACCTTTTCCTAATCCTTCACCAGTGTTCAAGTCTAAACTAACATCATCATCGGCATTACCACAAGAAACTAATAGCGTCAGTAGAAAAAATATACTATATGTTTTTAAAAAATTTTTCATATTCAATTATTATGGGTTCAACTAGCAGAACGGTCAAAGTTTGTTTAAATTATAGGGATTAAAAAAATAAATGTTAAAGATTGTTAAAGCAATAATAGCAAAGGACATAAAATTATCAAAAGCCCTATATTTCCATAGGTTTAAGTCCATTGAGGCATGGTATATTTAACCTTGGTTTCACATATTTAAAAGTGTAATAAGCGACAATAAATGACCCACGAGTTCAAGAATATTATTAAAGAGTATCTAATTGCCAAAAATGCAAATTTAAAATGTGTTTTGGCAACGGTGGTAGATTTAGATGGTTCATCTTATCGTAGGCCAGGTGTGCGCATGCTTATACGTGAAGACAATATTATGATTGGCGCTGTAAGCGGTGGGTGTGTTGAAAAGGAAGTGCTGTTTCAAGCACAGTCTGTATTTAAAAAACAAATCCCTAAACTAATGACCTATGATGGACGGTATCGTTTGGGTTGCGAAGGTATATTATATCTTTTGTTAGAGCCGTTTTCACCAAGTAAATCTCTCATTGCAGATTTTAATACGGTAATAGAAAATCGTTCATTTTTTGAACTTACTACATCTTATAAAAAAGAATACGGAGACCTTAAAGGTTTTGGAACATTTATACATTTAGATGATAAGAGTTATACGTTTAATGAAAATACCCGTGAGCAACTAGAAGCCTTGATTTTTAAACAAATTATGTCTCCGTGTCAACGCCTATTATTAATTGGTGGTGAGCATGATACGGTACAATTAGCTCAATTCGGGTTAAATATGGGCTGGGAAGTAACAGTTGCCGTTACGCCAAAAGAGGATAAAACAAAGGCAGATTTCCCAGGTATAAATGCATTGTTAAACTGTGAACCCGAAGATTTCCCCGTAAAGATTATAGATGCCAATACCGCTGTTCTTTTAATGACACATAGTTATGTAAAAGATTTAAAGTATTTAATGGTTTTGAAAAATAGTAATCCGGCTTATTTAGGCGTACTGGGTCCTGCTAAACGTAGAGAAAAATTATTGTCTGAACTACTGGAACATGATATGGATATTGAAATGGAATTCATTGAAAATATTCATGGACCGGCAGGGCTAGACATTGGGGCAATAACACCACAGGAAATTGCTATTTCTATACTGGCTGAAATTTTAACGGTCATTAGAAAAACAGATCCTATGATGTTAAAAGATAAACTGAAAGAAATTCACCATTGAAAAAAGAACCTCATATCGCTGTTTTGATTATGGCAGCTGGTGCATCTAAAAGAATGGATGGTATTAAGCAATTAATGCCATGGAAAGATTCTAACTTCTTATTGGAAACCATTAAAACCGTTCAAAAAACTAATTTGAGTTCCATTCACGTGGTGTTAGGAGCAAATGCCGAAATTATTGCTGCTCAATGTGTTTTTCAAGATATCAATATTATTACTAATCCTAACTGGGATAACGGATTGGGGAACAGCATAGCATACGGAGTTAAAGTAATACTTAAAGAGAAAAATACTTTAGACGGCATCTTAATCTGTCTTGTCGATCAACCACTACTTACTCCGAAATATCTTCAATCTATTGTAGAGGTATTTAAAATGCATCCCACAAAAATAATAGCAACAAACTATGGTAATAAGGCAGGAGTACCCGCTTTGTTTCCTAAATTGCTGTTTCAAAAATTATGTGAATTAGAGGGTGATTATGGAGCCAAAGACATTTTAAATAATCAACAGCATGCTATTATTCAACTAGAAGCAGGAAATCAAATTAGAGATATTGACACCAAAGAAGAATACAATCAATTATTGAATCAAACTAAAAATGAGCACACGCATTAGTAAATTTAATTTAGCAATAGTAATTACCATTTGTTCTATAATTTCTACCCCAATTATAGCTCAAGAAATGGGCTTTGAAGAATACAACCCAACATCTACCTTAGTAGTGACCGGTTCAGAAATCACCAAGGCAAAGTTTCCGTTCATTGATGTACATAGTCATCAGAGAGATATGTCCGTTGAAGCCTTAGACGGTTTAATTGGTCATATGGATGCAATGAACGAGGCAATTATGGTGAATTTAAGTGGCAGATCTGGCGAAAGTTTAAAAGAAAAAATCGATAATATTAAAAAGAGCTACCCTAATAGATTTGTAGTTTTTGCAAATGTTGATTTTGAAGGAGCAAAAGATTTGGCTTGGGGAGAAAAGGCTGCTGAACAATTAGAACAAGACATTAAAAATGGTGCAAAAGGATTAAAAATCTTTAAAAGTCTAGGGTTAAGAAATAAAGATGCCGATGGTAATCGTTTGGCAATAGATGATTCTAGATTAGATCCTATTTGGGCAAAATGTGCAGAAATGGGAGTGCCTGTTTTAATACACGCTGCAGATCCAAAATCTTTTTGGGATGAAATGGACTCAGATAACGAACGGTGGTTAGAATTAAAAACACACCCAAGAAGAAAACGTACGGCTATCGATCCCGCACCGTTTGAGCAAATTATACAAGAGCAACATAATGTTTTTAAAAAGCATCCGCAGACTAAATTTATAAATGCCCATATGGGTTGGCATGCCAATAACTTAGCAAAATTAGGTGAACTGCTAGATGATATGCCAAATATGAATGTTGGTATATCTGCAGTTATAGCCGAACTAGGTAGACAACCACAAAATGCAAGAGCATTTTTTATAAAATACAAGGACAGGGTTTTATTTGGTAAAGACAGTTGGAAACCTGAAGAATTCCCTACGTACTTCAGAGTATTGGAAAGTAATGATGAGTATTTCCCTTATTACAAGAAATATCACGCTTTTTGGGCAATGTATGGATTAAACCTCCCTGACGATGTATTGAAAAAATTGTATTATAAAAATGCTTTAAACCTAATCCCAGGATTAGACGCATCTTTATTTGATTAATAGTTTATACTTTTTTAAGTGCAACCGTTTTTTCAACAACAGGTATATCTTTTACATCTTGAAAAATACCGCATGATACTTGCTTTTTAGCTAGTGCTGGGGTATTTTTTCTTTTTGTTAAAGCCTCAATCTCTGGATTTAAAAACTGCATATCAGAATATTTTTTAATAAAACGTACTTATATGGCTCATGTTGTACGAGTTAGGCGTTTTTTACTATTATTTAAAAAAGAATTTATGTTAGCGTGTGACAAATTAGATAAAATTCACACTAATAAGTAAATAGCGAGTTATAAATGCAGAAAGAAACAGTCTTCACTAATTTAATAAGAGAACATCAGGCACTTTTATATAAAGTGACTTCCATCTACATTGATAATAAAGAAGACCAAGAAGATTTATTTCAAGAAGTAGTATACCAACTTTGGAAATATTTTGACTCTTTCCGGAACGATGCTAAGATTACGACTTGGATGTATCGTGTAGCCATGAATACTGCTATTACCTATATCAAAAGAAAAAAGAAAAGACCAGATTCGGTTCCTATTGCAGATGTTATCATAAAACAGGCAGAGGTTAAAGATGATGTTATTGAAGAAAGACTACGACTTCTTTATCGGCATCTTCAATCATTAAACACTTTAGAAAAAGGACTTATTTTTTTATTACTTGAAGGAAAAAGCTATAAAGAAATATCTGAGATTACAGGGTTAAGTGCCAGTAATGTAGGTACTAAAATATCTCGTGTAAAGAAAAAATTAAAAACAAACATGACAAATCATTAAATCATGGAAATAGAAGAACTACAATCTGCTTGGGTACAAATGAGCCAAGAATTAGACCATCAAAAAAAATTAACAAATGAAATTATTTTAGATATGACAAAACAGAAATATCAAAACAAATTCAACATACTTACTAAGTACGAGACCGTAGGCGCATTTGTATGTTTCATTGTTGCCTTCTTTGTATTATTAAATTTTGGTAAGCTAGACACTTGGTATTTAAAAATTTGTGGCATATTAACCCTATCTTTTCTTATCGTTTTACCTGTACTGGTTTTAAGTACACTTAAAAAAATTAAGAATATTGACATCACCAAAGGCTCGTATAAAGAGAATTTAAAGGTTTATTTACGAACTAAGAATAGACTTCTAAAATTACAACAGGTGGGTATGGCAATAGGCTTTGTAGGGCTACTATTCATAGTACCTGTTACATCAAAAATTATTTCTAATAAAAATGTATTCTTAACCAACCTTAAAGTAGAGCAGTATGTAATATTTGCAACAACCTTAGTGGCACTAGCATTTTTCTGTAAATGGGCTTATAAAGGATACCTAAAGATTACCCAATCTGCTCAAGATTTAATTAAAGATTTAGAATAAATAACTACTCTGTAAGTTTCTTCTGAATGTAATTTAGTATTAGCATCCAATTCATTTTTAATAGGAGGGAAGCTGTTGGTACGTTATCATCTGCAATTGCAGCTATAATGGATTCATGCTGATTGTCTGACTTATTGTAGAAAAAATCGTCATTTGTAAATGCGCGTTCATAGAAAAATATACGCGTCTTTAAATCGTTTAGAATTTTTAAGGCTAAATCGTTTTTATATCCTTTCGTCAAAAGCCTATGAAATTCCAAATCTGCTTGAATTCTTGAAATAGCATCCGGTGCATTTTCAAAAACTTCTTGTTGATTTTTTAGATTGATAATATCCTCTTCATTAAACTCTGAATTTTCAATTGCCATTACCTCTAAGTTTGCAACCAACTCATAAAGATCTTCGGCTTCTTCTACGTCTAGTTCGGCAATAATAAAACCTCTGTTTGGTACGGCTTTAATAATATGTGCCTGTTGTAGCTGCGTTAGTGCCTCCCTAATTGGCGTTACACTTACTTTTAAATGCCTGGCAAGTGCGGCTAAATTAATAGTTTTACCAATTTTAAGATTACCGGTAATCATCTCTGATAGTAAGTAATCCCGTACTTGATCTCTAAGATTTATTTTCACTAACATGTATCAAATATAATATATCGTATACGATATAACAGAAAATCAACTTGTTTAGTGCCTTTTTAAATATTATTGATTTTTTAGTATGACAAAATGATATGAGTGATGAGTTCATATCATTTGTATACTTAGAATGCAAGCTGCAATTTTGGTCTGCGCAACATTTTTTGTTTATCTCTTATGGCTGTCCATAAATTTAATTTTGCTGATGTTATTGGTAATGAATTTTTAAATTTTCTCATGATATCCGTTTTTTAAATCGGTGATTAGCCGTATGATTTATGATTGATGTAGACTGATGAATGTTTAATGGGTATGTTGCCTAGATGATGCCCATTGTACTCTTTTACTATTCTTAAAACTTGAAAAAAATGTATTCCTTCTTGTTTCTGTCGGTGTGTTTCTGATAAAAGTTCTCATGATGTTCGTTTTTAAAGCGGTGATTAGCCGTATGATTAATGATTGATGTAGACTGAT
>NZ_FOYX01000002.1 GCF_900112245.1 Maribacter stanieri
TACTCTTTTGCTGTTCTTAAAACTTGAAAAGAATGTATTCCTTCTTGTTTCTGTCGGTGTGTTTCTGATAAAAGTTCTCATGATGTTCGTTTTTATATTGATGATTAATAATTTTGT
This sequence comes from Maribacter stanieri, assembly GCF_900112245.1. GTDB lineage: Bacteria > Bacteroidota > Bacteroidia > Flavobacteriales > Flavobacteriaceae > Maribacter > Maribacter stanieri. The sequence continues at coordinate 118 of NZ_FOYX01000002.1, forward strand.
TATACTAAGTAGACGACGATAAATAAGTTTTGTTACAGTACTATGCATAAAAAGGTACTATTTTTAACATATACATAAATCGAAATACTCATAAGTAATTAAATTACAGCTGTTTATGATTTATATTTTTTTTGATGTTTTAACAAAAATTCTTTATTTTTAAAAAATTAGATGGATTAAAGAGTAGGGGATTTCAATAAATATTTCTAAAAAACATACTATAATAGGAATTGATTTTTAAATTAATATTAGGTCTTTTAAAAGTTTGCTAGTTTGAGTACTAGTAATGCTAAATAATTGAAATACAAATCATATCTTTGCAGAACTTTAGAGGGATGCAGATGATTCTTGCAATGACCTTACAACAAGTGGAAAAAATAGTTTACTCAAAAAGCTTACCATTTGTTATACACGTCACCACGTATTTCAATTCCTTTACAGTAAAATCTATTATTATCATTAAAATTACGAATGGCAAAATCGCAACAAACATTTAATAAAACTGAAAAAGAAAAAAAGCGCTTAAAAAAGCGTGAAGAAAAGAAGAAAAAAATGCTTGCTCGTAAAGCAGCTGCAAAAGAAAGTGGTACTTCTGGTATTCCACTTGCTTATGTAGATTTCAACGGAAACTTAGTGGACACTCCGCCAGATCCGGCAATGAAAGTGGAAATTGAAGCAGAAGATATCGTTTTAGGTATTCCAAAGAAAGAAGAGGGAGATGTTGAGGAATTTGATCCGGTAAGAAACGGAAAGGTTTCTTTCTTTGACACTACTAAAGGTTTTGGTTTCATAATTGATGCTGAAAACAACGAAAAATACTTTGTTCACGTAAGTGGTCTTATAGATGAGATCATGGAGAACGACAAAGTTTCTTACGAGCTAGAAAAAGGCATGAAGGGCATGAACGCCGTTCGTGTTAAGAAGATTTAGTTTTAAAATTTTTTAATGGTGAAAATGCAACGTAACACCGTTCTGGTAGTATTGTCATTTTTCGCCATTTACTTCATATGGGGATCTACCTATTTATGGAATAAAATTGCAGTAACGGAATTACCTGCCTTTATGTTGGCAGGTATTCGTTTTGTAACTGCAGGTTGCCTAATTTTTATTATTTCAAAAGCATTAGGCTTTTCTTTAAAAATTACAAAAAAACAATTTAAGAATACAATAATTGCTGGCTTTCTATTTCTAACTTTTGGAAATGGGGTAGTAGTTTGGGCTTTAAAATATGTTGATAGCAGCTTTGCTGCTTTAGAAGTTTCTGCACAACCATTAGTAGTGCTAATAATGATGCGCATATTACATGGAAAAAAAATTCAGCCTATGTCCATTATAGGTGTAATTCTTGGTATAAGCGGAATTTTTTTACTTGTTGGACAAAAAGAAATTATAGCACAAGATGGGGCTATTCTAGGGATGGTTTTAATATTCATTTGTATGTTAAGCTGGTCTTATGGCAGTCTATTTGTTGGTAAGGCAGATTTACCAAAGAATTTCTTTGTGAATACGGGTTACCAAATGCTAACTAGCGGATTATCACTACTTATAATTAGTACCATTTTCGGAGAACAGTGGACATCACCAACCACCTGGAACACTCCTGTTATTTGGTCTATGCTATTGCTAATAGTATTTGGTAGTATTGTGACATTTACAGCGTTTAATTATTTATTACGAATTGTATCTCCAGAAAAAGTAGCTACTTCAACTTATGTAAATCCCATTATTGCAATGATTCTAGGTTGGTATTTTTTAAAGGAAAATATTAGTATGCAATCAGCATTGGCTTCTATTGTACTTTTAACCGGTGTGTATTTTATTAATACTAAAAAGAGTTTGACCATTTTTTCTAGATTCTCGGGAAAACGTATTCCTAAGAAGGCGGCAGATTAATCTTAAGAGGAAGTACATCTGTAGGGTTCATATTTTGTAATTCAATTTCACCTATACGAATACGTACCAAACGCAAAGTTGGGAAACCTACGGCTGCAGTCATTTTGCGTACTTGCCTAAATTTACCTTCTTTAATTATAATACGAAGCCAAGAAGTTGGTCTGTGCCTACCAATACGCATAGCAGAATTAGCATCGGGCAGGGTAGGAGCCTCATTTAAAAGAGTGGCTAAACAAGGCATTGTAACATATTTTTTACCGAAAACACCTATAGATATTCCTTTAGAAATTTCTTTTATGGCTGCTGTAGTGATTAAACCATCTACTTGTGCTAAATACTCTTTTTCTATTCCAGATCGGTTTATAGTATCACTCAATTTACCATCAGTGGTCATTAAGAGTAAGCCTTCAGATTTCTCATCTAACCGACCAATAGGCATTATTCCATCAGGAAAATCAAAAAGTTCACTTAGAAAACGTTTTTTACGAAGTTGACGGTCTTCTCCAGAAGTCATCTGGCTTAACATTCCATAAGGTTTATAGACTTGAAAATGGAAATGCTCCATAAATTTTATCCTATACTGTTTATTTTGGTTACATATGGTCGCAAAAGATACCCTTTTTAACCCATGAATTAGTAATGTAATGTTGATAATGTTACCTTTGTACACTCCAGAGAAGATTTTATGCAAGAGACAGTTTTTGAATTACAGGATAGAAAGACCGATAAGGAACTTTACAGCTATCAACAAGGTGCAATTCAACAAATTTTTGATAAGTTCGATTCAGAACGAGATGATTATCACCTTTTATACCAATTACCAACCGGTGGTGGTAAAACAGTGATTTTTTCGGAAATGGTACGTCAATACCTCAAAAACCACAATAAGAAGGTTTTGGTAATGACGCATCGTATTGAACTTTGTAACCAAACTTCTGCCATGCTTACTAGTTTTGGCGTTGTTAATAAGGTAGTAAACAGCAAGGCTAATCTTGATGATCATGAACGTTACAGCTGTTATGTAGCCATGGTTGAAACCTTAAACAACAGGTTGAACGATGACCAATTAGATATTTCTGATGTAGGTCTTGTTATTATTGATGAAGCCCACTATAATTCTTTTACTAAACTTTTTAAGTTCTTTGAAAATTCATTTGTTCTTGGTGTAACGGCAACCCCGTTAAGCTCAAACAAAGATTTACCAATGAATAAAAACTATGATGAGCTTATACCAGGCGAAACCATAGAAAATTTAATTGCCAACGATTTCTTGGCAAGGGCAGAGGTATTTCAATATGACATGGGACTTACATCTCTAGAAATTGGTTCTAACGGAGATTATACCGTTAAATCATCAGCTGATTTATATACGAGTCCGGCAATGTTAAGTAAGCTTTTAGAAGCTTACATGAAACATTCTAAAAACAAAAAGACATTAATTTTCAATAATGGTATAGAAACATCTATTCAAGTATACCATACTTTTCATGCAGCAGGTTTAAACATTAGACACCTTGATAATACCGCTACCAAAAAACAGCGTAAACAAATATTAAAATGGTTTAAAGAAACACCTGATGCCATTTTAACATCTGTAAGTATATTGACTACGGGTTTTGATGAACCTACTATTGATACTATTATTCTAAACAGAGCTACAAAATCGCTTACACTTTATTACCAAATGATAGGTAGGGGTTCTAGGGTTTTGAATAACAAATCGAAATTTACGGTTATAGATTTAGGGAACAACCTTTATCGTTTTGGACCATGGGGTGCAGATTTAGATTGGGGTGCTATTTTCAAGTCTCCTAACTTCTACATGGATCGTATTAAGGACGATGAGGATATTGAGAGTGATTTTAAACTTGAACTTTCTGATGAAGTTAAAGAAGAATTTAAAAACTCTAAGGAAACTTATTTTGATATTAAAGAAACCTACGAAACTGCAACGTTTGCAGGCGAATCTTCCAAAGTAGTTTTAGAACGCTCTATTGCTCACCATGCATATATGTGTATTGAAAATAGTGAAGATGTATATGATGCATTGGCATTGGCTAAGCTATTGAAAGAAGATATTGATAATCGTATCCATGTATACGGTAAATGCATAAGTAAGAGTACTTATAATTTTTTAAGCTGGTTGAAAGATGATTATCAAAAGAAATTGAACGCTTACTTACGTGAAAATTTCGATACTGTTTTTGAAGAAATTCATGGTCATCCGCCAGAAGATTAAGCAAAGATTTAATATTACAAAACATAAAAAGGGCTGTTCATAAATGAACAGCCCTTTTTATATATAGCTAATTACTTGTTATTCAACAATAAGACTGTATTGTGGAGTCGGATTTAAAGGGCAGAAATATACATATTCTCCTTTATCTAATTTAGTTTCTTTAGAATGACCTACAGTGTTATTCTTTACAGCAGCAGTTACATATGCAGTCTGAATATGGTTTTCTGGTTTAGATGCATCTTTACCTTTTTTCACCAATACTAAACCAACATCTTTACCTACATTGTTGTTTGCAACATCGAAAACATAAGTTCCTTCGCTAACAGTAATTGATTTCTGCGTAAACTCACCAGTTGTTTGCTCTAAGGCAATCTTCTTAACTGGTTGCTTCATCATTTTATCTTGAGCGTTTGCGCTAAATGAGAATGCTAGTACGATAACTAAAATTGATAATACTTTTTTCATGTGTTTTAAATTTAAAGAGCTCTTGCTCTAATGGATAGATTAATAATTATTGTTTGTTTATTGTTTATAATGATGGTGCTACAGGAAAATCAACTGGTACCTGCGTAGTGCTATGAATATAGTTCGATATTGTTTTGTCACCTACTAATGAAATGGTGTCAATTAAATTTGCTTTTGTATAACCTGCTGCAAAATAGTTTTCTAAAACCTTTTCGTCTGTACGACCTCTGTTTTCAGTAACATTTTTAGCTAATTGTGCTAATGCATTTAATTTAGAATCAAATGATGCCTTACCTGCTCTTAGTTCAAGAATTTGCTCGTCATTGAATCCGTTCATTTTACCTATTGCCGTGTGTGCAGATAAACAATAAATACAGTCGTTTACTTGACTAACTGCAAGGTTTACAACCTCTTTTTCTTTAGCTGATAATGTTGTTTTAGCATTAGCAAAATTTAAATAATTTTCTAAAGCTGTATCACTATTTGCATAGGTTGCATATAAGTTTGGTACAAAGCCCAATGCTTTTTTAAGGTTATCGAAAATTGCTTGATTGTTTTCACTTACTTCGTCTCGTGTTAATACTTTAAATGTGCTCATGTTTTTATTTTTTTAATATTTCGAAAAATTTATTTGTTGTATTTCTTCTACAAAAATATAATTGGGAGTATGTTCAAAACATGTGAAGACTTCCTTTTAGTTTGTCAATTCTTCCTTTATAAAAAAGAACCGAATGCGCTATTAAATTTTGAAGAGTTATCAGACTCACAGTAGTAATCTGATAAGTGGTTATGTTTACAATGTTTTTCTACATTGATTGTATTAGCAACAACTACCTTTCTCGAAGTGAATATTTCTATTAAATTGAAAATTGATTTGTGTTTTAAGTTCATGTCTTTACTGTTTAAATTCTACAGCACAAAGATCTAGATATTATAAACCTTAAAACGGGCGATATTACCCAAGTAATTGTCAATACTTCCCTAATATGCTTTTTTAAGTTGCTTCTTAAATTCAGATGGGGAATACTGGGTTTGCTTCTTAAATAAACGACTTAGATGAGATGCATCTTCAAAACCAATTTCATATGCAATTTCTTTTGCAGTCTTATCTGTATAAATAAGTAATCGTTTTGCCTCTAACACAATACGCTCATGAATTATTTGCAGGGGAGTGGTATTAAATTTAGAAAAGGTATTAGAAAGAGTTTTAGGAGACTTAAATAATTTTTCTGCATAAAATGAAACCGAGTGCTCTGATTTATAATGTGCTTCTACTAATAAATTAAAACCTCTTAAAAGGTCAACCTTTACATCATTAGCAGCATTACTAAAGCCTTCTTTAGCTTTCAGAAGCCTTGTACTCATTATCATAAAACGCGCCATTAGCATCCGTAGCATTTCTGCCTGAATTGTATCTTGCGTATCTAATTCGTCTACAAATACCTCGTGTAACGTATCAAACTTTTGTTGTTCTTTTTCCCCTAAATCAATTAGAGGAACATGGGCGTTTCCAAAAAATAATAGTCCCGCACAACTTACTTCTTGGTCATGATCCTTTATGCAATAAAATTCTCTATTAAATTGATATACAATTAAGTTTTTACCCTCAGTAAAATGTATAAATTGAATGGGAGTCAATGCAAGCAGACTATGTTCTGAAATGATATATGGTATGCCATCTACCTCAATAGTGGCTTTATTACTTGTAGTTCTAATAAAAATATAGAGTCCGGCTTGTTTTGGTTTTCTATAAGTTTCTAATAGTAATTCATTACCTATTTTAAGCAAACCATCAGTACTAAAATCTTTGAAAACTTCTTGCATGATTTCTTGGTCTCAAATTTAAGTAAATCATTACAATAGCTAATTTAATAGACTAAAGTTTGAATTGAAATTGAGAAAAGAACAAGGTCAATTGATTATTTTTAAACAATGGAAAAGAAATCTACCGAAATTGCTATTATTGGTGCCGGAGTTAGCGGATTAATTGCGGCAATTGTTTTAGAACAAAATGGTTATTCACCAACCATCTATGAGCAATCTAAAAGTGTAGGTGGTCGTGTTAAAACCGATATTGTTGACGGTTATCAATTAGACCATGGTTTTCAGGTTTTATTAGATGCCTATCCAATGGCAAAGAAATATTTGGATTTCGAAGCTTTAGATTTACAAAAGTTTCTTCCTGGAGCTTATATATTTAAAAATAATAAAAGCGCTGTAATTGGTGACCCACTTAGAAGCTTAGGCTTATTATTCCCTACATTACTTTCAAACATTGGAAGCTTTACAGACAAAATTAAAATTCTAAGATTAAACCTTACTGTCAAGCAAAAAACTAATGAAGATATTTTTAATGAACCAGAAACATCTACACTAGTCTTTTTAAAAGCACAAGGCTTCTCAGAACAAATTATAAGGGACTTCTTTAAACCATTTTTTTCTGGAATTTTTTTAGAGCCAAACTTGGAGACCTCTTCCCGTATGTTTCAGTTTGTATATAAAATGTTTGGCTCGGGTAGTGCTGTTTTACCCGTCGCAGGAATTGGGGCTATCACAGAATTCTTATCCTCCAAACTGAATAAAACAACAATTGAATTTAATTCTACGGTTGTAAGTTGTACAGATGGCTCCATAGAATTCTCCGACGGCAAAAAAATACAAACAGATTACACAATAATAGCTACAGATGCGTCACCATTAGTTCCAAATTTGAGGAAACAAAAACTTTCTTGGCATTCTTCCGATACCTTGTATTTCACTTGTAAGACTCGTAAAATCAAAAAACCTTTAATTGGGTTAATAGCTGATCCAGAGTCATTGATTAACAATATTTTTTATCACACATCGATAAATACATTGAATAAAGGTGATGATGAGTTATTATCCGTAACCGTGGTTAAAAAACATTTCCTTAGTGAATATGAACTTATTCAAAAAGTAAAAGAAGATTTAAATACCTACTGCGACATTACTATCGAGCGTTATATAAAACATTACGAAATTAAAAGAGCGCTACCTAAACTGAACGATTTTCGGTATACCTTGTCACCAAGCGAAACACGATTGACGGAACGTACTTTTTTGGCGGGTGATTACTTACTTAATGGTTCTCTTAATGCAGCCATGACTTCTGGAGAAATGGCTGCATATGGTCTTTTAGAAGTGATATGAGCAAAAGATTTAAAATCTAACGGAAACCTTACCTCTTAAGTAAAAAGGAGTTCCGGGAGTAAAGTGAATTTCCTCGACGGATGCAGTTTCATTGAATAATCTACTTTCTGTAGCAAATTGTGTTTCGTTCCATTCAGTATCAAAAAGGTTCTCTACAATTATGCCAACTGTCCAGTTTTTTATACTGTAGTTAAGATTTAAATCGGTTACAAAATAACCTTCTGCAACAATACTATTATCTTCATTTGCCGCTCTATCACCCAAATATCTATAGTTTAAATTACCGGAAAAATTGCCTAAATCGGTAATTGATAGTCCGCCTACTGCCGTAAAATCTGGTGCAAGGGGAATATAATCTTCACCATCTGGTTCTTCTGTACTTCTAGCATATGTATAGTTAACATCACTATAAAGGTATAACCAATCTGATAACTGATAGCGCCCTCCAAGTTCTACACCGACTCTTCTCGTTTTTCCACTAGGTTCTACAATACCAGCATCACCTACATACACAAATTCTTGATCTAAAAATAAGCCCCATAACGTAGCATTCAATACTAGCTTATCAACCGGTTTAATTATGGTTCCAAAATCAACACCATAAGCTTTAGGTAATACATCTCTACCCTCATTTGCAGTAACTACACGTGCATCATTAGAGTGAAAGCCCATACCTGTTTTTAAGAATAATTGCCAGTTGCGGTTTAGTGCATATAAAGTATTTAGCTTCGGACTAATAATTGCTTTGCTTTCACTTTTATTATCGTAAAGATTACTCAGTTTATTTTCATAATCGAAGTTGAAATAATCTACTCGAACAGAGGGATTAAAGGTCCAATTACCTGTTTTATATTCACCATTTACAAAACCATATACATTAGTTTCATCTACATCACCAAACGCATATTGTTCTAGCACTGTTTTTCTATTTAATGTATGTTCTAAGGTGACATCATCTACATTATCATTTCTAAAACCGATACCACCAGAATATTTAAAGGTGTCATTTTCGCCAACAACTATATTGATTTGCTCAAATACCGTTTCAGCACCCATAATGGTTCTATCTTCATACTGGCGAATTTGATCACCATTTACAGGGTCTTCCAAAAAGAAGGTAAAATTAGAGAACAGCTCAAAATCATATTTGCTCACAAAAGCCCTTGTCTTAAGAAATTGTTCTTCGCCTAAAAACTTTGTGTGATTCAGCATTAAGTTTGATCTACTTGTTTGTCCGCCTTCGGTATCATCTATAGCACCGAAACGACCAATTATGTTTTGGTCGATCGCGCGTTGGGGCACCTGACCAGAGGCATCCCATTTACTTTGAAAATGCGAAGCAGTTAACGTCAATTCTTCTTTACCTATATCTTTATAATGATAACGACCTAGAATATTTATACGATTAAAGTTTTGTGGCGAATCAAAAGGACCATCGGTGAGGTAAAGCTCAGAGGCTATATACGCATCACTTTTACTACTTTCTAAAATATTAAAAAGGCCTACAAATCTATTGGTATTGAATTGCCCTGCTTCATAAGACAACATGCTCTTATCTATACTTTTTTTAAGGTTTAAATCAACAAAACCTGCGGTATTGAAATCTCCTTTATCCGCGTAATACGGACCTTTTCCAAAATTGATATTATCTATAGTTTCTGGAATGACAAAATGCAAATCTGCATACCCTTGACCATGGGCGTGCGACACCATATTTACCGGCATGCCATCTACACTAATAGCAACATCGGTACCGTGGTCAATATCAAATCCTCTTAAAAATATTTGTTCTGCTTTACCACCACCGGCATGTTGCCCTATTAGAAGTCCGGGAACTTTTCGTAAAATTTCTTGTGATGATTTAACTGGGTCGTTCTGTATATCTACATTTACAATTCTGCTCATTGCATCTACTTTAGATACGACGACCACTTGGTCTAAGTTAATACTAGATTCCTCTAATATCACTTCAACACCTTCGCTCAAATGATTTTGATTCACTACCAAAACAAAAGTTTTATAACCTAAATTAGAGAAGTAAATAGAATCGTTGATTTGACTTGAAGGAAGTGAAAATAACCCAGATAGGTTGGTATGACTATGTTGACCAGAGGTTTGGTTAAAAATACCAACATTTTCCAATAAGGCACCACTAGTATCAGTAACAACACCTTTAAGATTTTGCGCGTTGGTAATATTGAATGCCCCAATAATGAGAAATATTGTTAACAGCCTAAGTGCCCAATTACTGCTATAATTCATAAAATAATATTTAAATAAAGTTTGTTTTCAATAGTACTTACGACAAAAACCACGGATGGTTTTATGGTTTTAAAAAAAACGCCAAAATAAAAATATTAAAGGGATAGGGAAATTATTTACGCTTAATGACAATGATTAAACTATAAGAGTCAATAGACATTCGTAGTTATTCAGAACTTTGCATTTATAACAGAATTTTAAAAAATAAAACAATGAGTACACAGATATTATTAACACCTTATCATAAAAATTTAGATTTAAAGAATAGGGTTGTCATGGCACCTATGACAAGAAGCAGAGCTGCAAACGATGGCAATGTACCAACAGAAGATTTACACGTACCATATTATGTTCAAAGAGCATCTGCAGGTTTAATTATTACAGAAGGTTCACAAGTCTCTAAACAAGCAGTAGGTTATGTAAACACTGCAGGAATTTATTCCAAAGAACAAGTGGAAGGATGGAAAAAAGTTACAAAAGAAGTTCATGACAAAGGTGGAAAAATCTTTATTCAATTATGGCACGTTGGGCGTATGTCTCACCCAGATTTTCATAATGGCGAATTACCATTAGCTCCGTCTGCAATAAACCCTAATGCGAAATCTTATACGCCAGAGGGTTTTAAAGATACCGTAACACCAAAAGCCATGTCTATTGAAGAAATTAAACAAACCGTAGAAGATTTTAAAAATGCAGCTAAAAATGCTATTGAAGCTGGTTTTGACGGAGTAGAAATACATTCATCTAACGGATATTTATTTCACCAATTTTTTAACGGAACTTCAAATACTAGAACAGATGATTATGGGGGAACAATTGAGAATAGAGCTCGTTTCTTTTTTGAAGTTTTAGATGCCATGACCAAAGTTATTCCAGAACAAAAAATAGGAGCAAGATTTAACCCTTCGTTAAACGGAATGTTCGGTATTACAATGGATGAGGATACCATACCAACATTTGAATATATTATTAAAAAACTGAATGATTATGATTTAGCTTATATTCATTTGTCTGAACCTTTTACAGATGTTTCTGATATTTCATACGCTGTAAAAAACATTTCTAAACACTTTAGACCTTTATATAATGGTACTTTAATGATTAATGCAGGATTTGATCAAGAGTCCGGAAACAAGGTCATTGAAGAAGGAAACGCAGATTTAGTAGCTTATGGTAAACCATTTATTTCAAATCCAGACTTGGTCGAGCGATTTGCTAATGGATATGATTTAGCAGATTGGAATGAAGAAACTTTTTACACACCAGGCAAAGAAGGCTATTTAGATTATCCTAAATACAATGAAGAAAAAGAACTCGCATAACTTAAAATAGTAGTTATTGTTCAAAAAAAAAGCAGCCATCTGGCTGCTTTTTTTATACAATCATGTACTGACTATTTAATATGGTCAGTATTTCTTTCTAAATCTTCATTTCCATCAGCTCCTTGACTATACAGTTGGTTCTCTTCGTCCTTTAAAATCTTATGCGTTTTGTTTTGGGGTAAATCACGTCCTGGAACATCCAAATCTTTTCCTGCAAAATCAACCTCTTTTTCACGACTGTTGAGTTGGCCATCGTCTCCATTATCTGTTCTTATATTTTTAGTTCTTTCTCCTAAAGCTTGCAAATCTGCTTCTGTTATATCAGAATTATATTTATCGTTTGTTTTGTCTTTTTTCATAGCTGTAATTTTATATAATTAGATTCTCAAATTACAATTTCTATGATGTATACATTATCGCTTTCCATAGATATTTAAGCTCATATCAAGGCAACAATTCTTTTTACAGTGTATTAATTCTACAGTGTGTATTCGTGTTAATATAATTAGTTAACGCATTAATGCTTACTATAGTTATTACGGAACTTGCTGAAAAATTATTAGAAGATGGAAAATGTATTAGTAGCTGGTGCTAACGGTACCACAGGAAAAAAAATAATAAACCTTTTAAAAAACTCTCAATACTTTCAACCAGTAGCCATGGTTCGTAAAGAAGAACAAAAAGAGCAATTTGAAAAGGAAAATATAAGAACAGTATTAGGAGATTTAGAAAAAGACCTATCGCATACGGTTGATAATATTGATAAGGTAATTTTTGCCGCAGGTTCTGGTGGTAAAAAAGTTGTGGAAGTAGATCAAGAAGGAGCAAAAAACTTAATTGACGTTTCAAAAAAAGCAAATATTAAAAAGTTTGTAATGCTTAGTTCTATGGGAGCAGACAATCCTGAAGAAGCAGATGATCTAAAAGACTATTTAAAGGCAAAACATAATGCTGATGAGTATCTAAAATCAACAAATTTAGTACATGCAATTGTTAGACCTGGGTCATTAACAAATGATGCAGGTACAGGTAAAATTGAATTGCAGACAAAATTGAACAAACAAGGTTCAATTTCAAGAGACGATGTAGCGCAAACCTTAGTGCGTTCTTTACATGATAATGATGCCATTAATAGTACGTTTGAAATTATACAAGGTGATACTCTTATTGGAAAAGCAATGGAATCAAATGCCTAAATTCAATCGAATTCTATAATTTAACTGAGCCAATTCTAATACTATTAGAATTGGCTTTTTTATTCATAAATTTTCAATAACTAATTTTAATAATTTAATTACAAAACCATGTTGTGTATCTTCGTGGGGAACTAAACAACCTAAAAAATGAAAATACCCTTTCTAAAAATGACTTTAGCGCTAGCCTTGGTTATTGCGTTACATTCTTGCAAAGAGAACAAAAAAGAAGATTTAAAAAATACAGCTGAGAAAGTTGAACTTGACAGTACTGATTTAGCTCTGTTGGATTTAAATCTACCAGAAGGATTTCAAATCGAAGTTTATGCAAGGGGAGTAGATGGTGCACGTTCTATGGCAATGGGTGATAACGGAACATTGTTCGTGGGTACTAGAACAGAAAATAATGTATATGCCATACAAGATACCGATGGTGATTTTAAGGCTGACAATATCATGGTTTTAGATACCATGGAAGTACCAAATGGTATTGCTATGCGAAATGGTGATCTGTACGTAGCGCAAGTTGGTAGTCTTTGGAAATATCCAAATATTGAAGAACAATTAGGAGGCGATTTAGAAAAGGAACTGATTTACGATGACTTTCCGACAGAATTTCATCACGGATGGAAATACATTGCTTTTGGTCCTGATGACAAACTATATGTGCCTGTTGGGGCACCTTGTAATATTTGTAACCGTACAGATGAGGATGAGCGATATGCAACTATTTCAAGAATGGACCCAGATGGTAGCAATCGTGAAATATATGCGCGAGGAGTTAGAAACTCTGTAGGGTTCACTTGGCACCCAGATACTAAAGAAATGTGGTTTACAGATAATGGCCGCGATATGTTAGGAGATGATATTCCGCCTTGCGAATTAAATAAGGTTACAGAAGTTGGACAACATTTTGGTTACCCTTTCTGTCATGGCGGTATTGTTAAAGATCCTGAGTTTGGTGATTTACACCCTTGTTCAGATTTTGTATCTCCAGCATTACAATTAGATGCACACGTTGCTCCATTAGGCATTAAATTTTACACAGGAAACATGTTTCCATCAGAATATAAAGGAAAGGCATTTATTGCTGAACACGGTTCTTGGAACAGAAGTAAAAAAGTAGGTTACAGAATTATGATGGTAAACATAGAGTATGGTGAAGCTGTAAGTACAGAACCATTTATTGATGGTTGGTTAAATGAAGTTGAGCAGAAAGCTACCGGAAGACCTGTAGACATATTATTATTAAAAGATGGTTCTATGTTGATTTCAGATGATTATGGCGATGCCATTTATCGTGTTTCTTATAGTGAAACAGCACTTGCCAATAACTAAATTTAGATATACATTTATAGAAGAAAAGCAGCCAAATTTGGCTGCTTTTTCATTTCTTATTCATCTTATTCCCGTTTCCAATTCTTATATTTATACTCCTTTTTTTGTCATCAATAATATATCATCATGAACGACTATAACTCACGTAGAACATTTCTAAAACAAACGGGTATATTATCAGTAAGTTCAATGCTACCATTATCCGTACTTCCAATAGATTATAAATATAAAATGGGACTTCAATTGTTCACTATTCGTGATGCCATGGCTAAAGACCCAATTGGCAGTATAAAATATGCCAGAGAGCTAGGGTATGAAGACGGGGAGATATATGGTTATGATGGCAAAAACGATACATACTACGGAATAAAATCTCAAGAGTTTAAAAAGCAACTGGTCGATTTAGATTTCACTATATCTAGTGGTCATTATGATTTCTCAAGTCTTTTTAATGAGCCTATGGATTATCTTAAGCGCTATGTAGACCAATGTATTAAAGGTTCTAAAACCCTAGATAGTAAATATATAACATGGCCTTGGTTAGCTCCAGAATTTAGAACTATTGAAAATTTTAAAATTTTAGCAGATAAATTAAATACAATAGGGGAGCGGGTTAGTAAAGCAGGATTACAGTTTGCCTATCACAATCATGATTTTGAATTTACCGACCATAATGGCAAACAGGGCTATGATATTATTCTTAAAAACACTGAACCCAGTTTAGTTAAACTACAAATGGATATGTATTGGGTAGAACATTCTTCTAATAAAAATATTCATGAGTTAATTACAGAAAATCCTGGGCGTTATGTTATGTGGCATATTAAGGATATGGATAAAGTTACCCGCGATTATTCAGAAATGGGCAATGGCTCTATTGATTATAAGTCCCTATTATCTTCTGTAGATATGGAGGATTTACAATACTACTATATTGAACAAGGTGGTAATTTTGCCGATAACTCCATGCAAAGCATTACAGATAGTGCTGTTTATTTTAAAAAACATTTGCAAAGATTTCTTTAATTCATGAAATACCCAGAAAAAGTTTATTTGAACGGAAGCATAGTACCCCATCAAGATGCTAAAATTTCAGTGTTTGATCGCGGATTTATTTTTGGCGATGGTATTTATGAGGTAATGGTTCAAATTAATGGTTCATTCTTTTATAAAGAAGCGCACTTAAATCGTTTAAAAGATGGACTTCAAAAAGTCAATATTAAATTTGATGTTGATATCCTTCCAAAGGAAATATCAAAATTACTTGAGGCATCTGAACTTACCAATAAAGATTGCATGCTTTATATTCAGATTACCAGAGGTGTAGCCCCACGACAGCATTCCTATCCAGCAGATATACTGCCAACGGTAATGATGTACGCCATACCTAAAGTATTACCTGATATTAATGAAATAGATGCTAAAGTCATTACTCGAGATGATTTTAGATGGTCTCGTTGCGATATTAAAATGACATCGCTTTTAGGTAACGTAATGTTGAATGAAGAAGCCATGCAGTATGATTGCTACGAAACTATTATGCATCGTAATGGCTTATATACAGAAGCATCTCATAGTAATGTATTTTTTGTGAAAGATAATGTTGTTTACACGCATCCTGCGGATGAGTATATTCTAAACGGAATTACCAGAATTATTGTTTTAGATTTATGCAAATCGCTAAATATCGAAATAAATGAATCACCTATTTCTATTGATGACTTAACTACTATAGATGAAGCATTCTTAACTGGTACCATCACACAAATCGCATCAATTAAGCAAATTGACGAGCATATATTATATACAGGAAATAAAAAAGGCCCCATTACAAGAAAATTGCAAGAGGCCTTATTAAAACTTAAGTGATTTATTTATTCTACGCTGAAATAAGTAAAGAATTCGTCTGAGTTCTTAATATCCATTAAATTTAAAATATAACATACTTCAGATAAATCGGAAAAGTCCAATCCACCTTCAGCTACACTTTCGTTAAGGTATCTACCATCTATGCCATTGTATTGGTTTCCTAAACGAATAGCTGTATTCCAAACTTGGGTTAAATGTTCATCATTTAATTTAGATTCCCAATCAACTTTTCCGTCGGACTTAAAACCTGGTGTACCATTACCTACGGCGTTACCATCAGCAATTTTGTGATAATCGGTTATAGTTTGGGCATATTTTAATTTGGTAGGTTCGGTAACAGATTCATTCCAATCGCTATGCTGAACCACATGAATTTTCTCTTTTACATTTAAAGAAGGATTCTTTTCTACCAGTTTCATAACCCAGTCAGCAGTAAAGTCTGACTGACCAGCCTCTGCAACCCAAACAGACCCACCATTATCGATGACTTTTTGAGCTTTTTTGGCAATCATTTTCACAGATGCCTTCCATTCTTTATCAGCATCTACCCAATTTTTATTAAATGCCAGTTTCATTAATTCATTTGGTGGCACATATAAACCTTCTTGTATGCCATAAGTACCTGCAATAGCTACATAGTTTAAATCTTTATAATC
Source organism: Maribacter stanieri (assembly GCF_900112245.1). Lineage (GTDB taxonomy): Bacteria > Bacteroidota > Bacteroidia > Flavobacteriales > Flavobacteriaceae > Maribacter > Maribacter stanieri. Next base: position 16,526 of record NZ_FOYX01000002.1, read on the forward strand.
CGGGTGATCTAACAAAGTTGCCAAACCAGCGGCAGTGTGTAAATCATCAATATCAGTTTTTGAATCTAATTGTACCAAAAGTAAATCTGTTTCAATATTGAAATTGGGTTCTTGAGATTTTAAACTAATGCTAAAAAGCAAAGTGAGTAACATACAGCTAAAGACGCTTTTTAAATGTAACCTGTTTTTCATTTTGTTGAGTAAAATAAGTTGATTAATAATTTGTTGTTAATAATGGTGTTAGAGTATTCTTATTTTTAAAATAGAACTCCTTTGTTTAGCCTTCTAAAATAGAAAATAATACCATAACCTACATTAAAGGTGAATAATGATAAATTCAATTATCCAAAGCTTCAATCTGTTTTAATATGGCATCTGCCTCAGCTGCTTTACTGTCACTTTTAGAACGATTTTGAGTAGATAAGTCATAAGACTCCTTTAGTAATTTCTCGTACTGCTCTTGTAATTTTTCCTTTTGAGATTTCTTTTTAAATAGTCCGAACATAGTTTTTGTTTTGAAGTTAGCACATTAGTAGCATTTCAAGGAAGTTTTTAAATAAAACATAATCTCATATTCCTGAATTTCGCGGCTATTTAATAACAATGTTGGTAATAAAAATGGCTGATTTGACTTGGGAAATTGATAAATCTCAACTTTTAGGGTACGGTTTACAAAATTAGGAACTTAGAAAAAACCGATAAAAGGCTATAAATTGCCGATAAACTCTTAAATGTTTGCCAATTTATGTAATTAAACAAACTTAAAACATTGTTTGTCAACTATTGGCGTCATCTTTGCTACTTAATAAGTATTATAAATTAAATTACATTACAATGAGTAAAGGAACAGTAAAATTTTTCAACGACACAAAAGGATTCGGTTTTATCACTGAAGAAGGAGTTGAAAAAGACCACTTTGTACACATTTCAGGTTTGATCGATGAAATTCGTGAAGGCGATGAAGTTGAATTCGAATTAAAAGAAGGAAACAAAGGATTAAACGCAGTGAACGTAAAAGTTATCTAAACATATATACTTTCAAGTTTAAGAAAAAGCCTTTCACATAGTGAAAGGCTTTTTTATTACCGTTCATTTTTAAGTCTATCAAAATATTTTTCCAATTGAAATAACTTATCTTCTAGGGTAAAATTGATAATCTTTCCACAGAAAAAGATGAACGTTGGACCTCTATTAAGGAACAGTTTGTAAAGAATAATAAAATTAAAAGTTTTGGCAACGCCAACGAGATGGCGCAAGTACTTTCACAAATGATGGAATTTTCTGAAAACTTAGAAGGTATTAAGTCCGTTTTAGAAAAAGGGCTTAATAATGACTAACATTTAATAAGGTGGTTATTTTTTCTTTTATTCCTGAAATTCAAGCTTTCACGTCAAAATAAAGATGTAGTTTTGCACCCGCAAAAAAGCTGTATTATGAAGCGCATTAATGAATACAAGAAACTCTTCGGGGTTGAAAAAGAGATTGAACTTAAAGCACTTAAGTCCACGTATAGAGGTTTAGTTAAAGAATGGCACCCAGACAAGTTTCAAGAAGGTGACGAAAAAAGAGAAGAAGCTGAAGTTCAGAGTCGTCGTATTATTGACGGATACCACTTTTTAGTGAGTATCGCTCCTGAAACCAAAGAAGCTAATAAAGAAGTATACAACGAGTCTATAAACTCTGGTGTTGCTGATTTTCAGCATAATGGGTTGGTTTTAGAAGTTACTTTCGTTGATGGTGCTACGTATGAGTACTTCGGTGTAACGAAGCCTATTTTCCAGAAAATGATCAATTCTAACAAATTGAACAGATTTGCGAAAAGAAGTATTTTCCCAAATTATTTGTACAGAAAATCGAAACGTGACCTTCAAGAGGCATAATCGTATATAATTAATGGTTATCAAAAACGCATGAAAAATCAAAAAGAGATTTTATCAAAATTGAATATTGATGCGTTAAATCCGATGCAAGAAAGTGCGTTAGATGCTATCTCATCATCGAATAATACCATTTTACTTTCTCCGACTGGTACAGGAAAAACGTTGGCTTTTCTTTTACCGGTTTTAGATTTTATGGACCATGACAATCCTGAAGTTCAGGTATTGATTTTAGTTCCTTCTCGCGAATTGGCTATTCAGATAGAACAGGTTATTCGTAATATGGGTACTGGTTTTAAAGTGAATGCCATTTATGGTGGTAGAGCTATGTCTAAAGATAAGATAGAGCTAAAACATACTCCTGCAATTTTAGTTGGAACGCCTGGCAGAATTCTTGACCATTTTATGGCAAATCGTTTTACCAAAGAGCATATTAATACTTTAGTTCTTGACGAATTCGATAAGTCTTTAGAAGTCGGATTTGAAGAGGAGATGACTGAAATTCTTGCGGAATTACCAAATCTTAAAAAACGTATTCTTACTTCTGCAACGGAAGCTGTTAAAATTCCCAAGTTTGTGGGAATGGAAAATCCAAAGCGCATAAACTTTCTTAAGAAGGCAGCACCATCTCAATTAACAATCAGAACTGTTATAGCGGAAGATAAAGATAAACTGAAAACGTTAGTTCAGTTACTAAAATTTATAGGAGAACAACCTGGTATTATCTTTTGTAATTTAAAGGATAGTATTGAAACTGTTAGTTCTTTTCTAAGTCAGAAACATATTCTACATGAGTGCTTTTCTGGTGGTATGGAACAGAAAGACCGCGAACGTGCTTTAATTAAATTTAGAAATGGTAGTAGTCGTATTTTAGTTGCAACTGATCTAGCTGGTAGAGGTATTGATATCCCTGAATTAAAATTTATCATTCATTACGAATTACCACAACGTGTTGAAGAATTTACCCATCGTAATGGTAGAACCGCTCGTGTAAATGAAGCAGGTACCGCATATGTTGTAAAATGGGATAAAGAATCGTTACCTGGGTTTATTTCAAATTCAAAACCAATTAATATCGGTAAAACCAATAGGTTAGGTGACCCATTTTGGGAAACCTTATTTATATCTGGTGGACGAAAAGATAAAATATCAAAAGGAGATATAGCCGGACTTTTCTTTAAACAAGGTGGTTTGAACAGAGATGAATTGGGAGACATAGAACTAAAACAAGATTGTGCTTTTGTAGCAGTACCGAAAAGTAAATCTCAAGAACTCGTAAGCGAGTTAAATAATTCTAGATTAAAAAAGAAGAAAGTACGTATTACCGTACTTTAATCATTGTTAGTATTTTTGCCCTTTTTAAGGTAGTATGATGAAGGATAAACAGCACGAGAACGAAACTGAAATCGATTTAAACGAGATTGAAAGTTGTATTGAAATTTTAAATCGTTTGGTAACAGATACCAATCAAATTTTTGAGATTCCTGAAGATAGAAGAATTGCCTTAATTAAAGTTGCCGGTCAGCTTTCTCGTCCTAATAAGCAAGAGTTTGCTAAACGGGTTAAAGATGCCAAACGTAACGAAAAAAGAAAGCAAGCAGTTCGCGATAAGCATGCCCGTAAAGAGACAGGTATTCGTAGCGCTCGTGAAGCACATGTTTTTGTAGCTCCTAAATTATTACCTGCTGCAGAATTAGCTAGCAAAGATTTACCAGAACTTACCACTCCTCGTAACTGTTACGTATGTAAGACAGAGTTCACGAAACTTCACCATTTTTACGACACCATGTGTACAGATTGTGGTGATTTCAATTATGCAAAAAGATTTCAGAATGCCAATGTAAAAGGGCAAGTGGCGGTTATTACCGGATCACGCTTAAAAATTGGTTACCATATTACTTTAATGCTTTTGCGTGGCGGAGCTACCGTTATTGCTACCACACGTTTCCCTGTAGATTCTGCCCTTCGTTTTTCTAAGGAGGAAGATTTTATGGAGTGGGGGCATCGACTAAAAATTCACGGTTTAGATTTACGCCACATCCCTAGTGTTGAGATATTCTGCAATTTTATTGAGCAGCAATATGACAAGCTTGATATATTAATAAACAACGCAGCACAAACGGTACGTAGACCAGCAGGATTTTACCATCACTTAATGGAAAATGAAGAACGTGAATTTTCTTCATTGCCAAAGTTTGCCCAAATGGTATTGAGTGACCATGAAAGTTGTTTAGACGAATTAAAATCATTCAGTTCTAAAGCTTCTCCTAATCAAAACATGCCGGTTACTTGGCACGGACCAGAACCTGGCATTGGTTTACGAGCCTCTGCAAAGCTGTCTCAGATTCCATATAGTTTTGATAATGCCTTGGTTGCCCAAGAGGTTTTCCCAACAGGAGAATTGGATGCAGATTTGCAACAGGTAGATTTACGTAAAACCAATAGCTGGAGGTTAAAGTTAGGTGAAATTGAAACCACCGAAATGATTGAGGTACAGTTGGTTAATTCAGTAGCACCATTTGTGTTATGCAACCGTTTGGCAGAATTGATGAAAAAAGAAAATACGGGTCAGAAACATATAATTAATGTCACGGCCATGGAGGGTAAATTCCACCGTTTCTTCAAAGAATCGCGTCATCCACATACCAACATGGCGAAGGCTGCATTGAATATGTTAACACATACTGCTGCTGGTGAACTAGCAAAAGACGGAATTTTTATGAATGCTGTTGATACCGGTTGGGTAACCGATGAAGACCCTGCAGAATTAGCTAAAAAGAAACAAGAAGTACACGATTTTCAACCGCCTTTAGATATCGTCGATGGTGCCGCTAGAGTAATGGACCCATTATTCGATGGTATAAATACAGGAAAACATTGGTGTGGAAAATTTCTAAAAGACTATTTTCCAATAGATTGGTAGTTATATTATTCTTAGAATAAGTTAATATTATTACTGTATTCTAAATTGTTTAATAACATTTAATAAAAAGTTAAAATTCTTACTCTTCTAATTTATTAGTCTGAATCTATTTTCGTTTTTTTGCGGCATGATTAGGCTAATTATCAAACCATTACTACAATTTCTTGTATTTTTAGTTGTCGGAATTTCTATTCCGATGAGCGGTCAAGAAACCCAAACGTATAACGGACCTTTACAAATAGGTAAGTATAACGGTAAAGCAACGTATTCTTATAAACTTGTCGAGAACGATACTGTTCTCGATGGCGATTTTACGGTACTACGTTCCAACCTTCAAGAGCTATTACAGAAACAAGATTATTCATTTCAATTTAAGGGAGCTTTCGTTGATGGCACCGCAAACGGACCATGGAAGTTTCAATTCGGGAAATTCAACTCCCAGAGTCAATCTGAAATCATAGATTACCAATACCGCGTTTTGGTAAGTGGAATTCAAAAATCCGCTAGCGGAAAAATTCAAATGGGTAAACCCAATGGTAAATGGACCATTTTAGAAGAACAAATTGAAAATTCTGAAATATCAAATACCATATTTAAAAGCGTTATTTTTTTTGAAAATGGCGTTCCGCAGAAGAATTTTAGCATAAATAATGAAAACTATACATTAGTAGGTAGATTTCTACGAGATGGTTTGGCTCATGATGAGTGGTCTTTATTTCCTTCAAACGGAATGGACCAATCTGAAAGCTGGTATTTTAAAGATGGCTTATTGCAATCGATTAGGGTGGATGACGAAAGTGATCATAAAACCATAAAGGGATACAAAGGCTATAACGGGCAAACTAAAATCATTAATCTAAATGCGGGTTATATTAATGCCTTAGAAATTCAACTTTCGCAAGTAGATGTTGACATTCTACATCATAATAGTTTACCTGAACTTTTAAAGCAAAATGCAGCACGTTACCAAGAGGTTGATGATATATTATCTGAATTAGGTAAGTCAGAATTTCTTCCTGAATTTAAAGTTAAGGTTCCTTATTATGCGTTAGATTCTTTAGAAGTCTCTAAAGTTGATAGCATCGTATCCTATTACAAAAAAGCAAATGAATTAAGTGAATCTATACTACACAATTCACAATTAAATATTCTAAAATTATCTGATACCAATACAGCGTATCAGTACAACACCGTACTTCACCTAAAAGAAAATTTTCTTACCCCTATTCAAGAAATTGTAAGTTATGATTCTTTGGGTATTTTAGAATATACATCGCGCCAACAGTTAATAAACCATGTATTTCCGGCAGGAATGCCAAAATCTAAAGTGGATATTGAGATGCAAATAGATAGTGTAATATCTTCTAAGCCGTATACAATTACTTCAAATGCTGTAACCAATACCGATAATTCTAGCATAGCGAATATTGAAGCTGTTGCTAAAATGGGATATGACGGTATTCTGTCTATCGCCAACGAGGTTAAAGAAACATTAGCGCAAGAAAAAAGACAAAATGAGTTGGCTAGTTTAGAAGAGGAAATCATATTACAGAACGATTCATTAGTAACTTTTATTGAAGCGATAAACGATAGTATTCCACTAAAATATGCCAAATCTTTACATCAAATTAAATCTTTTGCTAGTACAACATTGAACGATTACTCTAAAGTAAAATCTGCTCAAAACAGATTATATGCTGCTAGAAATACGGTTGAATGTCTTGACAATTTAAACGATTTATCAAGAACGGTTTCGCAAATGCCAGTTTACCATACGGCTATTAAAGAAAGTTATACCGATCGTATTTGGAATCCGTTTATGGCAACATTGATGGATGAGGATATTAAAAAGAAAATTACATCAGCTTATTCCAAAATTTTAGAGCCTTACTTCTTAACTGAAATAGAACAACATATATCGTGTGAGACTATTGAAAATTTAAATAATACTATTACGGCTACCTACCAAAAAGTTCTAGAACTAAAAGATCAAGACACCAAAAAGCTGGAACGAAAGCTCAAAAAAGAAAAAGACCCTGTTACTGTATTAGAGATGTTGAATGTACAAAACACTACAAAGCAATAGCCTATGAAAACGTTTCGTACACATATCGTAAAGCTTTCTTTTTTAATGCTTTTTGCCTTTATTTTTAAAGGATTAGCACAAGAAAAAGAAGCCGTAGAATTGCCAGAATATTCGAAGTATAAAGATTTAGGTACCAAAACCTGGATCAATACTTATGGGAATATTAGAATAAGCAAACGCTTATTTTGGGATGCACAAACACATTTAAGATTAGAAGAAACGGAAGCTACACCATTTTTTGGGCAAGTAGCTCAGGTTTATAATAGACACGCTATTGGGTATATACACTCAAAATATTTCAATGTTCGTTTAGGCGGAGTATTGCGTTTAAACTTCAATACAGATGAAGCCTCTACGGATCGTAATTTAGTACCTGAATGGCGTATTTGGCATCAGTATCAATTTGCGCAGTCATTGGCGAGTATGATGATTTATCACCGTATTCGTATTGAACATCGTTGGACACAAAGTTTTGTGGAGAATAGTGAATACATATTTAGAAACCGATGGAGGTATATGTTCAGAATGAAAATCCCTTTGAACAATCATAAGCTAAAACCTAAGACTTTTTATGTAGCTCCTGAGGCTGAATTAATCATGCAAAGTGGAAAAGCGGTTGTTGCTAGCCCTATGGAAGATTTACGATTAACGACTACTTTGGGTTATATTCTTACACCAAGATTAACCGTTGCGGCAGGAGCCATGTATTCTCAAGGTCAAGATCTAAAGAACGGCGGATATTATAAACAAAGTTGGGCGATGCGTTTTCACGTATACTATTCACCAGATTTTAGAAAGGTGAAAAACAAGCTTCCAGAAATTCACTTAACAGATTAATACCATAGATCAAACAAACACTATGAAAAAAAGAGATGTAACATTGTACGGTCTGCTAGCCATCACATCTGTATTGGCAATTTATTTTGGCATCAAATCAAGCTCGCTGCAAAATGAAATAGGGGAGAGTAGCAAGGCAAAAAAGGAGTTAGATGTTCTTGTAACTGGCAATAAAGAATTAATCGCAATCGATTCTGTTTTAATGAAAGGCGATTATAATAAAGCTATTGAATCTTATAATACCACGCTTCAAAATCATGAAGAGCTGAACAGCGTTATTCCATTACGTATTGCTCTTGCTAAAAAGTTAATGCAAAACAATATTGTAAATGCTTCTGATGAGGAAACCAAAAAAACATCCATCGATTCAATTGCTATTGCCCCAGTTGCGCAAAGTGAAATTAGAAGTATAGATTCTTTAAGTTTCGCATTAGAAAAAGCTCGCGTTCAACTAAGTAATATGCGTAAGCAACTGAACAATAAATCATTTGGAGAATACCTTAGTTTTACTAGTAAGAAAGGAACTGGATTGCATTATGTTGGTCAAGTAAAAAACAACAAGGCCAATGGTATCGGCATTGCCGTACTTGAAACGGGTAGCAGGTATGAAGGCGAATGGAAAGACAATCTACGCGAAGGTAATGGCACATTTTACTGGCCTGACGGTGAATATTATATTGGTAGTTACAAAGATGATATGCGAAATGGTGAAGGCACTTATTTTTGGCCTAACGGTGAAAAATACAAAGGACAGTGGAAAAACGACAAGCGAAATGGAAAAGGTATTTTTCATAAGAAAGAAGGCTCTGTTATAAGTGGTATTTGGGAAAATGACAAGCTTAAAGATACTGACAAGTAGATATACGCTATAATAGCAGCATATTATATAATTTTCAGCAACGAGATTACGTCAAATCTCAGTATGTAATTGTCAAATTAAGAAAATCGTAAAAATGATTTTCAATATATGTTATACGTATCAGTTTAAGTAACTTTAGGTTTTAACCAACCTATTATTTAAGCTAAATGAAAACCTTTGTTCGTTTCCTTTCCATTTCTACATTTTTACTAAGTACAACCTTAGTTCTTGCCCAAGATTTTTCCGCATTTGAATACCGTACTATTGGTCCCTCTAGAGGTGGTCGTGTTACTACGGTTACTGGTACTCCTGTTTTGCCAGGTACTTTTTACCTAGGTGCATCTGGTGCCGGTGTTTGGAAAACAGATGATTATGGCACATCTTGGAATAATATTTCTGACGGATTTTTTGATACTCCTTCTATTGGTGCTATTGAAGTTGCTCTTAATGACCCTAATATCGTTTATGTGGGTACTGGTTCTGACGGACTGCGTAGTAACATCATCAGCGGAAAAGGAGTTTATAAATCTATAGATGCCGGAAAAACTTGGGACCATATCGGTTTGGCAAAAGCCGGACAAATTGGTGCCGTGGAAATTGACCCTACCAATAGTAATATAGTTTGGGTAGCGGCAATTGGTGATGCTTTTAAAGCTAATGAAGAACGTGGTATCTATAAAACTATAGATGGTGGTGCTACTTGGGAAAAAATGCTTCACATATCTAATACAACCGGATTTGCAGATTTAGAACTTTTACCCGGCAACCCTAATGTTGTTTATGCAGCTGCTTGGAAAGCACAACGTACTCCTTGGACAATTATATCTGGTGGAGCGAACAAAGAAGGCGGTATTTATAAATCAGTTAATGGAGGTAAAGATTGGATAAAGCTGGAAACAGGATTGCCAAAAGGATTGATAGGTAAAATAGATTTGGCAGTATCGGCCGTAGATTCTAGTATACTTTATGCAGTAATAGAAGCTCCAGGCGATGAAGGCGGAGTTTACAAATCTGTTGATCAAGGAAAAACATTTGTTCAAACGTCAAGTAATAAAGGTTTGGTCAACAGACCATTTTATTATACAAACATAGAGTTAGACCCCACCAATCCTGATATTGTGTATTCTAATGCCAATCCGTTATTAAAGTCTACGGATGGTGGTAAGAACTGGACAATGATGGCTGTACCACATGGCGATAACCATGATATCTGGATAAACCCCAATAATCCTGATTTATTAATTCAGTGTAATGATGGTGGCGCCAATGTATCGCATAACGGAGGCAAAACATGGTCCTCACAATTCAACCAACCAACAGCTGAAATTTATCAGGTAGCGGTAGATGATCAATATCCTTATTGGATCTATGGTGCACAACAAGATAATACTACCATTGCAATTCCAAGTTCGGCTCCAAGTGGAACTTCTGTTCAAGGTACACAGGTAATGATTGAAGTTGGTGGCTGTGAAACAGGTCCGTCAATTCCAAAACCTGGCAATCACAATATTGTTTACAACAATTGTAAAGGACGCTTTAGTGTTTATAATAAAATAACCGGTACAGGTAGAGAATACTCTATAGGTGCTTCCAATATTTACGGTCACAACCCTAAAGATTTAAAATACAGGTTTCAACGTGTAGCTCCTGTTCACGTATCTCCACATGATCCTGATGTCGTTTACATGGGTTCTCAATTTGTGCATAAAACAAGAAATGACGGAGTTATTTGGGAAACCATTTCTCCAGATTTAACTGCCTTTGAAGCAGATAAGCAGGTTATTTCAGGAAGTCCAATAACTAGAGACATTACCGGTGAAGAATATTACAGTACAATTTATTCGATAAGAGAATCTAAAATAAAGAAAGACCTTATTTGGACGGGATCTAATGACGGTGTTGTTTCAATAACCCAAGATGGCGGACAAACATGGTCAAATGTTACACCTAAGAAAATGCCAAAAGGCGGAAGAGTTGAATCAATTGAACCTTCTCAATTTGACCCTGCAAAAGCATATATTTCGGTAGACAGACATTTGTTAGGTGATGCTACTCCGTATTTCTATAAAACAGCGGATTATGGTAAAACTTGGGAATTGATAAGTACCACTACAAATGGAATTCCAGCTGACTATACAGCTAAAGTATTACGTGAAGATCCAGAAACTGCTGGACTTTTATATGCAGGTACAGAATACGGAATGTTTGTTTCTCTGGATGACGGTAAACAATGGAAATCGTTTCAACAAAACTTACCCGTTACACCTATTACCGATATCATTATTAAAAGAGGAGATTTGGTTTTAAGTACCATGGGGCGTGGTTTTTGGGTATTAGATAATATTACCACCTTAAGAAATGTAGATATTACGACACTAGCGGATTCCCCTGTTTTGTTCAAACCAGATAATACGATAAGATATCGTACACCAAGAAGAGCAAAAGGTTTTCCTGATTACCCAACAACCGGAGTTTTAATTGATTATTACTTGCCAAAGGAATTTAAAAGCGAGGTGCAATTAGAAATTTTAAACGCCAACAAACAGTCTGTCGCTTCTATTTTAAGTGATTCTACAAAGATTAAATCTAGCAAGGAAGAAGTTGAAAATATGGGGCTTAGTATGACTTTTAGTTACTTTGATGCAAAGCTTGAAACCAAAAAAGGTATTAATAGATTTCAATGGGATATGCGCCAAAAAGGTGCATGGAGCGATAAAGAATCTAGAAGGTATAAAAATGGACCTATAGTACCACCAGGTTCTTACATTGCTAAATTAACAGTAGGAGAGAAGACGTTGGAACAGCCTTTTGAAATTTTGGTAGATCCACGTTTAACAGAAGAAGGTATAGATAATACTATCATTCTTGATCACTTAGCTTTTGAGAATAAAGTGCTTGATTTATTAACGGAAGCCAGAAAGTTTCAGTCAGAATTAGAGGCACAGATTAAGAAAACTAAAGGAGATGAAAAAGCTTCCTTAGAGACTGTTTTAAAAGAAATAAAAAATGATGAAGGTGCATATCCTCAACAAATGCTGGTTGCCCAAATATCCTATTTATCCTATATCGTTGGTGGTGCAGATAAAGTGCCTGGCAATGAAGAAGTAGAACGTCTTAAAGAGTTACAACAACAGTTTAATTCTGTGAAAAATAAAGTAAAACTTAACTAAATATTTACTGGGCAATTGTTACGAATAACAACAATTGCCCAAAAATCTCGTCGATAGAATAAAGGTTTCCGTATAAACAAAAGAGCCAGACTTCTATTACATTCTACCAGAAAAGTATAAAGTTTCATTTTTGAAGTGTTAATTAAAAACACGCTTTAAATGAAACAATATATAATCATAGCAAGCATTTTATTTGCTCACTTTGCTTTTGCACAGGATGTAGAAACCAATACCGCCTCTAAAATTTGGTCTTTAGAAGATTGTATTTCTTACGCAATTGAAAATAACATTACTGTAAAAGATGCTGATTTAAATACCAGTATTTCTGAAGTAAATTATAACAAAGCAAAATCTGCTAAGCTTCCAAACTTATTTGGTAGTGCTTCCCAAAACTTCTCTAGTGGTACATCTATTGACCCAATTACGAGCGATTATGTTTCTGATCAAATACATAGTACCAATCTTGGTATTAATAGCTCCGTAACACTCTTTCAAGGAAATCAATTAAGTAATCAGGTAAAGCAAAATCAACTATTAATAGAACAGAATAGTTTATTGGCACAAGAAGCTAAAAACAATATTGTAATAAGCATTCTAGAAACTTACCTGCAAACCCTATATACTAAAGAAGGGATTAGCATTGCAGAAAATAATCTAATTGCTTCAGAAAAGGAAGTACTACGTGCCAAATCAAGATTAGATGCAGGGACTATTGCATTAAGTGATTATACAGAAGCTCAAAGCCAGGCAGCAACTAATAAATACAACGTAATTACAGCAAAAAATGATTACGAGCTTAACATCATCAACCTAAAACAATTACTTGAATTATCGCCCTTAGAGGATTTAACTATTGAAACGGTTGATGAGAATCAAGACTTAATAAATCCAGAACTAAACAAAGAAGCTATTTACACCAATGCCTTATCGTATTTACCAGAGGTAGAGGCTAGCAAAACAAATATTCTAGTTAACGAAAAAGAATTAGAAATAGCGAAAGGTGGATATTTACCAACCCTTGCTTTAACAGGAAGTCTTGGTTCTGGTTACACTAGTATAAGTGACAATACTTTCACCGATCAATTAGATGTCAATTTTAATCAAAGGTTAGGGCTAAGTTTAAACATACCTATTTTCAATAGAAACCAGACAAAATCTGCTGTACAAACAGCTGCTTTTAATATAGAAAAAGCTGAGATTCAGAAACAAACTATTGAAAAGGAAGTAATTAAAAAGGTGGAAACTGCCTACCAAAATGCGCTTTCATCACAAGAACAATTAGTGGCGGCAGAAGTCTCCCAAGATGCAGCAGAACAGTCTTATAATCTAGCACAGAAAAAATATGAGCTGGGCGACTTAAGTACTACAGATCTGGTAATTAGTCAAAACACTTTTACCAATGCACAACAGAACTATTTACAATCCAAATACCTAAATATTTTATACCATCAATTATTACAATTCTATCAAGGAAACGATATTAAACTTTAATCAAAATGAAAAATAAAACAAAAATCATAATAGGAGGATTAGCGCTGTTAGTCTTAGCTTTTGTAGCATATAGCTTTATAAAAGGTGATGACAGTGTTTCTATTGAAGCGAAAACCATAGCAGCTAAAAAAGGGGACGTTACCACTATGGTAACTGCAACAGGTACTATTGAGCCTATAAACCAAGTTGATGTTGGTACGCAAGTCTCTGGTGTTGTGGAGAAAGTATATGTTGATTACAATAGTGAAGTTAAAGAGGGGCAATTAATTGCGGAATTAGATAAAACAAATCTTAAAGCTTCCACTACACAAGCACAAGCTTCTTATGACAATGCTATTAGTCAAAGAAACTATTTGCAAACCATTTATGAAAGACAGAAATCGTTATACGACAATCAGGTAATTAGCAAATCTGATTTTGATGATGCTGTTTACAATTACGAAACTGCAAAAGGTACCGTTACACAACGTTTGTCTGACTTGCAACAGGCAAAAACAAACTTAGGCTATGCAAATATCTATTCTCCTATAGATGGTGTGGTACTTTCAAGAGATATTGATGAGGGGCAAACAGTAGCCGCAAGCTACAGTACACCTACACTTTTTACCATTGCACAAGATTTACAGGAAATGCAGGTAGAGGCAGATGTTGATGAGGCAGATATAGGGGTTGTAAAAGAAGGACAACGAGTAAGTTTTACTGTTGATGCTTACCAAGGTCAAGAATTTGAAGGTGAAGTAACGCAGGTAAGATTAGATCCAACCATTACTTCAAATGTAGTTACCTACACAGTGGTTATCAAAGCTGATAATCCTGATTTGAAACTTAAACCGGGTTTAACGGCAACCATTTCGATTTACACCCTCGAACTAAAAGATGTGTTATCGGTAGAAGCAAAAGCTATCAATTTTAAGCCTACACAACCAGAAATGATGGCATATAATGAGCAGGAGAAGTTAACGGCAGAGCGTCCCAAAAATGGACCAAGAACAGCTGATAAAGAAGAAGTTACTAAAGTTTGGGTTTTAGAATCTAATGGAGCTATAACTCCGAAAGAAGTGAAATTAGGTGCGAGTGATGGAGTAAACGTTCAAATTTTAAGTGGTATTAATGAAGGTGACAAATTGGTATATAGTTTAAAATCTGTAACTACTCAATCTGGTGCCCCAGCAGGTGGTACAGAAGAGAGTCCATTTATGCCACAACGCCCAGGAGGTAAAAAGAAATAAGCATGAGTAAAGAAATCATTAAAATAGAAGACTTAAAACGTGAGTTCGTCATGGGCACAGAAACTGTTCATGCGCTACGTGGAATATCATTCTCTATAAAGGAAGGGGAGTTTGTAACTATTATGGGCTCTAGTGGTTCTGGCAAAAGTACTATGCTTAACATATTGGGCTGCTTAGATCAACCCACATCAGGTACTTACGAGATCGATGGCGTAAGTATGAAAGATTTAAGTAGAAATGAACTGGCTACAATTAGAAATGAGAAAATAGGATTCATTTTTCAATCTTATAACCTTTTAGCTAGAACATCCGCAATAGAAAATGTAGAGTTACCATTGTTATATAACAGCAAGGTATCTACAGAGGAGCGAAGAGAACGGGCTATTAAAGCTTTAGAAATGGTTGGTTTGGGAGATAGATTACATCATACACCTTCTCAACTTTCTGGTGGTCAACAACAACGTGTTGCCATTGCTAGATCACTAGTAAACAACCCAGTAATGATTTTAGCAGATGAGGCAACGGGTAATTTAGATACACGTACTTCTTATGAAATTATGTCTTTATTTCAAGAATTGAACAAGAAAGGTATCACCATCACCTTTGTTACTCACGAGCCTGATATAGCTACGTTTAGTAGTAGAACAATTGTATTAAAAGACGGGGATATCATGCAAGATTATCAAAATCATAAAATACAATCCGCAGCAGCAGAATTGGCAAAATTGCCTAAACAAGACGATTAATTATGAGACTATTAAATCTATTTAAAATCGCTTTCAAAGCTATAATTCTAAACAAAACAAGAACTTTGTTGACCATGTTAGGGATTATCATTGGCGTAGCTTCGGTAATTGCCATGTTAGCTATAGGTGAAGGTTCTAAAGAGAGTATTAGAAGTACCATTTCAAGTATGGGATCTAATATGATAACTATACGTCCTGGGGCAGATGATAGAGGTCCTGCAAGGGGTAGTGGTGGTGATGTACAAACTCTAACGCTTGCTAATTATGAAACGATAAAAAATCAATCTACACTTCTAAGTTATATAACACCTATTGTTAATGGCGGCGGACAAGTAATAAACGGTGCCAATAACTGGCCAAGTACCATCTATGGTGTTAACCCAGAATATTTGGAGATTAAAGTTGTGGGGCTTCAAAGCGGGAGTATGTTCACCGATGCCGAAGTAAAATCTGCCTCTAAAGTTGTTGTTCTTGGACAAACCGTTGTAGACAATGTATTTCCTGATGGTCAAGACCCTGTAGGTCAAATGATTCGTTTTGATAATATTCCGTTTAAAGTTATTGGAGTTTTAGAAGAAAAAGGGGAGAATACATTTGGGCAAGATCAAGATGATGTGGTTATCGCTCCTTACACCACGGTACAAAAACGAATTCTGGCTATTGATTATTTGAATCAGATCATGGCATCTGCCATTAGTGAAGATGATGCACCCGATGCTGTAATAGAGGTTACCGACATTTTACGTGCAGAACATAAGTTAATGTATACCGAAGATGATGATTTTACGGTTCGTTCCATGGAGGAGCTAATTTCAACATTTAGCTCTACCAGTGAAATGCTTACTATTCTTTTAGTTGCAGTTGCCAGTATTTCATTATTAATTGGTGGTATAGGCATTATGAATATCATGTACGTATCGGTAAAAGAGCGAACAAAAGAAATAGGACTTCGTATGGCTGTTGGCGGTAAAGGTTCTGATATTTTGATGCAATTTCTTATTGAAGCAATTTTAATAAGTATTACTGGTGGACTACTTGGTGTAATCTTAGGTTTAGGTGCTACCGTTTTTATAGAAAAGTTCTTACATTGGCCTACAAGTGTGGCATTGTATTCAATAATAATATCGTTTGCCGTTTGTGCGGTAACAGGTATTTTCTTTGGATGGTATCCTGCAAGAAAAGCATCGTCACTAGATCCTATCACAGCATTACGTTATGAATAAATAATTATGTACAAGAATAAAAAAATAATCATAGTTCAGCATCTACTAATATGGCTGGTGCTGTTCAGCATACCTTTTGTTTTATCATACGGTCAAGAATTGGACAATAATAGATTAATTGCCCATTTCTTAATACCGATGTTGTTCTATGCAATCATATTTTATCTGAATTATTTCATACTAATAGACAAATTCCTTTTTTCGAATAAAACGGTAGTATTTATTCTTATCAATTTAGTGATTATCGGTTTTTTTATTTTGATGAAAGAATTTATTGAGGATAATTATTTTGCCGAACTCATAAAGAAACGTCCGCCAGAGGATAATAGGGAAGGACCTCCATTTAAACTGTTCTTATATGTACAAATGTTATCCTATGCTGCTCCTTTACTTTTTTCAATAGCCATTAAGACCACTAAAAGATGGGTTAGAACTGAAGCAGAGAAAAAGGAAGCGGATAACTTTAAATTACAAACGGAACTGCAACATCTTAGATATCAGCTACAACCCCATTTCTTTTTCAATTCTTTGAATAATATTTATTCACTTGTAGATATATCTCCAGATAAAGCAAAATCTACTATTCATAGTTTAGGCAAGCTAATGCGCTATTTGCTATATGAAACAAGTACTGAATTAGTTCCTCTTTCAAAGGAAATTGAATTCATGAGAAAGTATATCGACTTAATGAATCTTCGTTTAACAGATAAAACAACCGTAGAATCTAGTTTTCCAATTAGTGAGCCACAGACTAAAATTGCTCCATTACTGTTCATCTCTCTAATTGAAAATGCTTTTAAACATGGGGTTTCTGCCAGTAAAGAGAGTGTAATTTCAATAGATATGATTACTAATGAAAATGTAGTGATTTTTAAAATCGAAAATTACAATTTCCCTAAACAAATAAATGATAAAAGTGGTTCTGGTATTGGTCTACCCAACCTTAAGAAAAGATTAGAGTTATTATACCCTGGCAAACATCTTTTTCAGCAAGAAATCAAGAACGGAATTTATTCTGTGTATTTAAAAATTGAAATTTAAAACACTGAAAAAGAATATAGAACCCCAATCAATGAATCACAAAAAATATACATTTCTAATTTGCATTTTTCTTCTAATAAGTAATTCTATTTCCGCTCATGAAGGCGGACATGGAATTCCATCCAAACAATGGGAGTTAACTACAAATGAACTATTCAAGGCTCATTTTATTTCATATGAAAATGGTGAAGTTTGGCTTATGGACGGCAACCATAGTATTCAAACTTTTCAAATTACAGACTTTGCAGAAGCTGATCAAAAGTTTATTAAAACAAAAAATGAGTTCATTCATTCATTAAATAGCAGAACAGCTATTCAACTTGGTTCACAATCATTATCAATTTTTGATTGGGCGCTTATTGGTTTCGGTATTCTTCTTTTGTCTTTTTCTGTTTTTAAGCTGATAAAACAAAAAACAGTAGTGTACCTAACACATGGAGTACTTGGTTTAGGGGTTATTTTGATTGTATCCTGTAAAAATGTGAATTCTACTAAAACCAATAATTTAGAAGTACCAGAAAACAACGTTGCAGAGATGCGAGCTTTTTTTGAGAGATTTGAAGATGTCAGTACACATTCGGACGAAAACTATCTTTATGTTTCATCCAATGGCTTACCAGATCATGATATGATGGTTGGTATTACAAACTGGCAACAACAAGTGCCTATTAAGCAAAATTATACCGGTGACAATAGTTGGGCAATACCTACGCATCCAAAAATGGCTGAACATCCGTTATCTACAAAAACCAATTTGTTAAAAGGAGCAATTGCTGTTGCGGTGAATGGAATACCCATTTTCAACCCTTTAAATAACAGAGGCGAAGATGCCAATGCTATTGGAGAATTAGATAATTGGGGCGGACATTGTGGTCGTGCAGATGATTATCACTACCATTTACCACCTCTACATTTGCAGGACCAAGTTGGTGCGTGGAATCCAGTTGCTTATGCTGTTGATGGTTTTCCGGTTTATGGAGAAACCACAGATACATTAGATGAATATTTAGGAAAAACAAATCCAGATGGTTCGTATCAATATCACACCATTAAAGAATATCCCTATTTTATTGCAGGTATGCGGGGCGAAGTACAATTAGACCCAAAAACAAAAGCACCTGAAAACCAAGTGTATCCGCAACCTAGAACACAAGAATTAAGACCTGCGTTAAGACCGTTACGAGGTGCGGAGATTATTGATTTTAAATTCTTAGGAGAGAACTCATATTCCTTAACCTACAGTTTAGATTCCAAAGAATATATTATCAATTATAATTGGGACAGCGAAGATAATTATAGCTATCAATTTATAAATCCTGATGGTTCTTCAAAACTTGAAACCTATACCCCAAGAAAATGAAATATTCAAAATTTATAGTTCCCTTTCTTTTTATTTGCTTATTGTCTTGTAAAAATAGTAACAGAGAAATAACAGAAGTAAATCATGATGACTTTAAAACAATTCATTCAGATTTTAAACTAACTAGTATCGCCATAAAGAATGGTGTTTTATTGGATGATTATAAATGTGAAGAGAAGGTAAATGATGTTGAAAATTCCATTCCTCTTTCATGGGAAAATGTTCCAGAAGGCAATAAATCGTTAGCAGTTGTCATGTATCATTATCCAAAGAAAAATGATAGAACAGAGATTAATTCATATCTGCTATTATGGGATATAAATCCAGAAACCACAGGAATACCATATAAAATGGCTTCTAAAGGAAATTGGTTTATGGGAGTCAATAAAGATGGTACTGCAATATCATATACATCTCCATGTTCTCTTGGAAAAGGCAAGCATGAGTATACTCTAGCTCTTTATGCCCTTTCAGAAACGCCAAGTAGTTTACCAAAAAAACATAGTTTAAATGTAGATTACAATGTATTTATGAATGCATTGGCTACGGTGAAAATTATTGATAGAACAACATTAACCTTTATAGACTCAAATTAAAAATAACAATTCAATGATATACTTAAAGAACACTTTACTACTCTTTGTTTTCGCTTCTTTAACGATGACAGCTTGTAAAAATGGTCAAAACAGTAAAAATACAACACCTGATAATTCAGAAACTTATACAGGATCAGCGTCTGTATCTCAAGGGTCAGCAACCGTTCTTACTGAAAACATTTTTGAGTGTGATAGGGGCAGAGAAGCACCAATTGGTACGTCTACTGCTACAGATGGCAGTGAATGGACGGTTCCTGCAGAAGTGAATTTTACCAATGAAAGTTTTCCTTTTGCATCAGATTTATTTAATCCGTGTACAAAGGTAGAATATACATCTGCAGATGAAGCATTAGCCGCTTTAGACGGAACAGATGTTATAGAAGTTGATACTGATGGTGAAATAATTACAGCATACATATTTGCCGATAACTATTTTGAAATGTACATCAATGGTATTGAAGTAGGCAAAGACAATGTTCCTTTTACTCAATTCAATTCTAATATCGTTCGCTTTAAGGTAAACACGCCTTTTACAATAGCTATGAAATTGGTAGACTGGGAAGAAAATAGTGGTTTAGGATCAGAGGCAAATAGGGGGCAAGCGTTTCACCCAGGAGATGGTGGTATAGTCGCTGTTTTTAAAAATTCTAAAGATGATATAATTGCTACTACAAATTCTGCATGGAAAGCCCAAACATTTTACACAGCACCTTTAAAGGATTTGTCTTGTGCTTCTGAAGAAGGATCTTTAAGATTAAGTGATGCTTGCAGTACTGAAGATTCTAATGATGGTACTTCTTATTATGCTTTGCATTGGAAAACACCATCAAATTGGGAATCGGCAGATTTTGATGATAGTGATTGGCCAAATGCAACCGAGTTTTCAAATAATACCATAGGTGTGGATAATAAACCTGCCTATACTAACTTTATTGATGTGTTTGATAATAATGAAGAAGATGCTCAATTTATATGGTCAACAAATGTAATTTTAGATAACGAAGTATTAGTTAGATATACCGTAAAATAAATACAGAAAAATCTTTTAGACTATTAAAATTAGAAACCTGATATGGAAAGCATACAAATTACTTGCATGATTGTTGACGATGAGCCTATGGCTGTTAACCTAGTAGAAAGTTATGTAGAGAAAACTCCGTATTTAACGTTGAAAAAGAAATGCAATAGCGCCATAGAAGCCATGCAGTTTTTAAATACTGAAAAAGTAGACCTATTATTTCTGGATATTCAAATGCCGGATTTAACTGGAATAGAATTTTCTAAAATGCTTCCAAAACATTCTAGAGTAATTTTTACAACTGCTTTTGACCAATATGCATTAGAGGGTTTTAAAGTGGAGGCTTTAGATTATTTGCTAAAACCGTTTGATTATGCCGAGTTCTTAACCGCTGCCAACAAAGCCTTAGAATGGTTCTCTTTGGTAAAAGGCAATACACAACCTTCTATAGTATCTGATGAAAAGGAATTCCTTTTTGTAAAATCAGAATACAAACAATTGCGCATTAAATTGGCTGACGTCCAATATTTTGAAGGATTGAAGGACTACATAAAAATATGGATAAAAGATAACCCTAAGCCAATTCTAACTTTAATGAGTTTAAAGAGTTTAGAAGAAGAATTACCCAACTCTAATTTTATGCGTGTACACCGCTCTTTTATTGTATCTCTAAAGTATGTTGAAGTAATTGAGCGTAGTCAAATCATTATCAACAAACAACGCATCACCGTTTCTGAACAATACAAGTCCCGGTTTTTAGAATATATAAACGATAATTCATTGAATTCTTAGTATTTCATATTAGAAGTAGATTACAACAAGTAGATTTAAATAATCATACTTATTTTTCAGTACATTTAAAATTGATTTTTAATTCTGTCTGAAAATGAATATCCATTCTACATTTACCAAAGTATTTTTTGTCATTTCATTAGTGCTGTCAATTTCTTGTGGAAACAAAAAGGTACCTAATACCACAAGTTCTGCAATTAAGCTAGATGCTGCCAAAACTGAAACAAGATGGGTTTCTATTTTTAATGGAAATGACTTAACTGGATGGACCATTAAAATTCCTGGACATGAATTAGGTGAAAATTTCGGCAATACCTTAAGGGTAGAAGATGGTATTCTAAAAGTTAGGTATGATGAATACGGACCGGAATTTGGCGATAGGTTCGGTACAGTATATTATGATAAATATCTTACCAATTATAGATTAAGGGTTGTGTATAGATTTGTGGGAGAAACGGCACCAGGTGCTCCAACTTGGGGTTATCGTGATAGTGGAATTCAATTTCATGGCCAACCGCCAGCAACTCAAAAGTTAGATCAAGCCTTTCCTGTTTGTTTAGAATATAATTTTCATGGAGGAAATGGAACAGACGAACGCCCTTTAGGTGCTGCATGCACTAACGGAATGTTCATAGAGCATAATGGAGTACAGAATAAAACAACTTGCATACCTGCTGATGTTTTAAAAACATTTCACGGGGATCAATGGGTTACTGCTGAAATTGATATTAAAGATGGTTTAATTATCCACTATGTTAATGGTGAAGAAATTTTAAGATACTCCAACCCAACTTATAATAGTGAAAACGCTACAGCAAAATTGTTGATGACCAATGGGGACAAAAAAGTAAAAGGTGGCTTTATCTCCTTACAGTCAAACAGCCACCCTATTGATTTTCGTTCTATTGAACTTATGGAGTATTAATTACAAGGTAACTTTCTCTCCGGTTTTTGCCGCTAAGAAAATTGCATCTATAATTTTCATATCCTTAACACCTTCCTCTCCGTCAACTGGTACAATGGGTTGTACACCATCAAAAATTAACGCTGCCATACCGTCCATTTGTAATGTTTGGTGCGTAATGTGTGGTTGGGTCAATTTTCCTTCATGGGTGCGCCCCTCTATAGGTCCATATCCTGTGGAAGGTTGCATTTCAACAAAACCTTTAGATCCAGTCATATAAAACCTGTCTAAATTGCTCATGTTATAAGTTGAAAGGCAATTTGCCACTGCACCACTAGGGAAACCCATTTGAAACTGAATGGTTTCATCAATACCTTCTTTGAATTTTACCGGATCCGTTTTTGTTTCCTGTGCGGTAACCCAAATAGGTTCTTCGCCTAGCATATATCTAGCTCCGTTTATAGAGTAAATACCAATATCCATCATGGCACCACCACCAGACAATTCCTTATTTAAACGCCATTGCGTAGGATCACCAATGGTAAATCCAGATTGACCTTGAAAAAATTTAGTATCACCAAATACACCGTCTTTTCGCATTTGAATAACTGCTACTGTTTTAGGTTCAAAATGCATTCTATACCCGATCAGTAATTTTACATTAGCTGCTTTACAAGCATCAACCATTTGCTGACCTTCCTCGGCATTAATACCCATTGGCTTTTCAGAAATTACATGCTTACCAGCTTTAGCTACTCGTAACGTCTGATCTTTATGCAACCCATTTGGAGTAATAATGTAGACTGCATCAATATCTGGATTATCTTTTATGGCATCGAAATTTTCATAGTTATAGCAGTTCTTTGCCGGAATACTATATTTAGATTGCCATTGCTTGACCTTAGAGGGAGTTCCGCTAATGACACCCACCAACTTAGCTCTTTTACAAGATGTCATTGCTTCTGCTACTCGTGTACCATAACTACCTAATCCCATAATAGCAACCTTTAAAATTGGTCCATCATAAGGTTGCGTATCATTGGCAAATAGTTGTGCCGGACTATATAATAGTGGTAAACCTATTGCGGTAACAGATAATTTTTCTATAAAATTTCTTCTTGAGCTCATATTTTGTTGTTGTTTATTAAGTACCTAAATATAATGAAACTGGAAGTGTAATAATCACATTGAATTTGAATTTATTGTTAGGAATAGGATATGCTACCTTCCATTCATTAAAAATTACCAATTGAGGTAATTAAATATTGAATCTCATTAATGCTACCCATGCCCAGTGGCTAACTTTATTCTAAATTACAGAGTAATGAGTAGAGGGTTCGTAAAAGAAGAAGATCAAGAAGAAATACCAATGGTACCGCCAAGGGCAGATTTACCTGTAGGAGCAGTTAATTACGTGACTAAAAATGGATTTAATAAGCTGTTAGAAGAACGACAAAAATTACAAAATGAAAAGGAATCTTTACCAAATGACAATGAAAAGGAACGTCGTATAACCAGTAATTTAATAAACGCCAAATTACAATTATTGAATGAACGCATTTCTAGTGCAAAAATGGTAAACCTAGAAGAACAACCCAAAAATGAAGTTAGGTTTGGAGCAACGGTCTCTTTATTGATTGATTCTGCTAAAACTGATCAAGAGTTTCAAATTGTAGGGGTTGATGAAGCAAATATTGCTGAAAATAAAATATCGTTTCTTTCTCCTATTGCCAGAATATTGATTTCTAAAAAAGTAGGTGATACTGCAATTTTAAATTTAGGTAAGGTAGAACGGTTGTTTAAAATCACTAATATATCTTATTCCAATTGAATTCAATTCACCTATTATTTTTTTGAACTATAAACTCTTAAGATTCAATCCTACAAAGATATAACTACATCATTTATTCTTATTTGAGCTCTTTTTATTTTTTTCACAGCTAATCATAACTACTGGTTACTTATAATTTTATTGTTCAGAATAAAACATCCTAACACTATGAAGAACGATAAAACTGACACTAAAAAAATTAAGGATTTAGAGAAGTCCAAAAAGGATATGTCCGGTAAAGCATTGACAACCAACCAAGGTTTAAAAGTCAATGACACAAATAACAGCTTAAAATCTGGTGAGCGTGGATCAACGTTATTAGAAGATTTTTTACTACGTGAAAAAATAACAAATTTTGACCATGAAAGAATACCAGAACGCATTGTACATGCTCGTGGTAGCGCGGCTCATGGATATTTTGAGCTTTATGATAGTTTAGAAGAATATAGTAAAGCTGGTATTTTCACTGATACTGCAAGAAAGACTCCTGTTTTTGCACGTTTTTCAACGGTTGCAGGCTCTAAAGGCTCTCCAGATTTGGCAAGAGATGTAAGAGGTTTTGCTGTAAAATTCTATACACAAGAAGGCACATGGGATTTGGTTGGGAACAACATGCCCATATTTTTTATTCAAGATGCCATGAAATTTCCTGATTTAATTCATTCGGTTAAACCAGAACCTAATAAAGAAATTCCACAAGCTGCCTCAGCGCATGATACTTTTTATGATTTCGTTTCTTTAACTACAGAAACTCTTCATAATCATATTTGGGTGATGAGCGACCGTGCAATTCCAAGAAGTTTACGAATGATGGAAGGTTTTGGAATTCATACGTTCAGATTGATCAATGATAAAGGGGAAGCTAATTTCGTTAAATTTCATTGGAAACCAAAATTGGGTGTACATTCAGTTACTTGGGAAGAAGCTGTAAAAATAAATGGTGCAGATCCAGATTTTCATCGTAGAGATTTATGGGATGCTATTGAATCAGGACACTACCCAGAATGGGAATTAGGTGTACAAATTGTACCTGAAGAAGATGAGCATAAATATGATTTTGATTTATTGGATCCAACAAAGTTAATACCTGAAGAAATGGTGCCTGTTAAAATAATAGGTAAAATGACTTTGAACAGAAATCCAGAAAACTTTTTTGCAGAGACGGAACAGGTTGCATTTTTACCTGGGCATATAGTTCCTGGTATAGATTTTACAAATGATCCTTTATTACAAGGGCGTTTATTTTCTTATCGTGATACTCAGTTATCTAGATTGGGTAGTCCTAATTTTCATCAAATTCCAATTAATCGTCCTATTGTGGAAACGCATAATAATCAGCGTGATGCCCATATGCAGATGGATATACCTAAAGGACAAACAGCATATTTCCCAAATAGTTTAAGTGGGGGTTGTCCACATCTTTCAAAAATGGCTGAAGGAGCTTTTCATTCTTATGAAGAGCGTATTGATGCTAAGAAAATAAGAACAAGGAGTGAAAGTTTTAATGACCACTTCTCACAGCCTGCATTGTTTTACAGAAGTCTAGCAGATTGGGAAAAGGAGCATGTAGTTGCCGCATATACTTTTGAATTAGGAAAATGTAACCATGATCATATTAAACAACGTATGCTTTGGCTGATTTCACAAATTGATACCGACCTCTCTAAAGAAGTAGCGGAAGGACTTGGTATGGAAATACCATCTACTATAGATAAACCTATTAATCAAGCCATAGGAGCAGATGCGGATATAGAAAAACACCAACCTGGTAAGAAGAAAATTTATTTAGAGAAGTCTGAAGCACTGAGCATGGCCAACACCAAATTTGACAGTATTGCTACTAGACAAATAGCTGTATTAGCAGCCGATGGATTTAGCATGAAGAATTTCAAACCTTTTAAACAAACATTAGAAGAAGAAGGTGCTGTAGTTAAAATTGTAGCTCCACACGGTGGTTCCATAAAGTGTGACGAAGGTATGTCACATAAAGTTGATGCTGCAATTGCGACTACCGAAAGTGTACTATTTGATGCAATCTACATTCCTGGTGGTGAGAAATCCATAAATACATTGCTTAATAATGGAAAATATTTAAAGTTTATAAATGAGACTTTTAAGTATTGCAAAGCCATTGCTGTAAATGATGAAGGTGAGGAGCTATTAAATGCTTCCTTCGTAGTTGATTTTAAAGAAGACAAAGCTATTCATGTTAATGACACTGCATCTAATTTTGTAAGCAGTATCGCTAAACATAGAAATTGGGAAAGAAGACAACATACCAATAACGTTCCGGTATAAATTCAATATTCCTCACATATTAAAATCCATTGAATGTAACATACTTTAATAGAATATTTCAATGCAAGACAATAATAGAAATCTAAGTTAAAATAGTACGTAAATAAATAAACATAGTTAATTATGAAAACTCGAAATATTAAAAATTTAGTTTGTATTGCTGTAGTAGTTCTTGCTTTGAGCTCATGTAAAGACCAAGCAAAAAAAGACGCTGATAAAAAAGCTATGGAAGAGAAAATTTCCATGGAAGAAAGTAATATGAAAGCTGAAGAGGCTAAAGTAAAAGAAGAAACGAAGAAAAAAGAAATGATGGCAACCAGTATTGCAGCAGTAGCTAGCAATAACGAAGAACTATCTACATTGGTTTCTGCTTTGAAAGCTGCAGATTTAGATAAAATGTTATCGGAACCTGGAAGTTATACTGTTTTTGCTCCTTCAAATAATGCTTTTGAGAAGCTACCTAAAAAAATGTCTATTGCAGAATTAGGAAAACCAGATAACAAAGAATTATTGACCCAGGTACTTCAGTATCATGTAGTTTCTGGAGTAATTACTAGCGATAAACTGGTAGAAGCTATAAAGGGAGCAAATGGAAAGTATACATTTACAACGGTTGGCGGAAAAGATTTAACGGCAAGTCTTAATGGAGATAAAATTGTTTTAAAAGATGAAAAAGGGAATAAGACTGAAGTTGTTCTTGGAAATGTAAAAGCTTCTAATGGTGTAGTACACGTTATAAACGACGTACTTATAATGAAATAAGAGAATTATTATTTTAAACAAAAAGGAGGACCTAATTGGTCCTCTTTTTTTATGTTCAAACTCATTTTAATAAATAGTTATTTTTCGTTTTAAGAAGTCTCGCATTTCAATATTTAATTCTTGCTGATTTGCCAATGGCATCTGGTTAAACGGAGTTTGTGGCATATATGGATAAGGTCCAAATTCTGGAGTAATGGTATAATCTTCCATATTTTGATGCTCATTTATTATTTGTTGCCACCAAACCGTAAATTGATTTAAACTATCTTCCCATTCAAGCGCAAACGGATTGTTTACTTGTGGACTCTGCTCGAAACCTATTCGGGCATGAATGTGCTTAATACGTGGAAAAATCTTTTGGAGAATGTGTTCTTGATCTTGCAACATGCTTTCAGAGGTTACACACCAATGAGACAAATCTCCCACTAATTTCAAATCAGGATATTTTTCTAAATAGGCAAGGGTAGTAGTGGAATGAAAAGTAAATCTACCCCTATGTATTTCATGATAAATTGGAATATTATTTATATCTGAAAATGATTCTACTGCTTCTATGATTTTACAATTTTCATCAAAAGAATAATGGTCTTTTCCTGTATGAGAATTTATAAAATCTGGCTGATATGGCAATGTTCGTTTTAATTGTTTTAAAACATTTGAAATATATTCATCAACTGTTTCTGCTTCTACTGGTAAAACTTGCTGCAAAACAACTGTGAAATTTGGATATAGGTTTCTTGCTTTTTGTAATTCATCTAATAGTTCAATTTCAAAGACGTTATCATTTGGTAGATTCATTTCTATACCTTGAAAACCATGATCAGTTATCAATTTAATAAATCCCGCTGCTGTTAAATGTTCACTTCCCCAATGAGGATATAAATAGTTGATGGTATTCATTTAATATAAAATAGGGTTCAATGGTGAATTTATTATTTCACCAATTTTAACTCCGGGACACCAAGTATCCCAATCGTTCTGTTGACCCTCATTACTAGGTGCTTTTAGCTTCATATCCTTATCCATATATATTACGGTCATAACCTTTCGTATATTATTGGTTGTATTAGCTCCTGCACGATGAAAAATCCAACCGGAGTGAAAACTAATTTCTCCAATATCAAAAGGCTCTATAACATGTTCAAAATCAGTAACCTTTAATCGGTTCTGAATTGCTTTTTCACTTTCATCGCTTATAGATAAGTCTCTACCATCCATTATTTCATGACTGCCAGCACTAAACTCTAATGGTCCCATAGACAACGGAGTTTCTTGAAGTGGAATCCAAGCGGTTATAGTTTTATCTGTTTCTAATGGCCAATAGTATTGATCTGCATGCCAAGGGGTAATACCACCGCCAGCTTCTTTAAACAATGCTTGATCATGATATAATCGTACACCATCAACTTGTAATAAATCTGATGCAATCTTTGCCATGCGTTCAGAAAATACAAATGATTTAATTTCATCATCCTCTTGCCATAAGTTGAATAACTGCACAAAAGCTTTACCATAAGTATCCCTTTTTTCTAAGGGCTTAGGAGCTCTATTTAACTCTATAACCTTCTTTGAAATTACATTGTTAAAATAGGATAAGGTTTCTGAATCAAAAACATCTTTCAATTTAATATATCTATTTTTTTGATAAAAATCTTTCTGTTCTTTTGAAAGCTTATAATGTCTGTCAAGCAAATCATGTTCTTGCATAGTCCTAATTTTAGTTCTGTAAATTTAGAAATGTCATTTGCCTTTTAGTTTTTCTATTTTAACCAATACTATGCATATTTAAACATTATTAACTAAATTCATTCTTATTATATGTTTATATAAGATATATGAAACTTGTTATAGAAAAAATTGGATTACAAGAAACCAAGAGTTCATTTCACTTTTTTACACTAGAAGTAGATGCTTTTAAACCTTTTTGGCATTATCATCCTGAGTTAGAACTTACATTTATAATAAAGGGGCAAGGCACCCGATTTGTAGGCAATAGTATCATGCCTTTTTTTGAAAATGATTTAATGCTTTTGGGCGCTAACCTACCACATAATTATACCTCGCTGGTTCAAGATACGAAGCAAAAGTATGAGGCTATGGTACTACAGTTTCATGCTGCTATTTTTAGTTCTTTAAAAGAATGTGATATGTTATTTCCTTTATATAAAGAAGCGGAAAGAGGTATTCAGTTTATTACTCCTGATGAAGAAACGCTACGGTTACTACATGGTTTTGTAGCTTTGCACAAGGTAGATCAGTTAGCCGTTTTACTTCAAATATTACATCGCCTATTTAAAGATACGAATAGAAAATACCTCTCTTCAAAGACCTATCATAGTTCTATTATAAACTTAAAAGGGCAGAGCAAGATAAAGTCTACTACCAGCTATATTCTTGAAAATTTAGATAAAAAACTAACGGTACCACAAATGGCTCAGCGCACAAATATGGTAGAACAATCCTTTTGTCGCTGGTTTAAAAGTGCTGTTGGTCATTCATTTGTTACCTTTTTAAATTTGGCAAGAATAGAACAAGCCTGTATGTATTTGTCTACTACGGACAAATACATACAGGCTATTGCTTTTGATTGTGGCTTTGAAAATCTATCTCATTTTAACCGAACCTTTAAAAAAATAAAAGGTAAAAGCCCTAGAGAATTTAGGTCTTAAGCTTCTACTTCCGCCTCGGTTTCAGCTTCAATAGGATCTTCCTCAATAACTTCTGCTACTGCAGGTATAGAATCCTTAATAATATTGAATTTTTCTACACGCTCCATATCATCCTCTTCACCAGAGAAATAAGGAAAAACATCCATAATTGGAGATTCCGCAATAGAAGGTACAGAGTATTCACCCATTGTATCTTTCATAACACTAATGGTATTATCATAAGCTTCCTTTACGTCGTTAGCCTGTATCAATAAATACATATTGGTTTTACGTTCTTTGCCACTTTCTTCATCAAAAGCAATTAACGATACTTTTGATTTAAACCATCTGTCTGAATTCTCGAACGGATGAATTTCAGCAAAATTAGCAACCTTAATATTCGTAATTTTTATTTCTTCGGTATCGCTTAAATAAGCCGACATTTCTTCTGTAATTCTGCTTTCTGCTTCGGTATACGAAATAGCATCAACCAAAAAAGGTTCTGTTTTCACTTTCAACATACCTGAAGCTTCATCAAGCTTTCTATATTTTATTTTACACTCATACCAAGTTGCGCTCATATTTTCTATTTTTTTTGGGGTGCTAAATATACTCGTTAGCCATAGTTTGCAACGTCAAAAAATGTAATAGATATTCACAATTTAACGGTCGTGATGATAGTACGCTAAAAATTAGACACTTAGAGATATGTTGAATAATTCATAAATTTTAAACTATTGCAAAGCATAAGAATGGAAAGGAATCTCGATTAAAACAATTCTTCTTTTACTTGGTCATAATACGAATCGCTTACAGGTATAATAACATCAGAAAGAAGTAAGTCTCTACCTTTTAATCCCGTTACGCTATTCTTATTAATAATATAAGATCGATGAACTCTCATGAACATAGAACTCGGCAGTTCTTGTTCTAAAGCTTTTAATCGCTGATTGCTAATTATTTTCTTATCACCTAAATGGAAGGTAACATACTCACTATCACTAACTACATAAAGAATATCTTCATATTTTACTTTATGTAGGTCATAGCCAGATTTTATAGTAATGGTATCGGTCTTTTCAATGATTTTACCCGGTTTCACTTTATTTACGGCAGTAACAAAACGCTCAAACGTTATTGGTTTTAATAGGTAATCAACTGCATTTAACTCATAGCCTTCTAAGGCGTATTGTGAGTATGCTGTGGTAAAAATTATCTTAGTATTGGAATCAACCATTTTGGCAAAATCTGTTCCTTTAATTTCGGGCATTTGTATATCCAAGAACAAAACGTCTACGTCATGTTCTTTCATTAATTGTAAAGCCTCTAACGGATTCTCAGCCTGGCCTACCAAATTTAAATAATCTAACTTTTTTATATAAGTTATTAGTAGGGCACGTGCCAATTCTTCGTCATCTACGACTATACAATTTATACTATTCATTCAATTGTAATTTTAAATTCACTTTAAAAGCTTGCGAGGTCTCGTTTATTACTAATTCATGTCGATTTGGATATAGAATTGCCAAACGTTTTTTTACATTTTCAATTCCAATACCACCAACATCATCCTTTACGACTTTAAATTCTGGCTTGCTATTCTCTAGTTCAAAATCAATACTATTTTCGGTAGCATTAATTTTTAGATTAATAAATGTGCCCGTTACTTTTTCAATATTACTATGCTTTAAGGCATTTTCCAAAAAAGGAATCAATAACATGGGTACAATTTGAATATTCTGGTTTTCTATAGAAAAAGAAGTCGTTATAGGATATGTTTTACTGCTTTTAAGACAAAACAATTTTATATAATTTTCAATATAGTCTATCTCTTTATAAAGCGGTACAATCTCTTGCTCACACTCATATAATACATACCTAAGCATATCAGACAAATAACTAATACTCTGTTGTGTTCTTCCAGAATCTATTGCAGACAATGCATATATGTTATTTAAGGCATTGAATAAAAAATGTGGATTAATTTGTGATTTCAACAGCTTCAATTCTGTTTGTAAAGCTTCATTTTTATTGATAACTATTTCCTCTTCTTTTCGTTGAGCAAATAGAAATATTTCAACAAGCGTGGCTATCACATAAGCAATTGCAATCAATAACAGATTAATGAAAAAACGTGATGGTGGCCTACGGTTAACATCTAATGGCGGTCCGTCTTCAAATCTAGGTCCGGCCGCTGGTCCGCCAGCTCCCGGTCCCGGTCCAAATCTAGGTCCTGGCACCTGGTCTACGTTTTCTAACCCAAGTATCTGGTTTGGTAAAACGTTAGTCAACACTAAGGTGACTACAAAAACTGTGATCAAAGAGACAATAGTAAATGCTATATACTTTTTCTTTAATAATAATTGAGGAACCGTATAGTAGATTAATATGGCAATAACTAAAATCTGAAATACGAGAGCCATTCCGTTTTCCACTGCAAATTGAATATCACTGCCACTAAAAATCCAAGCAGTTGACCAAATCAGTAACCATAGCGCTACGTGAAATATAAAATTCTTATGTCTGTTCATGTTGCAAATAAAAGGAATAATAATTCAAACAAACCCCGTAAACAAGGCTATAAACCGGTGAAACTAAAGTGTTCGCTGTCTAAAATATGTCTTTCACTTAAAAGTAAACGGCAAACACTTAATGCGCTCATATTACATTGAAGTTTCTCACATCTTTGTTCTGGAATATTAATTATTAAAATTAAAACATATGAAACGTATTACATTAAAAACAGGATTATTATTTGCCATGTTAGTTGCATTTGGAACAGTAGCAGTTAACGCACAGTCTAAAGGCGAAAAAAAAGAGCCCCCAACATTTACTGAGCTTTTAAAGCAAATGGATAAGGACGAAGATGGTCAACTTTCTAAAGATGAAGTAAAAGGACCTTTAAAAGATGATTTCGATAAAATTGATACTGATGAAGATGGTTTTCTTACTGAAGAAGAATTAGAAAAAGCTCCTAAACCAAAAGGAAGACCTAGAAACTAATTCAAATTAACCCTTAAAATTTTACACATGAGTTATAAAGATATCAAGTCTGTTTTTCCGATTGAAAAGATCTTATTTTTCATATTCATTTCTGTTTTTATTGCCTGTAGTGATGATGACACAGTAACAAGTACTGACGAGGATGATGAAGAAATAGTTGAAGAGGAAGAAGTTAGTACTACTGTTGACGATACCGATTTTGAAGCTACAGATTGGACCACGGCAACACACAGTAAAGATGCCGACCCAGATTTTGACGAGGTATTTGAAGATAATGCGGTAAAGCGCCTTGATATCGTTATAACCGAGGATCGTTGGGAAAGTATGTTAGATAACATGACATCTCTTTATGGTTCCTTTGGCGGATCTAGCCAAGGAGGCGGACCAGTGGGCACTACATCAACTGATGAGGATCCTATATTTGTTCCTGCAGAAGTATTCTATGAAGGTATAGAATGGTATAGAGTTGGTGTTCGATTTAAAGGTAATTCTAGCTTACAATCTACTTGGCAAGCAGGAAACTTAAAACTTTCCTTTAAACTAGATTTTGATGAGTTTGAAGATGATTACCCCCAAATTGATAATCAACGTTTTTATGGATTTAAAAAATTAAGCCTTAAAAACAACTTTGACGATAAATCAATGCTACGTGAAAAAGTAGCTGCAGATGTATTTCGTAATGCCGGTTTAGCAGTTTCTAACACTGCATTTTATACGGTTTATGTTGATCATGGAGATGGTCCTATTTATTTTGGACTATATACCCTTGTAGAAGAGGTTGATGATACCGTAATAGATGAGCAGTTTTCTGACGATGATGGAAATTTGTATAAGCCAGATGGTGATGCCGCTACTTTTGCCGCAGGTACTTATGATGAAGATGAATATGTTAAAAAGACAAATGAAGATGATGCCGATTTTTCTGATGTAGAAAGTCTTTTAAATATTCTACATGATGCGTCAAGAACAACAGATGCTGCAGCATGGAGAACAAATTTAGATGCAACACTTGATACAGATGTGTTCTTGAAATACTTGGCAACCAATACCGTTATACAAAATTGGGATACTTATGGTAGAATGTCTCACAACTACTATCTATATAATAATCCCGATAACAGTAAGTTAACGTGGATACCATGGGACAATAATGAAGCTCTACAAACAGGTAAACAACAAGGCTCTGCAGCGTTAGATTTCTCAAATATTACAGCATCTCAATGGCCATTAATATCATACTTGTATACTGATGATGTTTACCAAGCTAAGTATGATGCCTACGTTCAAGAAGTTATTGAAGGTCCTTTTAACGAGGCAACGGTACAAGCATTATATGCTAGCTATTCTGCGCTAATTGAACCTTATGCAACTTCTGAAACTGAAGGGTATACCTTTTTAAACTCTAGTGCAGATTTTCAGAATGCGGTGAATGAATTAAATGCCCATGCCACAAGTAGAACTGCGGCAGTAAATAGTTACCTAAATAGATAATAATTGTTGTTGATGTTAGCTCAAAGCTTCGTGAGAAATCATGGAGCTTTATTTAAACACAAAAGTCTTACAACGGATTACAAAATAGCTTTCAATGGTATTGTTCAGAAAGGTTAGAAGTAAATTATTAAGGCTAGAAAAATTTAAAACATACTTTATTTACGCGCTTGGCGAAATAGCGTTAATAGTAGTAGGTCTATTGATTGCCTGGAAAATCAACAACTTAAACGAAATTAAAAAAAATAGGGTTGTAGAGCTTAAAATTTATAAAAGTTTAAGTCAAGAGCTGGATACAAATTTAATTGTATTGGATAGTGCTATTGTAGATTATACAAAGAGCATACAAATGCTTCAAAACACAATTAACTATCTAGGTGTACAGCCAAAAGAATTAACGCAAGACGCCAAAAAGTTAATTGTTAATCTCAACTATGAGAAAACCATTGTAAGAAACGAGGCTATTAATTCCATAAACGCTACTAACAAATTTGAATTTATTGAAAGTGACTCTCTTAAATATTTGATTGCTGCTTACCCTAACGAGTTAGATAGCTTTAATAATCAACAAATTAAAATTGAAAATATTATTACCAATCGGTTAAAACCGGTAATAGAAAAATATATTTCGTTATTAGAAATTTTACCTGAAAATAGTTACAACTACAAGCGAGTTAAAAACTATGGTAATCAATCTAATTATCCAGAATTATTGGTTAGTAGAGAATATCAAAACGGTGTTATAGATAGACTTTTAAGAACCAAAGATCAATTATCGATTGCCAAAAATTTAAGGTTCAAAACTGAGACTATTGCAACAAAATTAGATCAAGAATTACATAGACCTTAATCAAATTAAATAATAATCTAAAACTCAATATCATGATAGAAAAAAATAAATACTTTGTTTTAACCTGCTTCCTATTGGCTTTTACAGCTATTGGTTTTATTAGCTGTAGTAGCGATGATTCTTCAACTTCAGATGAGGCTGTAATTGAAGAGGATGACACAGAAACTGACAATGACGCTACCGATGAAGATACAAATACAGTAAGTGTTGACGCTTCTTATTTTTATACGACTGACGGTTCGGTCACTATCACAACGGTGCCGTGTACTTTATCAGATGGCACATCTACAGATTGTTATCAGATAGTTACGACCAGTCTACCTGGAGATCACGAAATGGGACCATGGTGCCCTGGTAATATTGAAGATGATGCTACAGCAGGTGGTATTTGGCTTGAAGGTGGAGAAGTATATGATGTAGATGGTGCTTTCGTTGAAAATATGGCAACATTCTATAATGATCCAAATTGGATGATGTACGATGCAAACGGAGATATTTATATTACAGATACCCAAGAAGATTGTGAAAATGCCGCCAACCCTGATGTTGGTGAAGAATACGAAAATTTTTGTGTTGAATGTCTTCCTTCCTACATTACAGATTTAACACAAACTTGGACAATTCCTATCACTCCCGTTGCGCAAGATTCTCCTGTGCTATTTACTACCGCAGGTGGTGGACCAGGTGGACCAGGAATAACTACAGCTCCTTCAACACGTGGAGTAGCATTAAACGGTATTGAGTTTTCTGCGCCTGCTCCCGTAGACAACATTCTGGGTGCCTATACTTTAGCTCCATTTGATGATGCTGGCGGACATATAAATGTTCACCAAGGGTATCATTACCACGCAGCAACAGGATTTAGTACTAAAATAGCACAAGATGACGGGCATGCTGCCTTAATTGGCTATGCTCTGGACGGATATGGAATTTATGAATTGGCAGATAGTAGTGGTGTAGAGGCTACAGACTTAGATGAATTAAGAGGACATTCTGATGATACTAGAGGTTACCATTACCATGTAGATGCAGCTGGTAATAACAACTTTATTGATGGATTAAAAGGTGCTTACGTAAACTAAATAGATATGAAAAAGTATATCTTATTATTGATTTTTTTATGGACAACTATGGGCAGTTTTGCCCATAGTCCCGATGCGTCAACCATTGTTTTAGCAGAGCAAAAGAACAACGTATGGGTTTTACAAATCAACGCATCGTTGACTGCTTTTCAACAAGAGGTTAGAACTCATTTTGCTGAGACCCCTTATAAAACACCAGAGGAGTTTCAAGAAATGGTTATATCCCATATTAAAAATAATCTTCAGTTTACTTTTAATAATGGCGAGCAAATTATTTTAGGTAAAGGCGTGGTTAAACTAGGGCATGAAACTAAAGTTGTATTTGAGGTTTTGAATTTACCGACAGAGATAACTTCCGTAAATGTTTCTAACAAAGTATTTAGCGATATCAATAGAAATCAAAGTACCCTGATGATATTTAAAGAAGGCTTTGCTAAAGATCATTTTACCCTAGATAAAACCAATGACCATACTATTACTTTGGTGGTAAAGGACAATAAGTTCATTGAAAAAACCGAACAAAGTGCAGGCGTATCTTCTTCTTTAATCATCTTAGGTTTAATAGCAAGTATTTGTTTAGGTCTATTGATTAAAAATATACTGCTATTGAGAGAAAAATCGGTGAGCGAAAATATATAATCTTAATCTAAAACCAGATTCACTTAATAGAACGCGGAGTTCACTGATTTTTGAAATCTGGTATATACTTAGTTATTAGTATTGTAGTGTTAAATCGCTGAAATCAAGCTCAAATTAAATATTATGAAAAAAAATAGTCTAAAAAGAATTCCCCAAGTGTCATTTGTTTTGGCATTATCATTCATCACATTAATTGCATGTAGTAGCGATAGTATTGATGATGACATTACAGAAGAGATTGCCAGTACTGATGACTCTGAAGATGAATCTGAAGAAGTTGTAACAGAATTACATCCTGCATATGCTGCCTTTAATTCAGATGCGGTAACTGTATATTTAGATGGTTCTGAAGTTGTAATTGAAACAACAGGTTTACCAAATCATGAAACCGTTTATTGGGGAGAAGGTAACGCCTTATACAGAGAAGAATCTGACGTCGCTACGACACCTAGCATTATGTCTAGTAATAATAATGCGACTACCATTCGTGTAGATGCTACTCCTAATTTAACTGGTAGTACTGTTGAAACAGAATTGAATACTATTGGTATCGCTGTAAGTGGCTCTTCTATTTTTAATGATCAAGAAGGTGGTGGTGCTTTAGACCAAGCTGCGGCTAGTTTAGATTGGACAGGGGCTCATATTGGTCCAGGTGTTTATCACTATCACTTAGAGCCAAAAGCGTTCTCGGATGATGATGAAAATTTAGTAGGTGTATTGTTAGACGGTGTTTTTCTTTATGGCCGTAAATGTAATTCAACAGGAGATTATCCTTCAGATCTTGATGCTTCTGGCGGACATACCACTACTACTCAATACACTGATGGTGAAGAAGAATATCATTACCATATTATAAATGAAGTTTATTCAACAACAGGATCATACTTAGCATTTGCAGGTCCTTACCAAGGATATTAATAATGAGAATAGTTCACTTCCATATCATATGTTTTATACTGATTTTTCAAGTTGGTTGTAAGAATATAACAGAGCCCAAAACTTTGGTGGATAAACCAATAGAAATTAAGCAAGAAACTAAATTTAAAGAAGAGTTGACATTAAATCAATTGGAAGGAACTTGGTATTATAAAAACTCACCTTATGATGGTTATTCAATAGCCTTACATGAAAATGGTATTTTGGCAGAAAAGGTGGGTTTTATAAAAGGTAAAAGAGAAGGTGAAGCCCAAAAATGGTCTCAAGCCGGAGTTTTACGAGTGGCATATCACTATAAAAATAACCGACTTGAAGGTTCTTATAAAAGCTGGTGGGAAAATGGTCAATTAGCGCAAGATGCTAATTACGTTAATGGTAATATGAACGGGGTTGAAAAGAAATGGTATCCAGACGGGCAATTGGCAAAAGAAAGACAATTGTTAAATGGAAAGGAAGAGGGTTTACAAAAAGCATGGTTACAAAATGGAACCTTGTATGTAAATTACGAAGCCAAAAACGGACGTATTTTTGGGTTACGAAGAGCCAATTCTTGCTATCAATTAGAAGATGAAGTTGTTATTAGGGATGAAATCGCGAAAAGAGATGAATAAGTCAATTGTAATAATACTGTTTTTTATAATTTTTGCTAGTTGTAAAGAAGCAGTGAAAAAGGAAAATATTCAGATAACTGAAACCAGTAGGGTAGAGCACTTGCCATATTACAATGGTGAATCGTTTACACCTCATTGGATAACTCCAAATACTGAAGAAGAAAAACAATTTCACAAAATTCCAGATTTTAAATTGGTGGATCAATTAGGAGATACATTGACGCAAAAATCATTTAATAATCAAATTTATATTACGGACTTCTTTTTTACGAGTTGTCCAGGTATTTGTTTGAAGATGACCAATAATATGACGAAGGTGCAAGAAGCCTTTTTAGATCATCCGGAAGTAGCTATTCTTTCACATTCCGTTACTCCATCCATAGATTCGGTTTCTGTTCTTAAAACATATGCTGAAAAGAACGGAGTTATAGATTCTAAATGGCACTTGGTTACCGGTGACAAAACTGAAATTTACAACTTAGGTAGAAACGAATATTTTGTAGAAAATGATTTAGGTATTCCAAAGGATATCAATGACTTTTTACACACAGAAAACTTCTTATTAATTGATAAGAACAAACACATAAGAGGTATTTATAACGGATTAAATAGAGCGTCAATAGCACAATTAATAACCGATGTAAATGCCTTATTAGAAGAAAGTTGATTGCAACTGTTTGATTAATTATTAAAAAAAAAGCCCGTAAACATAAGTTTACGGGCTTTTTAAATTTAACATGAAATGCTATTACTTCAAAGCAGCTAATAATTTCTCTGCTACTACTTCTGATGAAGCTGGATTCTGACCTGTTATAAGATTTCCATCTTGTACAGCGTAAGAAGCCCAATCTTCTTTCTTAGAATAGATTCCGCCATTTTCTTGTAGCATGTTTTCTACCAAGAAAGGAACAACCTCAGTTAACTGAACAGCCGCTTCTTCACTATTTGTGAACCCGGTTACTTTTTTACCATTTACTAAAGCTTTACCATCTTTTCCCTTTACACCTTTTAAAGCTGCAGGAGCGTGACATACAAAAGCAATTGGTTTTTCTTGTTCATTGAACGTTTCAATCAATTTGATTGAGGTAGCATCGTTTGCTAAATCCCATAGCGGTCCGTGACCACCTGGGTAGAAAACTGCATCAAAATCAGACGCGTCTACTTCGGCTAAAACCTTTGTATGGTTAATAGCGTCTTGAGCAACTTTATCATCTTTAAAACGCTTCGTATCTTTTGTCTGAGCATCTTCGGTATCACTACTTGGGTCAATTGGTGCTTGCCCGCCTTTTGGAGTAGCTACTGTAATTTCTACACCTTTATCTAATAATGCGTAATACGGAGCTGCAAACTCTTCAATCCAAAATCCAGTTTTCTTTCCTGTGTCTCCTAATTGATCGTGAGACGTTAATACAAATAATATTTTCATTGTTTTTTGTTTTAAGTTATAAATTTATATCAAGTCTTATGTTTAGACTTTAACTATCATTTTTCCTTTATTCTTACCATTCATCATATCTAAGAATGCTTGCGGAGTGTTATCAAATCCTTCTACAATCGTTTCTTTATATGTCAATTTACCTTCACCCAACCATGTAGATAATTGCTTCATAGCTACAGGGAATTTTTCTGCATAATTAGAAACAATGAACCCTTGCATTAAAGCACTATTCTTAACCAAGAAAGGTTGTACAGCAATAGCCATAGGTAGTTCGGTTTTGTTGTAGACCGAAATAGCGCCACAGATGATAATTCGTGCGAACTGATTTATGTTAAATAAAACAGCATCGGAAATTGGTCCCCCAACATTATCAAAATAGATATCGACTCCGTTTGGTGCCGCTTCTTTAATGGCAGCTTTCATATCCTTAGTAGTTTTATAATTGATACCATAGTCGAATCCGAATTCAGATTTCAACATATCAATCTTTTCATCTGTACCAGCAATACCAATAACATTAAGTCCAAGTATTTTACCGATCTGCCCCACAACACTACCAACTGCACCAGCAGCACCAGATACCACTAAAGTTTCTCCTTTTTTAGGTTTACCTATTTCGTGAAGACCTAAAAAGGCAGTTAAGCCAGTCATACCAACAATACCTAAGTAGGCACTTAATGATGCTTTACTTTTATCTATTTTTTGTAAGCCTTCGCCAGTAGAAATTTGCTTCTCTTTCCATTGCAGTAAACCTGATACAAAATCACCTTTTTTGAATTTGTCGTTCTTGGTTTCAATAACTTCAGCTACAATACCTGAGCTAATTGGCTCACCAACATTGAACGGAGGTACATAAGATTTTGCATCGCTCATTCGACCACGCAAATAAGGGTCAACAGATATATATTTTGATTCTAAAAGTATTTCACCTTCAGATACATTTAAGTTATTCTCTAATTCTATAATATCGAAATCTGCTAGGGTAGGAGTACCTACCGGACGTTGTTTTAAATTAATTGACTTATTCATAAGTTATTTATTTAATTTTTAAATATGTCTGAAGTTATCTATGAGTTAATACACGGGATACATCAGAAAATTCAATATGCTATTTTTATACAATTCAAAGGTATTACAAAAAAAGAATGAACATTCATTTTTTAACTAAAGTTTATAAAAATAGAATTCATATAATAGACAAAAGACAGTCAAATGACTGCCTTTTGTTTTGTTGCTTTTTTACTTCTCATCCATTATAATAATAGACTTTACATTAACGAATTCTTTCATTCCAAATCCGCCATGCTCCCTTCCGTATCCTGAATCTTTAACACCGCCAAAGGGCATAGAAGGCTCTGCTAATCCGAAAGAATTTATGAATACCATCCCTGTATCAAAATGTTTTGCCGCTAGTTCTGTAGCTTTTTTAACATCCATAGAGAAAATACCACCACCAAGTCCAAATCTACTATCATTGGCTATACGCATTGCATCTTCATTATCTTTTGCCTTAATTAACGATGCCACAGGACCGAACAGCTCATCATCATACGCAGGTTGTCCTGGTGAAACATTTCCTAATATGGTAGCAGGGTAGAAGTAACCTTCACCTTCTGGAATTTTTCCACCACATAAAATTTCAGCTCCTTTTTCAATACTTTCTTCCACTTGTTCGTGAATTTTCTTTCTTAAATCTTCACGCGCCATTGGTCCTAATTCGGTCTCTTCCAATTTTGGGTCACCAACTTTTAAAGCGTTCATAGCGTTCACAAATTTTTCTTTGAACTCATCATAAACTTTTTCGGTAGCTATAAATCGTTTTGCCGCTATACAGGTTTCTCCATTATTATAAATACGACCCATTACACTTTTTTCAACAGCGAGGTCAATATCCGCATCATCCAAAACTAAATAAGCATCATTACTACCCAATTCTAGAACAGTCTTTTTAAGTGCTGCACCTGCTTTTTCTCCTATTTTTTCACCAGCTACAGGGCTACCTGTCAAGGTTACACCTCTTACTAATTTATGCTCAACAATAGCATTAGATTGTTCATGCTCAATTACCAGTACATTAAAAAGACCTGCTAGCAAACCAGCGGTATCAAAAATGGTTTTTAATAATTTCGCTGTTCCTGTTACGTTCGAAGCATGTTTTAAAAGAATACTATTACCTGCCATAAGATTTACGATAGTATATCGTAATACTTGATAGCTTGGATAGTTCCAAGGTTGAATTCCGTAAATAATTCCCATAGGAGAGTAGTTGATAATTCCTTTTCCCCCATTAGTTAATTGTCGTTCTTCACTCTTTAAAAACTCCGGTGCATGCTCTGCTGAATAGTTGCAAATTGATGTACATAAGTCAACCTCTTGTTCACTTTGCTTCAATAGTTTTCCCATTTCATCGGTCATCAATTCGGCAAGCTCAGTTTTATAATTCTGTAATTCTTTACCTATAGCCTTAATAACCTCGCCACGTTCTTCTACTGTTTTATTTTTCCATTTTAAAAAAGCTTCGTGAGATTGCTGTATACTTTCCTCTACTTGATCATCTGTCATATACGTATATGTGGACAGTGTTTTTCCTGTAGTGGGGTTAATTGTTTTGAATGTATCTTGTTTTGTTGTCGTAGACATAACTTGTTTTTAAATTTTATTTATTGTTGTTCACTTGGTACCAAATACACATCATTGATGTTTACTCTATTTGGTTGTGTTAAAACATAGTAGATGCTGTTTGCAATATCTTCTGCTTCTAATGTTTCCATCTTTTGCATTTCTTTCATCATCTCCTTAATATCCTCATCACTAATGGTGCTTGTCAAATTAGTAGCTACTGCCCCAGGTTCTATAGAGGTAATATTAATTCCGTATTTCGGTGCCAATTCTTGGCGTAGTCCTTCTGAAAACATTTTCACTGCAGATTTGGTTGCACAGTACACTGCACCACCTGGAAAATATCTATTTGCAGCCATTGATGAGATATTAATAATATTACCACCTTTGTTGGCTTTTAGTTCAGGTAAAACCGCTGCAACACCATTCAACACTCCTTTAATGTTGACATCTACCATTTTTTCCCATTCATCTGTCTTTAATTTCTCTACAAATGAAAGTGGCATTAAACCGGCATTGTTAACCAAGCCTGTTATTTTACCGTATTCTAATTTTGTTCTTGATACTACTTTTTGAAAATCTTCCTTTTTAGTGACATCTCCAGTTGCAACTAAAGCTTCTCCACCATTTTTTTTGATCTGTGATTTTATATCGTTCAGTTCATCTTCACTTCTTGCCATTAATACAACTTTGGCTCCGTTTTCTGCCAATTTTATTGCTGTTGCTTTACCAATTCCGCTTGATGCTCCCGTTATTATAATAACCTTATCTTCTAATTTCATAGTGTGTTTATTTTTGATTTGAATACAAGGTACAGGTAATGAAAACAGTCTTTTAACTAGATTAAAATAAGAATTGACGTTATTGGTATTGAATTAATTTTTACGGGTTGTGAGTTAATAGTTAAAAGGTTTTACGACATAATTATTCTGGTTACAGAAATTATTAATATGTTAAAAAATATATGCATTTATATGATTTTCATTTGACCCATATTTTTAAAATCAGGTAAAAGCTGTGATGACAAATAAGATGATTCGTATTGTTGGTGGAGTAGTTAGTTGAGCTGGAATTGACTTTATTAAAAAGTATATGATTTTACTAAGGCTACGATTGACTGGGAACATTTACTAGTGAACGTGCTTTCGGTTCCTCATAAATATATATATATATATAGAACTAAGTGTTTGTTTGGTGAAATAAATACTGATGGCGAGATTGCGATAGCTGAAATTATTGCATTTATAATTGCAAGTAGTTCTAGAGTTATTGGTAATTCTTGTAATACGGCACGTACTAAACCGCTGAATTATAGATGCCACCACAATATTGAATAGAACATTTATTAAAGAGTCTACACAAATGGAAATGATTGCATGTTATTGATAAATTTATCCTGTACATGCATTTCTGGTTAATAACATGTAGTTTCCATTAGTTTTAAATTCTTTAATAGATATGCCAACATAACGCTTAAAGGTCTTTGATAAATGACTGACGTCTGTAAACCCTAAATCGTCTGCTATTTGGGTTAAGGTAAAATCAGAATTAAGCAGTCTAATTTCAACTAATTTCAATTTTGCTTTTATTATATATTCCCGCAACGGCATTTGTACTTGTTTTTTAAAATACTCACTCACATACGTAGGAGACATCATAAAAACATCTGCTAAATTTTCAACTTTTAACAAGTCGGTTTTATCTATATTCTCATTAATATAGGTTAGCATTTTTGTGATTCTTTCTTCAGATACTTTTGCATCAGTATCAAAATAATTACTCTTTCTAATATTCCTAATTAGTATTTCTAAAATACTGGTCATTAAGCTGGTAATAAGCGTAACGGACTCTTCTCCATAATTTCTTGTTTCCAATAAAATCATCTCAAATAAATTACCAATATGTAATCTATCGGTTTCAGATTTTAAAATATCGCCTGGTAATTGATTGTAGTTAGATAATATGTACGAAGC
This sequence comes from Maribacter stanieri, assembly GCF_900112245.1. GTDB lineage: Bacteria > Bacteroidota > Bacteroidia > Flavobacteriales > Flavobacteriaceae > Maribacter > Maribacter stanieri. Next base: position 60,856 of record NZ_FOYX01000002.1, read on the forward strand.
TTCTTTAAACCACTCATTTCTATCAATCTGTATTTTATTTACACCTCTAAAAAATGAATCTGTAAATTTTAAGAATACAAATTTACTAGTATCGTTAATGGTGAAAGAATGACATTTTAAAGGGGGTAACAAAAAAACGCTTCCCTCTTTATAAGGTGATTCATTATAGTTTATACACTGGGTTCCTGAGCCAGATTTTACCAAGACCAACTCAAAAAAATTGTTCTTAACCGGGCGTTGCTTCCACTCAGATAATTCAATTTCTTGTATTTCAAAAGGTTTATAAGCTTCTAAAACTTCCATATTTATCTAATTATAGTGTAAAACTATAGTATTTACGTGAATATTTCATTCAGCTAGTCAAATAAACCTTGATTTATACAAACATCACCTTTTTATGTACATGATTAGATATGAGTAATACCAATACATTTGTATCAAATTAAAAAAACAACATTTTAAAATATAATAATGAGCACACCAAACATCGCAAAAGAAGAGATCATCAACGCTTTTAACTTTAGACATGCAACAAAGGAATTTGATGCTACTAAAACTATCTCTGATGATGACATGAAATTCATCTTAGAAGCAGCACATTTATCACCAAGTTCATTTGGTTTTGAACCATGGCATTTTATAGTAGTTCAGGATAAAGAATTACGAGAGTTATTAAAACCTGTAGCATGGGGGGCACCTCTAAAATTAGATACTGCTAGCCATTTTGTATTAGGTTTGAGTATGAAAGCGCCAATGGTAAAGCACGATTCGGAATATATCATGCATATGATGAAGGATGTAAAGCAACTACCTGCTGATGTAATTGAAATGTATTCTAAATTTTATAGAGAATTTCAAGAACGTGATTTTGATTTGGACACGGACAAAAAATTGTTTGACTGGTCATCAAAGCAAACGTATATCGCTTTAGGAAATATGATGACCGCTGCCGCTTTAACAGGAATCGATTCTTGTCCTATTGAAGGTTTTCATCAAGAAAACGCAGAAGCTTTATTGAAGGAGAAATTTGGTGTAGATACCGATAAATATGGTCTATCGTTTATGACTGCTTTCGGTTACAGAAAAGCAGATCCAGAATTTGGTAAATCTAGAAGAAACTTTGATGATATCGTTACTTGGAAGTAATCTTATCATTCTAAAAAACAACATAAAATGAAAGCAATAGGATACAAGGAGAACCTCCCAATAGAGGATGTAAAATCTCTACAAGACATCGAAATAGATACTCCAAAAGCAATTGGCAAAGACATTCTAGTTGAGATAAAAGCAATTTCTGTAAACCCAGCAGATTATAAAGTAAGAGCAGGAATGCCTGTTGAAGGCGATGATTGGAAAATTATTGGTTGGGATGCTACCGGAATTGTAAAAGAAGTTGGAGATGATGTTACGTTATTTAATGTTGGTGACGAAGTTTGGTATGCGGGCGATTTCACGAGACAAGGAAGTTATGCGCAGTATCAAGTGGTAGATGAGCGTATTGTGGGCAAGAAACCATCTAGCTTATCTTATGCAGAAGCTGCGGCTTTACCATTAACTTCTCTTACGGCTTGGGAAATGTTGTTTGATAGATTAGAAGTTGCAAACGATGATGCCAGTAAATCTATTCTAGTCATTGGTGCTGCAGGTGGTGTTGGTTCTATTTTGGTACAATTAGCCAAGAAGCTTACAAAACTGAATATTATAGGAACGGCTTCCCGTGAAGAAACTACAGATTGGTTAAAAGAATTGGGTGCTGACTCGGTTATTAATCACAAAAATAAATTGAGTGAGGAATTTGAAAAATACAAGCTACCTGCCCCTGATTATATTGTGAGTTTAAATGCTACCGAGCAACACGCAGACGAGATTGTAAAAGTCATTAAACCACAAGGTAAATTTGGTTTTATTGATGACCCTAAGTCATTTAATGTCATGCCTTTTAAAGGTAAAGCTGTGTCTACTCATATTGAGTTGATGTTCACTCGTTCTATGTTCCAAACGGAAGATATGATTGAGCAACACAACATCTTAAATGAGGTTTCTAAATTGATAGACAACGGAACTATTAAAACCACTTTAGGAGAAAATATTGGAACTATTAACGCAGAGCATATGCGTAAAGCCCATGCTTTCTTAGAGACAGGAAAAGCAAAAGGTAAAATTGTTTTAGAAGGATTTCAAGATTAACTATTTAGATACTGAAAATAAAATGAAAAATATATTAACAATTTTAGCTGTAACGGTGGTATTTGCAAGTATCAAGATAACTGCACAAACACCAACAACAGATTCGGTAAAATCGGTAAACGAGGTGGTAACTGCAGATAATGTAGAATGGGGTTGGTTAAATCCGCTTCGAGGTGATAAAAGTCCGGCAGCAGGTGAACTTTGGGGAGACAGAACTAAAAACGAACCAGCGGGATTTTTGGTAAAATTCAAAAAAGGATTTTCACCACCACCACATATTCACAATATAACCTATAGAGGTGTGGTAATTAAAGGTTTGTTGCACAATGATGATGAAAATGCCGAAAAACAATGGCTTCCGGCAGGTTCTTATTGGCAACAGCCAGCAGGCGAAGCGCATATTACTGCTGCTGACGGTGAAGAAAATATGGCGTTGTTAGACATTCAAGAAGGTCCATATTTGGTAAAACCAACATCAGAAGCCTTTGATAATGATGAAAGACCTGTAAATGTTGATAAAACAAACTTGGTTTGGTTAAACGCTAACGACATCCAATGGGTTTCTGAAAAGAGTAATGTGCAAACTGCCTTTTTATGGGGAAGTCATCAAAAAAATCAGCTACGTGCCGCACTTTTAAAATTGCCAGCTGGTTTTAATGGAAAGATTAAAAACTTAAGTCCTAATTTTAGAGCAGTGATAATTTCTGGTGAGATAACACATCAGTTTTCTAAAAAAGATACTAAAAATGAGTTGCAGTCCGGTTCTTATTTTGGAGCGGAAGAGAATGCGACTTCAATCATTTCTACCGCTAAAGAAACAATTCTTTACATAAGTAGTAATGGAGATTATGAGGTAAAATAGATTACAAACATTATCTTATGTTCAAGCTTATCACTATCTAAACAATCAAACCAATTATGATCGATCCAAAATTTCCTGAATTAACCAATGTTCAGGTAGAAAAACTTAAGAATTATGGTGAAATAGAGTTCTATAAGGAGCCAACGGTAGTTTTAGATTTTGGAGATCAGCATTATGATTTTTTTGTGGTGCTCACTGGCGGAATCAGAATTATAGACCCTGATAAAAAAGATGAAAATATTGCCATTCATACCAGGCATCAATTCTCAGGTTCTAGTAGTATTCTTTCGCACAGAACCGTTGGGGTTTGTGGTGAAACCTTGGCAAATACGCAGCTTATAAGAACAAGTCCTGAAAACCTAAAAAGTGCCATTGCCAAGTTCAGTGATATTAGCGATGTACTTCTGAATGCATTTTTATTGCGTGAAGACGCGCTGAAAAACAATGTTCAGGGTATTAAGCTAATTGGTTCTGAACACTCCAATGAAACCTACGCTATTCGTGATTTCATGGATAAGAATGATATTTGGTACAATTTTATTGATTCGGATAAAGAAGATGGATTGGTGCAACTATTGGAAACTTTCAATTTAAAAGAATCTGACCTACCTGTTTTGATTAATAGTCAGAATGAGATTTCCGTTCGCCCATCCATAGATGAAATTGGTACGTGTACCGGTGTTAGATTACAATTGGATGATGATGTTTATGATGTTCTAGTGGTAGGTGCAGGTCCAGCTGGCTTGGCTGCTAGTGTTTATGCCGCTTCAGAAGGCTTAAAAGTGTTGACCATAGATAGTAATTCCCCTGGCGGACAAGCCGGTAAAAGTTCTAAAATTGAGAACTATCTAGGGTTTCCTACCGGAATTTCAGGACGTGACCTTGCCAATAATGGCTACATACAGGCACAAAAGTTTGGTTGTACCATTTCCGTGCCTCATAGGGTAGAGGGCATAGCGCGCAAAGAAGGTTATTACGAAGTTAATTCTAATAACACATCTATATTAAAAGCAAAAACGGTAATTGCCGCAACAGGTGCGGCGTATAGAAGACTACCTTTAGAAAGTATTGAAAAATTTGAAGGTTCCGGAGTGTACTATAGCGCCACTTCTATGCATGCCAATATGTGTAAAAACAGCGAAATAGGTATAGTGGGCGGTGGCAACTCCGCAGGTCAGGCGGCATTGTTTTTAGCAAGCCATGCGCATAAAGTATATGTAATCATCAGAAACGAGGATATTGGCGCAAAAATGAGCGACTATCTAGTGCAGCGAATTTTCGCATGTGATAACATTGAAGTTTTAACAGGTAGTAATGTCGTTAAAGTTGACGGCGATACATATTTGGAAAAGGTAGAAATCAAGCAAAACGAAACTTTAGTCCTAAACAACATTAATTACCTGTTTACATTCGTTGGTGCAAAACCGTGTACGGAGTGGTTAGATAATATTATAGACACGGATGCTAAAGGCTTTGTACACACAGGGCTCACTATTTGCGACAATGCTTTAAATGGCGAATCGGTATTCAAACATAGAAAACCATACACTTTTGAAACCAGTTTACCCGGACTTTTTGCTGTTGGCGATGTACGTTCTGGTTCGGTTAAACGTGTAGCTTCGGCAGTAGGTGAAGGGTCTATTGTAGTTAGTGACATCCACAAATTTTTAGCGCTTGAAACCGAAGCAAAAATTATATAGAACTTTAAAGCCCTATGCCACGTACAATAATCGAAAATATTGTAATTCAAGAGTACAAAGACCAAACCTTTTTTGAGTTTTGTAAATACACTACCATCAGGTTTTTTGAGATTGTGTATTTTGAAAAGGGTAGTGGCACCATAAAAATTAACGGCAAAACGGTAAACTATTCGGCTAACAGCATTTTTGTTTTTGTACCGGACGATATTTATATCGTAAATCCGGAATCGGCTACTACTACCATTGCCATTAAATTCTTGAAAAGCTTTTTTAGGGGAGATGCACCACAAAATGTAAATCTTCCGGTGAACGATTGGTTTAGAAAAATTGAAGGGATTCTAAACAGTGAAAGTCATCAATTACGAGAAATGCGTTTTGAAACCGAATCGGACAAAATACATTTACTATCCTTGATAAAAATGGTGGCGGCAGAAAACGATAAAAAGAAATCATACGACCTGTTTATCATTCAAAATTCACTTTCTGTAATTCTTCACCTTATTGCCCGTAACATACAGTTTTTAAATGCTGATATGAGTACTAAAATTGTGGAGTCCTCTAAAATTCAGCAAATCATCAACTTTATTCACGCCAATATTTACAATCCAGAATTGCTGACCACCAAAAACTTGGCAGAAGAGTTTCATATGGCGGACAATTACATCAGTGAATATTTTAAAAAACATACTGATGCGTCGCTAAAAAAGTACATTCTTAACTACAAATTAAAACTCGTAGAAACCCGATTAAAATATACGGATCTGCAGTTTTCTGAAATTGCAATGGAATTAGGCTTTACAGATTCTAGTCACCTTAACAAGACTTTCCAAAGTTATAAGGGGATGACTATTGGTGCTTATAAGGCAAGTATTTCCTAATAAATTACCATTTACCTCTTTTTTTACTAAAAGCCCTTTGTTTTTTACTTATCCAAAGCTTGAGTGCCTAGGTAACTTTGTACTGTAATAAAAACAGAACAATAATTAACCAAAAACTCAATAGTATGGAATACAAGAATTTTCAAACATTTACGGCAGAACAAAAAGGTGGAATTTTAACAGTGACTATCAACTTTGGTCCTGTGAACGTACAAGGACAAGAAATGCTTGCAGATTTAAGCAGTCTTTGTTTACGATTAGAGCGCGATAGAAGCGTAAAAGTAGTTGTTTTTGAATCTTCAAATCCAGGATATTGGGTATGTCATTATGATACCAACTTGCTTAGAGATATGTCTATGGAAGCGGTACCAAGAAACGAAGTACAGTTATTGGACTTACAGTCTGTTTTAGAAAGATTAAGCAATGTACCACAAGCAACCATAGCAAAAATTGAAGGTTTTGCACGTGGTGGCGGACACGAAATGGCATTGGCACTAGATATGCGTTTTGCAGCAAGAGGAAAAGCCAAATTTATGCAAATGGAAGTAGGTATGGGCATTTTACCTTGTGGTGGTGGCGCTTCACGTATGGCAAGACAAACAGGTTTAGGTAAGGCATTGGAAATTATTTTAGGAGCCAGAGATTGGGACGCGGATGAAGCTGAAAAGTTCGGAACTATTAATAAAGCATTAGATGCAGATGAAATAGGACCTTATGTAGATGCTTTGGCAGAGCGCATTTCTAAATTTCCGGCAGATTCTATTGCAGCTAGTAAACGTGCAGTTTATGCATCCATAGACTTACCAATTAGAGAGGCTTTAAAAGAAGAAGCCTACCAATTGTTTCAGGCTACGAGCAGAACACCTGCCATAAAAAGATTCACCTACGCAGATGAAAATGGCGCTCAGTTTGACCATAACAACCAAAAAAATTGGGAACAAATGGTAATGGATATTCAAGAAGTAAATTAATGGCGCCGAGTGCCTTGCGCTATACGCTTTACGCCAATCGCATATCGCAGTTTGCGTAGAGCGTGTTGCGCACAGCGAATAGCGAATAGCGAATAGCGAATAGCGAATAAAATAAAGTCTCTGTCCTAAGGCTAGAGATATTTCCACAGATAAATAGATTATAACTATAAAAAGAAGAAAGATTATGAAAGCAATGCTTATAAACAACTACGGAGAAAACGGAAATTTCGAAGTATCAGAAATTGAAAAACCAGCAGTAAAGGCAAATCACGTATTGGTAAAAATAGCGGCATCTAGTGTAAATACAATCGACACTATGATTAAGAATATGGGAACTGACTTACCATTATCACCAGCTACACCAGCCTTATTAGGTATGGATTTCTCAGGAATTATAGAATCGGTTGGTGATGGCGTAGAAGGTTTTAAAGTAGGCGATGAAGTTTACGGTTGTGCTGGCGGATTAGCCGATTTACCAGGAACCTTAACGGAATATATTGTAGCGGATAGCAACCTTGTAGCGCACAAACCAAAAGGCTTAACAATGCGCGAAACTGCAGCTTTACCATTAGTAGCTATTACAGCTTACGAAGGTTTAACTAGAGCAGGCGTAAAAGAAGGTCAGAAAGTACTGGTACACGGTGGTTCTGGTGGTGTTGGTCATTTAGCGGTACAATTGGCAAAGTATTTTGGAGCAGAAGTTTTTGCTACAGGTACTGGTGATAATCAAAAAGAAATTGTTGAAAAATTTGGAGCAACCTTCATCGATTTTAAAACTGAAAAAGTAGCCGATTATACTGCAAAATATTCCGATGGTGGTTTTGATGTGGTTTTTGATACTGTTGGTGGAGCAAACCTGAACAATTCTATTGAAGCTGTTGCCTTAAACGGACACATTTCAACTACGGTGTCGTTATGTGAGTTAGATTTAACGCCGTTACACTTTAAAGGAGCATCATTACACGTGGTATTTATGCTAATACCAATGTTACATAATTTTAAAAGAGATGAACACGGTACTATTTTAGAGCGTTTAGCTGAAATTTCTAACGAAGGACACTTAACGCCTATACTAGATGAAAACAGGTTTTCACTAGAAGAAGTTGGTGATGCTTATGCACATTTACAAAGCGGAAAAGCTATTGGTAAAATAGTCGTTGAGAACGAAATTGAATAAGGATTTGCAATGTATCCTTATGTTGATTAGTAGCGTTAAATGCCTCAATTTTGAGGCATTTTTCTTTTTAACAAAGTCAAACCTTGTTTTTTACTAAAACCACCAATTTTACTACCAAAAACAAACAGGTATTTGTGCTTAGTTTTGCTGTAAATAATAACAACAATAGCAGTAGCTATATTTAAAACATATAATTATGAAAACAATAGAATATACAAACGCACTTGCAGAAGCTCGTGCTCTAGAGTTACCATCACGAGAATTATCATTAAGACGCGATCCTTCTGTTTCTCAATTTTGGAATGAAAACCGTAAATTATTAGAAGCTGCTTGGGCGGAGTGGGAGATTGAAAACAAAAACGATTTACTAGTTCCTGACGAAACTTTGCTTGACCCACGTTTACGTAAAGCCATTAAAGAGGCTTGGGAAAACCCAGAAAAAGAATCTGCTGTGGCCGATTTATGGGAAGAAATTATACCTGGTGTTTATGTGGCACAGTTTTTTGATTTAGATCGCTTAGCAGATTTTCGCAACTATTTAGAAGCTGTAGCAAATTCTCAAGTACCTAAACGCGCGCCTTACGGCATACAATTAAACCGATATGGAATGATGTTAGATCCACGTTCCCAAGGGCATTTGGCTGCACCTAATTTTCAAGCCTTTTATAACGATATGATGGACCGTTTTATGCGTCCGATTGCACGTTTGTTATTGGGAACCTACGGTTATGATAATCAGACTTTTGGATTTTCAATACAATACAATCCAGATAAAGACAAGGATTTACATGCGCATACCGATGCGTCTTCAGCAACTTTAAATATTAATATTAACTTACCAGATGAAACGTTTACAGGATCTGAGGTAGATTTTTATGATAAAGCTTCTGGTAAAACAGTTCAAACAAAGTTCGAGCCCGGTAAAGCCATCATCCACAGAGGTAATGTACCACACGCAACACATCCAATTACAAGCGGACAACGTAGTAATTTAGTAGTTTGGCTGTATGGTGACCGTATGCAAATACCACGTGGTAGTACCAGTAGTTACGGAAATATTAGCAGCGACTCCATTAAAGATGTTGCATTAGAAAACGTTACGGCTCGCCAACGTTGGAGTTTACCTGATGGTCCTAAAGATACCGTTGCACCATTCTAATTAGAGCAAGCGTAGTTTATTATATTAAACAAAAATAAAATTATAAAACTGGCAATAGTTGTATTGCCAGTTATCATCAACATAAAAAATACAATGAAACATATATTAATAACAGGAAGCACAGACGGCATAGGAAAATTACTAGCCTTGCGTTTGGCTAATGAAGGGCACTTTGTAGCCATTCACGGTAGAAGTGATGCTAAATTAAGCGCTACTTTAAAAGAAATTAAACAGCAATCTAATAATGAAAATGTAATAGGTTTTTTAGCGGATTTTTCAGACTTAAATGCAGTAAAAAAAATGGCTGAAGAGGTTGCTGAAATAATGCCGGTAATTGATGTTTTGGTCAACAATGCAGGTGTCTTAATGACAAACAGCAATAGTGGCGCTACAGACATACGGTTTGTGGTAAATTACTTTGCACCTTATGTATTAACTAATGGTATAATAGCAAATTTAAAATCCTCAGACGCACCAAGAATTGTGAATTTAAGTTCTGCTGCGCAATCTACTATAAATGTACAAGCATTAGAAGGCAAAACAGGCTTGGGCGCAAACGAAGCTTACGCACAAAGCAAACTGGCATTAACCATGTGGAGTTTTTATTTAGCGGAAAAAAAACCATCAATTACGGTAGTGGCGGTAAATCCGGGTTCATTATTAAATACTAAAATGGCTAAAGAAGCTTACGGGCAGCATTGGTCTCCTGCAGAAAAAGGCGTTGACATTCTGTACAATTTAAGTATGACAGATTTAGCAAAATCAGGTGAGTATTTTGATAACGATAAAGGTTCATATGCTACAGCGCACGCAGATGCTTATGATGCTTTAAAAATTGAAGGGTTATTAAAAAAAACTATGACTATATTGAACTAGTTATAATTTTGGCAATGCTTTAGTATACTTATGTATTGCACGTCGCAAAATTCATTTAGTTTTGCATTTTTTTTAAATGAAGGAAATGGTTATTTTCAAAGCCTGTACCCGTCAGATTACTTTGCAACATTATGGATGATTTAATTACATTTTCTATTGCTGTTTTTACCGGCTTTTTTGCGATTACAAACCCTATTTCAAACATGACGGTTTTCTTATCGCTTACCCAGGGTGCCGATGAAAAAACAAAAGCCGACATTAACAAAAGAGCGAATATCATTGCCTTTATAATCGTTCTGGTATTTGTCCTTTTAGGAAAATATATATTCGAGCTTTTTAATATTAGCATTCCTGCATTTAAAATTACAGGTGGAATTTTAATATTTTATATTGGTTTTGACATGCTGCAATCAAAACAGTCTAATGTTAAGAACATTAAGCATGTAAATATTGATGAAAATATTGCGGTTTCTCCATTGGCAATTCCAATTTTAGCTGGTCCAGGTACGATTGTTACAGCAATGAACTTTGTATCAAGTGCTCAACCTGTTCATATAACTATAGTAATTGCGATTTTTGCTTTCATGAGTTTACTAACATATTTTACTTTTAGATTAAGTAACTTAATTGTTAGGCTTGTAGGCTACAATGTTATTTCTGTGATTGGTAAAATAATGGGTTTAATCATTGCCATTATTGGTACAGGTATGATCATAGAAGGAATAAAAATCTCTTTTAATTTGGTTACCGAACAATAAGCAGCTTTAGCAATCTTTCTTTAACTTACTGAAATATGAAAAAAGTTCTTGTCTTATTTGCTCATCCAAAGTTTGAAAAGTCAAGGGCAAATATGGTCTTAGTAAATCATATTAAAAATAAAGAAGGAGTAACTTTTCGCGATTTGTACGAAGAATATCCAGATTTTCTTATCGATGTTCCTTTTGAAAAGAAATTATTAGAGCAGCATGATGTTATCATTTGGCATCATCCTATGTACTGGTATAGCTGTCCGCCATTGCTAAAACAATGGATAGATATGGTTTTGGAATTTAATTGGGCTTACGGACCTAATGGCAAAGCGCTAAGCTCTAAAATATGCTTAAACGCTATAACCACTGGCGGAAGTAAAGAATTATATTGTACCCAAGGTATCAATAGCTATACAATTACAGAATTTTTAAGACCTTTTGAGCAAACTGCAAATTTATGTCTCATGACTTACAAAAAGCCATTTTTAGTTATGGGAACCTATAAATTAACCGATGAAGAACTTGAAGTTTATGGAACTCAATACAGTTCTCTCATTGATAGCTTGCAACATTAAATTTTCTTATTTAATCTTATTGAAAATTTTGCATTAATTAGGCTTACACTAAACCAACCAAAATGACCGGCAGTATTCTTTTCGACGCAATTGTTTTCTTACTGGGAGCAATAATATGCGTTTCTATAGCAAAACGATTTGGACTAAGCTCTGTTATAGGCTATTTAATGGCAGGTGTTCTTATTGGTCCTTATGTACTAGGCTTTATTGGCGAAGAAGGTGAAGACATTCTCCATTTTGCTGAATTTGGAGTTGTCGTTATGCTGTTTTTAATTGGACTGGAAATTGAACCAAAAAATTTCTGGAACATGCGAAAAACAATTGCCGGTATGGGAGGCCTACAAGTTGCCGGTACCATGCTTCTTTCTTTTATATTTTTCTCCCTTTTAGATTTTGAATGGAAAGTAGCGTTGGTTACTTCTATGGCGGTAGCATTATCTTCAACAGCGATTGCCATGCAGACTATAAAAGAAAAAGGATTAATGGAAACCACGTTTGGTAATTCAGCTTTTTCAATTTTACTATTTCAAGATATCATAGTTATATTTATGTTGGGTGCAATTCCTTTGCTAGCCAATACAGATGCAGTATCAACCACCACTACTCATGAAAACGCTGGTAATTTATTAGATACGCTACCTATGGGGTACCAAACCCTGGCAATTATTTTATCGGTAGTATTGATTATTGGTGCTGGGCAATATTTAATTGTTCCAATGCTTCGCAAGGTTGCGCAAACAGGTGTTCGTGAACTTTTAATAGCCTCGGCATTATTAATTGTTTTTAGCATTTCCTCTTTAATGGAATATGTAGGTCTTTCTCCTGCATTAGGTGCTTTTTTAGGCGGTGTAGTATTATCGAGCAGCGAATATAAACATGAGCTTGAAAGCACCTTAGAACCTTTTAAAAATCTATTACTAGGTTTGTTTTTTATTGCCGTAGGCGCTTCCATAAATTTCGTTGTAATCGCAAAAATGCCATTGACCATTGGTGGAATTTTGGTAGCCGTAATTTTAATAAAAGCATTGGTTCTATTTATTACTGGTCGTGTATTTAAAATGAAGCTTGACCAGAAACTATTATTAACCTTTAGCTTGGCACAAATAGGGGAGTTCGCCTTTGTATTATTATCCTTTGCATTTCAGTTGAATATTCTTGAACAGGAACAAATGGATATCTTATTGGTAATAACGGCGCTTTCAATGTCAATAACACCAATTATTAGCATTATCAACGAACGACTAATTCTACCGAAAATAGGTACCAAAGAATCTATAAAAAGACCTATGGACCATATTGCAAAATCGCAAAATGTTATTTTAGTAGGGTTCGGACATTTTGGAAGTACCGTTGGGCGTTTTCTAAGGTCTCACGGTATAGAGGCTACAATCTTGGATCAAGATTCTAACAGGGTAGACTTTCTTCGTAAAATGGGATTTGAGGTATATTATGGTGATGCCACTCGAATAGACTTATTGGAATCCGCAGGTATTGCTCAAGCTAAAATATTAATCTGCGCTATAGACAACCCCAGTGTTACCAAAGAAATTACAAAATTGGTTAAAGAGAAATATCCACATGTAGAACTCATGATACGGGCACAAAATAGGTATGATGCTTATGAATTGTTGAACATGGGTATGGAAAACATTTACCGTGAATCTTTAGATACATCGCTATCTTTAGCTAAAGATGTACTTAGTAAGTTAGGTTTTAGAAAATACACGTTAAATCAACAGGTTCAAAATTTCATTAAATATGATGAGAGTAGTTTAAGAAGATTGGCTGCAGAACCTGTGCAAGATGATAATTATATTTTTAAAGCCAGAAAAGAATTAGAAGAGCAAGAAAGATTGCTTAACGAAGATTTTAAAAGAGGCATCGTAGAATATGATAACCATTGGGATAGCGAGTCTATACGAAAAGTACTAGAGGACCAACAAAAAGACAATCATTCATAAATACAACTCACAGTTTATCATTTACTTAAAAAGGTGAACTTTTTTACTTCTATAAAATTGAAAGATTCGTAGATAGAATCCACCTTCTGGTCTATTTCTTCTGCATTTGCGAGGTTTCAAATTAAACCACAACTATAATTATATGTCTTAGTATTGAACGTAAAATAAAAGTTTAATCTTTTAAATTTAAAACGATGAAAACAAATACTAAAACATACGTAGTACTAGGTTTATTTATAGTTGCATTTGCACTGCCAAGTACAGCACAAACACGTAAAAGAACAACTACAAAAACTACAGTTTCGAGAACGGTAACAAAAACACCAGGTAGAGTTTCAAGTAAAAAAGTAGTTTACCGAACACCTACAAAAAAAGTTATATCGGTAAGAACAGTTCCTAATAGAACGGTGGTTAGGCATAATGGTCAAGATTACTATTATTCTAACAATAGATACTATACCGCTTCTAGAGGTAGGTATATCGCTATAGCTCCAAAAGTTGGTTTTAGAATAAGAACCTTACCATCTAATTCTGTTAGAATAAATTATAATAATCATGTGTATTTTAATGTGGCAGGAACATTTTATCAACAAACTAATGCTCAATATGAGGTTGTTGAGCCAGAAATTGGAACTTTGGTTTATGAATTACCAGATGGGTATGAGAAAGTGACTATTGATGGTTTAACATACTATGAGTATGCTAACATACTTTACGAGAAAGTTCAAGTAGATGGTTCTAGAGCTTATGAAGTTGTAGGTATCATTGATATGGAATAGTATTTTTTAGGTTTAAATTCAGAAAGCGCTTACGCAATAATACGTAAGTGCTTTTTTTTGTATTTCATATTCTTAAAAACATGACATTGCTCAGGTTTGGTAACTAGCTATTTTTTTAATTTTACCCAAACAACCAATAGGTTGTACTCAATTATTTAAACATGTCTTCATTTTACCAATACATCATTGTTTGTTCTCTTCTTTTTTTTAATTCCGATTACAATCAATTTAACACCATAAATGCTTCTAAAAACACCTTGACTTTTGATATCATTAATAAAAATGAAGTTATTGGAAACTTAAAGGCTACAAAGACTTCTACCGACACAAAAACTCATTATCAAAGTGTAACAACTATTTCTACCAAGATTCTAAAAGAAATCAAAGTAAACTACAAATACGATGTTACCTATGAACGGAATAAATTAAAAAAAGCCAATGTTTATATAGATGTAAATAATAAACCATATGCAGATATTTTAACCAATTGGGAAGTAAAACATTATCAAATCACCAAAAATGATAAAAAGGAAAAGGTAGTTGAAGATGAAATTAATTACGCGACTATTTTATTATATTTTAATGAACCTTTTGATATTGAGCGTTGTTATTCTGAGCAAGATGGAAGTTTTAATACCATTGTGCCATTAGGAAATCACACATACAAAAAGATAAATGCTAAGAATCATGAAAATATATATTATTATAAAAATGGTTTCTTGCAAAAAGGTGAAATAAACGGCGGATTAGTGAAATTTGAGATTATTGCTCAAAAATGATTAGTTAAAAAGTAAAATCAATTCCATGAGCGTAGGACTAGTATTATCAGGTGGCGGCATTAGGGGAGTGGCACATATTGGTGTTATTAAAGCACTAGAAGAAAATGGTATTTACCCTACACATATATCTGGCACAAGCGCTGGTGCTATTGTTGGAGCGTTATATGCAGGCGGTGTTAAATGGAAAGAAATTTTAGATTTTTTTAAAGTAATTCCAATATTTCATACCAATAAATTTGCTCGTAGAAAACCCGGATTTTTAGACACCGAGAAGTTTTACGATGAGTTCAAAAAATTCTTCCCTCATGATTCATTTGAGTCCCTTCCTAAAAAACTATTCATTACAGCAACAGATATTATTAAAGGGGAATTAAAGATTTTTGATGAAGGTGAATTGATAAAACCGGTGCTTGCATCTGCAACTTTTCCTGGTGTTTTTTCTCCAATAGATATTGATGGATCTTTCTATGTTGATGGAGGTGTATTGAATAATTTCCCTATTGAACCTTTAATACCATCATGCGACAAAATAATCGGCAGTTATGTAAACGCACTAAAGGATATTAAAATAAAAGATTTAAAGCATTCGTATAATGTCTTGGATAGAGCCTATAAAATTAAATCAGCCTCAGATTCGCTTGCCAAATTTCAAGATTGCGATTTTGTTATCTCCCCAGAAGCGCTTTGTGAATTTGCCACCTTTGACATGAGGTATATTGATGCCATTTTTGAAATAGGTTATAATAGTACAGTCCAAGTTTTAGCAGAAAGAGATAAAATAACCAAGGCTCTAAATAATTAGTAATTCACTACACCTTAACATGATGTGCGCGCTCCATAAAGAAATCTTCAAAACGTTCTAATTTAGGATGCATTTTTTCTGAATATATAACGTACTGACATTTCATGATACTTTGAGCAACCGTAATCATTGCCGTATAATCTGATTTTTGAATTAAAAAATCGCCATCATCAATACTGCAAATTTTTAACTGAGAAGTACTTACGCCATTGGTTAAAAATAATTTATGAAGTGTAGTTGGGGTAGTGATAAGTATATCTATACCCTCAAATATCTCTGATTTCTGAATGTCTATATGTAATTCCTTATAACTTGCATATACTCTTAGTGAGGAGTAATTGGTGTATTTTAAAAATTCGTCATAAAGCTCTAATACTTTTTCTTTATTCTCAACAACGACAACGGCTCTAGGTGCATTACCCTCTGCTTTACATTTTAGTTTCTGTAAAGTAGTTAGTATCAAAGTGGTGGTTTTACCGCTTTCCTTTGGTGCTATACAATACACATTTGCTCCACTCTTTATTACCGGAATGCTTTTCTTTTGAAATGTAGTAGGCTCTTCTATTGAAAAACCTTCTAATGTTTCAAGTATGTAAGGGTTTAATTTTTTAAAAGACATAAAATTTTTCGCTTATTGAGAATACGTATTTAAACAAAGATACAGCCAACAATTGGGCTAACCCATTCTAGAAATGTATTTTCCAACGATATAAAAACAAAGTAGTTTCTTAAGAATACAAAATTAAAAACACGCCAATCATAATACCTGCTAAGGGCACAAGTTTTTTACGCTTATTTTGTTCCTTAAAAATATAACCACCTACTACAACGGCAATTAATATCTGACTCCGCTTTATTGCTGAAAGCAACATAATCAGTGCTTCTGGATCTTGTAAAGCTTTAAAATAAAAATAATCTGCAATTTGTAAAAGTATACCAACTAAAGGTATCGTCCATCGCCACTTAAAAGCTTGTCGTTTTTCTTTATAGGGAAACCAAGTAATGGTTAGAATGATGAGCAGTAATAGTACTGTATAAAAACAAAACCAAAATTGTAATGTTTGTGGGTTCAGTATTAAACTTTGTACTAAAAACTTATCGTACAAACCACTTGATGCTCCTAAAAAAGTAGCACCTATTATAGCGAATATCCATTTATTTCGTTTAAAATGTATTCCTTCTTTTTTACCAATCCTTGAATATAAAATCACCGAAAATATGATAAGAAAAAATCCGACCCACTGCCAAGAATTCGGCTTTTCTTGATATATGGTTATAGCACCTATAAATGTAAAAAACGGACCTGCAGATCGTATAGGTGTTACTATAGTAATCGGCAAATGTTTTAATGCCTGATATGCCAATACCCATGAAGCTGCCATTATTGCTGACTTTATAGCTATAAAACCGTGAGTTTTCAGAGGAATATCCGTAATGTAGAATTCGATATCAATCATGAATTCTTTGAAAAACACAGAACCGAAATAAAAGGGTAGGAGTAATAAAAATCCAGAGGAGATAGTACCTAACAAAACAGGAAAAACTTCATTGCCCTGTACTGCATGTTTCTTACATAAGTTGTGTAAACCTAAGAAAAGAGCCGCTAAAAGTCCAAGGTACATCCACATAATGCGCGCGAAGATATTGGTTTTTACACAATAATAACTTCGTAATTCTTATGATTAACGGTAGAAATTTTAAGATTAATCATTTGCATCAATAATCCTTAAAATCAATACTCTCAACCTGTGCACTAAATTCTCTAATAGGTAAACCTGCTGAATCTAAATTTTCCTGATCAGCAACATATGTTTCATTTGACATGATTTTGTTTAAATCATCTTTGCCATATGATGTAACGATTATTAAAAGAAAAACGAATAAGTAACAGAAATACCTTTCATCGTTATGTTTTAAATATCATTTAAGCAGTTACTTAAATTTTAAATAATTGACAATATTTAAAACTATTGGTTCCTGTTATTGAAGAAATACGATACTGGTAATGTTATAATATTACTCTCTAGAGTTTTACGATGAAATACATCAATCTTAATAAAATGATGACATATAAAAAGAGCCGCCTTAAAATAAGACGGCTCTTTAAAAATATATTGCTTGATATTATAGCTTAGTAAGCCATTTTTACAATTTTCTCAACCTTGTCCGGTGATAGATCTTGGTTCTCACCCAATCCTTTCCATCCACGGGCTGTAAATCGTTTAGAAATTTCTTCAGCCGTACCTTCATAATCTTCAGTATAATCAGACAACTTAGTATCTATTCCCAAACCTTGAAAAAATGCTTCAGTTTTCTCTATAGCTGCATATGCCTTATCATCTATACTACCCTCGGTAATATTCCAAACACGCTCTCCATACTGTGCCAATTTCTCTTTCTTAGCCTCAATATTGTACTTGTAATGACTTGGTGCAATTACCGCTAAAGTACGTGCATGGTCTATTCCAAATAATGCTGTTAACTCATGACCCATCATGTGTACGGCCCAATCACCAGGAACACCTTTTTGAATTAGACCATTAAGTGCCATTGTACAGCTCCACATAAAATCTGCAGCTGGTTTATAGTCCGTAGGGTCTTTAATTACTTTAGGTGCCACTTCAATTAAAGTCTGAAGAATGCTTTCTGCAAATCTATCTTGTAATGAAGCTCCTATAGGATAAGTCATATATTGTTCCAATACATGGGTGAATGCATCTGTAATTCCATTTACTAATTGTCGCTCAGGAATTGAACTTATTACTTGTGGGTCTAAAATTGAAAACTCTGGAAACAAGCCTGGACCGCCCATTGCCAACTTCTCTTTTGTCTCCGCTCTTGTAATTACAGCACCAGAATTCATTTCTGAACCTGTAGCCGGTAAGGTTAACACCGTACCAAAAGGCATTCCTTTTTGTGTTTTTACATTTTTAGTTAAAATGTCCCATGGGGTATCACCATCATAAACCGCCGCTGCAGACAAAAACTTAGTACCATCTATTACAGAACCGCCGCCAACTGCTAATAAATAATTAATACCTTTATCCTTAATTACCTGTAATGCTTCCATTAAAACAGCATACTCAGGATTTGCAGGAATACCACCAAACTCAGTAACATCTACTTTTGACAGTGCTTTAGTCACTTGCTCGTAAATACCGTTCTTTTTGATACTTCCACCACCATAAAGCAATAATACTTTTGCATCTGACGGAATTTCACTTTCTAATTTTTCAATTGTATCCTTACCAAATATGATTTTAGTAGGATTCTTAAATTCAAAATTGTTCATTTTCTCTCTTCTTTTAATTTTTATTCTGCAATTCTTTTTTAAAGATTAATCAATAACTGTTACCAAATCTTTCATTGGCTTTCTTACTTTTACCAAATTCACTAACCAATCTTCACTTTCTTTTCTATAGCCTAATGGCAATAGAACAGCACTACGCAACCCTTTTTCGCGTAAGCCTAAAATTTCATCTACTGCTTCTGGATCAAAACCTTCTATAGGAGTAGAATCTACCTCTTCAAAAGCGGCAGCAGCTATTGCTTGTGAAAAAGCGATATAGGCTTGTTTTGCTGCGTGGTTAAAATTTTCTTCAGCATCTTTCTGCGGATACGAATCCAATAACATTTGACGATAATTCTCCCATCCTTCGTTCTTGAAACCACGAATTTCATTGGTTAAATCGAACATATAATTAATTCTATCTGCCGTATACGTATCCCATGCAGCGAAAACTAATAGGTGAGAACAATCTGTAATCACAGACTGATTCCACGCTACAGGTCTAATTTGTTCTTTTACTTCTTGGTTTTTAATTACAAAAATTTCAAAAGGTTGTAAACCACTTGAGGTAGGGGCAAGACGTGCCGCTTCTAATATGCGTTCTACTTTATCCTCGGCTACTTTTTCACCATTCATTGCCTTAGCGGCATATCTCCAATTTAATTTATCTAATAACTCCATAGTAATCAATCTTTCTTTATGTTGCTTTTTGCTAATTGTTCAATATCTAATGACGTTATAATTACGTCGGTATTACTTGTTGTATTTGCTAAATTCACCATTGCTTGTGCAATGCTTTCTGCATTAATAATTCTATATTTTTTTAATGGACCAATAAAAAGTGGCTGCATAAGTCTGAAAACTTTTAATCCTATTTTCTCTAATATCCTTCTCTCTTCCCGTTCACCACCTATTAAAGAAGGCCTAAGTATAGAAGTATGTTGTATTCCTTGATGTAATACATCTTGCTCCATTTCACCTTTAGTTCTATTATAGAACACCTTACTTTTCTTATTTGCCCCCATTGCTGAGACCACTAAAAAAGTAGTTATATTATTTTCTTTGGCAAGTTTAGCTGCAGAAACCGGTATACCATAATCAATGTTTCTATACATTTTTTTATCTGGCGTTTTCTTTGCTGTAGTACCTATACAACAGTAGACTTCATCTGCGGTAAAATCGGTTTTAAATTGATCTAACTCCAATAAGTTTCCTATGAATTGCTGTACGGTATTTGGTAATCCTTCAATTCGCGTTCTAGAAAATAATTTTATAGTTTCATACCTATTGTCAACCATCAATTTTTTTATTAGTAAACAACCGGTCAACCCTGTTGCCCCTAAAATTATAGCTGTCTTTTTCATATTATTTACAAGCTTTTATACTACTCCAAGCTGCTTCAAATGCTTGATCCAATTCTTTGGCATCTAATTTTACGGATCCTCTATTTTGAGTGATCATTAAAAACGAAAGCGGATTTATAGAGTAGGCATACAGCATATAATCTGACAGCGGTTTTATAATTCCCTCTTTTTTACCTCGTGCCCAAAGATCTAATAACGGCTGAAGGTGCTTTATACCTTCCTGCCTGCTTTCTTCATCGATCATAGGAGTATTATCACACTGTGCCAAAAACATGGCATGTGCACTTTCTTTTAGCTTAAAATCTGCAATACGTTTCCATATAACTTCAAATCCTTTTTCAACAGACATGCTTTCGTCATATGTAGCAAAAGCATACGCAGTATAGTTAGATTTTACTTCTATATATGTTTTGTTTACCAAATCTTGCTTATTCTCAAAATAGAGATATATAGTTGCAGGTGATACACATGCCATTTTCGCTATTTTGCTCATTGGTGTTGCATGAAAACCATCATTGTTTACCAAGTCGATAGTAGCATTTATTAATGCGTTACGCTTATCTATACTTTTTTGAAGTGCTGCCATAATTGTAATATCTGAGACAAAGATATAAAAAATGAACGTTCATTCTTTTTTATTAACAGAACTTTAATTTAAAGAAAGATTATATGGGTTGTCCTAATTGATTATTGACAATTACGACAACCCATAATTACTGGAGTTTTATTCAAAGTCAAAAAAAAATATAATTACCTCATATATTCTAAGAACATCCTACAAACATCATATTTTATATTTTTCTATATTTAAGTATTCCTATAAAGGTAGTTCCCACGTCCTTTTGGTTATCTAATTTAATCTCTCTTTTTAGGTAAACATATATTTTTGAAAATGTATAAAATTCTATCCCTTGATGGCGGCGGAAGCTGGGCTATTATTCAATTACTCACCTTAAAAGACAGATTTGGTAATATAAGAGGCCATCAAATATTACGAAAATTCAACTTGGTAATAGCTAATTCTGGCGGTAGTATTGTATTAGCTGCTCTTGCAGAAAACTATACCATAGACGAAGCAATTTCCCTTTTTAAAGAAAAGAAAAATAGGGAGAAGATATTTCATAAAAACACTTTTAAAGACCGTTATTTTCCAGTTGATTACTTAGGATTATTTAATGCTGGCTTTGGACCAAAATATAGTCAAAAAAAGAAGAAAGAGGCTTTTGAAAGTTTATTTCCAGAGATAGATAAAGTTCAAATGAACGAACTACCTAAATTCATTGGTAATGAGTCTCTAAAAATAGTTGTTGCCACGTATGATGCCTTAAATAATCGTGCTAAATTCTTTAAGTCTTTCTCGTCAAATCCTGAAAGTTATGATTCGGTAAGATTAACACAGGCAATAAACGGCTCTTCTAATGCTCCGGTCCAGTATTTTGATTTTCCAGCGCGGTTTAAGGCTAAGCAAAGTGATATTTATTATGAGCTATGGGATGGCGCATTAGGCGGATTCAACAATCCAATTTTAGCGGGAATAATTGAAGCTTATAAGCTTGGAATTGACCTAAAAACAATTCAAGTTATCTCTCTAGGAACAAGTAACTCATTGATGTCATCTGATGCCAAAGAAAACTTTTGGAATTGGAAACAAATCGCCTTAAAATTTAGAAGAAAGAAATTGAGTTTTTCTAAATGGAAACCCCAATTAAACTTCTTCAAAGAAACCGTTTTACACCAAGCTAAAACTATTCTTTATCAACCGCCAGACACTGCAAATTATATTGCTATGATGTTCTTAAAAGTAGCTACTAGCAAAAACCTTAACGACCAAATTATACGGTTATCGCCACTTATTCACTATGATGAGAACACTTCAAAAGCTATTGTACCATTAGTTCAACAATTATATCAATTAGATATGGATTTAACAACTGATGAAGAAATAGATACTCTTATTGCATGTTTTAATGCATGGAAAGATGGTAAACTATATAATCAACCTATAGAGTTTAAAGTAGAGCGCAATAACGACCTTTTGTTTTTGCAGGGAGATAGGTGGTATAAAAATGGAATGGAAAGATGGCGTGATTGGTAAGAATCTAAGAACATTACTTATTAATTATAAATTGCTTCTCTAGCAATGATGAGCTATTTTATCTAAGCTTTTTACCTATTTTTGAGAAACCACTATTCTATATATTATGACATTAAGGCAAGCCATTATAATAATAGCAATTTTCATTGCTTCTCCTATAATTTCTCAAGAAACAATTCCATCAGAAAGTTTCTGGAACACTTTAAAATCTCATTGTGGCAAAGCGTATGAAGGCAGTTTGGTCTTGCCAGAAGAAGACGAAAGCTTTGGAGGTAAAAAACTGGTAATGCATGTTAAATCTTGTAGTCAAAATGAAATTAAAATTCCCTTTTATGTAGGTGATGACAAATCTAGAACGTGGGTTTTAAAAAAAAACCAAGATATCATCAGTTTAAAACATGATCATCGTCACGAAGACGGTACTGAAGATGACGTTAATTTCTATGGTGGAACGGCAAGCAATGCCGGTAAAGAAGATATTCAGTTTTTCCCTGCGGATGTTGAAACACAAAAAATGATTCCTGGCGCAGCTACAAATGTTTGGTGGATAACGGTAAACGATTCTACTTTCTCTTATAATTTAAGAAGGCTAGGAACCGATCGTGTCTTTAAAGTGGTAATGGATTTAACCAAACCAATTGCAGAACCTACTGCACCTTGGGGATGGGTTGATTAAACTATAGCAATATAGATTTTATAACATATACAGTATTATTGAAAATTAATTTTATCCTATTACCCTATTTATATTTCACTTATAAGTAGTTTGATGTTACTCACTGCTTCACAGTAGCTATCTTTGCTGAAAATTATTTTATGTCAAGCCAATTTTCGGATTTAGGAATCAATAGTGAATTTCAAAAGAGTTTAAAGGAATTACAAATTTCTGTACCCACAGATATTCAGAAAAAATGTATTCCTGTTGTTCTGAATAAAAAAGAGGATCTTGTTGCTTTAGCTAAAACCGGAACTGGTAAAACAGCTGCTTTTGGATTGCCATTATTACAATTAATTAACGCCGAAAGCACCACAGTACAAGTGGTTATTTTAGCACCTACTAGAGAATTAGCACAACAGATTCACGCTAATTTATCTTCATACGCTTCTCATGCTCCTGCAATTTCTATTGCCGCATTATGTGGAGGTATTCCTATAAAACCACAAATAGAACGACTTAAAACGCCTACACATATTATAGTAGCAACACCAGGTCGTTTGGTTGATTTAGTAAAACGTGAGGCTATAGATATTAAAAAATTAAAATACCTGGTTTTAGACGAAGCCGATGAAATGGTTACTGCTCTAAAAGAAGATTTGGATGTTATAATTTCGGGCATTCCAAAATCTCGTCGCACACTTTTGTTTACGGCTACCATGTCTGGCGCAATTAAACAGCTTGTTCAGAATTACATGTCTAAGCATGTAATACATGTAGAGGCAGATATGTCTACATTAGGCCACCAAGGTATTGATCATGAATATGTAGTTGTAGAGCCAATAGAAAAGTTAGATGTGCTCATGCATTTCTTAAATACGAAAGAGGGGCAAAGGGGTATTATATTCTGTAAGACAAAAGCGGCGGTAAATAAATTAGCTAAAAACTTAGCTATAAATAAATTCTCATCTGGTGCTTTGCACGGTAGTTTATCCCAAGGTATTCGTGACCGTATAATGGGACAGTTTAGAGATGGTCATATAGATATTCTAGTAGCTACAGATTTAGCTGCCCGTGGTATTGATGTTAAGGATCTTGCTTACGTTGTTAATTATCATTTACCAGATACATACGATGCCTATGTACATAGAAGTGGACGTACGGCAAGAGCAGGAGCAAAAGGACTTTCTTTAACTATACTTCAAAAAGAAGAGGTTGCAGAGGTTGTAGATTTTGAAAAAGAGTTAGGTTTAACGTTCTCTAAATTCAAAAAAGCAGATGCACAGAGCATAGAGGAAAACAATACATTACTTTGGGCTAAAAAAATTTTTAAGACCAAACCTAACCGCGAAATATCGGAAGAGTTCAAAACAAAGGTTAAAACAGTGTTTCATCATTTAACCAAAGAGGAATTGGTTGAAAAAATATTAGCGAATTATATTTCGCAAAATACCGCTTCACAGTTAAAAGTAGAAGAACCTAAAAGAAAGAAATAAAGGGATACATTTAATTAAATGACAAACAAAAAGCCGACTAAAATAGTCGGCTTTTTGTTTCAATATATGTAGCTATTAAAGATCTATAAATATGCCTTCAACATTTCGTTATTAGATTTTCTTCTTAGAATTTTTACAGCTTTTTCTCTTATTTGTCTTACACGTTCTCTAGTAAGATCGAAAAGTTCGCCTATTTCACTTAAACTTTTAGGACTTCTATCTCCAATACCATAATAAAGCTTTATAATCTCACTTTCTCTACTTGGTAGCGTGTTTAACGCTTGATCAATATCGAATTTCAAAGAATCCATCATCATTTTTGAATCTGGACTATTATTATCCTTTGAAGATACCACATCGTACAGATTTGAAGATTCGCCTTCTTGAAAAGGTGCATCCATAGATAAGTGCTTACCTGAGTTTTTCATGGCAAGTTTAACCTGTGCGCCGCTCATATCTAATTCTCTTGCAATCTCAACTGTACTTGGAGGTCTTTGGTAAGACTGCTCTAATGTTGAGTATACTTTTTTAATTTTACTTATTTCTCCAATCTTATTCAGAGGAATTCGTACCATACGAGATTGCTCAGAAATTGCGGATAGTATAGATTGTCTAATCCACCATACTGCATAAGAGATAAATTTAAAACCTCTTGTCTCATCAAAACGTTTTGCCGCTTTGACCAATCCAATATTTCCTTCGTTAATTAAATCTGAAAGTCTAATTCCACTTCCTTGATATTGTTTTGCTGTAGAAACTACAAAACGTAAATTAGCATTTACTAGTGTGTTAAGGGCAATTTGATCTCCTTCACGAATTCTTCTGGTCAGTTCCACTTCCTCATCTGCGGTAATCAAATCTATTTTTGATATTTCTTGAAAGTACTTTTCTAATGATTTGGTGTCTCTGTTGGTAATTTGTTTAGTGATCTTAAGTTGCCTCATATATTTTTCTGTTTTTTATCGTTGTAAGAATATAACTTATATTTTAACAATATCCTAATGAATCTAAATGTTTATTAAAATTCTTTTAATGATTTTAAATTATTTTTTAATAAATCCTAATTTTTACACTAACATTCAATGTAATTTTATCAAATTCATAATTTATAGGTAATTCTCATTAGATATTCGTTAGAAATTTTAATTAAAGTAATTCCAGAAGATTACCTAAATACCTTTATATAGGCGCATATTCTCTTTTTTAATATGTGATAATTCGTTCTTATTTAAAAAAACTCGAAATTCGGAACACCAAATAAGCCGAAATGAAAATTACCACAACCATTCTTCTTTTTCTTGTCTCTACTTTCTTTGCTTTCAGTCAGACTCCAGTTCAATCGTATTTTGAGTGGACAGATCTACCTTTTACCAAAGAGGAATTAAGCACACGACGGGATAATTTAGCAAACACGTTAAAAAGGGAAGGTGAAACAGGATTAGCTGTAATACCTGCAAATGACGGATTTTCATTTGGTGAAACCTTTCGCTAAGCAGATGATTTTTATTACTTCACAGGTCTTGAATTACCCAACGCTATATTGGTTATGGACTTAAACCATAACACTACAGTAATTTATACTCCAGAACGTGATTTAAGATTTGAAAATGGTTCTAGGGTGAATGATTTTCCCGGAAGACCTTTATTAAATGACACCAGTATTTCTGATAAAACAGGTGTACCGTTGGCTTCCATGCAAGACTTTACAGAATTTATGAACAATGCCAGCAAAGAGAAAAATACAGTTTTAATAAATAACAATAGGGAAGGTGATATTAGATATGCGTCTAATGAGTATGTAGCAACATATTCTCCCGTTCAAGTACTTTTACGGGCATTGAATAACAGGCATTCTGGCTTAAAACATAAAAATATGTACGAAGCCGTTGCAAATGTTCGAATGATAAAATCGAACTCAGAAATTGAAATTTTAAGAAAGGCTGCATCCATTACTGTTGAAGGTATAAAACAATCTGCAAAAACGATTAAAGCAGGTGTAGACGAACGTTTTTTAGAAGGAATATTAGAAGGCGATTTTAAAGTAAATGGCTCGCAAAGACTCGCATTCGGTTCTATCATTAAATCAGGACCAAATTCCCACTGGCCTTGGAGAATTTTGGCTACTCATTACAACCGTAGAAATAGGGTAATGGAAAATGGCGATTTGGTCATTTTCGATGTAGGTTGTGAATACAATCAATATGTTAGTGATATTGGTAGAACCTTTCCTGTTTCGGGAACGTTTACAGAAAGACAGAAAGAAATTCTTGTAATGGAAACCAAAGTTGCCGACAAGATCATTAAATTTCTAAAGCCAGGTATTACATTTAAAGATGTGCAAACTCTAACAAATAGTGTCATTCCTAATAATGCAAAACCATATATGCAAGTAGGTTTATTCTTTGGTCATCACTTAGGGCTTTCTACCGGAGATCCAAGTCTTTCTAATGCTATATTAAAGCCAGGTATGGTTTTTACCGTTGAACCTTGGTACTATAACCACAATGAAAACATATCGGTTTTTACTGAAGATATGATTGTTATTACAGAAGATGGCTGTGAAGTATTAAGTAAAGATTTACCAAGAACTCCAGAAGCATTAGAAGCTTTAATGAGGGATTAATTATAGTATCATACATATTAGAAACAAACCATCACCATATTTCTATAACATACTACGTTGTAATTAAACAATTACAAAATTCCAACATGTTACAACACCAATTACAATAAAGTACAAAATACCTATTTGCTTTACCGATAAAAATAACCCACCCGCTGATTAAAACCCCTTCTTCACTGAAAGGCTATTATTTCATTTAAACCATTATCTACATTTAAAATCTAATTGGGCATAAGCGGCTAGCCAAAATTATAGTTGCTTAAAAACATCAATAACCCCTAAAAGATTAAATGATGAGAAAAATGAAATTAAAGTATGGTACAGGCTCTTTGTTACTACTTCTTCTTGCTCATACTTCGTGTAGTGATGATTCAGACAATATAACATTAAGCACTAATGACACTGACGAAATCATAGAAGTTAGCAGCACAGTAGACAGTAATTCCTATATATTGGCAGTGGAACCTGATACTGGAGTGTTTTTAATTGACCATGATGGCAATACATTATTCGATTGGGACTTTGATGGCGACCAATTAGGTAATGATGCCGAACTACATGACGATGGTAGTCTAGTAGCCTCAATTAAAGTAAACAATCCACAAATAACTTTTGGAGGTTACGGCGGTGCCTTTAGAAAAATTAATGCCGACCAAACGATTGCATGGGAAATTAATTATTCAGGTGATTCTTACATTGCCCATCATGATATAAACTATTTATCTAACGGAAATATAATTTTTCCGATTTGGAAAAAGGTTAGCGCTGAAGAAGCTGCAGAATTAGGATTTTCTGGAAATTTCGACATTTACCCAGATGCTATTATAGAAATGAATCCACTTACCCAAGAAGTAGTTTGGGAATGGCATGCTATAGACCATATTGTACAGGATTATGATGAAAGTAAAGCAAATTTTGGCGTAGTTGGTGACCTTCCAAATTTAATTGATATTAACTACAACAATGACCAAACAGATGGGGATATAACGCATGTAAATGGTATAACATTAGATGAAGAAAACGACTTGTTGTATATGACCGTAAATTTTTATAGTGAGGTTTGGGTTGTTGACCATAGTACTACAACAGCAGAAGCGACTACAGGTACAGGCGGTAATTATAACCTTGGTGGCGATTTAGTTTATCGTTTTGGAAACCCTCTTGCTTATGACAATGTAGGAGACGTAACAATGAACCGTGTACATTACCCTAATCTTTTTGATGACAATAAAATGTTGGTTTTTGTAAATAATAAATACGATAACCAATCTGCCGTAGCAGAATATCAGTTGAGTCCGCCTTACGAGTTAATTGCTGGTCAGGATAACGAACCTACACTTATATGGGAATTTACAGATACCGACCTATATAGTAATGGACTTGGTAGTGGAGTTCGTATGAGTAATGGAAATACATTGATTTCAGAAGGCACGGGAACTATTTGGGAAGTTAATAACGATGGGGATGTTCTTTGGAAGTTTACCGATTACAATAGACCTTGGCGTGCTTATGCCTTTACCAAAGAAGACGAAGCAATAACCTCATTGGGTTTATAGTAGAATTGAAAATTGAGTTTGGTTTAATTGATGTTGATGATGAGCTCTGGTAGTAATACCGGAGCTTTTTTTGTTTGATCGGACATGTAATGAACCTCCTTAAAATACTTTAATGATGCAAATACCGCCATTCACTAAAAACTTACAGGCATCCACTTAATACAACGCAACAGTAACGGATATTAGATTAGGTTTGGTGTGTTCACACAAAATAAATCAACTAAATGAAAGCATTTTTTTATCTGATAATGTTACTTAATATTGTTTGTAGCAACGCGCAAAATTCTCAAGACAATATTGTTTATGAGAGTTTCATAGATGATAAAAATGTAGTTGTAAAGCTAAGCACTATAGACCAAGCTACAATGCTATCTATGTTGCACGGGGGGGTCTATGTGTACTTTGATGTGAAAGGGAAAAAGAAAAAAAATGTTTCCATTCAGTATCCAATTAATGCTACACTGCCACAAAGACCGGACAAAAATGATAGAGAACGTAATAGAGAAGATAGGGATGAAGAAGCTCAAAAAGGACCTGACATAGCAGTCTTAATAGAAAAACTGCCTAAAACAGCCTCCTTTGTAAATTTCGATTCTGAACAAGAGTTTCATTTAGACTTAAACAATTTAGGTGTTACAATCACTTACAGCCTCGATGAAGAGGCTGAAGAATTATTATATATTCTTCAAATACCTAAGCACAATTTATTGTCGGGCAAGGGTAGTGATTTATCAAAATTATCAATAGGGGTTGTTTCTCCTAAAATTAAAACAGAATCAAAAAACGATGGTTCAGGGATTAGTTTTGGAGGTGGGAACCAAAGCGGCGGACCTGGTGGAAGTGGAGGTGGACCTGGAGGTCCAGGCGGTGGCGGTCGTGGCGGATCACAAAACGGACCACCTATTCAAGATCAAAGACAAGAAAAGGTTTCTCTTAATTTCTGGTTTAAAGCTTTTGAAAATAATTAGAATTTTGTCGCTCTTGAATCTTAATAGCAAAATTGAAATTCATATTAGTTACCATCAGGATCAAAAACTACTCCACCGTGTGTGTCTACAGTAATACCTTCTTCTAAAGTAACTCTGTAAAAGAATGATGTTTTAGATTCAGGCATTTCATCTGCAACCATTTGCAAGTAAAACCTACCATCTTCGGTTTCGTAATTTTGCCAGATTTCGCTTCCTAATATTTCACCAGTTTCTACATTAACCAATTCAACATCAACTATGGGGCTAGTGGCTATATAATATCTAAAAAAATTAGTAGTATATGACAAACTAAAAGCACCATTTGTAGCATTAGACATAAGTATATTTTTTTCTACAACACGAACTTTTCTGGTTTTTGAAACTCCAGTTTCCGATGTTACCGTATAAACAACATCTTCGGAAAAATCTTGTGGAAGTGAGGAATCGGGAGTAATGCTAGCATAATCACTTATTTTAAAGTAATCGGGTGTTATATTAGTTAAATCTTGATTTTTTAAGGTGTAAAACAGGATATCATCTTCTTCCAAGCCTACTATATATTCTGGAAAAGCATCTCTTGCAAAGTTCGAACTAATAAACTCTCTTCTTATTGGCAAATTAATTCCTTTTATAAAATTATCAGAACTCTGAATAGATAATTCATAAGTTTTGTCTAAACCTGGTATAGTTAATTGATGGTCTTTTATACTCAAATCTATGAAGTGATTATTTGCAGGTTCTGTTTCTAAATCATTTGTTGTTTCTATAGCCAAAAATGGAAATAACTCCCATGATTCCCACCTTTCTACAGCATCACCAGAGTAATCTATTTGTATTTTGTTGTTCAGTTCATTTATCTTACCTAAGTACCTATCAACTGCAATTTGTTTACCATCTTTCGATCCTAGCTTTAGTACAATTTCTTGTAACCCCTCTAACAAAATTAACTCTGTCGTATATAATTTAAAGCTTCCGTCTTCTGCATAAACCCTGAATAAAATAGGATTGGTAAAGTCTACTTTTACATTTATTACTGGAGAGATACTTGCCTTTTCAGAAATATTAATTGTTGGCTTCCAATAATAGAAATCTAAGGATGCCGGCGCATAAATTTTAATTATATCCCCATCAATTTCGGTCGTTACTCCTTCAATTTCAAAAGTTGTTATTTCTTTAGCTTCAGATTTTATAACCTCTGGTTTTTCATCTTCTTTAGAACAACTAGATAATGTTAGCAAAAAAAGGAGAACTAAAATATTAGATTTCATAGAATAGGGGTTGATTGTTTAGTAAAACGTAATCTAAAAATCGATATTGTTGTAATTCGACAATGGCAGTTCAGAAATTCAATAAAAATGTTTCATCTATGAATTTGGATTATAGGTAGGCTAAATTTTGGCTTTGGTATATACTTCTTTATCTTGAGCTAGGTTAGTGTATTTTTGCAAAATAATTTAAAACACATAACCATGAAAAAAGTAGTAGCCTCATTTATTCTTATCGCAGCTTTAGCTAGTTGTAACAGTGTAAAAAACATGGATACCTCTAAGGTATCTGACGCAGCATCAATGTTAGCATCATTGAGCCCTAATTCTACAGTACAACAAGTAGCAAGTCTTTTTAAACTTCTTGATGCCAATAATGACAACTCTGTTAGTTCAACTGAAGCTGTAGGCGCTGTAGCTGAAAATTTTGATACTTTAGATACAAACAACAACGCTGGTTTAGACCTTAGTGAACTACAAGGTATTCTTGCTTTATTAAAGTAAATAGTTCATATCTCTATAGCAAAGCGTATTCTTTTGAATACGCTTTTTTTGTTCTACAACTACCTGTTAATAATTGACAATTCTGTATATAGCATAGGTTTTACTGTAATATTGTAGCTTATTATACTATTTTAGTGAACTTAAGTCCGGCGGATATTATTGTAACAATTTAAAATGCTATGAAAAAACAAGATAATTTAAATAGGCAATCAGAATATCTTGAAAATCTTACAACAAAAGATGTAGAGCAGTTAGAAAAAGATAAAATTATTGAAAGACAATTACGCTTTCAAGAATTATTAATCAGTATTTCTACAAAGCATATTAATGCAGATTTATCGGATATTAATAAATTAATTAGAGAATCTTTACAGCAAATATGTCAGTTTGTTGAATCTGATAGGAGTTATATTTTCTCTTATGATTTTGTAAATAATACAACTTCCAACACCTATGAATGGTGTGCTGAAGGAATTGAGCCTGAAATTGATAATTTACAAAATGTACCCATAGACTTTATTCCACAATGGATAGAAGCACATAAAAAAGGGGAACCCTTTTTTGTTGAGGATGTTAGTGAACTACCCGAAGATGGTGAGTTGGGTTTACGTGCCGTTTTAGAACCACAAGGCATTAAAAGTCTAATAACCATACCTAAAATTAAAAATAAGGAGTTGATTGGATTTATTGGTTTTGATTCTGTACACAAAATAAATAAATACAACGATCATGAAAAGGAAATTCTTTTTGTTTTTGCCAATATGCTCGTAAACGTATTACAGAGAAAAGAGCAAGAAGAGCGTATAAAGGAACAGGAAGAGAAAAAAGAGGAATTATTACAATTCTTATCTCGCCAAAATGAAGAGTTGAATGAATATGCACATGTTGTTTCTCATGATTTAAAAGCACCACTTATCAACATAAGCACGCTGACTAGTTGGTTTATGGATGACAATAAGGATGTATTAGATGAAAATGCTATGGCTCCATTACATCAAGTGATGTTTAATGTAGAAAAAATGAATTTCTTAATTAAAGGGATTTTGGACTATTCTACCATTGATAAATTAGAAACCGAAGACAAGCATATTGATTTTAACCAAATGATCGAAGAGGTGTTACAAACACTTCACATTCCAGACCATATTAAAATAACCGTCCAAGATAACTTACCTAGTTTGTACGGTAATGCATGGCGATTTAAGCAAGTGTTCCAAAACTTGATTCAGAATGCAATCAACTATAATGATAAAGAGAATGGTGTTGTTGAAGTAGGATATTCTGAGCAGGAAGATTGCCACCAGTTTTTTGTAAAAGATAACGGTGTGGGTATTAAATCAGATTATTTTGAACGAATTTTTAAAGTTTTTACAAAACTAGAAAGTACAGGTTCTTCGTCTGGCATCGGACTTTCTATTGTCAAAAAAATCATTACTTTGTATAAAGGAACCATCTGGGTTGAAAGTCAAGAGGGGGTAGGCAGTACTTTCTATTTTACATTACTAAAAAACAGATAATATTGAATTGCAAAATATTTATTAACCTTCCTGTTTTAAGAAAACCATTACTGTAGTAACCCGGCAGATTTAATAATTTTTAGTTGTCTTTTGTGACAAATTTGAAAATCTGCATACTAATGAAACAAAACTATATATATGGCAATCAACAAAAACAAGGAAGAGAAATTATTAGTAGTTCTTACTAAGTTTTATAAATGTGAAATCAAGATTTTTAAACGCATACTTGGAATAAAGTAAGATTAGACATTAATAACATAGACTACAGATTTACAATTGAAAAGCCCCTATTAAACTATGTATTTAATAGGGGCTTTTTGTAATTTAAGAAAATTGACTCTTAAATTTCTACTACTCTTTATTTAAGCGTTCAAACTTATAGGTAATACCTATGTTTAGTCCAAAAGAAGAATAAGGTACTTTTTGAGAAAGCTCCTTAGATGTATCCGTATTTGAATTAGATAAATTATCTACATAGGTAGTTGTTCTGTTTATGCCTTCAGGTAAATTATCTAAAGTATATAAACCACTTACAGCAACCGTTCCATCAGGTAGTTTAACATCTGTATTGAAAGCCGAAATTTCAGAATCTTTACGCTTTAAACTTATTCCATAATACTCAGCTTCTGCGAATATGCTAAAATGTGAATCTAAGTCATACTTGTACCCTAAAGCACCTACGAAGCCTAAAGGAAAATGTCCGTGAAAATCCTCTTTATAATTTGTTTCGGAATATGAACCTACCGGTACACCAAAAGCTTCAGCTTCAGCTTCAGAAAAAACTGATTTCTGATAAATAACACCTTCCGTTTTACCTCCTAATTTTAGCAGGGCTCCAAAGCGTCCATATATATTATTGGTAAACTTATATACCACAGAAGCAGAAGCTCCAAAGGCACGTGCTCTAGCAACTGCATTTACCTCTGTACTTGGTAAGTCAATAATAGATACATCTTGATCCGTACCTTGTAGATAACCTACACTTAAATCAACCCCAAATGAATCATCAAAGAAATACGTTCCTCTTAATTGAACATTTGTGCCTTCACCATAACTACCATAAGAATTTTCGGTTTCAGAGGTATTTATACGTTCTCCTAGTTTCATAGTTGCGCTCCCTAAGGCATAACCAGAACTCGCAGAAACTTGCCATTGACCATATGATAGGGAACTTATCAATACAGCTGTACATAATGTTATTAAATGCTTCATAATAAATGATTTTTAGAGTTAATGATGATTGAATTCTGGATTTCATGAATTCCATATTCACATACATTCGCTATGAAATCCTAGCTTTTCAAATTCAGTAAAATTGTTTACTCAAAGTTACCTTTTTACAGAAATTTCTTGCAGGTCCCCTTTAGAATTAACAGCATTTTAAACTTTTAACATTAATATTATATTGGCTGTCATTAAAGGGGGCTTTTGGTTAATTTACAATAACTACAACGACATTTTATTAAGAATTATGAAAGCCCTTTTTAGAGTTATTTTCTATTAATACTCTTTTATCGTAATCGTAAAGGTTTAAAACTGATAAATACTATGGTGTAGATGAATAATAGCGATAAATACCAGGTATTAGAGACCAAATCTAAGTAATCTATTCTTCCTTTAGAAAAGCTCAAAATCATTAAAACTTGTGCTCCATAAGGTAATAATCCTTGAAAAATACATGCGAAAATATCCAAGATTGAAGCGGTCTTTTTGTTATCCAGCTCATACTCATCATTAATTGTTTTGGCAATAGGGCCAGCGATAATTATAGATACGGTATTATTGGCTATCGCCATGTTAATGGTGCTCACCAATGTGGCAATACCTAACTGTGCCGTTTTTTTGTTTTTTATAAGCTTTTTTATGTTTACCAATATAAACTCTATCCCTCCATTTCGTTCTACCAAAGCTGCCAAACCACCGGTAAGTAACGACAATAAGAAAATTTCTGTCATGTTGGTAAATCCGGTATAGGCGATTTTAGTTGATTCCAAGAGGGTGAAATCGCCATATACAATTCCTAAGAGTCCTGCAAAAAGAGAGCCTAAAAGCAAAGTGACAAAAACATTTACTCCTACAATAGAAAGGATAATCACTAATAGATAAGGCATAATTTTAATGACCGAATAGCTATAAACTACTGCCTCTGTTTCTCCGGACCGTAATCCTAAACCTTGAAAAACCAAAATAGCGATAGTAAATAGGGCAGCGGGTACGGCAATTTTGATGTTCTGTTTAAACTTATCGCTCATTTTACAACCTAATGATTGTGTTGCCGCAATTGTAGTGTCTGAAATAACGGATAAATTATCCCCAAACATACTACCACCTAATAGCGCCCCACATAAAATAGCTAAATCAGCACCGCTCTTATCTGCAAATCCTACTACAATAGGAGCTAAAGCTACAATTGCACCTACAGAAGTCCCTGTAGAAACCGATAAAAATCCAGCAATGATAAAGATGCCAACATAAATATATTGAATAGCTATATAATCTAAACCTAAATTTACTATTGCGTCTACACTACCGGTTTCATTGGTAATTGCCGCAAAGGCACCTGCAAGCAAATAGATTAAACACATGGTTAGTATTTTATCATCGCCACAGCCTTTTAAAAGCGTTTTAATTTTAGAATTAATAGATTGTCTAAACAGTAAAAATGCAGCAATTATACCCACTATTACCGCAATGGGAGCTGGTAAAGCATAAAAGTCATTTTGGTATATACCAACACCTAAAAATGTAAATACGAATATAAATAAGGGTATTAAGGCTGTAAATTTGGGAGTTCTGTCTTTTGCGTTTGCCATTTCTTTCTTTATTCTAAAAAGGAAATAGCTGCAAATAAGTAGACACATGAGTTAACATTTGTTCCAATTAATTGGCTTATCTATTTAGCACCTTGCTTGTTATTGCAGGTTGCTATCTCCTTTTTGAGATTCTTGATAATTATTTAAGGCGGCAAATGTAGTGTATAATTCTTTCTTGTAAATCTTAAAATAAGTTAATTTACTTAGGTGGATCCAATGTCTAAACAAAAGCTATCCTATCCATTAAAATCGATAAAATCCCAAGGAATAAACATCCATATTAAGTATAAGGAATATTGATTTGGATACAACGGTAGGGTAGAGGGCTACCAACTTTTAATCGTTACTTATCGTCAGATATTCTCAATTAAAAGTATCATTACTATAAAATTGTAGTGTCCTATAACAATTTTATTGATGCATTAAGCTTCTATTCTAGCTTAGATTGTGATTTAATTTATTGAAGAAATTTACTTGTAACTGTAAAGGTCATATAAATTATGCACTAACTTTTCTTCCATATATTCTATTATAGACCAAATCTATAGAATTATGGAGTTCACTCTTTGTAAAGGGCTTACTTATAAAATCTACACAGCCAAGTTCTCTGGCTATCACTTCAAATTCCTGTTTGGTAGAACTTGATATAAATGGCATACGGTTACCGAACATTTCAAGAAATGAAAATCCGTTCATACCTGGCATTTCTATATCGGCCATAACTACCTGTGGTTTCGCTAATTGAATATGTACCCAAGCATCATAAGAATCTTCAAAGGTAAGTACACTACGGACTAATGGATGTGATTTAGCAAGCTTTTCTGCTAATGACAGCCATAAAGCGGAGTCATCAACAATAATTAATTCAAGTTTCATAACTATTAAGTTTGAGTTTTCAGATTTGAGGTTTGAGAGACGAAAATTACCGCTATGCCTCATTTTGGAAAATAAATTCGGATGAAAGGTTAATAACTTGCTTGAAAAGTTAAAAGATCCTATTTACCCCTTTAAAACCTGAAAAAATTAAAAATAGGATGTCAGACAAACCTGCCGATTTTATCGATTATAGCATACCAAAAAGTGTATCGCCCAATACTATTTTAACTATCCTATCCACATTTACCAATATCTATTTAACCATTTAGTCAAATGTTAAACTCGAATAGCCATTGAATAAAAAAGATTCTCTGTACCCAACATTAGATACAAAGAATCTTCACATTATAGGTAGTATAACTTACAAAGACTACCTCAACAAACTAACAACTAATCAAAATACGATTGTAATTCCTTTTTTAAATTACCCCATTGTTTTTTATCACCACTAATTACCTGTCCGACTTCCTTTAATTTAGAAGTTCCAAAACCAATAGCTTCTTTTATTCCAATATGAGGAGGTAAGGACAATGCTCCGCTACTAACTACGGCATCTATAATAAAAGGCTTTTTACTATTCTTTGCCTGTAGTACAGCAGCATCAATATCTTTGGCATGTTCTACCCGTACACCATCTCCACCACATAATTTAGCATACTCGGCAAAATTGACATTGGTTTCATGCAATGCATCTAGACTAGCCGCTAAACCAACTTGTTCCATTTCTAGTTTTACAAAACTCAATTCAGAATTATTAAAGATGAGCACTTTTATAGGCAACTCATATTTAACGGCTGTTATAAAGTCTTGCATCGCCATATTAAAAGCTCCGTCTCCACTCAAACACCAAATTTCTTTTTTAGGATTAGCCATTTGTGCTCCAATTGCAGAAGGTAGGCCCACTGCCATAGAACCATGATTAAAAGAGCCTATTAAGCGTCTTTGACTATAAAACGATATATGATGTGCTGCCCATATTGCAGATGTTCCTGTTTCAACCGTAAAAATGGCATCATTAGAAGCATGTTCGTTTACCAAATCCGCAAATATCTGCGGGTGTAAAGGTTCATTCTCACGGGAAGGGGAAGCCTGTTCCTTCATGTTCCCTTTCCAATCCTCAAAATTCTTTATTAGTTTATCTATAAAAGTAGTATCCTCTTTTTGTTCAACTT
Source organism: Maribacter stanieri (assembly GCF_900112245.1). Classification (GTDB taxonomy): domain Bacteria; phylum Bacteroidota; class Bacteroidia; order Flavobacteriales; family Flavobacteriaceae; genus Maribacter; species Maribacter stanieri. The sequence continues at coordinate 98,504 of NZ_FOYX01000002.1, forward strand.
TAGGGTTAAGGATTTCTAGGAAAGAAGAGATATCACTCCATACGCCTAAAGACACAGCGGTTCTATTGCCTATATTTTCTTGGCGAATATCTACTTGAATCGTTTTTGTTTCATGCGGAAGAAAATCGATATACGGAAAATCTGTTCCCAACATCAATAACAAATCACACTTCATAACCGCATTATATCCAGATGGGTTTCCTATCAATCCGGTTAACCCAACTACATTATCCGTATCGTGGTCAAAAATATCACTGGCTCGAAGACTGTGGGTTATGGGTGCATTCAGTTTTTTAGATAATTCTATTACCGCAGCTCTGCTTTCCCTACATCCATCACCAGCCAATATACCTATCGTTTTAGCATTGTTCAAAAGATTGGCAGCTTCAATAACTACAGATTCCTCTGGAACTAAGCTGGAAACGTATTTCTTGATAGGATGAACAAATTGCTCATTCTCGGCTTTCATTTCCGCTACATTTGCCGGTAGCTCAATTCTGCACACCGCATTATTTGCCATTGCAATTTTAATGGCACGTTGTATGACCATGGGTGCTTGCTCTGGAGTTTCAATAATTGCCTGATAATCGCAAACATCGTCAAATACCTTTTTTAAATCCACCTCTTGAAAGAAACTAGTTCCTTGTTGTTTCTGATTGATTTGTCCCGTAATGGCAATCACCGGAGTACGTTCTTTCTTAGCATTATAAAGTCCGTTTATTAAATGTAGTGCTCCAGGACCAACCGTACCCGCACAAACAGCTAAATTTTCTGTGGTTTGGCTATGTCCGAAGGCAGCAAAAGAGGCATTTCCTTCGTGTTTCATACCTATCCAATCTACTCCATCACGTTCCTCAATAGCTTTTACAAAAAAGTTAAGGGCGTCACCCGTAACTCCATATACTTTTTCTACGCCAACACCTTGCAAAATATCCAGTAGTTGTTCTGATACATTTTTACTCATAATAGTATTCTTTATGTTTTTAAATTGGATGACTTATGCATCCGTATTCTATCTATATTCAGGATTCTCAAAATTCCAACGTGTACCGTCATCCCATTCTTTTCTAGAATTCCCGTAAGAAGGATACCCACCATTATCTTTCAACATTTTTGCTAGATGCATTAAGTTATAGCTCATAAAAGTGGTGTTCCTATTTGTAAATTCTGAATCAAAACCTACTGGCGGGTCAATACTTTCCCCGTTCCATTGCGTATCACCATAGCTAGGTCCTGGTCCAACTTTACCAATCCAACCGGCATCTGCTTGCGGCGGAATGCTATATCCTAAATGTTGTAACGCATATAATATTCCCATAGAGCAATGTTTTACACCATCTTCATTACCGGTTACAATACAACCACCAGCCCTGCCATAATACACATATTGCCCTTTGTCATTTTGGTACCCACTCATAGCGTACAATCGTTCTATAAGTTTTGTTGCTATAGAAGACCGCTCTCCCAACCATATAGGCGTTCCTATAACAAGAATATCTGCGGCTTTTATCTTATCATATATTTCGGGCCACTCATCTTTGTCATAACCCTCTTTAGTCATATCTGGTTGTACACCAACCGGAATATCATAATCCGCAAGGCGTAAAACCTCAACATCAACACCCTCAGATTCCATAATTTTAATAGATACATCCATTAGGTTACGTGTGTGACTTTTAGATGGTGATTTTTTTAAGGTGCAGTTTACAAATACTGCCTTTAGTGAACTGAAGTCTATATTTTTCATAATTCTTTATATTCTTATTTTCCTATTGTTTTCACTGTAACTACACCAAATACAAGATGCCCAATTAGCATGGCAACTAACCTCATCGGCATTGATCCGTTCACTGGTGGCATTTCTAACATCATACCCATTACCTGCATTCCTATTTGTGCTAGAATTAATGCTACTATACCAAAAGCGATACCTTTTAACCATATATTGGTAATAATTACATTGGGTGCAAAAAGATATCCATAACCTAGGGCAAAGATTATCCCAATTACAAAGTGCATGATCCAACCTACAACTATTGGAACACCCATAGCCCCTGCTAATAATTTCCACGGTGCCATTTCGGGCATACCTAAATTTGGAGCCATTACCATAATAAGGGTCATGACTATTGTTCCTAAAATACCTGCTAATACGTATCTTGATAATTGCTTATCCATTTTTGTTTGGTTTAAAATTTTTAATCTATTGTCTAATAGAAGATGGTAGAAATATATTTTGATATTCAACTGAATATCAATATGCAAGGTATATAGAGTTGATTGGTAGTATTAGTTCATACGATTCTATTATTGCCGTATACACACACAGAGGTTAGTGCATTAAAAAACTAATTGATTATTGTAAGTGGTAATTGAAGTAACTGAACTTGTGCAGAAATCCAGCACCAAATGAAATAACGGCTGTGTCTAATTTATTTTGAAATTATTAAAAAGAAAATTAAAGAAATTGGTGTAATACGCCTTAACAGGTAGTAGCTATTAGCATATGTTATTCAAAGAAGCGATATATAGTAATCCTTCCCCCCATGTAGTATAGGGGAGTGGTATAATAGATTATTAGACAGTTATCACATAACTACAAACTCATAGCTGGTATTCTGATAAAAAATTAAAATTGAATGTTGATTAAATTATAGCTGCTAAACGGCTTGCTTGATTTATGGCTCGTTTTGCATCCAGCTCAGAAGCTACATCTGCACCGCCAACAACATGTACTTTTAAACCAAGGGCTTCTAAAGGGGATAATAGTTCTTTAAATGGCAACTGACCTGCGCAAATGATTACATTATCAACCGCTAAAACCTTTTTTTCTTCATTTTGAACATAATGTAAACCTTCATCATCTATTTTGATGTATTTCACACTATTGATAAATTGTACATTTTTCTTTTTAAGGGTAGAACGGTGAATCCATCCAGTTGTCTTTCCTAAATTGGCTCCAAATTTCCCTTTACTACGTTTAAACATAAATAGTTCTCGTGGAGACGGCTCAACAACTGCTTGCATTCCTTCAATACCACTACGTGCGGTAATGGTTTTATCTATTCCCCATTCCTTTAACCAAGCGTCTATATGCAAAGATGTACTCTCTCCTTCGTGAGCTAAAAATTCAGACACATCGAAACCAATTCCTCCTGCGCCAATTACGGCAACTCTTTTGCCTACTGGTTTTTTATGCTTTAATACATCTAAGTAGTTTAAAACTTTAGGATGTTCAATGCCTTCAATTTTTGGTGATCTTGGTTGAATACCTGTAGCTAATATAACCTCATCAAAATTGCCATTCTTTATATCATCGGCTTGTACACGTGTATTTAATTTCACGGTTACTTTATGTAGTGCTATTTGAGTGTTGAAGTAACGTATGGTTTCGTAAAACTCCTCTTTACCGGGAATTTGCTTCGCCATATTAAACTGTCCGCCTATTTCCTTATCGGCATCAAAAAGAATCACCTCATGTCCACGTTGAGCAGCTATAGTTGAAGCAGCTAATCCCGCAGGACCTGCACCGATAACGGCAATCTTTTTCCTATGCTCCGTAGGTAGATAATTAAGTTCCGTTTCATGACAAGCTCTTGGGTTTACCAAACAACTGGCTACTTTCTGTTGAAACACATGATCTAAACAAGCTTGATTACAGCCTATACAGGTATTTATTTCGTCCGACTTATTTTCCGATGCTTTATTTACCCATTCTGGATCGGCTAGAAATGGTCTAGCCATAGAAACTAAATCCGCATGACCTTCTGCCAATACCTGCTCTGCCGTTTCTGGCATATTAATTCTATTAGAGGTTACTAGCGGAATAGAGAGTTCTTCTTTCATCTTCTTAGTTACCCAAGTAAATGCCGCCCGTGGTACCGATGTTGCTATTGTGGGTATACGAGCTTCATGCCACCCAATTCCGGTATTTATAATGGTAGCGCCTGCCTTTTCAATTTCTTTACCCAAGGCAACTACTTCTTGCCATGAGCTTCCTTTTTTTACGAGGTCCAGCATAGACAACCGGTAGATGATGATAAACTCCTCACCAACTGCTTCTCTAGTTTGTTTTACTAATGCTATAGGTAAACGCATACGGTTCTCATAACTGCCGCCATAATTATCTGTACGTTTATTTGTTCTTTCTGCAATGAATTGGTTAATAAGGTACCCTTCGGAACCCATGATTTCTACACCATCATAGCCTGCTAATTTTGCAAGCTTTGCAGAATTTACAAAGTCTTTAATGGTTCTCTTAATACCCGATTGTTTTAGCTTAAAAGGCTTAAAAGGAGTTATGGGAGATTTTATAGCTGAAGGGGCTACCGCTAATGGGTGATATCCATAACGCCCAGAGTGTAAAATTTGCATACATATTTTACCTCCTTCTTTATGTACGGCATCAGTAATGACCTTATGATGTTTCGCATGTTTCTTTGTGCTCATACGTGCAGAAAAAGGAGCTGTCCACCCTTGTACGTTTGGTGCTATACCTCCTGAGACAATTAACCCCACACCACCTCTTGCGCGTTCTGCATAATAGGTGGCTATCCTTTCAAGACCATTTTTTTTCTCTTCTAAACCTGTATGCATAGACCCCATAATTATACGGTTCTTAAGGATTGTAAAACCTAAATCTAAGGGTTCAAAAATATGGGTGTACTTGGTCATTTATAGTCGGATTAAATTATATTTATTATGCATGCATAATATTTGAAAAGGTACGTAAATTTATTAAAAACTATAATGCTTCGAATTTTGATAATATCATATAACACACTTACCATTGATGATTCTTTGAATAATACACCAGATTCTAAATAAGAATCAATCTATTGATATTGAAATATTTACTGTGTTCACTTCAATAATTTTTATATTAAATTTATTACAGATAAAAATGACGTAAGTTACAGTCTAAACCAACCCTATGCCACTATTTTTGGATTTACACAACCTACCTGAAGGAATAACATCGGCTCATGTTGCAGAAATGCATCAAGCAGATTTAGACCTAGAGCATAAGTATAAATGCCGCGGACTTACCTATTGGTGCGATGAAAAACGGAAAACTGCTTTTTGTTTAATTGAAGCTCCTAGCAAAGAAGCGTTAATTGCCTTACATGAAGATGCACATGGTGCTATTCCTACCCAAATTATAGAGGTTAATGATACTATTGTAGAATCTTTTCTTGGTCGCATAGAAGATCCCAAAAAATCTAAGAACGTTAGTCTTAATATTATCAACGAACCTGCTTTTAGAACGCTAGTGGTGGTTAAAATTATAAACAAAACTCTTAGAACAACTAAGGTTTCTACACTAAACGCAGCCATAAGAGGCTATACACAATCTATTAAGGCAGCAGTATCAAATTATAAAGGGAAGGTGGTAAAACATGAAAACAATACCTTTTTAATCTCATTCAATACCGTTACCAATGCCGTTCATTGCGGAATAAAAATAGAAGATGCATACCATGGTGTTATAACGCCAGACTTAGAATTTAAAATTGGTATTCATGCAGGGACTCCTGTTACAGAGAAAGACAGCATATTTGAGGATACCATAAAATCAGCAGATTACTTAAGTGATATTGCAAAAGGTGACTTTTCTATAACGGAGGTCATTAAAGATCTTTACGAAGGGGAAAACCAGAACAAACCCTTAGCACGAAATACAATTACTATTTTAGATACGGCAGATGAAAATTTTATAGTCTCATTAATGGACTATACCGAAAAAATATGGTCTCAGAATACCATCAACGTAGTCGATTTTGAGAAAAACTTAAGTTATAGTAAATCGCAATTGTATCGTACTATGATGACTTTAGTGGGAAAATCTCCTAATATATTTTTAAGGGAATATCGTTTAAGCAAAGCATTAGAGCTATTAGAAAAGCAACAGAATAATATTTCCGAGATTGCATATCTCACTGGGTTTAGCAGTCCGGCTTACTTTTCAAAATGCTTTCAGAAAAAGTACAAAATTCTTCCCTCTAACTTTACCACTGAAAAATAAAATACTGTTTATCATATAGTTGACATTAAAATACTACTGGTCTAAAAGTGTGTTTTTTTGGTCTAATCGTAGAATTGCCAAACGTAATTCCATTCTACTTTTGTCTTGAACAATTTAAATATCTACAAGATGAAAACAAATTTAACAGTAGCGTGCATCATGGCAATTGGCTTAGTATTTACCAGTTGCGAAAAAAAAGTTGAAAATCCCATTGTGGCTATCGACTTAATTTCTGAGGAGTTCCCAGACGAGAAACAAGAGGTCATGGAAACTTTTGGTGCCATTGCACAAAGTATTAAAGATGGCGACATGGACAAACTGATTTCCTTTCATGCCTACAGTTCTAAGTTTACCGAATTCAAAAACGGAGAGCCTCGTAATGGAGGTGCAGCAAATGAAAATCATGAACGTACCGTTTTTGGTTCCGTAACCGAAGTAGTAAAGTTCGATGCTAAAGATTTACAGATTGCGGTGTATGGAGACGTTGCCAACTTAACCTTTCATTCAGACTTTCACCTTAAATTTGGCGATGACCTCGTAATTATTAATGATCAAATTACCTTGTTATTTGTAAATACCGATGATGGATGGAAGATGGTCCACGAACATCATTCTCCTTTAAACTTAGGTTAATACAAGACCTTTAGGGTACGCCCAGCAGATATTTTACAGTATATTTAATACATAAGAAAACATTTGGTTTTCAAACTTCCCCTAAAAGTATACTAGGTTAACCTGGTATCAATACACACATTTTAGATTAAATATTGCATTGTTCCCCATGTACAGTTCTAACAGTCCTGTGCTTTTTGGAGAAGAATCGCATTGCCTATTCTTAACTATAAACTTTTAAAATATATTATCATGAAATCAAAATTGACATTTACAGCGCTATTAATTTTTACAGGAATAGTACTTACCGGGTTCACCAAAACAATTGAAGTTGAATCTGACACAGACCTTATAAACAATGAGTTTCCTGAGGCAAAACAAGAAGTTTTAGAAACCTTTGGTGCCATAGCACAAAGTATTAAAGATGGTGATATGGATAAACTTATCTCCTTTCATGCCTACAGTCCTAAGTTTACCGAATTCAAAAATGGAGAGCCTCGCAATGGTGGTGCTGCCAATGAAGCTCATGAGCGTAATGTATTCGGTTCCGTAACTGAAGTAGTCAAATTCGATGCTAACGATTTAAAAATTGCCGTTTACGGGGAAGTTGCCAACTTAACCTTCCATTCAGATTTTCAACTCAAGTTTGGTGAAGACCTTGTTGTGGTTAATGATCAAATTACATTATTGTTCGTGAATACAACTGACGGTTGGAAAATGGTCCACGAACACCATTCACCTTTAAAATTAAACTAACCATCTCATTTTAAACATTTTAATCAATACCTCGAAACATGAAAAAATCAATAAAAGACCTCTCCGCACAAACTATACATGCCTTTGCCACTAAATTAAAAGGCAGTCTAGTATTACCGTCAGATGAAAATTATGATGATACTCGGCAAGTGTACAATGCCATGATTGATAAACGCCCAGGCGTATTCGCCATGTGCAAAAGCGTAGATGATGTTATCGCATCCGTAAATTTTGGAAGAGATAATAATATACTAGTAGCCATACGTGGTGGCGGACATAATGGTGCGGGTTTAGGTTTGTGTAATGACGGATTGGTTATTGATTTGTCCGGATTAAAATTCGTTGAAGTAGACTCTGCAACCAATAGGGTAAAAGTAGGTGGCGGAAATATATGGAACGAGGTAGATGCTGTGATTCATGAGCATGGTTTAGCCATTCCTTCCGGTATGATTTCTACTACTGGAGTAGGTGGATTAACACTTGGCGGAGGTGTTGGTTATCTCACCCGTAAATACGGACTTACCATTGATAATTTGTTAGAAGCGGATATGGTATTGGCAGATGGTTCTTTTGTAACCGTAAATGCTACTGAGAATATTGATTTATTTTGGGCTATACGTGGTGGTGGTGGAAATTTTGGGGTGGTTACTTCTTTTACATTTCAAGCACATGAATTAAAAACGGTTATTGGCGGACCTACCTTATGGCCTATTGAACAGGTAGAAGAAGTTATGGAATGGTACAATACCTTTATCCATGAGGCTTCAGAAGACCTTAACGGATTTATAGCTACTATGGTGATACCTGAATCTCCGTTTCCAGAACATTTGCACAATAAGAAGTTCTGCGGTATTGTTTGGTGCTACGTTGGTGACCCAGATAATTTTGATGCTATATTCAAGCCTGTCTTAGATTTAAATCCTGTTTTTGCACACGTAGGCGAAATGCCATTTCCTGCATTACAGAGTATGTTCGACGGACTTTTACCGCCAGGACTGCAATGGTATTGGAGAGCAGATTTCTTCAACGATTTAGGTCCTGAGGTACGCGCCCAACATTTAAAATATGGTTCCAAGATTCCAACGCCTTTATCACAAATGCATTTGTACCCTTTAACTGGTGCAGCTAGTAGAGTAGGAGCAGAATTTACTCCTTGGGCGTATAGAGATGCTAAATATGCAGGTGTTTATATTGGAGTAGATCCAGACCCAAAAAATGCCGATAAAATTACTAAATGGAGTAAGGAATATCAAGAAGCTTTACACCCATATTCCGCGGGTGGTGCATATTCTAATTTTATGATGGAAGAAGGTCAAGATCGTATAAAAGCTAGCTATAAGCACAACTACAATAGGTTGGCTAGAATTAAAAACACCTACGACCCCAATAATTTTTTTAGCGTAAATCAGAATATTGTTCCAAAGTTTTAGCATATAAACACATTTAAAATACAGCAATGACCCTGTGCGATTACGTACAGGGTTATTTGTTTAAAATATGCTTATTCTGTCTATACAAATTAGTTATTTTCGTTATAAACCTTACGCATGAAAATTAATTACTTTCTATTATCTGGGCTATGTACGCTATTTATAATTTCCTGTAATTCTAAAAAGGAAATAAATTATGATTTGGTGCTGCAATCGGTAACCGTAATTGATACCTATTCTGGGAACTTGAGCGAAAATCAGAGTATTGCAGTTATAGGGGATTCCATTGCTGCTATTTTAGATGATGAAGGTGCAAAAATTTGGAAGGCCAAGAAAAAGGTAAATGCCAGCGGAAAGTTCGTGATTCCTGGTCTTTGGGATATGCATGTGCATTTTGGAGGTGGCGACAGTCTTATAACAGAAAACAAGAATTTATTACCACTATATATCGCCAACGGAGTAACTACTGTTCGTGATTGCTCGGCAGATATTAGTACCGCTGTTTTTGAATGGAAAGCTGAGGTTAATAAAGGTTCGCTTTTAGGACCCAATATTTTTTCATCAGGACCAAAAATAGAAGGTATCAATTCCATCTGGCCAGGTGATCAAGAGATTGGTGATGAAGCAGGATTAGAACTTGCCTTAGACTCTCTTGAAACGGTACAAGCAGATTTTATAAAGATTACTGATAATACACTCTCTCCCGAACTTTTTGAGCTAGCGGTAAAAAAGGCACACGAACGTGGGTATAAAGTGTCTGGACATATTCCTTTTAGTTTAAAAGCTACTGATCTTGCCAAACAGGGAATGAGTACCATAGAACATATGTCTTATATGCTGAAAGCAGGTTCTCCTGAAGAGTCGGCTATCATAAAAAAGTATAAATTAAAAGAGCTTGATTACGCATCGGCAAACAAAGCACTTTACGATTCCTTTGATGATCAATATGCATTGTCTATTTACAAAGATTTAAAGGGTAGTAGTACTGCCGTTGTACCTACATTGATTGGAACCCGAATTACTTCTTTTCTAGATGAGGACGATCACTTAGCAGATGAGCAATTGCAGTATTTAGGAAAAGGATTAATAAAAACGTACGATTGGCGGGTTCAAAGAGCGAATAAAGCCAACGAAGAAGAAATAGTGGCACGTAAAGAGCGATATAATAAACTAGTGTCATTGATTCCGATCATAAAATCTTCGGGAATGGATATTATTGCCGGTACCGATGCAGGATTCTTAAACTCTTACATTTACCCAGGCTCTGCTTTGCACGAAGAGCTAAAGATATTTGTGAATGCGGGATTAACTCCGCTAGAGGCACTTCAAACCTCTGTGATCAATGGACCTAAATTCTTCGGACTTCTAGACCAATATGGCTCTGTAGAGAATGGTAAGAAAGCAGATTTGCTCCTTTTAAATTCAAATCCGCTAGAGGATATAGCAGCAACTAGCGATATTTTTATGCTCATCAGACAAGGACAATCCCTCTCCAAACAAGATTTAGATGATTTATTATCCAATTTAAAAGAGCTAAATAACGGCGAACAGTAAATTTCCTTTACATTGAACTTAATCTCATAAAGAGCATTACCATTAAAAGAGCCACCACCATACCAGAAGTACTAGAGCAACTAGATAGCATTATTGACGATGCTATTGCAAATAACGACCGTATTGGTTATTTCGCTTATTTATATAGACGGGTAACTGCCCAAATTCTTAAAGAAGTACAACTAAAAAACTTTGAGGATAATGAGCGTATGGAAAAATTCGATGTGGCTTTCGCTAACTATTACTTAGATGCCTACAACGCTTATATCAATAATACCCCAATTAGTAAATCTTGGGCATTTGCATTTCAAAATAGAAATGAACAGCTGACCATTCTACAGCATATAATGTTGGGTATAAATACGCATATCAATCTCGATTTAGGATTAGCTGTAAGTGCTGAAATGCATGGGAAGGATATATTAGAAATTGAAAATGATTTTACTAAAGTAAATAGTATTCTCGCTAGCATTGTAAACGAAATGCAAGACCGACTTAGCCGCGTATCTAGTATGCTGTTCTTATTAGACCTTGCAGGTAAAAATACAGATGAAAAAATCATCAATTTTAGCATGCAAAAAGCACGCGAACTGTCATGGCATAACGGTAATTTACTTTGGGGTTTAGGTAGTGAACACCAAAATGGCGCAATAGACCAAATGGATTTAGTAGTGCTAAGTTTAGGTCAATTCATAAAAGCGCCTAAATCTAAAATTATTGATTACATGCTTAGTTTTATAGCACGATTCGAAGAAAAAAATGTAGGTGTGGTAATTTCTAAGTTGAGACGAGAATAAACATGTGTATGGATTGGCAGTTTTTAAATACCCTTCAAAAGATGTGTTGCCATAGTTTCAACATAAGGCAGTATTAACTAAATTAAATGTCCAAAACGGAAATCAAGCCTCAGTAAAATCAACATTTAAAGACCCGTTCACCAATCTATTTTCATTATCTATACCGCTAAAAACACCTTCTTGATTTCTACTATTGTTCTTTAAATAGTAACTTTTAAAATAAATATTGACCCGCTCAAGCGCTATAATTCCAGAAAAATTAAATCTAAAATTAATTACAGATCCTTTATTCAATAGCTCTATACGGTCCTTTTCTATATATACATTTTCCGTTAGAGTAACTATTTCATAATTGGATGGTAGAATTTTAAATTTCAGTTTCTCTTTAAATCCATCCGCAAAATCAAAAGTTACATTATATGTTCCCGGTATTTTGCCATAGAGTGATGCATACGGACTATTACTTGACAATTCTAAAGCGTGCCTAGGTACTACGCTCGGGTTTACAATACGCTTGTTCCTTATTTCCATAGCAATATAAGGTGGTATATTAGGGTCTTTAGATTTTTGCTCCATTTCTTGTTTACTCTCACATTTCTCTAAAATAGCCCTGCCGGCAACGGTATTTGTAAACAAATCAAAGGTACAATAGGTGCCTATCAAGTAATTTATATTTGATGGTGCTCTATGTCCCAAGTAGTAAATCTCACTAGCGCCATCAATATATCTATCTCCGGAAAGGGTATTGGTTTTAATGGTAAGGGTATCTCCTTGGCGTTTTATATTACCATGACTATAATATTCTCTCATGGTACCGTCTTCTAGGGGATACATGAATATATGCTGAATCTTTTTCCAGTTTTTAGAAATGATACTTTGCCCTTTTAAAATGGTATTATCCTCGCCAAAGTAGTAGTTAATATAGTAATACGTAATATCCTCATCATTACTTTTAAGCAAAGTAAGTTGCTTTTCATGTTCGTCTTCAGATGGTTTATGCTCCGCTAAGAATGTTCCGTAATCTTTATATCCTAAAAAAAGTAAGATGATGGTTTTATAATAATGATTCAATTTTATTAATGGTTTACCCTTTTCAAAATCTCTAAACTTATCATATAGATACTTGCCATTAATAAACTCGGACCCTAATGCCTCAAAATCACTTTTTAAGCTTGGTTTATTTTCATCAAAAGCCCCATAGCCATAGAGTTGAAATGTTTTGGGTAATTGTTTAAGACCATGCTTTTTAATAAACTCATCATGTATCTTGTCAATAAGAATTTTAAAATATTCCGATGTTAAAACCAATGAACCTGAAGCAATTATCATAAATTCCTATTTTAACAATAAAATTATTAAAAATATTTTTAGTATTCAGAATTAATCATAATTAATACATGTGTTTCTACATTTAGCAAACAAATTAATATAACTGAACATGAAAAACTTACTCGTACTTATTTGTTTTCTGGTTTCTACCATTGGCTTTTCTCAAACCTTGGTAACTGGTAAAATAATAGATCAAAATAGTGAACCATTACCTGGAGCTAGTATTAGCGAAAAAGGAACAACTACTGGTGTAATTTCAGATTTCAATGGAAATTTTGAGATTACGGTCTCATCTAATGAAGCTGTATTATCCATTTCATATATAGGATATGAAACTCAAGAAGTAACCGTTTCGGGACAATCTCAATTGGATATCGAATTAGCGGAAACGGCTGTATCATTGACAGGTGTTACCGTACAAGGTTTCGCTGGTATCATGGGAAAGTCTAGAAAACGAACCGAATCTATACAAACCACTGCTGAGTCGGTTACGGCTTTAAATGCAGAAGGTATTGAAAATGCTGGTATTACAGATATAAGTTCATTCTCTACGCTAGTACCTAATTTAAAGTTTAACTCCTCACAATCTATCGGTTTAAACTTTATTACGGTTCGTGGTATTCCGCAGGTTAGGGGAGGTGATGCTCCTTTGGCTTTTGTTATTGACGGGGTTACCATTCCGGATCCTAGTTTACTTAGTCAAGACTTGTATGATTTAGCCTTGGTAGAAGTGGTAAAAGGTCCACAAGGTGCACTTTACGGTAAAAATGCTATTGGCGGTGCCGTAAATATTTACACTAAAGACCCTACCAATAAAATGAGCAATCAAATAAAACTTGGTGTTGGTAACGGTGGCTTTAAACAAGCACAGTTTATTTCTTCCGGTGCAATCGCCAAAGACAAATTGTTCTATCGCTTTTCTACTCAATACAAAGATTTTGATGGATTGTTAACCAATGAATTTTTAGATGAGAAAGTTGATTTTAGAGAAGATATTAATGTAAGAGGTCAATTAAAGGCGAAGTTATCATCTAATTTTTCTATTACGGGTTCTTACCAATATTTTAATATAGATGGTGGTGCTACCTATTACTCTGTTAACCCAACGGGAACTGATGGGGAGTTTACTGGCGGTATTCTAGATCCAAATCCTGCAGATGGTAATAATGTTATTTTCTCCGATGTATTAGGGACTTCTAAAATGACAAACAATTACGGAACCCTAAAAATGGATTACAACTTAACTGGTGTTAAGTTACAGAGTATTACTTCTATCAATAAAGTAGATCGTTCTACAAACGGAGATTTAGATTTCTTGGAGCTGGACGGATTAACGCAAGGTGAAGAAATTACCACTAAAACTTTTAATCAAGAGATTAGAATAAACAATGCTAAAACAGACACTAAGTTTGATTGGAGTTTAGGAGGATTCTACCAGAGAATAGAAAAGGATTTCTATCAAAATGGAACTACAGGTGTTGATTTTGGCGGACCTGATGCTTACGATACAGCAGACTATATCAACGAAACACAAACCATTGCCTTATTTGGTTTTGGAGATTATAAACTTACAGACAAACTAACCTTATCTGCCGGTTTCCGTTTAGATATGGACAAGTTTACACAAGATGATGTATTGTTCGTTACCAATTCAGAAAGAGACAATAGCGAAATTCAGCCTAAAGTCTCATTGTCATACCAAGCGAATAAAAATGTATTGGTATACACCAACTACGGTCGTGGATACAGAAATGGTGGTTTTAATGCACAACCAACTGATTTGTTTAACAGAGATTTTGAAGATGAAACATCAGACAATTATGAATTAGGATTTAAAACAACTTCTTGGAATGATCGCTTTATTTTAAACGGTTCTGTTTTCTATTCTAAGCTAAACAACCAACAACAATATATTTTAGACTTAACCACCTTTATTGCCGGTGTATACAATTATGACAAAAGTGAAGTTTTTGGCTTTGAGCTAGAATCTAGAGCTAGGTTATCTAATTTCTTAGATGTATTTGCCAACGTAGGTATTACAGATGCTAAAATTATAGAAGGTGGATCTACTGGTGGCGATGATGGTACGTTTACCAACAACTCTGCCTATGATGGTCAAAAAACACCATTTGTACCTGTAAGCACTTTCGCAGTTGGTTTAGAATCTAGTGTAAACATTACGGACGATTTAAAATTTAATGGATTCTTAAACCTAGATACTACAGGTAAAACCTACTGGCACGAAAGTAATAGAGACGCTTTTACTACAGATGCTTATTCTCTTTTAGATGCTCGTTTAGGACTTTCATACAAAAACTGGAAGCTAGAGTTATGGGGCAAAAACCTAACGGATAAAGCATACTACCAAGAATTTTCTCCTGGAGAATTTGTAGGTAGCCCAGATGATGTTGCTTGGAGAGGGCAACCGTTAACTGTTGGAACGGCAATTTCTGTTAAGTTCTAAAAAATCTAAACCATTAATTATTTACTGATTATTATGGGCATCGTTTTAAGATGCCCTTATCATCCTATTTCAAAAAATTATTATGGAAACTAAAAGAGCTCGTTTTTCAAGAATACTAATGGAAGATATGTTTCAAGTAAAAGCTGGGGAAACCGTAGCCATTACTTCCGATCTAGGAACAGATAGAGAAACAATAGACGCCATGGCTCAAGCTGCAATGAACGCAGGTGCATTTCCATTGGTCATGTATATTCCACAGGCAAAAAAAGATGGTCAGGCGGGTATGGTAGATTGGCCTTCAGAAGCGTTAACGGCTGCATTGCTTAAAGCTGATGTTTGGATCGAGGCAAATTCTGTCGTTATTCTATATTCCGATATTTGGGAAACTGCCATGAGGGATAATAAAAAGCTTCGCTACTTGATTATTGCAGAAAGCACTATAGATTCACTTGACCGGGTATTTACAGGCTATAAAATTACCGATTTAAAAAAGCTATTGCTACCGTTGACCAACATGGCAAAAAAATGTAAAACAGTTCGTATTACCAGTACAAACGGAACTGATGTTTCTTACGATATAGATACTAATTATACGTTTGATTATGATGACGGTGATTTCTCCATCCCAAAATTTGGTACGGCTCCAGGTTTTGTGAATATTGTGCCTAAATTAAATAGTATGAATGGTCGTATCGTGTTCGATTACTTACAGCATGCAGAGCTTTATAACAAAGTAGAATTTGTAATGAGAGACGGTGTAATCACTGAGGTAGCAGGGGAGGGCGCTGCCCAATTCAAGGAATACCTTTCTTCATGGGATGATGAAAATATGTATAAAGTCTCTCATAATATGCTAGGCTTAAACCCCAAAGTACATGCAATTACGGGCGAGTTGGTAGAAGATGAACGAATATGGGGCGGTGTAGATTTTGGCTTCGGACATACTAGTGCTATGGATATGCCGCCTTTCGGACAGATGGCAAAATCGCATTTTGATGGTGTTGTTGCCAAAACCAGTATTTATTTTGATGACATACAAATTACCGATAATGGCGAAGTATGTCATGAAGAATTAAGACCTTTAGCAGAGAGCTTATTAAGCGCCACAAATGTCTAGCACAGAAGATCAATACGCAACAACCAAAGTACAGCCCAAAGACTTCGTGTCCGGTTGGGTTGTTGCGTTGATAATTGCAAGTACCGGACTCTCGGTTTCAACCTTGTTCTTGGGCTCTGAAATTGCCTTAAGCTTAGGTTTTGAAAAAGCCCTGATCGCTTTTGGTATTTCTACGTTGGTATTGACGCTTATGTGCATGGCTACCACTTTAATTGGTAATCGCTCTAGGCTATCCACTTACATGATTCTTCATTTTAGTTTTGGAGAATACGGAGCCAAAATTGTCAATTTTATCTTTGGAGTTACTTTGGTCGGTTGGTTCGCAGTGGCATTAGAACTTTTGGCTATTGCCATATTCGATACCGCAGCAAGTACCTTTAGCTTTTCCGTATCAAAAGAGCTTATCATTATTGTAACCAGTCTCTTCATAACCATTACTACGGTATACGGTATCCGTAGCATTGAAAAAGTGGCTAATATATCGATCCCTATTTTAACTGCTTTTTTAGGTTATATCTTTTACTTGTCCGTTGCGGAATTAGAAAGTTTCTCATCACTTTTTGACTTTGTACCTGAAGAAAATGGAATGACACTTTTTAAGGCTACTTCTATTTTAGTGGGTGCCGCTATATTGTTCCCCGTTTTAATGGCAGATTTCTCTAGATTCGTTAAAACGGATAAGCAAAGTTTGGCTTCGGTATTAGGTTTAACAATTGGTACGCCGTTGGCTTATTTTCTTAGTGCCGTACCCTCAATACAAACCGGCGAGGTAGATATCATTAAAATAATGGAGGAATTCAACATGGTAATTCCTGCCTTTTTACTGTTGTTTATTTCCACATGGAGTACCAATGCAACTAATCTGTATTCGGCTAGCTTAACTTTTTCAACCATTAATAAAAAATGGACCTTTAAAAACGTGGTTATCGTATCTAGCATATTTGGCACCCTTTTAGCCTTGTTCGGTTTTGCTACCTATCTTTTCGAATTTCTGGAGTTTTTGGGCATTTTAGCTCCCTCTATTTCTTCCATTTATTTTATTCATTTCTTTTGGATTAAAAGACAGCGCTATAACTTAGACGACATAGCCAAGTGGGAACCCTCAGCTCTAATTAGCTGGGTGTTAAGTTCGTTGATTAGTGTGTTTACCTATTTAGAAGTTTTTCAGATTACAGGGGCTTATTTCCTTGATTCTTTTCTACTTGGTGCCGTAATCTATTTAGCATTTCAGTGGAAAGCTATTTTTAAACCCGCTCAGTAGTTACAACTAGTTATTCTTAAAAAACGGCGTTCTTCTTCAGTTAAAAGTATTCTTAGTAAGTACTTCTCAGCCAAATTATTAAACACCCATTCCTACGTGAGATTGATTTATTTGCTGTTTTGTGTGATAATATGACGTATTGCTATACTAATAGCATAAATAAACAAATAAGACATAATGAATACTGTAGCTAAAAAATTCAACCTTCAGAAAATCCTTATCAAATTTTATACCTGTGAGGTACGTACTTTTAAGCGAATATTAGGACTAAAATAACAGCGTCAAATTAGTATTGGTTCATCCAGCATTGAAACCGTTTCACTTGATATAAGGGCGTAATTATGTTACCTTTATACTGGTGCTAGTTTTTAAAAGTACTACTATAAATAGCTATTTAGAGTTTAGCTGGTTAAATCAATAAAACGTGCATACAAGCTTTTCATATGAAGCACATCCCATTTAAAATGTTGCTAAAGAAATCATATCTCTATATCGTTTTTATCTTTTTGGGTTGTACGTCTACCAAAACAAAAAATCAGAACACAAACAGTTCTAATGCTGAACCTACTATCATACAAACACAAAACGAAACTGTTAAAGCAAAGCCTTTTATTCAAAATTTGGGTTTAGATGATCATTCATACATCAGTCTAACACCACCCCAAACAGAATCAACGATCCATCATAAAGATTCGCTTCTACAAGAGCATAGTAATACTCAACTAAGTAGTAGTTCTGAGGAGGTTAAGTTTAATAGCGATAGTCCCGTAGCGGATAGAATTGTTCAAAATTATCTGAATAGCGAAATTAAAGAGCCTGGCGGACATTGCCTTACCGTAAGTAAAACTCGGTTTGAAAAGGCATACAAAGAAGTGCACGGTCATTTGCCTTATCAAGATTTTCCCGATAGTATGGCTACGGCTACATATACTTCTAAACAGGTATTTAACTTGCTTTATGTGACTGCTTCTAAACCAGATAAAAGCTGGCAAAGCCTTCCCGAAAATTATAGGGGCAAAGGTAATGCGGGTGCTATTACCTACGCCGGTATGGGAACTTTAGTCGATTCTACCGGTATTTGGGGCGGAAAATTAAAACCGGGTGCCCTTATGCAAGTCTGGCGGTATAAAGAAGATTTTATAGAGGTGGTACAAGGTGCCGATGTTGCAAAACTAGATCCTTACGGACATTCGTTTATTTTCATAAACTATGTACGTGATGACAAAGGTGTAATTACCGGACTCCGGATTGCGGATCAGGGTTTTCAGAGTTACAGACCACTAGTGCCTAGAGATTATGATGTCTGGTGGGCAGTGAACCTAAGCGTTTAGCCAACGCATAAAAAGCATCATAAAACTTTAACTTTTTATATGTAATTTACTCAGTACTAATACGTTCTAATCATAGTATCTTATCCCTAAATCTATTGTAACCTATGTTTCTTTTTTCGATACTTCTTTCTTTAGGCTTTTCTAATGATATCTCACCTAAAACAAATAGGGTGATGCATCATAGTACTGCTGCTGTAAGAATTTCACCTGTATCGAAATCAACTAATTTTAAGGAAGAAAAAACACTCGTGCTCAACATAACATCAGATTCTATCGCTGATTCTTATGCCAGTACTAAAGAAGATGCCCATCAACTTCGGTTGCGCTTAAAAGAAGATTTACGGGCAGGTACTATTTCTATCGATCATATTAAAACAGCTTTTGCCGATCAACTGGTAGATAAAATTATACCGCACTGGTATGGTACTCCGTGGAGTTTTGGCGGACATACTGCTACGCCTAATGAAGGTAAAATTGCATGTGGTTATTTTATTTCAACCACTCTGCGAGATATGGGAATTAATATCAACCGTTATAAATTGGCTCAAAAATCGCCCATAGACGAGGCTAAAATGATCAGTTGTGGTTCGATAATTACTCAAGTGGAACAAGAAACCCATGAAAAAGCGTTTGAAGAAATAGATACATTAACCCAAGAGGGACTTTATTTTATAGGTTTTGATGAAGGGCATGTGGGCTATCTTTTAAAACGGGAGGGCGAACTTTTCTTAATACACTCCAACTATCTTAACCCGGTGTCTGTTTGTATGGAAACTTTTAAAGAATCACGCGTTTTTAATCGTTTCACCAAATTTCATCTCGTAGCCATTTCTCATAATGATGCCTTATTACAACGTTGGTTAGACAACGGTACTGTTATGTAATTTTGCATGACTGCATTGAACTTACTTATATCATAAACATATACCATAGCGCTTTTTAGCGCTATTTTTTATTCAAAAGTATGTCGTTGTTCTGCAGTTGAAGATGCTTGCAGTAATTGGTGAAATGTCTTTATACTATCAAAATTGCTGGTAATTTCTTCTGATACCGCAATGCCAGATACTCCTGCTTCTAATAACCCTTTCACATCTGCCGTAGTAATACCACCAAAAGCAATAATTGGGGTTTCAGTTTTTAAAGCTTCTACTAGTAACATGTACCCATTTAAACCCAAAACCGGACTCTTATCTTCTTCGTTGATATTTGCTTTAAACGGACCTAAATTGATATAATCAACTTCTTTGGTCAATAGTGTTTCTGCGTCTTGTAAGGTGTTTGCCGTACCACCAATCATTTGCCAAGTGTATAGCAGTTTTCGTACTTCGGTAGGGGAGGTAGCTGTTTTATCTAATACAACACCATCTGCTTTAATGGTATGTGCAATCTTAAACTGATTCTCAATGATCAACCGCGTCTGAAAATGTGAAGTGATCTCTCTAGCTTCTTCGGCTATTTTTAAAAACTTCTTTTCTGATACATCTTCTAAACCTAACTGCACCAATTCTATACCCGAAGTACACGCCTTTTGTATATTTTCCAATACCTCTTTTGGTGAATTTCCTTTTGGTATGTAATGTAATTTAGGAATAATCATGTCCATATTTTTTGATGTAAATGTTGTAGTATTTAAGTTGGCAAAGTTACGGATGTATAAATGTATATTTCTGATTTAAAGTTGAAATTGAAAAAATAAATTTACTATTTACAATGACTTTTTTCACTAAATATATTAGGGCTAGAGTTGTTATCTAGCCCTAATCTTTTTTATAATTTTTGAAGGTTCCACATGCCAAATACTCCAATGACCAAAGTAACCATCAACGTAGGTAGTATTATATAAAACCAATTAAAATCACGGTTAATAGCATAGTATTTAGCTTCGTGTTCTTGCCAATTTACAGCGTCTGCCGTTTTATTGTCAAAAATTTTAGTGTAAAAACCTAAACGTAGATTTTCATGAAACTCCGTTAAGGCTTTTAAGAAATTTATGTGGCTAATCATATCCGTACCAGCTAGCGTATTAAAACTAAGTTGAGCGTGCATTGTAGGTACAAAGAGTGCAAACTTCTCACTTAAATTATTACGGAGCATTATTTTTTCGGTCATTTGTGCGCTTGTTTCCTTTGCCGCCAAATCACCCATATGTTGCATACCATAATACCAGATCCAACTAAATTTATCTTGGGGCACTTGGTAGTTTTTATATTGGGGATAAGCTTCATAAAATCCGGTCATGGTAACATCCTTTTCCAAATCCCATTTTTCATGATACCCATCGCGCTGTTCTACCATCGCGTGTAAGGCTTCGGGCACTTGATATTTGTTTATTACATAACTATTTACCATCGCCGGAATTAAAATTGTCAGTACCACCCAAATAGAGATTAAAGCCAATGCATTAAAACTTGATTTTTTTTGCAAAGAAATCATCCATAGGCATAATACGCTCCAAAACGTTATATACAAAAGGCTTTGAAGAAATAACGCCCAGAAATTTTGATTCATTGGTATATCAAGAATAGCACTTGCCATAAACAGCAATACAATTAGAACCGTAAAGACAAAAAGTATTCTTACCACTAATTTTTTGAGCAAAAAATTAGCTCTTTTAGCGGTTTGCGACGCCAATATTCGCCACGTGCCCAGTTCTTTTTCTTCTGAATACAAATTAAAAGTCATGGCTATTAATACCAAAGGAAATAGATATATAATAACGAAACTTAAATCTAAATTACCTGACATAAGTAATGATGGATTTTCAAAATCGGTATCATATTTTTGCCCTTCTAAACCCCTAATGGTCACCGCTTGCATAAGAGGATTAACATCGCTCTGACCAATTGAAATTGCGCTAATATTCGCTGGTTTTTTTATTAGCGTAAAGCGCAGGTAATATAAGAGTAAACCCAAATCATCTTTATGATAATTTATATTTCTCTTGATACTTTCTTCCTGAAATTCTTGAGCGGCACTAATTGTTTTTTCCTGTTTTACCAGGTATTGTTTGCCTATTAAAATACCAATGACCCCAACGGTCATTAATAATATTAGACCTACCAAAAATATCTTTGTTCTAAAAAATGATTTAAATAATAATCGATACATCTAAATTGCTTTTAAGTTATTAGATAATTTAAACAGGCCATAAAACAATATGAATCCCCAAAACAGTAAGGCTAGTATGGAAATCAATTCATTTTGAAAGACCTTACGAATACTCATAAATTGATATTGAAAAGGTGGAAATTCTTTCCAAAAATCACTAGAAATAGTATTAGGTCCGGCTTTTCCACTATTTGGTATAAATTCCATTTGCAACTGATTCATTTCTTGTGCTAGATTATAGCGATACGTTTCTGCCATATCCTTAAAATGAAGAAAGGATTGAAAATCTGTTCCAGAGAAAGCCATGGATATATTTTTAATAGCGGTATAGGGGTTTATAAATGCAGAATAGCGTTCTAAATTATTCTGCTTGGCATAAACCTTATACAATCTGTCTTGATGTTCCAAGTATATTTTAGTACTTAAGGTTTCTCCCTTGGCCATTATAAAACCACCATAATTAAAAGGAAGGTCATTTGTAGAACTCACGTTATTAGCCAAAAGAACTGAATCTTTTATGGCTTTAAAATGTGCATCATCTGGATTATGACTATCGCCTTGCAATGAAAGATCATGTTCTACAGCCGTTTCCATTTCAATCTTAGAAGGAGTAGGGTATAGGTAGTACCCAATTGCCTGTAATGATTTTGGAACTATAATTACAAATAGCAACCAAACGCCCAAGAGCTTCACCAATGCACTCTTAGCTGTAGCACTAAAAGCCGATACTAAAATTGTAATTGCACTAAGAATTCCAAAAAACAACACATAGGAAAGTAATAGTACTCCGTATCTCATTAAACTTGTACCTGAACTGGTGTCATGAGTACCAAACAGTACAAAGCATAATAAAATAAGAAATATGGGTATTAGAAAAATTAGAGATAAATTGTAAAGACCAAGCCACTTACCACAAACAATTTCTTTTCTGGTAATACCTTGACCAATCAATAATTTTAAGGTACCATTTTCTCGTTCTTCGGCAATTGTTGCAAACCCAAGATAAAAAATCAGTAAGGGTACAATCACTTTTAAAAGCATTGCCAAACTTACTTCGCCAAAACGTAAAAGCCCGGTAGACATACTAGCTTCAGAAAAATTGACCGTATTCTGTTTATGTGCTTCTAGAAATACGGCGTTTCCAACAAAATTTTCCATTCCCAGATCAAAAACACTTAGTATATGTTTTATTCTAAGCGCAAAGGAACCGTAATGTGCCATTCTATGCGGGTGCTTATCTGGATTGTTTTCCCAACTTTCTTGCACTTCATCTTGAATTGCATCTCGTGCATAGTTCTGATCATGGTAATTTTCCCAACCGCTGTAGCCAGAAAAACAAACTAGTAAGATCATTAAACCCAAAGCCACTACCATGACCTTAGATCTAAAAACATCTTTGCACAGTTGGTGTGCCAACAAAAAGATTACATTTTTTCTCATCTCTAGAATTTATAGGTTGCGTTTAATAAAACATTTCTAGGGGCGCCCGGACCTAAACGTGAAGGATTTAGACCACCTAACCAATACGTTTCATTAAATAGGTTGTTCGCCTTTAAGGTTAACTGTATGCCGGTATTATTAGGCTTGTAATAAAGAGCACCATCAAAAATTGTATATGCAGGTAATAATACTCTGCCAGTGTCATATGTTGGGTTATACCACGTATATCTCTCATCTACATATTGCGCACCTAAACCAAAGCCAATACCTTTTAGAATGGTATTGGAATGAAAATCATACCTACCCCAAACATTTGCATTATGCTTTGGAGCACCACCAATGCGCTCTCCTATATATTCCTCAATAGCATCTTCTTCAATTGTAGCATCTGTAAAAGCATATGACATCGTTAATTGTAAATTAGACAACAGGTACCCAGAAATATCGGTTTCAAAACCTCTACTTCTTTGCTCGCCCCTTGTTGTTAAGTTATCCAGGTCATACGTATCACCGAGCAAGAGGTTTTTTTGGGTAACATTAAAAATTGCAAGATTGGCGAATAACTTGCCTTTTAAGAATTCTCCTTTAGCACCTATTTCCGTTAAGCTACTTTCTAAAGGATCAAATCTACTTGGTGAAGCCGACCAAAAGAATCCTTCTGCTGTAGGAGACAAGGATACCGTGTTGGTATGTGGCTGAAAGCCTTCTAAATACGTAGCATAGGCACTAATATTTTTGGTTACCTCATAGGTAAGGCCAATTCTAGGTACCAATGCACTTGTGGTAAATTCTTCTTCATCAACCTTATAGTTGAAAATATCTGTAAACCACTCATATCGTAAGTTTAACAATGCTGAAAATTTACCGACCTTGAACTGGTTTTGAATATAGATACCATTAGAGGTGTTTAAGTTTGCAGGTATAAATAATTCTGCAAGGTTATAACTATTGGTATTTCTAGCTCCGTTGAAAGGATTTTCCAAATTAAAATGCGGAACCGCCGGTACTGGCATAGTTACCCCATCTACAGCCATTTGTTGAAAATTATCTGGATTACTAGGGTCGTAATTAGCCTGTCCGCCACTTACGGTCAAATATCTTCTGGCACGTAGAAAACCAGCTCCTATTTGTCTTTCCCATCGGGTAGCATCATATCCCACTAAAATTTTATTAGTGATGTTCCCCTTTTTTATATCATAATTAAAGTAGGTACTAAAGTTATCCGTTTCCCAAAATTGTTGTCTCTGGTCATATCGCATTCGTGCCAAGGTAGGTATCACATTACCATCTATATCTACTGCAGTGCCATCAACTCTATGCTCAGCTAAATCTTCGTTCCAGGTTTGTTTCATGAACTGGGCATTGAAACCAAAGTTCTCCGTAAACTTATGACCAAAGTTTGCCATGAATATGAGCTCCTTAGTTTTGTAATGATCATTAGATGCACCAACATTTCTAGAAATAGGCGTACTATTCAAATCGTACTCACCATTAATGGCACCAAAAATTGGCTGACCTCTATCTAGGTTTCCTTCGGCGTTATTATAAATCATTTCTACATTTAAAGAGGTATTTTCGTTAGGGATATAACTAAATGACGGTGAAATTAAAATGGCATTGTTATTTACAACATCCCTAAAAGAATCTGCTTCTTGAAACGCTGCATTGAAACGATATAATAGGGTTTTAGAGTCATTTAAAGGTCCTGTAAAATCAGCCGTTGCTCTAAGTGTTCCAAAACTTCCCGCAGTAAAGCTTATTGAACTTCTTTTTTCTGTCAATGGCTTTTTCGTTACCATATTTACAGTTCCACCGGGATCGGCACTAGAAAACGTTACAGAGGAAGGTCCCTTAATCACTTCTACACGTTCTAAATGAGAGGTGATAGGTTGCAAAAAATAGTACTGTCTTGTACGCATACCATTAAGCATTTGACCATCATCTGCTTGCGTAATCCCTCTAATGTTATAATGATTGTATAAACCAGTAGCCGACACACTACTTACCGTTTTTACGGCATCTGGTAATTGAAATGCCAGACGGTCATCAATAAGCTCTTTGGTTACGGTAGCCACTGCTTGCGGTAATTCTTTGTTTTTGATAGCTACCTTGGTTGCAGAAAATGAATATTCACTATTGTAATCCGTTCTAAGACGACCAGTGACCTCTACCGACTGTAATTGCTCTACAATTTCCTGTAGAACCAAGGTTCCTAAATCATAGTCCGTTAATTGGGTAAATTCTTTTTGAAAACTGGTTATTTTAGTACCAATATAACTTACAGTAAGTAGATAACTTCCTGTATTGGAAAGCTCAAAATTATACGTTCCGTCTTCATTGCTGATAGTTCCGCCAGATTTTTCAATGTTTTTTTCAGAGTAAGCAATTGTTGCCCCAAAAATGGGTATCCCCTCATTATTTGTAATTTTTCCTTTTACTGAGATTTGAGCAAATGATAGGTTAAATGCAAATGCCATCAGAAAGATTATAATATAGTTTTTCATAAGTGTGTACTTCATTTTGTGCTTTGTAACACGAAACTTTCAACTACTACTTCATTGATCTGAAGAATATATGTATTGAAAGTGTTATGTTTTATATGGTTTCTAAGTAGAGTTGATTTAATTGACCTGCGTCTATATCGCTTGATTTAATTTGTTGTACTAGCGAACCTTCTTTCATAATGCCTATGGTCGTCGCCAATTCTACAGCATTAAAAATATCATGGGTAGCCATAAAAATAACTTTGCCCATTTCTGCCAGCTCTTTACAGATTTTCGTGAATTCTGAAGTTGCTTTAGGATCTAGTCCAGAAGTAGGCTCATCCATAAAAATAACAGCTGCATTTTTGGCAAGTGCAATGGCAATTCCTACTTTTTGACGCATTCCTTTAGAATAGGTAGATAACCTTCTTTGATGCGCCTCTGATTGAAGTCCTGTTTTATTTAAAAAAGTTTCTAATTCTGAGGTGGAATAAGAAAAACCGGCCAAGCGACTAAAAAAATCAAGATTTTCAACTCCAGATAAGTTGCCATATAGCTGAACGGTCTCTGGAATATAGGCGGTAAGGTGACTGGTCTCGTCTATACCTACTTCTTTATCACCAATAAAGGCTTGGCCATTATCCATTTTAATGAAGCCTAAAAAGATATTTATTGTAGTTGTTTTACCTGCTCCATTTTGACCTAAAAGACAAAATATTTCGCCTTTGGCAACTTCAAAAGTTACGATCTTTAATGCAAGTTTACCATCGTACGACTTTGTTATGTTTATTGCTTTTAACATAAAAAAAATGTTTGAGTTAATTATGAAAGTGAATGCTACAAACAGTCAATTATAACTGTACTACACAGTAAACTGATGTTTGAGAATTTTGAGAAATATCCGAAAAGAATGAATGGGAAGTCCACCGTTTGCAAACTATGTTCGCATACAAATAATTAAAAAATAGAGACCTAAAAACGGTCAAATATGTACAACTAGTTTATAAACAAGATGCACCTATTCTGTAATTAGAATGGTTAGTAAAAAAAATGGACTATGTGAATAGTGGGGGAGGCCTGGTAAAGAGAAAACTCGATAAATATTGCTTGTTTAAAGAAACAAACAGCGCTTTATCATTAATTTTTTGTTCTGTAAAATAAAAATCTACAGGTGGTAAGGCAATAGTTTCCGTTTCAATTAGCGGTATAAAATTTACTGCAATTGAAATATGACAAACTTCGCAATGCTGAATAGCTGAATCGTCATCTTGATGCGCAAATGCATGTAATGATGCCACATTGAATAATAAAAACAATGCGACAAAAAACGAAGTAATAAAGTTTTTACCGTTTTTCATAATCAATGTTAAAAGTAGCCAATATTTTAAATCTAACTAGAAATATTAAAAAAATGTTAGTGTAAAATACAATCACACATGTAATTAAATAATGTTAAACAATACAAAATCAAAACTATAGGCGTAAATACGTAATGCGTAATTAATAGAAAAACTAAACTTTATATATTGCTTTTAATCATTAGAGTTAAAAATAATTGGCACCTATTTTATTTTAAAACACTAAAAAAAATAAAACAGTTACAGTAATTTTGTAGTTCATATAATTACAGCATATTGCTAGAGAAAAGAAATCAATTACCCCAAGAGCAATTTATAGATGAAGAAAACTTCATTTATTGTTTAGAAGGCGTTCAAGATATAGAAACGGATAAGGTTACCGAAGCTCAAGAAAGCTTGGAGCAACTGGCCATGAAATATGGCATAGCAAGTATTTACAAAACCTGTGATACCATTGAAGGATTAGAAGATAGCTTAAATGCCCTGGTCTTAGATGATCACAATTTTAAGGACTATGAAATCATCTATTTGGTAATGCATGGTGAAGCCAACAGTATTTGCTTAAACGATTACTATTATACCTTACAGGAAATTGCAGAGCTATTTGAAGGCCGATTGAAAGGAAAGATTTTACACTTCTCCAACGCAAAAATTCTAGATTTAGACGAAGAGGAAGCGCAATTTTTTTTAGATATTTCCAATGCAAAAGCTGTGTCTGGTTATGGCAATGCATTTAACGGAGTAAGCAGCGCCAACCTTGACAAGGCTTTCTTTAACTTATTTAAAGAAGATGATGATATGTTTGAAGTGGTAGAAGAGCTACACCAAAGACATTACAATATCTGTAAGTTGCTTGATTTCAGATTGTATTATTAAACCGCTACCTAAAACAAATCACTTACTCTTCAATTTGATCTCAAGCACTTGATCGCTGTTGTAGACAATTTTCAAACCTGCTTGTTGATTCGTTGATTTACCTATCTGTTTAATAACAATAGGCATTTCTTCTCCCGTTGGTACCAAAATATGTTCAACTTTTGACTCAATTTGATACTGATTTCTAGCATCTCCTGTAAGTGCTATTGTACTGATAAAGCAGCCCGTATTACCTCCCGTATTTTTTAGATATATAGTCGTATCGGTACCAATTGGTATTTCAACTTCTGACTTAGCACTTAGCTTTGAACCTACAAGTGCTTTCCCTTTTGGGTTGTCTTCGCCATACACCTCCATATTCCTTTGATTTCCACCGGCACGTACCGGTGATCCCGCTGCTATATGAATTCCATTTCCCGAAAGTATTGCCTGAGTACCATGTCTAGCATAGTTCATATCCTGCTTTTTAGACCACAAACCTGATTTAGGATTATAGGCTTCAACAAGTTTATAAGCTGGTCCTGCTTCTTCACCTTCACCGCCCATTACAAAAAGCTCTCCGTTATAAACTACAATACCAGGAGCAGCTCTTGGGGTCGGTAAATTTTCAGATAATACAGACCAGCGTTTTACCTCAAAATCATAGGTATCAACTATTGCTGGTAACGGTGCAAACACTCCGCCTTCGCCACCAGATTGTCTTCCGCCAGCGGCATATAATTTATTTTCGATCACAGCAGCACTAAAATGATCCCGTTGTTGAGAAGCATTTTCTAATACAGTCCAGGTATTGGCTTTTGGGTCGTATTCATCAAACCAGTTGACATAACCGCCATCATGACCAATAGTATTACCACCAATGACATAGAACTTATCTTTGTACATAACCAAACCTGCACCACCTCTTCTTCTGTTTTCAGGAATCTCAGGACCTTGAATCCAATTGTCTGTAGGTGGGTGATATAACCATACATGTTCTTCAGGAATTTCTCTCGGAAAATTATTGGTCTTAAACGCTGCTACCACCCAAATAAAACCTTCATAGGCCGTTGCCTGAAAATGATTAAACTCTTTGGGCGCCATTCTACCGGTACTCCAAGTGTTATTCTTATAATCTTAGATATCTAATTTTTGAGCAGATTCGCGACCTCCAAACAATACAAATTTATCACCAATTTGCACAAATGAGCATTCGTGCCGCGCCGTATAATTTTCGCTTTCATTCTTGTCGATCCATTTATCCGTATGGTTTTTATTCATTTGACATAATCCTAAAAAAGGTATTAAAATAAATAAATAGCTCAATAAATTTTTCATATTTGATTTATATTTTGATGAATAGATATTGTCATCTGGACTATAATAGTATACTATTTAATTGGTTTATGGTTAATAGGGGAGTTAGCAGTTAAAGTGAAATTTACATTGTAAAAAGAGTATAAATAAAAGAAGCAATTATATGTTGTTTTAAAATTAATAACTCTTAAGTATTCAAGATAAAAATTAAATCTATATTCCTATTTTTACCAAAATCAAATAGAAGAATTTAATAGTATGAGCAAAACAAAACTAACCATAAATAGTAATGGGTCTGTAAAAGTAGAAGGAGATTTTGAAATTGTAGATAGCCAAGGTAATTCATATAACTTACAAGGTAGAACAGCGTTAGGTATATGTCGTTGCGGACTTTCTAATAACAAACCTTTTTGCGATGGCTCACACAGAAATCATTTTGAGCACGAAGCAACAGCTTTCGATTTACCCCCAATGAAAAAGCGTTAATACATATTAATTATTTCTTTTTAATGGACTTCTCTCATAAAAAAGCAATAATTAGTTTTTATTTTTTTACATAATTATCAAGGAATAATCCTCCTTTAGATTACAGGACTTATAACGCAACTATATAAAATAGCGCTCAAATGTGCTATTCACTTATTTGTTATAATTGTTCTATAATGTCTTGCGTTATGGAACTTTGCTTTGGAAAAGCAAAGTATTTACTACCACTTTTCTTTAAATTTTTTCTTCTAAAAGCTTTCTTCTCAAAAGGTAATGGAACACTTATTATGCGAGCCGACGGTAGGAGGTGAGTGTAATGTGTGTGGAATGGGATTGTATATTTAAATAATGAAATTTATAAAGTAAATTTTTCGGCCGTTAACATTTGTTTCAATGACATTGTAACCCAATACATGGTAGTTTACCGAATAGATTAGTGCTTATTTGGCAAGGAAATTATATTAGTTTGTATTTCCGTAAATTATGAAATTCAATCTAATACTTACACTTATTTTCACTCTTGTTTTCGGTTCTTTATATTCACAGGAATGGTTATTAAATTTCAAATTTACCGAACCCATAAGGGCAGCCGAAAATGATTTTGGAAATTCTGTTTCTACATATAATAATCTGGCAGCTTTTGGGTCATCTTCCACAAATGTAGAAGCTCTTGAAAATGCCGGAAAAGTATATTTGGCGAAAGCCGATTGTAATGGCTGGACCATATATCAAGAAATTTCCTCTCCAGAACCACAAAACTATTGCTATTTTGGACGAAAGGTTTTTTTAAAGGAAAACACATTATTAATTTCTGGTTGTGACCCTCAAAATAGGGGAGCAGTTGTTTATGTGTATGAGAAGGATGCTAACGATTCATTCATCTATAAACAAAAACTTGTAAGTCCATTTGATATTGAAAACGAAGGGTTTGGGTATCAATTTGACCTCGCAGGTAATAATATGGTTGTTACGGCCATTAATAGAAGTGTGGTAGGGTCCTCCTATCATGATTTGTATCCCCTTACCCAAGGAGTTGCTTATATATACCACAAGGATAATACTGGTAATTGGTTATATGCACAACGGATTGCGGCCAGTGACGGTAAGCCACAGGCTCATTTTGGTGTTTCTGTTGAGATAGATGGGGATGATTTGATCATAGGGGCTCCGAGAGAGGGAAACATTGCAGGTGCCGCGTATGTTTTTAACAAGAACCCATTGACTAATCTATGGTACGAAGTTGATAAACTTGTTGCATATGATCATAGAGGAAATCAGACCAAATTTGGTAATAATGTTAGAATAGACAATGGCACAATTGCCGTTTCTTCTGGTCAAGATCCAAATTATCCTTATGACAATCTTATCCCAAATGTTGCCAACGGTACCGGGGCCGTATATATATTTAAAAAAATAGAAAACCAGTGGTTTCCACATCAAAAACTTACTGTTACGGATAGTCTATCGGAGGAGTTGTATTTTGGCAACGGCCTAGACTTATACAATGATCAGATTGCAGTAGGAGGTCAAGATAAATTTTACGATCCTACAGGTAGTCTCTCCGCTATCTATGGCCGCGTTTATATGTTTAAAAGAGATGTGGACGGTCTTTGGAAGGAATATCAGATGATAATGCCTAAACTTAATTATACCAGCACCTATGGAGGAAATATTTCCATCCATCAAGAAAATATGTTTGTTAGTGCCAAGTGGGATAGCTATGATTCGGAAGACAGTAATTTTATAGCCAGCGCAGGCTCTGTCTACTTATATAATACTTACCAGTTTCAACAGACACAAAAACCGGTTCTAAATACTATTCCAATTATCTATGCTTGTAATGATTCAGGTGACGGATTCTCCATTTTTAACTTGGCCGATATTGAAGAAAAATTAACAGAAAATGTAGATCAATACAATTTCATTTATAAGGATATAAATGGTTATCAAATTGAAGCTCCATTAACCGAAACCTATGCTAATTTTATTCCATATATGGAAAACATCAAGGTAAGAGTAGAGCACAAGAACAACCCAAATTGTTATGAGGAAACACAGATTGTGCTGCAAACATATCCTCCCATTGAACTAAATGAAATTTCAGGGTTGAATTCATGTGATGAATCCGGTACTGGACATGCATTTTTTGACCTATCAAATTTAAGTATGGCAATAGTTGAAAATACTAACCAATATGAGATTTCCTATTTTAATAGTGTAGGAGCTAATATTACGGAATATATTCAGGAGCCTTATCAAAATTCAGTTAAATATTTAGAGGAAATTCAGATACAAATTGTAGATAAGAATACATTATGTTCTAAGGAATTATATTTACCTCTAAATGTCATTACAACCATGGCATATGAAATACCTACAATACGATCTTGCCAATCTGAAACATCGGACAAAGTTATCTTTGATACCAGTAATATAAATTCTCAAATTTTAAAAGGGCAAACTAATAAAATAATTACCTATTATGACGCGGAGGGAAACATATTAGAATCGCCATTACCAAATCCTTTATCTATGGATTTTAATACCATCAAAATTATTAAAGTACTTGTTGAAGATATTACTTTTGGATGTTCTGTTGAAAACACTATTGTCTTTGATAGTTACTTTTGTTCTAAAAGTCCTGAAACCCCTTTAGAAATACCTTCCTTAACGATTAGAAATTTCTTTACACCCAATGAGGATGGCGCCTATGACACATGGCAACCTTATGAATTGGTATCAGTTGTTATTCAAGACTTCAGAACCTATATTTTTAATAGATATGGTAAGCTAATTACTACGCTAGAGAAACAGAGTTCATGGAATGGCATGTATAATGGTAAGCGTATGCCAGAGGATGATTACTGGTATCGAATAGTTAACCAAGATGGTACAAGTATTACTGGGCATTTTTCTTTAAAGAGATAACTGTGCAACCAATAATTTTACATAACCGTGGCAAAATAGATCAGTTATTAATTAATCTAATATCAAATGGCGCTTAATGCGCTAACCCCTAATTCAATCCATTCTGTATTATAATGTTCCGCGTTATGTAACTTGAGCTTTGATTAAAAGCGAAAGTATCTACAAATTTTCATTGATTTTTTTCTTTCTTTAAACTTTCTTCTCGAAGGTAATGGAACACTAATTAACTGACCGACGATAGGAGGGAAAGCAATGTGTGTGGAATGATTTTAACCTCAATTAATTAATAGAGGCCCTAAATTCTTTAGGCGAATGCCCTACCTTTTGTTTGAATAGACGACTAAAATGCTGTGGATATTTAAAACCCAATTCATATGCTATTTCACTTACTGATTTGTTAGGGTCAAAGATTTTTTCTTTTGCCACATCAATAAGTTTTATCTGTATATATTCTTGGGCAGATATTCCAGTTTCCTTTTTGACCAAATCTCCAAAGTAGTTTGACGACAGATGTAATTGGTCTGCGAAATAACCAACAGAAGGTAAGCCGTTAGTTTTAGGTTTATCTGATAAAAAATAATCCCTCAATAACGTATCAAACTTTTCTAAAGTGCCTTTATTGACAACTTCCCGGGTAATAAATTGGCGGTCGTAAAACCGTAGGCAGTAATCTAAAAACAACTCTATATTGGTCACGATCAGTTTCTTGCTGTGTTTGTCTATCGGCTGCTCCAATTCAAACTGAATTTTTTCCAACAAACTCAAAATCACTTTTCGTTCTTTAGCCGATAAATGCAATGCTTCATTGCTAGAGTAGGCAAAGAAATTGAACTCCTGAATCTTTTTAGCCAGGTTGGTGCCCAATAGCAGGTCTGGGTGAAAGAGTAATGCATAGCCTTTTGGTACATAATCGGGGGCGAACCCACCAAATTCAATGGTTTGGTTAGGCGCCATAAAGACCAATGTACCCTCATCATAATCATAAGAATTCCCGCCATACATCAATTTACACCCTACGGCATCTTTTAGGAAGATGGCATAGCAACTATAATGAAAACCGTCGTAAGGCATATTGGTGTATCCGCTTTTACTTACGTTGTCCAAATCTACAATACCCACCAACGGATGTAGCACTTCACAATTTCGCAGTTTAAAGTAATCTGCAATGGTTTTTATCTCTAAAATATTCTTCACGACCAATTGAATTTAAAATAAAGATAACCTATTGACTACCATGTAGTCAAACCCTGATCTTAAAATCTGTAATTATGGTATAAACATCCGTTATTTGGGTATTACTCAGCCTTCTTTCTTATCCTAATTTTGTTCTGAAAGAAATTAACCCCTTATGAATAAAGTAGTTACGTTAGTAGTGTCCCTTTTGTTATCAACCATGTACGCACAAGAAAGTGGTTCTGAAAATCACCCTAAATTTCTAGATGATTTTAGGGCTACTGCAAGTATTACCCATAATGGCGTATCATTGGTTCCTTCTTTTTCTTTAGGTGACCCTGCTTTGTTGTTCGATTTAAAGTTTACCAAGGGAAAGCTAAGTTTTGAACCCGATATGCGCTTTTCACTAGAAGGCAAACCATGGACCATGTTGTTTTGGTTACGCTATAAGGCAATTGAAAAAGAAAAGTTCTCGCTTAGAGTAGGCGCACACCCTGGACTCAATTTTAGAACGGTCAATGTAATTCGCAATGGGCAGAATGAGGAACTGTTAGAATCAAGAAGATATATAGGCGCAGAAGTGGTACCCAATTATAAAATAACAGAGCGATTTAGCGTAGGTATATATTATTTATATGGGCGTGGTCTAGATGAAGGTGTAAAAGAGACCAATTTCTTGGTAGTAAATGCTTCCTTTACACAAATACCCCTTTCAAAAACTGTATTTATGAATTTTACGCCACAAGTTTACTATCTTACTTCAGACAAATTAACCGGTTATTATACTTCTGCATTTTTGACCTTGGCGAAAAGAAATTGTCCCTTTTCTTTAACAGCGGTGGTAAACAAAGGAATCAGCACACAAATCTTGCCCGATGACGATTTTACATGGAGCGTGTTGTTGAATTATAGCTTTCCATCATCAGGAAAAGCTAGGAATTTGAAGAGAAAAATATAAAGTATCGATTAAAGATTCCCCAAAAAAAAGTAAATCATGATAAAGCTAAACTATCTATTTGTACTTGGAAGCACATTACTTCTTATTGGCTGTACCGAACAAAGCAAACAGGTAACTCAAAAACCTATAAAGTCTAATGATGTTATCTCTATTCAACAACAGGGTACTTTTGCCGTTGGCGGTACGGTTAAGAAAAGCCCAGGGGAATTTGACCCTATTGCTCACGGAGCATTCAATCCTTCAAATCAAAGTAATGTGGGACAAACGCTTCACGGGGACCATGCTTCGGTTTTATATCAAATTCCTACAGAACCACGTAATCTCCCATTAGTATTTTGGCATGGTTACGGTCAGTCTATGCGTACATGGCAAAGCACCCCAGATGGTAGAGAAGGCTTTCAAAGTATTTTTCTAAAAAAACGTTTCCCTGTATATTTATTAGATCAGCCCAGAAGGGGACTGGCAGGACAAAGTTCAGCACCAAAAACAATTGAGGCAAGAACCGAGGATCAACTATGGTTCGGTATATTTAGAATGGGAGAGGGAGTTAATTTTTATCCAGACATTCAGTTTTCGAAGGATCCCGAAGCTCTAAATCAATTTTTCCGTCGCAGTACTCCAGATACGGGACCTTTAAGTATCAATCTCAATATTGACGCTGTTACCGCATTGTTTGAAAAAATTGGGGAAGGAATACTTGTTACCCATTCCCACAGTGGCGGACAAGGTTGGAGTACCGCTCTAAAGAATGAGCGCATAAAAGGTATTGTAGCTTACGAACCTGGTAGTAATTTTATTTTTCCTAACAATGACATTCCAGACCCTATCGCTTATGTGGGCGGAACATTAAGTGCCAAAGGTGTTTCGATGGAAGAATTTAAAAAACTGACCAAAATCCCCATTGTAATCTATTATGGGGATTACATTCCTGAAAGTGAAGTCGAAAATCCTGGTCAAGATCAATGGCGTGCCGCACTTAGTATGGCAAAGAAGTGGACCAAAGCAGTTAATGATGCCGGAGGAGATGTAAGCTTAGTGGTATTACCTGAAATAGGAATTAAAGGCAACACGCACTTCCCAATGTCCGATTTAAACAATCAACAAATAGCCGATTTAATGTATGACTGGCTTAAAGAAAAAGAATTGAATTAAATATTTTAAAACATAGCTAACACTAAATATTATGAAAAGCATAAAGAGAATCACCCTTATTTTAGCCCTCATAGGAACTACTTTTTCAATTGCACAGGAGTCCATTATCCCGAAAGAGAAACTAGTAGATACCGTACATGAGAATGAAACGGAATATGATTCCTTAAAAAATACTGATACTATTAAAAAAGAGCTTTTAA
Source organism: Maribacter stanieri (assembly GCF_900112245.1). Classification (GTDB taxonomy): domain Bacteria; phylum Bacteroidota; class Bacteroidia; order Flavobacteriales; family Flavobacteriaceae; genus Maribacter; species Maribacter stanieri. The sequence goes on from NZ_FOYX01000002.1 coordinate 134,638, forward strand.
AATTATCAAAAAACAAATGGCAATGGATGGCTGACAAGGATGTGGATAAATTGGCTGTGCTTTTCCACGACAAATCCAAATTTGTACATATGAGCGGCTCTTGGAAAAAAGACAAGGAACTTGAAATTATTGAATCGGGCAGCATTTGGTATAAAAACGCAGCGGTTCATGATGTCGCTGTGGAAGTATTTGGAGACAATACCGCTGTACTCTGGAATAGAATCACATTAACTGCCCACGTTCGTGGCAACGATGTTTCTAATGAATTTACCGTAACCGAAGTCTATAAAAAAGAAGCAAATGATTGGAAGCTGCTAGATTTAACCTTTAGCAGTGTGCGTGATACACACAAAATTGAACATTAATAACAACACAATCAACAGCGGTCAGTAGATAAATACATACATTTTATACAAAGTAATATATTAAATTATCAATTTAGGTCAGTTCGAGCGCAGTCGACAACTCTTGATTGGCAAAATCGGACTTCGACTGCGCTCAGCCTGACATTATCGCTATTAATTCAGCATAAAATAGGCAACTAATTACTAATCTCTAAAAATCAAAAACGATGAACACCAAAATAATTTTAATTGCACTTCTTTCTGTATTCAGCATTGGGCAAACATTCTCACAAACATTGGTCGAGCAAGAAATTAAAGAGCTCTCGAAAAACAAATGGCAATGGATGGCAGATAAGGACACCGAAAAACTGAGCCAACTATTTCATGAAAATGCCCAATATGTACACATGGGCGGATATTGGGGCACCGAGCGTGAATTGGGAATTATTAAAAGTGGCGGTATATGGTATAAAGAAGCGATTGTTAAAGATGCTACCGTAGCTGTAACGGGTGATACTGCGATACTACTTAACACCATTACCCTGGTGGCAGAAGTAGGCGGTAACGAAGTGACCAACCCGTTTGTAGTTTCCGAAGTATATCAAAAAATAGGGGGGAGCTGGAAACTGCTAAACCTCTCTTTTGTAAAACAGATGGTTAGGGAATAACAGATACAAAAAAGTATGAAAACAAGACTTATAATGGGTTTGTTGATTGTTATTGGATTTCAATTGAACGCTCAGAATACTGAAGTAGCTAAGGTTCGTTTATCCGAACAAGAAAAGGGTATCATTTTAATTGCTAGTTATACGGCACAAGGAAAGCTAGTAAAACTGGGGGATGCTCTAAACGAGGGATTGAACAACGGACTTACAATCAACGAAATCAAAGAGGTTTTGGTGCATTTGTATGCCTATGCCGGTTTTCCAAGAAGTATACGCGGTTTACAAACTTTTTTGGATGTGTTAGATGACCGAAAGAGTAAAGGAATAACAGATGATCGAGGAGTGGATGCATCTCCGATTTCCGAAACACAAGACAAATATGATAGAGGTAAGAAAATTTTAGAAAATTTGGTAGGTAGGTCTTTAGACGGACCAAAGCCTGCATATCAAGAATTTTCACCGGCGATGGACCGTTTCTTAAAAGAACATTTATTTGCCGATATTTTTGAGCGCGATGTGCTTAGCCATAAACAGCGTGAATTGGTAACCATATCGGTAATTGCAAGTTTGGGAACCTTAGAGCCCATGTTAAAAAGCCATTTAAATCTTTCGTTAAATGTAGGATGGCAGCCCGAGCAATTGCGGGAGTTTACCAAAGTACTAGATGGAACTACGACGACCGAGAACGCAAAGGCAGCAAAACTGGTACTTCAAGAAGTACTTGATAATCGAAAATAATAATAGTAGAGAAATGAAAATTAACCCCATATATAGCACATTTTTGATTTTAACCCTGTTGATTGGATGCAATGAAGCAACAGAAATTCATAAGGATGCTACTTTGTTTTCTAAAGGTGAAATAGTAACCAATGAAAATTTTACGGGCACCGCGTGGCTAAATATGTTGGCTACACCAGATAGTTTAAATACCATGTATGCCGGCTTGGTCACTTTTGAATCTGGCGCACGTACTAACTGGCATTCCCATCCCGCTGGGCAAATTCTTATCGTTACCAAAGGAGAGGGATATTACCAGGAAGAAGGAAAAAGTAAACGTATGCTTCGCCAAGGCGAAACCATAAAATGCCTGCCCAACATAAAACATTGGCATGGAGCTAGTCAAAATTCAGAATTTGCTCATATAGCAATTTCAAGTCGCGATAAAGGACCCGCGCAGTGGTTTAAACCGGTTTTAGACGAAGAATATAATGGTAAATCTGAATAATCCAAAAATTACAGAGATTCTTAATCTCTAAAATTTATATATTATTTGACATAATATTAGTGGTTAGTAAAAATTAAGAATCTTACTCAAGAGATATTTTAATTGATACGAATTAGTTAAAAACCTGTGAGTCGATGCGTTTACAAATTTTAGCTGTTGAAATAATATGACGAGAAGGCTGTAGAAAAAAACCTTGCACATATTTTTATATATGTTCAGCATATTATTTTTTTACATAATTACCAAGGAATAATCCTCCTTTAAATTACAGGACTTTTAACGCAACTATATAAAATAGCGCTCAAATGTGCTATTCGCTTATTTGTTATAATTGTACTATAATTTATATTATGTAAAATAGACTTTTTGAGAACTTGTACTCTATTAAGTCTAATACCATCACATAAGTCCTCCACTACCCAAAAATAAGAACAAAAAAAATGCCCATCATTGCTGATGGGCATTGCATTTAAAGTTTAAGCGTCTTAATCTATAACTGTTACGTTTACCGCGTTTAATCCTTTTTTTCCTTGGGTTAGCTCGAATTCGACTTCATCGCCTTCGCGAATCTCATCTACTAATCCTGAAATGTGAACGAAATGATCGTTCGTTGAACCTTCTTCTGTAATAAATCCGAAGCCTTTTGCATCGTTGAAGAATTTTACTGTTCCTTTATTCATTGTACTTTAATTAAATATTAATAATTACTGTTATCATTTCAAATATGATGCCACAAATTGAAAACAGGTCTTTTCATAGGTTGCGCTTACTTATTGATTCCAGTAATAATTCTAATTAAAGAGATGCTATTCTTCAGACTATACATGCCATACATTTAATGACGCAGAACAACTTATTTAAAAGCGCTAAAGTCAAAAAAATTAGGATCAATAAAAAAATTGCCGTATTTTAGTTTCGTAAAATAATAACAGTGACAACCACACCAAATTTTGTTCTACTTTCTGAAAACAATACCTACTATGTAGAGTATCTAATTGGACACCTTGTTTTAGCCAATAGCATTACGGAAGCTGTAATCTTTGAGTCTCAATCTCAAGCGATTAAATTTCAAAAATACCTTTACAAAAATTGTAGTGTTCGCTTTTCTGTAAACACGTTTATTGCATAACCGCTATTCCCTATCACACATTAATGGTTAAATACTTCTTAATTCAGTTCAAAGTATTTAAGCAACAACTATCTTCCCAAAAAAAATAATATGAAATACATTGCTATCCTTCTTCTTGTAACTACTATGGTTTCTTGTGGATCTTCTGATGATACCAAACCTATAGTTGTTGAACCCATTGATTATACTACTATTAACGAAGAAGAAATTAATGCCTATTTAACCGCAAATGATTTGGTATCGGAAACAACTGCTTCTGGATTACATTATATCATAGAAAACCAAGGTGATGGAGCAAAACCAACTGCTACGTCTAACGTAACCGTTGCCTACAGAGGTTATTTTTTAAACGGCAATGTTTTTGACCAAAGTACTGAAGGGTTAGCTATTGGTCTTGATCAAGTTATTGCGGGTTGGACAGAAGGTATTCCCCTTTTCAATGAAGGAGGCAATGGTGTATTGTTAGTACCTTCTCACCTAGGCTACGGTAGTTTTGACTACAGCTCTATACCTGGTGGTTCTGTATTAGTTTTTGATATTGAATTGCTTTCGGTTAATTAAAAGAAAACGCATCTACAGACATCTTTGCCGTACGTACTTGAGTTACAGCGGCAACTTGCTCTGTCCATGCAAAATATAATGTTTCTTCTACCATTTCCATTTGTGGGAATCCAGATTTACGAGAATCCGCCATTTTGGTAATCACTTGTTGTTTTGATGTAGTTCCGTCTTTTCTAACAATCATCGCTTTAAAAAGGGCTGACTTATCATTGGCTTCCATCCAACTCACTACGGCGTTATCCTCATCTGTCCAAAGTACATCTACCCTACCCATAATTATACCTTCTGCAATTACTATTGGTGCTGTAAATACTTCCCCACCATTTGAAGAAAAAGATACTTGAACTTTTGGTGCATTTTCGGCACCGGTAAACCAAGCAACTACCACATTGTTACCCAAAGCATCTACTTTAGGTCCGTTTACCGGGCATCCTTTTATTTGCCAGTTGTCTACATGTATTGCTTTTGGTGCTGTCCATTCTCCAGCTACTTGACGAACGATACTTATATCACGTATTTCATCTGCTGAACGATCACGGTATATTACTATTGGTCCGTTATCCGTAATAACAGAAGTCGTCTGGCAACAATCGCAAGTTCTAGCATCCAATTCGTACTCTTCTAACATTTCGCCGGTAACAGAAACAATACCTGCACGTAACGACATGGCTCCCCGCTCCCCTACTTCATTTTCTTCTGTATTTCTGCCATCTAGCCAGTTCACAAAAAAATGGTCATTATACGGCACTATACTTACAAAACCATGTTCGGTTGGTGTACCATCGGTATGTAGCGGCAAATCTGTTTTCCATTCGGTCGCACCCTTAGGTTTTACATTCATTTTAATGTCATAGGAATACGTACCCGCTGTCGATTTCTTTAATACATGAGACCACAAACTACCATTGTTCTCGGTAATCATAGGGTAATCTGCCCAATTTACAAACCAATCTGTACCAGTCAGTATATTTTTAGAACTTTGCCATTTGCCATCTACCAATTCTGAATATTTCATAGTTGCCAAAGTGTCTCCTGAAGTTTCTACCCATGATAGTAATGCCACATCTTTATTGGACATTAAATATGGCAATGCGCTACTTTCTTTAGCCGGAGAAGTCAATTCTTCTACCACCTTCACTTCAACTTCATCAGCTGCAGTTGGTTTTGCCGCTTCTTTACAACCAAAAATTAGACTTATGGTTACTAACAAATAATAAAAGGATGATTTGCGCATTAGTGTACTGTTCGTAATTTCTCAATCATTTCTGGACTATCCCATTTCAATCCGCCATCAAAACGTAACACCTGCTCCCCTACTTCATTATATATAAATGTTGCTGGCAAGGCGCTTACATTTTCTTTGGCATACATACCATTGAACTTGATGAATTCTAAGTCGAATCCTCGTGCTTCTTTAAATTTTACAATCTTCTTTACAGATTGATCGGACGCAAATAAGAAAACATAATTTTCTTGTTCCAAAATGTTTTGCGCTTTCTCCATATCTGGCATTTCTTCTATACACGGTCTACACCATGTTGCCCAATAATTTAACAAGATACGCTTACCCTTGTAGTCGCTTAATTCTATAGGGTTTCCTTCTAAATCTTCATATGTAGCAGAAGGTACCTTTTCAACCTCGGTTTCTATAACTGCTGTGTTCGGTGTAGTAGTTTTGGCATCTTTGCACCCTATGAAGGTAATTGCTAAAGCCAAGAAAAATAGTGGTCGTAAATACATACCCAAATATAACATTTCATACTATGATAACATGACCATTAGAAACAAAAAAACCGCCCTATTAAGGCGGTTTCTACTATATAACGTATACGTTTTATTTGATCTCTACCAATTCTAACTCAAAGGTTAAATCTTCACCAGCCAATGGGTGGTTTGCATCTACTACGATATCATTTTCGTTTACTTCTGCAACACGTAATTGTCTTTCACTACCATCTGCATTAGTTGCCATAAGTGCCATATCAACTTTTGGCTCCATATCTTCAGGCAATTCTGATTTTGGTACTGTTTGAAAAAGCTCTTTTTGCTTTTCTCCGTAAGCTTCCTCTTTAGCAATTACGATTGTCTTTTTGTCGCTTGGCGCCATATCCAACAATCCTTTTTCAAATCCAGGTATTAAACTACCTTGACCCAATTTTACCTCTAAAGGCTCTCTATCTACTGAGCTATCAAATATTTGACCATTACTTAATTTACCTGTGTAATGTACTACTACTTTGTCGTCTGCTTTTACTTTACTCATACTATAAATTTCAACTATTTCACTTATTTGAGCTGCAAAGGTATCGTTCTCAATAGGGAATAACGAAGATTATGACAAAACCTTCCCTTTTTAGCCTCTTCTTAACATTAAATACTAAAAATTGCTGTCAAACTACACATTGCTAATAGATTGACTTCCCCAAAAAGTCTTAATTACTAATAACACTTTGATTTTTAAGAAGGATTAAATGATTTTATTGGGTATATTTAAATGTCAACTTATCAAGCTCAAAACAACATATCATGAAATCATTTTCAGTATTATTTACAATTCTCTTAGCTCTTAGTTCCTCTACATTTCAAGCACAGCATAAAATCGGAATTTTTGACGGTCAAATTAGTATTGGTAATCCTAAAGTAAAGGGTTCCGCAACATTTAATTCGGATAACCAAACCTATACTATTGATGGCTCGGGCACCAATATGTGGTTTGAGAAAGATGAATTTCAATATCTATGGACTACTTTACAGGGCGATTTTATACTGAGGACTACTGTAAATTTTGAAGGAAAAGGCAAAGACCCACACCGTAAAGCAGGATGGATCATAAAAAATAATCTGGACGATAATTCCGCACATGTAAATGCCAGTACTCACGGTGACGGACTAACATCTCTACAATACCGTAAAACCGTTGGTGGCCTTACCGAGGAAGTAAAATCTTCTCACGAAAACCCAACTATTATTCAATTAGAACGCCGTGGTACAACCTATATAATGTCTACAGCTAAGTTTGGTGAAGAATTCACTAGTATTGAACTAACCGATATGGATTTGGATAATGAAGTCTATGTGGGCTTATATGTTTGTTCTCACAACCCCAAAGTTTTAGAGCGTGCCACTTTTAGTAATGTAAGGATAGTAAAACCCGTTGGAGATGACTACCAAGCATATCGCGAATATATTGGTAGTAATCTAGAGTTGATGGATGTTGAAACCGGATACAGAGAAATTATTTACCATTCTGCACATTCTATACAAGCCCCAAATTGGACCGTTGATGGTAAAAAATTGATCTATAATTCTAAAGGTCGTTTGTATAATTATGAGCTAGAAACCAATTCCATCACCCCTTTAAATACCGGATTTGCCATAAAAAACAACAATGACCATGTTTTAACTTTTGACGGGAAATTGTTAGGCATTAGCCACCATAATCAAGACGACAATGGAGATTCTGCTTTATACTATTTACCAACCAATGGAGACTCTAATCCAAAAATGGTTACAAAACCAGGCGTGGGTGCATCATATTTGCATGGTTGGTCGCCCAATAATAAAGAGATGATTTTTACCGGAGATAGAAACGGGGCATATAATATCTTCACTGTCAATATAAAATCTGGAAAAGAAGAGCAACTAACAGATTTCCCTACTTTGGATGATGGTCCAGAATACACAAAAAATGGGAAGACCGTTTTCTTTAATTCCGACCGTACAGGTACCATGCAATTATATAGTATGAAAGCAAATGGCAAGAAACAAACACAACTGACTTTTGATGATTATAACGACTGGTTTCCACATGTAAGTCCGGATCAAAAATGGATAGCTTTTATATCTTTTCCTAAAGAAATCAAATCTAATGACCATCCTTTTTATAAGCATTGTATGTTACGTATTATGCCAATTAAAGGAGGAAAACCTAAAGTTATAGCTCACATATACGGTGGTCAAGGTACAATTAATGTCCCAAGTTGGTCACCAGACAGCAAGAAAATAGCCTTTATAACCAATACAGATAGCTATTAAAGTATTACTATTGATGAAAACACCTAACTAGTTAGTCTTCATCTTTATTTACCTTAATACTACCATCGTATTGAATAGCATTTCGGTTTGCCATGGTAACATAAACTGTGCTTGATTGGCTTGGGTAGACATCCATAAGAATAGTGTAGCGATCGGACTTGTCCGTGATTTGAAAACTAATGGTATATTTTTGCTTATCGGTATCAAACTCTTGTAAGTAATTATCGGGCTCGCCTTTAAATTCAACACCGGTAGCAGAACCATAACCACCTCCAAATTGTCGTTCGCCGTAGTAAGGTAAATTGGCTGTAACACTATCTCCAAAAACTTTTAAATAACTATTATTTCCTGATAAGTCTATGCGTGAAATAGTACTGCCCGGAGCAATGAGTCCGCTATTGGCAACTGCATTTAAACTTTGAGTTACCATAGGATTGGCAGATTTAGCCGTAAAGGCAAAATTCTTGGAACTAACTAGTGCATGAATAGGATGTGTATCATCAATCGCCATTTTTGACGATTTACAACCAAGTAATGCGGTAAAAACAAATAGTAACATAAGTGAAGTTCTCATAGAAGCTATATTTAATCACCCATTAAGCTACCAATTCTATGCCAAAGAAGAAATTTAATCTTCAAAGTCTTCTTCTTCAAATTCAGTATTAACCAATACCGATTTTTTGAAATTTATAGCTCTGGATTCTTTATAAAATCCTTTAATTAATCGTTGACGTTTTCTATCGGATATATCCAAGGTGTCCAGTCCTCTTATTTTCTGCTTCAATGCTTCTCGTTGTAACATAGTTGCAGTTTCATAGTTAGGCTCAAATTGAAACATTACAGGACCTTCGTCTTCTGCATCTGGTTTTAAATGGGCTGTGTTTTTAGTTTGCGAGTATAACATACCCGTAACCAAAAACGCACAGCATAAAGCTAGCCGCGTTATAATTTTCATATTAATTTCATAAGTGTTCTACGTCTAAATTAGTAACAATTTTTGAAAATTGTTTTTAAACAAGTAACATATTAGAAAATAACATACCAATTAACCGATTAGCTAGAAAATAAGCATTTAAACGGGTTGTCTAAATTTCAAGGTGTATTCCATAAAATCGAATTCAAGCTCAAAAGTTTCCCGAATATGATAGTTTACCAACTTAAATTGTTCTGGCTGCATTACTTTAGAAGTTCTCATAAATTCCAATAGCTTTTCGTTTGTCTCGGAAAGCTTCGATATTTTATTCTTTAAATACGCTTTGGTCTCAAAAAGGGCTACCGTAGTAGGTTCATACAAATAGGAATCTACCCTTATTTTAAAATGCTGAATAGTGTTGTAACAACGCTCCAATTTACCTAAACACAAAGATTTGTCTTGTTCATTCTCCATAGCAGTAGATTAAAAAATGAAATTGTGAGAAATTTACTTCAATTTAAGATATCAAGTCCATATTTAAACTAAGTTTTCGTAAGTTTAACTTAACTTTAAATTAGAGAGGCAAATGCTAACTTTATAAAACAAAAGGATTAGCAAATCTTAATTTAAAACATATAATTTATTAAGTTTTTTTTAGTTGTAATGATTAATTGAAATGAGTACCTTAAACTAAACTTATAGCCTATGAATATCAATTTTGAATACGACGATGTTAAAGCCAGTAACAGATTAGAGATTATGGCTGCACAAAAATTAGAGAAATTATTGGACAAATTTGATTTTATAGTAAGGTCCGATGTTTTTTTCAAAAAGGAAAATACCTCTTCCCCAGATTCTGGGATGGTATGTAATATTCGCTTGAGTGCGCCAGGTCCACGCCTTTTTGCACAATCGTCTTCCGCTAGCTTTGAAGCTGCAATTGCTTCATCTGTAGAAGACCTGCAAAGGCAATTAGAAAAAAGAAAAGCAAAAATGCAGTCTCGTTAGACTGCATTTTTTTATTGTTCAATATTTTTATCAGGTGAAATGTGATTAGCAATCACAGCTTGAACCTTTTCAGATAAAGGGTTTCGTTTTAACTCTTGTAAAAGACGCCTTCTTTTTCCTTCAGATATATCAATAGAATCTAACAATTCTTTCATACGATATTGATATGCCAAACGAGCTTGTTTTAGGGCAACACGTTCATTAGCCGTCAAGACATAATCAGATTCAAATTGATTTAAAAGCATGCGCTGTTTTACCCGTACATCTGATTGCGGAGAATCTTGCGCATGTACAGTACTAACACTCATAATAAAGCATAGCAAAACACCGCCTAATATGGTTATTTTTTTCATTTCAATAGCTTGTTCTACTTTAAAATTAAACTAAAAATTCTCAAATTACCACGATTCTAAATTAAAAATGTACTTCATCGATCATAAATGTTCCTTTATCCAAAAAAGGCAATAATTAAAATACCACTCAATATTTACCTCAGATTTTCAATTGGTTGCTTCCTAAATAATCAAAAATCCTATCAACAGGTAAACGTTTTTGTTATACCCGGTATTTACAGATTAATCTATCTTATTTTTTTCGATTAATCTTTTCCGTAAACACATCAATTAACAATCTAGTAAAACTAGAATTTTGCATCAAGCAGGTATAATAAATTATTTGGCGTACAAGACTCGATCATTTAAAAGAATCGAAATACTTAAAGTCAATTTTTAATACCTTTGCAACTTCAAAAATTCTATATGATAGTCTGGATTGTCTTTGTTGCCTTTGTTATTGTATTTCTTGCACTAGATTTAGGTGTTTTCCATAAGAACGACCATGTGATCAAGTCTAAAGAAGCAGGTATTTGGACTGCGATTTGGGTAACGATTGCATTTGCATTTAGTGGCGTCATATATTGGTTGTTCAATGCTGAAATAATTGACAACCCAACCGGACTAACACCCAATAATGCGGTATTAAAATATATTACCGGTTATTTAATTGAACTTTCCTTAAGCGTAGACAATGTATTTGTAATTGCCGTTATATTCTCTTCTTTCAAAATTCCGGCATTATATCAGCATCGGGTTTTGTTCTGGGGTATTTTAGGTGCAATTGTATTTAGAGCTTTAATGATATTCTTCGGAGTTGCATTAATCACCAAGTTTGAATGGATTATTTATGTTTTTGGCGTATTCCTTTTATATACTGCATTTAATATGCTAAAAGGTGAAGATGAAAATTTTGACCCTAAGAATTCTTTTGTTTTTAAAACCATCAAGAAAATTTACCCGGTTACATCAACTATGCATGGTCACGATTTTTTCGTAAAACGAATGGGTATAAACGCCGCTACTCCCCTATTTGTAGCACTTATAGTGATTGAGTTGACCGATATTCTATTTGCCTTAGATAGCATACCTGCTATTCTAGCGATAACTGCAGATCCTTTTATAGTATTCAGTTCTAATATTCTTGCAATATTAGGATTACGTTCTATGTATTTTCTAATATCTAGAATGCTAGAGAAGTTTAGATACATTAACTATAGTCTGGTAGTAATCCTTGCCTTTGTAGGTTTAAAGATGTTATTCTCCCATTATATTCATTTACCTGAATGGGTTTCTTTAACGGTGATTTCAGTTGCTTTAATTTCAGGAATACTTGCCTCTACATTAATCAAGGATAAAGAATAGAAACCTAAACACTTACTTTTCTTTTAATTTGGCATCGATTATTGCCATGGCATCATTAACGGTTTGCATTTGATCCATGTCATCATTTTCTAGACGTATATCAAATGCATCTTCCACATCTAAAACGATATCAACTAAATTAGCAGAGTTGATGTTTAAGTTGTTCATGAAATGACTATTCTTCTCAACGTCCGTAATTGCAACGTCTTCGGGAAGGTATATTTTAATAATATCCTTTAGTTTTTGATATTTCTCTTCTTCCTGCATTTATAATTTAATTACAATACCTATTAGTATATTTTTTATTCTTCTACGAATGCTTTAAATATAACACAAGCATTTACATCTCCAAATCCGAAACTTGCCTTAGCAATTACTCTAGGTGCATGATTTAGCGTTTCCCTAGGCACTCTGGTTTCCGATATTAAATTAGTTATTTCTGGATGCACATCCTCACAATTTACATTTTTAAATACCACCTTTTCTTTAAACTGTAATATGGTAGCAACGCTTTCAATGCTACCCGCTGCAGCCAAGCAATGACCAACCGTGCTCTTAAAGGAATTTATATAAGGAAAATCTACGCCTGCACGCTCTAATGATTTACTCCAATTTTCAATTTCTAATCCATCCTTAGCCGTAGCTGTCAAATGTCCATTAATAACATCAATATCAGATAAATGTACTCCGGCGTTAGAAACTGCATTACGAATGCAGCGCTGAACTGCAATACTATTTGGTGCGGTCATAGATCCTTCACCCATTTGTCCACCACTATTAATTTCGCCCCCTAATACTTCTGCATAAATATGTGCACCACGGTTTAAAGCACTGTCCAATGATTCTAAAACTAACGCTCCTGCACCACTACCGGGAATAAATCCACTTGCTGTAGCACTCATAGGTCTACTAGCTTTTGTTGGATTATCATTATAACCCCTTGGCAAAATACGCATGGCATCAAAACCACCCCAAACATAAGGACCACTATCACTACAGCTACCGGTAAGCATAATTTCCGCCTTTCCCTGACTAATACGCTCATATGCCATAATAATTCCCTCAGTACCAGTAGTACAGGCTGCAGAGTTCGTTGTAACCTGATTTCCACAACCTAATAATCCGCCTAAATAAGCACTAATTCCACTTGCCATAGTTTGGATTACTGAGGTACTTCCTAACCTTCTAACATTACCTTCATCGATAAGATGAATAGCTTCCCTAAATTTATCAACGCCTAAAATTCCTGTTCCAAAGATGATTCCTCGGTCCCAAAAAGGCTCGTTAGATGTATTTTTTTTCAATCCGGCATCTTTCCACGCATCTACTCCTGCAATAACACCGTAAACAATGCCTGTAGCATTCAATCCCCTACGTTCTAATGGCGTAAAGTAATTATCTATAAGATTATCTTTTACCAAGGGTTCACCAGCTACCTGACAGCCAAAACCCAGTTTCTCTAAGTTAGGCTGATGACGAATTCCACTTTTACCGTCTAAGAGAGATTGAGTAAAATCGGTAAGTCCTACACCATTTGGCGCACACACTCCTAAACCTGTAATTACCACGCGTCTATTCATTCGCTTCCCCTATCATGCCTGCCAATACACCTTTACAGACCAATTTATCATTTTTGTTATACATTTTTACCTGGCATTTCAATTTTTGAAACCGGAAGTAAACCAATTCTGAAACTACCCGAACACGCTCGCCTGGGAATACGGGTAATAAAAATTCCATTTGCGAACTACTCATTCCTATACTTAGGTTTTTCAGTTTAGTCTCTTTCCCTAAAAGAAAGATACCCAAAGACACCAACCCTATCTGCGCGCAACATTCTGTCAACAATACACCGGGAGTAACAGGATTATTTTTAAAATGACCGCCGTAAAAATCCGAATCCGATTTAAACAGATAACTTCCCTCAGCACCATTATTATCCACCCTTAAAATTTCATCCAAGAACAGAAATGGATCTGCATAGGGCAATTCATTTAAAATCCAATCATACTCTTCGTTTCTCTTCATCAACTACTATATTAAACTTTCCCCACCATCAACTTTTATAACGGTTCCGGTGATCCACTTAGCTTCATCGGTCGTTAATAAATACACGGCATTCGCTACATCTTCAGGCATTGTCAAACGGTTATTTGGGTTCCTTCGCAATGCATTCTCTTTAATTTGTTCGTAACCAGGTATCATGGACAAAGATTTTGTCATCGTAATACCTGCTTGAATACAATTCGCTTTTATACCAATGGGTGCAAATTCTAAAGCTATACTTCGGGTTAGCGCTTCTAAAGCCACTTTTGCAACGGACACCGCACTGTAATTTGGTAACGCCTTTGTATTTCCTTCACTAGTAAAAGATATTATTCGTGCATCTTCATTGAAAAGCTTTGCAGTCGCCAAAGCTTTTGTCCAATCATATAGACTGAGCGCCATAGCATCAAATGTTATCCTGAAATCGGTATCACTTAATGTTTGTCTATTTTCAGAAAACATAGGCTTCAATGTGCCTTTTGCAACACTGTGCACAAGTACTTTTATAGTATGCCCTTCGGGTAACTGTTGTTGAATATCTGCAATAATACCCTCACGCTTATTCGAATTCAAAGCATCAACGTTCATGGCAATAACTTCATTTCCAAATGAGCGAATCTCTTGAAACGAAGCTTCAATAGCATCCATATCTGAACGTCTATCTCTATGAACAATTAATATATGATACCCATGACTTGCCAGTTTCTTTGCCGTAGCTAAACCTAAGCCACTACTACCTCCTAAAATTAATGCCCAATGATGATTATTCATATACTTATATTCAATTACCTACCATTCTATTAAAACGCGTTGTGCAGAAAACCCTGGACCAAAACTTAAAATTAAACCTTGTTCTCCCGCAGAAATATCTTTTTCCAGAAAGCGCTCTAAAACGTATAAAACAGTGGCGCTGCTCATATTACCATAAAGTCTTAAAACTTCTCTAGTATCGTCTATATTTTTACCCAACGCCCCAAAAAGCGATTCTACTGTTTGTACTATTTTTTTACCACCAGGATGAAATATTAAATGGTCTACATTCTGAATATTACTACCATATTTTTCTAAAAAAGGATGTACGATTTCTGCGAAATGATTAGATATCGTTTCCGGTACTGCTGGATCCAAAATCATTTTTAAACCATGGTTGGTTAAATCGAAACCCATCATCTGAGTGGCATCCTTAAAATGATACATTTCTTCTCCAATAATTTTAGGTCCCACCGCATTTTCTTCAGATGACAATAATACACACGCCGCACCATCGCCAAAAATTGCAGCACTTACCATATTAGCCATAGAAAAATCATTAAGCTGAAATGTTGCTGTAGGACTTTCTACCGAAACTAATGCAATACGCTTACCAGGATTGGATTTTAAGAAGTTGTGTGCATAAATAAGCCCAGATACTCCAGCGGCGCAACCCATTTCAGTTACCGGTAGCCTAACAACATCTTGACGCATGCCCAATTCATTGATTAAGTAGGCATCTAAGGAAGGAATCATAATTCCCGTACAGCTTACCGTTATAATATAGTCTATAGAGTCAGCGTCCCAACTGCTTTTATGCAAAGCGTTTCGCAAAACATTAGCACCCATTCGTTTTGCTTCTCTACTGTATATGTTATTCTTGTCTTCAAAAGAAGTTGTAATAAATACATCTTCCGGTGGCATTATAGAATACCTTTTATCTACTGCGGCACCTTCAAAAATCTTCACAACTTTTCTGGTAAATCGCTCTTCTTGATCACCTAACCAGAATTCTACCAAGGGAATAATATCTTTGGTATCTCTAAAGTATTTGGGTAATTCTTTGGTAACACTTATAATTCTTGTGTGATTCATAGCTATTCTTATACTTCAATCTACTACTTCTTTTTTAAAACCCATATATATCTAAAAGCCCATTTCCACCGAATGTGATGCGTGGCATTTTTGACTTGATTCGCAAAATCTTGTAATTCTCTCATTTTAAACGCTCTTCTAACAGATAACAATCCGTCTTTTTCTGCTATTTCCGTTTTGATAAAAAAGAAACTAAAGGCTTTAAATAAATAATAGGCAATTGGACTACGTTCCAAATCATTTATAACAACACCCATCGATGCCAGCTTTACAAACCTGTTTACAAATTGTACAACACCTTCATCCGTAAAATGGTGCAATGTTAATGTGGTCATTACTACATCGATATTCATTTGTGAAAAATCGGTAGTCAAAATATCTGCTTTTTGATATGTAATTTCGGGATAATCTATTGAATGCTTTTGTGCCAATTCCAAACTTTGACCATTTAGGTCAACACCAATTAAATGGAGTTTGATATTTCTTTTTCTACCCTCATCTGCAAGCTTTCGTAACATGGTTCCTTCTGCGCAACCCATATCTAAAATCGTATATGATTCTTTAAATGCAGAACTAACCATCTCAAAAACAGCATTTAAAGTTATCTTATACCCACCAAGAAGCTTATTAACTCTATTAATGTCCTTAAGAATGGTTTCCAACTCTTCCGTGGTACCAGAAAAGGTATCCATAATCTCAACTACAGAACTTCTATATGTAAAATCTTCCATTATGACAGCAATTCTCCATGGGTTTTAGATATAATATATTTCAATAGCGTTTTCGATTTTCCTACAGTTTTAATACCCATTGAAACTAATCTTTTATTCATTAAGATGCCTTGTAATTTCCTTCCAAACCATAAACGTCTACTAAATGCCTTGGTCCATAATTTAGAATAGTCCAATTCTAACTGCTGTCGATCATAATCCTCTTCTTTTACAAACCGTAAAATTAATTGAACTGCGATCTTAGCACTATGTATAGACATTGCCATTCCATTTCCACAAAGTGGATGAATTAAGCCTGCTGTATCGCCACACATGATCATATGATTAACAACGCTTTCCTTCTGGTCAAAAGATATTTGGGCTATTGTCATTGGACGCTTAAAAATTGGCGTCGCATCTTTTAAAAAGGTTTTTAAAAATGGATTTTCTAATACAACTTGCTCATTAAAACACTGAATATCCTTATACTTTTTAAAACTCTGATAATTTGCCAAATAGCAAAAATTAACGGTACCGGACTCTGTTTTGGACAAGCCACCGTAACCTCCATTAAAATTATGTAACCCCACCAAATCATCTGGAAAATCAGCTAATTTATAATGCGCTTTTACCGCTAACCACGATTGTTTCTTTTTACTAAACACACGGTTCAAATCCTTATCTAAAACAGAACGCTTACCGTAAGCACCAATAACTATTCTTGAAGTATACGATTCAGATTTAGTATTAATGGTAAAGTAGTCATTACCAAAAGCTGTAGTAATCACTTTCTCAAAATAAAAAGTAACTCCAAGCTTCACTGCCCTTTTATATAGAAGTTGATCAAAAGCATACCTACTTATTCCAAATCCGCCTAAAGGAAGTTCAGTATCTACTACAAACCCATCTTGTGTACTTATTTGAAATTGTGAAATAGGAATAGCTCCTACGGAATTAGGATTAATACCTAAACGATTCAAGTAAGGGAGTACTTCATTAGAAACATATTCCCCACATACTTTATGATGCGGATATGGATTCATTTCAATAACCGCAACATCTTGCCCTTCTAGAGCTAAATGAATAGCTGCCGTTAACCCTGCTAAACCACCACCTATAATAAGTATACCGTGTTCTTTCACTGCATGAAAGTTACACCAAAAACAAAAAAGCCCTGCAAATGCAGGGCTTTAATTTTAACTCGTTTACAAAAATAAGTTCTACTTAATTTGTCTGTGTCTTTGCTTCTTGCTTTAAAGACTCACTAGCTACTATTGCTAGTTCTACTCTTCTATTTTTTGCTTTACCTTCTTTGGTGGTGTTATCACCAACTGGTTGGGTCTCACCATACCATTTGGTATCAAAACGACTTGCATCAACTCCTTTGCTAACTAAATAGTTAGTAACCGACTCGGCTCTTTGCTTAGATAGGTTCAAGTTATACTCGTCTGCACCAGCACTATCGGTATGTCCTTCAACTAAAATATTAGATTGTGGATATTCTTTAAAAATTCCAACTAACTTATCTAAAGTAGTAGCAGATGTACCTTGTACGTTAGATTTGTTGGTATCAAAATACACACCTGCATCTTCATTGAAAGTAACGTTAATACCTTCACCAACACGCTTAACTTCTGCTCCAGGAATTTCCTCTTCTATACGTTCTGCTTGGCGATCCATTCTATTACCAATGTATCCACCAGCTGCACCACCAATAGCGGCACCTAATATTGCACCAAGAGCAGTATTGTTACCACTACCAACATTGTTACCTAAGATACCACCAATTACGGCACCACCTGATGCTCCGATTACCGCACCTTTTTGTGTTTTATTTGCATTCTTAACTGTGCTACAGCTCATTACCATGGCAAGAGCGATTATGTAACTAGTTCTACGTAATATCATTGTTTTCATATGTTTGATTTAATTTTAAGTAGGTTTTTATTTTTTACTGAATTGATAAACAACATTAATAGGAGCACCTTCTACCATAACATTAGATTTTAATGTCATATTAGATTCGGTTAGGTTTTCGATATTTAAACGATAACCAGCACCTCCAGAAATATCTTGATTTTTCTCGTTAATAAATTTGAACTGTAGTTGACTTGTGTAGTTTTCTTCACGTTCTACAACTGACCATCTAATATAACGGTCTCCACCTGTACAGAAAGTAGACTGATTAATGGTATACCTACCAGTACTATTATTATCACGGAAGAACCACTCGCTACCTTCTAGGCATATATCTTCAACATCGTTAAATAAGACTGCTTTAACATTACCAGTGTTTCCTTCAAAAGAAACATCGTTTAATGTCCATGTGCCACTTAGCAAATTTCTTTTGCCTCTTGCATCTTTAGATATTGAACATGAGGACACTAAAAGAACGATACTAAAAAGCCAAATCATTTTTTTCATAAGTAAATTATTTAGGGTTTGATCTATATACGATTTATGTTAAGTTTTGGACGGTTGTAATTTTAAATCCGTTCCAATAACAACGCAAAGATGATGCTAAATAATATTACCTATTACCTCTTTTAACAATTTTGTTAACGTGTATACTTAATAATCTATAAGTTCTCTAAGGGCTGACTCAAATCTCGACTTAGCCAAATACTGTTGTTCTAGTTGTGCATTAAAAGGTATAGGGGTTTCTAAACTACCTACTCTTTTAACAGGACCATCTAAATGTTCAAAACAGTTTTCCATTACCAACGCAGAGATATCACTAGCTATACCTCCAAAAAGACTGTCTTCCTGTAATATAATTAGCTTTCCTGTCTTTTTTACAGAATCATAAATTGCAGTAATATCTAATGGTTGCAAAGTTCTTAAATCAAGTAAATCCGCACTTATACCTTTGTTCTTTTCTAATGTTTCCAAAGCCCAATGCACACCTGCTCCATAAGTTACAATCGTTATTTGATCTCCCTGACTTAAAAGACTTGCTTTCCCTAAAGGCAATGAGTAATAATCTACAGGTACTTCTTGATATATACTTCTGTACAATCCTTTATGTTCAAAAAACATAACCGGGTTTGGATCTTCAATTGCGGTGGCAAGCAATCCTTTAGCATCATAAGGAAAAGCAGGATACACCACTTTTAACCCTGGGGTTTTAGTAAACCAAGCTTCATTTGTTTGGGAATGAAAAGGACCCGCAGCTACACCACCACCACAAGGCATACGAATAACTACATCTGCTTTCTCTCCCCATCTATAAAAACTCTTTGCTAAATAATTGACTATCGGATTAAAGCCGCTACTCGCAAAATCTGCAAATTGCATTTCCATTACCGCCTTCATTCCATTTATGGATAAACCCATTGCGGCAGATACTATTGCAGACTCACAAATGGGCGTATTCCGCACACGTTCTTTTCCAAAATCTTCAACAAAGCCGTCTGTAATTTTAAAGACACCGCCATACTCCGCAACATCTTGCCCCATAATAACAAGGTTATCAAACCTTTTCATAGAAGCTCTTAATCCATCAGATATAGCATCAATTAGACGTATATTTTTAGTTTCTTTATTTGGAGTAATATCTTTATATTTAAAATTTTGATACACTTCACTTAATTCTTTACTTTCATTAGGTACAATGGAGTTTTCATTAAATGCAATTTTTAAGTTGTCATCAATCTCAGCTTGAATTTCAGCTTTGTAATTTTCAATAACCTTTTCAGAAAGCAGGTTTTCATCCAACAAATATTTGGTAAAATTTTCTAGTGGATCTTTCTCACCCCACATATCCAAAAGATCTTGAGGTACATATTTTGTTCCGCTTGCTTCCTCATGTCCGCGCATGCGAAATGTTTTAAATTCTAACATTACCGGTCTAGGATTAATTCTCATATCCCTAACCAACTGTGAAACTTTAGAATAGACCTCCAATATATTATTACCATCAATTATGTGAGATTCCATCCCATAGCCAACACCTTTATCTGCGATGTGCTCACATTTAAACTGTTCATTGGTTGGGGTCGATAAGCCATAGCCGTTATTCTCTACACAAAACAGCACAGGTAAATCCCAAACAGAAGCAACATTTAGTGCTTCATGAAAATCACCTTCACTGGTTGCTCCTTCACCTGTAAATACAGCGGTTACCTTATTTTCTTTCTTTAACTTATGAGCTAGAGCTATACCATCGGCAACACCCAATTGTGGTCCCAAATGAGAAATCATACCTACAATCTTGAAATCTTGAGTACCAAAATGAAAGCTACGATCTCTGCCTTGGGTGAATCCGCTTGCTTTGCCCTGCCATTGTGCAAACAATCTAAACAACGGTATCTCTCTTGTAGTAAAGACACCCAAGTTTCTATGCATAGGCAAAATATACTCATCACTATCTAAAGCCGTAGTTATACCAATTGAAATAGCTTCTTGACCTATACCACTAAACCATTTAGAAATTTTACCTTGACGCAAAAGTATCAACATCTTCTCCTCTATCATACGAGGCTTAAGCATTGATTTATAAAGTTTTAACTTAACATCTTCAGCTACTGAAAAATCGGTATAGTTCATTACTACAGTTAATTTTGAGTATTAAATTATAAATGTAACAAAAATGCATATAGAAAGTATAGATTATAACAAAGCTTGTAAATCCACAATAATTATTAATTTTACATAAAATCTTTATGTTATGAGCTTAGTACCTAGTGTAGATTTATCGGATTTTCTTTCTGATGACCCAAAAAGAAAACAAAAGTTTATTGATGAAATTGGAAAAGCCTTTGAAGAAATTGGCTTTGTTGCTTTAAGCGGACATTTTCTATCAGATGAATTAGTGGATTCTTTATATGCTGAGATTAAAGACTTTTTCAATTTACCTAGCGAAGTGAAAGATGGGTATCAAATAGAAGGTATTGGAGGTCAACGTGGCTATACTTCTTTCGGAAAGGAACATGCTAAAGGTAGAAAAGAAGGTGATTTAAAGGAGTTTTGGCATTTTGGCCAATATGTTGAGGATAATGACGCATTAGAAAAAGAATATCCTGCTAACGTAATGGTAAAAGAGTTGCCACAGTTTAACAAAGTTGGCAAGGAAACCTATAAGATGCTAGAAAAAACAGCCAAGTATGTTTTACGTGCATTGGCATTACATTTAAATCTAGATGAATTTTATTTTGATGAGTTCATTAAAAATGGAAATTCAATATTACGCCCTATTCATTACCCACCTATTACCTCTGAGCCTAAAAATGCAGTAAGAGCAGCGGCTCATGGTGACATTAACTTAATTACTCTTTTAATGGGTGCTCACGGGAAAGGACTACAAGTACAGAACCATGAAGGAGAATGGGTAGATGCAATTGCAAAGCCAGACCAGTTAATGATTAACGTAGGTGATATGTTATCTAGATTAACAAACAATAAACTATTATCTACAATTCATCAAGTAGTTAATCCTCCAAAGGAATTGTGGGGAACTTCTAGATACTCGGTTCCATTTTTTATGCACCCTGTAAGTGAAATGCCTTTAAATTGTTTGGAGAATTGTATTGACGAAGAGCACCCTAAGTTATATACTGATATTACTGCAGGTGAATTTTTACATGAAAGATTAATTGAACTTGGGTTAATTAAAAAGTAACCAATATGGACCTTAAAGATCAATTAAAAAATTTGTTTCCAGAGCACGAACTAGAAGAGACTCCGATAGAGAACGAGCCTAAAAAATCTATTTGGCTTCAAGATGATCCTATCATTTGTAAATACGAAAAGCGAAAAGGTAAACCAATTACAATCTTAGAAGGATATACTGGCGCAGATGAAGATTTTAAGAAATTAGCGAAAGAACTGAAGACCAAATTGAGCGTAGGCGGTAGTTTTAAAGACGATAAAATTATTATCCAAGGAGATTACCGGGATAAAATCATGGCAATACTCAAAGACAAAGGCTTCTCTGTCAAACGAGTAGGCGGATAACTTTGCAAAAACGCCTTCTTTAAAAGTTCTATTTGTTTTCTGTTAAATAATTTTATAACGTTGTTATAAGTGTTATTTTTAATCTAATCAAACTAAAATCAAACCTGGTATGAGTTCTCTCTTGCACATTACCAACGGAGATGTTTTCACCGAACGACTTCAAAAATTAAACCTAAGTGGTGATGTCATCACATGGCGCGAAATGCTTTGTGAAGGACAGACATTGCCGACTGTTGGTACAGAAACATTTTGGAAAGCTCGTTTTGAGTTTCTCCATAAAAATTATAAAGTATCTAAATCATGGTTTATTGAAAAGACTTTAAAGGAATACAGGTCTTTATGTAACCATAAACAACAAGATCATATCGTGCTTTGGTTCGAGTATGATCTTTTTTGTCAAGTGAATATGCTTGCCGTTATAAGTTGGCTGCTAACACATCGAAAATACGCTCAAATATCTCTTGTATGTAGCGGAAAAGAAGATGATACAGACAAAATGTACAGTCTTAATGAGCTTACTGATGAGCAACTTTTAGACCTTTATAAGAATAAGAAAGTTTTAACCCAGGATGATGCAGAATATGCGGATTATGTTTGGCAATTATACTGCAGCAATAACCCTATTCGATTAGAAAACTTGACAGATTTTAACGATTACCAATTTGACTATTTAGGTAATGCCGTTAAATCTCATTTGAAACGTTTTCCTAGTATTAACAACGGTTTGAACGAAATGGAAAATACCATTTTGCAACTTGCACTTGACAAGAAACCAAAGTCCAAAACCGAATACATGGACATATTGCTTAAAAATCAAGGTAATCTTGGTTTTTCCAATACGCAATATGATCGCGCATTGACAAGGTTAAAACCGTTGATTACAAGTCTAAATCCAGTACGCTTATCCAAGAAAGGAAAAGAGATTTTAGAAGGAAAAACAAGTTACTACTCTTGTATTCAAGATAATGATGTGTATTTAGGAGGTGCGTTGAAATATAATTTCCTTTACAACACCACTACTAACCGAATTTTAAAATTATAGCATGCAACTAAAGCCTGCTGAGCT
Source organism: Maribacter stanieri (assembly GCF_900112245.1). Classification (GTDB taxonomy): domain Bacteria; phylum Bacteroidota; class Bacteroidia; order Flavobacteriales; family Flavobacteriaceae; genus Maribacter; species Maribacter stanieri. The sequence goes on from NZ_FOYX01000002.1 coordinate 157,837, forward strand.
TATCATAAATGAAGATGGCAGTATTTACCATCTAAATTTATTACCAGAAGATATTGCAACAACTATTATAACCGTAGGAGATCCAGATAGGGTTCATCAGGTATCTCGTCATTTTGATACTATAGAGGTTAGAAAAGGTAAACGAGAATTTCATACACATACCGGTCGTTTAAACGGAAAGAGAATCTCTGTGATTTCTACCGGAATTGGCACGGACAATATAGACATTGTATTAAATGAACTTGACGCCTTAGTCAATATAGATTTTGATACTAGAGCGTTAAAAGAAAAACATACTTCGCTCAATATTATAAGAATTGGTACAAGTGGCGCCATTCAACCAGATATACCTATAGATTCTTTTCTTATAAGCAAATACTCCATTGGGTTTGACGGACTGTTACACTTCTACGAACATGATGAGATTAACCATTCTAAGATTGAAGATGAATTTATAGCTCATACCGGCTGGAGTTCTGAAAAAGCTAGACCTTATGTACTTTCCTATTCAGAAAAACTAGGTGCATTGTTTAGTGACAATCGTATACGATTAGGCTTTACAGCAACAAACACGGGATTTTACGGACCACAACAGCGCCAGTTGAGAATAAAACCAAGTCAAATGGAATTAATGGAAAAATTATCTTCATTTAATTATAATGACATACAATTAACCAATCTTGAAATGGAAACCTCGGGTATTTACGCACTTGCCCAGATGTTAGGACACCAAGCAGTATCACTTAATTGTATTTTGGCAAACAGATCTACGGGTGAATTTTCCACTACCCCTACAGAATCTGTTGATAAGCTAATTGAATTTTGCTTGAAAAGGTTGGCTTAACAAACATTTACAATATTTTAATGTTGTACTTCTTATTTTTACTGAAACCTTAACATGAAAAATGACAACTTGAAGCATAGAGACATTAATTGGCTCTACTTTAATGAACGTGTTTTACTTGAAGCCAAAAGCAAAGACACTCCTTTATTGGAACGCTTAAAGTTTCTGGCCATATTTTCGTCTAACCTTGATGAGTATTTTAAAGTACGTGTTTCTCAACTCCGACAAATAAAACAACTTGATAAAAAACTTCGAAAGAAGTTAATGTTTAAGGCAAATAGCACCTTAAAGCATATTCTTAATATTATCAATGAACAACAGGTACAGTTCGGAAACGTAATAGCAGCAACGTTAATTGAATTAGAAGAGCATGATATCTATATTCGAAACACCAGTAATTTTACTGATGTACAAAAGAAGTTTTTAGAACAATTATTTGATGAATCCATCAAAGACGCGTGCGAAGTCCATAAAGAGCATTTAGAATTAACTGATGGTGCACTTTATTTGGCTATTGCCCACCCCGATAATGAATATAGCATTGTTGAAATACCTATCAAAAATCAAAATAGATTTATAACCTTACCTGGCAACGGTCATCAATTTTGTTTTATAGATGATGTTATAAGGCTAAATATTAAAAAACTAATACCAAACAAGGTCGTTGTTGATTGCTATTCCATAAAACTTTCTAGAGATGCTGAATTATATTTAGATGACGACTATTCAGATATAGAACTTGTAGAAAAAATATATAATTCCTTGGATAAACGTCTTTCAGGACAAGCAACACGTCTTCTTTATGATGAATCAATGCCTATTTGGCTGGTTGACTCTCTAAAGGTAGATTTCAAATTAGGTGAGGTAGATCTATCCCCCGGCGGAGCATATCATAACTTATCGGATTTTTTCTCTTTTCCTCTTCCAAAGGGAACTGAACATTTACAATATCAAGAAAAGCAGGCATTACCACATCCAGAGCTATCCTATTCAGAAAATATTTTTGACAGTATAGCTAAAAAAGACCAATTGGTACATTTTCCGTATCAAGATTTTCAAGTTGTAGAAGAATTTCTTTCTACCGCAGCTACAGACCCTCAAGTCAGCGCCATTAAAATGACAATTTATCGAATAGCAAAATCATCGTCTCTTGCAGATGCGATTTTGACTGCATTGGATAATAATAAGAAGGTTACCTTATTTGTTGAGGCACAAGCTAGATTTGATGAGGCTAATAATATTAAGTGGGGTCGCATATTTGAAGAAAAAGGTGCCAAGGTAATATTTAGCATACCACAGGTTAAGGTGCATTCTAAAATAGCCATGGTTTATAGAACTGAAGGTACTTATGAAAAACGATATGCCTATATAGGTACAGGTAATTTTAATGCAAAGACCTCTAAAATCTACTGTGATCACGGATTATTTACTGCAAACAAGAAAATTACCAAAGATTTAGGACAGGTATTCCAAGTTTTGGAACGCAAGCTAATTGTGCCAAAGCTGAAACGATTAATGGTTTCGCCATTCACCACTAGAATAACATTTCTAAACCTAATTCAAAACGAAATCAATGCCGCCTTAGAAGGCAAGAAGGCTGCTATAACGGCAAAAATGAACAGTCTTGAAGATTCTGACATGATTAAAGCGCTTTACAGGGCTGTGAATGCAGGTGTTGATGTTAGGCTAATTGTTAGAGGATTCTGTTGTTACCTCAAAGCGAACAATGACCCCAATGCGGGAATGAAAGACAATATTTTCATTACCAGCATCATAGATCGCTATTTGGAACATGGACGAATTTATCTATTTGAAAATGGTGGAAATGAACTTATGTATATTGGTTCTGCAGATTGGATGACCCGTAATCTCGATCGCCGAATCGAGGTGCTCACCCCAATTTTAGATAAAGATATTTTTGAAGAGCTGAGACACATATTGAACCTTCAACTTAATGACAATCAAAAAGCGCGCGTATTGGACCTTGAAAACTCCAACCGAAAAGTCATACAAAAAGAAGGCGATAAGGCTATACGATCGCAATACGCCATTTACGATTACCTTAAAAACAAACTAGATGAAAACCGTTAAGATTATTGGAGTGCCAGAACATTTTAATCTTCCATGGCATTTAGCTATTGAAGAAGGCGCTTTTGAAGAAAGAGGGATAAACCTAGAATGGACCGATATACCCGAAGGAACCGGTAAAATGAGCGAGCTCCTTAAAAATAAAGAGACCGACCTAGCAATTATTTTAACTGAAGGCATAGTAAAAAGTATAACCGAAGGGAATGCCGTTAAAATTGTTCAGGAATTTATAGCCTCTCCTCTACTTTGGGGAATTCATGCCGATGCGAGCAGTTCTTTTACATCTCTAGAGGATTTAAAGGACACTACAGCAGCTATTAGTCGTTTTGGTAGTGGTAGTCACCTAATGTCGTATGTACAGGCTACAAAAATGGGCTGGGACACCGAAAAACTAAAATTCAATTTAATAAATAATCTAGATGGCGCTGTCGAAAGTTTGGCATCGGGTACTGCAGATTATTTTATGTGGGAGCGCTTTACAACTAAACCATTGGTAGACAACGGCACTTTTAAACACTTGGGTAATTGTCCAACGCCATGGCCTTGTTTTATGATAGTTGGCACCAACGAATTTGTAACGAAAAACAACGGATTGTTAAAGCATATACTAGAAATCATCAATACGTATACCGTTGAGTTCAAGCAAATACCTAGAATAGATTCTACCTTAGCAAATAGATATCATCAAAAATTAGAAGATATACAAGAATGGCTGCAATTAACAGAATGGAGTCAGAAACAATTACCAAAAGAAACCCTGGCGAAAGTTCAAACTACGTTGAAAGAATTGAATTTAATAGACTCAATTATACCTGCATCGGATATTTTAAGATAAATTAAATTGCCGCTAAACTGTAATGCTTTTGAATTAGAGCTTTAAAAGTTTCATCAGAAAGTGGTTTCTGTGCGAAGTCTGCTATATACTTATTAGATATAGCACGCTCTTTATCCTCTTTGTTATCACTTATCGTAACAAGAACAATAGTAATTTGACTTTTCAATTTTTTAGGCACAAGTTCTTCATATGCCTTCATAAATTGCCATCCGTCCATTACCGGCATTCTAAGGTCTAACATGACCATACATGGCAATTCCAATTGTTCTTGGCCTTTTCCAAGAATAAAATCAATAGCCTCTTGACCATTTAGAGCCGAATTGATATTTACATCCATATCCAATTTATTAATGAAAATGGAATGTAAAAAGTTACTTGCATCATCATCGTCTACCAACAAAATGGTGTTAAGCCTATCTAAGTTATTCATTTGAGCTGTTATTTAAGTTATTTTTCAGATCTTGGGTTGATTCAAGACCTAAATTTAAAGCGTTATTATTATCTAAACTTACCACGTGATAATTTTATTGCCTAAATCTTTTAATATTTTGTTGCAGGATGAAAAATGTTGATTATTAAACCAATATCCACGATTGGCGCTAAGCGGTGATGGATGACCAGATAACAATAGACTGTGCTTCTTTGAATCTATAAGTTTTGCTTTCTTTTTAGCGAAGCCACCCCACAAAATAAATATGACATGCTCTATATTCTTTGATAGAATTGAAATTACAGCATCAGTAAAATTTTCCCAACCCTTTTTCTGGTGACTACCAGCTTCATGGGCTCTAACGGTAAGCGTAGCGTTTAAAAGTAGTACACCTTGTTTTGCCCATCTTTCTAGATTACCACTTTCTGGATATTGCTTTCCTGTATCAGATTCAATTTCTTTAAAAATGTTAATTAAGGATGGTGGATGTTTTATACCATCTTTTACTGAAAAACATAGCCCATTAGCTTGATTGGGTCCATGGTAAGGATCCTGACCTATAATAACCACTTTGGTGTTCTCAAAAGAGCAATGGTTGAATGCGGCAAAAATATCCGTAGCGTTTGGGTAGCAGGTATTTTCTGCATATTCTTTGTCTACGAAGTTCATTAAATCCTTAAAATAAGGTTTGTCAAATTCTTCTTTTAACTGACGCTCCCAACCTTCACTCAAATTGATATCCATAAAATTTGCATTAAACATCTAGAAATCAAAGTTAGTATTAACATAAGAACAAGTCAATCCTTTACTAAAACATCATTTCTACAACCATTAAAAGTTTTAGTCGGGGATTATCAATTGTTTTACGTTCAATAATTTGATATTCCTAAGGTGTTCGCATTTTCAAAATCTAAATGTCAATGCGTACCTTTGCAGCTTATTAAAGCATAACGTGGCTAACATACATTCCAAAACATTACAAGACTTAGAATTTCCATCTGTATTAAAACAAGTATCCGCTCGTTGTCATACAGAATTGGGTAAAGCGGTAGCATTAGAAATTGCACCCTATATAACTGAAGAAGTAATAAAAATTGAGCTGGGAAAAACAGCTGAATACCTATCCTCATTGATAAGTGAGAATCGCATACCTAACCATGGTTTTGATAGTATAAATGGCGATTTAAAGCTTTTAAAAATTGAGAACACCACACTGGAGCTGCAAGGCTTTAAAAGAATTGCCAGTATCTGCACCACGGTTGCAGAGCATCAGAAGTTTTTTAAAAAATTCAAGGAATACTACCCTCTTTTTTATGACTTTGCTTTAAAACTTGAACCAAATACTGAAATTCCGGTTTTAATAAACAATGTAATTGATCGTTTTGGTGAAGTAAAGGATAATGCCTCAGATCAGCTTTTTGGGATTAGAAGGCAAATTAATGTGGTACGTGGAAAAATTAGCCAGAGCTTTGGCTCTGCTTTAAACACCTACCAATCTTCTGATTATTTGGATGAAATTAGGGAATCTGTGGTAGAAAACAGACGTGTTTTAGCGGTAAAGGCAATGTACCGCAAAAAGGTAAAGGGTGCCGTAATGGGTACATCAAAGACCGGAAGCATTGTTTACATAGAACCCGAGGCCGCCCTAAAGTATAGTCGAGAGCTTAATAATCTAGAGTTTGAAGAGAAAGAAGAAGTACAACGTATACTTAAGCAATTAACTGCTCAAATAAGACCATTTAGAGCTCTTTTAAGAGACTATCAAGAGTTTCTCTCACAAGTTGACGTAATAGCTGCGAAAGCTAAGTACGCAGAAGATATAGACGCTCTTTTACCTAAAATTAATTCAAACAATAGACTTTTTCTTAGAGATGCCTATCATCCGCTATTGTTTTTAAACAATAAACGTAAAGGAGAAAAGACATATCCACAAACAATTGAGTTACATGATGAAAACAGGATAATAGTCATCTCAGGACCCAATGCCGGTGGTAAAAGTATTACCCTAAAGACCATAGGCTTACTTCAAGTAATGCTTCAAAGCGGTATGTTAATTCCTGTACACGAAAGAAGTGAAGTTTGTTTCTTCAAAAAAATACTAACGGATATCGGAGACAACCAAAGTATTGAAAACCATCTAAGTACATATAGTTACCGCCTTAAGAACATGAACCAGTTCTTAAAACGATGTGACAGCAATACGCTATTCTTAATTGATGAATTTGGTACTGGTAGTGATCCGGAATTGGGTGGAGCGTTAGCAGAAGCTTTCTTAGAAGTGTTTTATGAGCGTGGATCATATGGAGTTATTACAACACACTACGCAAATTTAAAAGCCCTTGCCAATGAATTGCCTCATGTAACGAATGCCAATATGTTATTTGACGGAAAGACTTTAGAACCCACTTTTCAATTAATATTAGGGCAAGCCGGTAGCTCTTTTACTTTTGAAGTTGCACAAAAGAACGGAATCCCCTACTCGCTTATAAATAAGGCAAAGAAGAAGATAGAGCGCGGTAAGGTTCGTTTTGACGCCACAATTGCCAAACTGCAGAAAGAGCGCAGTAAAATGGCAGAAACTGGATCTAGACTTAAAGAAGAGGAAGTAAAGGCAAGGGAAGAGAATGAGCGTTTAGAGAAATTGAATGCCAAGGTAAAATCTAAATTAGAGAATTATCAAGAGCTTTACGACCATGACCAACGTATGATTCTGTTGGGTAACAAAGTTAATGTAGCAGCGGACAAATATTTTCAAGATAACAAAAAACGCCCATTGGTTTCTGAGCTTTTAAGAATTGTAGAAACCGAAAATAGTAAGCGCAAAAAGAAAACAGCAAATGAAGCTAAGGCAGAACGAACTAAAAAAATTAAAGTAGCGCAAGAAGTTCAAAAAGAGGTTAAGGTTATTCGAGAGAAAAAGAAGTTTGAAAAGAAAAAGGCAATCTTTAAAGTAAAGAATAAGCCAAAACCTATTTTTAAAATTGGCGATAGAGTTCGTATGCTTGATGGCAAAGCTGTAGGAAGTATAGATTCGCTTGAAAAAGGAAAAGCAATTGTCAATTATGGCATATTTACTACAAACGTTAGTGTAGACCAATTAGAAATGGTGGAAAAAAAGAAATAACACTGTAATATAGCCGTTTACAATCAATCGTATACGATTTATTCAACCTTTATACAATAAACACACTATGCTCATCTTACCATTACAGTGAAATTTAGTACTTGATTTATTATAAAAATCTTATGATTTGCCCTGCTAATAATTAAATAATTTTACAAAGTGGAATTAAATAAAAAAATTATTCTTTTTGATGGGGTTTGCAACTTATGCAACAACACTGTACAATTTGTAATCAAGCGAGATGTTAACGACATCTTTCGTTTTACTCCTTTGCAAAGTGATACCGCAAAAAAGCTATTACACGAACGAAATATTGATATTGATGATATTGATTCGATTATACTTATTGAACCAAATGTTGCCTATTACACAAAATCTACAGCTGCTTTAGAAATTGGTAAAGAATTGAAAGGGTATGATGGGCTATCTGTTATTTTACTATGGCTACCAGAGTCTTTTAGAAATATCGTATACGATTATGTTGCCAAGAATAGATATAAATGGTACGGTAAAAAAGAGTCATGCATGATACCTACCCAAGAATTAAAGAACAAATTCATTTAATTCCTAAAAATTATAATTGCCACAACTACTTTTAATCTGAATAGATATTCTTTTACCTCTAATCATTTCTTGAACTGATATTCTTAAATCTATCGCTTAACTTCTCAATGTTTGATTAAAACATTGAAAATCATGAGTGAAGTAAAACGGAAGCGATATAAGAAAAAGAGATACTTTGTACCTATTACCATCGTAATTTTACTTATAGTAATTCGCCTTTCCCTACCCTTCTTTTTAAAAAATTATGTAAACAAAGTTCTAGCAGATATTCCTGGATATTATGGTCAAGTTAAAGATATCGACTTATCAATCATCCGTGGTGCGTACACTATTCACGGTATGTATTTAAATACCGTAAACGCAAATACAGAAATTCCTTTCTTAGACTTTAAACAAACGGATATCTCTATTGAATGGAATGCGCTATTTCATGGTAGAATAGTTAGTGAGATAGAAATGCTAGAGCCCACAATAATCTATGTTTTTGAAGATCAACAACAAGATACTACAGGACAAGCTAATACAGAAGATTGGTCTAAAGCACTTACTAATTTAGTGCCTATTGATATTAACCGTTTAACCATTGAGAATGGAAAGTTTGCTTTTTTACAATTACAGGCAGATCCCAATATAGATTTAAATCTATCAAATGTTCAACTCACCGCGTCAAACCTTAGAAATGTCATTGAAAAAACAAGGACGTTACCTTCCAATATACAAGCAACAGCCACTTCAATCGGTAACGGTAATGTTGTATTAAAGGGTGATATGAATCTAGTAAAGGAGATACCCGACATGGATATAACCTTTAGTTTAGAAAATGCCAACGCAAAAGCTCTAAATGATTTCACCAATTACTATGCTGGTATTGATTTTGACGAAGGTTCTTTTGATCTTTTTGGCGAGCTTGCTATTGCCGATGGGTATTTAAAGGGTTCGTTTAAGCCCATTCTTAAAAACGCCAAGCTTATTGGTAAAGAAGATGGGTTTCTAAAAACGCTTTGGGAAGGATTTGTAGGCTTCTTTAAGTTCGTACTAAAAAATCATAAACAAGATACCTTGGCTACTAAAATACCTATTGAAGGTGACCTGAATAGTGTAAAAACAAAAGTTTGGCCTACTGTTACGCGAATTTTTAGAAATGCCTGGATCAAAGCTTATAAGGGCGTTATAGATGATGATTTAAATTACCAAGATGCAACTGAAGGAGCCGATAAGCTTAAAGAGAAAAGACCATGAATAATAAATTGAAAAAAATTGCCTTTATAGGTTATATCGCAAAAGGTGTAGTTTATTCCATTACCGGGATATTAACCTTTTTAACAACTATTAATATGGGTGGTCAAAAAGCAGGAAAATTGTCTACCATAGACTATTTAGAAGAACAAAATTTTGGTGCCGCTATTGTAATTTTATTAGGGCTTGGATTACTATGTTATGCTTTATGGCGATTACTGCAAGGCATATTAGACCCAGAGGATATGGGTTCTAAACCCAAATTCATTGCAAAACGAATTGGTTTTACCATTAGCGGAATTATATATGCAGCGTTAGGATTATTCGCTATAATTGACGCTTTGGATATTGGTATGTTTTCTGGTAATGGAAATTCTAAAGAATCCATATTTACCGGTACTAGCGGTTCAGTATCACTTGTAATTATTGGTATCGGCTTGGGCTTAAAAGGTGGATATCAGTTTATCAAAGCCTACAAAGGAGACTTTCTTAAAAAGTTTAAAATACAATCAATTTCATCTATTAATAAGAGAAAATATATTAAAAGAATTGGTTATGCCGGATTGATTTCCAGAGGAATCGTTACGAGCATTGTTTCCTATTTTTTTATAACAGCTGGTATAAACCTAAGAGGAACAACCTCTCAAAAACTGAAGGGCACTTCTGAAGCCTTCTCATTTATACAAGAGCAAGTCTATGGCAGATGGTTATTAGGCATCGTTGCCTTAGGTTTAGTTTGTTACGGATTGTTCATGTTCAGCACTGCTGCCTATCGTAAATACAAATATTGAGATAAGATTACTTTTTATAATTATCGTCCCAGTTTTTAACTTTTGGTTCGTGTAGTTTATCTACAGATTTAGCAACCATCATAGAAACGGCAGCGTCTCCAGAAACATTGATTACTGTTCTACACATATCCAATGGTCTATCAACTGCAAATATCAAAGCTAATCCGGCTTCCGGTATACCTGCCTGTGCAAGTACAATAACCAGCATGACCATACCAGCACCTGGCACAGCGGCACTTCCTATAGAAGCTAAAGTAGCCGTTACAATAATTCCTAATTGTGCAGACAAACTTAAATCCATTCCAAATGCTTGTGCAATGAAAACAGCGGCAATAGCTTGATAAAGGCTTGTACCATCCATATTTATGGTTGCTCCTATTGGCAAGACAAAACTTGTTACCTCTTCATCTACACCTAAATGCTCTTCTACCCTTTCCATAGTTACAGGTAAGGTAGCAGCACTTGAACTTGTTGAAAATGCAAGCAATTGAGCTGGCGACATTCCCTTCATAAATTTATTTGGAGATGTTTTCGTAAATACCCAAACCAATAATAAATAAACTCCCAGCATTAGCGAGAGTCCTAATAATACACAGAAGGCGTACCAAGCCAAAGCCTTAAATAAATCTAAACTTGGCGATTCTACTACTAATGCAGCCAATAAAGCGAATACTCCAAAAGGTGCAGCCAACATTATCAAATCAATCATCTTCAAAATAACTTCATTGAATCCGTCAAAAAACTTTTTAACGGGTGTAGCTTGTTCTTCAGGTATAAGTATTAAACCGATTCCAAAAAATATTGCAAAGAAAATAACCTGCAACATATTACCATTATCTGAAGCTGCTTTAAATATATTACTTGGCACCAAATCTTCTAATGCTTGTAATGGTCCTGCTTCTCTCTGCTTTTCTGCCTGAGTTTTAATAGCATCAGCATCACCTTTATAATTATCGACTAGTTCTGTTCTGGTCGCTTCTGTTATAGATGCACCAGGTTTAACAATATTTACAACCCCCAACCCTATAGTTACGGCAATAACTGTTGTTGCTATGTATATTCCTATGGTACGCCCACCCATTTGGGAAAGCTTGGAGATATCTTTTAAATCTGAAACCCCTTTTATTAGGGAACCTAAGATAAGCGGTACTGCTATAAGCTTTAAAGAGTTGATGAAAATGTTACCAAATGGTTTAATCCAATCTGAAATAAATTGCGGCCCCCATTCTAACTGAACCATGGCCAAAGCGAATAAAACCCCTACCAACATTCCTATTAGAATTTGCCAATGCAACTCAAGCTTCCTCATATATAAATTAGTTTAGGGAAGTAAGATAGTATTTTGCTTGGAAAAGTGCTAAAAACGCAACCTATAATTTAATGGTGCGGTTAATTAGGGTATAGTCTGCCAAAACCAAGGCGGTCATAGCTTCTACTATAGGTACAGCTCTTGGAACCACACAAGGGTCATGTCTTCCTTTACCCTGTGTCTGAACCATATTACCCTCTTTATCAATAGTTTCATACCCTTGAATGACTGTAGCTACTGGCTTAAAAGCTACGTTGAAATAGATGTCCATACCATTACTTATTCCTCCTTGAATACCGCCACTATAGTTGGTTTTTGTAGAGCCATCACCATTAAATTGATCATTGTGTTCGCTACCTTTCATCTTAACACCTTCAAAACCACTACCATATTCAAAGCCTTTAACCGCATTTATAGATAGCATTGCCTTACCTAATTCTGCATGAAGCTTATCGAATACAGGTTCTCCTAAACCAATCGGTACATTTTTTGCGACACAGGTGATAATCCCACCTATTGTATCGCCTTCTTTTTTGATAGATTTTATGTATTCTTCCATCTTTGCAGCCATTTCAACATCAGGACAACGAACTGCATTAGATTCGGTTAACGATAAATCAAGTTCTGTATAGTGTTTACCTAAATTCATATCTCCTACTTGAGATACAAATGCTTGTATTTCTATTCCTTTTAAAAATTGTTTCGCAATAGCTCCTGCCACCACTCTACTTGCTGTTTCCCTTGCCGAGCTTCTGCCTCCGCCACGGTAATCTCTAAAACCATATTTTTGATCATACACATAATCGGCATGAGATGGTCTATACGAATCTTTTATATGTCCGTAATCTTTAGATTTTTGATTTGTATTATGAATAGCAAAGCCAATTGGTGTACCCGTCGTTTTACCTTCAAAGATGCCCGAATAAAATTCTACTTCATCTGGTTCTTTTCTTTGGGTTACAATAGCAGATTGTCCTGGTTTACGACGGTTTAAATCGTTTTGTATCGCATCAAAATCTATTTCAATTTCAGACGGACAGCCATCTATAACACCTCCAATTGCTTTTCCGTGGGACTCTCCATAAGTGCTTACCCTAAATAAATTTCCAAAGGTATTTCCGGCCATAATAAATACGTTCTAATTTACGCTTAACGATTGTAAAGCTTACAAATTCAAAGTCTTCAAAGATAAATGTTAAATGCTTTAAAGAAAAATTAAAAAAACGCATAATATTAGCTTAACCTTAGTCACTTAGCATAATAATTACTTAACGTAATGATTATAGATTATTGACCTACTAAATAGCTGATTAGGATGTAATTAGGTTTAATTTTGGTGTAAAAATTTGCCACTTGAAGAAGCGTCGTCTTGAAATAGCTGTTTTATCGGATGTACATTTGGGTTCTTATGCATGTCATGCGGAAGAATTACTAACATATTTATCTAGTATTGACCCAAAAATGCTAATTCTCAATGGCGATATTTTAGATGCTGGAAAAATGCGTAATAATTACTTTCCGCCTTCGCATTTAAAAGTGGTCAAGAAAATCTTTTCAATGGCTTCTAAGGGAACTGTTGTTCACTTTATAACAGGTAACAGAGATGAGCCGTTTCGTAAGATTGATAATATTTATATGGGTACCATTAAGGTTTCCAATCGTCTTACCTTAAAACTCAATGGGAAAAATACATTGTTTTTTCATGGCGATATTTTTGATTTCTCTTTTCGCCACTCTCACTGGCTATTGCACTTTGGTGAAATTGGTTTTGACACCTTATTGAACCTAGCAAAATTGAAAACTAAACTGTTTAAGCTATTCGGTAAGAAAAACAAACCTTTTTCTAATCCAGAATTAAACCATGGTGAACGCGATCCTAAACAAATTGAATCTTTTCAAAATAATGTCGCTAAAATGGCTATTAGCCAACATTATGACCATGTAGTTTGCGGGCATAGCCATGCACCTAACAAACAGCATTTTCAGACTAAAAAAGGAGCATGCCTTTATTTGAATTCAGGCGATTGGGTTAAACATATGACTGCTTTAGAATACTCTTTTAAACGTTGGAAACTATACCGTTATGAAAACGACAAATTAACCTCGTTTTATATGGATGAAGAGCTAAAGTCAATGGATATGAATGAACTTATAGCAACCATCACTCATAGAAATGCTAGTAATAACAAAAAGGAAAAAGGCGGTCTTACCGATAATTAATTCGATAATGCCTCTTTCAGTATACTAACCGGATGCTTTGCTATTCTTTTTGTACCATCGAATATTTGATGCCTACAACTAGTGCCGTTTGCAGCAATTATAGTCTCAGCAGAAGATTTACTTACTGCAGGAAATAGTTTTAAACCTCCAATTTTCATACTAGTTTCATAATGCTCTTCTTCGTAACCAAAGGAACCTGCCATACCACAACAACCTGAAGCAATAATTGTAACCTTGTAATTTGCTGGTAGATTTAATACATCAAACGTTACTTTCTGATTGCTTAATGCTTTTTGATGACAATGATTATGAATTTTTATATCTCTTGCTTCTTCAGTAAAATCTGCAGAATTCAAACTACCATCGGCAATTTCTTTTGCCAAAAATTCTTCTATTAAAAACGAATGGTCTGCAACTATTTGGGCTGTAGTTTTATCTGAAGTCATTCTCTTGTATTCATCTCTAAAAGATAAAATTGCAGATGGCTCCAATCCTAAAATAGGCAAACCGGCTTCAGCAAACTTCTTAAGTTCCTTTATATTTTTAATGGCTAGCTTTTGAGCTTGTTTCAAGAACCCTTTTGAAAGAAAAGTTCTTCCACTTTCTGCATAGAACAACTCCACATCATAACCCAATCTGGCAAGTAACTCAATTGCATCTTTACCTACTTCGATATCTAAGTATTTCGTAAATTCATCTATGTATAAAACTACTTTCTTCTTTAACTTAGTATTCTCAAGATTAGATTTTTGAAGATGCTTATCGAAATTAAAGCTATAAACATTAGGCAAGCTTCTTTCTTTGGCAACACCACTCGATTTTTTCAACAAACCACCTAAAAATTCAGAATCATAAATAGCATTGGTCAGTCCAGAAACCTTGCTAGCCAATCCGTTTAGTTTTGTGTTGTACGCAAACAATTTTCCTCTTAAAGAATAACCATTTGCCTCTTGGTATTGATATAAAAATTCTGCTTTTAGAGTTGACACATCTACATTACTGGGACATTCACTTGCACACGCTTTACAGCTTAAACACAAATCAAATGCCTCTTTAATCTCGGGACTATCAAAACTATTTTTAGCATTGCTATTTGGGTTCGTTAAAAACTCCCTTAACGTATTTGCCCTGCCTCTAGTAGTATCCTTTTCATTTTTTGTTGCATGATAACTTGGACACATACCACCATTCATATGATGGGTTTTTCTACAGTCTCCACTTCCATTGCATTTTTCTGCGGCCTTTAATATACCCTCACTATCAGAAAAGTCCATGAAAGTCTTAATATCCGGCTCTTCACGATCAATTTCATACCTAAAGGATTTATCCATTGGGTATGCATCAACTATTTTACCAGGATTAAAAATACCTTTAGGATCAAAATAAGACTTAATTCGTCTTAGCAGCTGGTAGTTTTTATCACCAATCATTATCGGAATAAACTCGGCACGAACAATACCATCGCCATGCTCGCCACTAAATGAACCTTTATATTTCTTGGTAAGCTTAGCAACATCAGTTGTTATACTTCTAAACAAACCAACATCGGTAGATTTTTTCAGGTTCAAGATTGGTCGTAAATGCAGTTCACCTGCACCCGCATGTGCATAATACACAGCGCTTTGATTATAACCTTTCATTATTTCAGAAAATTCAGCTATAAAATTCTTTAAATCTGGAAGCGCTACTGCAGTATCTTCAATACATGCCACAGCTTTCATATCTCCTACAATATTTCCTAACAGACCAAGACCTGCTTTACGTAACTCAATGGCTTTTGCTATTTGATCTCCAAAAAGAACCGGATTAGAATAGCTTAAACCAGATTTTTCAATAGTAGCTATTAATGAAGCGATAATACCCTTTAACTCTTCCTCCGTATGCGCCGAAACCTGCAACATTAACAAAGCCGCGGGATCACCCTCTACAAAGAATCGATTTGCTAATTGCGTTCTGTTATTTTTTGTACAGTCCAAAATAACCTTATCCATCATTTCGCACAAATGCAATGGATGTTCCATAACCGGAACTACGTCCATTAAGCAATCTTCCAAAGATGTATAATGCGTAACTACCATTGCAGATAAGGCTGGTGGTAAGTCGTCTAACTGAACTGTAATTTCTGTGGTAAAAGCCAAAGTTCCTTCACTACCACACAGCAATTCTGCCATGTTAAAATATGGTTCCTTACCACCAAAAATTTGTGACTTCAATAATTCATCGACAGCATAACCAGTATTTCTTCTATGTATTTCAGGCTTAGGAAAATGGTCAATTACTTCTTTAGCTATTTCTTTATTAACTAGTTCTTTATATATATTATTATAAAGTGATGCTTCAAGTGTACTGCCGTTCTGTTTTTTCTTGAAATCTTCAGCGGAAATCCTTCCAAATTCCGCCTCACTACCATCTGATAAAATTGTTTTCATTGAAATAATCTTATCTCTGGTTACACCATATTGAATGGATGTGGTACCTGATGAATTATTACCCACCATACCACCTACCATACATCTATTTGATGTAGATGTATTTGGTCCAAAGAATAATCCGTAAGGTTTTAGATATTGATTTAACTCATCTCTAATTACACCCGGTTGTAAGGTTACCTGCTTGTTAACTTCATCAACACTTATAATTTTCGTGAAATGTTTAGACACATCAACCACCAAACCATCACCAACACATTGACCCGCCAAAGACGTACCTGCCGTTCTTGGTATTAGACCAATATTTTCATTGTTAGCAAACCTTACTATTGTTTTTATATCATCAACAGTTTTAGGAAATGCAGCACCTAAAGGTATTTTTCTATAAACGGAAGCATCTGTAGCATAAATAGTCTTAGTAAGATTATCAAATCGTACATCTCCCTCTAAATCTTGTCGTAACTTTAATAGCAAATTATTATCCAACTTAACACAATTTTGACTGCTAAATTAAGTTTTATTGTGTGAGCCACATTACAAATTGGCTCATTTTTCATCACAAAAAAGAAGAAGTATATGAAGATTTTAAAAGGATTAACTGTATTATTATTTATGGCGACCTGCTCGCTTTCCGCTCAAGAAATTGCTGACCACGCCTTAGGATTAAGACTAGGTGATAGTGATGGCTTTGGTGCTGAAATTAGTTATCAAAAATCATTGACAAGAGCCAATAGGTTAGAATTTGACTTGGGCTGGCGTGACAGTAGAAACTTTAGCGCATTTAAATTAGCTGGACTTTACCAATGGGTTAGACCTATTGAGGGTGATTTTAACTGGTACTATGGTGTTGGTGGTGGTTTAGGTAGTGTTGATTTCCCTGGCGATGATGGTGGATTATTTGTCTTTGCTGCAGGTGATATAGGAATTGAGTATAATTTTGATATTCCATTGATACTTTCTTTAGATTTTAGACCTGAACTAGGGGTTACAGGATATAATGGATTCTCTGATAATTTTGATTTTGATATAGGACTAGGTATCAGATACCAGTTTTAAACAGAAACTTATCATTATAATAAAGACCTCTAGCCATTGCGTTAGAGGTCTTTTTTTATATTCTTTATATAAGTACATTTGCAACTTAACCTAAGTGAAATTTATGAAAAATAGTATTGTAATACTACTAGCCGGAATCTTATTGTTTAGTTGTAACACTAAACCGGAAGGCTTTACCCTTAATGGAAAATTAAGAGGCGAAATGACAGATGGCACTCGCGTTTTCCTTAAGAAAATTGGAGAAAACAATCAACCTATGGAAGTAGATACTGCTACTACTACCAACGGTGAATTTACTTTTACAGGAAAATCTGATATTCCTGAACTACATTATATCTTCGTTGAACAATTACCTGGTTATACAGCTGTAATTTTGGAAAACGGAGAAATACAGTTTAGTGCACAAAGAGACAGTATGGGCTTTGCTGAAATTAGCGGTACATTCCAAAATGATGCTTTTTCTGATTATATGGAACAGTCAAGAGAAATCTCTCAACAAGCTCAATCTATTCAGCAAGATATGAAAGTGGCATCTGGAGAAGCTGCACTTGCACTTCAAGATGAAATGAAGGAATTACAAGAGGAATACAAGACTTTTGAATTAGACTACGTTAAAACTCACCCTAACGCTTTAATATCTGCACTTGTTCTGGATAGGGCTGTTGCAACCAAAGCAGTTAGCCTTGAAGAAGTTGAAGAAATCTACAAGACTTTATCTGAAGAAATTAAAAATTCTAAGCCAGGTAAACAAATTCTAGATGGAATAGAGAAACTAAAGGCTTCTGAAGCTGCAGGCAAAAATTCAAGTATAGGCGCTAAAGCTCCTGACTTTTCTGGACCAAGTCCTGATGGTAGCGTAATCGCTCTTAAAGATGTTATGGGAAAAGTAACATTAATTGATTTCTGGGCAGGATGGTGTAGACCTTGTAGAGCTGAAAATCCTAATATTGTTGCTGTTTACAATAAGTACCATGATAAAGGCTTAAACGTCTTAGGTGTTTCTTTAGACAGAACAGAAGAAGCGTGGAAAAAAGCAATAGCAGAAGATGGTTTAGAGTGGAATCACATTTCTAACATTGCCTACTTTGATGATAAAATTGCTAAACTTTATAATGTAGAAGCTATACCCGCAGCATTTTTATTAGATGAGAACGGTGTTATAGTAGCTAAAAATTTAAGAGGTCCTGCACTAGAAGCGAAAGTTGCAGAATTGTTGAATTAGGATTTAAAATTAATTACATAAAAAAAAAGCCCGAACAATGTTGTTCGGGCTTTTTTTTATAGTTTACAGTATCGATTAAAATGCTCCTCGAACATCTCTAAAGGTACCTTCTACCGTTGTATTTGAGCCTTTAGTAACATTACCAAAGATATTTACAACAGAATCATCACCAATGAACTCTATAGTAGCTCCTTCATTTAGAACTAAATCACCATAAATAGTTAAGTTGCCTTCCACCCTAAATGTCGCACCAGAATTTATTGTAACGTTTCTTTGTCTATTATTTCTTCCTATAACGATAGTTCCATTCATTTCAAATAAACCATTTGCATTAATATTCACACCATCTTTCACTGTCCAAGAACCACAAAGCAATAGATTACCACCAATATTTACATTATTGAATCTTTTAGAGCCTCTATATGCTAAATCATCACCTGTATTCACGTTCAAATTTGAACTACCAGAATATGAGGTTAAGTCTTCACAACGTGTTACCAAACTTTCGTCTGGTCTATTCAACTTTATAATTTGAAATCCTTTTTTACCTGAAGCGGCAAAAATATAATCTCCTTTAGATGTAACGAAATTTATAGAACCGGTAAGTTCAATTACACCAACACCTACAGTACTACCATCTTTACTTTCTGAAAGACTTAATCCTCCAGCGCCATTCGCCATTAAAAGTAAGTCTTCGTTAACTGCAACTCCATTAGTTACAATTTCTCCCGGTTCAGCATTTTCCGGATTTGTTAATATTGGTAAGTATTCTACAAAGCTACCAGAAGTAGCGTTATATACTCCTGCTCCCTTTTCACCCTCTGAAACGACAATATTTTCATTTGAAAAATCTAATGTACGCTTGGCATCTACTCCAAAATCAGAATCGATATTTATACTCCTTGTTACATTTAAACTTTGATCTAAAAATGTAACACCTTGTGCAGCATCTAATACAGCAATTTCACTACCACTGTAAGCTACAGAACGTAAATCTGAAAAAGCAGCCTCGTTCAAAGCACTTAAATCATTTTTATCATAAACCACTACAAATCCATCTTGACCACTAGTTACAATAGCCTTATTGTCAACAATACGAACATCTGTAGCGTTAAATCCTTCTTGAAAGCCATAAGTAATGTCGGAGGTATTCAATCTACCGCCACTAACAGCTATTTTAGCAATTAGAGAATTTGCCGTTGCCGTAACCGATTGTTCTGAATCTACACCACCAGCAACATATACATACCCATTATCATAGGCAATTGAATTTAAATCTGCATTTGTGTAATACAATCTAGATGTAACTCTAGGATCGGTTGGATCACTAATATCTATTACATCAATAGCACCAACATAATCTTGACCAACAGTATTATAGGATACATAACCATAATCACCGTCTAAAGCAACATGGGTTGCAGCTAAATTTTCACCATTATCAAATGATGGCGGTGCAATTTGAGCAACTAAGGATAGTGGATAATCTCCTGCTTCTTCTGTTTTTCCGGTAAGATTAAATCTCTTGGCAGTAGCTATAGGATCTTCATAAATATCAAGAACACCAGCGCGTTCGAAACTTACACTATTGTCTAATTTTGATTGATTGGTTTCATTAACCAAGTTATCATCGGGATTTTCAAAAACTGTAGTTTCATCACTACAACTTACCACAAAAAAAGTAGCAGCTATGGCAATAAGCCATGTTTTTTTGATAGATAGGGTTGATTTCATGTTTAATTCGGGTTTCAGCAATAACGACCCCTAGTGCGGGATTGTTGTCTATACACAGAGAAAACCGATGAAATGCACTAAATCTTAGTTCATTTAAGCAAAGATTCTTAGAATCTTTACAAAAAGCCTAAATTTTGCCCATTCTACCAAGAACAAATAGTAAAATAATTGGAAGAGCCAATAACCCAACCATTAGTGTTTCGGTCTGTAAAAGACTGGGCATGAATAACAATGTACAGGCATAACCACCTATGGCTCCACCAAAATGTGCCGTATGGCCTATATTCCCCAGCCGCTTTTTCATTCCATAAATAGAATACAGTAAATATCCAATACCAACTACATACGCAGGAACTGGAATAGGAATAAACATTATGCCCAATTGCATGGTTGGTTGCAGTAGTATAGCTGCATACAAAATTCCGGTAACCGCACCACTTGCACCTACAGCAGAATAATAAGGCTCATCTTTATGAAAACTCAACGCTAACAAACTACCACCTATAAGACTAACCGCATAAATTATCAAAAACTGAGTGGTACCAAACCAATTTATAACTACACCTGCAAAGAAATATAGCGTAAGCATATTAAATAATAAATGCGAAACATCTACATGTAAAAAACCAGATGTTGCCATACGTTCTTTTTGCCCTGCCTTTATTGCTCCGATACTAAATTTGTAACGCTCAAAGAAAGTAGTATCATTAAATCCCTTCATTGACACTAATACATTTGCAGCAATTATTGCTATGGTCGCTATATCAAGGTTATACATTATCTGTCATTTATTTGGCGTCAAATATAACTATATTTGCCCATAATTTTTTTGAGAATGCAACTATTGGCCTTTGTTTTGATTTACCCATTTCTCTGGGTGGTTTCCATTTTGCCACATCGCTTATTTTACGGTTTATCTGATATTGCTTGTTTTTTTATCTACCGAGTTTTTGGTTACCGAAGAAAAGTAGTTCAAGAGAATTTAAACTTGGTTTTTCCCGAAAAATCAAAAGAAGAGATTCATAGAATTGAAAAAGACTTCTACAAACATCTTTGTGATATGTTCTTAGAGATGGTAAAAACGATGAACTTAAGTAAGGATGCCGTTTCAAAAAAATATAAAGTTGTAAATCCGGAAGTTTTACTTGAGATAGAAAAAGAGCGCAGTATCATTATTTTATGTGCGCATTATGCGAATTGGGAATGGAACGTAAGCATAAACAATTACGTTAATTCTAAAGGATATGCAGTTTATCAAAAAATAAACAATTCTTATTTTGACAATTTTATCAGAAAAGTAAGAGCTCGTTGGAACACCACTTTAATTACACAAGCCCAAACAGCCAAAACAGTTATACAGAATTTTAGAAATAATGTACGTGCAACTTATGGCATGGTAAGTGATCAATCGCCACAAGCGCACAGAGCGCATTACTGGACCGATTTTATGGGAATAACAGTTCCTATTTTTAATGGCGGAGAAGCATTAGCCAGAAAAACAGGATTAGCTACGGTATTTTTAAAAGTAAGCAAAGTAAAACGCGGATATTACAAAGCTGAATTTATACCGATTGCCATAAATAGTAAAGAAACTAAAGAACACGAAATAACAGATGCCTTTCTAAGGCTTACTGAAGAACAGATAAAAGACCAACCGGAATTTTATTTATGGACTCACAAACGCTGGAAACATAGAGGCAAGAAACCCGCTGCCTTCGCAGAAATAAATTAACATTACAAAAACAAAAACCGGAAACAGTTAAACTGCTTCCGGTTTTTTATGCTTCTTATTTTATAAGAGTTACAATCCTGCTACTGCTTTTATTTCTCCTATAATTCTATCTGCCAAACCATCTGCCTCAGTTTGACTTTTAGCTTCTGTATAAATTCTGATTATTGGTTCTGTATTAGATTTACGTAGATGAACCCAATTTTCTGCAAAATCGATTTTTACACCATCAATAGTAGATAACTCTTCGTTTGCATATTTTTCAGCCATAGATTTTAAAATCCCATCCACATCTAATCCAGGTGTCAACTGTATTTTCTTTTTACTCATAAAATAGCTTGGATAGCTAGCTCTAAGTTCTGCTACTGTACCACCCTTTTCTGCCATTAGCATTAAGAATAAAGCCGTACCCACTAAAGAATCACGACCATAATGGCTTTCTGGGTAAATTATACCTCCATTACCTTCACCACCTATAATTGCATTATTGGCTTTCATTTTAGTAACCACATTTACTTCACCTACTGCCGCAGCTTCATAAGTACCGCCATGCTTTTGAGTAATATCTCTTAATGCTCGTGAAGAGGAAAGATTAGAAACTGTATTCCCTTTTGTTTTACCTAAAACATAATCTGCACAGGCTACCAATGTATACTCTTCCCCAAACATTTCACCATCATTGCTAATAAAAGCTAAGCGGTCTACATCTGGATCTACTACGATACCAAAATCCGCCTTTTCCTTAACAACCAAATCACAGATATCTTTTAAGTGTTCTTTTAAAGGTTCTGGATTATGTGGAAAATGACCAGTAGGCTCACAATATAACTCAACTACTTCTACTCCAAATTCTTTTAAAAGTTTTGGTATTGCAATTCCTCCCGTAGAATTTACACCATCTACCACAACTTTAAATTTCGCCTTTTTAACTACTTCGGCATCAACTAAAGAGAGGTTTAAAACTTCATCTATATGAATATCAATATAACTATCGTTTCTATTTATTACTCCAAGATCATCGACATCAGAAAAATCAAAATCTTCTTTTTCTGCTATTTCTAAAATTTTAGCACCCTGGGCAGCATCCAAGAATTCCCCTTTTTCATTTAACAATTTAAGGGCATTCCATTGCTTTGGATTATGACTAGCCGTCAAAATTATTCCTCCATCGGCATTTTCCATAGGCACCGCTATTTCAACTGTTGGTGTTGTTGATAAATCTAAATCAACTACATCAATTCCTAAACCTACCAAAGTAGAAACCACAAGATTTTGAATCATTTCACCAGACAAACGAGCATCACGACCAATTACAACTTTCAACTTATCCTTTTTAGAATAATCCTTTAGCCAAATCCCATAAGATGCCGCAAACTTTACCGCATCGATCGGAGTTAGATTATCTCCTGGTTTTCCTCCTATTGTTCCTCGTATTCCTGAAATAGATTTTATTAGTGTCATATACTCTTAATAAGTTTTTTGCAAATATAAAGGTATCATACTTATCACTATAGCCCTTCTTTGTAAATTCGACTTAGGAAGCATAATTTAGTCCAATGAATTTTTTAGCCCATATTTACCTTTCTTTTAACGATAAAGAAATCACCATAGGTAACTTTATTGCCGACAGCATACGTGCTAATAAATTTCAGCATCTGCCCATTAAGGTACAGAAAGGTATTAAGCTTCATCGTTTAATTGACACTTATACGGACACCCACGCCATACCAAAAATTAGCAGCAAGAGACTTCACGCAAACTATAGTCATTATAGTAGGGTTATCGTTGATATCTACTATGACCACTTTCTTGCCAAAAACTGGTCTAAATATTCTGATATTCCACTAGATGTTTTTGTCGATAATTTCTATGATCTTTTAGAAGACAACTATGAAATTTTACCCGATGGAATAAAAAGAATGATGCCTTATATGATAGCCGATAATTGGATATTCAATTATTCTAAAATGGATGGTATTGCACGCGTACTAAATGGTATGAACCGTAGAACAAAAAACAAATCTAGAATGAACTTTGCTATTTTAGACCTTGAAGAACATTATGATGAATTCGAAAAAGAATTTACTGAGTTTTTTGAGGAGCTTATTACGTATTCTAAACATAAATATATTTCCTTAACCACAAAAAAATAATATTTTAAATATCAAAATACCAATGTTTTATATATACTAATTTAAATAATTAATACAACTTACTATGAACCAACTAAAACTATTATTTACACTGACTGCATTGTTAGTATTAAGCAGTTGTAAAGAAAATCCGGCAGTACCAACAGGGACCGTTACAGATAATGCAATGGTAGTATCTGCAAGAGAGGAAGCCTCTAAAATTGGTAGTGATATCATGCAAAAAGGAGGCAATGCTTTTGATGCTATGGTAGCCACAGAAATGGCTTTGGTGGTTGCATATCCATTTGCAGGAAACCTTGGTGGCGGCGGATTTATGGTGTATCGAAAAGCAGACGGTGAAGTTGGCGCTCTTGATTATAGAGAGAAAGCTCCTTTATCAGCTCATAAAGACATGTATTTAGATTCATTGGGCAACGTGATCCCCGGTAAAAGTACTTTGGGCGCATCCGCTGTAGGAGTACCTGGAACAGTAGCAGGTATTATTGAAGTACATAAAAAGTTTGGGTCACTACCCTTAGAAGAGATTATGGCTCCGGTTATTGCTCTAGCAGAACGTGGTGTTGTCGTTACAGCTAACCAAGAAAAGCGATTGGCCAGTCAACGAGATAAATTTATTGAAGTGAACAGTGACAGCACCAAGTTTGCTACCGTATTCAAAACTAATGATACCATTAAATATCCTGTATTGGCAAATACCTTTAGAAGCATCGCAAAAAATGGTAGAGATGGTTTTTACAAAGGTGAAGTTGCTAAAAAACTTGCAGCATTCATTCAAGAAAAAGGTGGATATATTACCGAAGAGGACTTAGAAAAATACCAGGCGGTATGGAGAGACCCAATCACTTTTAATTACAGAGATTTACACATCATTTCTATGAGTCCGCCTAGTAGTGGAGGTGTCACCATTAATCAGATTTTTAAGATGATGGAAAATTACGATGTTGCCAAACTTGGTCATAACTCCCCAAAAATGGTACAATTATTTACAGAAGCTTCAAGAAGAGCTTATGCTGATAGAAATTATTTTCTAGGTGATCCTGACTTTGTTGAAATTCCATATGATAAATTATTAAGTGACCACTACCTAACGGAAAGAATGGCTAATTTCTCTTTTGAAAAGGCAACAAAATCATCTGAAGTTGAGCATGGAAATATAGAAATAGTAGAAAGTATGGAAACTACCCACTACTCTATTGTAGATCAAGAAGGTAATGCCATATCGGTCACCACAACACTTAACGGCGCTTATGGCTCCAAACTATATTCTGATGAACTTGGCTTCTTTTTAAATAATGAAATGGACGATTTTAGCTCTAAAGCAGGTGTACCTAATATGTTTGGACTTGTAGGTGCTGAAGCCAACAGTATTGCAGCTGAGAAAAGAATGCTAAGTAGTATGACCCCTACAATCGTTGAACGTGACGGAAAGTTATGGATGGTTGTCGGTACTCCTGGTGGATCTACAATCATTACTGCAGTGGCTCAGACTATTTTGAACGGTTATGAATTTAAAATGAGTATGCAAGACGCAGTTAATGCTCCTCGCTTTCATCACCAATGGTTACCAGACATGGTCATCTTTGAACCAGACGGATTTCCTTCTAATTTAAAGGAGGAACTAAAATCTAAAGGCTATATAATTAACGAAGAAAGAACTCCTATTATTGGTAAAGTTGATGCTATTCGCATACTTGATAACGGCAAGCTTGAAGGTGGCGCAGACAAACGTGGAGATGATGCAGCAGTTGGCTTTTAATTATCACTAAGATTAATTTTAAGCAACTTTTAATTTCTACATAACAATTTACTAATGAAATATTTAAATATATTATGCTAAAGAAATTATTTAAACTTTTAGGTATACTCATTATACTAGCTTTTATAGGCTATGGTGTTTTATATTACCTATATAATGAACCTGTACCTATAGGAGAATCTGGACCTGAAGCTGATGCTTTAGCATATAGAATGTTGGATGCCTTAAATTACAAAAACTTCAACAACACCAAAATATTGGAATGGTCTTTTCGTGGTGATCATCACTATAAATGGGATAAAGAAAAGGAGATTGTTACTGTAACCTGGGATAACACAATCGTTCATTTAGATTTAATTACTCCACAATCTAGCATTGCCGAAGTAAACAATGTGAAAACCAATTACGAGGAAACTCAAGTTTTAATTGAGAAAGCTCAGAATTATTTTAATAATGATTCGTTTTGGTTAGTTGCCCCATTTAAAGCATTTGACCGTGGCACCGAACGGTACTTGGTAGATATGGAAGATGGGTCAGAAGCCCTTTTAGTTACCTATACTAAAGGTGGAGATACCCCTGGAGATTCTTATCTATGGATTATAGAACCAAGTGGTAGACCAAAAAGTTTCAAACTGTGGACAAAAATCATTCCTATTGGTGGCGTAGAAGCTTCTTGGGAAGAATGGATCGAAACAGAAAGTGGTGTTATCTTGCCTACCCTTCATAAACTTGGACCATTTTCAATATCCATGGGAGATGTCAAAGGGACTTATTAATTGACTATAAAGAATTCAGCCACTAAAAATTTAAAATGCAAGATTATAAATTTCCATTAGATTTCACTTTTCATATAGGTACTTTATCTAATGATTTTTCGGCTGTAGATGCCAACGGAAAAATGGTGGCATATGTAAAGCAAAAACTCTTTAAATTTAAAGAGAATGTTGGCGTATACCAGAACGATAGTAAAACCGAATTACTATATAATATTAAAGCCGATAGGTGGATTGATTTCTCTGCATGTTATTCTTTTTCTAACCCTTCTGGTCAAGAACTTGGTAAAATTGGTAGAAAAGGTTGGGCTTCTCTATGGAAAGCTCATTATGAGATTTTCGATAAAAACAAACAATTAAAATATACTATTAGAGAAGAAAATGCCTGGGTAAAGGTTTTGGATGGTATGGTTGGTCAAATTCCAATTATTAATCTATTTACCGGCTTATTCCTAAATCCTGCCTATATCGTAATCAATGGCAATAACGAAACCGTGGTACGTTTATCTAAAGAGAAATCATTGGTAGGCCGTCGTTTTAAAGTAAGTGAATTAAAGAAATTAAGTGGTAATGATGACGATATCATTATTCTAGGTTTAATGATGATGATTTTGCTAGAACGCCGTAAAGGTTAAAACAAACAAGATTAGTTTTGTAATAACAATATTATTACAATTACCCTAAATGAAGTAATTTTAAGTATAAATACAATATACTATGATTATAAAACTAATTACTTTTAATGAGGTTACCACCGAGCTTCAAACTCAATTAACAGAGCTTTACAAGCAACTAAATTCTGAATTAACACAACTAGACTTAGCCTCTGCCCTATCTGATTATAACACTACAGATGTGGTAATATGTTTGGATAACGAAGACTTAGTAGGTATTGCTATGATGGCTAAATATAAGGTGGTTTCTGGTCATAAAGGAATGATTGAAGATGTGGTTGTTTCTTCTGATTATAGAGGTAAAGGCATTGGCAGAAAGCTAATGGAGAAACTTTTAGAACAAGCAGAAAAAGAGAAACTAGATGATGTATTATTGTTTAGTGGTCACCATAGGACAGCAGCAATTTCCCTTTATAAAAGTCTTGGATTTAAGCTAAAAGAAAGCGGAATGTATATCAAAAAATATTAAAGTATTAGTTTAATTAACCTTTTTAACATGCTGTAGCTGATCTTTTAACTCTTTCATTGACTCCTGCAACTGTCGCAAAAGTCCATTATCTGTTGTAGCGTCAACATTAAAAGTTATTTTACTGCTCACCTCCCAAATTTCTTGAATTTGAAATGGTTTAATATCATATGGAGGATAGGTTTCATTCAATGATATTAAAGTAATATTATTAGAATTAGGTCGCTTTTCTACTTTCTTGACCATGATGGAGTCTTGCAATACCACTACATACATTTTATTAGCACTTACGTAGTCAATATGTTCAATTGCTCTTGCTAAAACCCATTCGCCTGGATGTAGATTTGGAAGCATACTGTCCCCCTCAACCTGAAAGCCTCTATACGTTGCATTTCTAAATTCAGGAATTGGTAAATCAAATGCGGGTAATTGCTGATACCAACTGGTATCGGAAATATTTTGAGGATATCCAGCTGCTGCTTTGGCATTTACCAATACCATATTATCCCGATTAGCAGAATCTACCGTAACTACCTTTGGAATAACACTTGTTCTTGACGTTTCTAAATATTGCTCTTCACTTTCACCAAATAACCAAAGCGGATTAATTTTGAATTGTTTCAATAATTCTGACACAACCTTCCCTGAAAGCTTAGTTCGCCCACGTTCAATATCTGCAGTAGTATTAGATACTCCAATAAGTGCTGCAAAATCAGCCTGAGTATAACCAAGCTCTCTTCGTAAATCGGTAAATCGTTTTAATGTCAATTCGTTTTCCATAATATCCACTTAAATCAAGATAAAAAAATTCTCAACACTTCAAATATACTCATTATGGATTATATCCATAATAATATTTGGAATATTTCCATAATTAGGAATATTTCCATAATTTTGGATTAATTACAAGTCGTTATGGATTTTAATCGAATTAAAGAAAAACTAAATATTTTGGCCGATGCAGCCAAATACGATGTGTCATGTTCTAGTAGCGGCAGTAATCGTAAAAATAAAGACAAAGGCTTGGGTGATGCTGGAAACGGAATCTGCCATACCTATACTGAAGACGGACGATGTGTTTCTCTATTAAAAATTCTACTAACCAATCATTGCATATTTGATTGTGCTTATTGCGTAACACGTAAAAGCAACGATATAAAACGAGCTGCATTCAAAATTCAAGAGGTAGTTGATTTAACCATTAATTTTTACAGAAGAAACTATATTGAGGGGTTATTCTTAAGCTCTGGAATTTTTAAAAGCCCAGACCACACTATGGAACGTTTAATAGCAGTAGCTAAAAAACTTCGCTTAGAAGAAAATTTCAATGGATACATCCATTTAAAATCAATACCAGGCGCAAGTGATGAGTTAATGTACGAGGCCGGATTATATGCTGACCGATTATCGGTCAATATTGAAATCCCCACAATTTCCGGCCTTAAACTATTAGCTCCAGATAAAAAACATGAAGATTTCATTAAGCCAATGCTAAAGGTTAAAAATGAAATCATTCGTTATTCAGAAGAGCGTAAAATCATAAAAAGTACAGCAAAGTACGCACCTGCAGGACAAAGCACTCAAATGATTATTGGAGCTACTGGTGAAAGTGATAAGGACATTATGTATTCTGCTACCCATTTCTATAAAAATTATAAGATGAAACGGGTGTACTATTCCGGTTATGTTCCTATATCTACCGATAGTCGCTTACCATCTTTGGGTTCTGAAGTACCAATGCTACGTGAAAATAGATTATATCAAACAGATTGGCTTCTTCGTTTTTATGGTTTTAGTGTTCATGAAATTTTAGATGCAGACAATCCAAATCTTGAAATGGACATTGACCCAAAATTAATGTGGGCTCTTCGTAATCTAAATCATTTTCCTGTAGATATAAATAAGGCAGATGCCAGAATGTTAGCACGAATTCCAGGGATAGGAATGGGTTCTGTTCATAAGATTATTAGTGGTCGAAAATATAGAAATTTAAGCTGGGAACATTTGAAAAAAATGGGTGTGGCTCTTAATCGTGCTAAATATTTTATCATATGTAATTCTAACGACTGGGAGCGGAGAGATTTAGATGCTTCAAAGATAAAAGGAATGATTTTACAGTCCCAAAATGGCAAATTCAAAAATCAATATACCAATCAATTATCTCTATTTAACTAAAGTAAAACTTAATTAACAACCAACGACTATGGAACATATAAACAACATCTCTAATTCGGTAAATTTTTCATTTTTTAATACTGCTATAGACCGTAGTCAAAGCCAACTATTATCATTTGGATACCAAGTGGTATTTATGAAAAGTAAAATTAAAAAAAGGATGAAAATTTTAACTAAAATATTCTTCTTCAACTTCTAAAACTATTACTATGAATTCGACAAAAACTTTGGTTTACGATGGTAGCTTTAATGGTTTTTTGACTGCAGTTTTTATTGGTTACGAACAGAAGCTTGCCTACGCAGATATTCAAAAAAAAGGGCAATTACAAAGTGGACTTTTTACTGAGACAGAAACGATTTTTACCAATTTAGAAAAAGCACAGCGTGTATGGAACGGTGTTAAAAACAAAAGTAATTCTGCTATTAAGAATATTTATTTTGCTTTTTTAAGTGAACAAAATAATATGGAGGCACTACTCTACCGTTATATTCAAAAATTAATGGGTAGTACATACAAGGGCGCTACAGACTTTAGCGATGATTGTGTTTTAAAAATAAATTCATTAGCACAAAAAGTAGGTAGGGAAAAACACAGAATGGAAGCTTTTGTACGCTTTCAATTAACTAAGGATGAAGTTTATTTTGCTAATATTGAACCAGATTTTGATGTTTTACCATTGATATCTAAACACTTTAGAAACCGCTACGCAGATCAATCTTGGATTATTTATGACGTTAAGCGTAAATACGGACTTTACTATGATTTACAGACGGTTGAAATAATTTCATTAGACTTAACCGATATACATACAAATAGTCTTGAGAAAAGTGCTGTCTTCACTGATGCTGAATATGAATACCAAGACCTTTGGAACAATTACTTCAAAAGCACTACTATTAAATCTAGGATTAATACTAAGCTTCATGTACAACATGTACCTAAGCGTTATTGGAAATACTTGTCCGAAAAAAAGGAAGCAGTTTAATAATTTGTAATTTCTTTTTTACCATTGTAATTCCGCATTGAATTTTAGATTTTTAAGTCAAAAAGTATTTCTCTATCTTATTAACTTAGCTGCTTAATGAAAACTTTCATTATAATAATTACCGGAATTTTAGCTGCAATAACAACTTTTAATGTGAGTCATCATTATAATCAAGGCGCAGTAAGAGCATATGCCCTTTTATCTTTTTTAGTCGGCTTGTTTTTTACTATTTCCCTGATTTATTAAATACACACCTAACAAAAAACATATCTGTAGTTTTTATAGAAACCTCTTTCTTAGGTATGATTTCAAAAACCACTCGAAGAAGTTACATTTACTTGGCAATTGCTGGCTACTTGTTTAGTATTATCCATATCAATAAGAATAATTTATTTCAAGGCTTTGGCGGTGCACTTGGCACCCTAGCATTTATTGCATTATTAACCACCTTTGCTTTTTCAATTGCATTTTCTAAAAGTATCTACAAGCTAAAAGCGATACTTAGACTATGCAAGTGGAAATAATTCTAATTATTTAACTTAACGCATTAATCTACCGGTAATATTGCCTGCAATAATATTGTTTACTTCGTCTACCGTAGCAAAATTTACATCACCCTCATAAGTATGTTTTAATGCGCACGCAGCACTTGCAAATTCCATTGCTTTATAGTCATCATATTTCTGTAAACCATAAATTAAACCTGCTGCAAAAGCGTCACCGGTACCAATACGGTCTACCACATGGGTAATATCTATATCTTCAGTTTCCCTAAATTCTATGCTATTCCACATTCTGGCTCTTATTTTATGCCAAGAAGAATTTACCGAAGTTCTTATTTTATCGAACACCTTTTCAATGGTTGGAAATTCTTCTATAAGCTGCTTGCTAGCCGCTATAAAATCGTCATTACTATAACCGAATTCCGTACCCAATACTTCATTAATTTCATTTACACCACCTATGAAAATTGTAGAATAATGTAAAAGTTCTACTAAAGCCTCTTTAGGATTTTGACCGTATTTCCATAAACCACTACGATATGTTGGGTCTGCAGAAACAGCCATCCCTTTTTGTCTAGCTAACTTTAGTCCGTCTTTAAGAACGTTAAAAGCACCTTGAGATAATGCAGGGGTAATTCCGGTCCAATGCATCCATTCCCCATCTTCCAAAGCATTTTCCCAATTTACCTTTGTAGGTTCAATTTCAGAAAACGCCGAATGTGATCGGTTATACGAAATCATACTTGGTCTAATAACCGCGCCTACTTCTAAAAAATATACTCCTAATGGTCGTTTAGATTTAACAATACAAGAGGTATCTACACCAAACTTACGTATATAAGTCATAGCTGTGTCACCAATAAAATCATCTGAAACAGCACTAATATGCTTTACTTTAATGCCGAAATTAGAAATTGAAATACCAACATTTAATTCTGTTCCGCCAAAATAAAACTCTACGATGTTAGATTGAACAAACTTCTTGTTACCACGAGGAGAAATACGCATTAGTACTTCTCCGAAGGTTATAATCTGACCCATTTTATAATTTTAAACCTAAAATAACCAATGTGAAATAAAAAAACTATGGTTATTAAAAATATATCAAAAACAAAACGGAATTGATTAATTATGAAGTTGATTGTTGGAAAGGCATACCTCATTATTTGATTAAAAAAAATATGGATTCAAATGCAACCTTCTTAATTTTAATACGACTATATATTTAGTAAGTAATTATTCCAAAAGACATTAAGCAAAAAATTAATTATAGAATTAAAATTTTTCTATTCGTAAAGAGAGAATTTAACAGACCGTATACCTGGACGTAATCATCAATATTAGACTTTAAATTTAGTTTTAGATCTAAACCGATAAATATCTTCGTATATTAATAATTCATCATTCAATCATCAATAAGCATGCAAATTAGACAATTCCTATTTCTTACAATTTTTCTAGTATCATTTGCATCTTATAATCAAGATAAAATATCTGAAGAAAAGTTTATAAACATTGAAGGTATTGATCAATGGATAACTATAAAAGGAAATGATAATAGCAATCCGGTAATCTTATTAATTCATGGTGGACCAGGTAGTACCATGAGCCAATATGAAGATGGCATTTATGCTGATTGGTTGAAGGAATTTACCATTGTTCATTGGGATCAACGAGGAGCTGGAAAAACTTTTGGAAAAAATTATCCTAAAGAAATAACTGAAGAGTTTTATTTAAAAAATCCACTTTCCGTTGAAAAGATGACAAACGATGGCATTGCCGTTGCCCAATATCTAATTAAGCATTTAAATAAAAGCAAAGTTATTTTAATGGGTACCTCTTGGGGTTCTATCTTGGCAACACAAATGGCTCAAAAGAACCCTAACTTATTTCACGCTTATATTGGTCATGCTCAATTTGTAAATTTTGACAGCAACATAAAAAATGCCTATTCAGAAGTATATGAAATTGCAGAAGTCAAAGAGAATAAATCAACTTTAGCAAAACTAGAAGAACTAGGTCCACCACCTTATAAAAGAGCAAAGAATTACGGACAATTATTGCGCGTTGTAAAACAATTTGAGAAAGAGAATACTACCCCTGCTCCTACATCTTGGTGGGAAATAGCAGATTCCTATGAGAATAATGAAGACAGCAGAGATAGATATAATGGTGATGATTATTCTTTTTTGAACCTTGTGGGTGATGAAACCATGGGTATTAAATCAATGGTACGTCATATCAATTTCGATAAAACCGGATTTATTTTTCGACTACCTGTTTATTTGGTACAGGGTGAAAACGATATTTTATGTTCTAAAGAACTAAATAAACCATATTTTGATAAAATTAGGGCTCCAAGAAAAGAATATGTTATCGTCTCTAAAGCAGCCCATGGTTTCAACGAAGCAATCATTAAAAAACAATATGAAATCGTTAAATCGCTTCGAGTTCAAAATTAAATTATTGGATAAATAATAATCAGAACCTACTTACCCCCTTTTTCTCCAACAAAATGATCGCTTTTAGCCTTAAAAAGAACATTAAATGTAGTTAAACTACCATATATTCTGGTAATATATTGCTGTAAATCTATTTTTTCTTGATCATCTAAATTTTTGCTAGAATTTATTTTTTGCTCCATTACACGTATGCGATCACGCACCATTACAATTTTATGAAAGAAGGTGTTAATAGGAATTTCTTTATTGCTCATACCTGCTTCACCAGGTTCCAAAATTAAATTACCACCTTTCCATTTATCCGCAATGGCCACACGTTGGGTAGCATCACTCCATTTTTGTAAAATAGAGACCAAAGAACTTTCTACATCAAAAAAACTAACGGTATCTACCTCATTGTCAATAGCCTCAATCACTTCATAATCAGAATCTATATCAATGGTTTCTAAGCCTTTATCCATAAATGTCACCCAATACATATTACTAGATACATTCGTAACTACACCTTTACCAAATTCAGCATGTGAAATTCTTGAACCTATTCCCAATATTTTCATTTTATTAATCTTTACAGTGAACTGCTAAATTAATAGCACTTTTTATTATCCGCAAAAAGAAATCTGTTTTAATATTCAAGTTATCCTTAGTTCGTTTTTGCCATCTTAACAAGTTCATGTACATTTAATGTCAACAATTTTAAGTAAACATCAACATGAAAAATTTATTGGCCGTTGTTTTATTCAGTTTAGCACTTACTTCTTGTGGAGAAAAGAAGAAAGAAATTGTTGAGAAAGAGCAATCACCATCAAAATTGAGAGCATTAATCATTGACGGACAAAACAATCATTACGTTTGGCCTAAGACCACCATGATGATGAAAGATTACTTAGATAAAACCAATCTTTTCACAGTAGACGTCAAAAGAATGGATTCTGTTTGGTTAGGTATTAAATACAATCAAACAAGACCAGAAGCTTATAACTCATTTATAGAAATCTATCCTTTAACAGATAAAACATATCAAATTTCTGACAGTCCTATTAAAACTTCAGATTTTACACTTGATTTTAATAACTACGATGTCATAATTTCTAATCTTGGAGCAGAGTCTCCCCTATGGCCAGAGAAAACAAGAAAAGACTTTGAAACTTACATGCAAAACGGAGGTGGCTTAGTGGTCATTCATGCCGCTAACAATGCTTGGGGAGATTGGGAAGAATTCAATAAAATGATTGGTTTAGGCGCCTGGGGAAATCGTGATGAAAGCTCCGGACCTTACGTATATTATAATGATAAGGGTGAATTAATAAAAGACCCCGTAGAAGGTGTTTGTGGATCTCACGGTCCTGAATATGAATTTCAATTAACAACAAAAGCACCTGAGCACCCCATTATGAAAGGTATACCTGAAAAATGGCTTCATACTCCAGATGAATTATATGAACGTATGAGAGGCCCTTTTGAAAATGCCACTATTTTGGCCACAGCTTTTGCAGATGTTGAAAAAAATGCACCACCTTGGGACCCAAATGTTACCGGCTTAGGACAAAATGTGCCTCAACTTATGGCTATCAACTACGGTAAGGGGCGCGTATTTCATTCAACCTTAGGTCATTTTGACTATTCTATGGAGTGTGTAGGGTTTATTACCACATTTCAAAGAGGTGCAGAATGGGCTGCTGCTGGTAAGGTTACACAAGAAATTCCTAATGATTTTCCTACTGCCGGTGCAACTTCATCTAGATTTTGGAAATAGGATGCAATATTTATTCTGATGCATTATTGCAATCTTCTTTTCTTCTTGAATCAATTAAGTAAATAATTTTCCAGGTATCTTCTTCTTTAAAAAGTTGAAAAGAATTAACTCCACAATGGCTAAATTCCCCATTATACCAAAATTCATACGGTGCCCAAACATGCGCCATACCACCATCTATATGAATTTTATAATCTAAAATTTTTTCTTGAAAACTTATAGAATCTGGTGTGGTAATCATAAAGTTTATTAAATCATTAAAATTATTATTTCGTACGGTCATTTTGCCTAGCATATTTAAACCTACAGTCTGCATTAAAATATCAGGATTAACAACACGCTTCATCGCTAATTCATTTTTGTCATGAAAAGCGTAAAAAAAAGTCTCTACCGCATACTTAACTTTTACCTCTTCTTCAATTTGTGCGCTAACCAAAGTGACGACTAATAGTGTCAATAGCAAAAAGAAATTTTTCATGTAATACCTTTTATTAAGTTAATACCCTAAAAATAGATAAATTCTAAATTATTCCCTTTTAAATGGAATCTAAACTATGAGGGTTAAATCTCATTAAAACTCCTTACTTTTATGGCACTTAATCAAATAACAGACTATGTCAGTAGCTAAGAAGGAATATAAAAGAGTCACGGTTAAATCACTAGTGGACATGAAGAAGAATGGAGAAAAAATCTCTATGCTTACTGCATATGACTACTCTATGGCTAAAATCGTTGATGCCGCAAAGGTTGATGTAATTTTGGTTGGTGATTCTGCCAGTAATGTTATGGCTGGCCATGAAACTACGTTACCAATTACCTTGGACCAGATGATTTATCATGCTTCTTCTGTAATTAGAGCTATTGACAGGGCTTTAGTTGTTGTTGACTTACCATTTGGCAGCTACCAGAGCGACCCGAAGGAAGCTTTACGTTCTGCTATTAGAATCATGAAAGAAAGTGGTGCACATGCCGTAAAATTAGAGGGCGGAGCAGAAATTAAGGAATCAGTGAAAAGAATTTTAGCTGCCGGTATTCCGGTAATGGGCCACTTAGGTTTAACTCCTCAATCCATATATAAATTTGGTACGTACACCGTTCGTGCAAAAGAAGAAGAGGAAGCGGAAAAGTTAATGGAAGACGCCAAATTACTTGAAAAACTTGGCTGTTTTGGAATCGTTGTCGAAAAAATTCCTGCTGAGCTTACAAAAAAGGTTTCTGAAAGTTTAACCATACCTACCATTGGTATTGGAGGTGGAAAATATGCAGACGGACAGGTTTTAGTAGTTCATGATCTATTAGGAATGACACATGAATTCAATCCTCGTTTTTTACGTAGATACATGAATTTATACGAAGAAATGGGAAATGCCATTTCTAATTACGTAAGCGATGTAAAAAGTCAAGATTTCCCTAATGATGAGGAGCAATATTAATTAACACTACCCTACTCTTTGTCAAAAAAAGAACATTCTACAATTGATAATCTTCAAGTTTTATTTGAGGATAACCATCTCATTGTTATAAATAAACGTCCTGGTGATATCGTGCAAGGAGATAAAACCGGAGACCAACCACTTAGCGATACCGTTAAAGCATTTATAAAGAAAAAATACAATAAGCCAGGTAACGTTTATTTAGGTGTAGTACACCGTTTAGACCGCCCTACATCAGGCATTGTAGTATTTGCTAAAACCTCTAAAGCACTGCCAAGATTAAATAAGATGTTCGCTGAAAAAGATGCTAAAAAAACCTACTGGGCAATTGTAAAAAATAGTCCAGAAGAGCCAAAAAAGAGATTGGTTCATTGGATGAAGAGGAATACAAAGCAAAACAAATCTTACGCTCATATAAAAGAGATTTCAGAAAGTAAAAAAGCAATTTTAACCTATAGAACTTTGAAAAAGCTTGACCGTTATTTTCTTTTGGAAGTAGACCTTGAAACTGGAAGACACCATCAAATACGATCGCAACTTACCGCAATCGGCTGCCCTATTAAAGGTGATTTAAAATATGGCTTTAATAGAAGTAACGAGGACGGAAGTATTCACTTACACGCAAGAAAACTACGATTGATGCATCCTGTAAAAAAGGAACCTTTAGAAATTATTGCCCTGCCGCCAAATGATCCCATTTGGAATGCGTGTCTTTAATTTTACTACTTTTAACATAAACACTATTACCATGTTAAAGAAAATTTGCTTCTTAGGTTTGTTTATAGTAATTACTTCATGCAGTAGCTATAATTCTATTGACACCTTTTACAATGCACACAAAAATGATAATCAAGTAACCGCAGTACGTGTTCCACAGTTCATGCTTTCCATGATAAGTGAAATTTCTCCTGAAATGAAAGCTATGGTTGGGAATACCAAAGATTTAAGATACATGCAATTCCCCAGTACCACAGATAGTAAAACCCAATTTCTAAATCAACAAATGAATGGTATTACAGGTAATTCATTTATAGAGGTTTTCAGAAAAAATGATGAACTAAAACGCAATGTGGTTTCTGTAAGAGAGAAAAAGAACTTGGTTAAAGAAATATTGATTTATAATAATGATAACCAAACAGGCTCCTTTTTATATTTTAATGGAGATTTTGACCCAGTAAAGGTTAGAGAAATGGCTAAGAATGAGCAATTCACCAAATTCGGAGATAATATAATTAGCCAATTTGGCGCAAGTACTCCTGGTATAAATTCTCAAAATTAATTGAGCATATCTTAAGTTTTCTTCTTTGAGCGAAAACTTTCTATAACTACGGAACTTAAAATTAAAACACCTCCTAGAATTGTAGTTCCTTTAGGTATTTCAGATAGAAATATAGCTCCTATTAAAATACCGTATACGGGCTGCACACTACTTAATATACTAACGGTGGTAATATTAAAATGCTTAAAAGTCATTAAAAACATAGTATGACCTATTGCAGTGGTCAAAATTGCTAGAGCCACCAGTACTTGCCATTGGTCAATTATTACATTTGGCGAAATTGTAAACAAAAATGGAAATAGCAAAATACCAACTATGGCTGTCTGATATGTCATTAGCACAGAACCATTATACTTTTCAACCTTCTTTTTAAGTACTAAATTTCTTAAGGCATAGGCAAATGCCGAAAACACCCCGAAACAAATTGCGATAGTATAACTATTCTCAAAATCTAAAGACGGACTAAGAAAATACATGCCTGTTAATACCAGAAAAGCAAGAAGTAAATGTGCCAATTGAAACTTGGTCTTTAATAAAATTGGCTCTAAAAACGCAGTAATTACCGGGTATGTAAATATGGAGAGCATACCGATGGCGACATTTGATAGTTTTAAGGCGTAGAAATAGGTAACCCAATGAACTCCCATTAAGACACCGCTAAATAAAATTACGCCTGCATCTTTTGTATCTATTTTTAAATTGAATTTTTTATATCTGCAGTACAGAAATAAAGCTACAAATGCCAGTAAGGCTCGTGAACCAATTGTTACGGGCACAGGTAGTTGTACATATCGCCCAAGAGCTCCAGAAGTGGCTATGAATAACATAGCCAAGTTGATTTCTAATAAATGTTGAATATGGTTACTTTTCATCTAACAAAAGTTTCTTTAGCGTGTTTTCGCCAAAGCCTTCTCCCTCATTATTTGAGATACAGGTTTATTTTGCAAATGACTCTCTAACCATGAAAGAATATCTAAATACAAGAACGCCCTTTTTTCATAAGGGTGATCCTCATACTTTTTCAATTCAGTATATAACTTCTGAAATTCCGCTTTTAATTGATTAGGATAGATACCGCCAAGACTTCTTAAAAACTTGATCATTTCTTTTTGGACTGCGTGCATATCGTTCATTTTCAATAAAAACTTATAGGTGCTTTTTAATTGAACTTCTAAATGATAATCCATACCAGCCTCATAATGAGCCACTAAACTTAAAACACGAGCAAAACACATTAGGTCTTCACGCATTTTTAAATTCTTGTTATCTATAATTTTTTTAAGATATTGAATACACGTTTTGTTATCCCCAATTCCAAAATACAGACACGCAATTTTATAATAGAGAACCATAACATGATGTACATCTATTCTGTCTCTATGCTTATTTATTCCGTATTCAACAATCTTTACTAGATAAAGTCCTTTTTCAAAAGTTCCTTCTAGAAAATGCAAGTTCAATTTATTCGCATTTAAATACATGAATACCAATGAATTGATATTATCATTATCTGGAAATTCCTTTTCCTTAATAGTCAACTCTAAACGCTCAAGAACTTCTTTAAATTGAGAGCTATACTGTACATAAAAAAGTGATTCCAATAAATAGTGATTACCTTTTAAAAAGAACACCGGATTAAGATAAATCATGTCTTTATGATCATAAAAAAGATCAACCCACTTACTTGCGTATTTAAAACAGGACAAGAAATCTTGAGTAAGAAAACTGTACCACAGATACGCTTTATACAACCATAACTTTTCTCTAAATCCTAAATCCTCTATGTTATATAGCGGTAAATGATCATTAAAATAAGTTTTTACTTTTTGATAATCCTCATCACTGCGTACATAACCTACTTTCAACATCATTCCATAAAGTTGAAGCGAAAGATTAGATAGTTTACTGGTCATTACATTATGCCCAGATAATTCTTTTGCCTGTATGGCAAGTTCATCTGCACGATCAGGTATACTTCGCGTAATGTACTGTGTTTCAATAATTTTCTCTAACTCAACAATCTCATAGGCAATATTCTTTTCCTCATTTTCAATAGCGATACTTTTTACCTTATCAAGAATCTTTAAACTTTGCTTGTATAGTCCTTTTTGATATAAAATTGTGGCAAAATCTAACTGCTCCCGTATTTGAACCCTAATATTCTGGTTAACGGGATTTAATCTTAAACTGACTAAAATCTGTTTGTATAGATGTGCTTTTAGGTTAGAGAGTTGTGCTTTCTTAACTATACCACTTTCTAGTATGGTTTTCTCATCATAATGCTTAATTTTATCCAATAGATTGAACAGTGCTAAAAATTTAGCATCGGTATTCACACCTAATCTGCCTACATAAAGCTTAAATTGACGCTTTTCAGATTTAGAAAGTGATTTAACTAAAACGAACAAAGCATCTTTATGCGCATTTGTCATCGTAATAATAAGAGTTTAAATAATTGTAATTCAATGTTTTATACACCTAAAAAACTGACTTAACGTTGTAAACATGTTAACAAAATTCGAGCATTTTGTGTTTTAGGTTATATATTCGTTTGACGAGTAAAACTACGTAAATATAATGAGTAAAGAGATAGTACAAATATTTGACACTACTTTAAGAGATGGAGAGCAAGTTCCGGGCTGTAAATTAGACCGTGAGCAAAAATTGGTAATAGCTGAGCGCCTAGATTTACTAGGGGTAAATGTTATTGAGGCCGGTTTTCCTGTTTCTAGCCCTGGAGATTTCCAATCTGTAGAGGCCATAGCCAAACTCGTTAAAAATGCGACTGTTTGTGGATTAACCCGTGCGGTAAAAAATGATATTGAAGTTGCAGCTGATGCATTGAAATATGCTAAAATGCCTCGAATTCACACCGGTATAGGTACATCTGACTCACATATAAAATTTAAATTCAATTCTAACAGAGAAGCTATTATAGAGCGTGCAGTTGCTGCCGTTTCCTACGCTAAGACTTTTGTTGAGGATGTTGAATTTTATGCGGAAGACGCAGGGCGTACGGATAATGAATTTTTAGCTCGTGTATGTGAAGCTGTAATAAAAGCTGGTGCAACAGTACTTAATATTCCAGATACAACTGGTTACTGCCTACCAGATGAATACGGTGCTAAAATGAAATATTTACGTGAAAATGTAAAGGGAATACACAACGCTATACTTTCTTGTCATTGTCATAATGATTTAGGTTTAGCCACCGCAAATTCAATTGCAGGTGTTTTAAATGGTGCAAGACAAATAGAGTGTACTATAAATGGCATTGGAGAGCGTGCAGGTAATACCTCATTAGAAGAAGTGGTAATGATTATGCGCCAACACCCAGATTTAAACTTAGATACTACCATAAATAGTAAACTATTGTATGACACTAGTTTAATGGTTTCTAGCAAAATGGGAATGATGGTACAACCAAACAAAGCTATTGTTGGTGCTAATGCATTTGCCCATAGTTCTGGTATTCATCAAGATGGTGTTATAAAAAATAGAGAGACTTACGAAATTATTGACCCCGCAGAAGTTGGTGTCACAGAATCTTCTATTGTCTTAACAGCTAGAAGCGGTAGAGCCGCACTTGCTTACAGAGCAAAAATTGTTGGTTATGAGCTTACTAAAACTCAATTAGACCAAGTTTATCAAGAGTTTTTAAAATATGCAGACACAAGAAAAGAAGTCAAAGACGATGATATTCATCAAATTATAGAGACCTCTAATATAGACTTACAAAGTATTAGCTAATTATGCATTTAAATATTGCTGTTTTAGAAGGAGATGGAATAGGGCCTGAGGTGGTTGCGCAATCCATTAAATGTTTACGATCGGTTGAAGAAACTTTTGGACATAGTTTTACTTTTGAAAAAGGCCTAATTGGTGCTTCTGCAATTAAAAAAACAGGAAATCCGCTACCTGATGAAACTCTTGAACTTTGTAAAAGAACAGATGCAACCTTGTTTGGTGCATTAGGTTTACCCGAGTTTGATGATAATCCGAAAGCAAAAGTTTGGCCAGAGCAAGGACTTTTACGATTACGTAAAGAACTAGGTCTTTTTGCCAATATTAGACCTGTAAAGGTTTTTCCTTCACTTGTAAAGCAGTCTCCCCTTTCTAAAGCGCAGGTTCAAAATACTGATCTTGTAATTTTTAGAGAACTGGCGGGCGGAATTTATTACGGAGTAAAAACCATTGATGAGGAAGCAAATTCTGCTACCGATACATGCACATATACAGAAGCTGAAATTAGCAGAATAACACATTTAGCGTTTAAATCTGCTCGTTCAAGAAAAAAGAAAGTTACACTGGTAGACAAAGCCAATGTACTTGAAACATCACGTTTATGGAGACGTGTAGTAAGGTCTATTTCTGAAAGTTATCCAGACGTAGAGTTAAATTGCCTATTTATAGACAATGCCGCTATACAAATGGTTTTAGACCCCTCACAATTCGATGTTATTTTAACCGATAATATGTTTGGAGACATCCTTTCTGACCAAGGTAGCGTTATTGCTGGCTCAATAGGGCTTTTACCATCTGCTTCAGTAGGATTAGAACATGCTATGTTCGAACCTATACACGGCTCATACCCAGATGCTGCGGGCAAAAATATTGCTAACCCGGTTGCTTCCATTTTAAGTATGGCTATGTTACTACAACACTTTAAAATGAATGAAGAATCTGATGCCGTTGTGGCTGCCGTTCTAAAATCCTTTTCTAAAAAAATAGTTACTGCAGATATTTTAGGTAGCTCTAAATATGGAACTAATTATGTAGGGGATTTTATTGCAGATAATATTATGGAACTAGATGGTAGCTTCAACATTAACGACGAAAATATTGGTTTAGGAAAATCTACCATTATCTAGTTTACTCATTACTAAGCTGCGTAATTAAAGCGTTAAAATCCTTTTTAAATTCAACATACTTTTCTCCAGTTGCAGGACCGTTAAATCCTGTATGAATTTTTCTTACATCTCCATTTTTATCAATAAAAATAGTAGTAGGGTAAGAAAGTATATGGTTTAACATGGGTAGTTTTTCTTGTGCCTTTTTCTTATCATAGCTTCCATATTGAGCTAGTAATATAGGATAATTTACCGCTACCCTATCCTTTAAACGATTAATAGCCTTAAATGCTATTTCTTTAGTTTTTGCAGATTCAAAAGCCAGCCCAATAACTTCAACATTAGAATCTTGTTTAAGATAATCTACCAAAAACTTAGTCTCATCTAAACAATTTGGACACCAAGTTCCCATTAACTGGACAATAACAACTTTGTTTTGATACTTCTTATCAGATAGGGATATCATATTTCCATCAGAATCAGGAAAAGAGAAAGCAAGTTTATCATAACCTTCATTTAAAAAAGTTAACGAATCTGGATTAGGCAGTTCAAATCCATCATTTCTATTTGCCACAAAAGGTTCTTTAAAATGATTGCCTGAGTAAAAATTACCATTCATACTTGAATCTGTAACTTTTGCAGTAAATAGAAAAGCATGAGCACCATCAAAAGAAGATAACTTTAAAGAGTCTCCATCAAGTATACCTTCAAGGAATCTATAATCACCAGTAGTTGTTCTAAAAGTACCGGTTACCTTACTATCCTCTTGTAAAAAAATTCCTTTGCCAACATATTCCTCCTCTAAATCTGGACTAAAATAGGTTTCCCAAATTCCAGTTACGTTTCTTTCCGTTTTCTTTAATTTAGCAGGAAATCTATCTTCAATACCATAAACTGCCGTAAACGGTACAATCCTATCTAGACTTTCTTTTATAAACTGTCCTTGTATTTTGTTTTCTGTAAAAGTACCTGCTAGGTATCCTTCAAAAACAGGTGTTTGCATACGTATAGAATCTCCTTTAATTTCTATTTCGTCTACATCTATAACTTCTTCTGCATTATAAATTTGCATTTTATAGCTACCATCATCCTTTTTAGCTACTGTAAGATTAAAAGGTAGTTCTTGGTTATCCATAACATTTAACTCCACAAGCCAAATACCTTCAGAGAGGTTATTGGTTTGTTTTTTTTCCTTACATCCAACAATTAATAGTAAAGCGGATAATATTGCTAACCCAAATCTCATACTGTTTTCCAATTTAACTGGTAAGAAACAATTAAATATGCATAATTAAAAATTTAAATAAAGACTTCATAGCTTATTGAATGTATACGGGCATTGTTTTATCTTTGCGCACTATAAATGTTTTGAATGAAAATATCATATAACTGGCTTAAACAGTTCATACAAATAGATTGGGAATCACAAAAAACCGGAGAACTTTTAACCGATTTAGGTTTAGAAGTAGAGGGTGTTGAAAAATTTGAATCTGTTAAAGGCGGATTGAAAGGCATTGTTGTTGGTCATGTATTAAGTTGCGTTAAACATACTAATGCCGATAAGCTAAATGTTACTATGGTCGATATAGGCCTAGATGCTCCTGTACAAATTGTATGTGGTGCCAAAAATGTTGCAGCAGGACAAAAAGTACCTGTAGCTACTATTGGTACAACATTGTATACCCC
This sequence comes from Maribacter stanieri, assembly GCF_900112245.1. GTDB lineage: Bacteria > Bacteroidota > Bacteroidia > Flavobacteriales > Flavobacteriaceae > Maribacter > Maribacter stanieri. Next base: position 202,400 of record NZ_FOYX01000002.1, read on the forward strand.
AGAAGGAGAAGCCTGGACTATTAAGAAAGGTAAAATTAGAGGCGAAGAAAGTTTTGGAATGATTTGCGCTGAAGATGAACTTGGTCTTGGATCTAGCCATGATGGAATTATGGTCTTGAACGAGGATTTAAAAGCGGGTACACCTTGCGCTGAAATATTCAATGTTGAAGAAGATGAAGTTTTTGAAATTGGACTTACCCCTAACCGTGCTGATGCTATGAGCCATTTTGGTGTAGCAAGAGATTTAAAAGCTGGGTTGAAGCAAAAGGAAATTACAAAAGAATTGATTACCCCATCGACCAGTCATTTTAATATTAATGACCGATCATTAAAAATAGACGTAGACGTTAAACAAACTGAACTTGCCCCAAGATACTGTGGTGTTACGTTGAGTAATTTAATTATTCAACCCTCTCCTACTTGGTTACAAAATAGGTTGAAATCTATAGGTCTAACTCCAAAAAATAATGTTGTTGATGCTACTAATTATGTATTACATGAATTAGGGCAACCTTTGCATGCATTTGACGCAGCAAAAATAAAGGGTAATAAAATTATTGTTCAAACCCTACCTAAAGGCACTAAATTCACTACACTTGACGGCGTTGAAAGAACGTTACATGAAGATGATTTAATGATTTGTGACACCGAAAAACCCTTATGTTTAGCTGGTGTGTTTGGAGGTTTAGGTTCTGGTGTAACCGAAGAAACCACTTCTATATTTTTAGAAAGTGCCTATTTTAACCCAGTTTCCATTAGAAAATCAGCAAAAAGACATGCGTTAAACACCGATGCGTCTTTTAGGTTTGAACGTGGTATTGATATAGAGAATGTTGAGTTCAGTCTAAAACGTGCCGCTTTATTGATAAAGGAAATTGCTGGCGGAGAAATCACTTCAGACATTTATGATCTATATCCTAAGAAGCAACCAAACTTTGAAGTTTTTCTTGCTTTTGAAAAAATAAACAAGCTTATAGGTCAAGCTATTCCGCAAGATACTATCAAATCTATTTTAGCATCTCTAGACATCAAGGTTAAAAACGTTACAGAAGCCGGTATGGGTCTTGAAGTACCGTCTTACAGAGTTGATGTACAAAGACAGGTAGATGTTATAGAAGAAATATTAAGAGTCTATGGCTATAACAATGTAGCTTTCAGCCAAAAGCTGAATGCATCCGTTGCAACCACAGAAGCAACCGCAGATCACACTATACAAACTACAATTGGCAATGTTTTAGCTTCAAAAGGCTATTATGAAATTTTAACCAATAGTTTAACCAATCCTGATTATGTTTCGTTACTAGATTCAGACGAAGAGGAACATAAATCTATAGAAATCATTAACCCATTAAGTGGCGATTTATCTATTTTAAGAAGAACCTCATTATTCTCTGCATTAGAAACTGCCAACTATAATATTAACCGTAGACGCGCAAACCTAAAGTTGTTCGAATTCGGAAAAACATATTATGCAAAAGGAGATAAAAGAATAGAGCCAAAATATTTAAGTATCTTATTAAGTGGAGATTCTACACAAGATAGCTGGACCAACAAAGCTATATCGACCAATTTTTACGAATTAAAATCAATTGTTGAAACAGTTCTATTAAGACTTGGAATATCTAACTTAAAGAGTGAGCCTATTAGTTCTTCCAATTTTTCAGAGGGCTTAACTTTTACATATAAAAAGAAAGAATTAGTTTCTTTCGGATTGATTAAAAAGTCAATTCTTAAACATTTTGATATCAAGCAAGATGTATTATATGCAGACTTCGATTGGGGTGCTGTTTTAAAACACTTAGAGACAACTCCTGTAGTGTTTAAAGAAATACCTAAGTATCCTGAAGTTAAGAGAGATTTCGCACTACTGTTGGATAACAAAGCGACTTATCGCGAACTTCACGACCTTGCTTTTGGAGCTGAGCGTAAGTACTTAAAAGATATGACGCTATTTGATGTTTACGAAGGCAAGAACTTACCGGAGGGTAAAAAATCTTATGCAGTTAGTTTTACTTTGCAAGATGACAAAAGCACGTTAACTGAAAAACAAATTGAAAAGATAATGTCTAAACTACAAAATACTTACGAACGTAATTTAGGAGCAACGCTTCGTTAATTAAAATGTAGTTTCTGGAACAAAAACGGTGTCAATCTCATGAATGATGCCGTTAGATTGATTTGAGTCCGCAGTTACAATAACAGCACTATTGCCTGATTTATCAGTTAATACAATATCTATACCCTTCATTGTTGCAGTAATTTTTTCACCCTGTATTGTGGTAAATTTTGCTACACCATTACCTCTACACATTGCTCTTAATATTGTAGATGCAGATAACTTATCCGCGATAATGTGATATGAAAGCATCGCTTTTAAAGCTTTCCTATTTTCTGGATCAAATAATTTATCAATTGTAGCTTCTGATAATTTTTCAAACGCAAGATTAGAGGGAGCAAAAACAGTAAATTCTCCTTTATAATTTAATACCTTATCTAAATTTGTAGCTCTAAGGGCATTTAAAAGTCTAGAATGATTTTCAAAAGAGGCAGTACGTTCTATAATAGACTTTTGTGGTTGTATACTAGAAATTAAACGCTCAAATTGTAATTCAATTACATTATCCTGTGCATAGGTCTGAATCCCTATAAATAGGGCAAACAAGGACACGAGGGCTGTCCATTTTTTCATGATAGTTGGTTCTTAAGGGGCAAATGTTCTAGAAATCGACAAACGGTTCAATTTCTCCGTTAATATACAATTAGATGTCATTTTCACCTAGTATGAAATAAGCAATAAATTAACTTTAACATTTTATTAACATTTTATTAAGTTAAACAAGAATTTCTCCAAATCACTAATTCATTAACTTTGAGAGTATTGCTAAAAAGAAGAACATGTTATTACCCAAAACTAACATTGAAGCGAAACTTACAGAAGTTAGAAAGAAAAGTGTTTTATCTGAACAACATAGACTCGATGAAGTTTATGAAATCTTGTCTAAATTGGATAATGAACTTGACAGAATTGAAGAAAATGTAACAAGTAGTAAAGGAATATTAAATAATAAATTCAATATCAATTTATTAGATAGGTCAAAAATTTACCATATAGAGGATATCAAACAAATCTGTATAGATTATAGATTACGTTTTTTAGATACAAAATATTTTAAAGGCACTCTTCCTACTGAAGCATTATCAAAAATTAAAGCGCTAGAAAAAGAGCATAATATAGAAGTTAAGGGATTTAAAATTATTACTCCTTCTAAACTTTTTAAACTAGAAGATAAAGATGATCCACTTTTGTTCGCCCCTATAGGTAACGGTTATCACTATTTAATACATCATTGGGGAAACGACCTTCACCCATTACGTAAAATTATGATGTGGCCGTTTAAAAGCATTATAAATCTTATCATTTTAATATTGTTGATGAGCTTTTTAACCACACTAGGTATCCCTGAAGGACTATTCTCAAAAACGAATTCAAATGCTCAATTTTGGATTCTAAACTTTTTTATGTTCAAGTGTATTGCCTCTGTAGTAATATTCTACGGCTTTGCCATGGGTAAGAACTTTAACCCAGCTATTTAGAATAGCAAATACTTTAATAGTTAGATACCCTACCCTATTTAACGAATATTGTATGCGGAACTCCTTCTAAATCTAAATTGTCTATTAACTTAAAATCGGGAGACGGGGTAATTCTTAGTATACCACCTTCATCAGCAGAACCATTTTTCTTATAGCCTATAAGTACATAATTGTTTTTATTATCATAGGCTATTGCTGTTGTTTCAGCAATGTTATACTTGATATCCAATTCAGTTTCAGTTAAGAAATTTTCAAATAAATAAACTACGGTACTATTTTTTTCAAAATCGTAAATAGCTGGAACTTCAGTAACTGCAGCTGATGGCATATTTTTGTGAAAATATAATTTACCTGCGGCATCCATGTAATAATCATTTGTAGTAATGAATCCTGGCTCTGTATTTTCTCCGTATGTTGTATACTCTTTATCTAAAGTCAGCGGGTCTATAGTAGTGTGTAATTTCGGATAACTGACAATAACTTTACCAGAATTATTGGTGAATAATCTTAAGGCATCAACCCCTAAATCCAATTCCATAATTATAATGTCGGTATCTAAATCAATTACCGATAAATAATAGTTATCCGTAACATATTCATCTAAAGTCAAAACGAAAAGTCTATCACCAGATGCAATTATATCTATTGGCTTTTTGTCTAGTGTAATTTCAGAGTAACTAGCTGTTGTTTGATCAAGGGGATTAACTCTTACTACAAATTGTTTGTCTTTACCTAGCAACTCTCTTTCATAAGCTATAAATGCCGATTCACTAGAATGTGCAGTTGCTATTACATTTAATTCACAAGAATCTAAATCTTCAAAAAGTGGAATTGATTTTGTTGTCTCACTACTTGCATCATACCATTGAAAATTAGATTGGCAATTAGAAGTATAAAAATAACTGATATCTAAAGTCGTGCGATATTTTAAAGAATTTGAAGGAACATCATTAAATGATGCCAAAGTATTTTCCACGATTATTTCTTCTCCTGTAGAATTAACCACTACCGCATTAAGCTGGTTGTTGTTTTGCATAAAAACAGTATAATCTGAGACTACACTAGTTTTAATTTCTTCTGTGCTAGTATCGGTAGATTTCTCACACGCAACGAAACTGAAGGCCAGCATAAGACAGGCCACAATATTGTAGGTTTTCATAAAACATCGATTTGGGTTAATCTATTCTATGCTTATTCAGCGTACATCTTATTACGCTGATCTTTTAATGCCTTATCGGACATATATTCATCAAACGTAGAATACCTGTCAATGTTGCCTTTAGGAGTCAGTTCAATGATTCTATTTGCTACTGTCTGCGCAAATTCATGATCATGGGTAGTTAACAAAACTGTTCCTTTAAAATTTTTCAAAGAATTGTTAAATGCAGTAATACTTTCTAGATCTAAGTGGTTAGTTGGCTCATCTAGCATTAACACGTTAGCACGCATTAACATCATTCTACTTAACATGCAACGTACTTTTTCTCCACCAGATAAAACTGTACATTTCTTAAGTGCCTCTTCTCCACTAAATAGCATTTTACCTAAGAAACCACGTATGTATACTTCTTCGCGTTCTTCTTCGGTTTTTGCATACTGTCTTAACCAATCTACTAGATTTATATTATCGGTAAAGAAATCTGCATTATCAGCAGGTAAATATGATTGTGTAGTGGTTACACCCCATTGAAAAGTACCTTTGTCTGCTTTTTTATTACCATTGATTATTTCATAGAAAGCCGAAGTTGCCCTTGAATCTCTAGAAATAATAGCTATTTTGTCTCCTTTAGCTAGGTTAATATTCACATTATCAAATAATAACTCTCCTTCATCAGTAGATGCAGAAAGACCTTCAACATTTAATATTTGATCTCCAGCTTCACGCTCCCTATCAAATATTATTGCAGGATATCTACGGCTAGATGGTTTAATATCATCAACCTTTAGTTTTGAAAGCATCTTTTTACGAGAAGTTGCTTGTTTACTTTTTGCAACGTTTGCACTAAAACGTGCAATAAATTCTTGTAATTCTTTTGCTTTTTCTTCTGATTTCTTATTCTGCTGTGCACGTTGACGAGCAGCTAACTGGCTACTTTCGTACCAGAATGTATAGTTACCAGAATAAAGGTTCAATTTACCAAAATCAATATCACCAATATCTGTACATACCGTATCTAAAAAGTGACGGTCATGACTAACAACTATTACCGTATTTTCATAATCTGCTAAAAAGTTTTCTAACCAACTAATTGTTTCATAATCCAAATCGTTGGTAGGTTCATCCATAATTAAAACATCTGGATTACCGAACAATGCTTGTGCTAAAAGTACACGTACCTTTAATTTGCTATCAAGTTCTGACATTAAAGTAAAATGCAAATCGGCATTAATACCTAAATTAGACAGCAAGGCAGCAGCGTTACTATCTGCATTCCAACCATTCATTTCTTCGAACTTTACCTGTAACTCCCCTATTCTATCTGCATTCTTATCATCGTAATCTGCATAAAGGGCATCTATTTCTTTCTTAATTTTATACAAAGGCTTATTACCCATTACTACAGCTTCTAACACTGTAAAATCATCTGCAGAGTTATGATTTTGCTCTAAGATAGACATCCTTTTACCTGGCTCTAAATGTACATGGCCAGAAGTTGGATCCATTTGTCCAGCAAGTATTTTCAGGAAAGTTGATTTACCAGCACCATTGGCACCTATAATACCATAACAATTACCTTGGGTAAAAGCAACGTTTACTTCATCGAACAAAACTCTTTTTCCAAATTGAACAGAAAGATTAGAAACAGATAACATAGAAATAAATTTTAAAAATCCGTGCAAAAATACTGAATTTATAGGCTTACACTACTTAGTTTATCATCAAATTCGACAAAAGATTCTTAAGTTAGCGGTCGACAACATTTAACTAGCTATTAACAACATCTGGTGATTAGGTTTATTATTTTTGGCTAACACCAGTCCCATAACTATATGATAAGATTTTTACTCTCTACATGCGTAGCCTTATTAGTAGGTTGTTCTTCTACAAAAAAAGATTCAGATACTGTTTTATTCGCTGGTGAAATTGTGAACCCTACGAGTGATCAAGTCATTTTAATGAAAGGTGGACTAAAAATAGATTCTGCCAAGCTAGATGATAAAAATAGATTTAAGTTTAAATTATCCGCTATAGAAAATGGATTGTACCATTTTAATTTAGCACCAGAACACCAATATGTATATTTAGAAAAAGGTGATAGCTTAATGGTACGCCTTAACACCATTTATTTTGATGAATCTTTGGTTTTCTCCGGGAGTAACGAAGAGACAAATAATTTTCTCTTAGAACTTTTCTTAGCTACTGAAGATGAAGATTCTGCCATGTACTCTGAGTACTACGAATTAGAACCAAAAGATTTTTTAGAAAAAATTGAATCTCTAAAACAAGACAAAATCTCTAGGTTACAAGAATTAAGCACTGACAATTTAATTTCCGAGGAGGCAATTAAATTGTTGAACGGAAGTATTGATTATACGTATAATAGATATAAAGAAATTTATCCTTTTCACCATAAAAGAAAGACTGCTGAAGAAAATTTTCATGATCTGCCTGAAAATTTCTATTCCTACAGAAATCAAATAAATTACGGAGATCACACACTTACATACTTAAGACCTTACTACGATTTCATGAAGGCACACTTTGGCAACTTATCTTACATGAATTGTTTAAAGGATTGTGACAAAAGCAATAAAGTAGAAAGCAAGCAGCTGCATTACAAGAAACACAAACTTCATTTAATAGATAGCTTGGTAATAGAAAAGGAATTAAGAGACAACCTCTTTAGAAATGTTGCTTTTGATTATCTATTAAAAAAGAAGGATGCTCCGGAAAACACAGAAATCTTTTTAAAGGAATTTAAAAACGTATCTAAGAATAATATTCATATTGATGAGATTGAAAACCTTTACCAAGGTATTGCAAACCTTCAACCCCAAAAGGTTATTCCAGATTTAGATGTTATTTCATTTAATAGTGAAAACAAAACATTAACCGAAATTGCAGCGAATAAGAAAGTAATGTTTTATTTCTGGTCTGGCACCAACAAAAAGCAATACCAAGAGATATTTAAAAGAGTTGCCGTACTTAAAGAGAAGAAACCTGATCTTGAATTAATTGGTATTAATATTAAAACCGATTTTGATCAATGGAAGATTATCCTAAAAAATCTTGGTGTAGACGAATCTCTACAATATCACAGTAACGATTTTAAAGAGCTTACCGAGAAATTAGTTCTCTACCCTATGAACAAGGCTATTATTACTGAAAATGCGGTAATTGTAGATGGCTTCTCAAATATCTATTATAATTAATAGCAATTACTAAATTTATCTGCTGGGCATAAAACTTAATGGCTACTATGGCTCTCTAATAGTTTTTCGAACCAACGACCTGGTAACAAGTTTTTAAGTGTCAAAGAAAACTTCTGAATAAAAGTACCAACCTTATAGTGTGGTTTAGGGTTCTTGGTCTCTATAATTTTTGCTATTTTTTTGCCGACTTCAGCTGGGTCACTACCACTATCAACGTCTGCATCTATAGCTTCTAAAGTATTTCTATAAGCTTCTCTATATGGAGAATTTTCAAAAACCGGCGTATGATATCTACCTGAGGCAATATTTGTAGCAAAATCACCTGGTGCTAAAGTTGTAAGCTTTATACCAAAAGACTTAGTTTCCATTCTATAACTTTCCGTTACTATTTCAAGAGCACCTTTAGAAGCAGAATAAATTCCTCTGTAAGGCAAACCCATATAGCCCGCTATGGAAGTAATATTTATAATCAACCCACCTTTCTGCTTACGCATTACCGGTAGAACTTGATTCATTACATTTAAAGGTCCATTAAAATTGGTGGCAAATGCTTTTAAAACTTCTTCATGAGGTGTTTCTTCAATTGGTCCGGTAATACCAACACCAGCGTTGTTCACAAGCACATCTATTCTTTCTTCTTTCTCTAGCAAAGAAGCTATACAACTTTTAATAGTGGCTTCATTTCTAACATCCAACTCTAAAAGAGGAAACTCTGAAAATGATGGATATTTATTCTTGTCACGAGTAGTACCGTAAACTTTATACCCTAATGTACTTAAATGTATACCAATTGCTTTACCGATACCTGAAGACCCACCTGTAATTAGAACTACTTTTGTTTTCATTTTATAGAAAATAAGCGATGCTAAACGTTATATAGAATTGGTTTTGAATATGTTACCTTAAGTTGATTTATTTCACAATAAGGCACAAAAAAAAGGCAAGCTACCTACATCGCACCGCTACGACCATATACCCTTGCTGTGTTCCCACCCTGGGGGATTCTACAGGAGCTGGTCGTGTAGGACTTGCCAGGTGCAAATATACAATCTTTTAAAACTTTCACAATCCTTTTACATTCTAAATTTTATGAATTAAATTGCCTATTAATAGCAAGAGACCCTTCTTGCACACGATTACTAAGCAAACTTAAACACCCATTTTCTTAATGAGAATTGTAAAAATTATCTGTATCACTCTTATTACCAGTTTATTCACAGCATGCGGTAGCGGTAACCAAAAAGCATCTTCTCTATTCGAAATTGCTCTAGAAAAAAATGCAAACCTGGTTAACCAGAACCAAGAAATTGGTGTTAGTATTAAAAATAAAAAAGAAAAAGATATAGAAAGCGTTCAGTATAGCATTGACGGCAAAGTTATTCCGGTTAAAAATGACAAAATACATATCAATTTACCAACTCTAGGCAACAAGATTTTAACAGCTAAAATTACATTTGATGGTGAAACCGTAGCTATTAATAAAAACCTAAAAGTACTTTCAGAAAAAGCTCCTGAAATATATACCTATACTATTATTAATGAATACCCGCACGATACAAAGGCTTACACGCAAGGTTTAGAATTCTACAACGATACATTATATGAGTCTACTGGAAAAAAAGGACAGTCCTTTCTAAGAAAGTTAGATTTTAAAACCGGTGAGGTTTTTGAACAAATAGATTTAGATGAAACTTACTTTGGAGAAGGCATTACCATTTTAAATAATAAAATATACCAGCTTACTTGGCAAAGTGGATTAGGTTTTATTTATGATTTAGATACTTTTAAAAAAATAGACAACTTTCAATATGGAAAAAGTCGTGAAGGCTGGGGCTTGACTAATGATGGCTCTAAAATTTATAAAAGTGATGGAACTGAAAAAATATGGTTTGTGAATCCAGATACAATGACAGAAGAAGGTTACATAGAAACAGTTACCAATTCTTCAATTTTTAATTCTGCTAATGAATTAGAATACGTAGATGGTAAGATTTATGCTAATGTTTACCAAAAACCTAGCGTGATGATTATTGACAGCAAAACTGGAGCAATTGAAGGGGTAATTAATTTTAGCGGCTTAAGTGATATTATCACCAAAACCGAGAATTGGGATAAAACAAATTACGTGCTTAACGGTATAGCTTACCACCCAGAACGCAAGACATTTTTTGTTACCGGTAAGTTCTGGGACAAAATGTTTGAAGTGCAAATAGAGAAAAAATAGAAATATGGCATTTCAAAAAGAGATTGTTGTTTCGCATGACGATTTAGACGATTTAAACCATGTAAACAATGTGCGCTATGTACAGTGGATACAAGACATTTCTAAAGAACATTGGCAAACAGTAGCAACTGCAAAAATGCAGCAAGACGTTATTTGGGTAGTATTAACTCATCATATAGAATATAAGCGGGCAGCAGTATTAGATGACCCAATTGTTATATCAACACACATAGAATCTAGTTCTGGTGCTAAATGTGTTAGAATTGTAGAGATGAAACATGGTAAAACCAATAAATTATTAGTTCGTTCAAGTACAGAGTGGTGCTTATTAAATAGTAAATCTTATAGACCTGTAAGAATCCCTGAAGAGATAAAAGAAATTTTCCTCTAACTTAGTAATGCAAAAAGAATGCAACTGTGCGTATTAGAATATTAATTACTCTATCTATTTTGTTTACTATTCTATGGAGCTCATCTTGTAGAAAAGATTTTGAATACACCGCCAGTAATGGTCATTTGTCTTTTTCTAAAGATACCGTTTACCTAGATACCGTTTTCTCGAATATAGGCAGTAGCACCTATACTCTTAAAGTTTATAATGACACTAAGGATGATGTCATTATACCCAACATTGCTCTTAGAAATGGCACTGAAAGCTTTTACCGACTGAATGTTGACGGAGTTGCAGGTAATAGTTTTACCGAAATTCCGATTTATGCAAAAGATAGTCTTTTCATTCTTATTGAAACGACAATAGACATAACGGACAACTCCATAAATAAGCTTTTATATACCGATGCAATTCAGTTTGATAATGAACCTAATTTACAATCTGTTGAATTAGTAACATTGGTAAAAAATGCCATATTCCTTTTTGCCAATAGTAATACTGAACATATTGATTTATATAATGATGAATCTGGCAATCCTATTCAGATAGAAGGGTTTAATATTCCAGATGAAAAATTAAATTTTACTAAAGATAAATCTTATGTTATCTATGGATACGCCATCATCCCTGAAGATAAAGAACTAATTATAGACGCAGGTGCCCGAGTTCATTTCCATCAAAATTCTGGAATTTTAGTAAAAAATAAAGCCACACTAACCATAAACGGCGAACTAAGTGATAGTGATGAATTATTAGAGCGAGAGGTAGTTTTTGAAGGTGATAGATTAGAACCAGAATTTGCTAGTATACCAGGGCAATGGGGAGCTATTTGGATTAGTGCAGGAAGTACAAACAACACTATAAATCATCTTACCATAAAAAATGCAACAGTTGGATTGTTCGTTGAAGGAAAAGAAAATGAAGCTGAAGCATCTTTAAACATTTCAAACAGCCGTATATATAATAGCGCTAGGTATAATCTATGGTCAAAGAGTGCTGAAATAGAAGCTAACAACATTGTTTTAGGTGGATCGGGTAGTTCTTCGCTAATTATAGAAAATGGAGGCAGTTATTCTTTTATACACGCTACAATTGCTAATTACTGGAATAAAGGCTTCAGGTTTAATCCTTCTGTAGTAATAAGCAATACAAGCAGCAATAATGGCTTTGGGTTAGATTTGATAAAGGCGGATTTTAAAAATTGCATTATTGACGGCAGTAGCCAGAATGAGATCTTCCTTCAATCTAATAACGAAAACAGCTTGAACTATAATTTTCAAAATTGTTTTATCAAATTCAATGAAAACCAATCTTCAACCAATGATAGTTCTTTCTATCAATTTGATAATCCCGCCCACTACTCCAACATTCAAACAAATGGAAATTTAGATTACTATTTTCCTTTTGAAAATGATTTTAGAATTGGACTAGATTCTGAAGTAATTAATAAAGGGGATGTAAATACAGCAAATTTTACACCTTTAGACATAATAGGAATAACACGAATAATGAGTCCAGATTTAGGAGCATTTCAAGCAAAAGAGAAGGAATTTTAGATATTTCTTTAAATATAATGACAGATTTTTCTCTCACAAGCCCCGTAAATAGGCATTATATCAATATGTCCTTGGTTTTTATAAGGATATTCTAGGTCTCCTTTTTCCTTCCTATGTTTAATTTCGTAGTATACATTATATTTTTTGAACTACACATATACCATAATAGACTCTGATGCTGTCTCAAATTTGCAGTTGCATGCATTTTTAGACGAATATGGTGATTTTGAATGTATAAATACTACCACCAACCCTACAGATGGTTTAAACGATATTTTAAAATATTCTCCTGATATTGTTTTTATAAACTTAAATAACGACTATTCATCAGTTTTTTTAATGGTGACCGAAATTCACCAATATATGAGTCAATTACCTATTTTAATTGGTATTGCTTCAACCAAAAATTACGCATATGACGCCATAAAAAATGGTTTTTTTGATTATTGGCTACAACCCTTTAATGAATTTGATATTCGTAAATCTTTGTTGAAACTTCAAAAAAGAATGCCAAAAGAAAAGGCTCCTGCAACTTTATGCCTTAAATCCTACAACGATTTTCAATACTTGAATACCAATGATATTCTTTATTTAAAAGCAGATAATAATACCACTGAATTTTTTATGAAAGATGGTGCAATTATTAATGCTTTTAAAACGTTAAAAACTTTTGAGAAAACATTGCCAGATAACTTTATGCGTATACATCAAAGTTATATTGTAAATACTAGCTATGTTTCTCGCATTAACTTTGGCAAATCTATCTGCGCCTTAAAAACGGTGAATGAGAACATTCCCTTCTCAAAATCATACCGTGAGAATATGAATAACCTAAAAACTATTCTCTCAAAAAACACCCTTTCCACCTTGAATTAAAGAATTCTCTCACAATTGGGTCATATACTCACAGAACAGCGTCATTCACTTATGACTCAGAAAACTGCAATTACGCTCCGCTTTATGGTATTACCTTGGCTATAGAATAAACCAAAGAACCCCTAAAAAACAGGAACATTATGAAAAAAGTAACAAGTATCTTAGCAGTAGCAGTAATGACATTAGGAATAGCAACAGCGGCTGTTCAAAATTTAAATAGTGAATTTGATTTCTTAAACGATATTTCTAAAGCACTTGCTTGTGATGATTGCCATACCAATGATACAAGAGGAGATAGACCTATAGGTAAAATCGCATAAGAATATAAAAACATATTACAAAAAAGCTTTTAACATTAATGTTAAAGGCTTTTTTTTTATACCTTGGTTTTCTATCTCCAAATATTTTTTTTTGATTAAATATTATTTTTCAATATTCGTGCTAGTTATATTTTGTACCAGTTGTGCAAAAACAAAACCTTCTTCAGAAACAACCACAACAACTAAGTTAGAAAATGATAGTATTTCTATCTGGATTGCAAAAAGTCAAAAACCTACCACAACAAATGAAGAAAAGTTAAAACTACAATTAAAAGCATATGCTTTTGCTGAAAATTCAAGTAACGATTCCTTAAAAGCCAGTTATTTTTCTACCCTTTCATATAATCAAATATTTGTAACTGATAGTTCTTTATTTCGTAAAGTAAATAAAAGAGCAATTACAACAAATGAAAAAATCAAGGACTCCACTGCGTTAGGTATAGCCTATTGGGATATGGGCTATTTTTTTCAAGGCAAAGTCTTTAAGGATAGTGCTTTCTATTATTACTCGGAAGCTCAGAAGACATTTGAAGACATTAATGAAAATGCATTATCAGGAATAATGTATTTAAATATGGCATCCATACAAATGCAGATAAAGGATTATACGGGCAGTGAAGCAAATACCACAAGAGCAATTGAACTATTTAAGCCTTTAAATGATAATTACAACTTATACAATTGTTATAATCTTCTTGGTATACTGCTAGGTGATTTAGAGGAATATGAAAAATCATTAATTTATTATAATGAGGCGCTTTATTATTTAAAAAAAACAGAAAATAGCAAAATAAATGAATTGCCTATTATTAATAACATAGGTATTGTTTATCGAAACACTAAACAATACAAGAAAGCAATTGAAAATTTTGAAAGTGTTATAAATGCCAGTAATATCCTTGTAAAAAATCCGAATTTATACGCAAAAGCTTTAAGTAACCTAGCTACTACCAAGCTATACAACGAAGATACACTTGGTATACATAACTTATTGATCAAAGCTATTGATATAAAGCACCAAGAGAAAGCATTAGGAAGCTTAGCATCAAGCTACTATGGTTTAGCTGAATACAACCTTTATGCAAAAGATACTTTAACAGCATTCGACAATGCTAAAAAGGCGTTAAAATTTTCAATTGAAAGTAATAATAATGAACGACTACTTAAAACTTGGTCTTTTCTCGCAGGCATAGATAACGCTAATGCTACTGAATATTTTCAAAAATTCACCATACTTAGTGACAGCCTTCAAAAAGAAGAACGTAAACAACAGAATAAATTTGCACGTATACGATTTGAAACAGATGAATTTATAGCAGAAAATATAGAATTGGAAAGTGAAAAAGAAGTGCTTTCTAAACAAAAGAAAATGTGGATCGGTATTGCAACTGGTTTCTTTTTACTTGGTCTGTCAATCTACATTATCATTAACCAACGTGCTAAAAATCAAAAATTACGTTTTGACCAACAACAACAGGCAAATAACCAAGAGATCTTTAATCTCATGTTAATGCAAAAACAAAAAGTAGACGAAGTTAAAAGGCTAGAACAAAAACGTATTTCAGAAGAACTTCATGATGGTGTCTTAGGTAAAATGCTAGGTGCCCGTATGATATTGACAGGACTTAATAAACGCGCTACCGATGAGGCTATACAAGAAAAATCTAAAGCACTAGGCTCCTTACAAGAAATTGAAAATGAAATACGATCTATATCACATGAGTTAAGCCACAGTGCCTATCAAAAAATCAACAACTTTACAGACTCTATTGAAACACTACTTTCAAACAACAAAAATATCGACATTAAAACCTTCTTTCATTTTAACGAAGACGAAAACTGGGACAGCCTAGCTGGCGATGTAAAAATTAATGTATACAGAATAATACAAGAAACATTTCAAAATGCAATTAAGCATGCAAACTGCTCGTATTTTGAAGTTACTTTTCACCGAGATGATGAGAAATTCAATGTTATAATGAGCGACAATGGCATCGGTTTCAATCTTAATAAAGGTAAAAAAGGTATTGGCATTAGAAATATTACTTCTAGGATGGATAAATTAAATGGTTCATTTCATATTGATACAACTGAAGGACAAGGCACTACAATCTCCCTGAACATTCCGATACAAATTGAAACTAAAAAAATAATAAATAATAATACCTAGTATTAAAACGTTTAGTAAATTACAATAGAATCGTAACTTATGAACACTGTACGAATTTTAGCGGTAGATGATCACGAAATGACAGCTTTGGGGTATAAATATATCCTTGAAGACTCTGATTTTACTGGCTTTAATGTAAAAGTTGAAATTGCCACTAGTTTTGAAAAAGGTAAAAGTAAAATTGAATTATCTAAGCGAGCAGTACCTTATGATTTAATTCTGTTAGATATTCAATTATTTTCACCAGAATCTAAAGATATCAGAACTGGTATTGATTTAGGCATGGTTGCAAGAGCTGAAGTACCCAATTCAAAGGTAGTTTTTATGTCTTCTTATAGCGACAACTACAGAATCAATAACATTTTTAAAACCGTAAATCCAGATGGGTATATGGTTAAATCTGAAATTGATGAAATGTCGTTAAAAACAATGGTTGAAACTATAGTTAATGAATCTCCATATTATACCGCAAGTGCACTTTCTGCAATACGCCGAAGAATGTCTACAGACATTGTAATAGACGAACAAGACCAAAAAATACTATATCACCTTTCCCAAGGTATACACACAAGAGATATAGCACCATTAATTGGCTCTGCAAATACCACTGTTGAAGCTAGAAAAAGACAACTAAAAGCTTTATTTGATGTTAAGAATGGAAACGATCTTGCATTAATAAATGAAGCTAAAACTCGTGGATTCTTGTAAAATTATTAAATAATTGATTTTCAATTAGTTATGATTTTTATCTTCATTTTAACATAATATCCTCATAAATTCTAAGGTTTTCCTATATGATATTGCAACGTGAGAAAAGTATCTTTATAAGAAAGAATGCTATAATTTTTCTTGTATGCCATTTAATTACGAAAACTTCATAAACAATTCAAAGCTAGAATACACCAAAGAAATTAATGGTTTAGACGAATTTCTAACCTCTCTTGGTTTTCATTATTTCTCAAGTGTAAAGCTTAACAATAAGCATATTACCTTTAACTCCATTAGTTTGGTAGTAGAAGTAACTTGTAATTTAGATTTGCTGGAGCTACTAGCGCACTTTAATACCGGACGTTGGGGAAGCAATGGCAAAGAAGAATCTCCTTTACAACATGCCTTAGATATTCTTGATTTACAGAATCAATATCATATAGATATTGAAGAACTTACCTTTTTCTTAAATGATACAAGTATTGTTATTAAAAGAATTTATGACAAGAGTATACCAAGCCAATTAAATGACATTTTAAAGCAAATTGCATTTAACTATGTCTTTTTAACAAGAGGTCTTACTCAAAAACCATATGAAATTTTCGTTCCTATTTTTGAAGATATAATAGAAAATATAGATGCTAACGAAAATCAACTAAATATGGTCCCAAAATCATATTCTGAATTTTGGGGAATATATTTAGATAAAGACGACGAAGCATCTATTTATGATGTGAACAAGAATACCTATGTAAGTGGTGATTTAGAGTTTCTATCAGAATAAAAAACAAACCTATTTTTATTTAAGCATTAAAAATAGGTCTCGTATTCATCATTGCATTTACTTTACTTTTCACTTCTTTAATTATAGTTTCATTTTCAGGATTTGTAATTACCTGATCAATGAAATCAACAACTATTTCCATATCACTTTCAACTAAGCCCCTAGTGGTAATAGCTGCAGTTCCAAAACGAATACCCGAAGTAACAAATGGAGATTTGTCATCAAAAGGCACCATATTCTTGTTTGCCGTAATATCAGCAAGAACCAATGCTTTTTCTGCATCTTTACCAGAAATATCTTTATTTCTAAGATCAATAAGCATCATATGATTGTCCGTACCATCAGAAATGATGTTGTAACCACGTTTCACAAAAGATTTAGCCATTGCATCGGCATTCTTCTTTACTTGCGCTATATAAGTTGCATACGATTCTGTTAATGCTTCACCAAAAGCAATTGCCTTACCAGCAATAACATGCTCTAAAGGACCACCTTGATTACCTGGAAAAACTGCTAAATCCAATAAAGCGGACATTTTTCTAAGGTTACCGTTTTTCAATTTAATGCCAAATGGGTTTTCAAAATCTTCTCCCATCAATATTAAACCACCTCTTGGTCCTCTTAATGTTTTATGTGTTGTTGTAGTAACAATATGACAGTGAGGAATAGGATTGTTCAATAATCCTTTTGCAATTAATCCTGCCGGATGAGAAATATCTGCAAGCAAAATAGCATTTACACTATCTGCAATTTTCCGAAAACGCTCAAAATCCATATCTCTAGAATAAGCAGATGCCCCAGCGATAATTAATTTCGGCTGCTCTTTTGTAGCTACTTCTTGAATTTTATCGTAATCTAATCTACCTGTTTCTTTATCAACTCCATAAAAAACAGGGTTATATAACCTACCTGAAAAATTTACGGGAGAACCATGAGTTAGGTGCCCTCCGTGAGATAGATCAAAACCTAATATTTTATCTCCTGGTTGTAAACATGCATGATAAACTGCCGCATTAGCTTGAGAACCTGAGTGTGGTTGTACATTAGCATATGCCGCACCAAAAAGCTCTTTAGCCCTGTCAATAGCCAATTGCTCAACTTTATCAACTACTTCGCAACCTCCGTAATATCTTTTTCCAGGGTAACCTTCTGCATACTTATTTGTAAGCACAGAACCTTGGGCTTCCATAACTTGAGGACTAGTAAAGTTTTCAGAGGCAATTAATTCAATGCCGTTAATTTGACGTTGCTTCTCTTCTTCAATAAGATTAAATATTGTTGTATCGCGTTGCATGTTACTATATCTTTTAAATAAGCTGCTAAAATACAAATAGCCTACTTAATGAAATATAAAAAACAGTACAAACACATAACTTATTTATTAAAATAAGTTAATAACTATATTTTTTTTAAAAGACGCCAAAGTAATGACAGTTAAGCATCTTAACGAAAATATACTATTCCTTATCCTATTACGTTAAGTAATAACCCTTTTATGGCACGGCTGTTGAATAGCTTTAATAAATTCTAAAATTAATAGACATGAAAAAATTTCTACTATTTAGTTTTATAGGTCTACTACTTTCTTGTAGTGGCGTTAAGAAAACGCAAGAAGCTCTTAATTCTGGCAATTACGAAGCTGCAATTAATAAAGCAGTTATGAATATTGCAGAGAACAAGACCAAAAAAAGTAATCAAACGTATATTGCTCTGCTTGAGGAAGGGTATAAAAAAAATACCGAAAGAGAATTACAACATATAAAGTTCCTTAAAAAGGATGGTAATGCTGCTAATTACGAAGAAATCTATAATACATACGGACGTTTAAAATCTATTCAGGAAAGAATACGACCATTGCTTCCTTTGTATATTCAAGACGAAAACAGAAAGGCGCAGTTTAATTTTAAAAATTATGATGAGGATATAATTGCCGCTAAAACTAATTTATCCGAATTTTTATACAATAAGGCAACAACGCTATTAAAAGATGCTAATTATAAGTCTGACTATAGAAATGCGTATAATGACCTTAATTATTTAGAGGAGATTAATCCTAATTTCAAAGATGTTGTAAGCAAGATAGATGAAGCATATAAAAAAGGGTTAGATTTTGTTATTGTAGAAATGACGAATAATACAGATCAAATAATACCAAAAAGGCTTGAAGATGAACTTTTAAATTTGAATACTTATGGATTGAATTCTGATTGGACCGAGTACCACACTAATAGAATACAGAATCAACTATACGATTATCAGATGGAGGTTTCTTTTCAGGACATTAATATTTCTCCCGAACAAATTAGAGAGAAACAAATAAGTAAGGAAAAGCAGATTAAAGACGGATATACTTTTGTTGAAGATCGTAATGGCAATGTAGTTTCTGACAGTTTAGGCAATAGTATAAAGGTTGATAAATTTAAAACTGTAAGATGTGATTTTTACCAATTTACTCAATTTAAAAGTGCACAAGTTACAGGTGTTGTAAGTTTTATTGATATAAAAAAGCAACAGAAAATTAATCAGTACCCATTATCCAGTCAGTTCGTATTTGAGCATATTTACGCCAATTACGATGGAGACAAAAGAGCTTTAGACAATGATTTGGTTTCACTATTACAATTGGCAAGAGTTCCTTTTCCCAGTAACGAACAAATGGTTTATGATGCTGGTGAAGATTTAAAAAATAATCTTAAAAATATTCTTAACAATCAAAGGTTCAACTAAAAAAAAAGCCCCGTTTAGTACGGGGCTTTTTTATATATATTGTTCTAATTTTATATCGGATATTGCTCCATGAGAATCGTGGATTACCACTACCCCATTTTTTATTATCAACATTTGTGGCGATTGATGCATTACCCCAAATTCTGAAGCTACCGCATTAGATACATCCCTATTTGCCAATAAGTCTAAAAAGTAAAGATCCATCTGTCCATTTTCAAGACCATAACTACTTTTAAACATATTCAAAACCATTCTACTAATACCGCAAGACGTTGAGTGCTTGAATATAACCTGTGGCCTATTATTAGATGCTTCCTTAATGTCTTTCAATTGACCAATTGTATTCAAGGAAATCCAAGGTATATCTGACGAAGCATTCCCATCATCACTTTTTGAATTCCCAAATAAACCTCCAAATAATCCCATAAAATTCTTAATTTAATAGTCTAAATTCAATTCGAGCAACCTGACTAATTGTCATTTTATTTTCTTAAATTTACGCCATTTTGTCTCATAAATTCAATTGGTAAGATTGTTGAATATTAATTTTCAAAAGTATTACAATTAACTAAAACCTGAGATAATGAATATAAATAATTTTACTATAAAATCACAAGAGGCTATTCAACAAGCCCAGTTGATTGCTCAGAATAATGGGCATCAACAAATTGAAAACGAACACCTATTTAAAGCACTTACAGAAGTAGAAGAAAATGTAATGCCCTTTTTAATTAAAAAGCTTGGTATTAATTTTTCGCTAGTTCAACAAATTTTAGAAAAAGAACTTTTAAGCTTTCCTAAAGTTGAAGGCGGTGACTTACAATTTTCTAGAGAAGCTAGTAAGACTTTAAACGAAGCCAGTATCATCGCCAAAAAAATGGAAGATGAATATGTCTCTATAGAACATCTATTTTTAGCCATCTTAAAATCAAAAAGTAAGATAGCCCAAATCTTAAAAGACCAAGGGGCAACCGAAAAAGATTTAATGTCTGCAATAGACGAATTGCGTAATGGCGACAAGGTAACCTCGCAAAGTGCCGAAGACAATTATAACTCACTTAATAAATACGCTAAAAATCTAAATGAATTAGCAGATAGCGGTAAATTAGACCCAGTAATTGGGCGTGATGAAGAAATTCGTAGAATTCTACAAATTTTGTCTAGACGCACCAAGAACAACCCAATTTTAGTAGGTGAACCAGGAGTTGGTAAAACGGCTATTGTTGAAGGTTTAGCACATAGAATCATACAGGGCGATATTCCTGAAAACCTAAAGGATAAAGTAATTTACTCTTTAGATATGGGAGCATTAATAGCTGGCGCCAAGTATAAAGGCGAGTTTGAAGAACGATTAAAAGCGGTTATTAAGGAGGTGGTAAGTGCAGATGGTAATATCATCTTATTTATTGATGAAATACACACTTTAGTTGGCGCCGGAGGCGGACAAGGAGCTATGGATGCCGCAAACATTCTCAAACCTGCTTTAGCTAGAGGTGAATTAAGATCGATCGGTGCAACTACCTTAGATGAATATCAAAAATATTTTGAGAAAGATAAAGCCCTTGAAAGAAGATTTCAAAAGGTGGTTGTAGATCAGCCAGATACTGAAAGTGCTATTTCCATCCTTAGGGGTATTAAAGAAAAGTATGAAGCTCATCACAAAGTACGTATTAAAGATGAAGCGGTCATTGCTGCTGTAGAGTTATCACAACGATATATAACCAATAGATTCTTACCAGATAAGGCTATTGACCTTATGGATGAAGCCGCATCTAAACTTCGAATGGAAATTAATTCTAAGCCAGAAGAGCTAGATGTGCTTGATCGAAAGATCATGCAGATTGAAATTGAGATTGAAGCCATTAAACGCGAAAATGACAAGGCTAAGCTTCAAGTTTTAAATTTAGATCTGGCAAACATAAAAGAAGAACGTAATGAAATATTTGCTCAATGGGAAAGCGAAAAATCTGTAGTTGATAATATTCAACAGACTAAACTTGATATTGAAAATTTCAAGGCAGAAGCGGAACGTGCAGAGCGTAACGGCGATTACGGGAAAGTTGCCGAGATTAGATATGGAAAAATCAAGGAAGCACAGGAGAATTTAACCAAATTACAAGATGATTTGGCTTCACAGCAACATTCTGGTACTTTAATTAAAGAAGAAGTTACTAGTGACGATATTGCTGAAGTTGTTGCAAAATGGACAGGAATACCTGTTACTAAAATGCTGCAAAGTGAGCGGGAAAAGTTACTGAAATTAGAAAGTGTGCTACACAAAAGAGTAGTTGGTCAAGAAGAAGCTATTGAAGCTGTTTCCGACGCAATTAGAAGAAGCAGAGCAGGTTTACAAGATGCTAGAAAACCAATTGGTTCATTTTTATTCTTAGGTACAACTGGTGTTGGTAAAACGGAGTTGGCAAAAACATTAGCCTCTTATTTATTTGATGACGAGAATGCAATGACCAGAATAGATATGAGTGAATACCAAGAAAGACACTCCGTAAGCAGACTTGTAGGAGCTCCTCCAGGATACGTTGGTTATGACGAAGGTGGACAATTGACAGAGGCTGTTAGAAGAAGACCATATTCTGTGGTGCTTTTAGATGAAATTGAAAAAGCACACCCAGATACTTTCAATATTTTATTACAAGTATTGGATGAAGGAAGATTGACAGATAATAAAGGAAGGGTTGCTGATTTTAAAAATACAATTATAATCATGACCAGTAATATGGGAAGTGATATAATTCAAGATAAATTTGAAAACGCAGTAGATACTTATAGCGCTACAGAAGCCGCTAGAGTTGAAGTACTTGGGTTGTTAAAGAAAACAGTTCGCCCAGAGTTTATTAATAGAATTGATGACATTGTAATGTTTACGCCTTTAACCAAGGACAACATTAAACAAATTGTAAGACTTCAATTAGATCAACTAAAGAAAATGTTGGACAAACAACAAATTACTTTAGATGCTACTGAAGAAGCTATTGCTTATTTGGCAGATAAAGGTTATGATCCTCAATTTGGAGCAAGACCGGTTAAAAGAACTATTCAAAAAGAGGTTCTTAACAATATGTCCAAATCACTTCTTAGTGGAGAAATTAAGTCTGATAGCGTTGTCTTGCTAGACGCCTTTGACAATAGTTTAGTTTTTAGGAATCAAGAAGATATAGTTGTCTAATTTTATAAAAATGATAAAAAAGCGTTCATATTAAATATATGAGCGCTTTTTTTTATCAACAATATATACCATGCAGTATAGATTTTTTATATTCGCATAAAACAGTCTTATATGTCCACAAAAGCCGAAAGAACTACCGCTTATATTATTGAGACTGTCGCCCCTGTTTTTAATAAACATGGATACGTCGGCACTAGCATGAGTGATTTAACAGATGCTACAAACCTTACTAAAGGTGCATTGTACGGTAATTTTGAAAACAAAGAAGCTTTAGCATTAGCGGCATTCGAATTTAACCGTAACGTATTGCTTACAGGTATTGATGAACATTTATCTATTGAAGGCAAGGCTATTAACAGGATAGAGAACCTTATAGCATTTTATAAGAAATATGATGTTTTTACCATGAACATGGGTGGTTGTCCAATTTTAAATGTAGGCATAGACGCACAACATAACAATAAATTATTGGCTGCCGCAGCAAAGGAAACCATTAAAGAAATTGAAGGAAAAATTGCTTTGGTTTTTGAGAATGGTATTAATAATGGAGAATTTAAATTACCAGTAACTCCTCTGCAGTTTTCTAAGCAATTATTCACCATTATCCAAGGAGCCATAGCAATGGCAAGTATTACCAAAGACCGTAAATACTTATTGAATACAGTAACTTACCTAGAAGTTTTGATAAAAAGAGAACTTAAATAGGCTAATACGGTTTTCGCATTAGCTTATTTCTAATTATTTAATAGAGCTTAAGGGAGATTATTCTTCTCCCGTTACTCTAAATATCCATATTTTATCATTGTACTTGCCGTCTAATTTAGAGTCTCTAGCGGCTCTTGCATCTTTAATGAAGTTATATTTAGCCAGGTATACGTAGTTATATTTATTCTTTTGTCTAAAGAAAGATTTTGCATTTATTCCCTTTTTCTTCATGTCCGCCAAGAAAGCGTCTAAGTATTTTTTAGTCCCAAATACGTTTGCTATTAAATAATAACCCGGTTCCAAAGAGCCTTCTTTAGCGACTTCTTCGTATTTCTCGCCAGCCTTAACTTCAACCACTTCGTTTTTCATAGCCAAAGCTTCGCTTTGAGCTATTGAATCTTGTCGTTGTTTTTGCGCTAATGCAACAGCCTCAGCCTCTCTCTTCATTACAACAGCAATTGAATCTTGCTGTCTTTGCTGTTTAAGTGCTTTTGCAGCAACTAATGCCTGTTCCACTTTTGCATTCTCTATTGAATCCCTTTTTCTCTTTAAGTCTCGCTTAGATTCCTTTGCGGCAATACCCGTCTTCCTGGAAGCATCTTGAATAGAATCTCTAATTCTATTACTTTCTATAAGTGCTAGACGCTCTTGTTTTTTCGATTCGCGTTTTAAAGCTAGCTTTTCCGCTTTAGTCAATTCAGTTGACTCTACTTCCTTTTCTTCTTGTTTAGCAAGTAACTCTTCTTTATTCTTTTCTTCTTCAGCTATTAATTGCTCTTCTAATTTTTCTTCAGGCGTTTGTAATGCTCCTAATTTATAAGAAGTAACCAATTCAAAAGAAGGGTCCTGTCCTTTTAGATCTGAACTTGTCCCAACTTCAATTAAAGCCCCAAAAGAAACTCGTTTAAAGAAACGACCTCCAACTCCTCCTGAGAATCCGTAGAAACTATTATAACCTGCTTGAGCCCAATACTTATTGGTTGTCAATAAAGTGGTTAAACCCACTTGATTATCCAAGCCAGGTATAGTCTTGTAATACAATATTGGTCTAAAAACAGAACTATTATCAGTTGCTAATACATTTACTGGAAAATCATAACTTACCAATGCCTGAAACATTCTATCATCTGGACTAGTGTTTCTCTCATTAGTAGTGAAGTTATAATCGAAAAGATTCTCTGATACCAACCCAATATTAAAACCATCAATACTCAAATTAACACCAGGTGCCATTTGTATGATAAAATCATTATTTATAGTTGTCTGGATAGGATTCGGCACAAAGAAACGATCATCTGCCAACTTCTGCTGAAAAGCAAATAGATTAAGACCTACCCCCAAAAACACATTTTCGCTTAGTTCTATATTATAAGCGTAATTTAAAGCGGCACCGGTATTTAGAAAAATACCTGTATTATGTTGAAAAAAACCAACACCTGCAGAAGACACATCACTTAGTCTTGTAGTGTAATTTAAAAATAATGAAGTTGGGTCAGCATCATAGCTTTGCCATTGCCATCTAGCCCATAGCGCCACAGAGGAAGGATTATTACGATCCAAACTATAAGCAGGATTTATTAAACTACTGTTATATTCGGTTAGATTTTGTTGCCTAAAATCTGTAGGAAGTACGACTTCTTGAGCCTTAAGACCTAGAACTACAAAACCGATAAGAAGTGCCCCACAAAATTTTTTCATATGCAAAAAAACAAAAAATAGACTATTTATAGTACTATTTTGAAGTAATTTTAGTTATTAAATTAATACACCAAACATAATTTCATGAAAGCATTCAAATATGTTCTTTTTATTTTACTGTCTATCAGTCTTTCTTGTAAAGATGAGCCAACAGTTGACACATCACAAGAACAATCTTCTGTTTCTACTTTTTACCTTATAAGACATGCAGAAAAAAACAGAGGTAATCTTAATGACGCCGACCCAGAACTTAACCAACAAGGGTTAGGTAGAGCTATGCATTGGGCAGAAATTCTAGCAGACACAGAATTAGATGCAATCTACTCTACCGACTACAATAGAACTTCTATGACCGCCGCACCTACCTCTGTAAAACAAAATATAGATGTACAGTATTATGACCCCAACACTATTGATATTGCGCAATTTAAAACAGAAAATTTAAATAAAAACGTTTTAGTTGTTGGCCATAGTAACACTACACCAGATTTTGTCAATAAATTAATAGACGAGCAAAAGTATTTTGATATTGATGATAGTGAGAACGGAACGCTATTTATCGTGAAAATAATTAATGGAAAACCTTCAGTTGACAAACTTATTTTCAACTGTAATTGCCCCGATTAATCTTTTTTAAATCTATTTTCATTAGCAATTAGTTTTAAAAGGCTAAGACATTCATTGAATTGTTCTTACTTTTGTCTGTGATGCAGAATACTATTAACATTAAAAATAAAAGGGCTCGTTTTGAATATGAGCTTTTGGACACGTTTACAGCAGGTATTGTTTTGGCAGGTACCGAAATAAAAGCCATTAGAGAAGGTCGCGCCTCTATTTCGGAAAGCTTTTGTGAGTTCAACGAAAGAGAAGAACTATTTGTAATCAACATGCAAATAGATGAATATTCGCACGCATCTCATTTTAACCATAAACCAAAAGCGGAACGTAAATTACTGCTACAAAAAAGAGAACTTAAAAAACTAAGTAAAGAAGTCAAAACTTCTGGTTTAACCATTGTACCACTTCGTGTATTCTTAAACGATAGAGGACTTGCTAAAATGCAAATTGCTTTAGCCAAGGGTAAAAAACTCTACGACAAGAGAGAATCCATTAAAGATCGTGATAACAAAAGAGACTTAGACCGAGTTAAAAAGAATTTCAATAATTAGTTTTTATTCTCTAATAGTGGTACGAATCTAAAGGACCCGTATTCTGTTTTTGAAAATTCTTTTTCGGTTGTTCTAACAAATAATGTCATTATTTGCTCCTCAAAACCTATAGGTATAACTAACCTACCTCCTACTTTTAACTGTGACAACAAGGCTTTAGGTACTTCTGGTGCGCCTGCCGTGACAATAATACAATCAAAAGGCGCCTGTTCCGGCAGACCTTTATAACCATCACCAAAAATTATTTTTTTAGGCCGGTACCCCATTTTCTTAAAAAACAGATTTGTTTTTTTAAACAATTCTAATTGTCTTTCTATTGTCCAAACTTTTACGCGTAAGTTTAAAAGAATTGCAGTTTGATATCCACTGCCTGTACCTATTTCTAAAACTTTTTGACCTTCTTCAAGTTGTAATAATTCTGTTTGAAAAGCAACGGTATATGGATGCGAAATTGTCTGGTTTGCAGCAATAGGAAATGCTTTGTCTTGATAGGCATGCCCCTCAAAACTACTATCCATAAACAAGTGCCTAGGTATCTCTCTTACAGCATCAAGTACTTTTCTATCCGCTATTCCCTTGTCTATTAATATTTGCGCTAAATGGTTGCGCATGCCCCTGTGTTTTAAGGTATCTTTCAATGGTAGTTGGTTTGACCATCAAAGTTAACAAAGTTCTTTATACGACGGAAGAACCTTTTAAAACTAATCATCATTTTTTATAAAATTGAAATAACGCATAGGATAAAAGTACCTAACTATGTGTATTTTTGATGAAAACGAAACAAATGTTAAAAGTTGGTGTTTTAGGAGCTGGGCATCTAGGTAAAATCCACCTTAGACTTCTAAAAGAATCTAAAAAATATGACCTTATAGGCTTTCACGATGCAGATAGCTCTAATGGTCAAAAAGTTAGTGAAGAATTTGGATATACCTATTTTAAAAATCTTGATGATTTAATAGATGTAGTAGATGTAGTAGATATTGTCACCCCTACACTTTCACATTACGAATGTGCTAAAAAATCAATTGAAAAAGGTAGGCATATTTTCATAGAGAAACCAATTACACATACTCTGGAAGAAGCTAATTCTTTACTTGAGCTAGAAGAAAAATATGGCATAAAAGGGCAAGTTGGACATGTTGAACGTTTTAACCCGGCATTTACCTCTGTAAAACATGCTATTAAAGAACCAATGTTCATTGAATCTCATCGTTTAGCTGAATTCAACCCTAGAGGAACAGATGTTCCTGTGGTATTGGATTTAATGATTCATGATATCGATGCTATTTTAAGCGTTGTTAATTCTAAAGTAATACAAGTTAATGCAAGCGGGGTATCTGTTATTAGCCAATCTCCCGATATTGCAAATGCTAGACTAGAATTTGAAAATGGATGTGTAGCAAATTTAACCGCAAGTAGAATTTCATTGAAGAATATGAGAAAATCTCGCTTCTTTCAAAAAGACGCGTATATATCGGTAGATTTTCTAGAGAAAAAAGTTGAAGTAGTAAAAATGAAAGATGCTCCCAAAGAACCAGGAGATTTCGACATGATATTACAGAATGCGGAAGGAATTAAAAAGCAAATCTATTTTGAAAATCCTTCAGTTGAAACCAATAATGCAATTTTAGATGAGCTTGAATCTTTCGCTGATTCAATTAATGACGACACAATACCTGTAGTTAGTTTAAAGCAAGGTACACAGGCTTTAAAAGTTGCCCTACAAATTATTGCAGCATTTAATCCAAAGAAAATATGAAAAACATAGCAGTTATAGGCGCAGGTACTATGGGCAATGGAATTGCTCATGTATTTGCTCAAAACGGATTTCAAGTACACCTTATTGATGTTTCTAAAGAAGCTTTAGATAAAGGTCTTAGCACCATTTCAAAGAATTTAGACCGCATGGTTGCAAAAGAAAAAATAAATGTAGCGGACAAAGAGCGTACTCTTTCTAATATTACATTGTTTACCGAATTAAAAGCAGGTGTCACCAACGTAGAACTTGCCATAGAAGCAGCAACAGAAAACATAACTGTTAAACTGAGTATTTTTAAGGAATTGGATTCCCTGTGTAGTGAAAATACAATTTTAGCATCTAATACATCATCTATTTCCATTACACAAATTGCGGCAGCTACCAACAGACCCGAAAAGGTTATTGGTATGCATTTCATGAACCCTGTGCCAATAATGACCTTGGTTGAAATTATTAATGGCTATAGCACTACCAGTGCAACCACTTCTACTATCATGGAGCTTTCAAAACAGTTGGGCAAAACCCCAACAGAGGTTAATGATTACCCAGGTTTTGTTGCCAATAGAATTTTAATGCCAATGATTAATGAAGCGATAGAAACTTTGCACCATGGTGTTGCAGGCGTGCAAGAAATAGATACGGTCATGAAATTAGGTATGGCACACCCTATGGGTCCTTTGCAATTGGCAGATTTTATTGGGTTAGATGTATGTCTTTCTATTTTAAATGTTATGTATGACGGATTCAAAAATCTAAAATATGCCCCTTCCCCATTATTAGTAAATATGGTTATGGCAGGAAAAAAAGGCATTAAATCTGGAGAAGGTTTTTATGATTATGCCGATAGTAGAAAAGCTGAGATAGTATCAAGTCAGTTCACAAATTAAGATTACCAAAGAAGTAAAATTATATGTCAATAAAAGAAAATCTTTTAGCTGTTACAAATACAATTCCTAATTCAGTAACCCTTGTTGCTGTCTCTAAAACAAAACCAATGTCCTTAATTCAAGAAGCATACGATGAGGGACAACGTATTTTTGGAGAAAACAGGGTTCAAGAAATGACAGAAAAATGGCAGAAAATGCCTAAAGATATCAAATGGCATATGATCGGACACTTACAGCGCAACAAGGTCAAATATATGGCAGAATATATTTCCTTGGTTCATGGAGTTGATAGCCCTAGATTACTTGCCGAAATAAATAAACAGGCTGAAAAGCATAACAGAGTTATTTCTTGTCTATTACAAGTACATATTGCAGAAGAGGATACTAAATTCGGATTTAACGAAGAAGAGCTACTTGATTTAGTAGCTAACGAAGAATTTAAAGCTTTCAAAAATGTAAAAATTGTGGGGTTAATGGGCATGGCTACCTTTACCGAAAACATGAATCAAGTACGTAGAGAATTTGCTAGCCTTAAATCACTCTTCACAAAACTAAAAAGTAATTATACAGACTTTAACACCCTTTCAATGGGTATGAGTGGTGATTATAAAATTGCAATTGAAGAAGGTAGTACTATGGTACGTATAGGAAGTAGTATCTTTGGATCAAGAAATTAATACCTAAATCCCCACTTACCCAAAAAATCCGATTATATTAAATGTACGCAATTTTAGATATTGAAACTACTGGAGGAAAGTTTAATGAGGAAGGAATTACCGAAATTGCTATTCACAAATTTGACGGTCAAAAAGTAGTGGACAAATTTATTAGTCTGGTAAATCCTGAAAAGGAAATTCAGCCCTTTGTCGTAAAACTTACCGGTATTAATAGTAAAATGTTAAGGACAGCCCCTAAATTTTATGAGGTTGCCAAGAGAATTATTGAAATAACAGAAGATACCGTCATTGTAGCTCACAATGCTCAATTTGATTATAGAATTTTAAGAACGGAATTTAGGCGTTTAGGTTACAATTTTGAACGTAAAACCTTATGTACCGTTGACCTTTCTAAGTTATTATTGCCAGATGCAGAATCTTATAGCCTAGGAAAGTTGGTGAGGTCATTAGGTATTCCCGTAAGTGATAGACATAGAGCCAATGGAGATGCTTTAGCAACGATTAAATTATTTAAACTTTTACTAGCTAAGGATACAGAAAAAATAATCATAAAAGACACTATCAGAAAAGAAACCCAAGGTGAACTTTCAGAAAAACAATTGGATATTGTGAGGGATTTACCAAACAAGACAGGTGTTTTTTATATGCATAATAAGGATGGAGATATTATTCACCTTAGCAAAACCAGTGACATAAAAAAGAAAGTAAATCAAATCTTTACAAAGACTAGTGATAAATCTAGAAAAATAGCCAAAGAAACCAAAAAGGTAACTTTTGAGCTAACCGGAAATGAACTAGTAGCTATATTAAAAGAACACGAAGAATTATTGAAACTTAGACCTAAGTACAGTATTATCCCTAAAAAAAGAATGTACAGTCATGCTTTTTGTAAAAGTATGAATGAAAATGGCTATTTCGTTATAGAGATAAAACCTTACCGCGAGTGTGATGAGCCACTAGCTCTTTTCAACGGCGTATTCAGTGCTAAAAATTACTTATATAAGATAACACAAGAATTCCGATTATGCGAAAAGGTGAACGGTATAAGTGAAGCTCGTAATAATTGCTCTGGTTATGATGCAGGTACATGCAAAGGTGCATGTATTAGCAAAGAAGATGTAGAAGATTATAATAAACGAGTAATTGCTGCGCTCTCTAAAAATAGAGTTAACGGTAATAAAGTATTAGTAATAGATAAGGGTCGAGAAATTGGTGAACAAAGTGCAATTTTAGTTAAAAACGGATCTCTAGTAGGTTTTGGTTTTTATGATCTTAACTATCAAATAAATAATATTCATATCTTAGAAAGTATTATTACACCAATGAACGGTACGCATGATGCTAACTTTCTGATAGAATCGTACTTAAGAAAAAAGAGAGTGCTTAAAATAATGGAAATAAACGATTAGTTTGAAAGAGGACGAAAAACTATCATCCTGGAAGAAAAAGGTTCATGAGATTATTTATGAAGCAGATACCCCTATGGGTAAATTGTTTGATATTATACTTTTTGTTATCATTATTTTTAGTGTTATCCTTATCATGCTTGAAAGTGTAAAAGCTATTGATGCAGAGTATCATGAGATTCTTTTTATTCTTGAATGGATTGTTACTATTTTCTTTACCATTGAATACATTGCACGAATTGTTAGTATAAGAAAGCCCAGTAAGTATATTTTTAGTTTTTATGGTATTATTGATTTCCTTTCAACAATCCCCCTTTATATATCTTACATTTTTGCAGGATCACAGGTGCTTTTAGCCGTTAGAGCATTTAGGTTATTACGTGTTTTTCGTATATTAAAATTGGCTCGTTTTCTAGGTGAAGCCTCTCAATTAAAGAGAGCCCTAAAAGCTAGTAGGGCAAAAATTACGGTTTTCCTTTTTGCTGTACTTATTTGTTCCGTAATGATGGGAACCTTAATGTATTTAATAGAAGGAGATGAAGCTGGCTTTACAAGTATACCTACTAGTATCTACTGGACAATAGTTACACTAACTACTGTAGGTTATGGTGACATTGCACCTATAACACCTCAAGGTCAAGCAATAGCTACTATTATTATGCTTTTGGGTTATGGGATAATTGCGGTACCTACTGGTATGGTTACAGCTGAATTTGCGAAGCAGAATAGAGAAACTTCTAATTTAAAAAATGGCGGTAGTTATGTTCATATAAACACACAAAGCTGCCCAACATGTAGTAAAGAAGGTCATAGAGATGACGCTACCCATTGTTATAATTGTGGATCAATATTAAATGAATAAAACTTTAATTTCAGTGGTAGGCCCTACGGCTATCGGCAAAACCAAACTAGCTATACATTTAGCCAAACAGTATAATACAGAAATAATATCTGCAGACTCACGTCAGTTTTTTAAAGAAATGAATATTGGTACCGCTGTGCCTAGTTTAGAAGAACAAGCACAAGCAAAGCACCATTTCATTCAACATAAAAGTATTACCGAAACTTATACGGTCGGTGATTTTGAACGTGAAGCTATTCAAAAGCTATCTGAACTTTTCAAAATACATGACGTAATTGTTATGGTTGGCGGAAGCGGACTATATGTAAATGCCGTAACCGACGGATTAAATACATTCCCAACAATAGACCCTTCAATTAGAGAAGAACTAAATACCAAACTCTCTGAAAGTGGCATAAAACCATTACAACATAAATTAAAACAGCTAGACCCCGAATATTTTAATAAAGTTGATATTTATAACCCTCAAAGAGTAATACGAGCACTTGAAGTTGCCATAGGTAGTGGTAAGCCATATTCTTCTTTTATAAACAAACCTAAGGCAGAAAGAGATTTTAAACTATTGTCCGTAGGTCTAAGAGCAGAACGTGCTTTAATTTATGAACGCATTAATGCACGTGTAGATGTTATGGTCGAAACTGGGTTATTACAAGAAGCTAAAAGTTTACTTTCCTTTCGCGATTATAATGCTTTACAAACTGTTGGATACAAAGAACTTTTTAAATATTTTGATGGAGAATGGACTTTGGATTTCGCCATATCAGAAATTAAGAAAAATACGAGAAGGTTTGCTAAAAGACAGCTTACATGGTTTTTAAGAAATGAAGATACTCTTTGGTCCGATTATGACTATGAAACTAAGACCCTCTTGGATATAATAGATGTTGAAATTGAAAATTTAAAAAATGTTTAAAAAGCAAATCTTATTTGTAATGGGTGTTTCCGGAAGTGGAAAATCCACTATAGGGAAACTTTTAGCCGATAAACTTAATATACCCTTTTTTGATGGAGACAGTTTTCATGCAGAAGCCAATGTAAAAAAAATGAGCGAAGGTCACCCTCTGAACGATGACGATCGTCAAGGTTGGTTAGAGCGCCTTAACGAGGTTGGTATAGAAAATTTAAGTACTGGTGCAGTAATAGTGTGTTCTGCCCTTAAACAAAAGTATAGAACTACCCTTGGTCATAATTTAGAGAACAAACATCAATTTATCTATTTAGAGGGTAGTTTTGAGCTTATAGATGCACGCCTTAATAAGCGTAAAAATCATTACATGCCAAAAGGGTTATTAAAATCTCAATTTGAAATTCTTGAAACCCCTATAGAAGCGCTTTCTGTTTCAATAGACCAATCTCCTGATGAAATCGTAAATGAAATTTTAGAAAAACTCTAAAACAAAAAAAGCATCCAATTTTGGATGCTTTTTTTAATTTTTATTATAGTATTCTATTCTCCTTCAGTCTTCACAACCAAACGGAAACCTTCACCATGTATATTCAAAATTTCTACAGTATCATCAACTTTAAGATACTTACGTAATTTAGCTATATAAACATCCATACTACGAGATGTAAAGTAATTATCATCTCTCCATATTTTAGTAAGTGCTAACTCTCTTGGCATTAAATCATTTTCATGTAAGGCCAATAACCTCAATAATTCATTCTCTTTCGGAGATAATTTAATTGATTCTTCGTCTTTATATTTTAAAAATCTCAATTTAGAATTTAAGTGGAAACCACCAATTGTAAATTCAAACTTCTTACTATCTGCCAATCCATTAGAAGCTTTTCTTTGAAGTATTGCTTTTAACTTCATTAATAACACTTCAGAATCAAATGGCTTGTTCAAATAATCATCTGCACCAGCTTTGTATCCTTTAAGAACATCTTCCTTCATTGTTTTTGCCGTTAAAAAAACAATTGGCACGTTCTCATTTTTTTCACGAATTTCCTTCGCCAATGTAAACCCGTCTTTATACGGCATCATTACGTCCAAAATGCAGATATCATAATTATCTTTCTTGAACTTCTCAAAACCTTCCATTCCATTTTTCGCCAAAGTGACATCAAAGTCATTCATTGACAAATAATCTTTCAACACAATTCCAAAATTTGGATCGTCCTCCACTAAAAGTATCTTCTTGTTTATTGTTTCCATAATTTTTTATATTAACGGCAGTTTGATGTAAAATGTACTTCCTTTTCCTTTTTCACTTTCGGCATAAACTTCACCTTGGTGATCTTCTACTATTTTTTTAACGTAAGACAATCCTAATCCATGTCCTTTAACGTTATGTATGTCTCCTGTGTGCTCTCGATAGAATTTTTCAAAAACTTTCTTAACTACACCTTTGCTCATACCAGTACCTTGATCTTGTACTTTAATAATTATATAATTCTTTGCTCTTTCAGTATACACATCAATTTTCGGTGCTTCTTCCGAATACTTAATAGCATTATCAAGCATATTCACAATTACATTGGTAAAATGCATCTCATTTGCTAAAACCTCTGAGCGTTCCGAATTTAAATGCGTGTGTATATATCCTCCTCTATCATCTACTATTAACTCAACATGAGTTATAGCGTCTTCTATTATGTCGTGAACATTCACCCTATCCTTACTAATATCCAGTTGATTTTTTTCCAACTTAGATATTCGCAATACATTTTCTACTTGCGCATGCATTCTCTTATTCTCATCACGTATCATTTGCAAGTATCGCAACACTTTTTCTTGATCCCCAATAATTTTTGGGTTTCTAATAGCCTCCACAGCTAAGTTTATAGTTGCTATTGGTGTTTTAAATTCATGCGTCATATTATTAATGAAATCTGTTTTTATTTCAGAAATCTGCTTTTGACGAATTAACTGATAAATTGCTCCGGCATATGCTACTACAATTATAATTGTAAATAACAATGATAACATTGCCAAACCTAGAATAGACTGCACCAAGAATCGCTTTTTCTTAGGAAAGGAAATTAACAAATCGAAATTTGACACTCCCTCAAAGTCAACGAACATTGGTGACCTATACACGTTTGCCTCTGCATATTTAAATTTAGACGACTTTACTTTTGTCGGCAAACCATTGCTATAAACACCATATTCAAATGCAATATCTACTCCTCTATTTTCCAACTCGCGTTGTAACAATAATTCAATTTCTTGCTTAGAGACCCTTTTATGAATTGGAACACGTTTAGCATGAACCATAAACATATCTTCCATGGCAGCCTTTTCCATTTTGTTAAGACCTCCAATTTTTTCGATTCTCTGAATTGGATTTAAACGTGGTGTATTACCTTCTAAATCAAAATCTTTTCTAAAAATAGATGTAGTTCGTTTACTGGTGTAATTTTTAATAATGGTGGTATCTGCACCATCACTACTATCAAAGAACGTTGACGAAATACCATAATCCTCTTCTAAAATACCGTGTTCATACAGTAAAATTTCGTTGGAATTGATATCCCTATCAATAAAGAAAAAATTAGTAAGCTGAGTACCTTTAAGCTCTCCTCCTATACTATCCTTCGCATTTAAATACCTGTCAAAATAGTTTTTAGATTCTCTTTCGGTAATCTTATTGGTGACGCTGTTCAATGCTTCAGAAACACTGCTAGAAAATTGCTCTTCTCCACTGTCAATTGATTTCTTAATCCAGAAACTTTGAACGAAAATCAGACCAATAAGTGAAAGGCTCATTAAAACTACTAAGAGCACAAATAACTTTTTGTTCATTGGGGGTTAAAATTAAAGATTTAACAGTTAGAGGATAGTACGTTTAACCTAACCTTAACAAAAATGTTAAAATTGCTAAAGAACTAGCAATCAGTTAAGATAGAAGCGTGAACTTGAAGAACATTTGAGCTAGTTCTTTCTAAATCAATATTTTCGATAACGTAATTGCTCAAATTCAATTTCGTTTTATCATCTAATTGATTGTTCATTCGGGCAATAACTTGCTCCCTACTACTCTTATCTCTATCAACGACTCGTAATATACGCGTTTCTTTAGGTGCTGTTACCAGAATTATGCTATCGTATAAGTCTTGTGCCTTATTTTCAAATAATAAAGCTGTTTCTTGAATTACATAGCTATAATCTTGTTTTTTAGTCCAATCAATAAAATCTTTCCTTACTATAGGATGGACGATATCATTTAATTTAGCCAATAAATTAGTGTTACTAAAAACCTTTTCTGCTATAAATGACCGATTTAACTTATCACCCTTATACGCTTCCTCTCCTAATAATTTAATTAATTGACTTTTAATATCAAGAGAAGTATTCATTAGGTACTTCGCTCTTTCATCTGAGTTATAAACAGGCACACCAAGCTCTTTAAACATATTGGCTACTGTAGATTTACCACTTCCAATACCACCTGTTAAACCAATTATCTTCATTCTCTTCTCAATATAAATTCAACCTCATTAGTACTAATTACAGCATTGTTCAAAGTTTTTGGATATTGTGCTAACTGTACCGTTAAACTATTACCAGATTCTTTGGAAATTTTTGAATAATCTGCTTCCACGGCAAAATCATCAGCTGAAAGTTCTTTTAAATGCTCTAAAGTTCCTTGACAACGCACCTCTATAATTTCCGGAAAAGTTCTCACCTTAATTTTCTCTGGTAAATTAATAACCGTAACCGGCACCTCAATTACCCTTTCGGAAAACTTAACAATCTTTGCCGAAACCATAACAACGTCATTAGAGAAAGTAGTTCCTTTTAATTGCTTTGGTAACTTAAGTGCTACTTCATCTGTAAAAGAGTTATTTAAGTCATCCCTTTTTATCACTTCTGTTCTTATGTTACGGATAGAATCAATTTGACTTTTTGGACCAGATACTTGAATAGAATCAGGAATTACTTTTATTTCCCCTTCAAGAATATGGTTCGCTGCAAAAGTAAAATCTAATACCGCCTTTACTGGAACTTTTTTAGTTTCTAAAGATGTAAAATCGAAATATATAATATCACTATCAAAATCTGTTAAGGTATTATAATTGTTCAGCTGAGCTTCAAGTTGAATTCTAATTTGATCAGATGTCAAATAATAGCTATCATCTTTATGCATGACTTTACTAACATCTAATTGTATTTGCTTAGGCTTAAGTTCATACCCTAGAAATTGAAATCCGACTGCCTGTAAGCGCACTTGAATTTCTTCCTTAGGGGTATTCGCCAATAAGAACTCTTCCGGAATATTTATATATTCAACCTGAAATGTGGTATTGCTAGTATACGTTTGAGATAATTTATTGATCAACCAAGCTAGGGAAGCACACAATAAGAACACTAGAAAGACTTTCACCTTTCTTTTTTTTAGTCCTGTTTGTATCCACTCTATTAAACGTTCCATCAATTCACTCTAAAAAATAATTTAGGAAAAATTTCCTCTGGTTTTTTATTTGAAGATTGAATATACAGGGTTGACTTTAAAAAACCGTATCCATATCCAACAAATTGTATCGCAGTTGCCAATAACGATAAAAATGCAACTTTTAAATTGCGTGTTTTAAACAAGGCATCTACAAACAATATTAAAAAGTACGTTGCATAGAAAAATAACGGAATAGAAAACCCTATTACGGCCAACAAAATAGAAATCACCAATCCAACACAAAATATAGTAGGAAACCAATAAGTAATCTTCTTTGTTTCTGGATGCCACTTATTTAATATGGGACGAACCATTCCGAATTTATTGACTTGTATATAAAATTTATTCCAGTCTATTCGTCTTTTATGGTATACGAATGCTTCTGTTATCAACTTGGTTCCATATCCTTTATTCCATATACGGATGGTTAAATCTGGATCTTCACCTGGGTGAATATTTCCATAACCGCCAACATTTTCAAAAGCTTCTTTGGAAATACCCATATTAAAGCTTCTAGGCTGAAATTTATCTACAGCTTTTTTACCACCACGAATTCCACCTGTTGTTAAAAATGAGGTCATCGCATAATTAATCGCTTTTTGAACATCAGAAAACGACTCATGTGCCGCATCAGGACCACCATAACAATGAACAAAATCTTCTTTTAAGCTTTTCTCCGCTTCTTGTAAATACTGAGGTGGAAGTATACAGTCAGAATCCAAGACAATAAAGTAATTACCTTTTGCCTTACCCATTCCGTAATTACGAGAATCACCAGGACCTGAATTGGTTTTTTTATAATAGGAAATGGCTAATGTATCTACGTACCCACCTATGACCTCTTCCGATGAAATAGTAGAACCGTCTTCGACGATAACCACCTCAAAAGTCTTGTCATAGGTTTGTAACCGCAGACTATCCAACAGTTCCTTAATTTCGTTGGGTCTATTATATACGGGAATGATAAAAGAAAACGATAAGTTCATTATTACTCTCCTTTTATAAATAGGCTCCAATAAAATTGGAAATTAAATCTAAATTAAAATTTCTCTATAACCTCTTGACTAACTCCAGTATTTGAGAAACCACCATCATGAAACAAATTCTGCATGGTTACTTTTCTAGTTAAGTCAGAGAATAAAGTAACAGTATAATCAGCACAGTCCTGAGCCGTCGCATTACCTAATGGAGACATTTTCTCAGCATAGCTGATAAATCCGGCAAATCCTTTTACCCCTTGTCCTGCTGTAGTTGCGGTTGGAGATTGAGAAATTGTATTTATACGAACTTTCTTTTCTTTACCAAAGAAGTAACCAAAGCTACGTGCCACAGATTCCAAATATGCCTTATTATCTGCCATATCATTATAATCAGGGAAAGTTCTTTGTGCTGCCATATAGGTCAACGCAACAACACTACCCCACTCATTCATTGCATCTGCTTTGTAAAGTGATTGTAACACTTTATGAAAAGACAACGCAGAAACATCCCATCCTTTTGCTGTAAAATCATACTTCTCATCAGTATAAGCACGGCCTTTACGTACGTTTACAGACATACCTATAGAATGTAATACAAAATCAATTTTTCCTCCTAAAATTTCAACTGCCTTAGCAACCAAATTATCCAAGTCTTCTACACTTGTTGCATCTGCAGGAATAATTTCTGAACCTGTTTTCTTTGCTAACTCATCTATTTGACCCATTCTCATGGCAATTGGGGCGTTTGTCAAAACAAAAGTTCCACCTTCATCATGCACAGTTTGTGCAGTTTTCCATGCAATAGAATTTTCATCTAAAGCTCCAAAAATAATTCCCCTTTTACCTTTTAATAAGTTATATCCCATGATAGTTGATTCTATAGTTTGATTTAATATTCAAAGATATCTAAAATATGTTAAAACCGAATTGATGTAATACGGAAAAAAGCTAAATATAACGCTTGACCCGTTGCATATGTATAACTCACATTTAAATCGCAAAATTTAAAAAACTCATCTCAAAAAGTTTACACCTCCTGTGTAGAATTCAAAAGTTGTTTAGCATGTGCTAAAGCAGAATCAGATAAATCTTTACCACTAAGCATATGGGCAAGCTCCACTACTCTTTCATCTGTAGTCAATTGCTTCATATTTGTCATGGTACGCTCTTTACCTTCGGTTTTATATACTTTAAAATGATGATTTCCTTTTGATGCCACTTGTGGTAAGTGTGTTATAGAAAACACTTGTAAATCTCCACTCATATCTTTCATGATATCAGCCATTCTGTTTGATATCTCTCCAGATACACCTGTATCTATTTCATCGAACATGATGGTCGGTAATTTTTCATATTTAGCAAGTATTGCCTTTATTACCAACATTATTCTAGACAATTCTCCACCAGATGCAACCTTTTTTAATTCACCATAACTGCCACCTCTGTTAGCTGTAAAAAGAAAAGATAACTCATCTTTCCCTGTCGAAGTAAACGATTCCGAAGCACTTAGTTCTATTTCAAAAGAAGCACTTGGCATACCTAGCAAGCCCAAATCAGATTCCAACTTTTTCTTTAATTTAGGTGTAACAGCATTTCTTTTTTCACGTAGTACGATAGCCTGTACCTCTAAAGCAGATTCTATTTCTTGAATCTCCTTTGTTTTTGAGGCTATTTTCTGATCTAGATTAGCTGTTTCAAATACTTTATCGGCAAGCTCATTTTTAATGCTGATTAATTCTGAAACGTCACCAGCATTATGCTTCTTTAAAAGATTATAAAGTAATTGAAGTTTATTATTTACTTGCTCTAATTGATCAGGATTTGCCTCTACTCCTTCTTGCAAACGTTGTAATTCAGAACTAACATCATCCAACTCTATCAACACAGATTTTACACGTTCATAAAGATCCTTGTAATTGGTTCCAAAATCAACCAACTTAGAAAGTGATTGACGCATTTCTGTTACTAAAGGTAAAACACCAATTTGCTCATCATTGAACAATTGGTCTCCTTTTGACAATTGCTCCATAATCAACTCAACATTGTTCAGTTGCTCATATTCCTCTTCTAACTCTTCAATAACCCCTAACTTTAAAGGTGCTTTTTCCAGCTCTTCTAAAAGAAAAGAATTATAATCTTGCTCCTTATTTGCGGTAACCTGAACATCAACTAGATTTTGCAGCTCTTTTTCTGCTTTGCGATACGTTTTTAAACCTTTCCTATATTCCGATAATCGTTTTTGATTATTTGCCAATGCATCAACCAATTTCAATTGAAAGTCGTTCTCTGTAAGTTGCATGGTCTGATGCTGAGAATGGATATCAATAAGGTTCTCTCCTAAACTAGATAAAACCCCTAAAGTAACAGGTGTATCATTTACAAAAGCTCTGGATTTACCACTTGGTAATATTTCGCGCCTAATGACCGTACTTACATCATAATCTAGATCATTTTCCTCAAAGAAATTTTGGAGACCATATGTATCTAACTTAAAAGTTCCTTCTATAATACATTTCTGGTCCTTAACCCGCAACGATGTTAAGTCTGCACGTTTACCCAATACTAGAGATAAGCCACCGAGTAAAATAGATTTACCTGCACCTGTTTCACCTGTAATAACAGTAAAACCTTTATCGAAGTCTACTTCTAGACTGTCAATTAATGCGTAATTAGAAATGGAAAGGGTTGAAAGCACGCGTTAGAATTTTAGATTCACAAAGGTAATCTATAATTCAATGCTGTAAAATGGTTCAATATTTAATATCGTTCCAAGTTGTAGCGTAAAGAGGAGCAATTTTATTCAAGGTTTCCTTCAGTTTCACAATATCCACTTTTGGTCCGTCAGAAAAAATATTCTTAATCTCTTCAGATTTCGCATCAAAAAAAGTGGAAATAAGAAAAGCATTTGGCCTTCTATTGATCATAGTCTGAAATAAATTCATGGTACCAGCTATCACCTGTTTACCCGTGCTATTATTATCTGGAAGAATATCCAGACCTTTTCTATGGTAGTTATACATTGCAATACGGTATTCTCTATAGGTATTTGACAAAAGGTTATCTACCAATTCAAACCTACTTCTATTAGAATCTGCCGATTGACTCCACCCTGCAGAATTACTACCCTGAGCCTGGGTTACAATATTTTGGGCCTTTCTATAAAACTCTGTTCCGCCTTCTAAAGAAAAAGTATCAGCATCTAAGCCTAATATTACATATACATAGTAAGCCATAACGCTCACCAAATTAGACTCGAACTGATTTTCATTAAAAATTAATGGTTGAAATTCGATGTATTGAAAGTTGAATGCATTATCCTTATAATTAAAGACCGGAGATGAATAAGAAGTATTATAAACTGGTCTAGAAGATTGTATTTGAATATTACCACTGAACATATTGGATTCATACGATGTAATGGTGATGAACATTTGGGCATTTACCCTTTCATTCTCTTTATATACACGATTAGTCCATTTTGTCTTGTTTACAAAATCATTTAAAGATCGTTCTAAGGTCTTAAAGACCTGAAGTTCTCCTTGTGATAACTGATCTGAATTGACAGTAATTGTACAAGTTAATTCTTGAGCAATTGAAGCAAAACAAATAAAGGTAAATAGTAATAGAAAAATAGCCTTACGCATACCGTCTTTTAATAATTTCATTGAAGATATCCACGGCAACTTCCGCCTTGGTCTTTAGTTCAAACGTAGTTATGTTAGAATTGGTATCTATAAATGAAATTTTATTGGTAGCACCACCAAATCCTGCGCCTTTGTCTCGCATAGAATTCAAAACAATGGCATCTAAATTTTTACGCTTTAGCTTACCCTTTGCGTTTTCTACTTCATTTTCGGTCTCTAAGGCAAAACCAACTAAAAATTGTTGCTTTTTGTTATCTCCGAAAGTTTTCAAAATATCTTTATTCTTTACTAACTCAATCGTAAAATTTTCTTCAGATTTTTTGATTTTTTGCTCAGCTATTGTTTTTGGTCTGTAATCCGCTACCGCTGCGGCACAAATAACAATGTCAGAAGTATCATAATACATTTGAGCACTATGGTACATATCGTCTGCCGACACAACATGTACTACATGTATATTATCGTGAGTAACAGATAAATGGGTAGGCCCCGTTACCAAGTAAACTTCAGCACCTAAACTAGCAGCAGTATTTGCAAGCTCAAAACCCATTAGACCAGAAGAGTGATTTCCAATAAAACGAACTGGATCAATTGCTTCATAGGTTGGTCCTGCCGTTATCAGTACTTTCTTTCCGGAGAGTGGTAAACCTACCGACAATTGTTTTTTTATGAACTCAACAATATCTTCTGGCTCAGCCATTCTCCCTTCACCAACCAAACCACTGGCCAGTTCACCATTAGTCGCAGGTATAATAAAGTTTCCAAACGAAGCAAGCGCCTCTAGAGAGCTTTTGGTACTTGGATGCTTATACATATCCAAATCCATTGCCGGAGCAACAAATACAGGACATTTAGCAGACAGATAAGTTGCCATTAAAATATTATCACAGTTACCTGTTGTCATTTTAGACATGGTATTTGCCGTAGCCGGCGCAATTACCATCAAATCAGCCCAAAGCCCCATTTCTACATGATTGTTCCAATCTACCGTATTATCCTCTGTCTTGACAAAATCGA
This sequence comes from Maribacter stanieri, assembly GCF_900112245.1. Classification (GTDB taxonomy): domain Bacteria; phylum Bacteroidota; class Bacteroidia; order Flavobacteriales; family Flavobacteriaceae; genus Maribacter; species Maribacter stanieri. The sequence goes on from NZ_FOYX01000002.1 coordinate 245,514, forward strand.
GTACCACAGGATTTTTCGCTAAGGTGGACAATGTAAGTGGAGAAACAAAAGAGCTGGCACTATCGGTAAGTATAATCTTAACGTTAGCGCCAGCTTTTATAAATAAACGAACTAAGAATGTTGTTTTATAAGCAGCAATTCCCCCGGTAATCCCTAAAAGAACATTTTTGCCGTTCAACATATGTCTTAAGCGTCTTTTTCTGTGTTTCTATGGTAGATTTTATCCATCAACCATTCTTCTACTGCCATTGCGTGTGGCTTAGGTAATTTTTCGTAAAACTTAGAAACCTCTATCTGTTCTTTATTTTCAAAAACTTCTTCTAAACTATCGCTATAAGTAGCAAACTCTTCTAATTTTTCTAAAAGCTCTTTCTTTATCTCAGAGTTGATCTGAACAGCACGCTTTGCAGCAATTGAAATAGCCTCATAAATATTCTCAGTAGGTGCGTCAAACTCATTACGGTCAATAGTTACCGTAGATACCGATGCTTTAGAGTTTTTTAAATCGTTCATATTCATAATTAAATTATTTATTTTGATTCAACGTTTTGCGCTTGCATACGTTGTAATTCTTTGTCAATTTTCTCAATTAAGTTAGTAGCCTCCTTATCAAACTTAGTTTCAGGAAACTGCTTTTTTAAAGCAACATGAGCAGCTTTAGCATTTTTTAAACGCTCTTCCTTTAATTGCTCAAAACTATTTACAGCCATATGTGTCAAAGCTTCAACTTTAATGAACATAGCTTCTTCTCTAAATGGTGATCCAGGATTATCTGAAACAAAATTATCACTTGCAGCTACCGCAGATTTAAGCATATCATAATTGAACTCACCCAATTTGTTGTATTGCTTTAATATCTCAAACGCTTTTTCTTCTTTTTTAGTAGTTAGCTCTTGAGCCATAGCATTTGCTTCTGCAAAATATTCAGATTCAGCATAGGTATTGATGAAATTCTGTAATTTCAACAATGCCTTATCCGTATCAGTTTGATCTAAGGAATACTCCGGAGATAATTTGTAATAACTCTTAGCTCCTAAAAAATTTGCTTCAACAGCTTTATCACTTTTAGGATATGATTTTACAAAACGTTCAAATTGGTAACCGGCCATATTATAATCGCCGCGTTGAAAATAGCTGTTGGACAAGAAAAACATAACACGCTCTCCTTGAGGCTTACCTACATATTTAGGTGCAATTTGCTCAAGCAATCTATTCGCTCTTCTAAAATCACCTTCTTCGTAGAAAGTTTCAGCCATATCATATTTAGCTTTTACATCATCATGCTTAAGTACTTTTTGGTACTCACTACAAGATTGTAAAGCAATGGCAATCAATAGTATTGGTAAAACTCTCCTCATTTTAAAAAACATTTTGCAAAATTAGTGATTATCAATGGATTTAAAAAACATTTTAAACCAATAAAAATACAGGCTTTATACCACAAGAATGTACTACCTAAAGAAGATTTAACGAATATTTATGCAGGTATGCGTATCATAGTTTCCATAAATGAAACAATTCTATGCTTTAAGGCATCGCTAGCTGTTATTAAAGGTAATCTTACAAAAGGTTTGGCAAGACCTAAATATTCAAATATAACTTTGATACCAGCTGGGTTTCCTTCTTCGAAAATCAACTTCATGCCTTCTTGCATCTTGTAATGATAACTATAAGCCAATTCGGTATTACCATCTAAACCTTCATGTACCATTTTAGAAAACTCTTCTGGCAACCCCTGTCCTATTACAGAAATAACACCATCTCCACCTGCTACTATGGTGGGTAAAGCAGTAATATCATCACCAGAAAGAACTAAGAATCCTGCTGGTCTTTTAGATATCAACTCTTGTACTTGTGTCATATCACCACAGGCTTCTTTAACAGCTACAATGTTTTCGAATTTCTTGGCTAAACGAACCACAGTTTCCGGTAGCATATTACTTCCCGTACGCCCTGGTACGTTATAAACTATTATAGGTAAAGGCGATACTTGCGCCAATGCTGCAAAATGTTGATAAATACCTTCTTGTGTTGGTCTATTATAATATGGAGAAACAGATAATATTGCATCATAAGCAGATAAATCTGCCGATTGTAATTCCTCTACTAAAGCCATAGTGTTATTACCACCTATACCGATTACTAAAGGTAATACACCTGCATTGGCTTCTTCAACCGTTCGCATTACCAATTGTTTTTCTGCTTTGGACAAGGTTACAGATTCTGCTGTAGTGCCCAACACCACCAAATAATCTATATGGCTTTCAATGTTAAAGGCTACAACTTTTTTAAGTGCCTCAACATCTACATGACCATCTTCTGTAAAAGGCGTAATTAACGCTACACCTGCACCCCTTAATTCTTTCATAATTAAATCTCTTTAAAAATGCCCAAGTACTTTTTCAATTCTTTTTTAAATATTTGAAAGTCCTTTAAGGGCGTATCTAACATTAAATCATTGTAAGTTGGACCAACTTTTTGAAAACCAACTTTTAAACGCGCCTTGGTCTTCATTGACATCAAATTCAATAATAGACTGTCTTCGTCATAATAATTTACTAAAAGGTCATATTCCCTACCCAAAAACTCATGGGCATAGCTATTTTCAATTTCACCGTTCCATCCTAAATCCTTATCTGAAAAAACTGGAGTGGCATAAGGCGAGTTTTTATCGTAAAAACGCTTATAACCAATAATTTTAACTGCGTTAGGATGCAGCGATAACTCTTCTTGAAACTGAAAAAACACTTCTGATTTCTCAAATTTATCTAAATCAACAATACAACCTACAGAACGTATACCTTTACTCTCACGTGCTACAGCAACTGGTGTTGCCACCAACTGTTTTAATATTTTACGGCCAGATTTCCGCTTAAACTTGTCCTTAATTCCTTTTAAAAACATGTATTTTTACATTTAGACAAATGTAAATAATATCCCTGCAACTCTATGGCGAAGTTAAAACACTTTGATATTTTAAAAATACAACATTATGTTATATTTATAACATTGGTTGGATTTGCATCATGCAAAAATACCCCTGAGCACCTTATTGAATTGACTGGCAAGCAGATAGCTATTGATAGTAATTATACATCAGTAGATAGTATTCAGAAATTTATTTTACCCTACCATGAACATGTAGAAACCATTTTAGATAGCACATTGGCATATGCCCCATATACTATTACTAAAACGGATGGTAAATTCAATACAACGGCAGGTAATTTAATGGCAGATATTGTGTTAAGTGAAGCTAACCCTGTATTTAAAAGCCGAACTGGTGAAAATATTGACATGGTTTTATTAAATCATGGTGGTATTAGATCAGTCATATCTAAAGGCAATGTTACTTCAAGAACCGCTTATGAGGTAATGCCTTTTGAAAACTCGGTGGTGGTGGTAGAACTTAAAGGGGAAGCATTATTAAAAATGGTTGACTATTTAATACAATCAAAAAGAGCACACCCAGTTGCTGGTATTCAACTAGTATTGAACAAAAACAATACTGTTAAAACATTTACAGTAGGCGGCAAGGCCATAGATAAAGACAAATCCTATTTTGTGGCTACATCAGATTATTTGGTTACCGGTGGCGATAATATGACTTTTTTTAAAGATGCACTATCTAAAACAGAAACAGATTATAAAATACGTAACGCCATGATAGATTTCTTTTCTAAAGTGGACACCATAGCACCAAAAGTAGATTTAAGATATTATCAATTACAGTAAAATGGAACGAAGAAAATTTATAAAAAATACTGCTGCATCCTCTAGTCTATTAACCCTTGGGGGTTTAAGTCTAAATTCATGCAACGTAACTACAAAAAAACATATTACCATTTTACATACTAATGACGTACACAGTCATGTAGATGCTTTCCCTAACGACCACGCAGATTTTCCAGGCATAGGAGGTTTGGCTCTTAGAGCTGGTTTGGTAGATAGTATCCGAAAAGAAAACCCACATACATTTCTTTTTGATGCCGGCGATATTTTTCAAGGTACCCCCTACTTCAACTTCTATGGTGGTGAGCTAGAATTTAAACTCATGAGCATGCTTAATTATGACGCCACTACTATTGGTAATCATGATTTTGACAATGGTATTGACGGACTCTTGGCGCAAATGCCCAATGCTAAATTTAATTTTATAAGTGCTAACTACGACTTTACAAATACGGTTTTAGACGGACTTACAGAGCCGTATAAAATTTATGAGAAAGACGGAATTAAAGTTGGTGTTTACGGATTAGGAATTCAATTAGCTGGTTTGGTTACAAAACAACTCTATAAAGAAACCGTATTTCTTGACCCGTATGAATTGGCAACGGATATGGAAACCAAACTCAAGGAAGAAGAAAAATGCGATTTGGTTATTTGTCTTTCCCACCTAGGGTATGAATATAACAGCGTACAAAAGCCAGATGATTTAAAACTAGCCAAAAGAACCAAATACACAGATTTAATTATTGGTGGTCACACGCATACTTTTTTAGATAAACCTAGCGTAGTTACCAACGCTGCAGAGCGCGAAATTCTTGTTAATCAAGTAGGATGTTTTGGAGTAAACTTGGGGCGTATAGATTTCTACTTTGATAATAAAAACACCAAGGTTAACGGATATACAATTAAAGTCTAAAAATTAGACCTCAATATGCTTTACTACAAACGTTGTTCTAGTGATAATCAAAATTTTCAGGAATTAGTAAAACTTCTTGATGCAGATTTAGCATTGCGAGACGGTGATGATAATGCTTTTTATGCGCAATTTAATGGCATTGTTGAGTTAAAAAATTGTGTTGTCTTTTATTCTGACGAAACCCCTGTTGCCTGCGGAGCTTTTAAAAGATTTAACGAGGACTCGGTTGAGATTAAACGTATGTATGTTCAACCAGATTATCGCGGAAAAGGAATTGCCTCAAAAGTATTATTGGTACTAGAAAAATGGGCAAAAGAATTGAATTACACCTACTCTGTCTTAGAAACCGGATTACGCCAGCCTGAAGCAATCGCACTCTATAAAAAGAATAATTACATCGTTACCGACAACTACCCACCTTATGAGAATATGGAGAATAGTGTTTGCTTTAAAAAGGTGTTATGATTTTAAGAGTTATGATTCCGTAGAAAGGTTAAAATTAAAACTGATTTTTATATCTTTTACCAAGTAAATAAACCAGAACATATAAATTATTGGATTTTAAATAGTGATTAATTTTTCACTTCTCCACTCATGTTTTGAATAGATTAAGCTGTATAAAAATGAATAATTACCTTGAAGATGAATTTGGACTAACCGTTATCGACAGTAAAAAACTTGATGGTTATGACAATGCTAATTTTTTGATCACCACATCAGAAAAGCAATACATCTTTAAAACGTATCCATATTCTGATTTTCTTTTTGATATTATAAAAGCTGAAAATGATACTCTTTTATTTCTTGCAGATAATTTTCACAGCAGTATTCCTAATCCAATAGCCTTTAAAAACAAAAAATTACAAAAGAAGATATCCTCTGAAAATCAGCTAAAGGTTTATAGACTACTTTCATTTTTAGAAGGTAATTTTCTAGGAGATTGTACACCTACAAGAGAAATATTTCAGTCTTTAGGTTGTTTTATTGCTGAACTAGATAAACAGCTTCAAGTTTATACTAATTACACTATACAGAGTCGGCAATGGGAATGGGACCTTCAATACTTCCATTTAAATAGAAAGTATATCAACGATATATCCAATTCAAAAAATAGAAATATTGTTCTGTACTTTTTCAACCAATTTGAAGAACATGTTAGACCACTATATCCTGAGCTAAGAAAACAAATTATTCATAATGACGCTAATGAGTGGAATATTCTAATTGAAAACAATAAAGTATCCGGTATTATAGATTTTGGTGATCTTGCCCACTCGTTCCTAGTTAATGAATTAGCTATCGTAATCACCTATTCGTGTTATGACAAGGATAATCCGTTAGAATGGGCAACAATTTTATTAAAAGCTTACCATGAAAAATTAGCACTTGAGGAGAAAGAAATTAAAATTTTATATTATCTCATTGCTGCACGGTTATGCACTAGTGTATGCAATTCTGCGCATGCAAAAAAAGTAAGTGCAGATAATACTTATGCATCCATTAGCGAACAATCTGCTTGGAAAATGCTATACACCTGGCTTACCATTAACCCTAGACATGCGGAGAATGAGTTTAGAAAGGCTGCGGGAATGTCCATTATTGAAAACAAATCACTTGAATACAGTATAAATAAAAGACATACCCATATTAGTTCTATTCTTTCCATGAGTTATAGAACACCTATACATATGGAAAAGGCTGCATTTCAATACATGTATGATACCTCAGGTAATACATTTATAGATGCCTACAATAATATACCACATGTTGGACATTGCCATCCTAAAGTTGTTAGGGCCGGACAATTACAAATGTCAAAACTTAATACCAATACGCGGTACCTATATGATGAATTAGCCGCATATGCCGAAAAATTACTAAGCTATTTTCCTTCATCTTTAAATAAAGTGTTCGTTGTAAATTCTGGTAGTGCAGCGAGTGATTTAGCAATTCGTTTAGCAAAAAGCCATACGGGATTTAAGCATATTATGGTAATGGAATCTGGGTACCATGGTAATACACAAACCTCCATAGATATAAGTGATTATAAGTTTAATAATGCTAAGGGTGAAGGGCAAAAAGAAAACATTATTAAAACCACATTACCAAACACATATTCAGGAAAGTACACAGCTGATATACCCAATGCAGGTACACTGTACGGAAAAGATGCTGTATTAGAAATTGAGACTTGCCAACATCCTATTTCTGCATTCATTACCGAACCTATAGTTGGTTGCGCAGGACAAATACCACTTGCCGACGGATATCTAAAAGAAGTATACCCAGCCATAAGAGCACAAGGTGGCGTTTGTATAAGTGATGAAGTACAAACAGGTTTTGGACGACTTGGAGACTATTTTTGGGGATATGAAGCACAAAACGTAATACCTGATATTGTTATATTAGGAAAACCCATAGCTAACGGACACCCAATGGGCGCTGTTGTTTGTACAGAAGAAATTGCAAAATCTTTTGAAAAGGGAGTTGAGTTTTTCAGTTCATTTGGTGGTAATCCTGTTTCTTGCACTATAGCTAGCGCTGTATTGGAAGTAATCGAAGAAGATAAATTGCAGAAGAATGCCAAAATGGTGGGCGATTATTATATGCTACTCCTAAAAGATTTGATGAAAAAATACAAATGCATTGGCGATGTTAGGGGATCAGGTCTTTTTATAGGTATAGAAATTGTAAAAGACAGTAAGACTTCACCACATACAGAACTGGCCAATCATATTAAAAATGAAATGAGGAATAGAAATATTCTAATTAGTACTGATGGTCGTTATGACAATGTTTTAAAAACAAAACCGCCATTATGTTTCAGTAAAGAAAATGCAGAAAAAGTAGTAGGTACAATTGATAATATATTAAGCTCATTCTATAACAACTAAGAACAACCTCAACCCCATACTTTAAACAAAACTTAGCCGTAATGTGATTTCACAAAAAACACTATTCCACACTTAGTATAATGTGTAATTTAGCTGTTATTAATTGATTAAAATACTAATTCCATAAGAAATGAAAATAATAGGCATAGGCAAGAATTATGTAGTTGACAAATCTGAAATAGACGACTTAAAGAATGATGTCCAGCTCATATTTACAAAACCAGATTCTTCTTTAGTAACAGACAGTAAAGATGTTGTATTTCCACCTATAACCAGTCAGTTAATTTATGAGGTAGAATTAGTAGTTAAAATTGGAAAGACTGCTAAAAATGTTAGTATAGCCGACGCAAACTCATACATCTCTGAAATAGGAATTGGTATTGATTATACTGCTAAAGATGTTCTTACCGCTAATAGGGACAAAAAAGGACCTTGGGCACTGGCAAAAGGTTTTGACGGTGCATCTCCAATTTCTGGTTTTAAACCTGTTTCTGAATATCCAGAGTTAGACAATATTAATTTTGATTTAGTCATTAATGGCGAAAAGAAACAAGTAGGTAATACTGGTTATATCATTTATAATTTTGCTGAAATCATCAGCTTTGTTTCTTCTTTTATGACATTGAATCCTGGTGACATAATTTTTACCGGTACACCGGCAATAGGTGCAGGTGAAACATTTAAAGGCGATCATTTACAAGCTTCTATTGAAGGAGAATTGTTGCTTGATTTTAAGATGATTTAATACATACAGTATTTTTTATATTTTAAACCGGAATTCTTAATGGAGTCCGGTTTTTTAGTTTCTCCTTTTTTCCATTTAAAATAGACAGCAATAAAAATTGCACGACAACAAATCTTTGCTATTTCTTGTAGGTTATTATTAAACTTCTTTCATTGAACTTATATTTTAAACTCTTAGTTCAACTAAAACAGCTACATTTCATGTAATATAAATTGTACATTAGCATTGTTTTAAAGTGAAGAATTAAAAATTTTAAATGAGTGTTGTTTTCCTGTTAGTAGCAATCTTTGGTTTTATTTTGACAGCCTTATTGCTTCTTAAGAAAAATGTAAACAAATTACCTCAGCGATTTCTTGCCTTATTTTACTTTATATATTCCGTTTATTCATTTCAAACTTATATAATCACTGAAGGTCTTCTTGAACATTTTAAGTGGTTCTATTTTTGGCCACTTCTACTATATAGCATAATTACCGTACCGGTTTATTTTTACTTTAAAACTATTATGGAGGATACGTTTAGGTGGAAATGGCAATACATTTTTCTATTTATCCCATTTATACTAAGTTTAATTGATGTGGCTATTGTTTTTTCCAAACCTGCAGATTATTACAGTCAGATAGTTGTTAATGCAATCACCTTCCCTACAGATAGGTTTAGTGCCCAATACGGTCTGCTTAGTTTAAATGAGCATTATAGCTTAAGACACTTATGGCAATTGTTATACCTACTTTCTTTAGTTCCGCTACTGAAGCGTTTTTTAGCTATAAACCCAAATGACAAACTGAAAATAATTCTTAATAGATGGCTGCTGTTATTTTACACCGCATTAACTCTTATGGCATTTATCACCTTATTTTTTGGGGTAGAACGTCTCTTAGGTATCAATACATTAAATGTATCTAATACAAGTTTATATACGCTACATTTGGTTTTATTACTTGTCTTACTAATTATTAGTATAGCTCCCTTATATTTCCCTTCTATCTTATACGGGTTTCCTAAGAATCAATTATTGGTTTCATCATCTATTTCAAAAAGTACTTCTTCAGAAGAGCAGATATACGGATTAGATAATAAAGAGCTAAACAAATCATTGTTAGCTATTGAACAAAAAGATGAATTTCTAAAGCAAGGTTTTAATTTAAAAGCGTGTGCCCAACTATTACATGTGCCTCCCTATCATGCTGCTTATTTTTTCTATCAAACAAAAGGTATCAGTTTTACAGCTTACAGAAACAAGATTAGAGTAGAAAAAGCAAGGCAGCTAATTGATTCGGGATTTCTAGAATCGAACGACCTAAATGTTCTTATATCTTCATGCGGATTCAATAATAAAAGTGATTTCGAAAAGACTTTTGAAAAATTGACAACTACCAGTTATAATAATTACCAACTAAAATAATGTAAAGACTAGGTTTTATTTTTTATCATATATTCCACAATTACCTTAAGCTCTTCGCCTAAGGTAATTGTTGTATATTCTTTTTTCGCCAACCTGTACCAATATCCTGCATTAAACCGATCACCTTCTTTACGGTGCAAATATGCATGTATCCAACTACCTAAAGTGTTGTGCATATCTTGGGCTATATTATGCGAAGCTTCCCAATCTCCCTTAGCATCATACCAAGCCGATTTTAGTCCGTCTGACCATTTTTTTGGCACATGAGACAACTCTAAGCTCTTTTCAAATTCAAGATAGGTCTTTGGTATCATTTTACTACACGTTTTATGAGCTTCTCTACAGTTAAACCTTGTCCGATAATAGAGAATACCACTACTATGTATGTAATCACTAAAAATGCATCTCTATGCATTTCATCAGATAAGCCTAATGCCAATGCTATGGATATACCACCACGCAATCCGCCCCAAGTCATTACCAAATTAGTTTTCGGTATAAAATCTAGCTTCTTCTCAAAGAACTTAATAGGAATTAATAGCGATAAGTATCGACAAATCAATACTAACGGAATCGCTAACAATCCAGCTACTACGTATTCTATTTTAAAGGATAATACTAACATTTCCATTCCTATTAAAACAAACAGAAGGGTGTTTAAAAGAATATCTAACAGCTCCCAAAATTTATCTACATAGGTCTCCGTAGTTGCTGACATTGCTGAATTTCGTACGGTGTCATTACCAACTACCAAACCTGCAGCAACCATAGCTAGTGGAGCAGATAAATGGAATTTCTGAGCAATCAATGTACCTACCATTACAGTTGCCAAGGTTATAATAACTTCTATGTCATAATCATCAATAGATTTCATAAGTTTCCATGTTCCCCAACCTAATGCCAGACCCAGTGCCAACCCACCAATTACTTCAACTCCAAAAAGTTCTAATATATCTAACGGACTAACTGCCACCTCTGTTGCCGAAGCCAATTGAAATATCGTTAAAAATACAACTACCCCTACTCCGTCATTAAACAATGATTCTCCTACGATTTTTGTTTCTAATTGCTTTGGTGCTCCTGCCTTTTTCAATATTCCTAAAACTGCTATTGGATCAGTAGGCGATATTAGCGACCCGAACAATAGACAATAAATAAAAGAGATATTCATGCCTAATAACTGTAGTAAATAATACATACTTGTACCTACTAGAAAAGTTGACACTAGAACACCCAAAGTAGAGAATACTAGTATAGGCCAACGTTGTACTTTTAATTGTTCAAAATTAGTATGAAGTGCACCTGCGAATAACAAAAAACTCAACATAATATCAAGTAATACAGATTTGAAATCTATCTGTGTAATTATGTATCGCTCAGCATTTATCAAAGTATCATCGATATACCCGATACCAAAGACAACTAGGGTAAATACAATCGTAATCAACATTAAACCAATACTATTTGGCAGTTTTAAAAATCTGGCATTTATATAGCCAAAGATTGCTGATAGAAATACTAATACTGAAATTATTGTAAAAATGTCCATAGTAATTTATGCTATCATATTTATAAAATCTTGTTCACTAATAATAGGAATTTCTAGCTTTTCGGCTTTTGTACGTTTACTAGGCCCCATTTTATCCCCAGCTACTAAATAACTGGTTTTAGATGATATAGAAGTACCTACTTTACCACCATTATCTTCTATTTTCTTTTTAAGCTCGTCTCTACTTAGAATTTCAAAAACTCCAGAAACCACGAAAGTATTCCCTGCTAACTTATTGGTCTGATTCTCTAACTTCTCTGCAGAAATAGCTAATTGCACACCGTAGCTTCGTAAGCGCTCTATTGCATCAATATTCTTCTCGTTCGCAAAAAAGTCAATAACACTCTGCGCTATACGCTCTCCTATTTCATCAACCGATGTCAAGTGCTCTAGGGTAGCTTCTTTCAAGGCATCTATATTCTTATAAGCTTTTGCCAATTTCTTTGCTACCGTCTCCCCTACAAAACGAATACCTAAAGCAAATAGTACTCGCTCGAAAGGAACTTGCACAGATTCTGATACGCCTTTTACCAGATTCTCTGCGGACTTCTCAGCCATTCTCTCCAAGGGCAACACATCTTCTTTGGTAAGTTTATACAAATCCGCATAATCGTCTATTAAACCTTCTTTAAACAATAATTCTACGGTCTCACCACCTAAGCCTTCAATATCCATTGCCTTTCTTGAAATGAAATGCTGAATACGCCCTGTTATCTGTGGCGGACAGCCGTATTCATTAGGACAGTAATGTTTAGCATCACCTTCTGTTCTAGTAAGCTCTGTGCCACATTCTGGACACTGATGTATATATTCTGTGGGTTTAGAGTCTAAAGGTCTTTTGGTTAAATCAACCGCTATGATTTTGGGGATGATTTCTCCTCCTTTTTCTACGAACACAGTATCACCAACTCGTATATCTAATTTTGCTATTTGATCAGCATTGTGTAAAGATGCTCTTTTAACCGTAGTACCTGCCAATAAAACCGGTTCTAAATTGGCAACGGGAGTTATAGCTCCTGTACGACCTACTTGATACGTAATTTCATTTAAAACTGTAAATACCTGCTCTGCCTTAAACTTATACGCCATTGCCCAACGTGGAGCTTTAGCCGTATAACCTAATTCATCTTGATTCTGAAGACTATTTACTTTAATCACCACTCCATCTGTTTCATAAGGCAACTCATGTCGTTTTACATCCCACTCCTCTACAAATGCCATAACTTCATCTGTAGTTTGGCAAAGTTTTGCCACTGTTGGTACTTTAAAGCCCCATTCACGGGCTTTCTCTAACATATGAAACTGAGAGTCTATATTTAGATTTCTGCCAACAATGCTATACAACAAACACTCTAACGGTCTTTGCGCTACTGCGCTACTATCTTGAAGCTTTAAACTACCCGAAGCTGTATTTCTAGGGTTCATGTATGGGTCTTCACCATTTGCCACTCGTTCTTCATTCATTTTCATGAATCCCTCGAACGGTAATACAATCTCTCCTCGTATATCAAACTTCTCCGGGTAATCTCCCTTTAGTTGTAATGGAACCGATTTAATGGTTTTGATATTATTAGTAACATCATCGCCTTGAATTCCGTCTCCACGGGTAACTGCTTTTACCAGCTTCCCTTTTTCATAGGTTATACTGATAGATGCACCATCGTACTTTAATTCGCACGTAAATGCAACGGGCACATCACCTAGGTTACGCTGAATACGTTTCTCCCAATCTTCTAAATCTTCTTTGGAATATGAGTTGTCTAAAGAATACATTCTATGTTCATGAACTACGGTTGCAAAATTCTTGGTGATCATACCACCAACACGAAGCGAAGGGGAACTTGCATCATAGAATTCTGGATGCTTTGCCTCCAGCTCTTGCAATTCTTTCAATTTCATATCGAACTCATAATCAGAAATGGTCGGATTATCCAACACATAGTAATTATGATTATGCTCTCGTAACTCTTTTCTTAGTGCTTCTATTTTTGCCTTCATATTCCTTAAAGCTGCTCTTTATTAATCCATTTTGGTGTTGGTAACGGAGTGTAATTTTCCATTTTCTTTAGTAATGAATCTATATCATCATCTACCAAAATAGTATTTATATGTTCCTGTTTTACAAACCCTTCGTTGACCATATCATGCATCATCTTTAGAAGAGAATCATAAAAGCCGTTTGTATTTAATATTCCTATCGGATATTGATGTAGTCCCAATTGTGACCAGGTCAACATTTCAAAAAATTCTTCTAGAGTTCCAAATCCGCCAGGAAGCATTAGTATGCCGTCGGATAAATCATGCATTTTCAGCTTACGTTCATGCATATTTTGGGTAACTATTAATTCAGTCAACCCCTCATGAACGACTTCTTTCTTTTTCAAGAATACAGGAATGACACCTACTACCTTTCCGCCATTGTCAAGAACTCCTTCAGCTACTTTACCCATGATGCCAATTTTGGCTCCACCATACACCAACTGAATAGTTTTCTTTGCGAAAGTCTCTCCCAATTCATATGCTTTCGATCCATACACAGGATCGACGCCTTCACTACTACCGCAAAATACTACTATACTTTTCATTTTCTTATTCCTTTTATCATGCGGTCATTGCCAAACATATCTTTTCGCAACTCAATAGTCTTAAAATTAGACTTCTCTAATAATTGTTTAGTTTCTTCTCCTAAATACTGATTGATCTCTAAATACAAACAACCATTTTCATTTAAATGATTAGCTGCAAAATTAACCACTGCGCTATAAAACTTTAACGGGTCTTCGTCCGGTACAAAAAGTGCTAAACTAGGCTCATGGTCTATAACATTATTTTGCATTTCTGCTTTTTCTAATTCTCGTACATATGGCGGATTAGAAATAATAATATCAAATTTTTCATCTAACTCTTTTGCTGAGGTTTCCATATCCAAAGACAATATATCTGCTTCGTAAAATTTCACATCTGAATTCAGCAAAGCGTTATTTTCCTCAGCTACTTTTAAAGCATCCTTTGAAATATCTAACCCGAATACTTTTGCATCCGTCAGGTTTTTATCCAAAGAAATAGGAATACAACCACTACCTGTACCCATATCTAAAATGGTCAATGTTCTTTTTAAATTTTCTGCATCTTTTAAAATCCAACGGACTAATTCTTCAGTTTCTGGTCTCGGTATTAATACATGCTCATTGACCTTAAAATCTAGGTCCATAAAATATGCTGTACCAATAATATGTTGAATAGGCTTCTCTAGTTTTAATTCTGATAAGGCTTGGAATATAATAGTCTCCTGCTCTATATCAATTACTAGCTCTGGCTGAATTGCCAAAATAAAACGTTCTAAATCAAAATAATGTTCAATGAGTAAATAGAAAAAACTATTCACTTCTTCTTTACCGTAGATGACATCTAATTCTGAATGATATATATTTTTGATTTCTCTTAAAAGCACAGTTAAAATGTTTTAAGCATAAAAACAGGACAAGAATAATGACCTGTATCTCCCATTCTGGCATCAATATATTCAAATCCCATTTTCTTATATAATTTTTGAGCAGCCTCCATATTTGGCATGGTCTCTAAATAACAGGCATCAAAACCATATTCTTTGGCACGTTCTAAACATACCGTTATCATTTTGTGACCTACACCTTTACCTCTCGCCTCTTCTAAAAAGTACATTTTCTGAAGCTCACTCACATTACCTTCATAATTATCTAACTGCGCAAAACCTGCACAACCTAAAATAGAACCATTAGCCTCTGCAACAAAATAAGTTGCCTTAGGTTTCTCATAATGCTCAAACATTTGATCTAATGAGGGATCTTCATAAGCCGTACCTACTTTTGGCACACCTAAGTCTGCCAACACTTGCCGTATAACTTTGGCTACTTGTGGGTTATCTTCCTTTCTAATTTCGCGGATCACGACATTTTCCATATCAATAATGCAATAGGTTTTAAAGTACTATTTTTGAGGTGTGAAGATACGTGATATGCGTATAATGTTAAAGTCTGATGTCCATTAATAATCTAGATACCAACAATTCGATGCCGTTACATTTAGTTTCTCTTTCTACAGATGAAAAATACATGCTTCGTTGTATTCAAGTAGCTAAAAACGGACTTGGAACTACAGCTCCAAACCCTATGGTTGGTGCCGTTATTGTACATAAAGATAGAATTATAGGCGAAGGATTTACCAGTGCATACGGTGGTTCTCACGCTGAGGTTAATGCCATTAACTCTGTTTCTAATATTTCACTTTTAAAATCATCTACCATTTATGTAACCTTAGAACCCTGTTCTCATTATGGTAAAACTCCGCCTTGTGCTGATTTGATTGTTAAGATGGGGATACCTAATGTTGTAATAGGATTAAAAGACCCGCATGAAAAAGTTGCAGGTAACGGAATCAAAAAATTAGAAGCTGCAGGATGCGTGGTTAAAGTAGGTGTCCTACAAAAAGAATGCGAAGAACATCATAAACGCTTTCTCACCTTTTTCACCAAAAAACGACCATATCTAATTTTGAAGTGGGCAGAAACTGCTGACGGATTTATTGCTCCTGAACCTTTAAAACGCGAAGAAGAAAAGAAACCCTATTGGATTACCAATACCAAATCCCGACAATTAGTACATAAATGGCGCAGCGAAGAGGCTGGTATTTTAGTAGGTACAAATACAGTGTTGGCTGACAATCCGCAATTAAACCTAAGAGATTGGGCTGGCAAAGCACCTACACGAATTGTTTTAGATAGAAGCTTAAAGATTTCTAGAGATTATCACGTTCTTGACGGAAAACAAAAGACCATTATCTGCACCGAAATAACAGATAGCAACTCCCATTTAGAAGGAGTAACTTATAAAATCATCAATTTTAATTCTGATGTACCGCAACAGCTATGTAATGTGATGCATGAAGAGCAGATACAAAGTGTAATAATTGAAGGCGGCTCACAAACACTGCAAAGTTTTATTGATGCCAACCTGTGGGATGAAGCTCGAATTTTTAAAGGAGCGAATAATTTCACAAAAGGTATCGCTGCACCAAAAATTGCAGGACGCAACCAACAACAAATTCAAATTTTAACCGACCAACTAACCATAGTACGAAATGATTAAAAACATCATATTTGATTTTGGAGATATCTTCATTAATCTTGATAAGCAAGCCCCTTTATTAGAAATGGCAAAATTCGGATTCACCGAATTGACTCCTGAATTAGATACCATTTTCAAAAAATATGAAATGGGCTTAATGGAGTCTGATGAATTTGTTGATAAACTACAAGCTATTTTCACCAATGCTACTAAAGAACAAATTAGAGATGCATGGAACTCTATAATTTTAGATTTTCCTGAAGAGCGACTAACTTTCATCGAGAAATTAAATAGCGACAAACAATACAGATTATTCTTATTGAGCAATACCAACGACCTACATATAGAAAAAGTAAAAGACGCTATGGGAATGCAACGATTTAATAGGTTTCAAAATTGTTTTGAGGTTTTCTATCTTTCTCAAGAAATGAAAATGCGTAAACCTAATGCTAACATTTACGAAAAAGTTCTAAGCGATAACAAACTAATAGCCGACGAAACATTTTTTGTGGATGACACCAAGGAAAATACTGATAGTGCTTCTAAATTGGGAATACACTGTTGGAACCTTCAAGTAGGCAAAGATGATGTACAAGAAATCTTAAGTCATCTTTAAAATGATGTATTTAGCATTCAGCATCCTTTTTTCTAGTTTAATTTTCGTAGTCTTTAAATTATATGCCAAATATCAGGTTCAAACAATTTACGCCATAATCACTAATTACTTTGTGGCTTGTACCGTAGGTATTCTGTATTATAAAGAACCAATTAACCTAGGTGATATAACCCAGAAAAGTTGGTTTTGGGGAAGTTTAGCCTTAGGATTATTATTTATAGTAATTTTCAACCTAATGGCGGCAACCTCCCAAAAATTAGGAGTATCCGTTGCTTCTGTTGCCACCAAAATGTCACTAACGATTCCCGTATTATTCGGTGTTTTCTTTTATAAAGAAGAACTTAGCATATTAGAAGTTTTTGGAATTGTTTTAGCCCTTTTAGCGGTTTACTTTACATCATTAAAAAAGAATAAAATTAAAGCGGAGAAATGGGCATTTGCCCTTCCAGTACTAGTTTTTCTAGGATCAGGTATAATAGATACTAGTATAAAATACTTTCAAGATGCCCATATGCCCGAAGAAGAATATGCGTTATTTTCGGCAACAGTGTTTGCTTCTGCTGGAATATTTGGATTATTTTTTATTGGGTTTAAATCTACCCAACAGCAACTAAAAGTAAATTTAAAAAATATTATTGGCGGTATTTGCCTTGGAGTACCTAATTATTTCTCCATCTTTTTTTTACTTAAAGCGTTGCAACACCCTACATGGAACAGTGCATCTGTTTTTACGATAAACAATGTAGCAATAGTTATGTTCTCAACTTTATTGGGTATTATATTGTTTAGAGAACGCCTAACGGTTAAAAACTGGTTCGGCATAGGATTAGCTATATTTAGTATTGTTTTAGTAGCATTTGGTCAACGATTAATGACTTACCTGTAAAACAAGCCCAATTAATTTATATGGATACCTATAAAACTATTTCGAAACCATCTGAACCTATTTTGTTCAAAGAACGAAAGAGTAAATTTTATGGATATTGTTTTCCTGTATCCGATGAAGAAACTATTAAAGCACATATTGAAGCATTAAGAAAAGAATACCCTACGGCCAATCATGTTTGTTATGCTTGGCAAATGGGTATTGAAACAAAATCTTATCGTGCAAATGACGATGGCGAACCTAACAATTCTGCAGGTATGCCCATTTATGGTCAATTACAGTCTTTTGATGTCACTAACACATTAGTTGCTGTTGTTCGTGTTTTTGGTGGAACAAAACTAGGTGTAGGCGGTTTAATTAGTGCATATAAAGAGGCTGCAAAGTTAGCTTTAGAAAATGCCAAAATAATAACTAAGGTTTTACAGAAACAAGTGTCGGTAATTTTTGAATACTCAGAAATGGATATTGTAATGCGATTAGTAAAAAAACACCAACTGAACATTATATCACAAGATTTACATTTAAAATGTAAAATTGTTTTATCCGTGAACAAAAGTGATTTCAAAAAAACAGTAAAACTTTTAAAAGCACATCACAAATTAGAAACAAAGGAAATTGACTAGTTTCTAATACTTCAATTTATCCAATAACACCTGTGGACATTTGGTAGGTCTTTTTCGTTTCATATCCATAAAAACCAAAACAGTATTTGCTGTAGCCAATAATTCTCCTGCTTCGTTTATTATTTCATAATCAAATTCAATTCGTACAGCAGGTTTTTTATTCAATATAACCTTAACCGTTATCAAATCATCATACAAAGCCGGCTTTAAAAAATTGATCGATAAACTTATTACCGGAAGCATTATACCTCCTTCTTCCATGCTTTTGTAAGAAATTCCTAACGACCTTAACCATTCAACTCTTGCTAATTCTAGATATTGAGCATAATTGCCATGATAGACAACGCCCATCTGGTCTGTTTCACTGTATCTTATTCGAAAAGAAATTTCGTTTGTTCGCATTTATTTAAAGTAAAAAGTATATATTTAAAAGCTCCCCTATTGAGTAAACGAACATGAGAAAAAAAAAGGTTAAATTCAATGACAATCGATTTTTTTTTTTAATAATTTGTTCACATATTTGCCCAAGTTGAACGAGAACCTATGTTGATTTAATTTAATCACCTATAGCTCAACGCTAACCATTAAAAGTGTAAAATTTATTATGAGTGTTACTGCAAATTCCGTATGGAAAAACTGTTTGGTGTTTATTAAGGATAATATCCAACCGCAGGCATTCAAAACATGGTTTGAACCTATCAAGCCTGTTAAGCTATCTGAAAACGCATTAAGTATTCAAGTTCCAAGTAAATTCTTTTACGAGTGGCTAGAAGAACATTATGTTAAACTTTTAAAAGTAGCTCTTACCAAAGAATTAGGAGAAACAGCAAAATTGGTATACATCATTCGTATGGAGAATACCTACGGAAACAAAGAACCTTTTACTGAAAAGATCCCTAGTTCTAACAGAGGTGCAATGGCAGCTCAGGAAATGGATGTTCCAATTAAGTCTAAAAATCCAGAATTACGTAATCCTTTTGTAATTCCAGGAATAAGAAATATAAAAATAGAATCGCAATTAAACCCTAATTACAATTTTGATAATTTCCTAGAGGGTGATTCTAACCGTTTAGCAAGATCTGCAGGTATGGCAGTTGCCAATAAACCAGGTGGCACCTCATTTAATCCGCTTTTAGTTTTTGGAGGTGTTGGTCTTGGAAAAACACACTTAGCACACGCTATTGGTGTTGAAATAAAAGATAAATATCCAGAACGTACCGTTTTATATATTTCTGCTGAGAAATTTACGCAACAGTACATAGAATCGGTAAAGAAAAATACTAGAAATGATTTTATCCATTTCTATCAGTTAATAGATGTTTTGATTATTGACGATGTTCAATTCTTATCTGGGAAATCTGGTACACAAGATGTGTTCTTCCATATTTTCAATCACTTACATCAAAATGGAAAACAAGTAATACTTACTTCAGACAAAGCCCCTGTAGATATGCAGGATATTGAACAACGTTTACTTTCTCGTTTTAAATGGGGATTATCTGCAGAATTGCAAAGTCCAGATTACGAAACAAGAATCTCTATCTTAAAGAATAAATTATATAGAGACGGTGTTGAAATACCTGAAGACATTATTGAGTATGTTGCAAAGCATATTAAGTCAAACATAAGAGAACTAGAAGGTGCCATTATTTCTTTAATTGCACAATCTACTTTAAACAAGAGAGAAGTAACTATAGAACTTGCACAGCAAGTGGTTGAAAAATTCGTTAAGAATACTAAACGAGAAGTTTCAATTGATTACATACAAAAAGTAGTTTCTGATTACTTTGAAATGGATGTTGCCACTTTACAGTCAAAAACTAGAAAAAGGCATATTGTACAAGCAAGACAGCTAGCTATGTTTTTCGCTAAAAAGTTTACTAAGGCATCGTTGGCCAGTATAGGTTCTCAAATTGGAAAAAGAGATCATGCTACCGTTTTACATGCTTGTAAAACCGTAGATAACTTAGCAGAGACAGATAAGCAATTTCGTAAGTATATCGACGACTTAACAAAGAAATTCTCTTAAAATTTACTTTACATGAAGGTGTTAATGGTTTGCCTAGGTAATATATGCAGGTCGCCATTGGCAGAAGGCATTCTTAAAAGTAAAGTTGATGCTACAAATATTTACGTTGACTCCGCAGGAACTGCCGGATACCATGTAGGTAATGCACCAGACCCAAGATCTATTAAGGTTGCTCATGAACACGGTATAGATATTAGCTCTCAGGTATGCAGAAAATTTACAGTTTCAGATTTTGATACTTTTGACTTAATCTATGCCATGGACAAAAGCAATTATGGTAACATAATTCATTTAGCCAGAAGAAAAGAAGATGCCGAGAAAGTCAAACTACTTTTAAGTGAATTGAACACTCAATATATTGAAGTTCCAGACCCATACTATGACGCTGAAGACGGATTTGAAAACGTATTTCAAATGATAGACAAAGCTTGTAACATTATAGCCGCAAGATTAGAAAGTAAATAAATGAGCACACAAAACGGGAAAATAGGTAAAGTTTATTTGATACCTTCTACATTGGGCGATATGCCTCCTTTAGAAGTTTTACCAATTTCAATTAAACAAACCATAGAAAGGTTAGACCACTATGTGGTAGAAAACGAAAAGACTGCTCGACATTTTATAAAAAAAATTAGCCCTAGAAAATCTCAACCCAGTTTAAAACTATTCGTTTTAAACAAATTTACGGAACCTGAAGAAATTCCTAGTTTTCTAAACCCATGCTTAGAAGGCTTTGATGTTGGTATCCTTTCAGAAGCAGGTTGCCCCGGTATTGCCGATCCAGGTGCTGCTGTCGTAAAGATTGCCCACGATAAAAATATTCAGGTAATTCCTTTGGTTGGACCATCCTCTATTTTATTGGCATTAATGGGAAGTGGCATGAACGGTCAAAATTTTGCATTCAACGGCTATTTACCTATTGAAGGTACTGAGCGCAAAAAGTACATTAAAAACTTAGAACGCAAATCTAAAGAAGAAAAACAGTCGCAGGTGTTTATAGAAACCCCTTACCGAAACAATAAAATGCTAGAAGAACTAATTAAAACTTTAGCTCCTAGTACTAGGGTATGTGTTGCCGCTGATATAACCTTACCAACAGAATATATTAAAACCAAGACTGCCATTAATTGGAAAAGGGAAAACGTAGATTTACATAAAAGACCTGCAATTTTTATAATTCAAGCATAAAAAAACCTTGACAATTAAATGTCAAGGTTCCTCATTTTCATATCCACTTAAATTTTTATATTCTTGGGTTGCGTTTAGCTTCAATCATTGAAACATCATAACCCGAAAACTTTTTCATATAATTAGAGATACTTGTACCGTATCCGTCGCTGATTTCCATACGACCATGTGATCTTAAATATAACTTTACGTTACCTGGCCCTGCTAAATGAGCTGCTGCCAAAATACCAGATTCAGTAACTTCCACTCCATTCATATATACACCAACGAAGCGTTTAATATCTCGTCTTAAAATCCATTTGTTACGAGAGGTATTTACAAGAAAAACTTTTTCCTGCAATACAGGATTGTTCAAAAACTGATTTCCGTTGTAAACACCGACCAATTCTAACGTACCTAATCCAAATTGATATTTACCTAAATATCCAAAAGTGTTAGTTACAAAATAATTGCCTTGAGACTCTTTAAAAGCTAACGCTTCCTTAAAGCCTATAAATTGACTACCTAAAAATGGTGGTGCAATTTGATAATTTGACAATAGAGCTTCGTCTTGAGGAAACGAAACTAAAGTAGATTCTTTTACTCTTAGCTGCTCAGGCACTTCAACCTTAAAAGGTTTAAATCCATAACCAGATAAAATAAACATCACAATAAGAGGACAACTTGCTAATATCCATCTTTTCATACTTTTTATTTCTTAAGACTTACGGCGACTACTATTTGCTTGCTTAAATTTCTGCGGCAAAGGTAGAACGGAAATAATAAGAGTTTAAAAAGGTTCTGTTAAAAGAATCTAGATTTAGTTAACAAGTTCTAAAACTCGGTTAAAAGCTTACCTATTGATTTTCTGAGCATTAATCCATCGGATGTACTGCTCTTTATTTCGGTTATGTTGCGTTAAATTCTCTGCAAACATGTGATATCCGAACTTTTCGACATTTGCAACGAAGTAATAATAGTTATGTTTTTTAGGATTTAAAACAGCATCGATGGCCGTAATATCTGGCATTGCAATTGGTCCAGGAGGCAAACCAGCATACTTATAAGTATTATATGGCGAATCCATCTCCAAATCTCTATACAAGACTCTTTTAATGATAGTATCGTAATTACCGGTTTCTTTCTTAATAGCATAAATAACAGTTGGATCTGCCTGTAACAACATGCCTTTTCTCAATCTATTAAGATAAACCCCTGCAACAGTTGGTCTTTCATCTACTTTTGCGGTTTCTTTATGGACTATAGATGCTAAAGCTATAACTTCATCAGGCTTTAAACCCAATGCACTAGCTTTTTCTTTACGGGTATCTGTCCAAAAACGATTATACTCCTTTAACATTCTACCCCTAAAACCTTCTGCCGAAGTATTCCAGAAAAACTCATAACTGTTAGGAATGTATAGTGAAATTTTATTATCATCATCAAAGCCATTGGCTTTCAAAAACTCTTTATCATCAAACGCCGCAACCAAGGCAACACTATCGGCTTCAATTTGACTAGCAATTCTACCAGCTAGGTCATTTATACTTTCCTGATTATTAAAAGATACTTTAACAGGTAAATTTCCACTTCGCAATGAGTTTACTATCTCATTGTTATTCATCCCTTTAGCTATCCTATATCTACCAGGTTTTATATTGCTTATATACCCTTTTCTTTCTGCAGCAGATTTAAACGAACTAAAGTCCTCTAATAAAGGAGCAAGACGTTCTTCCAAATCACTTACGGATGCATTGCTTGGAATAAAAACTATAGCTTCGTCATTATTAAAATTTGTATTTGGGGTAAAGAAAGTTCCAAATACTATGTAGGCAAAAATTCCGCCCCCAATTAAACCTACGAGCGCAATACCCAATAAAATACGTTTGATGTACATTAGTTATTTATTTTTTGCAATAATAATTCATTCTTAAAGGTATTCTTAAATCGCACCCAATCTTTCTTAATTCCCACAGTTTCAAAATTTAGTTTTTTGAACAAGTGTAGACTTGGAGCATTTTCCTCTAGTATATTAGCATATACCTGTTTTAGTCCTAAAACGTCAAACAAATAATCACACAACAAAGTTATTGCCTCTGCCCCTATTCCTTTATTTCTTTGATTCTCATCTAAAACAATAATCCCAATACCGGCACGTCTATGATTTGGATCAAAATCAAATACATCAATTAGACCAACGGATTTATGCTCATTTGTACATATTACTAATCTTAACTGCTTTACATCATAAATATCTCGATGGGCATTATCTAAATAAAGTTGCAAAACATCTTTTGAGAACGGAGTAATGGTTCCACTTACCTCCCAGACTTCGGTATTATTCTCTAGTTCGTACAGAAAATTAAGGTCCTTTTGCTCCAAAGCCCTCAGATAAATCTGTTTTCCTTTTAATTTTGCCACGTTAATTCTCCTTTAAATACTTGTTTTGCTTCGCCCTTTAAATAAATATCATGGTACAATCCATTATTTTCTTTAAATGAAACCTCTAAATTACCTCCTAGCGCATTTACAGGTATTGTTTTTTCCTTTGTATTTCCCAAATGGTACATCCCTATTGCAACAGCTGTTACCCCTGTACCACATGATAATGTTTCATCTTCCACACCACGCTCGTAAGTTCTTATATCAAAACCACCAGAAGCATTGGGTTCCACAAAATTAATATTACTACCCTTCTCTCCATAAATGCCATAACGCATACGCGCTCCTTCTTTTACAACATCAAATGATTTTAATTCGTTGACCATTTGAACGTGGTGCGGGGATCCTGTATTCATATATAGGGCATTTGTCTTTTCTTTCACCTCGTTAACATCCATCATTTTAAGGCTAACAACATTATTATCGATTGTTGCCTCATGCAAGCCGTCAACAGCAATAAAAACAGTTTTCTTACCAATGACATTCAGAAAATGAGCGAAAGCGACAATACATCTACCACCATTACCACACATACTACCTTCATTACCATCGGCATTAAAATAAACCATTCTAAAATCGGTTTCCGAATCATTCTCCAACAAAATAAGTCCGTCTGCACCTATTCCAAATCTTCTATGGCAAACCTTAGCTATTAAAGCAGTATCTTCTTTCGGAAACAGTCCATTGCGATTATCAATCATCACAAAATCGTTTCCAGTACCTTGGTATTTATAAAATATATTTTCCATGCTAGTATAATAGCTTCAAAGATAGCACATAATTACGTTTTGCTTGGTAGTTAAAAAGTAGTTAAACGCTTATTATATAACATAAAAACAAGTAATTTTGTGCAGAATACGTTAAAACTTTAATGAATATGAAAAGAATAGCAAGTCTCCTATTTGTATCCGTTTTTGCAGGTGCGATTACATTGGGTGCCTACAAACTATTTTTCGAAAAGGAAAATTTTACCATTATCACCCAAGATAATAATAACGGTTTTGCAAATGCTAGTTACACCCCCACTTCTGCAAGAGGAGCAGGTATCAATGAAGTTGATTTTACTTCTGCAGCCGAAAACACGGTAAATGCAGTGGTACACGTTAAGAACATTACCATAAGTAAAGCTCCTGCCAATATATTCGATATTTTTTACGGAAATGGTGGTGGTAGATCCGTACCGCAAGTAGGTACTGGATCAGGTGTTATTATTTCATCAGACGGTTATATTGTAACCAATAACCATGTTATCAATAAAGCAAATCAGTTACAGGTAACACTAAACAACAATAGAACATATAATGCAGAACTAATTGGGACCGATCCTAATTCTGACATTGCGTTAATTAAAATAGATCCGGAAGAAAAATTACCTTATTTAGCTTTTGGTGATTCTGATCATACAAAAATCGGAGAATGGGTATTGGCCGTAGGCAATCCATTTAATTTAACCTCTACGGTTACTGCTGGTATCGTAAGTGCTAAAGCACGTAACTTAGGAAAGAATCAATCTTTTATACAAACAGATGCCGCCGTAAATCCTGGCAACTCTGGTGGTGCTTTAGTAAATACTAATGGTGATCTTGTCGGTATCAATACCGCTATCACCTCACAAACAGGTTCTTATGTAGGCTATTCTTTTGCGGTACCTAGTAATATTGCCAAGAAAGTTGTTCAGGATATTTTGGAATATGGTAATGTTCAAAAAGGTTTTATGGGAATTAGCCCGGCGCCAATAAACACAAGAGATGCTATTGAAAGAGGCATAAATAATATTGACGGTGTATATATAGAACTTGTTGAAGAGGAATCTGCAGCGCAAGAAGCCGGAATTATTGTAGGCGATATTATTAAGAAGGTGGATGAAATTGATGTACATAAATATCCTGATTTAACCGGATATCTATCAACCAAGAGACCTGGAGATACTTTGCAATTTCTTATCAATAGAAAAGATGAAGAATTAATTTTACCATTGACACTTAAAGAAAGACAAACTTTGGTTGTCCCAGAAATGGGTCTTGAGGTAAAAAACCTTACAGAGCATGACAAAAAGGTGTATAAAACGAAAACTGGCGTAAAAATTATAGGGGTACCTGAAAGATATAGAGGCTATGGTTTATCTGAAAAAGTAATCGTTAAAATTGACGATAACGAAATTGGGAATATCGATGATGCCTATAATGCTTTTGGCGGAATATCTAAATACGGCAAAACAGTTATTACAATGCTAGGTTCAAATGGTGAACGAGACCGACTTATCTTTCAATAAAAATTCAATATAAAATACAGCCTTCGCAAAAACGAAGGCTTTTTTTTGAAAAATATTTATTTAAAGTACTTAATTTTTCTAGTTTTGTGCGAATTATAAAATTAATCAACTAATTATGGCTCCACAGACCACATTTGAAAAAGAGCTCGCATTTCAAGCTGATCGTAGAAAAGCTACGACTGAATTCATTAAAATCGTAAGCGATTTATGGTATGATAAATCCATTGAAATTGTTCTTTTTAAAAATCAGGTTATTGACAAAAATGTAAGCGATATTATTCACTTGCATGAGTATGCTGGCGAATTTGTTCAAAAACCGATATCTATTTTTGATTCGGTAGAAATACTTCGCTCTATTTCTGATATGGTTTTACCTCCTTCTAAATTAGATATCGGTAAATTGACCTATGAATACCACTCGGATAATAACATTTTAAACAATGTAAAGTCTTTTGTGATTGACAAATTACAATCTGCTCAAGATTTTAAGAATATTGAGCCAAAAGATGTAGTGTTATATGGCTTTGGACGTATTGGAAGATTAGTTGCCCGTGAGTTAATGTCCAAAACCGGAAAAGGAAATCAATTACGTTTAAGAGCTATTGTTGTAAGAGGCAAACCTAGTATTGAAAATCTTGAAAAAAGAGCCAGTCTACTTAGAACTGATTCTGTTCATGGGATTTTCAACGGTACTGTTAAAGTTGATTATGCCAACCTTAAACTGATAATCAATGGTACTACAGTTCATGTTATTTATGCTAACATGCCAGAGGAAATTGATTATACCGAATACGGTATTAAAGATGCTTTGGTTATCGACAACACTGGCGCATTTAGAAACAAAGAACAATTAGAAAGACATTTACAAGCAAAAGGTGCTTTAAAAGTACTATTGACAGCGCCTGGCAAAGAAGTAGCGAATATTGTTCACGGAGTCAATCATTTAGAATATAATCCAGACGATACTGCTATTTTCTCAGCGGCTTCTTGTACTACAAACGCTATCACACCTATTTTAAAAGCCATAGAAGAAACATTGGGAATAGAAAAGGGACACCTAGAAACTATACATGCATATACCAATGATCAAAATTTGGTCGATAATATGCATGGTAAATACAGAAGGGGTCGAGCTGCAGCACTTAACATGGTAATAACCGAAACTGGCGCAGGGCAAGCGGTAACCAAAGCATTACCTTCATTAGACGGCAAATTGACTTCTAATGCCATTCGGGTTCCTGTACCTAACGGTTCATTAGCTATCTTAAACTTAGATGTAAGTCAAAAAACATCTCTAGAAGGCGTAAATTCTATGATTAAGAAATACGCATTAGAAGGAGATTTAGTAGAGCAAATTAAATACTCGCTAGATAAAGAATTGGTTTCATCAGATATTATTGGGACTTCTGCCCCTTCAATTTATGATAGTATGGCTACCATTGTATCAAGTACAGGTAAAAATATTATCCTTTATATATGGTATGATAACGAATATGGCTATTCTCATCAAGTAATTCGTTTAGCTAAATATATAGCCAAAGTGCGTCGTTTTACCTATTATTAAAAATTTAAAGCCAAGACATCTATTTTTGGAATAGTTACGTAGTTAAATAAACGCGTTTATGCTTTGTACTTTTTTTTTATAATTCGACAATTATAAAGTACTTTAGTCAACTCTAAATTATTCAAATTAACCTAAGGATCTAATACATGAAATTCTATAGAATACTATTACTGCTCGCATTTCTTTTAGCAAGTAACGTACAATTTGCGCAAGACACTGAAGAAGAGGACGATAAACTGTCTTTAGACGAAGGTCCTATCAGTAATCAATTCGATTATATCGCAAAGCGTTCTGGGAATTACAGAGCAGACGGCATTAGGTATGAAGTTGTTAAAGAAACCAATCTTTTTAAGATTCGTAAGAATGTATTGGATTCTATAGCGGCTATGAATAAAAAAACGGGTGAGCTTAAAGCAACTATAGCAGAGCACGAGACTACCATTACGTCACTAAATAAAAAGTTAGAAGAAACTACTACTAACTTAAGCGCTGTTACCGAAGAAAAAGATAGCATGTCTTTTATAGGGATTCCTGTTTCTAAAGGAACATATAATTTTATTCTATGGACTATCATTGGAGGATTGTTCTTAACACTTGGTTTGTTTATTTACAGATTTAGAAATAGTAATATTTTAACTCAAGAAGCAAAACAAAATCTTTCTGAACTTGAAGTAGAATATGAAGACCATAGAAGAAGAGCTTTAGAGCGAGAGCAAAAAATTAGTAGGCAACTACAAGATGAGATAAATAAACAGAAGAAATCTAAATAATTAAAAGCTCCTTAAAAGGAGCTTTTTTTTGATATGAAAACTATACAAAGAATTACAGCATCGCAGATTGAAGACATTGCCCCACTATTTGATGGTTATAGAGTCTTTTATAAAATGGAATCTAATATTGATGCCGCTACAAAGTTCTTGAAAGCAAGAATCAGTGCTAATGAATCTATCATATTCGCGGCATACGAAGGTGACATTGCTATTGGTTTCGTACAATTGTATTTTACATTTTCTTCAGTAAGCCTAGACAAGTCACTTATACTAAATGATCTATTTGTGGCCCCTAATTACAGAGGTCATTCAACGGGACAACTATTACTAGTAAAAGCACAAGAATTTTGCAGAAACAATGGTTATAAAGGACTCGCTTTAGAAACCGCAATTGATAATCCTGCACAAAAATTATATGAGAAGCTAGGATGGACCAAAGATTACCACTGTTTTCATTACTTTTGGCAGGTTAAATGATGATGCAAAATCAAAAGATGCGAATAGATATTATAACTGTATTACCGGAATTACTTACGAGCCCCTTTGACGCCTCTATTCTAAAGAGAGCAATAGAAAAAGGTTTGGTTGAAGTCCATTTTCACAATCTTAGAGATTATACCGATACAAAGTACCGCAATGTAGATGATTACCAGTTTGGTGGTGGCGCTGGTATGGTATTAATGATTGAGCCTATAGATAAGTGTATTACAGAACTAAAGTCTCAACGTACGTATGATGAAGTTATCTATATGACTCCTGATGGTACAACATTAAATCAAAAAATGTCTAACAGCCTTTCTATGGTTGAAAACATCATCATTCTTTGCGGACACTATAAAGGTGTTGACCAAAGAGTACGAGATGCTTTTATCACCAAAGAAATATCTATTGGAGATTACGTGCTTTCTGGAGGTGAATTAGGCGCCGCAGTGCTTTGTGATTCTATAATAAGATTGCTACCAGGTGTGTTAAACGATGAGACTTCTGCTTTAACCGACACTTTTCAAGACGGACTTTTAGCGCCTCCTGTTTACACAAGACCTGCGGAATATAAAGGTATGAATGTGCCAGATATTTTACTTAGCGGAAATTTTGGGAAAATAGAAGAATGGCGAGAAAATAAGGCTTTTGAGCGCACAGAAAAACTTAGACCAGACCTTCTAGAGTAGCAAGAAATAAGAAATAAATAAAAAGCATATAAATACTTGTATGTTTTAATTTAAATATTAATTTTGCAGCCTGTTAGAATAACCTCTGACGATAATCGTGAATGTTGCTCTAATTTAATTCCTATTTAACTATACAATGGAATCATTAATAAAATTTGTACAAGACGAATTCGTAACTAAAAAAGAATTCCCAAAGTTTTCTTCAGGTGACACAATTACTGTGTACTACGAAATTAAAGAAGGTGAAAAAACTAGAACACAGTTCTTTAAAGGTGTTGTAATACAACGTAGAGGATCTGGTTCAACAGAAACTTTTACTATTCGTAAAATGTCTGGAACAGTTGGTGTTGAGCGTATCTTCCCAATTAACTTACCTGCACTTCAAAAAATTGAAGTTAACAAACGTGGTAAAGTACGTAGATCTAGAATTTACTACTTCCGTGAATTAACTGGTAAGAAAGCTAGAATTAAGGAAATAAGAGGATAATTTATTCCTCATTATAATATAAAGCACCGCTTCAATTTGAAGCGGTGCTTTTTTTATGAACAATAGTGAACAACTCATGTTTATAACATGTTGATTAATAATTATTTACAATTTTTACATTCGAATTGTTTTTTTTCGTAAATTAGAGTGTGATTAAGAAATAGTACTGACGAAAAATCCATTTCAATATCACTACGAAGTTTACGTTCTTTCGTATTGTTGCTTGACCTACACATTTAATATTAATTAAATGAGGTAAATTCTAAACTTATAAGCTGTCGCTTACAAAGTGTAAAATTAATTGAATCTTAAAAAAACTATATACTAGGTTTTTAATTTTCAATAAAGGCAACAAAAAAGAAATGAAGAGTAGATGTTGGATTACGTATCTGAGAATCGAAAAACATTTTAAACGTTGAATTAGCGAAGCGGATGCAATCAAGGGTTGCCGTTTTAATGAAATATTAAAACAAACTGTCCGCAGACTTTTTCTAAAAAGCCATATCATTGTATGCGTACATTGATATGGCTTTTGTTATTTAACAAATCTTCTTACTTAACCTTAAATATTAAGACACCTCCTCCCTTTTAAGCTTTTAGAAAATCGTATATTTGTTCCGCTTAAATTAAAACAAACCGCAAATGTCCAAAATTTTTTATACCAAAAC
Organism: Maribacter stanieri; assembly: GCF_900112245.1. Taxonomy (GTDB): domain Bacteria; phylum Bacteroidota; class Bacteroidia; order Flavobacteriales; family Flavobacteriaceae; genus Maribacter; species Maribacter stanieri. Next base: position 276,547 of record NZ_FOYX01000002.1, read on the forward strand.
AGACGAAGCGCCTGCATTGGCAACTGAGTCTTTTTTACCTATTGTAAAAGCTTTTACAAAATCATCAGGAATTGAAATTGAAACTAAAGATATTTCCTTAGCTGGTAGAATAGCCGCTACGTTTCCCGAGTTTTTGACAAAAGAGCAACAGGTGTCCAATGATTTGGAAGAATTGGGCAATATGGCAAAACAGCCAGAAGCAAACATTATTAAATTACCAAATATTAGCGCTTCAATTCCACAATTAAACGAAGCTATAAAAGAATTGCAGTCTAAAGGTTACAAATTACCTAACTATCCAGACGAGCCTAAGAATGACGAAGAGAAGGAAATAAAGGCAAAGTACGACAAGATAAAAGGTAGTGCAGTAAATCCGGTGTTACGTGAAGGTAACTCTGACCGTAGAGCTCCTAGAGCTGTAAAAAATTACGCAAAACAGAATCCGCACAGTATGGGTGCTTGGAGCTCCGACTCCAAGACACATGTTGCAACAATGGGCGATGGTGATTTTCAGGCAAATGAAAAATCATTGACCTTAAATGATGCTACTTCTATACAGATTAAATTAGTTTCAGATGGTTCTGAAACTATACTGAAAGACAAGTTAAGCCTTCTTAAAGGTGAAATTATTGATGCTACCGTCTTGAATAAAACGGCATTACTTGACTTTATAAAGAAGGAGATTAAAGATGCTAAAGATAAGGGTGTTCTTTTCTCCGTGCATTTGAAAGCTACAATGATGAAAGTTTCTGATCCAATTATTTTTGGACATTTTGTAGAAACATTCCTTAAACCTGTATTTGTTAAATACGCAGATACTTTTGATAAATTAGGTATTAGTCCTAATGATGGATTAGCAAGTCTTTACCAGAAAATTGAAAAGCTTTCTGCTAGTGAAAAAGATGCAATTACTAAAGATTTAGATGAAGCATTAGCTAACGGACCAGATTTGGCCATGGTAAATTCTGATAAAGGAATTACCAACCTTCATGTACCAAGTGATATTATTATTGATGCTTCCATGCCTGCAATGATTAGAAATTCAGGTAAAATGTGGAATGCGCAAGGCAAAGCTCAAGATACAAAAGCTGTTATACCTGATAGTAGCTACGCTGGTATATATAGTGCCACCATAGATTTTTGTAAAAAGAATGGTGCATTTGACCCAACCACTATGGGTACTGTTCCCAATGTTGGATTAATGGCTCAAAAAGCTGAGGAATATGGTTCTCACGACAAGACATTTGAAATTAAACAAAACGGAACCGTTCAAGTTGTTGATTTAGAAACTGGAAAAGTTTTAATTGAGCATACTGTAAGTGAAGGTGATATTTGGCGTATGTGCCAAGTAAAAGATGCTCCTATTCAAGACTGGGTAAAACTGGCTGTTTCAAGAGCAAAAGCTACAAATGACCCTACAATTTTTTGGTTAGATGAAAATAGAGCTCATGATGTAGAACTTATTAAAAAAGTAAAGACATATTTAGCTCAAGAAGACACTAAAGGTTTAGACATTCAAATCATGTCTCCCATCAAAGCTACAGAATTCACATTAAAAAGAATGAAAGCTGGCAAGGATACAATATCTGTTTCAGGTAACGTATTACGTGATTACTTAACTGATCTATTCCCAATTTTAGAAGTTGGTACAAGTGCAAAAATGCTTTCGATTGTTCCTTTGATGAACGGTGGCGGACTTTTTGAAACTGGTGCTGGTGGTTCTGCCCCTAAACATGTAGAACAATTTTTAGAAGAAGGACATCTTAGATGGGATTCTTTAGGTGAATTTTTAGCACTAGGAGTTTCTTTGGAATTCTATGGTGAGAAAAATTCAAATGCTGCCGCAAAAGTATTAGGTGATACTTTAGACAGTGCAACTGAGAAATTTTTATTAAATGATAAGTCTCCTTCTAGAAAAGTAAAAGAAATTGACACTAGAGGTAGTCATTTCTTCCTTGCTAAATATTGGGCAGAAGCTTTGGCATTACAAGATGACAACAATGACTTAAAGTCGATATTCTCAAAAGTAAGCACAGAGATAAATGAAAAAGAATCTCAAATTCTTGCAGAATTAATTGACGCGCAAGGTTCTAAACAAGATATAGGTGGTTATTATAAACCAGATCCTATTTTAGTTGAAAAAGCGATGAGACCAAGTACAACTTTAAATAGCATTTTAAAATCTATTTAATAGTGTAAATGCATATTATAAATACCCTCAACGAAAGTTGAGGGTATTTTTTTTTACAGAAAATAAGTTTTAGGAGCGTCCCCTATTTCTAAGTATTTTTACAAAAAAAATTGATGAAAGGGTACTTGCCATTTATTCTCTTCTCTCTACTGTGTTTTTCTTTCAATTCTTGGGGTCAACAAAAATTTACCTTAAGTGGCTCTATCTCTGAATCTAGTAGTAACGAAACTCTTATAGGGGTTACCGTAGCTATTCCTGAATTAAATACAGGGGTAACTACAAATGAATACGGCTTCTACTCAATTACACTGCCAGAGGGCACTTATACTGTTCTAATCAGTTATCTAGGTTTTGAAGATATCATTCAAGAAATTACACTAACCGAAAATAGACGAATTGATTTTCTGCTTGAAGAAGAAGCCGAACAATTAGATGAGGTCGTTGTTACAGAAAATGTGGAAAAAATGGATATCAGAAAACCACAGATGAGTGTAAACACGCTATCTATTGGCACTATCAAAAAAATACCAGTTATTTTAGGAGAGGCAGATGTTATCAAATCTATTTTATTGCTTCCTGGCGTTACTAATGCTGGCGAAGGTGCTTCTGGTTTTAACGTACGCGGTGGCGCAGCAGATCAAAACCTTATTCTTTTAGATGAAGCAATTATTTTTAACTCATCACATTTATTCGGTTTCTTTTCTGTTTTCAATCCTGATGCTATTAAAGATGTAAAGCTTTATAAAGGCGGCATTCCTGCACGTTACGGTGGTAGAGTATCTTCTGTATTAGATATTTTTCAAAAAGAAGGTAATAGCAAAGAATTTAAAATGAACGGCGGTATTGGTGCGGTTGCCAGTAGACTTTTAGTTGAAGGACCTATTAAGAAAGATAAAGCAGCTTTTTTAATTGGCGGTAGAGCTTCATATGCCCATTTATTTTTACCCCTTTTCGATATTGACAATACTGCATATTTCTATGACCTTAATACCAAATTAAATTATAGGTTAAACGATAAAAATAATATTTTCCTTTCTGGTTATTTCGGTAGGGATGTTTTTGGTATCAACGATAGTTTTGTAAATACATATGGTAATACCGTTGGTAATTTTAGATGGAACCATTTATTTTCTGACAAGCTATTTTCTAACCTATCATTAATATATTCCGATTACTATTACGGACTAAAATTAGATTTTGTAGGTTTCAATTGGAATTCAGGTATCAGAAATTTCAATGTCAAATACGATCTAAAACACTATGCAACAGATAAACTTCAGGTGAACTATGGAGTTAACAATGTTTATTATCAGTTTAATCCTGGTAAAATTGAACCCAGTAATGCTGAATCTGGTATTGTTGAAGAACAATTAATTCAAAAGTATGCAAATGAATTTGCTGCTTATATTGATTTTGAGCATAGAATAACAGATAATTTAAGCCTTGGTTACGGATTGCGTTTTAGCCATTTCATGAGATTGGGGCAAGATGAGCTTAATGTTTACTCAAATAACAATCCCGTTGAGTTTGACCCGTTCTTGTTAATTTACAAAGAAGCAGAACCAATAGATGTTATTAACCCTAGTCGAAGCAAATCGATATCGAACTTTAGCAATTTTGAACCTAGAGCATCTTTATCGTACACCTTGAACGAAACTAGTTCTATTAAAGCAAGCTACACTAGATTGGCGCAGTATCTACATCTTTTATCTAATACAAGCTCACCTACTCCCCTAGATGTTTGGACACCTAGTGGTCCATTTACTAAACCTCAGTTGCTTGACCAGTATGCACTCGGGTATTTTAAAAATATTAAAGACGGCGATTATTCCGTTGAAACTGAAGTATTTTATAAAGACGTACAAAATAGAATAGACTATATAGATGGTGCTAATTTAATTGCAAACAATGCCATTGAACAGGTAATTCTAAACGGAGAAGCTCGCGCTTATGGTTTAGAATTTCTTTTACGTAAAAACGAAGGTAAACTTCAAGGCTGGCTAGCATACACCTTATCAAAATCTGAACAACGAACATCAGGGCGAGAATCTACTACTGATAACGGACGGAGCAATATTGAAACGGGAATCAATTTCGGTAACTGGTATAACACTCCTTATGATAAAACACATGATGTTTCCATGTTCTTAAGTTATGACGTAAATGACAAATGGAGTTTTAGTGGAAATTTCACTTACCAAACAGGGCAACCCACAAATTACCCAATTGGTCAATTTGAATTTCAAGACTTAACCGTTCCCTATTACGGTTTACGCAACACACAAAGATTACCAGCATACAACCGACTTGATTTATCCGCTACACTAACGCCTAAGAAAAATGCTACTAAAAAAATAAAAGGAGAATGGATCTTTAGTTTGTACAATGTATACAACAGAAGAAATGCGGCATCTATAAGCTTTAGACAAAATGATGACACTGGGGCTAATGAAGCAGTTAGAACGGCTATTTTCGGAATTGTGCCTGCAGTTACCTACAACTTTAAATTATAAGTTATGATACGTTATTTTCTATTATTACTAACCCTTACTCTATTCATTTCTTGTGAAGATGTTATTGATGTAGACTTGCCTGAAAATGAAACTAGACTTATTGTTAACGGTGTAATAAGAGTTGATGAGACCCAAGATTACCTACCAATTGAAATTAGGGTTTCGGAAAGTAGTTCATTCTTTGAAAACAATACAATTGCCTCTATCAAAAGTGCCATTATTTATTACGGTACACCAAACCCAGATGCTCCTGAAATACTAGAAGGTGGCGGTGTATCTAATTTAGCAGAATTAGAACAGGGTAGTGGTATTTGGGTTCCAGACCCAACATTTGACAGTGACCAAAGAATTAGAGTTAGTAGCATAAATGAGGGAGATGTTTTTCAACTTACAATTGAGACCAACGAAGAGCGTTTTTTCGCCACCACTACATACGTAAAATCAGTACCAATAGATTCGTTGGTGCAAGGTGATGAAACCTTATTTTCCGGAGACGAAACAGAAGTTATTGTATCGTTTACAGACCGTGGCGATAGCGATGATTTTTACGTTCTTGATTTAGATTTCGGTGAATTTTTGGTGACAGAAGATGAGTTCTATCAAGGGCAGACTTTTGTTTTCTCTTATTTTTATGATAATGAATTAGAATTGAATACAAGCTCTGTAGTAGATATTAGTCTATTAGGCGCAGATGAAGCGTTTTATAATTACATGAACCAAATTATTGTACAATCTGGTGGTGATCAAGGACCTTTTCAAACACCTGCAGCAACAGTTAGAGGAAATATTATAAACATTACAGGAATAGATAATAATGAAGTTTTTGATAACGTTGAGCGTACCAACAATTTCGCTTTAGGTTATTTTGCAATTGTAGAAGAATATAAGGATAGTATTGAAATAACAAATAATGAGAAGAACTGACAAAGATCTATTGGTAACTGGTCTAAAACGCTTAGCAATTACAGTAGTTTTAATGTTTACAGCCCCAATTATACTATGGCAAGCATTTAAAAATCAAGAACATTTTTTATTCTGGCCTGTTTGTATATTAGGGCTAATAATAGGCTCTTATGCCGTATATATGGGATTTAAAGGAATTATGACTATTATGAATTCATTATTCGGAGAGAAAACTAAATCTCATTAATTTTTAGGTGTCTTGGTTGTCCTTTTCCACTTATTATAAAGCTTATCATAGTCATAATCTAACACTGTTTCCTGTCTTTCTAATTTACCTTGAGCGAAAGCACGTTGTAGTATATCTTCTATTAAGTAATCTTCCTCTATTAAATCTGGATGAAATTCTTCCTTTATACTTATACTAAATAGTTTAGCGGTTGTATTATACCAAAATGCTCGCCAACCATTTCTTAAATCTTTAACCAAATCAAACGCAGTAGTACCAGTTTGCCTATAGATTAATTTAACCAAAATTTGACCCTCGGTACGTGTCAATTTTTTAAGTTCTTCAGAAAATTCTTCCTCAATAAATTTTTGTACTTTTTTGGTGTATTTTTTACGTTTCCTATTGTTCTTCATGTCAGCTAAACTATCGTTTAACTCCACCAAACGCTCAGCCGCCATCTTTGCATACGGGTATACTTTTTGTGTTTTTCTACGTAGAATATAATAACGTAGCTTATCATCATATGATGAAAATTTGAGCTTACCAAATACATAAGCCTCCTCTAAGGCAATAGAATTCTGCACTAGTGAATCTCCAGCTATAATTATCATTTTTTCAGCAACTGAATCCAATTCCTGTTCCTCAACTTGGGCATTGCATAATAGAACACCAGTTATGATTATAAAAAAGGCTAAAAAGTTATGTTTCATTACCATGAGCTTAACAAAAGTCCTGCCAAAATTAATGATTATTAAAGAAGGTTATTATTAATACAACGCTAATATTCTTAAGTTTGTATCCTAAACTTACATTGATGGCTGATAAAAAAATAATTACCAAAAAGTCACTTGACTTTTTTGAAAAATACTTGAATAATGCTGCTCCCACTGGTTATGAATGGGAAGGACAAAAAATATGGATGGATTATTTGAAACCATATGTAGACACCTTTATAACAGATACATACGGTACTGCAGTTGGAGTTATTAATCCTGAAGCTAAATATAAGGTTGTTATTGAAGGGCATTCAGATGAAATTTCTTGGTATGTTAATTATATTACAGATAACGGATTAATTTATGTTATTCGTAATGGCGGTAGTGATCACCAGATTGCTCCTTCTAAGTGGGTCAATATTCATACTAGAAAAGGAATTGTCAAAGGTGTTTTTGGCTGGCCGGCTATTCATACCCGTAAAGGTGAAAAAGAGGAATTAGCGCCAAAACTAGATAACATAAGCATAGATATAGGTGCTAAGGATAAAGCTGAAGTAGAAAAAATGGGAGTTCATGTTGGTTGTGTTATTACATACCCTGATACCTTCCAAGTACTTAACGATGACAAATTTGTTTGCAGAGCAATAGATAACCGTGCTGGTGGATTTATGATTGCAGAAGTTGCGCGTCTACTTCACGAGAATAAAGTAAAATTACCATTCGGTCTATATATAACTAATTCAGTTCAAGAAGAAATAGGTCTACGTGGTGCTGAAATGATTACACAGACTATTAAGCCTAACGTTGCTATCATAACAGATGTTTGTCATGATACTACAACGCCAATGATTGATAAAAAGGTACAAGGACATACCGAAATTGGAGCTGGACCAGTTATCTCTTATGCTCCTGCAGTTCAAAATAAACTACGTGAGCGCATTTTAGATACAGCTGAAGAGAAAAAGATTCCTTTTCAACGTATGGCTGCCTCCAGAGCTACTGGTACCGATACCGATGCTTTTGCCTATAGCAATGGCGGAGTTGCTTCGGCATTAATTTCTTTGCCTTTACGTTACATGCATACTACCGTAGAAATGGTGCATAAAGATGATGTTGAGAATGTAATTCGTTTAATTTACGAAACGCTTCTTACTATAAAAGACGGAGAAACTTTTAGCTATTTTGATTAAATTATTATAATCCCAAATCCCTCCTCTTTTTACGGAGGGATTTTTTTTTACATATGGATGAGTTAATTGATATTTTAGATGCTGATGGCAACATGACCAGGAAAACTGCCATGAAGTCCGAAGCCCATAAAAACGGATGGTTTCATCAAACAGTGCATATTTGGTTTTACACCTCTGACCATAAAATTCTACTGCAGCAACGTGGTAAACAAAAAGATGTTTATCCTTTACTGTGGGACGTATCTGTAGCCGGTCATATTGGTGCAGGAGAAGATATAATAGAGTCTGCTATTCGTGAAATACAAGAAGAAATTGGACTAACCACTACTCCACCTGATTTAGATAAAATAGGAATTTTTAAATCCATTCAAAATCATTCAATAGCATTAAAAGACTATGAATTTAATCACACTTTTATTTCTAAACTGAACACACCGTTTAGCTGCCTACAAAAACAAGAAAGTGAAGTTGAGGCACTAAAACTTATTCCAATAAATCAATTTAGTGAAGAAATAAAGGAAATCTCAAAATACGGTTATGTACCTCATAACCAATCGTATTACGAAACTATTATTAGTAAAATATTTGAGAATTTGTTGTAGTCACAATGGACTTCTTGACTTTTAAGAAAATAAAGCACTAAATACCAATTGATTTATAGTGCTTTACTATAATAGAATTATCTGTTACATATTATAAACACCGCCATTGATATCAAGTGTAGCACCAGTAATAAAACCGTCATATTCAGATGCCAAATACAATACTGCTCTTGCTACATCATCTGCATTACCTGCTCTTTGAATAGGAATACCTTTTGTAGTTTCATCTGCTGATTCTTTAGTGGTATGTGTATTATGAAATGAAGTACCTAAGATAAGACCTGGTGCAACTGCATTTACTCTAGTCCCTTGTGGTCCTAATTCTGCAGATAGCGCTCTAGTATACGTTAAAATTGCTCCTTTACTAGTAGAATAAGCCAATGATCCAGGATGACCACCTTTACGACCTGCTAACGATGCCAAGTTTACAATACTGCTATTATCGTTTTTTGCTAAATGGGGCGCTGCTGCTCTACTTACAAACATCATTGAAGTAAGATTAATGTCCATTACCTTATGCCAAAATTCAGTTTCCATTTCGCTTAGCATTTTACGAGCCACTAAAGAACCTGCATTATTTATAAGAATATTTAGGCCCCCTAACGCTGCTATAGTTTTATTCACCAAAGCATTGGCATCTTCTTCTTTTGTTAAATCACCACTTACAGCAATTGCTTTTAACCCTTTACCCGTCGCATATTCCACTAATTTATTAGCTGTATCTGCACTAGAAAAATAATGAATAGCAACATTGGCACCACTATCAATAAAATGTTTGGTAATGGACTCTCCAATTCCTTGAGCCCCAGCAGTTATCAATATATTTTTTCCAGATAATTTATTACTATTCGTCATGATTTTTTTTAATTATGAAAACTTGAAATTTTATTTTGGCTTTACAAACAACTACTTATAAACAATTGTTAACTGTATCAATAAATTGGTTAACCAAATATAATCAAAATGACTCAGTAATATTTTATCTCATTATAAGGCATTTAGCTCAAGTGATTTACAAAATCCTCAACCTTTGTTAAGCTGTATTCTTCTTGCGAACCTTCCTTCATGTTCTTGACTATGAAAGAGTTTTTACTCAACTCTTGTTCCCCTATTAGAATTACGTATGGTACATTTCGGTTATTAGCATATTTCATTTGTTTTTGCATCTTCGCGCTTGATGGATAGATGTCGGCCTTAACACCCGACTTACGTAACTGACACACTAACTTTAGCGCCGCCATTGCTTCTTTTTCTCCAAAATTGACGCACAATACCTGAAGAGATTGGTCAATTGCCTCAGGAAAAAGGTCTAAATCTTCTAACACTAAATAGATTCTATCAAGACCAAATGAAATACCAACACCACTCACATTCTTTAAACCAAATATACCTGTAAGATCATCATAACGACCACCACCACCTATTGATCCCATTTTCACACCTTCTGGAGCTGCAACTTCAAAAATAGCTCCGGTATAATAGTTCAATCCGCGTGCAAGGGTGACATCTATTGCTAATTTAGCAGACTGAAGACCTAAAGTCGCAATAGTCTCTAAAATAAAACGAAGTTCTTCTAAACCTTTCTTGCCTTCTTCCGAATCTTTCAATAACGTATCTAGGCGCTCTAATTGCTCGTCGTTACTACCTTGAGGCAAAAATAATGGGGACGCTTTTTCAATTGCTTCTTCGGCAATTCCTTTAGCAAGCATCTCTTTTTTAACTCCGTCCTCCCCTATTTTATCCAACTTATCTAGGGCAACGGTAAAATCAATCAATAAATCTTTAGCACCGATAACTTCAGCTATGCCAGCTAAAATTTTTCTATTATTCATTTTAATGGTAGCACCTTCCAATTTCAATTCAGAAAATACGGCATCATACAATTGTATCAATTCAACCTCCTGTAATAGAGAATCTGACCCAACTACATCAGCATCACATTGAAAAAACTCTCTAAACCTTCCTTTTTGAGGTCTATCTGCTCTCCATACTGGTTGAATCTGATAACGCTTAAAAGGAAAATCCAATTCATTTTGATGCATCACTACATAACGGGCAAAGGGCACAGTTAAATCGTAACGTAATGCTTTCTCTGTAATTCTTGGGGCAATACTAGCAGATTTTTTATCTGCATATGTAGCATCATCTACCTTACTAATAAAATCTCCCGAGTTCAATATTTTAAAAATAAGGCGATCACCTTCTTCCCCGTATTTACCCAACAATGTATCTGAATTTTCAAACGAAGGAGTTTCAATAGGCTGAAAACCATAAGTTTGAAAGTTCTTCTTTATAATGTCAAATATATAATTACGTTTGGCAATTTCAGATGGATTAAAATCGCGAGTTCCTTTTGGAATAGATGGTTTTTGTGCCATTAATTTTTTATTATGTTACAAATATAGCCTTCAAACAAATAAGGCTACAATTACGTGGTGTGATTATAGGTTTAATAATATACTAAGAGGTGGTAATTACTTTTTCGAACCACTTGTATAAATCTCCTTTAGTTATAACTGCCCCCTGTTGAAGTAGTGAAAACTTATCTAAATTTTTATCATCCGTATACGCTTTTGAAGCAGTTAAATATTCAACAAAATCTGACTGCCAGTTTCTTTTGAACCAATCAAACCCTACTGGTGTGGTTAAATCTATTTCTGGATTCATCACTTTTACCGATATTAGCTTCATCTCCTTTTCGGTTAAATGAAACAGATGCATTTGCTTATCTGAAATATTCTCTAGGTATGAAACTTTACCCAATACCCCTTCCCATACCAAATCACTAAAAACATCAATTTCTTCTTCAGCAACCTTAGGTTTATCCCTTTTTATAGTATCCCACTCATCACCTGTAATTGATTGTGTTGCTAGAAAATTGATGAATTCTGGACGCAATTCCTCTAATTGTTCTTTTGTTAGCCTTGTATATTTCATTTTGCAAAAATAAAAAGCCCTAACATATTTGCTAGGGCTTTTACAACTTAATTTTAATTTCTTAAAAGATATATCTTAATCCTACTTGAGCTTGCCATCTAGATAACAAACTAGCGTCATATCCAAAAGTCTCAGTCAATTCTGAATTAAAAGTATATGTAGGTACATTAGTACCAGGATCAACAGTTACTCCTATTGGTTGCACATTGTTTGGTTGTTGTACCAATCCCCAATCTGAACTGATCATGTTACCAATATTCAACACATCAATACTAAATTGAATGGTATTGGTCTTTCCTTCAGATACGGTGATTTTATAGTCTTGTAAGAACTTAACATCCCAACGCCCTCTCCAAGGTGCCAAAGCTCCGTAACGCTCAGCATACTCACCTCTACGACCACTTAAATAATCGTCTTGAGCAATATATACATCTAAAGCTGCTCCTTGACCGGTACCTGCAAATTGCATCTGACCTATTTCTGCAGATGTAGGCACATATATAAGGTCATTAATACCAGATCCATCTCCATTAATATCTCCACCATAAGTGTAGTTGAATCTTCCACCTTCAGCGTATTCAAAGAATGTAGAAAGTGTTGTTCCCCATTTACCATTACCGTAAACCCAGTTTTTACTAGCTACACCAATAAATCTGTGTCTATCACCATATTTAGAAGGGGCTAAAACATCTGCATTAGCATCATTTATAATCGGGTTACCCGCAAAAGCATCTGATGTAATTTCCGCTTCAATAGAATTTACATCTTTAGCATCTAAATAACTGTATGCCAACATTGTGTATAATCCCTTATCAAAAGTCTTTTGTGCTTTAAAAGAAGCATTCCAAATTCTACCTTTATTAGAGTTGGTAAAAACATAAGGTCCTGCCCCAAAACCAAAGCTATTTAATAAATCGCCCGAGGTATAGGTTGCTCTAGTGTCAACTCCAGAAAGATTACCTGAAGGCGAAGTCAATGCCCAGTTTTGTACATGTGGACCATTAATATCTTTTGTATATGATAAATCTGCAGTTAGCACCATACCATTATCCAAACGTTTATCTGCACCTAAATTAGTTCTCCATACTTGTGGAAATTTATAATCTGGGTCAACAGCTTGCAAGAAAAATACATCTGGAGCAGCAATTTGATTTCCTAGCCATACGAATGGGAAACGACCTGTAAACAAACCAGAACCACCACGTAATTGTAATGAACGGTCACCGTATACATCATAATTAAAACCTACTCTTGGTGAAATTAACCAATCGTTTGTAGGCATTTCAGTATTATCAATAAATACGGTTTCTCCCGTATTTGGGTTTTGGTATGGCTGATCAGCAATTACAAAACCTCTATCTATAACATCTTGTGCTTTTGTTGCTGAATCAAAAAACAACGGCTTATCGAAACGAACACCGTATGTTAATTTAAATTTCTCACTAACATTCCATTCATCTTGAACATAAAATGCTAATTGACCAACATTAGTTTCTGCCAAAGCCCAACCTTCGCCATCTGGTACGGCATTATTAGCGTTAAAAGTAGCTTGTGGACCTGCAAAATCATAAGTTGATGCATCGAAATCTGCTATGTCTACACTACCAAACTTAGAAAAACCATAACTAGTTAAGTTGAACGAGTTATCGAACATAAACTTCTCTAATGAGAAACCTACGGTATAGGTATGATCACCTTTGTAAAAGTTAAGGTTGTTCGTGATTTGAAGTACTTTTTGATCCAACCTGTTATTTGCAGAAAAAGGTTCATGACCAGCAATTATGTAATTAGAACCTTCTTTAGAAATATTGATTGAAGGTGCAGGAGTAGAAAACGGATTTCTATAATCGTTAAAATGCGTATACCCTACTTGTAATTTATTTGATGCCGTTGCAGATAAGGATGAGTTTAATTCTACTTGAATAGATTTAAGCTCATTATTTATTTCATATCCAGAATTTTGAAATTGCAATGTATTTGCATTTGGACCTCTGAATTGAATTGCCGTAGGGTGAGCTGGCTTTTCTTTAGATGCATTTAAGAAATTATAAATAACTGCTAAACGGTTATTATCATTAATATTCCAGTCTAACTTAAGAAGTCCTTTTGTAGATTCTGCATCATGCGTAAAACCTTCATATGCACCTGGATCATAACCAACTGCCAATAATTGATTTCTAACAGCTATTAAATCACTTTCCAAAACTCTAGATTCATTGATAGCACCAGAACCTGTGTTTGGTACCCAACCATTTGTTCCTAAATCTGTTCGCTCATCTCTTTCAAAGTTTGCGAAGAAAAATAATTTATTTTCAACTATTGGACCACCTATACTAACACCATATTGGCTTTGATCTAATTTAGGCTTTACTATATCATCACCTTTAATCTTTCCACCGGTCATATCTTCATTTCTGAAAAACCCGTAAACAGTACCATGAAATTCGTTAGTTCCACTTTTAGTAACAGCATTTACAGAAGCCCCAGTAAAGCCAGATTGTGTAACGTCATAAGGCGCCGTAGAAACTTGAATTTGTTCTATAGCATCTAAAGATATTGGCTGAGAATCAGTTTGACCACCTGGTGTGGCTGCATCTAGTCCAAATGGGTTATTAAAAATAGCACCATCTAGTGAAAAGTTATTGAATTGGTCATTTCTACCACCAAATGAATTACCACTTGCCGTAGGTTCTAAACGTGTAAAATCTTGTGCTGAACGAGAAATAGTTGGTAAACGAGTTAATTCTCTTCTCCCCACACTTGTTTCCGCCCCTGTACGATCACTGCTAAATGTACCAGATCTATCAGATACAACAGTTACTTCATCTAAAGCTTGGCTTTCGCCCACTAGTTTTACATCGATGTTAAAAGTTTGCCCTAAAGATAAATCTACATCCGTTAAAGCATAAGGTTTAAAACCAACATAAGTTATTTCAACCCTGTAAGGGCCACCTACACGAAGGTTTAAAAGATTAAATCTACCATCTTCATTGGTAATTGAACCGTATTTTGTACCAGTAGGAGTGTGGACGGCGACAATATTTGCGCCAAATAAGGGTTCGTTTTGGTCATCCATTACTAAACCTCTAATATTTGAGGTAGTCACTTGACCATAAGTTGCACTTACAAAAAGTAGTAACAGCAGGTGAAAAAACAAGTTGTTTTTCATTTTTATTGGTTTTGAATTATTTATGAGTTCTTTAACAAAAATACCAATAAAAAAAGAGCTATGCACGCATAGCTCTTTGAAAGTTATTAACTTATAGAGAGTTAATTATTTTTGTTCCGCAACTACTTCGAAACCAAAATCAACAATCACCTCACGGTGTAATCTGATCTGAGCGTTGTATGGTCCAGTTCTTTTAACTGCTCCACCTTGAATGCTAATGAATTTTTTGTCGATTGAATGACCTTCTTTTTCAATTGCATCAGCTAAATCACCATTAGTAACTGATCCGAATAATTTATCGGCAGCACCAGTTTTAGCGGTAATTTTTAATTCTAAAGCTTTCAATGCTTCTTCTACTTTCTTAGCAGCATCTACAACTTTTTTATCTTTATGTGCTCTTTGCTTTAAGTTCTCAGCTAAAACTTTTTTAGCAGAAACTGTAGCCATAGCAGCTAAGCCTTGAGGTATTAGGAAGTTTCTTCCGTACCCGTTCTTAACATTAACTACATCGTCTTTAAAACCTAAATTTTGTACGTCTTCTTTTAATATAAGCTCCATGATTCTTTTCTTTTATTTTAATAAATCAGCAACATATGGCATTAACGCCAAATGACGAGCTCTTTTTACGGCTTGTGCCACTTTTCTTTGATACTTCAATGAAGTTCCAGTAAGTCTTCTAGGTAACAATTTACCTTGCTCGTTTACCAACTTCAATAAAAAATCAGCATCTTTATAATCTACGTACTTAATACCAGATTTTTTAAAACGACAATACTTCTTCTTAGTGTTGGTTTCAATGTTCAGTGGAGTTAGATACCTGATCTCTCCATCTTTTTTTCCTTTTGCCTGTTGTTGTAATGTTGCCATAATACTTAAGCTTTAGCGGTTTTGTTTCTTGTTCTTCTTTTTTCTGCCCATGCAACAGCGTGCTTGTCCAACTTAACGGTCAAGAATCGCATAACACGTTCATCTCTTCTAAACTCCTGTTCGTAAGGTGTAACTACCTCACCAGAGTTAGTAAATTCAAACAAGTGGTAAAAGCCACTCTTTTTGTTTTGAATAGGATAAGCTAATTTTTTTAGCCCCCAATTCTCTTTAGCTACCATTTTGGCGCCATTGTTAATTAAGAAATCTTCGAATTTCTTAACTGTTTCCTCTATCTGAACATCAGATAGAACGGGATTCAAAATGAAAACAGTTTCGTAATGGTTCATATTATATTTGTTTTTAAAGAGTGCAAAAATAGATATTTTTTTAAAATAAATATAAGAAATGCGAATATTCTTCGTTATTGAATGGTAACAACATTAAAAATTAAACCAAATCTTAAACATATCATCATTACCAATTACACGATCAACAGCGCATTGTTCACATCTTTTGTTGCAGTTCAGCTTGTTTTTTCAGTTCTTTGTCGATGATTTAACCCCACAAATCAACCCTTATGAAATTAAGAAGTATCATCGTTGACGACTCATCTATGCAAAGGATGGCCGTTGCCAAGTTGGTAAACAATCATCCTAATTTGACTATGGTAGCAGAATACAGTAATGCTATCGAAGCCAAAAATGGTATCAAGAACCATGAGATAGATCTTATTTTTCTTGATGTTGAGATGCCAATTATTACAGGATTCGACCTACTCGAGTCATTAGAAAACAGTCCTCAGGTAATTTTAATTACCGGTAAACCAGATTATGCGCTTAAAGCATTTGACTATGACGTAACGGATTATTTACATAAACCGATTACTATGGCACGTTTTGATGCATCTGTTAAAAGAGCTGTAGCAAATTACGAACAATTGCACAGAGTCAATGAAGACGAAGAGCATATTTTTGTAAAGAGTAATCTTAAGAAAAGAAAAGTTATTTTAAATGATATTAAGTGGATTGAAGCTCTTGGTGACTACATTAAGTTGGTAACTGATGAAGCAAATATCGTAATCTTATCAACAATGAAGTCTTTTGAAAAGCAATTGCCAGAAGATAAGTTTTTAAGAATTCACAAATCATACATCATTAACCTTGAAAAGGTTGAAAAATTCAACAGTAAAAATGTTGAAGTTAGCGGTAGATCTATTCCGTTAAGTAGAAATAAAAAGACAGAACTAGCCGAAGCGCTTAGTAACGTATAATATATGGTATAAATTTACTTTTAAAAAAGACCGCTAATTAGCGGTCTTTTTTTGTTTATATATGATCTACATTATAGATGACCCTTACACCTCTATACATTGCAACAGATTTAAATGATTTTTCTATTCTTCTAATATTCGCTTTTGTCTGTGCTAAAGAATGTACTTTTTGCACCTTAATAACGATGTGTTTTAAATATTGATTTCGAATACGAGCCACTGGCGGATATTCAGGTCCCAATACCGTACCTCCAAAATTAGAACGTAACGCGCCAGAAAACCAATCGGCAGCTTCATTTAAAACATTATAGTTTTTATGCTTGAAAGTAATTTTTATAATTCTATTTACTGGCGGATATTTAAACTGCTCTCTTTCATATAGCTGTTCTTTATACATACCTTCATAATCACTATTGGTCACTTGTTTTAAAATCTGATGATAAGGATTATAAGTTTGAATTACTACGCGACCTCTCTTTTTGGTACGCCCTGCCCTACCCGATACCTGTGTCAATAATTGATAGGTTCTTTCATGAGCACGATAATCAGGAAAGTTCAGTAATGAATCTGCATTCATTACACCTACTAAATTTACATTCCTAAAATCAAGACCTTTAGTAACCATCTGCGTTCCTACCAAAATATCTAGCTCTTGCTGCTCAAATGCGGTTATAATTTTTTCATAACCATGTTTGCCTCGTGTGGTATCCAAATCCATTCGTCCAACCTTAGCATCAGGAAAAAGTGCTGTTACTTCTTTTTCAATTTGCTCCGTTCCAAAACCCTTGGTATCTAATTCAGAACTACCACAAGCAAAACAACTTTCTGGTAAGGCTGTGTGATGACCACAGTAATGGCAACGCAGTTGATTTCTATATTGGTGATATGTTAAACTAACATCACAATTAGGACATTGTGGAGAGTGACCACATGTTAAGCATTCCATTAACGGCGCAAATCCCCGTCTATTCTGAAATAGTATGATTTGCGCACCATCCTTTAACGTTTCTTCCATTTCAAGAAAAAGTCGTTCAGAAAAATGCCCTTTCATCTTTCTTTTTCTTGATTCTTCCTTAATATCTACTAACTCCATTTCAGGCATTAACACATTACCATAACGCCTAGTTATTTCAGCATAACCGTATTTACCCGTTTGCGCGTTGTGATACGTTTCTACACTTGGTGTTGCTGAGCCTAAAAGAATATTTGCTTTATGAAGATGACCTAACACAATTGCCGCATCTCTTGCATGATATCTTGGTGCGGGATCAAATTGTTTAAATGAACTTTCATGTTCTTCATCTACAATAACCAACCCCAACTTACTAAATGGCAAATACATTGCTGACCTTGCCCCTATCACTAATTGCGCCTTTGGCTTTGATTGCAAAACATTCTGCCAAACTTCTACTCGCTCTTGTACGTTATATTTTGAATGATAAATTGCGATTTTTTCACCAAAATATTCTTGCAGCCTGCTTATTAGCTGTGTAGTCAATGCAATTTCCGGCAATAGATACAGCGCTTGCAATCCTTTTTCCAGGCACTCTTCTATTAATTTTACATAGACTTCTGTCTTACCCGAAGATGTTACCCCTTTTAATAAGGTAACTTTATTTTCCCCGAATGCCGACTTAATATCAACTAAGGCAGCTTCTTGAAATTCGTTTAAATCTTTAGTTTCGGAATTGTCACTTTCTCCATCATAACTAACCCGATCGGTTTTAATAAAGTATTCTTCTAGAATACCTTTATCAACCAAAGTCTTTATAATTGCCTTTGAAGTGTTGCTTAATTTTTCAAGCTCACTAACTTTAATTGGTTTTTGACTTTTTGCCTGCAGTTGAAATAGAGAAAGAACGACTTGACTTTGCTTAGGTGCTCTAGTCAGTGAATTTAAAAGTTCTTCTAATTTTTCATCAGATGCATGTTCTTCTCCCAATTTAACATATCGTACCAACTTAGGTTTATACTGTTCATACACCTCTTCTTTAAGTACAATTACTTTTTTCTCTAGTAATCGCTGTAAAATTGGCAGTACATTTTTTCTTTCAACAATGGCAGAAACTTCCTGAACCTTAAGTATAGACTGATGCTGAAGTGCTTCAAAAACTAAGAATTCATCATCTAAAAGCTCATTCTCATCAATATCATATTCAGTATTTCTAAGTACCAGGGTTTCACTTTCTAGTAAAAAAGCTCCTGGTAAGGCACTACGTACAACTTCACCCAATGTGCACATATAATAGGTAGCTATCCATTCCCAATGCTTTAATTGAGTAGCATTTACAATAGGATAATCGTCTAGTATTTCATGTATCTCCTTTGCTTCATAAGCTTCTGGCGGATTTTGATGAACACTAAAAATAATACCGGTATATATCTTGGATTTACCAAATGGCACGGCTACTCGCATACCTGGCTGTAGTATCTTAGCCTCCTCTTCAGTTATACTATAGGTAAAACTAAGCTCTAAAGGAATTGGTAATATTACATTAATAAAGTTTGCCATATTTATCCTTCCACTCGCACCCAAGTTTGGGTTCTAAAGATAAAAGCCAAATATCCTCTCACCTTTAATTCATTCGAATTATCAGGATTCAACCATATTTTAAAACGGAATGTCATGGCTTGTTCTGGATCAAAGAGTCTTTTACCTTTCCATTCACCATCATCATGAAGTTTACCTGCAGTAATAATTTCCATTCCTTCTACGGGTTTATCTTTTAAATCTCCATCACATTTTACACAAGTAACTCCTTCTTTACCTTCTTCTAAGATTTTTATGACCTTACCATACATTAACCCTTCTTTTTTATAAATTTCAATAACACCTTTAGGCAAACCGGTACGATCATCAATAGTTTTCCACTTACCAAAAACGGATTGTGCAGAAATGCTCATTGAAATAAATAATGTAAAGAGAATACTTAATTGTACAGTTTTGTTTATCATTCTTTTTTTGTGATTTTGCGTAATGTGTTGAGAGATGCGTTCAGTTCAAACCCAAGTAGCAATATATTAGAATTTAACCAGATGTAGACCATTAAAATTAATAATCCACCTAATGCACCATATAATTCATTGTATCTAGCAAATTTTTCCACGTAGATACCAAAAAGATATGAGGTAATTAAAAACAACGTTGTAGTCATCAAAGCTCCAAAAGAAAAGAATTTTGCTTGCCTTCCTTCCCTCGTTCCAAAGTAATACAGAATTGCTGTAGTGAAATAAGATAATATTATAAAGAATAACACTTTTGCTATCTGCACACCTACCACTTCATCTTCACCTAAAATATAACCACCTTGTTTTGCTGCGAATTCAGATAAGTAACCAAGTACATAGAATTCAAAATATATAAACGCCACAAAGCCCACTAAAATTAAAATAGATAATATTAAACCTACCATTAATGCATACAGGTATTGTCTAAAAAAATGTCGTGTTAGATCAATATGATATGATGTTTCAAACCCTCCAAAAATAGCGTTTACGCCATTTGCCACTAAAAAAATAGAAAGTAAAAATGAAGAAGAAAGTAAACCTCCTCGTTTCTGATCTTTAATTTGTTGAAATACCTCCCCAAAATAATCACCTGTAGCATTTGGTAAGAATGACTCTAAAAACAATCGAAATTGCACTTCAAAATCACCATGTTCAATACTTATATATGGCAATAAAAAAGGTACCAAAGTAACCATAAATATAATCAACGGAAACAAAGCCATAAACAAGCTAAAAGCAATGGCACTGGCGCGAGTAGAAAGCGTACCTCTTAAAATACCAAGTACATACATCTCTATAAGGTCATACACAGAAAGCCCTTCAAAACCTGGTAATCTAATTTTTTTCAAAAACAGAACAAACCAATTTATGATAGGAATCTTTTCTAATTTTTCTTCGACCTCTAAAGACATCTACACTGCTTTTAAACTCAAATCTAGGTTATAAACCGAGTGAGTCAATGCTCCAGAAGAAATAAAATCTACACCACACTCTGCATACTCCCTAATAGTCTTCTCATTAATTCCACCAGAAGACTCGGTTAAACAGGTGTTGCCTATTAATTTAACAGCTTCTCTAGTGTCTTCGTAATTAAAATTATCTATTAATATACGATATACCCCTTCCGACTCTAAAATCTCTTTTATCTCCTCTAAATCTCTTGCTTCAACGATGATTTTTAAATCACGACCTGTTTCTTTTAAGTACTTCTTCGTCTTATCGATGGCTTTTGTAATTCCTCCAGCAAAATCAATATGATTATCCTTCAGCATTATCATATCATACAATGCGAACCTATGGTTCTCTCCTCCGCCAATTTTTACTGCCCATTTTTCTAGCGCTCGTATACCTGGAGTGGTTTTTCTTGTATCTAAAATCTTTGTTCCCGTCCCTTTTAAAAGATTAACGAACATATTAGTTTTTGTAGCTATCGCACTCATTCTTTGCATGGCGTTCAATACCAAGCGCTCTGCCTTTAGAATACTTTGAGAACTACCTTCTACATAAAAAACAATATCTCCATGACTTACTGGTGAACCATCTTTAATTAAAACTTCTATTTTTAAACTAGGATCTACAAAGTAAAATACAAGTTCAGCAAAATCCACTCCAGCAATTATACCTTCATCTTTCACTAACAATTTTGCTTTACCTGTTGCAGATTCTGGTATACATGCCAACGAACTATGATCACCATCACCAACATCTTCACGAATGGCATTTGCAATGATTAATGTTATCTCTTCTTTAAATTGTTCTTCTGAAATCATATTTGTAATATCTATTGTATTGCTAATTTACAAATCCATTTGCGAAATTGATTTACTTTTGACATATGACTATAAAACTTTTAGCCATTGGCAAGACAGATAGTTCTCAACTGCAAGAGCTTATTGAAATATATCAGAAAAGACTACAGCACTATGTCAATTTTGAAATTGAATTGATACCTGATTTAAAAAAGACAAAGAATTTATCTGAAGACCAACAAAAGGAAAAAGAAGGTGAACTTATCCTTAAAAAATTAGCACCAACAGATATTCTAATACTTTTTGATGAAAAAGGTAAACAATATACTTCTGTGGAGTTTTCACAATACCTTCAAAAGAAAATGAATTCTGGCATTAAGCAATTGGTTTTTTTAATTGGTGGACCCTATGGATTTAGTAACGACATATATGCAAAGGCATCAGGAAAAATAAGTTTATCTAAAATGACATTTTCACATCAAATGGTGCGTTTATTTATTACTGAGCAAATTTATAGAGCTTACACAATTTTAAAAAATGAGCCTTACCATCATCAATAAATCAGGGCTTTATCCATGCATTAAAATTACTTATGCTGGTTTCATTAATGATTTTACCATGTTATTAGAGACTATTTCTAGATCATTAAGTTCTTCCATTAAAAAAGAAATTAATTCTTCTTTATGCTCCATGTTTTTTTCAATCTTAAGAATGTGATTATAGTTCTTAATATTTTTCATGTGCGATTCGAAAGCATGGGTTTGATGCCAATTAATTTCTTTTAATTTTTGATTTTGGATTGCCATCTTTTTTATAGAAGGATTTATAAAAAAGAAAATTTCAAAAATCAAAATCAACAAGGAAAATACAGCAAGCTCTAACTCAACAATCATAAGTGTTTTGATATCCTTTTCTGAGGCTTTCTGAAATTGCCCCACAATAGTATCCATAACTACCAAAAATTGATCTGATTCAGATGACAGACTTTCCATATCCACTTCACCTAATTCATTAAAATCATCTAAAGATTCAAGAATATAATCTATATGTGGCTGTAGCTTATTGAAATTGTTTTGAATTTCTTCATTATTTAATTCTGGAATACCGGTTTCTTCGTTTCCTTGTTGTAGCGCCGTATTTGTATTTGATAGCTTTTTCATTGCTAAACGCAACTCACCATAATCACAAGTACCATAATTACACTCATAAACACTCTTAACAATAAACTGAGACAACATTCTTTGTCTACCTGCCTCATTTATTCTTAATGCATCTTGACGTTGTCTTGCTAAAGAATACTGAATTATTGATTGTATAATAATCGTTAATACAATTACAGTAAAAGCCAATAGATAATAGTTGTTAAAACTATTACCAGATTTAAATTTAGATAAAATCCTTTTCAGCATATTTAAAGATATTTCCTACAAGATATAAATGTATCATAACCATAACCACACATTTTCAAAAATGTTGTAGAAAAACCTAAAAGTTGGTCAAAAAAAAATGCAAGTTTCTCAACTTGCATTTTTGAATATAAAAGATATAACTTTTCTTAATTTACTAGTAAAGCACTCTAAACTTAATTGTGTTCTCTACCTTCTTCAATTCTTTAATTACTTCCTTGTTGTATTCCTTGTCTAAATCTGTAATTACGTAACCAACTTCATTATCAGTAGATAAATACTGACTATTAATATTCAATTCGTACTGAGCCAATACTTTGTTGATTTTCGCCATTATACCTGGCACATTCTTATGAATATGTAAAAAACGGTGCGATTTATTTTGTTTTGGTAAACGAATATTTGGGAAATTAACTGCATCGACAGTATTACCAGAATTAATATAATCCATTATCTTATTCGGTACAAAATCTGCGATATCTCGCTGTGCCTCTTCTGTACTACCACCAACATGAGGAGTTAAAATTACATTTGGAAAACCTTGTAACTTTGTTTGAAAATCTCCATTACTAGCGGGCTCATCTGGATAAACATCTACAGCAGCACCACCAACATGACCATTTTTCAAACCTTCTGCAAGGGCATCAATATCAACTACAAAACCTCTAGAAAGGTTAATTAGCATTGCACCTTTTTTCATTTGCTTTATTTCACGCTCACCAATAAAGTTTTTATTCGCTTTATTATCATCAATATGCAAAGTAACTACATCAGATACGCTTAATAAATCTTCTAGCGTATTGCATTTTACCGCATTACCTAAAGCTAATTTATCATCCACATCATAGTAATAAACACGCATACCCATAGCTTCTGCTAATACAGATAATTGCTTACCAATATTACCGTAACCAACGATACCTAAGTTTTTACCTCGAACTTCTCTTGAACCTGCCGCTGTTTTTTGCCATTGACCTTCGTGAATTTCTCTACTACGATCAAAAACACTTCTCATTAGCATAATAATTTCACCTATTGCCAATTCTACAACAGATCTAGTATTACTATAAGGAGCATTGAAAACTACAATACCTTTCTTTTTGGCTGTCTCTAAATCTATCTGGGTGGTTCCTATACAAAAAGCACCAACCACCAATAGTTTATCGGCAGCATCTAAAACAGTTTGTGTAACCTGTGTTTTTGAACGAATACCTAGAACGTGAACGCCCTTGATTTTTTCGATCAACTCTTCTTCAGACAAACTATGTTTGATCAATTCAACGGAAAAACCGTCTTCTGATAGATTATCGAATGCAGCAGTGTGCACGTTTTCTAATAGCAGGACCTTAATCCTATTCTTTGGGTACGAAATATTTCTTGGCAACTTGTTCACAAATAAAAATTCATCTAAACTTGGTGTAACATAATCCGCATTATTTGCGGCTTTCTCTCTATGCACGTTTTCCGTATAAGCAAAAAACTTATCTGCTATACCTGCCTCGCGCATTACATAATCACTGTAACCATCTCCAATAACTTGAACTTCCCCGTCCAAATTCATTTGCTTTAGGCAATCAATTTTACCATTGTGCTGGGATAGTACATTCATTTCATCGAAACCGATGATATTTCCTTCTTCGTCGAATTTAAATGTATTTGCATACACTCGATCAGAAGGTATATTGTATTCTTTTACAATTGGGTCTATAAACTCTTTAAATCCACAAGATATCACATAGATATCATCTGCATATTTTTCAAAAAAGTCTTTATTAGATTCTATAGATTTAGATATTTTGCTTCTTAACTGCTCAACCAGTCCATCTAAATCCTCTTTTTTAGCATGTAATAACTTAATTCTACGCTCTAATGACTCTGTAAATGAAATATCACCGTCAATACCTAAATTGGTAATCTTTTGTATTTCTTTAATTACTTCATCTTTATTAGACCTTCCTTCTAAAGTCATTTCTGCAAGAACATCTAAAGCCTCTACCCTAGTTAACGTACTATCAAAATCAAAAACGTATTTTCTACTTACTTCTACCATTATTCTCTTTGGTTTGGATAGGAATTTTTGTCGTTAAAATAAGTAGCAAAAGTAAAAATTTAATTTATCCTGATATGTGATATCTTGGAAATAAAACAAAAAGCTTTTGTTATGATGTAATTTGACAAAAAGACATTCTTTATTTTAAAAATTTTAGAATAGAATTAGAGAAATCTTCTGTTTTATATGTTCCATTGTGATCACCGGGTACTCTATTCAATTTTCCGTTCCCTAATGCATTGCGTAATTCTTCTGCGCTACCGTTATCCGAATCTTCATCTCCGCAAATTACAAGTACCGCTATCTTAATTTTATTTAAGTCTTCTACAGAAGTTACTGGCTGGTATTTTTGTTGCAAATGAAGTGACCGTAAATCTGCATTAATAGATTTTGCATAGTCCACAGCGCCTTTCGTTATTTCATTTACATCACCATCAAAAGCTTTTGCGAACATTATTCTCCGGTCCCAATTTGTATTCGTAAAGTCTATACCCATACCACCTAATACGGCTTTTGCAACTCTAGCATCTTCGGTTAATAATTTTGCCAACACAATGCTACCTCTTGAGTAGCCTATTGCTTTATAGGATTCCATATTCAGATGATTCATTAATAGAATCAAATCTTTTACCTCTGCATTATTTTTATATGCTATATCTGTTTGCGGTTTATCAGAATCTCCATTGCCCCGCATATCAGGTATAATTACGCGATAGCCAGAATCAAGTAAATCTTGTTTTAAAGCTGTTTTCTTCCAAGATTTTCTAGAATTTATAAAGCCGTGCAGTAATAAAATCGGCTCACCTTGCCCTTCATCAGTGTAGGTTATGTGTACCCCATCAAAAGATTCAAATTCACCTACTTGGCAAGTTACCTTTGGGACGAATACCAACAACACCAACCAGAGCAAAAAATACTTTTTTACCATTGTAAATTATTTATGAAATATAAAGGAGTCCAGCCAGAATAGCCATGCCGAAACTAACCAAAGTACCTATTAAAATATACTCTGTTAACTTTCTATTATTTCGCTCTTTAAGATCATTGAATCTAAAAACAGATTTAGCGGCTATTAATAACCCGATAACTTCCCACCTACCTATAACTATAAATATCAATACAAATAGACGTTCAATGATACCTATGTACTTACCAGCATTATGCAGCGATTTGTGATCTGTCTCTATCTGATTTGACATACCTTCTAAAACCTGACCCATAATAATTGACGCTGGGTAGGTAACAAAAACAATTGCCGTTACCAAATACCAATCTAGATTTTCAAAGAGAGATAAGGTATGGGTATATAGATCAGTATAAAATGCGCAGCAATAAATAACCAGTATATGAAGTATTTGATCTATAAAAAACGGAATGCTCTTTTTCTTAACCATTTCATTGGCATACAACTTTAAAATATCTATAGCTAAATGGGTAATTGCAACTACAAAGGCAATTGTCCATAAAGACAAATTCCACAGTAAAAGCATGTACAAAGCAAAATGCAGTAGTACATGTAGATATAAATATTTGGATGTTATTTTATTTGCTTGTTTATGAAGTACCCATTTTTTTGGTTGTAAAACAAAGTCCCCAATTAGATGACCAAGTACTAGTTTTATAAAAATCAGCATATTTATTTTACTGTAATTAATTCTTTATAATATGATAATACATCTAATACTAGATCTAATCGTGCTCTTTTTAAACGCTGACTTACAGCAGATTGCTTTATTCCCAATCGTTGTGCTATTTCTTTCTGTGAAAATTGTGGATAGTCAAGTGCCAATGTTACAATCTCTGCAGAAACTACACTCCAATCATCCATAAAGTCCAATGCTAAACGTAACATTAAATTTAATGTGCGGTCTTTACTAGTATCACCAGTTGCAATACTAAGATTTACTTTACTTTCTTTTAAGGTTTCAAAATTTCGTCCTGACCTTTGGTAAGCTGGTCCATTAGATTCTGTTACACCTGTACCTATATACGTTTCTAGACCAATGCCAACACCCATTCTAACATCTAAGCCCTTTATGGATTTCAACATAGCCTTAATACGTATAGCTGTAAATAAAGCATTTTTCTCCGTTACCTTTAATTGGAATTCATCTCCACGATAAATTTCCCAATTCATTGGGGATGCCCCAAATTGGTTGAAGTAATTCTTTAATAAGTCAATCCATTGAGAACTTGGATGATTTTCAGAATTTATGATGTCTCCAGTGATTATCGCTATCATTACTATTAGTTATTACGCTAATATATTAAATTATAAGCTAATTCAATAATATATTTAAATATTAGCACAAAGACTAATATAATTGAAAGTGAGACTTTCTAGAACCAGCGCCTTGTTAAGATACAATAATCTTTAAAGGAACGCCCAAATTTTTCTAAGAGAATTCGTTCTTCAGGAATAATTTGAAAACGATTCATATATCCCACAAATGTAGCAGCTATTAAAATATTAAATGCATTTCCTAAAAAAACACCCAGGGCTAACAAAATCAATAGTAAAGATAAGTACAATGGATTACGAGAAAACTTAAAAATACCCCCTACTACTAAATTTGAAGCTTTATCCGGTTTTGTTGGATCTATAGTAGTTTTTGCCCTACCAAACTGCAACAGCGCCATAATTGCAATTAACACACCCAAGCCTACTAAAATTTTAACAAGCAACATTCTACCGTAAAAGTCAAAATAACCAATTGGTAGAAATTCTGCTAATAAATACATTATCAATCCAAAACATACAAACACTAAAGCTGGTGGTACTTTTAATTCCATTTTATAAAATTACTACTTTTGATAATGTAAATTAACAAACCAAATTCCAAATTGTTAGCATGAAGCTTGTATTTGCCACTCACAACCCAAATAAACTAAAAGAAGTTCAACAATTGGTTCCTAACCAAATAGAACTAATAAATTTAGAAACTATAGGTTGTACAACAGATATACCAGAAACAGCGGATACACTTGAGGGAAATGCAAAACTAAAGGCAGATTTTGTAACAAATAACTACCAACTATCATGTTTTGCAGATGATACAGGTTTACTAGTTAATTCTCTTAATGACGAACCAGGAGTGTATTCTGCGCGATATGCCGGTACACAGGCAGATTCAAATGCCAATATGGATAAATTATTAACTAACTTAAGCAGCAAAAAAGATAGATCAGCTTACTTTCAAACTGTAATCGCTTTAAACCTAAATGGTAAAACACATATATTTGAAGGCAAAATAGAAGGCGTAATTACAGCAAGCAAACGAGGAGAAAATGGTTTTGGATACGATCCAATATTTCAACCAAATGGATATAAAGAAACTTTTGCAGAGCTACCTTTAACCATTAAAAACAAAATTAGCCACCGCGCACTGGCATTCAAAAAATTGATTACATACCTAAATAGTATTCATGTTACAGGAGAAAAATAAAGGGGAAACGGTTGTTGTATCGGTTGCATCTGAACGTGCAGAAGCCATTGGCGGTGTACTTATCGCATTATTTGCCGCTCTTATGGCAATATCGCAAATGGTAAATGGCGAATTGGAAGAAGAAATGATGATTGCCCATAATAATGTGGTAAGCTACTCTAACTGGTATCAATCTAAAAGCATAAAAGAAAGTTTAAAAGAAAGCGAACTAGATTACCTAAAAGCTTTGATCGAAAGTGGTATCGTTTCCGAAGAAAAAAAACCTGTAATTGAACAAAAAATAGCTGAAGTAGGAGAAAAAATAATCAAATACGAATCAGAAAAAACAGAAATCTTATTAGGCTCCAAACATGTAGGCAAAGAAAACTGGGTACAAGATATTGAAGGTGAAATGGGTATCATTACCGGCGTTAAAGAATGGGAAAGATTGACAAAATCTTATGACTACGCCACCAAAAGATTTGATTATGCATTGCTATTTTTTCAAATTTGTATCGTGCTTGGTGCTGTTTGTATAATCATTTATGATAACCCTAGGCTTCAAAAAGGATTAATTGGGCTAATGATTATCTTTGGCATTACCGGCGCATCCCTTTCTATATATGGGTATTTACTAGCACCATAGTATTACTTTCCCAATAAATTATACTGATTCAAATATTCGCAGTACCTTTGCCGCTTAATTAACGCCGCTAGTATAGCATGTGTTGCCCTGAGTCTAAATAGGTTATATACGATAATCGCTCTATGCAACATTCATATTTGCGATTTAGTATAACATATTATGACAAAGTTTGAAGCACTAGGACTGCAAAAGTCTCTATTAGATGCTATTACTGATATGGGTTTTGAGACCCCTTCAGAAGTTCAAGAAAAAGCAATCCCTATTTTATTGGAAAGTGAAACCGACTTAGTTGCCTTAGCGCAAACAGGTACAGGTAAAACTGCCGCATTCGGTTTTCCATTAATTCAAAAAATTGATAGCGATAGCAGAACTACACAAGGTTTAATTCTTTCCCCTACTCGTGAGCTATGCTTGCAGATAACGAAAGAAATGCAAGCGTATTCTAAATACGAACGTAATATTAATGTAGTTGCCATTTATGGTGGTGCAAGTATTACAGAACAAGCAAGACAAATAAAACGAGGAGCTCAAATTATTGTAGCTACGCCTGGTAGAATGAAAGATATGATCAGTAGACGTCTTGTGGATATTTCCAAGATTGACTATTGCATATTAGATGAGGCTGATGAAATGTTGAACATGGGCTTCATGGAAGACATTAAAGATATTCTTTCTGGTACGCCTAATGATAAATCTACATGGTTATTCTCTGCAACGATGCCTAAAGAGGTTTCTATAATTGCAAAGAAATTTATGCACTCTCCACAAGAAATTACTGTGGGTGCTAAAAATTCTGGTGCTTCTACCGTACAACATGAATATTATGTTGTTGGTGGTAGAGATCGTTATCCTGCATTAAAAAGATTAGCAGATACAAATCCAGATATATTTTCTGTAATTTTCTGTAGAACAAAACGTGATACTCAAAAAGTTGCCGAAAAATTAATTGAAGACGGATACAATGCCGGTGCTTTACATGGAGATTTAAGCCAAAACCAAAGAGATTTGGTAATGAACTCTTTCCGCAAAAAGCAGATTCAAATGCTTGTAGCAACAGATGTTGCTGCACGTGGTATTGATGTTGATGATATTACACATGTTATCAACTACCAATTACCAGATGAAATCGAAACATATACTCACCGTAGTGGTAGAACTGGTAGAGCCGGTAAATCTGGTATTTCTATGGTTATTGTTACCCGTAGTGAACAACGCAAGATTAAGGCGATCGAGAATAAAATCAATCAAAAATTTATATTGAAAAAAATTCCTACGGGAATGGAAATCTGTGAAATTCAATTATATCACTTAGCAAATAAGATTAAGGATACTGAGATTAATGAAGATGTAGATGCATATCTACCTGCCATTAATGATGTTCTTGAAGGTATTGACCGTGAAGAATTGATCAAGAAAATAGTTTCTGTTGAATTTACTAGATTCTTCAATTACTACAATAAATCCAAAGACTTAAACTCTTCCGATAGCGGTAGAGACCGTGGTGAAGGAAGAGATAGAGCAGAAATACCAACTAGTGGTGCAGTTCGTTATTTTGTAAACGTTGGTGAAAGAGACGGTTATGATTGGATGTCATTAAAAGACTTCATTAGAGATACGGTTGGTTTAGGACAAGAAGATGTATTTAAAGTAGATGTAAAAGAGAGTTTTTCTTTCTTTAATACTGAAGCAGAAGTTACACAGCAAATTCTTGACAAATTCACGGAATTTAAGGTAGATGGTCGTTTTGTTAACGTTGAAGTTTCTAAAAACCCTGGTGGTGGCGGAGGCGGCAACAGACGAAGAAGCGGCGGAAGCGGTTTCGGTGGCGGCTATAAAGGAAAAAGAAGCAGCGGTGGCGGAAGAAGAGATGATGATCGTGGTTCAAGAGGAAGAAAAGAGGGTAGCTCTGAGTCTAAAGGAAGAAGACGAGACAAAAGCGAATCTAGTTCACCTAACTCAGGAAAACGACGTACAACCAAAAGAAAAGGAGATTTCTTTTAGTTAATTGTATATTAAAAATACGCTTCGGCGTATTTTTTTTGTTTTGTTTGTATCCTAATTACGCGTCAGTACAATGAAATATCTTTTATCGCTTACAATTCTTTTCGTTTCATTTATAGGCTTATCACAAGAGTCAGAAGAAGGTCAACGCCTTAACGCTGTGGTGATAAATGCCCAAACAGATGAACCTCTAGAAAGTGTACATGTTGTTAACCTAAACCAAGTTTTTGGTACAATTACCAATGAAAAAGGTGAATTTTCAATTGCTGCTGCGGTAAACGACACCTTATATTTTTCGTTTCTAGGTTTTAAATCCCAAAAAATTAGAGTTACGAACGATATGTTTAAATTTAAGGATACGGAAATTGCGTTAACAGAGCTTGCTTATGCACTAGAAGAGGTTATTGTAAGACCATATCAACTTACCGGTTACCTTGAAATTGACGTAAAAAATCTTCCCATCAACAATGCTTACCAGTACAGTATATCTGGCTTAGGAGTAAGCTATGAAGGTGGAAACAAGAATCCAAGCGCTGTTACTAAAGTTTTAGGTGCTATTCTTAACCCTGCAGATTTATTACGGAACCTTTTTGGCAAGAAACCTGCACAAATGCGGAAGCTTAGACAAATGCGAGAGGACGATGATATTCGTAATTTACTGGCCTCTAAATTTGATAGAGAAACGCTTACAGAATTTCTTCAACTAGAAAAAGTTGATATTCAAGATATTTTGAATAATTGCAATTATTCAAAATCTTTTATTTCTACAGCCAATGACCTTCAGATACTTGACGCTATTAGCAGTTGCTATGAAGAGTATAAAGTTCTTAACAGAAAGAAATAATATTTTTTAAAACGGAATCCTTGTTATAGTTTTAATGCAAATAACAGGGAAATGAAAAATGTACTCTTACTTGGGCTATTATCTATAGCAATAACTTCTTGCCAACCAAAAAGTAAAGACAAGACAGAAAATATAGCCGTTGTAAAGGACACAATTGAAACTCTTAAAAAGAATCCGAATTTTCAATGGGAAGCTGCTACCGTATATTTTCTACTTACGGACAGATTTAATAATGCAAATCCAGATAACGACTTAAATTTTGAGCGTAATAAAGAAACAGGTGAGCTCAGAGGATTTTTAGGCGGCGATATTCAAGGTATAACAGAAAAGATTAAAGATGGTTATTTCTCTGACCTAGGTGTCAACGCAATTTGGTTTACACCAGTTGTAGAACAAATTCATGGAGCTACTGATGAAGGCACAGGTAACACCTACGGGTATCATGGGTATTGGGCTAAAGACTGGACAGCTCTTGATCCAAATTTTGGAACGAATAAAGATTTAGACACTTTAATTAAAACTGCGCATGAGTATGGTATTCGTATTTTATTAGATGTAGTATTAAACCACACCGGTCCAGTTACCAAAGAAGATTCAGTTTGGCCAGAAGAATGGGTAAGAACCTCCCCTACTTGTGAATTCACCACATACGAGAATACAACAGCCTGTACTTTAGTTGCCAATCTACCAGACATATTAACCGAATCTGATGCTGCCGTAAATTTACCAGATGCATTACTTGCTAAATGGAAAGCAGAAGGTAGACTAAGTGAAGAATTAGATGAATTAGAGCTGTTTTTTGACAGAACAGGCTATCCAAGAGCTCCTCGTTTTTATATTATTAAATGGCTTACCGATTATGTTAACAAATATGGCGTTGATGGTTTTAGAGTAGATACCGTAAAACATGCCAACGAAAATGCATGGGCAGAATTATACAAAGAAGCTTCAATAGCATTTGAACTTTGGAAGAAGAAGAATAAAGATAAAGTACTTGATGACAATCCGTTTTACATGGTTGGAGAAGTATATAATTACGGAATTTCTGGCGGACAGGAATTTGATTTGGGTGATAAAAAAGTAAATTATTTTGATAACGGCTTTAAAAGTCTAATAAACTTTGAACTAAAAACGGATGCAAACAAAGAATACGAAACCATTTTTACAAAATACAGTAAGTTATTGCATACTACTTTTAAAGACAAAAGTGTTTTAAACTACCTTACATCGCATGATGACGGGCAACCTTTTGACCAAGATAGAACCAACCCAAAAAGAGCGGCTAACGTTCTATTACTAACTCCAGGTGCATCACAAATATATTATGGTGATGAAACGGCAAGAGATTTAACCATTGAAGGCACCGAAGGCGATGCCACACTGCGTTCTTTTATGAACTGGAATGAATTGGACAGTATTCCAAAAACAAAAGAAACTTTAGCCTACTGGCAAAAACTAGGGACTTTTAGAAATGACCACCCATCTATAGGAGCCGGTATTCATAAAAAAATTACAAAAGCTCCATATGTCTTTAGCAGGTATTTTAGCAATGCTGATTTTGTAGACAAAGTGGTAATTGGTTTAGATTTGCCAAAGGGCAAAAAATCAATTTCTGTAAAGGGCGTATTTGGCAATGGCACAAAAATTTATGATCGTTATTCTGAAGTAGAATTAACCGTTGAAAATGGTGAAGTTGTTTTAGATAATGAATATGATATTGCTTTATTAGAACTGGTTAATTAAGCAATAATTTAAGTATTTGAGTGTACAGCAATTCTATTGCCCTCAGTATCCTTTAAAAGCCCCATAAACCCATGTTCATCCCCTATTTCGGTTTTTGGTTGTAATACTTGTCCGCCAGCTTTTTCTACTTTACCTAAAACTATGGCGGCATCTTCACAAGCAAAATAGATTAGCGCACCTTCGCTTAAACTTGGCACATAGTGTTCATGTTGAACTAAGGCACCATTTGCTTGACCCAAAACAGGTTTATCAGGAAATAGACCCATCACAAATTCCCCAAAATTATTAACCGTAATCGTCACTTCTAATATTGATTCATAGAACTTTTTAGCTCGTTCCATATTCTTCACCGGAATTTCAAACCATGCTATCATATGCCATTATTTAAATTATCTTTTAAATTCTGTAATCCTTGTTCAAAATCCTTTCCTACCATTTTATCCATACTCATAAATAGCATCATAATACTCATAGGAAATTTATTTTTACCAGAGAAACCCCAAGTAACCTTACTTTTATTTCCATCTAAAGCATCAAGATTCATATAACAATCAGATTGTGATTTATAAGGTTTAAAAAACCGTAAGTCTTGCTCTATACGTTTACCCTCCACAATTCGTGTTATTTCTTGCTCGCCTTCACCTACATCTTTATTACCGTTCCATTGGCTAATTGCACCTACGCTGCCATCTTCTCCCGTAAACTTTAATTCCATGTTAGGATCTTTTTGAGCCCACGGAGACCATTCTTGCTGTTTCCTTAAAAATTTTAAATGTTCCCAGACCAATTCTGGTGGCTGGTCTACTGTTATGCTCCTATAAACATGATAGGTTTTAGGGGCTATTAATGCTAGTACTACAATTAGGGCTAAGAGTATTGCGAGAATTATTAATAAGGTATTCATTTGTTGGTCAATTAGTTAATCACCATTAAGTTAAGTATTTTTTAATTATATGTATAATATCTTTCTAAAATATCATCAATACTTTTAATCGATTTTTTGGTCCAGTCTAAGCGCCTTTCCAATCTTTCTTCTTCTGTCAACCTCCAATCAATATCCGAAGCTTTTAATTTTGTTGTTAAGTGTTGTAATATGATTGCTGCAGAAACAGATATATTCAAACTTTCAGTAAAACCCACCATGGGTATCTTTAAATGAGAATCTGCATTTTCAAGAACATAATCACTTAAGCCTTTGTTCTCGGTTCCAAAAAATAGCGCCGTTTTACTATTTATCTCGAAATTTTGCAACAATGAACTATCTGCATGCGGACTAGTAGCTACAATTTTGTAACCTTGCCCCCTTAATGAATCAATTACCGCTTTTGAATCTTTGTATCGTTTAATATCTACCCATTTCTGCGCACCCATAGCAATTTCCTCATCTAAGCGTTGACCATATTTCCCTTCAATTAAGTGAGCGGTCTGCACCCCAAAAGACTCACAACTTCTTATTACAGCGCTTGTATTATGCATTTGAAACACATCTTCTACGGCGACGGTTATATAATCTGTGCGTTCATTTAATATCTCAGTAAATCTCTCTTTTCTTTTTTCTGAAATAATTTCTTCTAAATATGCTAAAAGCTTCATATCAATCATGCATCCAAGATAAGAAAAGTATATTTTTAAGCTTAATTTTTACCTCCATGAAAAATATTGTTGTATTAACGGGAGCCGGTATTTCGGCAGAAAGCGGATTAAAAACTTTTAGAGATGCTGATGGTCTTTGGGAAGGACATGATGTTATGGAAGTAGCTACACCGGAAGGGTTTCGGAACAATCCAGAATTAGTACTTGAATTCTATAATCAACGCAGGAGACAATTATTAACGGTACACCCTAATGATGCACATAAAGCTTTAGTTGCTTTAGAAATGGAATACAATGTCCATATTATCACTCAAAATGTTGATGATTTACACGAACGTGCCGGTAGCTCTAATGTAATTCACTTACACGGAGAGTTATTAAAAGCAAAAAGTACTGATAGTACCGAAAATATATTTGAATGGCAGAAAGATATTTTACTTGGTGACACCTGCATAAACGGATTTCAAATTAGACCTCATATTGTTTGGTTCGGTGAAGCTGTACCCCTCTTAGAAGATGCAATTTCGATTACAGAAAAAGCTGATATTTTAATTATTATTGGAACCTCTATGCAGGTATATCCAGCGGCAAGCCTAATAGATTTTGTAGATGCCAGTACACCTATTTATTTCATTGACCCCAAACCAGCTATTAAGAATTCAGAAAAAAATAATATAACAGTAATAGCCGAAAATGCAGTTGACGGCGTACCTATTTTGGTTGCTTCCCTAATTGATAAATGATTCTGGTTTGCCTTACCCATTCTACCAAATCAGTTACTTCACTTACAGAAAGTTTAGTATCTGCATGTATTAAAGTATACTGAGATAATGGCATTTTACCATTAGAGACCTCTTCTTCTATTTCTTCTAATAAATGGTCCTTTTTAGTAAGGGAATAATTTTCCCATTCAGAAAAATTCAAATGTTCTTTACCTTCATTCACATGGTCAGCCAACCAATAAGAAATAGGCGCTACATTATTATACCAGGGATATTCTGTGTTATTGCTATGACAATCATAACATGAAGTTTTGAATGTTCTTTGAAGTTCTGGAGTAGGGTTTGTCTCTTTTATAAAAACTGCGGTATGGTTACCAGGTGAAATGTTTTTTGTAGGACTGAAAAATTGCATGGCTATAAATACAACAACCACACCTAGGCTAATTTTTTTTAGTAATTTCATATTTGGGGAAACATATGGATTAAAGATACAATTTTATGAATAAGGATGAGATTTACGAAGCATTGAATTATGTTAATGCAAC
This sequence comes from Maribacter stanieri, assembly GCF_900112245.1. Lineage (GTDB taxonomy): Bacteria > Bacteroidota > Bacteroidia > Flavobacteriales > Flavobacteriaceae > Maribacter > Maribacter stanieri. The sequence goes on from NZ_FOYX01000002.1 coordinate 312,863, forward strand.
TCGTGAAAATCGCAGTAAAATGGCTAATACCGTTGAAGCTCAGCCAGACCTTATGGTGTACTTAGTAGAAATATCTCAAGAAAATTTAGACCCCATATCATGTAAAGCAAGCTGGGTTTTAGAATCTGTGGTTAAAACGAATCTTAATTCTATTAACCCCGTCATAGACCAATTTATAAATTCTTTACGATTTTTAAAATTAGAGTCATCTATTAGGCCCGCTTCGAAAATCTGCCTTCTTTTAGTTCAAGATTTTTTTTCAAAAAAAACTTCTACATCAAATAATATACTTAAAAATCATCACCTAGATACTATTTCAGAATCTGCCTTTGACTGGCTAATAGGTAACCATAAAGTTGCCCCAAAAGCATATTCAATGACTACACTTTTATTTTTAGGCAAAAAAATAGAATGGATACACCCTGAGCTACTTCAAACATTAAAACAGAATTATGAAAATGGAAGTGCAGCGTATAAGGCACGCGCTAGAATGACTTTAAAGGTTTTAGAAAAATAATGACCATGACATATCACATTGTTGATTAAATGATGCTTTTTGGCTATAACTTAAAGAGTTTAGTGTTTAAAACTTTAGTATGAATAGGTATATTTGCCCCTTACTAATTTAACCATAGATTATGTCTCTTAACGCACTAAATGCTATTTCTCCTATTGATGGACGATATAGTTCAAAAACCAATTCTTTATCAGCTTATTTTTCTGAAGAAGCTTTGATAAAATATAGGGTAAGAGTAGAAATAGAATACTTCATTGCGCTTTGCGAAATTCCATTACCCCAATTATCTTCTTTTGATGTTTCTAAATTTGACGCATTACGAAAAATTTATACTGATTTTTCTACCTCTGATGCTCAGGAGATAAAAGAAATAGAGAGAACAACAAATCATGATGTTAAAGCAGTAGAATACTTTATTAAAAAAGCATTTGATTCTTTAGGCTTATCACAATTTAAAGAATTCATACACTTTGGCTTAACGTCACAAGATATAAACAATACAGCCATTCCACTTTCTATTAAGGAAGCAATGAACGATGTGTATGTACCTCAATATTTTGAATTATTAGAGAAACTTGATGTGCTTACATTAGAATGGTCAGATATACCTATGTTGGCAAGAACACACGGCCAACCAGCCTCTCCTACCCGATTAGGAAAGGAAATTATGGTGTATGTAGTTCGTCTAAAAGAACAATTTAATTTATTGAACGATATACCAAGTGCAGCCAAATTTGGTGGAGCAACTGGTAATTTCAATGCACATTTAGTTGCCTATCCTAATATTGACTGGAGAGCCTTCGGTCAAAAATTTGTTCAAGAAAAATTAGGCCTACAACATTCATTTCCAACAACACAAATAGAGCACTATGACCACCTAGCGGCTTTATTCGATGGTCTTAAACGCATCAATACAATTGTTTTAGATCTTGATCGCGATTTTTGGACTTACGTATCAATGGACTATTTTAAACAAAAAATTAAAGCAGGTGAAGTTGGTTCATCGGCAATGCCACATAAAGTTAACCCTATAGATTTTGAAAATTCTGAAGGGAATCTTGGTATCGCCAATGCTATTTTTGAGCATTTATCTGCAAAACTTCCTGTTTCTAGATTGCAAAGAGACTTGACAGATAGCACTGTTCTAAGAAACGTTGGTGTACCGTTTGCCCATACGCTCATTGCTTTTCAATCTACATTAAAAGGCTTAAATAAATTACTTTTAAATAAAGAGAAATTTGAGCAAGATTTAGAAAACAACTGGGCTGTTGTTGCTGAAGCTATTCAAACAATATTAAGACGAGAAAGCTACCCTAACCCGTATGAAGCTTTAAAGGGACTTACCCGTACAAATGAGAAAATTAATAAGGATTCTATTGCCAATTTTATAGATACTTTAGAAGTTACTGATGAAATAAAAAAGGAATTGAAGCAAATATCTCCAAGCAATTACACTGGTATTTAAGCCAGTTTTAATGCATTAAAACTTTTCTTTTGTTCATATACTTCATATAGCCCGTTTAGGGCGATATGCATTTTAATTTGTTGTTCATACTTTATATATTCCCGTTGAAAGGAAAATTAAAAGTATATGCAAACAAATTTCTCAGTTGAAGAATCGGTAAGTAATTTATGGGATAAATTAGATGGTTGGTTAGAATCTATCATTCTAAAATTACCCAATATAGCCATGGCTGTTATAGTCATGTTTTTATTTTACTTTCTAGCAAGAGGAATACGTAAAGTTCTTAAACGAACCGTTCTAAGAAAAATATCTCAAGTATCTATTCAAGAAATAATTGCCAAAGTAGTCTTCGTAATTATAATTTTAATTGGCTTCTTTATAGCTTTAGGTGTTTTAGACCTCGATAAAGTATTAACAAGTATTTTAGCCGGTGCAGGTGTTGTTGGTTTAGCAGTTGGTTTAGCTTTACAGGGAACTCTAAGTAATACCTTTGGCGGACTAATTCTTTCATTTATGCCCCAGCTTAAAATCAATGATTTTATTTCTGCTGATGGGGTTTCGGGTTTTGTTACTGAAATTAGTTTACGAAACATAATCCTTAAAAAACCTGATAATAACGTAGTAGTTATACCAAACTCTAAATTCATTGATGGTTCATTCACCAATTACTCTATGAATAAGAGAAATAGAATTTTTGTTAATTGTGGTGTTGGCTATGAAAGCGATTTACAAATGGTAGAAGATTTAACAGTCAAAATCATAGCAGATAATTTTGAACAGCAAGATGATGAGAATGTAGAATTCTTCTTTACAGAGTTTGGAGATAGCTCTATTAACTTTATGGTGCGTTTCTGGGCAGATTGCGTTAATGTGAAACAAGAACATGCCGCAAGACATAAGGCTATTAAAATAATCAAGAAACGATTTGATGAGCGTGATATTAATATTCCGTTTCCAATTAGAACATTGGACTTTGGAAAAAATAATCTTCAAATTGCTAGAGAGTAATATTTAAAATTAAAAAAACCCGTTGAGCAAGTTCAACGGGCTTTTTAATAACTAACTAACTAGACTAATATTATTTATTTATTTGAACTTCATGTGGATAAGGAATTTCAATACCTGCAGTATCTAATGCCTTCTTAGTTCCTTCAATTGTTGCAAAATATACATCCCAAAAATCTTCTGGCTTACAGAAAGGACGTACCGCAAGGTTAACCGAACTATCTGCTAATTCAGATACATTTACTGATGGTGCTGGGTCTTTTAATACTTTAGGATTAGAAACCAGCATTGCCAAAAGTACCTCTTTAGTTTTCTGAAGATCAGAATCATAAGCTACACCTACTGTAGTATCTACTCTAATTTTACCTTCTGCAGTATAATTTACAATATTACCGTTGGCCATAGCACCATTAGGTACAATTGCTAATTTATTCTCTGGTGTAATTAATTTAGTTGTAAAAATCTCTATTTCTTTTACATTACCCAGTACACCTTGTGCTTCTATTAAATCACCAATTTTATAAGGCTTAAAAATAATTAACAACACACCACCCGCAAAGTTAGAAAGTGATCCCTGCAATGCTAATCCTATTGCTAAACCTGCCGCTGCAATTACTGCTGCAAAACTTGTAGTTTCAACTCCTAAAGTTGAAATAACCGTAATAATTAGAAATATCGTTAGCGCCCATTTTGCTAAGTTCAACAAAAACTTTTTCAATGATTCATCATACTGCTGTTTGGTCATTCCCTTATTTGCAACACCAATCAACTTTTTAATAATCCAAGAACCAATGATGTAAATAAGTATAGCCCCAATTATTTTAGGTCCAAATACCATTATAAAATCAATTCCTTTGTCAATCCATACTTCTGCGTTTTCCATCTTAAATAGTTTGTTTAGGTTGTTTAATAATTGTCCTCACTTATAGGACACCAATTTTATTGAAAGGTCACAATAAAAATAGATGTAAACATCAACTAGAAAAAATAAAAAACCCGTTACAATTATGTAACGGGCTGTATTTAATATATTTAGCGTTTAAACTTAACCTTTAATTAAATTTCCAAGTTGTTCCAATCCTTTACCATCAAAATCAGACTTTTCCATTGCCTGTATTAATTGTACAAAACTTGCAGGGTTCATATTATCTCCCAATACACGAACGAGAATTAATCCTTTTTCATCATTATCTCCAAATATGATTACTTCATCAATAGTGTCGTCATCACCTTTTAATTGTATGGTAGCTTTACCCATGGATGTATTCATTTTCATAAGCTCGCTGTAATCAGAACTTTTTAAAATTGATTTGATTGTTGCTTTTTGAGCTTGATAATCAGCTTCATTTTCAGGCTTTTTCTGAAATGCCAAAATATTCAACTTTTTAAGAGATGATGCCACCTCCATCTCTGATTCACTCAAATTAGCTTTCTCCAAATTCAAAAGACTAGAAGGTAAATCAAAAGACATAAAATTTGGGTTCTCGGCACTAGCAATATAATACTGCTGTATACTCTGTTCTGATGAACAGGACGAAACCGCAAAAACTAATACCAACGTAATAATAAAATATACCTTTTTCATAATGTGCTTTTTAAACTAGAAAAGGTCTTCCTATATCAAGGAAGACCTTTTGTATTATACTTATTATTTACCCGAAGCTTTATTTAAATCACTTGGCAAATCCATTTTACTTGTCAACGTACCAATTTTATTTAAATCGATATCACCGGTTAAACTGACCAATACGGTTTCAAGTTTTCTACCATGGTCTCCTATCTCCACATTATTCAAACCACTAACAAACATTAATAATTCTGATACATGGTCTTTCTTTGAGCCATCTTTTACATAAAACTTTACATTAACATCTTTGTCCTTTACACGCATAAGCTCTTCTAATTTAGAAGATTTCAGGTATTTCTTTACCGTTGACATCATGTCTGCAGAAACCGAGGCATCTTCGGTCATAAACACTTTTATGTTTTTTAATCCGCTAGCCACCTCCATAAACTCTTGCGCATCTGCATCATCACTCATTTCTCCAAATTTGGAAACTAGGTCTATCATTCCTTTATTAACGATTACAGACCCTACATTATCCATATTCTCGTATTTGTCAAATACAGATTGTGAAAATCCAAATACGGGTAAAATTGCCATTAAAATTACTACTGCTACTTTTCTCATGATTGTTGTTTTTAGTGCTTTGATCGTTTACGACCTTTACGATTGATGAATTGATGATTATTATTTGCATTGAAATTAATGGGTCAATGCCTACTTATTTTGATTAATTCCCTTTTTTAGATGCTTTCCCTAATTGGTCACCACCTGGTAAATCCATTTTGTCTGTCAACTTTGATACTGATCTCAAATTAATATCACCTGTTAAGGATAATAAAACTGTTTCTAGTTTTCTACCATCAATATCTATGTCTTTATCTTTTAAACCGGTTACGAACATTAATAGTTCTTTTACATGGTCACTATCCTTACCTTCTTTAACGTAAAACTTCACATTAGAGCTACCATCACGAACTCTCATTAGTTCTTCAAAAGAAGAGCTGCTCAACCTTTTTGTCACCCAACTATCTACATCTTTAGATATAGCTGCATCATCAGTTGTTATTACCTTAAAACTGGTAATAGAATTAACCAATTCAAAAAATTCCTTGGCTTCTGGATCATCTGAACTTACACTCATTTTACCCAACATCTGAAACATTTTTGGCTGCATAGCCACAAATGTTACCTTGTCATTATCCTCATATTTTTCAAAAATATCTTGAGCATTAATAATTACAGGGGCTAACACTAAAAGTGTTAATACTAGTATCTTTTTCATTTTAATTATTTTTCGTTAAAAATTTATTTGTTGTTTTTTCAAATTCTTCTAAATGATACAATTGCTCTGTACCCTTATTAAAATTCATTGCCAATAAGGCTAACGCCTCTTTTGCAGATTCAATTTCCTCTGGTGTATACTCATCTGCTAAAGTAACTGGAGGTGGTGTGGGCTGATAAAAATAGACCCCTACCATAAAGATTGCAATCGCAGCAACGGATACCCATTTCAAATAGTCTCTTCTAGGTTTTAATGGCACCTGCTTTGTAAAACGCTCTTCTTTTGCTTTTGATAAGTAATTGAACAAAGGCGAATATTGCTCTAAATGCGGTGCAATATCATCTTGCGAGAAGTATGCCTTAAGCATTTCTTCATCGGCTACCGTAGTGGTAGCTTCAAAATACTCTTCTATTAATTTTTCTATTTTATGCAATTCCATAATTATGCTTTTCCATTAATTTTTTCCTTACGGTTTTTCTTGCTCTGGACAAAGCTACCCGTATGGCTGTAGGTTTCATGTCCAATAATTTCTCTATTTCTTCATATTCATATTGCTCAACATCTCGTAATTGTAATACCATTTTTTGCTGCTCCGGTAACTCCGCCATTATACGTTCTACCCAGTTAATGCTATCTTTTGCTTCTAATTCACTTTGTAACGATGTACTAGAATCTGTATAATTACTATGTACTAATTTTAAATTACCAGCTTGTTTCGATTTTAATCTATCTAAACAAAAATTCTTGGTCATCGTCATTGCAAACGCTTCTACGTTATTATATGACTCCATTTTGTTTTTCTTGGACCATAATTTTATTAGAATCTCTTGCGTTGCATCTTCTGCTTCTTCCGTTGACACTAATAACCTTTTGGCCATGCGGAACAATTTATCCTTAAATGGTAACACAATATTTAAAAACTCCGTTTGTTTCATTTTGGTTTGGCTGTTTGTAAACTTTCTTAACGGTTTACAAAAAGAAGACGATGTACAACGATTTTTGTTACAATTAATTTTTAATTAAAACACTTGTAAGTAAATTTAACATCCTAACACTAATTATTTACGTACTTACTTAGACATTGTAGTATCGCAATTATATGGAAGATTCTAATTGCTGGAAAATTACCTAATAAGAATTAAAAAATAGCTATGAAAAAATTTTTCTTATCCGTCCTTTGTTTGGGACTTATTATTACTTCTTGTAAAAAAAATGATGATGGCCAAGTCATTGAAGAAGAAATTGAAAACCCAGAAGAAGAAACCCCTGTTACCGTAGATATTGAAGTCCAAAACTTTTTTTGGCAAACACTAAATTTATGGTATTTCTGGCAAAGTGATGTGCCAGATTTGGCAGATGATCGTTTTGATACGCAAACTGCATACGAAGAATACCTTACCGAGAATGATGACCCTGTTGCTTTACTAGAGAATAAACTATTATTTTCAGAAGATCGATTTACTTTCTATAGCGATGATTATACTGAATTAGTAAATAATTCTGCAGGGGTATCTAAAAGTAATGGATTACAATTTGGTTTAGGTCGTATATCTGATTCTGATGAGGTATTTGGCTTTGTAGAATATATCGTTAAAAATTCTGATGCTTCTACTAAAGATATAAAAAGAGGAGATTTATTTGTTGCTGTAGATGGTCAAACATTATATTCTAATAGAGAAAATCCAGAAGACAATAATTTAGATTTACTTTTTAGCGATAATGATACTTACACTTTAAATATGGCCGAAATTGTTGATGGCGGTATAAGTGCTAGTGCTAAAAAAGTTACTTTGACAAAATCTGAAGGTCTTGAAGAAGACCCTATTCATGTTAATACCGTAATTACTTCAGGGGATAAAAAAATTGGATATTTAATGTATAACCAATTTGTCTCTGGTAATGAAGATGAATTGAATGCCGTTTTTGCCGATTTTGTATCTCAAGGTGTAAATGATTTGGTTTTAGATTTAAGATATAATCTAGGCGGTAGAGGCTCTACAGCTGCTGTTTTAGCAAGTTTGATAAAAGGTACCAATACGTCTGATTTACTTTTTAAAACTATATACAATGCAAAAATACAAGCTCAGCTTGAAAGCAGTTTTACTGACAACTTTTTTGTAAGTACTACAGGAACCAACGATGATAATTCCAATGCTCCTTTAAACACATTAAATTTAAATAGGGTGTACATAATTGCTACAGAAGGATCCGCTTCTGCAAGTGAATTAGTTATGGTGGGCTTGGCTCCTTATATGAACGTTGTTCATATTGGCGGTACAACTGTTGGTAAAAATCAAGGATCGCTATTATTTGTAGATGATCCAGAGAACGGTAATGTATATAGCCCAGAAAATGTTGATAACATCAACCCAAATGTACAATGGGGATTACAGCCTATTATAAGTAGAGTTGAGAACAGTGCTGGTTTTTCTGATTATATTGATGGTTTAGTACCCGATATTGAACTTTCTGAAGATGTTACCAATCTAGGAGTCTTAGGTAACGCCGATGAGCCTCTATTTGCAAGAGCTATACAGGAAATTAATGGAGTTAGTGGAAAAAGCAATTTTGATGTACTAATACCTGCGAATGTAGTCTCTAGTTCTAAGCTTCATGATCCACGTAATGCAGTCTTATTGCTAAATAATAGTGTTCCATCTACCAAAATTCCTTTGGCTGAAAAGAAATAAATTTAAAACATTTCAGTTACCCTATTTATGAAGAAGATATTAATAATATTTGTTGCTGCAATTGCATTCTCATGTTCTAAGGATGATGACTTGTCCTTACCTAATACAGTAGACCCAGATGGCTCTGCAAATGTAGAAGTACAAGATTTTATGTGGAAAGCCATGAATTTCTGGTATTTCTGGCAATCTAATGTAGATGATTTAGCTGATGACCGTTTTGAAAATACCGAAGAAGGTAGAGCTGCATACACTGCTTTTCTAGATTCTGAAGATGACCCTGCTGCTTTTTTTGAAAATAAGCTACAGTACATACAAGATCGTTTCAGTTTCTTTAACGAAGATTATCGAGAGCTTACCAATTCATTGGCAGGTATTTCTAAAAGTAATGGCTTAGAATTTGGTCTTGTTCGTTTCCAAGATAGCGAAGAGCTTTTTGGTTTTGTACGTTATATAGTTCCTAATTCCAATGCTGCTACTACAGATATTCAACGTGGAGATTTTTTTACGGGTGTTGATGGTCAAACATTAAACCTAAGCAATTACGTTGAGTTACTATTTGGAGAAAACGACACCTATACTTTAAATATGGCAGACTTTACAAATGGTACTATTATACCTAACGAAGAGGAAGTTGTTTTGACTAAAGAAGAAGGTTTAGCAGAGAACCCAGTGTTTATCTCTAAATCTTTTACCATAGGTGGAGAAAATATTGGATACATCATGTACAATCAATTTACTAACGAATATGATGACCAACTGTACGCTGCCGTTGAAGCTTTAAAATCTGCAGGTATCACTAATTTAGTAATGGATCTACGTTATAACCCTGGTGGCTCTGTTAATACCACTCGCCTATTGGCAAGCATGATTTACGGCACCAATACTTCAGATTTATTTTTGAAAAAAAGGTACAATGATAAATTACAAGATCAGTTTAACGACAGTCAATTAGAAGTCTATTTTGCAGACAAGGTAAATGGTAAAACCATAAATTCTTTGGGCTTAACTAAATTATACGTGCTAACCTCTTCAAGTTCAGCTTCGGCAAGTGAGCTGTTAATTAATAGCCTAGAGCCGTATATGGATGTTATCCAGATTGGAAATGTAACGAGAGGTAAAAACGAATTCTCAACCACTTTAGTAGATGACCGTGAAAACTCGTACCTATACACCCCATCGCGAGTAAATGATATCAATCCAGATAACCAATGGGCTATTCAGCCTTTAATCGGAAGAAACGAAAATGCAGATGGTTTCTTTGACTTTACCAGTGGTTTACAGCCAGATCATGAGTTATTGGAAGATTATAGTAACCTTGGAATTTTAGGGGAAGAAAACGAGCCGTTATTAGCTAAAGCTATTGAATTGATTACCGGGCAAACAGGCAAACGTGATTATACGGTTCAATACCCTATTAATACTGTTAGTAGTTCTAAAGAGCATAGCCTAATGAGTGATAAAATGGTTGACGATACTGTTTATGACTTAAAGTTTTAGAGCTTACACTTTACTTAAAATAAAAAGGACAGCCTGTTGGCTGTCCTTTTTTTATGTTAAAGACTTAATTTAAACCCAAGCCTAACATTTCTACCTTTCGTAGTAAAAGAAACTACTTCAGTATATTCTTCGTTTAAAATATTATCTACAGCTAAGAATGCTTTTAGATTTGCGCAAAACTGATGTCTCAATTGTAAGTTAGCCAGACTAAAGCTATCTAAAGTTACATCTGAAAAGGTTGCGAAATCTGTATCTGTTCTATCCGATACATATTGATAAGATAAACCTACAAATGTATCTTCCTTGATAACATAACCTAGAGTTGCATTTATCTTACTTTTTGGCACCCTTAACGCCAATCCTTCTTTAGTATTTGTATAGGTATAATTCGTATCAAAAGTAAGTCCTTCTGCTAATTCTGTATCTAATCCAACTTCTACTCCATCAAAATGAGCAGTATCGGCTGAATTTCTATACTGACTCTCAAATGTATTTGGGTCAATAGTTACATATGCTATTCTGTTATCTTCTGTTCTATTAAAATAAATAGCATTAATAATAAAGACATCAGAAACTTTAAATTCAAATCCACCTTCTAAGGTACTATCTTCTTCAGGGTTCAAATCTGGATTAGCTCCAAAAGGACCATACAATTGCGATAGATTTGGCGCAATATAGGAAGTAGCATATGATCCCATAAATTTTAAATATCCATCATTTATATCAAATCTGTACGATGGATTAATATTGTAAATAAAGTTAGAACCATAATTGCTATGATTATTTAAACGTAATCCTGCATTTACATTAATACCTTGATTACCTACATATACAGCATTCAGATAAGGATCTACGGTATTAGAATCGTATTCTTCACTAAATAAAGTCTGATTGTCAATATAGTTTAAACCTACTATGGTATGAATGTTCTCTGAAAAAGTGTACTTATTAAAAACATCTACAATGTATGATTGCGAGTCATAACTCGCAGGAAAAGTAGATTCAAACACCCTATCAATTTGATTAAATGCTGTATTTACATTGATACTTCCATTTTCATACCCGTAAGATGAACTTAGACCAAAACGAGATTGTTCACTGGTAAAATGAAAATCTGCATCTTCAATAGGAAAACCATTATCGTAGTCACTATTCAATTTGTTATAAAATGCAGATGCATTAATTTCAAAACGATCAGAGAATCGGTATCCTAATTTTACATTTCCATCAATTCTTGAAAACTCATCAGATTCTGTTCCTATTGCTGCAGACAAACCATCTGTATATTGATGACCACCAGAAGCAAGTACTGAAAGTTTACCTTGTTTTGCCGTTAAGTTTAAAGTATTCGAAAAATCAGAAAGGTTATAATTTTGATCTGCTTCGGTCTGGTTAGTTCCCATACTCGAAATTACATCTAAAGCGAGTCCTTCTTTTGATGCTTTTTTGGTGGTAATATTTATAACCGCTGTTGCAGCAGAGTTACCATAAAGCGTACTTGCTGCTCCTTTTAAAATTTCAATACTCTCTATTTGATCCGTATTTAATAATCTTAAATCGTACTCTGCGCTGGTACCCGATGGGTCAGATACTTGAATACCATCAATAATAACCAATACCTGGCGATTATTCCCTCCTCTTACATAAGTAGAAAGGTTTTGACCAGCAAAACTTCTGGTACCATTAATTTCAATTCCGCTTTTAGTGTTGATAATTTCTGCAACAGAGCGACCTTGATTTTGTTTTAATTCTTGTTGCGATATGGTAATTATGGTTTTACCTGAGTTTTCACGCTTTAATTGAAAACGCGAATCACTGACTACAACTTCATCTAGTTGTACCGTTTTTGTAGAATCTTGCACTTGCTGTGCTCCTACATTTGCACACAATAATACTGTGACCGCTGTAGGCCACAAAAGATAATTTTTCATTCGTTTAAATTCATAAACGGGAGTGTAGTATGTCTGTACCCATACGTAAACCTTTATCCCGAAAGTTTAACATTTTCTGTTTGAATTAGGCAGGTCTCCTGACTTGTTAAATGCTATTCTGCCTTCCCATGATTTCTGAACCGGTTCAGATTTCAAAGTGGCTTTTGAAGAAAATAGCACCTTCAAAAAAAAGTATTAAACAAAATCTATTTGCCAATAGATAGGTTTAATATCAACTTACAGTTGCGGGAACAGTTCCAGATTTTCACTGGATTCCCTTTTAATTTCATCGCAAAAAGCAATGAAAACCAAAATTCACGGCGAAAGTAAACATTTAGTTTAATCTTTCTAAGTAAACTTTTATAATACTACATTTGAAAACTAGACGAAATTTAATCATGATCAAACGCTTACTTTTTATTAGTTTTTTAATTTTATTATGTACCTGTAAGCAAGAAAAAAAGGATTCAATTCCTGTAAAAAATCCAACCAGTAATATTTCAATACAATACGCTAAAGGATTTACTGTAGAAAAACAACCATCGGGCATTACTATAATTAAGGTACTCTCACCATGGTTAAATTCCGAAAAAACATATACCTATGCATTAATCCCTAAAGAAATTCAAGCTAAGGTATCCTTAAACAGAAATGAGTACGATGCTATAATTTCCACACCTGTAGAAAAAATAGTATTAACCTCAACAACGCACATACCCGCTTTAGAAGAATTAGGGTTATTAGATAAATTAGTAGGTTTTCCAGACACAAAATATATCTCATCTAAAGCTACTAGAAAACGAATTGAAGCTGGTCAAATTCAAGAATTGGGCATCAACGAAAACCTAAATACCGAAGCAGTTATAGCTTTACAACCAGAACTTATTTTTGGCTTCTCCATCAATGGTAGCAATGCTGTTTACGAAACTATTCAACGTGCCAACATTCCTGTTGTATATAATGGAGATTGGGTAGAAGAAACTCCCTTAGGTAAAGCGGAATGGATAAAATTCTTTGCCCCTTTCTTTAATAAAACAAATGAGGCAAATTTGATTTTTACAGAAATAGAAGCATCCTATTTAGAAGCTAAAGAATTAGCCGCTAAAGCTACGAAACGACCAACAGTTGTTAGCGGAGCTCTATATAAAGATGTATGGTATTTACCTGGCGGAAAAAGCTGGGCCGCTAATTTTCTACGTGATGCCAATGCTGATTATCTTTGGAGCACATCTAATGAAAGTGGAAGTCTTTCGTTAAGCTGGGAGAGTGTGCTAGACGTTGCCCAACATGCTGAGTATTGGATTGGTCCTGCTCAATATGCATCATATGACGAAATGAAATCATCAAGTCAGCATTACCAACAGTTTGATGCTTTTAAGAACGGAAAGGTGTTTAGTACCGCCAATACGAAAGGAGAAACTGGCGGCACCTTATATTATGAGCTTGCACCACAAAGACCAGATCTAGTACTAAAGGATTTAATTTATATTTTGCACCCTGGATTACTGCCTAACTACGAACCGTTCTTTTTTAAACCCCTATTATAATTGCTGAAACCACCCACTTATACCATTCATTTTACACTGCTAGTTATTGTTCTACTGGTATGTTTTATTATAAATATTTGTTTGGGTTCTGTAACTATTTCTTTACTAGATACTGTTCAAATATTATTTGGTATCGTTTCAGAAGATTCATCTAACTCCTATATTATTTGGCAATACCGCTTACCAAAAGCTATAACCGCTATTTTGGTGGGCGGCGGACTTTCCCTTAGTGGATTACTAATGCAGACCTTATTTAGAAATCCCCTCGCAGGACCTTATGTTTTAGGTATTAGTTCTGGAGCAAGTTTGGGTGCTGCAATAATAATTATGGGATCTTCGCTATTTTCTGGTTATTTCGCGTTCGCTACTTTTAACGATATTTCTTTAGCAATAGCCTCTAGTATTGGCAGTTTTCTAGTTTTATCTCTTGTGCTAATGGTTGCTTCTAAAATAAAGGACACTATGGCACTATTAATTATTGGCTTAATGTTTGGCAGTATTACAGCTGCCGTAGTCAGTGTACTTTCTTACTTCTCTAAAGCTGAAAAATTACAGCAATATATCTTTTGGTCTTTTGGTAGCTTAGGAAATCTATCATGGTTGCAAATTCTCATTGTTGCCTCTTGTACGGTTATTGGCATACTTTTAAGTATTATGACAATTAAACCACTTAATGCATTTCTATTAGGAGAAAACTATGCCAAGAGCTTAGGTATTCGATTACAAAAATCTCGTTATCTTATAATTATAGCTACAGGCTTGTTGGCAGGTTGCATTACTGCTTTTGCAGGACTCATAGCTTTTGTAGGTCTAGCGGTACCCCATATAACCAGACAATTATTTCACACAACTGACCACAAAATTCAAATACCAGCTGTTTTGTGTTGTGGAGCAATTTTAATGTTAATATGCGATACCGTTGCCCAATTACCCGGATCAGTAAGTGTTTTACCTATTAATGCCATAACAAGTATTTTTGGAGCTCCGGTAGTTATTTGGCTATTGGTTCGCAAAAGAAAAATGATATTTTAATATTAAACTATAAGTCATCCAGAACTTCAATCTAAATAGCACATTAAAAGTTAAAGATTTATCTATTGGCTATGATAAAAAAGTCATTGCTTCTAATATATCCTTTAAATTGAACAAAGGCGAGCTTGCCGCCATAGTTGGTATTAATGGGATTGGAAAGTCAACTTTATTACGGACTCTAGGTAGATTTCAACCCAAAATATCTGGTTCTATAGAAGTTGAAGGTAAGCAGCTAGATTCTTTTGAAGATTTAGAAATAGCTTCAAAAGTGAGTGTTGTACTCACAGAGCCAATAGCTTCTAAAAATTTATCGGTACATGAATTGTTGGCTTTAGGCAGGCAACCTTACACCAATTGGTTGGGAAAACTAACAAATGAAGACATATCAATAATTAACAATAGTATTGCATTATTAGAGTTAGAACCTTTTTTAGAAAAAAAATGTTTCCAATTAAGTGACGGACAATTGCAACGTGTACTTGTAGCTAGAGCCCTAATACAAAATACAGATGTAATTCTTCTTGATGAACCAACCACACATCTAGATTTATATCATAAGGTTCAAATATTAAAACTGTTAAAATCAATTGCTCACGAAACAAATAAAATTATACTATTTACCAGTCACGAAATTGAACTCGCCATCCAATTATGCGATAAGATGTTAATATTAGATGGACTAACAAATTCATTTGATGAACCTTGCAAGCTGATAGCGAATAAAAGCTTTGACTCCCTCTTCCCTACTGATATGATTTCCTTTGATGCTAATACAGGTTCTTTCAGAATAAAGAAATAGGGAATATTCCTATTTCATATAATTCATTGAGTATGTTAATTAAAACAGATAAGCTCTTTTAGAGTTTACTGATCAATCAAGTATCTTTACCAGATTACTCTAGTTAACTGATGAACGAAATCTATATATACTTAATCATAGGAATCCTTTGCCTTGCCATTGGATATTTTCTTGGCAATTATATTCAGCTTCTAAAAACGAAATCTCGTCAAAGTACTTTAGAAGAGCGCGAGCAACAAATGCATAATAACCTATCTGTATTTCAAGAGCGTTTAAAAGAGAGCGAAAAACAAAAATTACAACTACAATCTGAAAAAGAACACCTTGGCAATCAAATTGTACGTTATCAGGCAGATTTAGAAAACTTACAACAAAAGAATAGAGAGCAAAAAGAAGAAGTTGAAAAACTACAAGAAAAATTTACCAAAGAATTTGAGAATCTTGCCAATAAAATTCTTGAAGAAAAGAGTCTAAAATTTACAGAGCGAAACGAAAAGAACATCAAAAACATTCTAACGCCTTTAAATGAGAAAATCTTGCTTTTTGAAAAGAAAGTAGAAGAAAGTCAAAAAGAAAACATAAGCATTCATTCCGCCTTAAAAGAGCAGTTATTAAACCTGCAGACACAAAATATAAAAATTACCCAAGAGGCAGAAAACTTAACAAAAGCTTTAAAAGGCGATAGTAAGATGCAGGGTAATTGGGGCGAATTGGTTCTTGAACGTGTTTTAGAAAAATCTGGATTAGAGAAAGACAGAGAATATTCCGTACAACAAAGCTTTACCCGCGAAGATGGCAGTAGAGTATTACCCGATGTCATTATCAACCTACCTGACGGTAAGAAAATGGTGGTGGATTCTAAAGTATCTTTAACAGATTATGAGCGTTATGTAAATGCTGAAGATGAATTTAAAGAGAAGTATTTAAAAGACCACATAAACTCTCTTAGAAGACATGTAGACCAGCTATCAGCGAAGAAGTATGAAGATTTATATGAAATGGAAAGTCCAGATTTTGTACTCATGTTCGTTCCTATAGAACCTGCATTTGCAATTGCCATAAACCAAGACAATTCTTTATATAACAAAGCTTTCGAACAAAATATTATAATTGTAACTCCCTCCACACTTCTTGCTACCTTACGCACTATTGATAGTATGTGGAATAATGAAAAACAGCAACGCAATGCAATTGAAATAGCACGACAAGCAGGTGCTCTCTATGATAAATTTGAAGGCTTTGTAAATGACCTTATGAAAGTTGGTAAAAAGATGGACGATGCTAAAGATCAATATCGCGGCGCAATGAACAAATTAGTAGATGGTCGTGGCAACATAATCACTAGTATCGAAAAATTAAAAAAGATGGGTGCCAAAGCTAAAAAATCAATACCTGAATCACTTTTAAAACGCGCTATTGATGATGATGATTTTGAAGAAGAACCTAAATTAGAATTATAATTAACAACCATTAACTATATAATTAAATTAAACACATGAAAAAGATAGTCTCATTAATTTTATTAAGCGTTGTAGTAATCTGTGCGCTCTATTACGCATTCATCTATTTTGTGACCTTTAGCGAAGGTGTTCGTTCAGGGGAACTTATAAAAATCAGCCACAAAGGTGTTATAGCCAAAACGTGGGAAGGTGAAATTAGCCAAGGAATATCTGGTGCTCAAATATTCTCATTTTCTGTATTAGACAAGGATAAAGAGGTAATAGAAAAACTGCAAGAATACCAAGGACAATACGTAAAAGTTAGTTATGTAGAACGCTATACCACATTTTTTTGGTTAGGTGATTCAAAATATTTCGTTACCAAAGTACAACCAGAACAATCACCTCATTTTAGAAAATAGACATTTACGTTAAAAAATAAAGACCTTATGGAAAAGTTTAAAAGTGTAAGAGAGTCTAGAGTTTCTATAACAGAATTGATGCTTCCCTCCCATTCTAATTTTGGAGGCAAAGTACATGGTGGACATATATTGAATTTAATGGATCAGATCGCGTTTGCTTGCGCTTCTAAACATTCGCGACAATATTGCGTAACTGCATCTGTTAACCGAGTAAATTTTTTAAACCCTATTGAAGTAGGTGAATTGGTGACCTTAAAAGCAAGTATCAACTATACTGGTCGTACATCTATGGTTGTTGGTGTTAGAGTAGAATCTGAAAACATTACCACAGGCACTAAAAAGCACTGTAATTCATCATATTTTACTATGGTAGCTAAGGGAACAGATGGAAAAAATGTTCCCGTGCCAGGACTAATTATCTCTGATGATCAAGGAGTTAGAAGATTTGCGCGTAGCAAATACCGCAAATTAGAAGCTCAAGAAAGAGATACTAAATTTGAATCAAAAACCTTTAACTCAGAAGATTATATTAAAGAATTGGAATCTGAAAATATAAAGATTGAGCTTAAGTAAGAAGCTTTGCCGCAGCTGCATCTAAAAACCAAACTAAATCTTTGGTTTTTGGTGCAACATGGCTTGCCGGATAAATTAAATACCCTTCTTCCCTGTCAATAATTATTTTAACCTTTTCTGCCTTGGTTTCTCCTGTTACCAAGAAAGCTACTGTTTTGGCATTATTTATAATTCTGCCCGTTAGTGAAACTCTTCTTTGACCAGATTCTGGGTGTATTGCAACTTCACAATTATCCGGTGAAACCCAAAGCTCTATTTCATGAGGAAAAATTGATGCTGTATGACCATCATCGCCCATACCAAGAATAACCAAATCGAACTGAGGCAATCCCAACTCTTTAGGCAATTCTTTCTCCAATAATTCACCATAACGCTTAGCTTCCAACTTTGGATCAGCTTCACCTTTAATACGGTGGATATTTTCCTCTGGTATATCTACCTTAGAGATAAGGTGCTCTACCGTCATTTTATAATTACTTTCCGCATCATCAGGTGCTACACATCTTTCATCTCCCCAGTACAAATGAATATTTCTCCAATTTACATCGCCCGCAAATTCCTCCGCCAGAACATCAAACACAATTTTAGGGGTACTACCACCAGATAAGGCTATATGAAAAGCCTTCTCGTCTGCAGATTTCTCTATAAGGTATTTAGAAAACTCTTCCGCTACCTTTGTTTTATTTTGATAAACTTTTACTTCCATCTTTTCTTAAAACTTTAATTATTCCTCTTCCTACTTAACAGATTACACAATAACCAGATTCATCTGCTAAATTCTCACTAGGGTTACGCCATTCCCCAACTCCTTCAATAAGCTCATTCGCATTTTCAGGTCCCCAAACTCCGGCTGCATAACCGTACATTTTAACATCCTTTCCATTTTTCCAATATTCTAAAATAGGATCAACAAATGCCCAAGCTGCTTCTACTTCATCAGCCCTTGCATATAAAGTAGCATCGCCTTGCATTGCATCAAGCAAAAGACGCTCATAAGCTTCCATTACATTAGTTTCCGTTAAACTAGAATAGTAAAAATCCATATTGGCACGTTCCACTTCAAAACCTTGACCAGGAACTTTTACTCCGAACTTTATCAATATACCTTCATCTGGCTGAATACGAATAACCAATTTATTATCCTTATTACTGATACCCGATTCCTTAAAAATCTGATGATGTGGAGTTTTAAAGTGTATAACAACCTCAGTTACTTTGGTTGGCATACGTTTTGCCGTTCTAACATAGAACGGTACATCTGCCCAACGCCAGTTATCTACAAAGAACTTAATTGCAGCAAAGGTTTCTGTAGTTGAATTATTATCGACACCTTCTTCTTCTCTATAACCTTTTACCTCTTGACCATCAATTTTAGAAGATACATATTGTGCTCTTATAGTATTGTCATAAAGCGTTTTCTCATCCGTCATTATTTTAAGTGACTTCAACGCTTTCAACTTTTCATTACGAATTTCCTCTGCATCTGCGCTTAAAGGCGGCTCCATCACAATTAAAGCTACTATCTGCAATAAATGACTTTGAAACATATCTCTTAAAGCACCAGACTTATCATAATAACCTCCTCTTTTCTCAACACCTACACTTTCTGCATTGGTAATCTCTACATGATGTATATAATTCCTATTCCAAAGTGGCTCAAAAATACTGTTGGCAAAACGCGTTACTAGTAAATTCTGTACCGTTTCCTTTCCTAAATAATGATCTATTCTAAAAATTTGACCTTCTTTAAAATAGGTATGCAAACCATCGTTTAATTCTTTAGCAGACTCTAAACTATAACCAAATGGTTTTTCAACAATAATTCTTCTCCAACCAGTAGTCTCTTCATTTAGTCCTTGATCAGATAAATTTTTTGCAATAGGCTCATACAAACTTGGCGGTGTAGACAAGTAAAACATATGATTACCATTCGTATTATATTTTTGATCTAAATCTGAAATCCTTTTTTCTAAACGCTCATATGAAGTGTCATAATCTGATCCTAAATCTTCATAAAAAAGTTTATCGGCAAATTTTTGAATATAATCCTCGTCAAACTCTTCTCTTTCTTTTTCTAGATAAGGGCTTTCTAGAACTACCTTACTTCTAAATTGCAAATCGCCCAAATCACTCCTACTCACACCAAGAACCACAAAATTTTCAGGTAGGTCATTGCCTTTATATAAATTGAAAATTGCGGGTATTAATTTCCTTGCTGTTAAATCTCCAGATGCCCCAAAAATTACGAGCATTTGATTTTCTGTCTTTTTCATTATGGGTTGATATTCTTTATTATTCAAATATCTTAAAATCTAAGCCATTATTGGTCTTCTTTAAGACGGAATTTGGAATTAAAGTCAATATTTTAAATTATTTTTGATTGACATTATGTTGCTAACAACATATAAATAGAGTGTTGTAACATTTTTGTATTTTTTAATTAAAAAACAATCAATTTATGTATGATTTTGGTTTAGTAGGTCTTGGAGTAATGGGACAGAATTTTATTCTTAATGTAGCTGATAATGGGTTTTCTGCTTACGGATATGATTTAGATGAGGAAAAAGTAGAGGCTTTAAAGACTTTAGGAGGAGATTTAGATAAAGTAAGTGCATCTAGCAATATAAAGACATTCGTAAAAAATTTAAAACAGCCGCGTAAAATAATGTTATTGGTACCTGCCGGTAAAATTGTAGATGCGGTTATTGAATCTTTACTACCACATATTGACAAAGGAGATATCATCATTGATGGTGGTAACTCTTTCTTTACAGATACGGACAGAAGAGAGGCGCAATTACAAGAAAGAGCAATTAACTTTTTTGGTGCCGGAGTTTCAGGTGGTGCAAAAGGTGCTCGTAAAGGCCCAAGTATTATGCCTGGTGGCTCAAAATCTGCATATGAACATATTAAACCAATTTTTGAAGCGGTATCCGCTAAATATAATGGTGAACCATGTGTTGCTTATTTAGGTCCAAAATCTGCTGGTAACTATGTAAAAATGGTACATAATGGTATAGAATACGGCTTAATGCAGTTAACTTCTGAAATTTATGATGTACTAAAAAGAGGGGGCGATTATACAAACGATGAATTACATAGCACTTTTGCAAAGTGGAATTCTGGAAGATTACAATCTTTCCTAGTTCAAATTACTTCTGAGATATTTGAGCAAGAAGATGACCTTGTAAAGGGACGTTTAGTAGATCAGATTCTAGATAAGGCTAAGCAAAAAGGTACTGGTAAATGGACAAGTCAAAATGCGATGGATTTAGGCATTCCCGTTCCATCAATTGATGTTGCCGTTAGCATGCGTGAACTTTCTGCTTTAAAAGAAGAAAGAGTTAAAGCCGATGCTCTTTATGATAGACCATCTGTTGCCCACATGGATAAAGAAAAATTAGAAGAGCTTACCGAAAAAGCATTATTCTTCTCTTTCATTATAACATATTCGCAAGGCCTGCACCAACTAGCAGATGCTTCTAAAGAATACGGTTATGATTTAGATATTGCTATAATTGCAAAAATATGGAGAGCTGGTTGTATTATACGCGCCGGTCTTTTAGCTGATATTACAGAAGCTTTTAAAGCTGAACCTACTTTACCTAATCTTTTACTTTCTCCAAATTTCGTGAGTAAAATAAAGGAAACTGTTGGTGCAGCTAGAGAATTGGTTGCTTTTGGAGCACAAAATGGAATTCCATTACCAGGTTTGTCAAACTCGCTTACATATTTTGATGCGTATACCTCTAGCAAATTGCCGTTAAACTTAATTCAGGCGCAACGAGATTATTTTGGTTCACATACTTATGAGCGTTTAGATCGTGAAGGTATTTTCCATACAGAGTGGGAAGATTAAAAATCATCATTTGAGAAAATTAAAAACTGTTATACATAGTATTTGCCTTTTAGTAATTGTTGTAACGACCATAGTGTCTTGCAAAGAAAAATCGACGGAAGAAATTCCTGTAGAAGTTCTTGATAATCATACATTAGACAGAAAGGCAAATGCTATTTTAATAGATTCGCTGGTTAGACAGGTTTACGTACCTATCTATTCGGATATCTATAATCAGACTAGAGATTCTAGAACATTGCTAACAGCTACGCTAAGCATTAGAAATACAAGTTTAAAAGATAGCTTGTTCGTAAGTAAAATAGATTACTATAATACTGAAGGAGATTTGGTTAGGAGCTATATTGACTCCCCTATATACCTCACCCCTATGGAATCTATTGATTACGTTATTGAACAGCAAGATACCTCTGGTGGTAGTGGTGCAAATTTTATGATAGATTGGTATTCAAAGAAACAATTGAACCCATTATTCCAAGCCGTTATGGTTGGTGGATTGGGAGCTCAAGCCTTTTCATTTACTACTGAAGGAATTGAAGTTATTGAGTAATAACCTCAATACATTACCTTAAGAAATTTAAAAAGTCTTTAATTCATACCGTCTATTATGTATTCCATTTACGTTATTGAATTATCAAAAAAAGTGTTCACTGAAAATAGAAAGTTCAGAGAAGCCAATCCGCAATTTAACGGAGTTCTTGAATGTCTATATGTAGGCATGACAAGTAAGACACCCAAAGAACGATTTGATCAACATAAAACTGGTGCTTTAAGTAAAAAAGGTCATAATCTATCTTCAAAAATTGTTCATAGATATGGCATGTATTTGCGTGGCAGTCTTTTCAATCATATTGAACCTATAAAAACAAGAGCAGATGCTTTGCATATGGAAAAGCAATTGGCTCTTGAACTTAGACGTAAAAAATACGCGGTTTGGTTTAATTAATATAAACTCTATCATTTATTTAGGAAGTGGAGTTACTGCATCTAGAAGCTCATCTTCCATACCATAGTATTTCAAAGCAAAACCGAAAGCGATTACCGAAAGAATAACTCCTACAAGAAACACCGTATAAGTCCAACGTAATAATCGGTACTTTTCTTGTAAAACCTTACCCAAGTAATACAAATCCATACTTAAAGAATCATAAATTGATTCTTTACTTTTGATGATATCTCTTAGTTTAGATTTAAAATCATTTAAATCCATCGTATGGAAATTCCCAAAAAATAAGAAGTTAGTATCCTTCTTTTTGATATCATCTTCGACTACATCTTCATTAGTAACTTTAGGACGCGTTGCTAATACGGACATTATCATAGATGCTATACTGAACAATACAAATATTACCGTTGGATAAATTAAATACGAATTTGATGGTGAATCTAATTTCGGTATCAGATTAGCTAGTAACAATGAAATAATAATAGCATTTACAGAAAGTAGAATATTTGCTTTAGTATCTGCAATATCACTTAATTTAATATGGTTTCTAAGCTCTATACGATACAAGGACTGAATTGCCCTTTGCGGACTCTCATCTTTCAATCTAGCTTTTAAAACCTCTTTCTTTTCTGTCTTTTCTGACTTTTGTAACCTAGAAATCAACGAAAGTATATTATTTTCTTTTTTTTCTTGCCAATTCTCCTTGGCATAGTCGGTGTAAAAACGATGCTGAATACGTAGTTTTTCAACGTAGTTTAAACGCCATGTATCTAGGTCTGGAACAGATTTATCAAAATTCTCTAATTCAAGCCTTAGCAATTGCAGCATTTCCTCAAAATTCTCTGATGCATAAAACCAACAGCTAACGTCTTTTAAAATAGCCTCTTCATCATTTTTAGGGTTTTCATCTTGCCACGGACAACTTATTAAACTATGTATTTGATCAATATCATTTTGATCAACTTTATTTTCTTTTAGAAAACTTGAAGCCAACTGAAGACTCTCATTTAAATGATTTTCATAATCTACCGCATAACCTGAATAAAGAAACCAAGCAGCTATTATAACTCTATTTTGATCAACTTGTTGATTGCCACTTTCGCTTAGAATCTTATTTACTTCTACAATAGTCTTTTTAGCATACCCTTGACTATGAAAAAGAAAGTTCTTATTCATTTGATCTGCTAAAAGATTCTTAATATATTTTTCGACTTTATCTACTATAAGTTCATTCATGATTGTGAGTTTGTTGGTTTACTAGGTGTATTAGATAAATAATTGACTCCCATTTTTCAATTGCCTTTTATTAATTGACACAATTAAAACATGCCATTTGAGATTTAGTCAATTTTAAATCATCTGAACCTTTCAATGCTTTCGTTAATTCCTCTGCTTTAATTAGTTCTTTTTTAAATCGAATAGCATAATCTAGTAGCTTACCTCGCCTACTTTTAATCTTTGCTATTATTTCATTACCATCCAATTCGAAAATATCATTAGACCATACACCAAAAGATTCATTTATAGCTTGATCAGTCAATAATACTTGTAATTGCCTAGCTTCTTTTTCAAATACCGTTTGTGGAATATCCCTCATAAAATAAACATCGAATGGAGATATTAAACCTGGTAGGAAATCTATCTCTTTTTCAAAAGATTGTACTTCGGGAAGAAAAGCTTGATTAGAGATTAATGTAGGTAGAATACCTTCTAAATTAAAGAATGCATTATCCCTATCGCACGGCAAAGGAATAGCATTTATGGAATCTCCAATATTTTCAATTGCCCAGCCCCACTGTTTGGCATGGCGATCCCAATCACCAATAAGCAAATCAAACAGCCTTGCTCTAACTAATGAATTCTCATCTATGGCAACTTTATTCGGGTATTTAATTTTTAACTCTTGTAAGTTATCTGTGTCTACAAGAGAATCTACATTAACCTTATTTAACCACTTCGCATTACCTTCTGTTTCATATTCTAATTGAAACAAACGATTGCCAAACTTTGCATTATAATTATCAAGCGCTGCCTGTTTTGGAACAAATACCAACTTTGGTTGAGTATTGAATATTTTAGCCTTTTTAGACAACTGCGCTACTACTAGAGCTGCGTATGGATGTTGAGCTGAAATACCATCAACAACTATATTTTCTATTCCCAAGGTCTCGGCTATTTCAGGTATTAAAGGAGAAGGATCTTTTGATACACTTCTCAAAGTCATTAATGTGCCATCATCTCTCTTTAACTTTAAAGAGTGGGTTTGTTGACCGCCACCTTCTTCTAGTATTTTTACATTGCCTTCCAAATCATTTAAATACAGAATTGACACTTTAACTGGGGTTGCCCATGCCTTTCTATATTGTGCGCCTTGCATGACATTTTTTATATCATTCGCTTCATATAAAGTACTTGCCGCTACTAATACAGAATCATACTTTTTAAAATCTATTTTTTCGACATCAGAAAATCCTACAATCTCACAGGTGTCAAAAGTTTTATTAGTACTTGATAAAGACCAATATGCCAATCCAATAAAAATCAACACTATTAAACTTAATAAAATAATTATTTTTTTCACCTTCTTTTTTTAAAAATCTATTCCTGAACAAGAATAGCTATAAAAGGAGATTTAGGATTACCTAATAAAATTAATTTTTAACCTTATAAAAGATGGATTAACCTATTAAAAACCACATCTAACACAATAGCAAATCAATCAGTTTAGTGTTAAAATTTTATGGATATGTTATTTTAAAATGATTAAATTTAAAAGTTACGTAATGAACTTATCTTAAAATATCTTTTATGACCGGATTAATAATGGATTACCCACTAACCACTAATACCATATTAAATTATGCAAACAGTGCTTTTCCAGATAAAAAATTAATCTCTTACTTACCAGATGGTAGTAGACATGAATATTCGTACGGCCAACTTTACAAACGATGCTGTCAACTCGCTAATGCCCTAAAAAATAAATTAGGAATTACTAAAGGTGATATGGTTGGCACCTTTGCATGGAATCACTACCAACATGTTGAATTATACTATGGTATACCAGGAATAGGTGCAATTTGCCACACCATCAATATCAGATTATCATCTCAGCAGACAGAATTTATTATTAATCATTCTGAAGATAAAGTGATTTTTGTTGACGCCACATTAGTCCCTTTATTAGAAAAAATAGCTCCAAAATTAGAAACAGTAGAAAAATATATTATCATAAATGCCCCTAAAGGCTTTACCACTAATCTCCCCAACATCATTCATTATGAAGATTTAATAGGAGAGCAATTAGAAACAATTGATTGGCCTGCGATATATGAGAATGATGCCAGTGGTATGTGTTATACAAGTGGTACAACAGGCATGCCTAAAGGAGTTTTATATTCCCATAGATCAACTTATTTACATGCCATGACTATACTATCGCCTAACGCAGGTAATTACAACAATAATGATATTATATTATTAGTAGTACCTCAATTTCATGTTATGGCTTGGGGTTTCCCCTATATGTGTTTATTATCTGGATCAGATATGGTAATGCCATCATTACATTTACGACCAGATGCAATTATAAGAATTCTAGAAAGTGAGAAAGTTAACAAAGCAAATGGGGTACCCTCTATTTGGAGAGGAGTTTACGAAGAAATGAAAAAGAACCCTCCTAAAAACAAATTAGCCTTAGAGGAATATTTGGTAGGCGGTTCAGCTCTATCCGCCAGTCTTATTGAAAATTTTGAAAAGGATTTTGGTATTAAAGGAGTGCAAGCCTGGGGTATGACAGAAACTTCACCTTTAGGTACAGCTAGTAGACTTCAGAAAAAGCATAAAAACTTAAGCGAAAAAGAACAAATAAAAATACGGGCAAAACAAGGCATTGAATTTCCAGGCATAGAAATGCGAATAATTGGTGATGACGGCGAAGTAGCTCCTAGAGATGGTAAAACTATGGGAGAACTGCAAGTAAAAGGAGCCTGGGTAATCAAGTCTTATTTCAAGACTAATAGCCGCGATAGCTTTACTAAAGACGGTTGGTTTAGAACTGGAGATGTAAGTACTATAGATGCTGATGGCTATATGGAAATAACAGACCGTACCAAAGATTTAATTAAAAGTGGTGGAGAATGGATTTCTAGTGTTGCGCTGGAACTAGCGCTAATGTCTCATTCCAAAATCAAAGAAGCTGCCGTAATTGCAATACCTGATAAAAAATGGTCTGAACGACCTTTGGCAACATTAGTACTAGCGGATGAAAATGATCCTGTTTCTACTGAAGAATTGAAAGAATTTTTAGCCAAGGATTTTGCTAATTATCAAATTCCTGATAACTACGTAACAATAAATCAAGTACCAAAAACAAGTGTTGGTAAATTTGACAAGAAAGAAATAAGAAGATTATACGCAGAAGGGAAACTCTAATTTATTTCAAGTTTCCCTTCCGTTTATAATATTAGTCTTAAAATAAGACTATTTACTTAAATACATTTTACGTCTAGCGTATAAGTTGTAAAATTCATCATCTTTAAGACTATCGATGAAAAGAATACTCTCTCCTGTACTCTTCATTTCAGGACCTAAGTTTTTGTTTACATTAGGAAATTTATTGAAAGAGAATACCGGTTGTTTTATTGCAAAACCTTCCAATTGAGGGTTGAAGTTAAAATCTTTCACCTTCTTCTCCCCTAACATCACCTTAGTTGCATAGTTTACATATGGTTCTTTGTAAGCTTTCGCTATAAAAGGCACCGTTCGAGATGCTCTAGGGTTTGCTTCGATGATATAAACAACGTCATCTTTTATTGCAAACTGAATGTTGATAAGACCTACCGTATTTAATGCTAATGCAATTTTCTTGGTGTGATCTTTAATCTGCTGCATTACGAACTCACCTAAATTAAATGGTGGTAATGTTGCATTAGAATCTCCCGAGTGAATTCCACAAGGTTCAATATGCTCCATAATTCCGATGATATATACATCTTCACCATCACAAATTGCATCTGCCTCCGCTTCTATAGCTCCATCCAAATAATGATCTAGCAATAACTTGTTATTCGGAATCTTTCTCAAAAGATCTACTACATGCTCTTCTAGTTCTTCTTTATTAATAACGATCTTCATTCCTTGACCACCTAAAACGTATGAAGGTCTAACCAATAATGGAAAATCAAGTTCATCTGAAAGTGCTAAAGCTTCATCTGCAGTTTCAGCAACTCCAAATTGTGGGAATGGAATATCATTTTCTTGTAAAAGTTTAGAAAAACTACCTCTATCTTCCGCTAAATCCAAAGACTCAAAACTTGTACCTATAATCTTTATACCATATTTAGATAGCTTTTCTGCTAACTTAAGTGCTGTTTGCCCCCCTAATTGAACTATAACACCTTCCGGTTTTTCATGACGAATGATGTCATATATATGTTCCCAGAATACAGGTTCAAAATAAAGCTTATCCGCAGTATCAAAATCAGTAGAAACCGTCTCAGGATTACAATTAATCATTATGGTTTCATAACCACATTCTGCAGCTGCCAAAACCCCATGCACACAACAGTAATCAAATTCTATACCTTGACCAATTCGATTAGGCCCAGAACCCAAAACAACAATTTTTTTCTTATCAGAAACTATACTGTCGTTTTCTACATATCGGGTACCGTCCGGTTTTTCAATTTCTTCTTCAAATGTTGAATAGTAATAAGGCGTCATGGCCTTAAACTCTGCCGCACAGGTATCAACTAATTTATAAACTCTGTTAATTTTAAGTTCTGTACGCTTATTATATACTTCACTCTCATAACAATCTAGCATATGTGCAATTTGTCTATCCGCAAAGCCCTTTTGCTTAGCTTCTAGCAATAAATCTTTTGAAAGTGTCGCAATAGTATATTTTGTAATCTCTTTTTCTAAAGCGTATAGTTCCTCGTATTGTTTCAAGAACCACATATCTATTTTTGTAATCTCATGAATACGACTCAATGGTATACCCATTTGTATAGCATCATAAATTACGAATACACGATCCCAACTTGGTATTGTTAACTTACTTATTATTTGTTCGTAATTCTTATAACCTTTACCATCTGCACCAAGCCCATTTCTTTTAATTTCTAAAGACTGTGTTGCTTTATGTAATGCTTCCTGAAATGATCGCCCTATACCCATAACCTCACCTACAGATTTCATCTGTAAACCAAGAGTACGGTCAGAACCTTCAAATTTATCAAAGTTCCAACGTGGTATTTTTACGATAACATAATCTAATGTTGGTTCAAATAAAGCTGATGTGGATTTTGTTATCTGATTGTCCAACTCATCTAACGAATAACCAATTGCCAGTTTAGTAGCTATTTTAGCAATAGGATATCCTGTTGCCTTAGATGCCAAAGCAGAAGACCTAGATACTCGTGGATTAATTTCTATGGCAATAATATCTTCTTTCTCATCAGGACTCACTGCAAACTGTACATTACAGCCTCCTTCAAAATCACCGATACTGCGCATCATTTTTATCGCCATATCTCTCATTTTCTGAAAAGTACGGTCAGATAAGGTCATTGCAGGTGCAACTGTAATAGAATCACCTGTATGAATACCCATAGGGTCCATATTTTCAATGGTACAGATAATTACAACATTGTCATTTTTATCACGGAGTAATTCCAATTCATATTCTTTCCAACCCATTAAGGCTTTATCGATCATTACCTCATGTATTGGAGAAATTTCCAATCCGTAGCTTAATTGCTCATCAAAATCTTCTGCCTTATATACTATAGATGCTCCAGCACCACCAAGTGTATAAGATGCACGTATTACCAATGGAAAACCAAATTCTTGTGCTATTTCTTTCCCTTTTAAGAAAGACGTTGCTGTAGCTTGGGGTGCCATTCCTATGCCAATTTTAAGCATTAGCTCCCTAAACTGCTCTCTATCTTCAGTGATATTAATAGCATCAATATCAACACCTATTAACTCAACACCAAAATCTTCCCAAATTCCTTTCTTATCAGCTTCAATACATAAGTTTAATGCTGTTTGACCACCCATTGTTGGCAAAACCGCATCTATTTGTGGATGAGCTTTTAATATTTCTACAATAGATTTTGTAGTTAAAGGTTTCAAATAAACATGATCCGCCATTGTCGGATCAGTCATTATTGTCGCTGGGTTACTATTAATTAAGATAGTTTCAATACCATCTTCACGTAAAGAACGTAAAGACTGACTACCTGCATAATCAAATTCACAAGCTTGACCGATAACAATAGGACCTGATCCTATTAATAAAATTGAGTTTAAATCTTTTCTTTTTGGCATTTTTGAATTGAGTATTTTGGGAATTGGACAAAAAAAAGGTGCTACTTTCGAAAAAGTAACACCTAAATATTTTAAAAACTATACAATCATTATTTTTTATGTCTTGTTTCAGAGGAAACAGTCAACTTCTTTCTTCCTTTTGCTCTTCTTCTAGCAAGAACCTTTCTACCGTTTACGGAAGCCATGCGCTCACGAAAACCATGTTTGTTCTTTCTTTTTCTCTTTGACGGCTGATATGTTCTTTTTTGTCCGGGCATGTCTTAAACCTTTTCTATTATTTTGATATTTTACAGAATCCTCTGTGAAACTGGGCGCAAATATACAAAGAGTTTTTTCTTTGACAAGCGATATGAAAAAAAAATTTTTTTATTAATCCGTACGTCTGAAAACCTAGCTTTTAACTAATTTTGCCAGAATTAAAACTAAACACTGTATTAGCTTATTTTATTAGGGCTCCTAATTACTCTAAGCTTTTCAAATCAGATAAAAATCTACATTATATGTTCAATAAAAATTTAAAATTGGTTATTGCAGGATTAATAATTGCTTATGCAATCTATCAATTTATAGAAGACAACATTGGAAATGGTATCTCACTTATACTTTTATCTACGATTTTTATCTTTTTATATTTTAGAAATGAAATTATCCTCTTGTCATTTTTAAGAATGCGAAAGCAAGATTTAGCCGGTACAAAGAAATGGCTAGATAAAATTAAAAATCCAGAAGCAGCATTAACTGTAAAGCAACAAGGATATTATAATTACCTACATGGTATCATCTTTTCTCAAACAAATTTGACCCAAGCAGAAAAATACTTCAAAAAAGCATTAAAACTTGGTCTTACCATGGACTACGATGTTGCCATGGCAAAATTAAGTTTAGCAGGTATCTCTATGCAAAAACGTCGAAAAAGAGAAGCCACCATGCTTTTGAACGAAGCTAAGAAATTAGATAAAAACAACATGTTGACGGATCAAATAAAAATGATGCAACAACAGATGAAAAAAATCTAAATTTATTTCGATTCGCGGTAATATCCTTTATTAGGAATTTCTACTGTATATTTTTTACGAGAGCTATTATTTAAATGTGGCTCTCTTAACCAAGGATTATGGCGTTTTAATATTTTGTAATTGATTTCATATTTCTGAGCGAAATCTGCAAAATCACTAACCGGTTGATCTACTTCTACCGTAAACGTAGGTACCGCCTCATACATATCCTCTTTATCAACATGAAAACCATATTTTTCTGGATTAGCTAGAATCTCTTTTATAGCCATAATTCTAAAAACATATCTTCCTGTTTCACTACCAAGTAATAAATCCCAGTAATTATCTACTTGCTGTATACCCATATACTTATTAATAGCTCCAGGACCTGCATTATAAGCCGCAGCTGTTAACGCCCAACTACCATATTTACTTTTCCATTTGTTCAAGTATTTGCAAGCTACCTCTGTAGACTTTTCTAAATGATAGCGCTCATCAACATTAGAATTCACTTCAAGACCGTACTCCCTACCCGTTTCTCTCATAATTTGCCAAAAGCCTGTAGCACCTGCAGGTGAAACCACATTTGTTAAACCACTTTCCGCCACTGCCAAATATTTAAAATCATCAGGAATACCATTTTTAGCCAATATTGGTTCTATTATCGGGAAAAACTTATTTGCTCTTTTGATCAACAATAAAGCGTTGGACTGCCAATACGTGTTTACCAAAAACTCACGATCTACACGTTCCATTATTTCAGGATCCTCTTGAGGCACAATTTCCCCTGCAAAATTTAAATTCTCAGGGATATCTATAGAAGAAATTTTATATGATTTAGCCACGTTAACCTGAACACTATCGTTTACGACAATTTTATCGTTCACCTTAACAGCATCAGTACTTTGTACCGCAAATATTAATGTACCTGCAACAAACACCACACCTAATAACATTAATATATTCTTAATAGTTTTCATGAAATTTATATTTTAAATTATTTGAACCAATTTTTTAGTCTACCAAAGGTATATATAGAACTATCTTATTCCAAAATAATTGTTGGCAAGTTCTCGTTAAACCACTTCGCCCTATGAATTATCATAGTATGAGTTCCATTGACAACATGAATACAATTATCTATATATGTTATAGGGAATACAGTATCCTTTTCCCCGTGTATGTGTACCAAATTCTCACATGCCACATCTTGGCTCCAATTAACCATTTCATTAATACACCAATCTATATATCCTTTATCTCTAACTGATAAATATTTCTCATACAAAGAGAGTCGTTTGGTAACACTTTCGCCAAAAGCATATTTAGCTAACAATTCAACATTATTTACCAAACCTGTCGGAAGCAGCTTATGAACCTTAGTATACCTAGCAAACAACATACGCTTTGGCAATTCATGTTTTGTTTTTACACTAGATACGATTATCACCTTCCTAACCTTTAAAAATTTTGACATCTCTTGGACTAAAAGTCCACCAAGTGACACACCCAAAAGGACACTGTTTTCATGATGTATTCTTTCGCACATATTTTTAGCATAATCACTAAAGGAAATACCTTTTGCAGGAACACTCCATTCTAAAAAATGTAACTCAAATCGTTCTTCTGGCAATTTTATATATTCAAAAATAGCTGAACTCGCTGCCATTCCTGGCATACAATACACATGAATTCTATTATCAATCATAGTTATGAAACGTAGTAAAAGCTAGGAAATTAGGGATTTTTTAACTACTTTTGGAAAAGAATGCGAAAATCACCTAGCAATATTAAACAATATTCTTTATAGCATTTTAATCACGACAAATTACGATATGAGAACATCGTAATTTTTTTGTCTAGTAGCAACACTAAAATAATCTATATGAACGATGTTATTATTAAAGACAATTCTTTTCTTCGCCAATTTGAAACCACAGTTAACGGACATCTAGCAAGAATAGAATACTCTTCTCAAGAACGTAAAGTGTTTCTAACTAAATTAGTAGTTCCTGAAGAAATTACGGATGAAAATTTTAGAGAAAACTTCATCAAAGCCGTTCTAAGTATAATTCAAGAAAGAAACCTTAGAGTTGTACCAACAAGTCCTCATATAGCAGGATTCTTAAGAAAAAACCGACTACAGTACAAAGAAATGCTACCTATTGGCATTCGTATCTAAAAAATTAAAAAGCCTTTCAAATGAAAGGCTTTTTTTATACTTCTACTTCTAAGTTTACAAAATTAAACCGCACTAAGCCATCTTTATCAATTTTGGTCAGTTTCACCGAATGTAACGTATTCACCAATTCCGGATTCCAAGGCGATTTTACTTTCACATAATTCTCAGTAAACCCGTGAATATATCCCTCCTTATTTTCTCCCTCAAATAAAACCGTAAGCTCATTCCCAATTTGACTTTCATAGAATGCACGTCTTTTCTTTACAGATAAACCACGTAGCATTTTACTTCTTTTATTTCTAATCTTATTTGGAACCACACCATCCATAGATGCTGCTGGCGTATTGTCTCTTTCTGAATATGTAAATACATGTAGATAAGAAATATCCAAATCATTTAAAAAGTGATAGGTCTCTAAAAAATGTTCTTCGGTCTCCCCAGGAAAACCTACTATGACATCCACACCAATACAACAATTTGGCATTACTTCCCTAATCTTATGAACACGCTCTTTGTAAAGATTGGTCATGTAACGACGCTTCATCAACTTTAGCAAGTCATCACTACCACTCTGCAAAGGAATATGAAAATGAGGTACAAAAGTTTTACTCTGGGCTACAAACGCTATAGTCTCGTTTTTTAGTAGATTAGGCTCTATGGATGAGATTCGTAAACGATGTATACCATCTACATCATCTAGCGCTTTTACAAGATCTAAAAAAGTATGCTCATGCTTTTTATTACCAAATTCTCCTTTTCCATAATCACCAATATTGACTCCGGTTAAGACAATTTCTTTAATACCCTGCTCCGATATATCCGCAGCATTCTTTAAAACATTATCCAAAGTATCACTACGAGAAATGCCACGTGCCAAAGGAATGGTACAATAAGTACATTTATAATCACAGCCATCTTGCACTTTTAGAAACGCTCTGGTTCTATCTCCAATTGCGTAACTACCAACATAAAAATCTGCATCGGCAATTTCACATGAATGTATTTTACCGTGGTCATTTTTTGTAAGATCGTTTATATAATCTGTAATTTTGAACTTCTCTGTAGCTCCTAAAACCAAATCGACACCATCAACATCTGCTAATTCTTCGGGTTTTAATTGTGCATAACAGCCAACCGCAGCAACAAATGCATCAGGATTAATTTTCTGAGCTTTCTTTACTATAGTCTTAAATTTCTTATCTGCATTATCTGTAACAGAACATGTATTTATTACATACATATCTGCTTCTTCCGAAAAATCTACCCTTTCAAAACCTTCATCTGCAAAATTACGGGCTATGGTAGAAGTCTCCGAAAAGTTCAACTTACATCCTAAAGTGTAAAAAGCCACTTTCTTCTTCATCTAATAATCTCTTTGAGAGTGCAAAAATACTTAAACTTAATCAAGCTAAAAAAGCTTAACTAACTGTATTACAGTTTTAAATACTTAATACTTCCTCCATTTTTTAGTTATCTCAAATACATGGGTAAGAATATCCATTTCAACATCATTAAACTCCACCCCTCTTCTAGCCATCATTACTTTAGCAGCATCAAATGCTTTTGCAGGTTGATAAGCCGTAAACCCAGATGCACCACCCCAACTAAAACTTGGTACAAAATTTCTTGGAAACCCTGGTACATAAATATTAGAATTTACTCCAATTACAGTACCAGTATTAAACATTGTATTAATTGCCGTTTTACTATGATCACCCATCATTAGTCCACAAAACTGCAAACCTGTTTGCTCAAAGCGTTCGGTAGCATAGTCCCACAAACGAACTTTTGCATAATTATTCTTAAGGTTAGAATTATTGGAATCTGCGCCTATATTACACCATTCTCCCAATACGGCATTGCCCAAATACCCTTCATGGCCCTTACTTGAATACCCGAAAATTACCGAGTTACTAACTTCTCCACAAACCTTACTATATGGACCAATAGTAGTTGCGCCATAAAGTTTACCGCCCATTTTAATAATAGCATTATTACAAAGTGCCAAACCACCACGAATTAAGCTACCTTCCCATATTTCAGAGTTTTTTCCTAAATAAATAGGACCGTCTGTAGCGTTTAGAATACTAAATTCAACCTTAGCCCCTTCTTCAAGGAAAATACGTTCCGGATGAATTAATTGATTCGTACTGGATATGGGTTGACTCTTTCTACCTTTTGTAATAAAATCGAAATCTGACTGTAAAATGGTAGCATTTTTATCAAAAATATCCCAGGTGTTATTGATTTGAACAAGACCACCTTCAAATTTAACTACATCAAAATCACTTAATTCATCTGCACTTTTAGAAACTGCAGCTAAATAAGCAATTATCAATTCGCCCGACATTAACCTTTCGCCCGCTCGCAAAGCTTTAACCGCTTTTAGCAACTCGTTCGATGGTAATACCGAAGCGTCTATAAAAACATTAGATTCTTCTAAATTAACTGGATATTTTATACTTAAATATTCTTCGGTCAAAGAAGAAACTGAAACTTTTAAATAAGCTTCCCAACGCTCCTTTAAAGTCATAATACCTACACGGATTTCCGAAACCGGTCGTGTGAAAGTGAAAGGTAATAGATGATCTCTGCGAGGACCATCAAAAAGAATAAAGTTCATACTAGATGATTTTTTTCAAAATTAACAAATATCCCTAGAGCATCTATATATAATGGATAACTTCCTTTATTTAAAAGTTAAAGGAAAAAGAAACGCCTTCGAAAATTTCGAAGGCGTTATATTTAATAAAGAATTAAAAGAACTATTCTTGCTCTTTTGTTTCTTCTTTTTTCTCTTCTTTTGAAAATTTCTTGTACTTGTTCTTGAACTTGTCGATACGACCAGCTGTATCCAAGAATTTTGCTTTACCAGTGTAAAAAGGGTGAGAGGTTCTTGAAATCTCCAATTTTACTAATGGATACTCAACACCTTCAACTTCTAAAGTCTCTTTAGTATCAGCTGTTGATTTTGTTAAAAATACCTCTTCGTTAGACATGTCCTTAAAGGCCACTATCCTATAATTTTCTGGGTGTATATCTTTTTTCATTTTAAAAACTTTAACGCACCCATTCCGACGGGCACTCATTTTAAGGCTGCAAAAATAGTGAAATAATATAAATAGGCAATTAGAATAGTAAAAAAATACTAAAATTAAATTTTATTGCATGTGTAACAAATGATACCTTCACAATACTAATATATAAATCAACCTATAAACTATAAAAATCATGGAAGAAATTGAACCAAAAACAGGAAAATTTGCATTGAATTACGGCTTACTTACAGGTCTTGTGGGTGTTGTTTTTGCAGTAATGCTTTTTGTAACGAATATGCATTATGAGCAAGTGACATCAATACAACTAATCCAGATATTAATACTGGCTATCGGAATTGTAATGGCAATAATCCAATTTAAAAAAGCTGGCGGTGGACTTTTGACTATTTCAGAAGCTTTAAAAGTTGGAGCCGGAGTAGCATTAATAGCTGGTATAGTTGGCCTATTATGGTTTTTCATACAATCTAATTTCATAGAACCAGATTATCTAGATAAAGTTTATGAAATAGGGAAGATAAAAGCTATGAAAGATAATCCTAGTCTTACCGAAGAACAAATAGACCAAGGTATAGAAATGCAAAAAGGTTTGGCTTGGGTTATGTACCCAGTTGGCTTAATAATTAACGTTCTTATTGCCTTAGTTATTAGTTTAATTGCCGGCTTAATCTTGAAAAAAGAAGAAGCTGCTTATTAATACTAAGTAATTGTAGTATTTTTGGAGACAATACCAGAAGTCGCGCATGCAATTATCAATAGTAATTCCGTTACTAAACGAAGAAGAATCACTTAAAGAACTTCATGATTGGATTGTATCCGTAATGCAATCCAATCATTATTCTTATGAAATATTATTTGTTGATGACGGCAGCACAGATACCTCTTGGAAAATTATTGCGGATTTATCTAAAGAAAACCCAGCCGTAAAAGGAATTCATTTTTCGCGCAACTTTGGAAAATCACAGGCACTACATGCAGGTTTTAAAGCCGTTAGCGGCGATGTTATTATTACAATGGATGCCGATTTACAAGATAACCCAGAAGAAATACCTGGGTTATACAATATGATAACCAATGAAGGTTATGAATTGGTATCTGGTTGGAAAAAGAAACGCTACGATTCTATCATCTTTAAAAACACCCCTTCAAAATTATTTAATTGGGCAGCACGAAAAACTTCAGGTGTTCGTTTGCACGATTTTAATTGTGGTCTAAAAGCTTACGCTAAAGATGTAGTAAAAAACATTGAAGTATCGGGCGAAATGCACCGTTACATACCTGTGCTTGCTAAAAATGCAGGCTTTTCTAAAATTGGGGAAAGAGTTGTAAAACATCAAGCTCGTAAATACGGTAAAACAAAATTTGGAATGGAACGTTTCATAAATGGCTTTCTAGACTTGCTAACCATATGGTTCGTATCTAGATTCGGTAAACGCCCAATGCACTTATTTGGTGCATTAGGTGTTTTAATGTTCTTAATCGGATTCGGATTTGCTATCTATTTAGGTATAGATAAATTATTCATAAACAAATTTGGAAGATTGATAACAGACCGACCACAATTTTATATTTCACTGATAGCCATGGTCATAGGAACACAGTTGTTCTTAGCTGGATTTCTTGGCGAAATACTAATACGTTCTAAGAAGGAAGAAAAAAGATATATTGTTTCTGAAGAAATAAATATGACTCTTTTACAATAGTAAAATTCTCACTAACTTAATTGCACATAAAACTATAAACCAATGGATAATATCCTAGAAACTGCAAAAAGCTGGCTTACCGATTTTTTTGACCCAGCTGTTAAAAAAGAAATTGAACATCTTATCGCTAATGATAAAGAGGAATTGAACGACCGTTTTTACAAAAATATGGAGTTTGGTACAGGTGGTATGAGAGGTGTTATGGGTGTTGGCACCAACCGAATTAATAAATACACATTAGGTAAAAGCACACAAGGTTTAAGTAACTACTTAAATGAAGTATATAAGAATGAAGAAATCAAAGTGGTCATCGCTTTTGATTGTCGCCACAATAGTGATACTCTAGCAAGAACTGTTGCCGAAGTATTTTCAGCCAATAATATTAAAGTATACCTTTTCTCAGATTTGCGCACTACCCCAGAACTTTCTTTTGCAGTAAGACATTTAAATTGTCACGCAGGTATTGTTTTAACTGCATCGCATAACCCACCAGAATATAATGGGTATAAAGTGTATTGGACCGATGGCGGACAAATTGTACCACCACAGGATGGTAAAATCATTGCTGAAATTAATTCCCTCAATATTGAAGATATAAAGTTTAAAGCGAATGAAAACCTAATACAAGTAATTGATAAAGAGGTTGACGAAGCTTTTATAGCACAGTCTGTAGACGCAGGAAATTTTAATGCTGACGGCAAAGATGACTTC
This sequence comes from Maribacter stanieri, assembly GCF_900112245.1. Classification (GTDB taxonomy): domain Bacteria; phylum Bacteroidota; class Bacteroidia; order Flavobacteriales; family Flavobacteriaceae; genus Maribacter; species Maribacter stanieri. Next base: position 351,413 of record NZ_FOYX01000002.1, read on the forward strand.
AAAATCGTTTTTACTTCGCTTCACGGCACCTCAATTACCGCTATACCAGAAGTTCTTAAACGTGGTAGGTATGAAAACGTAACTATTATTGAGGAGCAAGCAAAACCAGACGGAAACTTCCCAACGGTAAAGTCTCCTAACCCAGAAGAACCAGAAGCGCTTTCAATGGCTGTTAAAAAAGCTGAAGAAATTGGTGCAGACATGGTTGTAGGTACTGATCCAGATAGTGACCGTTTAGGAATAGCTGTTCGTAATCTTGATGGAGAAATGGAAATTGTTAACGGAAACCAAGCTATGGTTTTAATGACAAAATTCCTTCTTGAAAAGAGAAAAGAAAAAGGTTTTAAAGGAAATGAATTTATTGCAACAACAATTGTATCTACCCCAATGATGGAGGCTATGGCTAAAGCATACGGAGTAGAATTTAAAACTGCACTTACCGGATTTAAATGGATTGGTAAAATGATCAAAGATTTCCCAGAATCTGACTTTATTGGTGGTGGCGAAGAGAGCTTTGGTTATATGGTAGGCGATTTTGTTCGTGATAAAGATGCGGTTACCTCTACCCTATTGGCTTGTGAAATTGCTAGTCAGGCCAAAGCTAATGGCAGTTCTTTTTACAAAGACTTAATTCAATGTTATGTTGATTATGGTTTTTATAAAGAACATTTAGTTTCTATTACCAAAAAAGGTATTAGTGGTGCAGAGGAGATTAAGCAGATGCTTAAGGACTTTAAAGAAAATCCGGTGGAATCTGTTGCTGGTTCTAAAGTAAAATGGATTGAAGATTATAATACTTCAATTGCCAAAAATGTATTGACTGGCGAAGAAAAGACTATTGATATTCCAAAATCTAACGTTTTAATTTACGAAACAGAAGATGGTACTAGAATAGCAGCGAGACCAAGTGGAACAGAACCTAAAGTGAAATTCTACATCAGTACAAATACGAAATTAGAAAAAACTGAAGATTATAAAAAAGTAGCGGCAGAACTTGACAATAAGGTCAAGAGCATTCTTGCTGAGCTTAATTTAGCTTAATGAACTATTTCAAAAAGATTCTTCGCTTTGCGAAGCCTTACAAGATATATGCTATTTTAAATATTATATCTAACGTCTTTTATGCATTGTTTTCAACATTGGCGATGATTTCATTATTTCCAATGTTGAACGTGCTTTTTAATCAAACAGAAAAAATATACATCAAACCAAAATGGAATGGTATTTCTGATTTAAAGGATTTTGTTACCGACTCTTTAAACTTTTATGTTACCGAACGAAGCGAGCATAGCGATCCAGGCGAAGTACTAATGCTAATGGTAGGATTGATAATTACGATGTTTCTTCTAAAGAATCTTTTTAATTACTTAGCCATGTACTTCATTACATTTCTGCGTAATGGTGTACTTAAAGATTTACGAAATGAATTATATGACAAAACAGTAGAACTTCCTATATCTTATTATTCTGAAAAAAGAAAAGGTGATACTATTGCCCGCATAACATCCGATGTATTAGAAATACAACATTCCTTTCTATCTATATTAGAACTAATTGTAAGAGAACCACTTACAATCATTTTTACGATTATAGCAATGTTAGCTATTAGTCCGAAATTAACATTATTCGTATTTCTATTTCTTCCGGTTTCAGGATTTTTAATTTCATTAATCGGTAAATCTTTAAAACGAAAATCTGACAAGGTTCAAAATGAACAAGGGTATTTCTTATCCATATTAGAAGAAACTTTAGGCGGTTTACGAGTCATCAAAGCTTTTAATGCGGAATCGGTATTCGCCAAGAAATTTCAAGCGTCCACCAAAAGATTTTTTAATTTTTCTAATAGCCTGCTTAATAGACAAAATTTAGCATCACCGACAAGTGAATTTTTTGGTATTGCTGCTATCGGAGTCATTCTTTGGTATGGAGGGCAAATGGTACTTGTAGATAAAACACTTGAAGCCGAACTCTTTATAACATATATGGCATTGTCGTATCAGATACTAACGCCTGCCAAATCTATAAGCAAAGCTTCGTATAGTGTCAAGAAGGGTAACGCAGCGGCAGAACGTGTATTAGAAGTTTTAGAGACCGAAAATCCGATATCGGAAATTGATAATCCAATTCATCAAGAAACATTTAACAATGAGGTTTCTATAAATAATATCTCATTTAAATATGAAGATGAGTATGTTTTAAAAAATTTCAATCTTACTGTAGAGAAAGGTAAAACTGTTGCGCTAGTAGGGCAATCTGGTAGTGGGAAAAGTACCATTGCTAATCTTGTTACTCGTTTTTACGATGTTAATGAAGGTGACATCAGCATTGACGGAAATAACATTAAAAACCTCAGTAAAAAATCGCTCCGTGGCTTACTCGGCTTGGTTACTCAAGATTCTATTTTATTTAATGACACTGTTAAAAACAACATCGGATTAGGAAAAGAAAATGCTACCGACGAAGAAATTATTGCAGCCGCTAAAATTGCAAATGCACATGATTTCATCATGGACCTACCTAAAGGGTATGACACTAACATTGGAGATAGCGGCAACAAGTTAAGTGGCGGACAAAAACAGCGATTGTCCATTTCTAGAGCGGTATTAAAAAATCCTCCAATAATGATATTGGATGAAGCTACATCTGCTTTAGACACTGAAAGCGAACGTCTGGTACAAGACGCTCTTGAAAAAATGATGAAAAACAGAACGTCTATTGTCATTGCTCACAGACTTTCTACCATTCAAAATGCAGATACCATTGTAGTGCTTTTAAAGGGAGAGATTGTTGAACAAGGTACTCATGCTGAACTTTTAGAGCTTAATGGTACATACAAGAAACTAGTACAGATGCAATCGTTGGCATAAATTTTTATACCAGGTTATTCTTAAAGTTTTTAAATTAAAAAAGCCATCTTTTCAGATGGCTTTCATTTTTTTTGCGAATAAGGCTTAAACTATCGAGCCACTTTAATATCTACAATCATAATTTGACCGTCGTTACTCTTCATTTTAATAGCTCCTTTATGTCCCGCTGCATTCTCAAATAAAACTACAACCGGATAATCTTGCGGTCCCATTGCCTCATCTTCATTCTCAATAACTAAGTCAACAAGTGAACTTTCGTCGGTTATCGCATCAAATTCTGCAACAGTCATTTGGTCTGCAGTATTTTCCATTTTTGTCGTTGTACCTCCTTCTATTTGCTCATCTATGAATAAATCATCAGGACTCATCCAAAATAAGAATCCAGGATTTGATGGACTCATATCATACCAAGCTAAATCAATAGATGGTGCTATTTCTGCATCGATTTCATTGTAAGTGTATAAATTTCCAGTGCTTGTAGAAAAGAAACGCTTAGTATCCAACCCATCAGTATCAACTATGAACTCCACATTTTCATATAAAACATAACTTGACAATTCTTCAACTTCCTCTTCAGTTTCTTCCTCAACTACCTCTTCTTCTACTTCCTCTTCGGTTTCTTCTTCAGCTTCCTCCTCTTCCTCTACCACTACCTCTTCTTCATCTGCTTGTTCAGTTAAGTCTTCGATAATTACATCTTCATTATCATCACTACATGAGATTACAGAAAATACAGTTATAAAAAGGCAAATCAATAAAAAATTCTTCTTTAAAATCATAAAAATAAGTTTTGGTTTATTTTAAACGGATAGATTATATAATTATTAGGATACCTATTAAAAAGCATCAAATATCATTCGGAATGATTAAACCTTTCCCTAACTTCATGGTCTTACATTAAACAAACCTCAGTTTTAAGTGATTGAAGAGGAAACATTAGTATTAGATTTAAAATCAAAGAGCAAACAAGCTCAAGCTTTTGAAGTATTGGTAAATACTTATAAGGAGCGCTTGTATTGGCAAATACGTAGTATTGTTTTAAATCACGATGATGCTGATGATGTTTTACAAAATACCTTTATAAAAGTCTATAAAAATATAGACGGATTTAAAGGAGATAGTAAACTTTTTTCTTGGATGTATAGAATTGCCACCAACGAGGCTTTAAACTTCATAAAGCAAAGAGCAAAGCTACAAGGCGTTTCAGATACTGATTACCAAGAACGTTTAGTATCTAATCTAGAAGCTGATGTATATTTTGAGGGAGATGAAATTCAACTTCAACTTCAAAAAGCCATAGCTACACTTCCTGAAAAACAAAAACTAGTATTTAATATGAAATATTTTCAAGAATTAAAATATGAAGAGATTTCAAAAATATTAGATACTTCAGTAGGTGGACTAAAAGCATCGTATCACTTAGCCGTAAAAAAAATTCAACAGTATTTAAAGGAAGATTAAACCTTTTATATAATTGAGTGTCAAACAAGTATCATGAACAAAAAAAATAAAAATCCGTTTAAAACTCCAGAAGACTATTTTGATAGTTTTGAGGATAAATTAATGGAAAAATTATCTAAAACCGAAAGTACTATTCCCAAGGATAGTGCATTTAAGGTACCAGATAATTATTTTGAATCGTTCAATGAGTCATTACAAGAAAAGCTAAATACTGAACCCAAAATAATACCTCTTTTTTCTATTAAGAAAATAGTAGCCGTAGCCGCTTCAATTGCCGCTATTGCTATAATTGCCTTAAATTATAACTGGAGCAACGCAGAGGAATTAAGTTTTAATGATTTGGCCAACACCGATATTGAAGCCTATTTTGAAAATAATGATTTTGAGTTATCATCTTATGAAATAGCTGAAGTATTGCCAGTAACCAATACTGAATTTTCAGACTTTTTAAGCTCCCCTATTGATAGTGATAACCTTCTTGATTACTTGAATGAAAATATAAGTGATTTTGATGAACTAAATATTGAAGACAATGAATAAACTTGCAATAATCATATTTCTATTTGTATCTACCATATCCTTTGGACAAAGAAACCAAGATTGGGAAAAAATAAACACTTTAAAAGTAGCTTTCATTACTGAAAAACTTTCACTAAGCAGTAAAGAAGCTCAAGAGTTTTGGCCTGTTTATAATGAATATCAAGAAAAAAGAAATGCTTTACGCAAAAAGAGCCATCATCAAATAAAGAGCAAAATAAAAGATGCCGACTCGCTTTCTGAAATAGAGTCTGAAAAATTACTAGCACTTCATATGCAAATTGAAGAGGAAGAAGAGGTATTGGATAATGACTTTCTTAAAAAAGTAAGTAAAGTTATCTCAGCTAAGAAAACACTTTTATTATTACGATCAGAAGAAGAGTTCAAGCGTCAATTAATGAAGCAATATCGCCAAAATAAAGGTGGCAAATAATTAGTTAAATACTAGTTTAGAAATACGGTTTTTACCCGCGGCGTAAGCTATGGTGTCATTTTGAAAACGAATGGTATAGAAGGATTCTTTAGTTAGTTCTTTCCAACTTTTACCCATGTCTGATGAATAAGATATTCCTGTAAAACCTACAGCAACTAGACCGTTTCCTTGTGTACCCGGTACAAACTGAACACAACTTTTGTAACCAGGCTCTAGACCGTCTGCCAAAAGATTCCAAGTTTTCCCTCCATCCTTTGTAATTGCCTTGTTAGCTGTTGTATTATCCGGGTTTGTGTAATCTCCGCCAATGGCAAAGCCAAGATTTTTGTCATTAAAATCAATAGAATAAATACCTTCCGTTGGCTCTTCGTTACGTATTGGAGTTTGAAAAGACTCCCATGAGTTGCCTTTATCCGGAGAAAAAAGAACACGCCCAGAGGTCGTAGCAATCCAAATATTCTCCCCTACCGTCTCAATATTAGTATTGCTTGCTGCAAATGCCCCCTCACTTTCGATTCCTTCAGGTAATTTTGAACAAGGCAATTTTAACCATGAATTCCCCCCGTCAGATGTCATGATAACACTTAAACAACCATCAACAGAATCGCCTACGGCAATACCATCTAAATCATTTAAAAAGGTCATTGCATCATAAAACACACCTTCGCCTTCTTCTTTGTACACCAACTCCATTCGCCCCTTAACTCCTGTTTTATACAGAAGAGCAGGAGATTCTATAGATAGCATGAAAAAATCATTTGCGGTATGTGCTACTGCCCTAAATGCAGGTAAGCTTGTATGGTATTTTTCAATATTTGCACGGACCTTATCTGTAGTTAAATCAATCGAACCAAATGTGCCTTTATTTGCAGCAAAGGCTAAACTATTCCCCATGAGTTCAATAGCGCGAATACTAATTGAATCGGTATAAATCGTTTCAATTCCTACAGAAGTAAATGTCCTAGGTTTTTGTTGTTCTGAGCAAGAAACTATTAAAACTGCAAGAAGAAAAATATAACGCATATGATTATAGTATAAAGTTCCTCAAAAATAAATGGAATCACTTCTAAAACAATACCTTTGCAGCCTAAATTTTTGGAAGACGAAAATCATTTTAACTTATTTAAAATGAGGTAATGACATGAAATCTTCCTATCAAGTAAATAATACTGATGAAATTACATAGAAATCTGGTTTTTGCCGTAATCGATGGTCTAAACCTAATCTTCAATGAAAACGAATATGCCGACAAGGTTGTTCAAAAAGTACTGCGTTATGATAAACGTTGGGGAGCACGTGACCGTGGCTTTATAGCTGAAACTACTTATGAAATTGTACGTTACAAGCGTTTGTACACAGAAATAGCAGAAGTCAAAGCTCCATTTAGCAGACCAGATTTATTCCGTATTTGGGCAGTATGGGCAGTGTTGAAAGGTATAAGCCTACCAGATTGGAAGCAAATTGAACCAACACCCGAAAGAAGGATTAAAGGTAAATTTGACGAACTTTCTCAAATTAGAAAATTCAGGGAAGCTATTCCTGATTGGATCGATGATTTAGGTGAAAAAGCTTTGGGCGATAAATTATGGACAGAAGAAATAGCTAAACTTAACGTACCTGCGGAAGTTATTTTGCGTACTAACACATTAAAAACTACTAAAGAAGAATTGCGTAAAGCTCTTTTAGATGAAAATATTGTGGCTGAGCCGATTAAAGGGTATGCTTCTGCATTAAAATTAGTTGAACGAGCAAATGTATTTGTAACCCAAGCATTTAAAAATGGAATGTTTGAGGTTCAAGATGCCTCTTCTCAATTAGTCTCTGAATTCTTGGATGTTGAACCAGGTCAACGTATTGTTGATACATGTGCAGGTGCGGGTGGAAAATCTCTTCACCTTGCAGCATTAATGGAAAATAAAGGTCAATTAATTTCAATGGATATTTACGGAAGTAAATTAAAGGAATTAAAAAGGCGCGCAAGACGTAATGGTGCTCACAATATTGAAGTAAGAGAAATAGAGTCAAGTAAAGTATACAAGAAGCTATACGGTAGCGCAGATAGAGTTCTTATTGATGCTCCATGTACGGGATTAGGAGTTTTAAGAAGAAACCCAGATTCTAAATGGAAGATGCAACCGGAGTTTTTAGATAAAATTGTAAAAACGCAAGCAGAAATCATAAGAAGCTATAGTAAAATTGTAAAACCAGGCGGAAAGATGGTTTACGCTACTTGTTCTATTCTACCTCAAGAAAACAGTCACCAAGTACAGTCATTTTTAAAGTCTGAAGAAGGTAAAGATTTCACTTTGGTAAAAGACAAAAAGATATACGCTTCTAAGAGTGGTTATGATGGCTTCTTTATGGCATTATTAGAGAAGAGTATTTAAGACATACTTTTAATCAACAAAAAAAGCCTTTCAGTTCATATGAACCTAAAGGCTTTTTTAATACTTACAATTAAAAGACCTATTCTTTCAATGTTGGATATTCAATTCCTAATTGCTCCAAATACGTATCATATTTCGTTTCATCATAATAGAATTTCTCCAAAGCTGGTCTAAACTGGTCTTGCTTATCCTTGTTTAAATATATAGGGGGCATATCACTTTCAGAAATCATAGGCTGATACTTAGTATCTTTCTGTTGTTCATTATTGAAATAATCCCACGCACCTTTCATTAAATCCGGCTTCAACAAAAAGTCTATTATTGTCATTGCCTCTACCTTAGCCCCTGCTACAACTCCCTTATGCGCAATTGGAGTTGCCATAGCAATAGCATTACTCCAATGGTGACCTTGCAATCCAGGAATGTTAGATGGATACCTCAACGTAACCGTAGGCACTTTCCAAGAAACATCTCCAATATCATCTGAACCACCACTAATTGGTTCAATAACCGGAAGTCCTAAATCATCTAATTCTAAAGGTAAACCTTCTATTTTTTCTGAATTTACTTCTGCCTGCACAGCTTTTGCTAATTTTTGATCAGCTTCTGACCAATCTGGCAAGCCCACTTCTTTAATATTTGAATACATGGTCTCTGCAATCACCTTATTATAATGACGTGGCCATGCCGTACCCAAAACTTTAGAGGTCATAGTAGTACCAGTCATTAATGCCGCTCCTTTGGCCATATCATTTGCCATAGCATACATTTCCATGATTCCCTCATATTTTATATCTCTAAAATAAAACCAAATAGCCGCTTTAGAAGGCACTACATTGGGCTGATCTCCCGAATCGGTAAAAATAGAGTGAGAACGTTTTAAAGGATGTAAATGTTCTCTTTTGTAATTCCAAGCAACATTCATTAACTCGGCAGCATCTAAAGCACTCTTACCTCTCCATGGTGACCCAGCAGAATGTGCCGCTTCGCCATCAAAGGCATATTCTACAGATATTAAGCCTGTACCTCTTGTAGGTCCGTAAGACACACCTAAATTATTACCTACGTGAGTAAAAATGCACATATCGATATCATCAAAACGACCATCTCTTACATACCATGCTTTTGCAGCTACCAATTCTTCGGCTATACCTGGCCAAACTAGTAATGTACCGCCAATATTTTCACGTTCCATAATTTTCTTCACTGCCAGTGCAGAAGAAATATTCATTGGTATACCGGAATTATGACCTTCGCCATGTCCTGGAGCACCTTCTACAATGGGCTTGTGATAAGCCACGCCTGGATATTGAGAGGCTTTTGGTATACAATCCACATCGCTACCCAAAGCAATTGTAGGTCCTTCGCCATTACTCCAAGTAGCAAACCATGCTGTAGGAATACCTGAAATGGAATTTTCAATTTCAAATCCGTTCTCAGCAAGAATTCCGGTCAAATATTTAGAAGATTCTATTTCCTGAAATCCTAGTTCAGAAAAACTAAAAATTTTGTCTACCATTACTTGAGATTGTTTTTTATTCTCCTCTACAATGGCTGCGACCTCCGTTTTTAATTTTTCAATTTGTTTGTTTGATCTTTTCTTTTGTGAATACAAGCCACTTAAGGCTAATAAACAGCATGCAAAAGTACATAGTGTTGTTTTTTGTTTCATGGTAGTTTTTTGAATTAGTTGCTAAAAGTTACATAAATTGACCGTTATGCGTGCGTAAACAACCAATTTTTATCTAATTCAAAACCTGAGCACTCTATTTTATGGTAATAGTATTTTATAAGGTCATAAAATCCACATTTATAAACTATAAGAAGTTAGTATTATAGTTTTAAAAAAGTGGCAATTGCTGATTTTTTTGAACTTCTGGCGCCACTGGTATTTCTACTTTCTTCTCCATTTGTTTTTGCCCCCAACTAGTCATTGCCTTAACGACCGGAAGCAATGATTTCCCTAATGGTGTCAACGTATATTCTACCCTTGGTGGAATTTCCCCATACAATGTACGATCAAGTATTCCAGCCCGCTCCAAAGACTTCAACTGCTTACTAAGCATTTGGCGATTAATCCCTTCAATTTCAGTAAAAAGCTTATTAAAACGATTTGTTCCTTTTGATATATGATAAAGAATAACAGGTTTCCACTTTCCGCCAATCATATCCATACAATATTCAAGTGCTTGTGTATCATTTTTTTGCTTTGCCATTCTTTTTTACTTTTCTAATATCAACAAATTCACTAATTAATAACTAAAATTAAATTCAGTCTAACAAACATACTATTATAGCATTTATTACAAAAATCTAATTTTAATACCATAAAGTAACACTTTATATAACTTAATTATTTTTGGTGATAAAGGTAAAACAAAATCACACTAATTTCATTAACAATTGCTGTTTAAAAGTGTTTCAATTTCCCGTAAATCTTAATTAGTAAAACCTTAATTTTGTACTTTAAAAATCAATACCAGACACACTATAATGATTCACTTTTTTGGGGAACCTAGCAAAAAGGTTTTTGCGGTACAGACCGCTAAGGAACTTTCATCAGAAGATATAAGTAAACTTATATGGTTGTTTGGCAACCAACCTAAAATAAATGCGGCGTCTCTAGACGCCTTTTTTGTTGGTCCAAGAGCTGCCATGATTACTCCATGGAGTACAAATGCTACAGAAATTACCCAGAATATGGGTGTTGCTGGCATAATTAGAATTGAAGAATTCAATGCTATTGAGGAAAAATTTACAGGGTTTGACCCTATGATTTCTCAGAAATATGATTCTTTAAGCCAAGAGATATTTGATATTCATGTAGCTCCAAAACCTATTTTGAATATTGAGGACATTGCCGCTTTTAATCAACAAGAAGGATTAGCTCTAAATGACGAGGAAGTAGATTACCTTGAAAACCTTAGCAATAAATTAGGTCGCAAATTAACTGACTCTGAAGTATTCGGCTTTAGTCAGGTGAACTCAGAACATTGTAGACACAAAATATTCAATGGCACTTTTGTCATTGATGGTAAAGAAATGCCAAGCTCACTTTTTAAACTTATTAAAAAGACATCACAGGAGTTTCCTAACGATATAGTTTCCGCATATAAAGACAATGTTGCTTTTGTAAAAGGACCAAAAGTGGTTCAATTTGCTCCTAAAACAGCAGATAAACCTGATTTTTATCAAGAAAAAGAGTTTGATTCGGTTATTTCCATAAAAGCGGAAACACATAACTTCCCAACTACTGTTGAGCCTTTCAATGGTGCTGCAACTGGTGCAGGTGGCGAAATCCGTGATCGTTTAGCGGGTGGTAAAGGCTCTCTTCCTTTAGCAGGAACAGCTGTCTACATGACAGCTTATTCTCGTTTAGAAAAAGAAAGACCTTGGGAAAAAGGAATGAAAGAAAGGGATTGGTTGTATCAAACTCCCATGGATATTTTAATCAAAGCATCTAATGGTGCTTCTGATTTTGGAAATAAATTCGGTCAACCATTAATTTCTGGTTCTGTACTTACGTTTGAATATGACGAAGCTTCAACTCCCTTCGATTCATCAGAAGAAAATAAGACTTCGGCTACGCACGGTCAACGAAGATTAGGTTATGATAAAGTAATCATGCAAGCTGGTGGTATTGGTTATGGGAAAGTTGAACAAGCTATAAAAGACAAACCTGAAACTGGTAACAAAATTGTAATTCTTGGTGGCGACAATTACCGAATAGGTATGGGGGGTGCTGCTGTTTCTAGTGCAGATACGGGCGAATTTAGTTCTGCAATAGAATTGAATGCTGTTCAACGTTCAAATCCTGAAATGCAAAAAAGAGCTGCGAATGCTATTCGTGGCATGGTAGAAAGTGATGTAAATACTATCGTTTCTATTCATGATCATGGTGCTGGCGGACACCTAAATTGTTTGTCTGAACTAGTAGAAGAAACAGGAGGAAAAATAGATTTAGACAAGTTACCTGTAGGTGACCCTACCCTATCTGCCAAAGAAATAATTGGTAACGAATCTCAAGAACGCATGGGTCTTGTTATCGGTAAAAAAGATGTGGATTTAGTAAAACGAATTGCAGACCGTGAACGCTCGCCTATGTACGAAGTTGGTGATGTTACTGGTGATGACCGCTTTACGTTCGAATCTAAGACTAATGGTGCAAAACCTATGGACTTAGCGCTTTCTGATATGTTTGGCAGCTCTCCAAAAACTGTAATGACAGACAGCACGATAGCTCGTAATTATGCTAATGCAGATTATTCTTTAGAGTTTTTCCATGATTATCTAGGTGCCGTTCTTCAATTGGAAGCCGTAGCCAGTAAAGATTGGCTTACCAACAAAGTTGACCGTTGTGTGGGCGGACGTGTTGCAAAACAACAATGTGTTGGTCCATTACAATTACCTCTGAACAATTGTGGTGTTATGGCTTTAGACTTCAAAGGAAAAGAAGGTATTGCCACAAGTATTGGGCACTCCCCTATTTCTGCTTTAATTGACCCTGCCGCAGGTAGTAAAAATAGTATTGCAGAATCTTTGACCAATCTTGTATGGGCTCCACTTAAGGACGGACTAGCGTCTGTTTCCCTATCTGCTAACTGGATGTGGCCATGTAAAAACGAAGGAGAGGATGCCCGTTTATATACTGCTGTACAAGCAGTTTCAGATTTTGCTATCGATTTAGGAATTAACGTTCCTACAGGAAAGGATTCGCTTTCCATGAAGCAAAAATACAAAGATGGTGATGTTATATCTCCAGGTACCGTAGTTATTTCTGCTGCCGGTAATTGTAGTGATATTACAAAAGTAGTTGAGCCAGTTTTACAGAAAAATGCTGGGTCAATTTATTATATCAATTTATCTAAAGACAGTTTCAAACTAGGTGGTTCATCTTTTTCACAAACTAGAAATAGTATTGGTAACGAAACTCCTACAATTACTGACTCCGCATATTTTAAAACAGTATTCAATACTATTCAAGATTTAATTAAAGAAGATAAAATTGTTGCTGGACACGATGTTGCTTCAGGTGGTTTGATTACTACTTTATTAGAACTTTGTTTTGCTGACACTAACTTAGGCGCAAACCTTGACCTAACAAGTTTAGGTGAAGCTGATACAATTAAAGTTTTATTCTCTGAAAATGCAGGTATTGTGCTGCAAGCGAAAGATGATAGCATTGAGTCAATTTTTGCATCTAAAAATATTGAAGCTAAGAAAATAGGTACGGTTACAAATGAAGCTACACTTACTGTTAGAAATAATGGTATGGAAATGGGACTTAACATAGAAACTTTACGAGATACTTGGTTTAAAACATCATATTTACTAGATAATCAACAGACCGCAAAAGGCTTAGCGAAGAATAGATTCGAGAATTATAAGGTTCAACCTTTACAGTACAATTTCTTGAATTCTGCAGCTATTATTTTACCTAATCGTTCTGAAACAACAAACGGAACGCGACCAAAAGCCGCGATTCTTAGAGAGAAAGGAAGTAACTCTGAGCGTGAAATGGCAAATGCCATGTATTTAGCAGGGTTTGATGTTAAGGATGTTCATATGACCGATTTAATCTCTGGTCGTGAGAATCTAGAGGATATTCAATTTTTAGGTGCCGTTGGTGGGTTCTCTAACTCTGATGTACTAGGTAGCGCAAAAGGCTGGGCAGGTGCCATTAAGTACAATGAAAAAGCAAATACAGTTATTAAAAACTTCTTTGCAAGACCAGACACATTATCGGTAGGTATTTGTAATGGTTGTCAATTGTTCATGGAATTAGACCTTATCAATCCGGAACACGAGTCTCATGGTAAAATGACCTATAATGATTCTCATAAACACGAGAGTAATTTTACTTCTGTAGAAATACAAAAGAACAATTCAGTTATGCTTTCATCTTTAGAAGGAAGTAAACTTGGCGTGTGGATTTCTCATGGTGAAGGGAAATTTGCTTTACCACTATCTGAAGAGAATTATGATATTGTAGCTAAATATGGTTACAAAGGTTATCCGGCAAACCCTAATGGTAGTGATTTCAATACCGCTATGCTTTGTGATAAAACGGGTCGCCATCTAGTAACTATGCCACATATTGAACGTTCTATTTTTCCATGGAACTGGGCAAATTACCCAGCAGAAAGAAACGACGAAGTTTCTCCATGGTTAGAAGCTTTTAAAAATGCTAAAGAATGGATTGTTAATCAGAAATAATCACCTTAAACTATAGAGAAACACAAAAGCTGTGCACTCCCATGTCTGGGGTACACAGCTTTTTTTTTTACAACCAAAACATATTATCTAACCAATAATCTACCGCTCCATGTTTTCTCTTTAGAGTTTTGTAGCTTGTATAAGTATAATCCAGGAGATAGATCTTTTCTTTCTATAATTATTTCATTCTGTCCTACTATACTTTCACCCTCCATATGGTGGTTTCCAAGTAATCTACCGCTCAAAGAGTAAATATTCAATTGATAGCTATCTGCATTTTCTTCGTAAAAATATAAACTTGTACTCTCAAACATTGGATTTGGATATACTACAGATTTATTTAAATTAGTATCCACAAAAGCCTGACCTGGTTCACGATTATGAAAATCTATATTCTGTAAATCCATTGATTTATCTTCAGAATATCCATTTTCCGCAACAAGATTAAAAGAAAGTACTTTTATATCAGAGAAATCAGTACCAGCATCTACATCATTTTTAAAATCTGTATCAGATAATGTGTATTCATCCATTTCACTTTCTAAACTGATAGTAGTTTTATAGATTGAACCGTCACCCTTTATAAGTTGCACATCTAAACTACCTGTTCCTTTCGCCTCAAAGCTTATTTTATTATAATCACTTAAATCAACTGCTGTAAATCTTGGATTCAAAGCACGGTATACTCCCAAGTAATTACTGGTAGAGCCTTGTAACTTTATATTTCTTTCTATAGGATAGCCATCACCAACATACGGACCGTCTGCAGGTAATACCTCATAAGTAGCTACAGTTGTTTCTTCTGCAGAATCATCTAAGCCCCATGGTGCATCGGCTACAAATAAATCATCTGGTGTTGTGCCCAAACCTGCGCTAATTCTAAAGCCCAAATCGAACAATGTTCCCGTTTTTAAGGCAACAGAATCTAAATAACCATCAATATCCGCAGTCACACCTAAAACTTCTGTACCACTAGTTTCCGTAAGTTTTAAACCTCCTTCTAAATTTATACTTTTAGAATTATTGTTATTTACTAGGTTCAACAAAACTTCCCCGTTCTTATAACTGGCAGACTTAACAAATACGGGCGGTGGTGTAGACCCATTGTATTGTGATATTTCTGAATTAACCTCTAATAGATTTAAGATCTCATCGGCAAGTAATAAAAGATCATCTACCGAATTTGACCATACTTGAAAATTATAATACCCCGTATCACTTGCATACGCATCAATATTCCAATGAGATTCTATTGTGAAATTCTCATCTGTATTTACTCTTGCCGAAAATGTCAATGCAAATTCAAGACTACCATCAGGTTGTTTAATAATTGATTTAATAAAATCTTTTTCTCGTAATTGAATATTCGAAACTGATAACAATTGAGCTCCTAGAAAACGATCACAAATAAACTTACTATGCTCATAAACCTTGTTATCTGTTTTAATAACCATTAATGACCCTAAATTTTCAGTACCATTTAGGTAGTCAACAGAATAGATATCTGAAGCATTCGTTAAATCTAACAAATCGCTTGGAGATGATTCTATTGTACTTGTTTCACCAACAACACCCAAAGGCACCAGTGTATTTAAAGGAATATTATTGACATCTGTTTTAGCGCTTAATCCATAGAAAGTGCTTTTTACTATTTTTTTAGCATTTAACTTATCAAAAACATAGTTCGTTTTTGCTCTGTTATAATTTCTCTTACTTATTAAGTTGGCTAATCTATCATTACTCTCTAAACCACCTTTGTTTGCACTTGAAGTAGTTACAATTACAGGACAAGCGGCAACACCAGAACATGAAGGGTCATCGCAATCTACTAGCCCATCACCATCATCGTCAACTCCATTTAAACAATCTTCTTGCGGAACAGGAGCCGTAGGACAACGTGCCCCATCATTACTTGATGCTGCAGGACCAAATGCAAAAATATTAGATTGTATTACACCTAATGATATATTTTGAACTTGATCAATCTTATAAACAGAGCCAGTTTGGTTGGCAGAAATATAAAAATTACCATCTACATCAAAGTAAACGGCACCAAAAGTGTAACTTAATCCTTCAAGAATAGGAACTACCCCCAAGGTCTTTACAATCCCGGTTTCTGGATCTATTTTATATAATGTATTAGTTTTGCCCTCTACCGTATACAGCATATTATCGGCTGCGTTAAAAGCCCAATCTGCAATAGATAAGCTTTGACTTAAACTAAACTTTCCTAAGTATTCTAAATAGGTATCAGATTCTGGATTAATATCTACTTTGTAGTAGGAAGAACCACCAGCTTTAAAATAATAAACACCATCTGTTGAAATATCACCAACATACTTGTTACCAGATGGCAAGTCAGGAATAGTATATTGTTCAACTGAATAATCGTTTCCAATTCGCACTATCGTACTTGATGGGGTTGATAAATATCCCCATAGAAAACCGTCAGTAGAATTATACCCTACACCATTTACATTGCCCGGTGTTATATTTTCAGCTACAAGATAGGAACTACCAGAAGCTAAATCCAGGGCATAAATATCATTATATTGAAATAGATAAGCGTTAAAATCGCAGTTGAATGGTTCTGATTGCGCATCCATGTTCCAACTTGTAAATGTGAAATACATAAGTGCGATAGATCGTAAATAATTAACAATCGTGTAGTTTTTTTGCATATTTCCTACGATTTGGAAGATTTAAATTCTTTATACAAACCTAAATAAATTGAATAAGGAATTTTCCTACAAACAATTGAGATGTATACATAACACGTTCAATTACAATTTATTGTAGACAAATGGTTAAAATAACGGACTTACAAGTTGTTGTCCTATAATTGTGGATATTGTAATGAGATGGCATTTTATTTAACAATACAATTTTAAAATATCGAGTTCTTTCGCTATTTTGCAATACTTATTAGAAATCAAGTATGCAAAAAGTAACCCGTCTTTTTGACTTTCCATATTATCAGCTAGAAAAGCATGCCTTAGATAAGGCATTGGTGTCAAAAAAAAATGGATCGTGGATAAGTACCTCCACTCAAGAATATATAAACAAGGCTAACGCTATTAGTCGTGGTCTTTTACGTCTTGGTGTAAAGCCAAATGACAAGATTGCCGTAATATCACTTACCAATAGAACGGAGTGGAATATTATGGATATTGGCATACTACAGTTAGGTGCACAAAATGTACCAGTATACCCTACTATTTCAGAAGAGGATTATGCCTATGTTCTTAATCATTCTGAAGCTAAATTCTGCTTTGTTTCTTGTGGAGAGGTATATGAAAAAGTTACTGCAATTAAAGACCAAGTAAAAAGTTTAGAAAATGTTTATTCTTTTGATGAATTATCTAATTGTGAGAATTGGGAAAAAGTTTTAGAATTAGGTACCGATACTTCAAACCAACATGACGTTGAAGAGTTAATGAACGCGGTTAACCCTAACGATTTAGCAACCTTAATTTACACTTCGGGCACCACAGGCAGACCT
Source organism: Maribacter stanieri (assembly GCF_900112245.1). Taxonomy (GTDB): domain Bacteria; phylum Bacteroidota; class Bacteroidia; order Flavobacteriales; family Flavobacteriaceae; genus Maribacter; species Maribacter stanieri. The sequence goes on from NZ_FOYX01000002.1 coordinate 368,816, forward strand.
AAAGGTGTAATGCTATCTCATTCCAATTTGGTAAGCAATGCAATTGAAAGTTCTAAACGTTTTCCTATTGTTGATGGAGAAACAAAGGCATTAAGTTTTTTACCCTTATGCCATGTGTATGAGCGTATGTTAATCTATCTATACCAATTTAGAGGTGTAACAATATACTATGCAGAATCTCTTGAAAAAATAAGCGACAACCTAAAAGAAACTAGTCCGCATGTAATGACTGCGGTTCCTAGACTTTTAGAGAAAGTATATGATAAAATTTACGCTAAAGGAACAGAACTTACGGGAATAAAAAAGAAGCTATTCTTTTGGGCTGTTGAAATAGGCTTAAAATACGAACCATACGGTCAAAACGGCTGGTGGTATGAAACGCAATTATCCATAGCACGTAAACTAATCTTTAGTAAATGGAAAGAAGGACTAGGTGGAAATCTTAGTCTAATAGCTTCTGGTAGCGCCGCATTACAGCCAAGATTATCAAGAATTTTCAATGCTGCTGAATTTGGATTAATGGAAGGCTACGGTTTATCTGAAACATCTCCTGTCATTTCTGTAAACGATATGCGTGATGGCGGATTTAGAATAGGTAGTGTTGGTAAACCTATTGACAGAACCGAGGTGAAAATTGCTGCAGATGGAGAAATATGTATTAAAGGACCCCAAGTTATGTTGGGATATTATAAAGATGAAGCAAAAACCAAAGAGGTTATTGTTGATGGCTATTTCCTAACGGGTGATATTGGAGAATTGGATAGTGATGGATTCTTAAAAATCACAGATCGTAAAAAGGAAATGTTTAAAACCTCTGGCGGTAAATATGTTGCCCCTCAATTATTAGAGAACCGTTTTAAACAATCTAGATTTATAGAGCAAATAATGGTAGTTGGTGAAGGTGAAAAAATGCCTGCCGCATTAATTCAGCCAGATTTTGATTTCCTACAAGCATGGGCATCAAAACACAATATCAATATTTCTGATAATACTCAATTAATTAGAAACGAACAGGTATTAACAAGATACCAGCAAGAAATTGATGAAGCTAACGAGAAATTTGCCAAATGGGAAAAAGTGAAGCAGTTTAGACTTACGCCAGATTCTTGGAGCATAGAAGGTGGTCACCTTACTCCTACTTTAAAATTAAAAAGGAAAATTATTAAAGAAAAGTATATTTCACTTTATAATGATATTTACGAACATTAGAATTGTTCGTTTTAATTAAAATATTTGATAACAGTTACAAGCACTGGACAGAATTTCAGCAATGATATTTTATTCAGTGCTTATTTTATTTAATGGTCTTTATTCATTAAAATATTTAAAATCAGAATAATACAAACTTTCGGATTTTATAAAATTCTACCACTAGTATATTTCTACACAATATTATAAGCTTTAGCTAAGAACTTAAAAGAAGCCTACCTTAATTACTTTAGTAACACCTGAGTAACTAAAAAATTACATTAATTTATTATGCATGCATAATAAATTTTCTTATATTTGGTATCCAACTAATTTAGTATGAAAGAAGCAACGATAGATTATGCGTTGAGAGCTACATGGCAAGCGGTAGCTAGAATGTATAATGAAGAAGCAAAGAATTTTGATTCTACTATGGCTGTTGGCTTTACTTTATTGAGCATTGATCCAAAAACTGGTACACCTTCAACTTCATTAGGTCCAAAAATGGGAATGGAAGCTACTAGTCTTTCTAGGATTTTGAAAAGCATGGAGCAGAAAGGTTTAATTTTAAGAAAACCAAATCCAAATGATGGCAGAGGTGTTCTTATTTATTTAACTGATTTTGGATTAGAGAAACGAAACGATTCAAAAAATACAGTTCTAAGATTTAATGAGGCGGTTAAAGAAGAGGTTTCTGAAGAGAAATTAGCGAACTTTTTTGAAGTAACAGATGCCATCAATAAATTAATTGCAGACAAGAAATTATATTAATACAACTTATCAAATTAATACAGCATAAAGTACATGAACAAGCACATTAAAAAAGTAGCGGTAATTGGTTCAGGAATTATGGGTAGCGGTATAGCCTGTCATTTTGCAAATATTGGCGTAGAGGTTTTATTGTTAGATATTGTTCCTAGAGAACTTAACGACAAAGAAAAAGCAAAAGGTCTAACCTTACAAGACAAGGTTGTTCGTAATAGAATGGTTAATGATTCTTTAGCGGCAGCGTTAAAATCTAAACCATCACCTATTTACCACCAAAAATTTGCTAACCGTATTACAACTGGTAATATGGAAGATGATATTTCTAAAGTATCTAAAGTAGATTGGATCATTGAGGTTGTTGTTGAACGTTTAGATATCAAGAAACAAGTTTTTGAAAACTTAGAAAAGTACCGTACTCCGGGTACACTTATTACCTCTAACACTTCAGGTATTCCTATCAAATTTATGTCTGAAGGAAGAAGTGAAGATTTCCAAAAACATTTTTGTGGTACCCACTTTTTTAACCCAGCTCGTTATTTAAAACTTTTTGAAATCATTCCTGGTCCAAAAACGGATGCTGATGTTTTAAGTTTTTTAAATGGATATGGTGAAAAGTATTTAGGAAAAACATCTGTAGTTGCTAAAGATACGCCTGCTTTTATTGGCAATAGAATAGGAATATTCAGTATTCAAAGCCTTTTCCACATGGTTAAGGATATGGATATGACAGTTGAAGAAGTAGACAAGTTAACTGGTCCCGTAATTGGAAGACCTAAGTCTGCTACATTTAGAACTGTTGATGTGGTTGGTTTAGATACTTTGGTACATGTTGCTAATGGAATCTACGATAATTGTTCTGACGATGAGCGTCACGATTTGTTTAAACTACCAGGTTTCATCGACACTATGATGGAAAATAAATGGTTAGGAAGTAAAACAGGTCAAGGATTTTACAAAAAATCTAAGGACGATAAAGGTAAAACAGAAATATTGACACTTGATTTAGATACGATGGATTATCGTTCTAAAAAGAGTGCGAAATTTGCCACTTTAGAGTTAACGAAAACAATTGACAAGGTTGTTGATCGTTTTTCTGTTTTAGTTGGCGGAAAAGATAAAGCTGGTGAATTCTACCGTAAGAGTTTCGGACAATTGTTCGCTTACGTTTCTCATAGAATACCTGAAATTACAGATGAGCTTTATAAAATTGACGATGCTATGAAAGCCGGTTTTGGCTGGGAACATGGTCCTTTCCAGATATGGGATGCCGTTGGTTTAGAAAAAGGTCTTGAATTTATCAAGGCAGAAGGGTTAGAAGTTGCTGCTTGGGTTCAAGATATGAAAGCTAGTGGTAAAGATTCTTTTTATACCGTAAAAGAAGGAAGCACATATTTCTACGATATTCCATCGAAATCCATGGAAAAAATTCCTGGGCAAGATTCATTTATCATTTTAGATAACATTAGAAAATCTAAAGAAGTATTTAAAAACAGCGGTGTTGTTGTTGAAGATTTAGGCGATGGTATTTTAAATGTGGAGTTCCAGTCTAAAATGAACACTATCGGTGGTGATGTTTTAGCAGGATTAAATAAGGCTATCGATATGGCCGAAAAAGATTTTCAAGGATTGGTTGTTGGTAACCAAGCCGCGAACTTCTCTGTTGGAGCAAACATCGGTATGATTTTTATGATGGCGGTTGAGCAGGAATATGATGAGCTTAATATGGCTATTAAAATGTTTCAGGATACAATGATGCGTATGCGTTACTCTTCAATTCCAACTGTTTCTGCCCCACACGGCATGACACTGGGTGGTGGATGTGAATTGTCCTTACATGCAGATATGGTGGTTGCCGCTGCTGAAACGTACATTGGTCTTGTTGAATTTGGCGTTGGGGTTATTCCTGGCGGTGGTGGTTCTAAAGAATTTGCCGTACGTGCTCAAGATACTTTCAAAAAGAATGATGTAGAATTAAATGTCTTGCAAGAATACTTTTTAACCATTGGTATGGCAAAAGTATCCACTTCGGCTTATGAAGCATTTGATTTAGGTATTTTACAACATGGTAAAGATGTCGTTGTTGTTAATAAAGACCGTCAAATAGCTACTGCCAAAGCTTATGCAAAATTAATGGCAGAGCAAGGTTACACGCAACCAGTTAAACGTTCAGACATTAAAGTTTTAGGTAAGCAAGCGTTGGGTATGTTCTTAGTAGGTACAGATTCTATGGAAGCTAGTCATTACATAAGTGAACATGATAAGAAAATTGCTAATAAACTTGCCTATGTAATGGCCGGTGGTGATTTATCTGAACCAACATTAGTAAACGAACAATACTTGTTGGATTTAGAGAGAGAAGCCTTCCTTTCACTTTGTACAGAAAGAAAGACCTTAGAAAGAATTCAACATATGTTGAAAACCGGAAAACCGTTACGTAATTAATTTACGAAGCTATTAGCCCTTAGTTAATGGCAGTCTTAACTTAACAACAATTAAATGCTAGCAGCCAAAAGCTGAAAGCCAAAAGCAAGATTAAAAATGAAAACAGCATATATAGTTAAAGCATATAGAACAGCGGTAGGGAAAGCTCCGAAAGGGGTCTTTAGATTTAAGCGTACCGATGAGTTGGCAGCGGAAACCATTCAATACATGATGAAGGAGTTGCCGAATTTAGACAAAAAACGAATTGATGATGTAATTGTGGGTAACGCAATGCCAGAAGGTTCACAAGGTTTGAACATGGCACGTCTAATTTCTTTAATGGGACTTGATATTGTTGATGTTCCCGGTGTAACAGTAAATAGATTCTGTTCTTCGGGTATAGAAACAATTGGTATAGCAACAGCAAAAATTCAGTCGGGAATGGCAGATTGTATTATTGCAGGTGGTGCTGAAAGTATGAGTTCTGTTCCTATGACAGGTTATAAAACGGAATTAAATTATGATGTAGTTAAAGCCGGTCATGAAGATTACTATTGGGGAATGGGAAATACGGCAGAAGCTGTAGCAAATGAATTTAATGTTTCTCGTGAGGATCAAGATGAGTTCGCTTATAATTCTCATATGAAAGCACTTCGTGCACAAGCTGAAGATCGTTTTCAAGATCAAATAGTACCTATTGAAGTTGAAGAAACCTACGTTGGTGCAGATGGTAAAAAAGCGACTAAAAAATATACGGTCAACAAAGATGAAGGTCCAAGAGCAGGAACTTCAACAGCCATTTTAAATAAGCTTAGACCTGTATTTGCTGCCGGTGGTAGTGTAACAGCAGGTAATTCATCACAAATGAGCGATGGTGCTGCTTTTGTAATGGTAATGAGCGAAGACATGGTAAAAGAATTAAATCTTGAACCTATTGCTCGTTTAGTAAATTATGCCGCTGCCGGTGTACCTCCAAGAATTATGGGTATTGGTCCGGTTGCTGCAATTCCAAAAGCTTTAAAACAAGCTGGTTTAAAACAAGATGACATCAATTTGATTGAATTAAATGAAGCATTTGCTTCTCAATCATTGGCCGTTATGAGAGAATTAAATCTTAACCAAGATATCGTTAACGTAAATGGTGGCGCAATTGCTTTAGGTCACCCATTAGGTTGTACAGGTGCTAAATTATCTGTTCAGCTATTTGATGAAATGAGAAAGAGAAACATGCAAGGACAATACGGTATGGTAACCATGTGTGTAGGTACTGGACAAGGTGCTGCCGGAATATTTGAATTTTTAAAATAACATTATTATTAGTTGGTATTTAGTATTATCTAAATGCTTTATACCAAACATTTTATACTAAACACTATTAACAACATGAGTACAGAAGCTGCAAATAAAGATATTCTTAGAGGAGGTCAATTCCTTGTTAAAGAAACCAATTGTGAAGATGTTTTCACACTAGAAGATTTAAATGAAGAACAACGCATGATGCGTGAAAGCACCAAGGAATTCGTTGACAGAGAACTTTGGGCACATTGGGAACGTTTTGAAAAGAAAGACTATGCTTTTACCGAAGAAACCATGCGTAAAGCTGGTGAATTAGGTCTATTAAGTGTTGCCGTACCGGAATCTTATGGTGGTATGGGAATGGGTTTTGTTTCTACTATGTTGGTATGTGATTATATTTCAGGTGCTACTGGTTCTTTCAGTACTGCTTTTGGTGCACATACAGGAATTGGAACTATGCCAATTACACTTTATGGTACTGAAGAACAAAAACAAAAATATGTTCCAAAATTAGCTTCTGGAGAATGGTTTGGCGCTTACTGCCTTACTGAGCCAGGTGCTGGTTCTGATGCAAATTCAGGAAAAACTAAAGCCGTTCTTTCTGAAGATGGTAAATTTTATAATATTACAGGACAGAAAATGTGGATTTCAAATGCAGGATTCTGTAATTTGTTTATCGTTTTTGCCCGTATCGAAGATGACAAGAATATTACAGGTTTCATAGTTGAAAACGACCCAAGCAATGGCATAACATTAGGTGATGAAGAAAAGAAATTAGGTATCCATTCCTCTTCTACTCGTCAGGTTTTCTTTAACGAAACTAAAGTTTCTGTAGAAAATATGCTTTCTACAAGAGGAAACGGATTCAAGATTGCAATGAACGCCTTAAATGTGGGTCGTATTAAATTAGCTGCTGCTTGTTTAGATGCACAGAGAAGAGTTATTGGCGAGGCAACTAAATATGCCAATGAACGTATTCAGTTCAAAACTCCTATAATTAATTTTGGTGCAATTAAGTCTAAAATTGCAGAAATGGCCACTAGTGTTTATGTTGATGAATCTGCAAGTTACCGTGCCGCCAAAAATATAGAAGACCGCATCGCTATTCGTGAAGCTGAAGGTAATACACATCAGGAAGCTGAATTAAAAGGTGTTGAGGAATACGCTATAGAATGTTCTATTCTTAAGGTAGCCGTATCAGAAGATTGTCAAAATACTACTGATGAAGGTATTCAGATTTTTGGTGGAATGGGCTTTAGTGCAGATACACCTATGGAATCTGCTTGGAGAGATTCAAGAATTGCCCGTATTTATGAAGGTACTAACGAAATCAATAGAATGTTAGCAGTAGGTATGCTAGTTAAAAAAGCAATGAAAGGTCATGTGGATCTTTTAGGCCCTGCAACTGCTGTTGGCGAAGAATTAATGGGTATTCCTTCTTTTGACGCTCCTGATTTTTCAGAATTATTTGCAGAGGAAAAAGACATCTTAAAAAGACTTAAGAAGGTTTTCTTGATGGTTGCCGGTTCTGCAGTTCAGAAATTTGGTCCTGAGTTAGAAAATCATCAACAATTAATGTTAGCAGCTTCAGATATTCTTATTGAAGTATACATGGCAGAATCTGCTTTGTTACGTACAGAGAAAAATGCTAAACGTTTTGGCGAAGAAGCACAGGCTACGCAAATTGCTATGTCAAGATTATACTTATTCAATGCTACAGAAACTATCATCAGAAGAGGTAAAGAAGCAATCGTTTCTTTTGCCGAAGGTGATGAGCAAAGAATGATGTTAATGGGACTTAAACGTTTCACAAAATATACTAATTACCCTAATATTGTTGCATTGCGCACACAAATTGCCGATAAGGTTTCAGCTGACAACGGGTACACCTTTGACTAATTCAGATTACCTTTTGTTGTTTGGTAACTTGAATACTAAGCCGCCCCAATTGGGGCGGTTTTTTTGTTTGGTAAACATAGTTATTGCGACTATTTTTAGACCATGCATAAAGAATTACTGGAACAGGTTTATAATACTTCAGATTTTAATACGAATGGTCACAGTCTTATAGACCAATTGACTTCTCATTTAGAGAATAAACTGAACGATATTTCACGAAATGCCATCAATTGGAACGAACCGGAAAAGGAATTACAGTTCTGGAAAGCATTCTTATCAGATGGTGATAGTAAAGACATGTTCCAGGAAATTATAAAACGAACCACTTATGTGCATCACCCTCATTATATGGGACATCAAGTGAGTCCGCCTGCTCCTATCACAGCATTAACAGGATTAATAAGCGCATTACTTAACAATGGCACCGCTGTATATGAAATGGGTATGTCTTCTAATGCAATTGAAAGGTTGGTCATTGAAACGATATGTAATAAAATAGGTTATAACAATACTTCCGGTGGATTTCTAACTTCTGGTGGAACCTTAGCAAATCTAACCGCTCTATTAAGTGCCCGAAAAGCTATAACAAAAAGAGACATTTGGAATGATGGTAACCAAAACCAATTAGGTATCATGGTTAGCGAAGAAGCTCACTATTGTGTAGACCGCGCTGCTAGGATAATGGGATTAGGAGAACATGGAATTATTAAAATTCCTGTCACCAAAGAGTTTAGCATGAATACCGATTTATTGGAGTCTAAATTTAAGCAAGCAAAAGACAAGGGTATTGAAATATTTGCAATAGTTGGTAGTGCTCCTTCTACAGCCACAGGGATATTTGACAATCTTGAGGTCATTGGTGCTTTTGCTAAAAAACATAATATATGGTTTCATGCAGATGGAGCTCATGGTGGGGCCGGAGTATTCTCTAATAAATACAAACACACCTTAAAGGGGATTGACCAAGCAGATTCTGTTGTTATTGACGGACACAAGATGATGATGATGCCTGCCCTTACTACTGCCCTACTTTATAAAGAAGAAATAAATGCTAAAACCACTTTTAGTCAAAAAGCGGATTATTTACTTTCAGATTCTGAGCATGAAGATTGGTACAATTCAGGCAAACGTACTTTTGAATGTACCAAGAACATGATGAGTATTCATTGGTTTACACTTTTAAAACTTTATGGCGAAGAGGTATTTGATGCAAATGTTACGCATCTCTATGACATGGGAGCTCTTTTTGCAAGATTGATTGAAGAAGAACCAAATTTTGAATTGGCTTTAAAACCAATGTCGAATATTGTTTGTTTTAGATATTGTCCACCAAGTATGAGTTCAGAAAACACCAATGCTCTAAATGCAAAAATTCGCCAACTTCTTTTGGAAGATGGCGAATTTTATATCGTTCAAACAAAGCTCAAAGACAGGTTTTACATGCGTATTACTGTAATGAACCCATTTACAACAGAGGTACATTTCAGAGCCTTAATCAATAAAATAAAGGCTTATATTAGCAACTAATTATTCTCTTAACGACTCCATCATTTCATCTTCACTCTCTTTTTTAGAGAAGTTAATAGCACACTCAATTAATGCTAAATGTGAGTATGCCTGAGGGAAGTTACCAAGCAATCTTTTAGTCTTAAAATCAATATCTTCGCTGAAGAGACCTAAATGATTACTATAACTTAATAATCGCTCAAAATACTCCAATGCTTTTTTGCGTTCTCCTATTTTAAAAAGGCTGTTTATGTACCAAAATGTACATACTGTAAATGATGATGATGGTAATCCAAAGTCATCTTCGTTCTTGTAACGATAAAGTAAACCGTCATTACTTAATTCGGTTCCAATAGCATTTACGGTTTTTATGTAACGCTCATCTTTCGCATCAACACATCCGTAAGATTCCATTAATAATACAGAAGCATCTAGTTCCTTAGAACCATAAGATTGTGTGTATGCTCCTACTTCTTCGTTCCATGCATTATCGTAAATATCTTTCCAGATTTCTTCTCTAATTGGTCCCCATTTGTCAATTTTATGCTGTTTGCCTAACATTTCCGCTACCTTAATAGCACGGTCTAAAGCTGTCCAACATAGTACTTTTGAGAACGTGAAATGTCTGTCTTCTGTTCGGAACTCCCAAATACCTTTATCGGCATCTTTCCAATTATTGCTTACGATCCAAACGATTCCCTTTGTTATCGCCCATAAATCCTCACCATTATCAATATCGACACTAAATTTCACCATTTGCTCATAAATAACATCCATTAGAATACCATAAATGTCATTTTGTTTTTGATGATATGCTGCGTTACCAATACGTACAGGCTTTGAACCTTTGTAACCAGATAAATGTTCTAACGTTTCTTCGGTTAATTTCTTCTCCTTATTGATGCCGTACATAATCTGCAGCTTCTCTGCTTTATCAGGTATCAAATCAATAATAAACTGTAGATATCTTCTAGCTACATTCTTATGGCCTAATTCTGATACTACTTTTATTACCATTGATGCATCACGAATCCAACAGAAACGATAATCCCAGTTACGTACCTCACCAATTGTTTCTGGTAATGAAGTAGTTGCAGCAGCTAAAACAGCTCCTGTTTTATCATAACTTAATAACTTTAGGGTTAATGCACTTCTTGAAATCTCTTCATTGAACTTTTTATAAGTAGGTGTCAAGTTAGACCAGTTCAACCAGTATACTTTGGTGTTCTGTAAATCTAAATAAGCCCTTTCTGTGGTTGGCAACAACAATTTTTCATTGTAGCCCATCAGCATATACTCGTCTTGCGTAAGTTCTAACGTACTTCTATTTACAACGGACTCTTTATCAAATGAAGTATATAAAAATACCGTATCAAATTTTACATCATGTGTAAGACTAGCTATAAAATCTTTTTTAATAAAAGTTTCGGTCGTACCCATGGCATATTCAAGCTTTGGATCATATAAAACAGATAACGAAGGTTTACCCGATATATGTTTAAAATACCGTATCAGTTCTGGTGGTGAATGATAGGTATTCCCCTCTTTACGATGCCTTGGCATAAAATCATGTATTTCAAAATGGTCTTCCCCAGATTTGAAAGATGTGATTAATATATTTGTATACTGCTGGTATTTTTGAGTGATTGTGTAGCTATCATCAACATTTATTTCAAAACTACCGCCAATTTCTTCGTCTAATAGTTTAGCGAAAACCGACGGACTATCGAATTCTGGCAAACAACACCAGTCGATACTTCCTGTCTTTGAAATTAATGCTGCACTTCTGCAATTCCCTATTATTCCGTAGTCTAAATTATCCATTCAATAAAAATCTTAATTCATATGAGTTTTCAATTGGTATTACCCTCCTTTTTGCCGAAATTTAGAGAAATAATTATCAAGAAGTAGCAAAAAATACTCTTTTATGGCTAAAACTATCATTATCTCAAATAGACTACCTGTACAATTACAAATTAGCAACGGAAGCATTACCGCAGTACCAAGTGTAGGTGGTTTGGCTACCGGAATGAAATCTGTGCACTCTGGCGGAGATAGCCTTTGGATTGGTTGGAGCGGATTGACAGATGAAGAAATACCCGAAGAATTGATTCCTAAAATTGATACTGCCCTTGCTGAACACGGCTCTTCTAAAGTAAATCTTACGGAAAAAGAAGTGGACGGTTTTTATTATGGATTCAGTAACAGAACCATATGGCCCTTGTTCCATTACTTCTTAGAATATTCTGAATTTGAATTAGAAAGCTGGGAAATTTACAAAGCGGTAAATCAGAAATTTGCCGATGCCATTCTTGAAAAGGCAGATAATGAAGATACTATTTGGATACATGATTATCAGTTAATGCTAGTTCCACAAATGGTAAGAGCAGAAAGACCAGATATATCAATTGGCTTCTTTTTACATATTCCTTTTCCTTCTTATGAGATATTTAGGACACTTCCGTGGAGGCGTGAGGTGTTATTAGGACTTTTAGGCTCAGATTTAATAGGTTTCCACACTTATGATTACGAACGTCACTTTTTAAGCTCTGTACGCAGGCTATTAGGTTTAGAGGTTAGTTTTAATGATATTTATTTAGAAGATAGGGTTATTAAAGTTGACTCTTTTCCGATGGGGATTGATTATAAAAAATTCAGTGACGCGGCCAAAGAACATTCACTACGCAGTGAAAATGAAAAATCAGACTTACAGAAGCGCTTAGATACACATAAAAAATCTGCACCAGATGCAAAGTTCTTTCTATCTATTGACCGCTTAGACTATACCAAGGGTATTGCAAAAAGACTTAAAGCTTTTGAATATTTCTTAAACAAGTACCCGCAATACAAGGAAAAAGTACGCCTTATTATACTTGCGGTACCTTCTCGATCCAATGTTCCACAATACCAATTATTAAAACGTGAAATTGATGAGCTAGTAGGTCGTATTAACGGAGAGTTATCTACCGTTAGTTGGACACCTATTTGGTACTTCTACCGATCTATGCCTTTTGAAAACTTAATAGATCTTTACACCTCCTCTGATATTGCTTGGTTAACTCCTATTAGGGATGGTATGAACTTGGTCGCTAAAGAATACATTGCCACAAGAACCGATAAAACAGGAGTTTTAATTCTTAGTGAAATGGCAGGTTCTGCCAATGAAATGAATGAATCACTTCTTATTAATCCTAATAATTTTGAACAAATAGCAGATTCTTTAAATGAAGCTATTAATATGCCTAAAGAAGAACAAATAGCTAGAAACACTTTGTTGCAAAAGAGATTAGAGCGTTATAATGTTGAGAAATGGGCAAATGACTTTATGAATTCTTTGGTTGGACAAAAAGAAAAAGATCAGACTTCTAAAACCAGGAAATTATCTGTAGATTTCTTGAATACAGTAATGACTGATTATGAAAAAGCTAAAAGAAGACTGGTATTTTTAGACTACGATGGTACGTTGGCAGGTTTTCATAATGACCCACAAAAAGCTGCTCCAGACGAAGCATTATATGAATTACTAGACCAGATTTCTTCGCAAGAAAATACAGATATGTATTTAATAAGCGGAAGGGACAAGGAAACATTCACTAAGTGGTTCTTACCTAAAAAGTATAACATGATCGTTGAACACGGTGTATGGATTTCTCAAGGAGGAGAAGAGTTTAGAATGCTTGAAACCGTTAAGAAAGATTGGATGGAGAAAATTTTACCAGTGCTAGAATCGTTTGTTGATCGTACGCCTGGTAGTTTCATTGAAGAGAAAAATTATTCTTTAGCTTGGCATTACAGAAAAACGGATCCAGATTTCGGAAAGAAAAGATCAGTTGAACTAAACACGGTGCTAACGAGTTTAATTGCCAACGATGATCTAAGTATTCTGAATGGTAATAAGGTTATGGAAATTAAAAGTAGTAATGTAAACAAAGGCCGTGCATCTATGCGTGTTTATACGGAGCAAGAATATGATTTTGTTTTCGCTATTGGTGATGATTGGACAGATGAGTTTATGTTTCAAGAATTACCAGAAGATTCGGTAACTGTAAAGGTTGGTCGTCAAAAAACTCAAGCAAAATACTTTGTTGACAACACAAAGAACGTTCGTGAAATCTTAAAGAGATTTGCCGAGAAACGCTAGTTAAATAGCCTTAAACAATTAGACATGAAACAGAATCATTTTACCATCTTTTTAAGTTTTTGTTGCTGTCTAAATGTCTTTGCTCAGCAAAGTACAGAAGTGTATTTAGCAGAATTAAAGCAGGAAAATGATTTTTTAAAAATTGATTCTGTAATAAATATTTCAAAAAATGAGGGCTATGATAATCAGCCCTCATTTTTTGATAATGATAATATACTATTTTCATCTACAAGAAATAATCAAACAGATGTTGCGCTCTACAATATAAAGGACAGTAGTACAATATGGCTTACCAACACACCAAATGGGAGTGAATATTCACCGTTAAGAATTCCCAGTAAAAATGCAATTTCGGCTATCCGATTAGATAAAGATGGATTGCAAAGACTTTATGAATACGACGTAAATACTGGCGAATCAGAAGTTATATTACCAGATTTAAAAGTGGGTTATCACGTTTGGTTTTCAAGTGATATTATTGTGTGCACAGTTTTAATTGAAAATCGAATGGATTTGGTAATTTCTAACCTTAAAGCTAATACCAACTATACCGTTCAGAAAAATGTAGGTAGGTCGTTGCATAAAATTCCGAATAGTAATTTAGTAAGCTACATTTCAAAAACAGATGATTCTGTTACTATTAGATCTTTAGATCCTATTACCTTAAAATCTGAAGAATTAATCGCTACAATGGAAGGTTCTGAAGATGTGTGTTGGACTGAAAATGGAGATTTAATTACAGCATACGACACCTCAATTTTATCTTTTAATCCATCTTCAGATGAAGAATGGAAATTTGAATTTAAGATTAAAGATCAAGACGTGAACGGTATTTCACGCCTGGCAGTAAATCCGCTTAGAAATCACTTGAGTTTTGTATCTAAAGATTCTCCTAAAATAATTGTAGACAGGCAAGTAGAAACTTTTAACGCACGTGATATTAATGCATTTGCGAACTGCTTTTCAAAAGATGTCGTTGTCAAGAATTTTCCAATGGATATTTTATACATGGGTAGACAGCAACTAAAAGTTAATTACGAAGCTTTCTACAAAAGAACACCTGCTATAGAGGCTAAGGTGGCATCTAGAATACATGTAGGGCAAACGGTCATAGATCAAGAGGTGGTTACAATAAACGGAAATCAGCATCATCAAGTTGCCATTTATGAAGTTGACAACTTCATTGAAAGCATGACTTTTATAAAAGATACTGCAACAAAAATTGATCCAGAAATTATTGTTCAAGAACAACTTGATGGATATAACGCAAGAGATATAAATTCATTTTTACAGCCATTTGCTGAACATGTGAAAGTTTATGGAGCTAATGGCGAACTAAGAACCCAAGGTATTGAAGAAATGAGAAAAGGTTATAGCGACTTTTTTGAAACAACAAAAGATTTACATTGTTCGGTAAAAAATAGAATTGTAATTGGTAACAAGGTTATTGATGAAGAAAATATAACTGCCAATGGCGAATCTTTTAGTGCTATTGGCATATATGAAATAGAAAACGGTAAAATAGCAAGGGTCACTTTTTTACAATAATATATTGAAGCAAAAATCACATATACTCCCCATAATAATTCTATCTCAATTCGCTTGTACTTCTACTTGGTTTGCTGGTAATGCTATTTTAGAATCCTTGACCAAAAAACTAGATTTTGGTTCTGAAATTATTAGCTACGTTATTTCATCGGTACAATTCGGATTTATCATCGGTACCTTGCTATTTGGCATTATTATGATTGCGGATAGATTTTCACCTTCAAAAGTATTTATGGTTTGCGCTTTGTTCGCAGCTATCTCTAATCTAGTATTAATCCTACCACAACTAACTGTATCTTCTTTACTACTCGCCAGGTTCAGTACAGGTTTTTTTTTAGCGGGAATCTATCCTGTGGGAATGAAAATAGCCGCAGACTATTATGAAAAAGGACTGGGTAAAGCTTTAGGTTTTTTAGTGGGCGCATTAGTTCTTGGTACTGCCTTTCCTTTTTTAATTAAAGGAACGCCTTGGGTAAATAACCCTAATAATGTCATTATGCTAACTTCTGTAATTACGGTTATAGGTGGTGTATTGCTATTTATACTAGTTCCTCACGGTCCATTTAGAGTTGCAAGTTCTATACTAAAATTAGATGCTGGGCCTAAGCTCTTTAAAAATTATAAATTTAGAAAAGCTGCATTCGGCTATTTTGGACACATGTGGGAATTATATGCATTTTGGGCATTTACCCCAGTTGCCATACAATGGTTTGCCACACAAACTAACAGTACTATTTCAGTCGCTTTATGGTCCGGAATTGTTATTGCACTAGGTGGTATATCTTGTGCATTTGGGGGCATACTATCTCAAAGAATTGGAAGTAAAAAGGTGGCATTATTGGCATTGACCATATCAGGATTTCTTTGTATTGTTTCTCCTCTCCTATTTTCACTTTCCTTGTATCTATTCTTAGCAGGTTGGTGCATTTGGGGAATTGCCGTAACTGCAGATTCTCCACAATTCTCAAATTTGGTTGCCTCAGCGGTAGCTCCAGAATTAAAAGGTACAGCTCTAACGCTAGTGAATTGTATCGGTTTTGCCATTACAATAATCAGTATACAGCTTCTAGAATCACTTCAATCGATTATTCCTATTGATCTTATATTTATTCCTTTAGCAATTGGTCCATTAATTGGGATTTATTATTTAGTAAATAAGAAAACGAAGTAAACTCAAAACCTAATTTCTCCTATAGCTCTATATTTTACGGGCAATCATAATGCTATCCAATTCAAAAAAAAGTTTTGTGTTAAATGTAGTTTTGCATATCAAATTATGGTCAGCCCTTTATTTTACTTAAATTTAGAAACCGATTACCTTACTAACTTTACCTCTTAATAAAATTGAATATGAAAAAATTTTTACTGCTTACATTTTTAACATCAGCTATAACATTAACAGCGCAAACGAATCAACGTATCTATGATATTATCAACGCCGTATCTGCTGAGCGTATTGAAAAAGATGTAACCAAACTTGCAAATTTTGGAACTAGACATACCTTAAGTGATACCGTTTCTAACACAAGAGGTATTGGTGCCGCAAGAAGATGGATCAAAGGTGAATTCGAAAAAACATCTGCCGAATGCAAGGGCTGTCTAAACGTTTTCTTTCAAAAGGATTTAATAAAAAAAGGTGCTAATGACCGTATTATTAAAGATGTAGAAGTTGTTAATGTACTTGCTATTCAAAAAGGGACGAAATATCCTAATCGCTATATTATAATGAGCGGAGATATCGATTCTCGAGTAAGTGACCCTACCAATTTTACAGATGATTCGCCAGGCGCAAATGATAACGCTAGTGGTATGGCCGGTACATTAGAAGCCGCTCGTGTACTTTCTAAATATACATTTGAGAATAGTATCATTTATATGGGACTTTCAGGTGAAGAGCAAGGTCTTTTTGGCGGTGGTGGAATTGCACAATACGCTAAGGACAAAGGTTGGGAAGTTATTGGTATTTTCAATAATGATATGATCGGTAATATTACAGGCGTAGACGGAGTTGTCAGTAATGTGGATTTTAGAATATTCTCTGAACCTGTACCTCCGACCGAAACTGAAGAGCAACGTAAAGCGCGTCGTTTTTATGGCGGTGAAGTTGATGGAACATCAAGACAACTAGCACGTTACGTTCATAAAAATGTGAAGCAGTATATGCCAGAAATGAACCCGATGATGATTTATCGTTTAGATCGTTTTGGTCGCGGTGGTCACCACAGACCATTTAATGATGCCGGTTTTCCTGGTATTCGTATTATGGAAGCTCACGAAAACTACACCCAACAACATCAAGATATTCGTGTTGAAGACGGTATAGCTTATGGTGATGTTCTAGAGCATGTTAATTTTAAGTATGCAGCTAAATTAACGGCCGTAAACGCCATAAACCTAGCTTCTATTGCTTGGGCTCCTCCTGCTCCAAAAACCGTTAAAATTGGCGGAATTGTTAAGCCGGCAGCCAAATTTCAGTGGAGTAAGGTTGATGGTGCTAAAGGATATAAAATTTATTGGAGAGATACCACCTCCCCAACTTGGGATTATAGCAGATATGTTGGTGATGTTACAGAATTTACTTTAGAAGGTATTGTTATCG
Organism: Maribacter stanieri; assembly: GCF_900112245.1. Lineage (GTDB taxonomy): Bacteria > Bacteroidota > Bacteroidia > Flavobacteriales > Flavobacteriaceae > Maribacter > Maribacter stanieri. The sequence continues at coordinate 386,182 of NZ_FOYX01000002.1, forward strand.
ATAATTTCTTCTTTGGTGTCTCTGCAGTTGGTGAAAACGGATTTGAAAGTCCTGTTGTTTTTCCTAATGGAATATTTAGATAAACATAAATCTATTGTACATGAAAAAATTATTAGTTGCCTTGACCCTTGGGATTTTTTCATTCTCACAGGCCCAAACTTTTACGGAACAAGATACGCTTAGAGGTAGTATTACTCCGGAACGTGTCTGGTGGGACTTAAATTATTACCATCTAGATATTGATGTGAACCCTACCGAAAAATTTATAGGCGGAACCAATACTATTCGTTATAAAGTGTTAGAGCCTCATCAAATTTTACAAGTTGATTTACAACCACCTTTGACTATTGAAATGGTTACGCAAGACGGTAAAGATCTTGAGGTGGTGCATAACGTAAATGCACATTTTGTTCAATTGACAAAACCGCAGATAAAGGGTGAGTTCAATGAAATTATTGTTACCTATTCCGGTCATCCAAAAGAAGCTGTCAGAGCTCCCTGGGATGGAGGATTCTCATGGAAAAAAGATGCAAATGGTAAAGATTTCGTCGCCACTTCTTGCCAAGGATTAGGAGCCAGTGTGTGGTGGCCCAATAAGGACCATATGTACGACGAGGTAGATAGTATGTTAATCAGTGTAAAAGCACCTAAAGGTCTCATGAACGTATCTAATGGGCGACTTAGAAGTGTAGATAAAGAAACGAATACGTACAACTGGTTTGTGTCTAATCCCATTAATAATTATGGCGTTAATGTAAATATTGGTGACTATGCACATTTCAATGAAATATATCAAGGAGAAAAAGGAGCTCTTGATATGGATTACTATGTGTTAAAAGATAATTTAGAAAAAGCAAAAGAGCATTTTAAGGATGCTCCTAAAATGATGGCAGCTTTTGAACATTGGTTTGGTCCCTACCCTTTTTATGAAGATTCTTTTAAATTGGTAGAAGTACCATATTTAGGTATGGAACACCAAAGTTCAGTTACGTACGGCAATCAGTATTTAAAAGGATATTTAGGTAAAGATTTATCAGGTTCCGGTTGGGGACTAAAATTCGATTTTATCATTATACATGAAGCCGGTCATGAATGGTTTGCCAATAACATCACCTATAAAGATGCTGCTGATATGTGGATTCATGAGGGGTTTACGTGTTACTCTGAAAGCCTATTCTTAGATTATCATTATGGTACTGTAGCTGCAAATGCATATGTACAGGGAATTAGAAACAATATTAGAAATGACAAACCTATTATTGGCATCTATAATGTAAACCATGAAGGTAGTGGAGACATGTATTACAAAGGATCAAACATTCTTCATACCCTACGCCAAATCGTAAATGACGACAGAAAATGGAGAACCATATTACGTGGCCTAAATTCAGAATTCTATCATAAAACAGTTACTACAAACGAAATTGAAGATGTAATTGGATTAGGACTAAACCGAGATTTAAAACCTTTTTTCGATCAGTATTTGAGAACTGTAAATATTCCTGTTTTCGAATACAAAATAAAAGGTAAAAAAGTAACATACCGTTTTACAAACACTGTTGATAATTTCACCATTCCTATTAGAGTATATATTGATGACAAACCTATATGGCTAGAACCCACTACGGATTGGCAGACACAGAAGTTACATGGCAATTTAAAAACGTTACAGGTCGACCCAAATTTCTATATTGAAACTAAGAACTAAAATGTATTTCATTTCTGAGTAACCTTTAGCGTTCATCATAAATTAAATAAGATTAATTTTCTTTTTTTAATAATGTTAACTTTATCGCAATTACTCCAACCAACATGAAAAAAGTACTTGTCAGATATAGAAATAGTGCTTTAAGAAATTTTGTTCGAAAACATTCTAAATATGCTCCAATATTATTTTTTATTGGCGGATTTATATTTGATACCCTAACCTTAGGTCGAATTGATCGTACCTATGATTTGACGGTTTTATGTATGCATATGACCTCATTATCCATTACCCTATATCTCTACAATTTAGTAGACGATGGCAAATGGAAAAACACATTTTTAGAGCGTTATGAAGAGTATTTACCACTCGCTATTCAGTTCTTTTTTGGCGGGCTATCAAGCGCCTATGTTATTTATTTTTCTAGAAGTGTATCACTATCAAAATCTGCCTCTTTTTTTATCATTCTAGTGCTATTACTAATAGCCAATGAATTTCTTAAAAAGAGGATTTCTAATAAATACCTTCAATTTGGTGTATACTATTTTATAAGTTTCACATTCTTCACTTTCATGATACCTGTGTTTCTTAAAGAATTAAATACCACCGTATTCTTAATCTCCGGAGCCGTAAGTTTAGCTAGTACCTTAATTCTACTCATTTTTATCTATAGCAAAAGTCCTAGTACAAGAAAAGAAATTAAGCTGGGTAAAATGATTACTATAATCTTAGCTATATACGGTATTATCAATCTGTTTTATTTCTTAAGATTGATACCGCCTGTTCCTTTGGCATTAGATAAAGGAATTGTAGCTCATGAAATTGTTTTAAACAATGGTAATTATGAAGTAACCTATGAGGCGGAGAAATCTTTTGTTTTTTGGCGTAAACATAATTTGAATTACAGCTACTCTCCAGACCAACGTGTTTATATCTTTTCCTCAATTTTTGCTCCAACCGATTTAAAAAAATCCATTTTTCATAGATGGAGAAGGTATAATAACAAAACTGAAGAATGGGAAAATGTAGAAGATATAGGTTATGACATAACCGGTGGTAGAGATGGTGGTTTTAGAGGTTATACTTATAAAACTAACGTAACCCCAGGAGAATGGGAGGTTCAAGTATTAACGGAAGAAGAACAGATTCTTGGTGTCATTGGATTTAATATCAATCTTAGAGAAAATCAAGAACCGCTTAGACTTAAGACCTCTAAGTTTTAGGCTGCAATACTTGATTTCAATTTACTAAACATCAATACATTACCTTAACTCATTTGCCGCTTATCTAAGTTTAACATTATAATTTTTCTTAATTGTTTTCCGCATTCAAACATAGTCTACCTTCGCCTAACTTTAAACCCTATAGTGTCGATATACTTAAAAGTCCAAGCGGTAGACCGTATTTTCAACCAATTGGACAAGGAGTTGGGCTCCTTTCAAAAATCTACAGGACTTGGCTGTGTAGCTAATTGTGGAAACTGCTGTCTAAAACCGGACATCAATGCTACTGCATTAGAATTTTTACCGTTAGCATATCATCTTTTTAAAAATGGAGAAGCTGAAGAATGGCTTGATCTTCTACAAAACAATACTTCCGATAAACTATGCCCTGTTTTAAACAAGGTAATTGCTCCAAGTTCTATAGGCTTCTGTTCAGATTACGCGCATCGCGGGCTCATCTGTAGACTTTTTGGCTTCTCTGCAATGTTACATAAGAACAATAAACCAAAATTGGTTACGTGTAAACCTATTAAAGAAAATAAACCTGAAGCTGTTGCGAATGCAGAGGCTCACATTGCTTCTAAAAGTAATTACCCATTAATTAGTAACTACTACATGCAATTGCGTTCTATTGATGAAAATTTAGGGGAGGAATTATTTCCTATTAGAGTTGCCATTGAAAAGGCAATTCAAACCGTACTAGGATACTATGCTTACCGCAAACCGCCAAGAAAAAAGAAAGTCGTTTAACTATAATTATTATCAAAAAGAGATAAAACGTACCTTTATCATTAGCTTCTAAACTTTATAAATTTTGTTTTAGTAGCTACATTCTATTTTAAATAATTTGTCTTGAAAGTATACGGAATTAGTGGACTAGGTGCAGATAAAAGGGTTTTCAAACATTTGTCCTTAGATTTTGAATTTCTACCTATAGATTGGATAACACCTAAAAATGATGAGTCTATTAAACATTACTCTGAAAGGCTTAGTAAAGTAATAGATACCAAAAATGACTTTTGTCTAATTGGTGTAAGTTTTGGTGGTTTAATAGCAACAGAGATTTCCCAAATACTTAATCCCAAAAAGGTTATTCTCATATCTTCTGCACATACAAAAAATGAATTAAGACCTATATACAAATGGTTTGGTAAAGTGAAAATCATTAAACTTATACCTGCTTTTCTATTAAATCCTCCAAGAATATTGGCTAAGTATATTATGGGAGCAAAAAACAACCTAATATTAAATGAAATTTTAGACGATACAGATGCAAGCTTTGTAAAATGGGCATTATATGAATTAACACGTTGGCAAAATTCAAAGCAATCGAATACAGTTCTAAAAATAAATGGAACAATTGATAAACTTATTCCGCCTAGAGGTACGACCAGGATGAAGCTAATCCAAAATGGAGGTCATTTTATGATTGTAGATAGAGCAGATGAGATTAGTAAAATTATCAATAACGAATTACATAATTCCTTAGCATAAAACAAGATGAAAGATTCTCAAGAAATTCTAAATGGCATTAAAGAAGAATTAACCAAAGATTCTCCAGACTGGAACAGCATCCTAAAAATAACGTTAGCGCATTTTTCATGCTCTACAGGAACTTTACATTTTTTAGATGATAATTCTTTACTACAACTACAATCACAAGTGGGAATTCCAGAATTTTTGATTCCGAAGTTATCTACAATTCCTATTGGTAAAGGCATGGCCGGTATTGCTGCTGAGCGTAAAAAACCAGTTGAAATGTGCAACTTGCAAACAGATGATTCTGGCGTAGCTAGACCATCTGCAAAAGATACCAAAGTAGAAGGTTCATTAGCCGCACCTTTGTTGTTAAATGACACATTATTTGGAACCATAGGTATTGCAAAACCCGTACCTTACGATTTTACTGAAGCTGAGATGAATTTACTATTGCAAATTGGTGAGCTCATCAGTAAAAAATTAACTTAGAAATTTACATCAACTTCATATAAATAAAAAGCCCGCTAAATAGCGGGCTTTTCAATTCAATATAATACTAGTCTATTATTTAAAAATAGCACTTGTTAATGCAACTGGAGAAAGCTCTTTACCTTCTTCTCCTTTAAAAGTGATGTAATAAGGTCCGTCACTAGAAACTGTACCAGTTATTGGTAAAGTAAACATTGTACCTTGTGAACCTTCTGGCTGAGCAGTTAATCTGCCCTTACCTACTACAGGGCCATCTACTGTATTTTCGTGAATTTCAAAATCAAAATACATCGTTGGTGGCGCTTGCCATCCTGCAGTTAACGAAACAGACTTTACGTTTTTCAATGACATATTCTCTAACATGAACCATCCGGATGATTTACCGATCAATAAAAGGTCCATACCACCAAATTGCATTGCTTGCATTCCGTCCACTTTAACTTGATCATTAAACTTTACCGTACTGCTAGGTATTGCAATAGATTTAGAACCTGTTAAAGGAATAGTTCCTTCAGCACCTGCATCTGTATAACTAGCTGTAATTACCAACATGTTACCTGGCGCAGACGATTCTGCCGTTATAGTACCTTTTGCTGGTAATGATCTTTCTTCCTTATCGTCTCCGTTTAAAGAAAGAATATATAAAGCAATCTGTCTAGATTCATCTGATGTTATATTAGGGTGAGCTGGCATAGTCACTTCTCCCCAAACTCCATTACCACCAGTTTTAATCTTACCTTGTAGATACTTTAAAGCATCACGACGCTCTTTATATTTAGCTGCCACATCCTTATAATTAGGTCCAATAGATGCTTCTGCCTCTTTATGGCAAGTTTTACAATCCATGGCCTGTGTCAAAGCTTTACCTGTTACAGCTGCAGAAACTTGTTGATGCCCCATATTCATGGCAACCTTATCCATACCTTCTAAATAATCTACACTTACAAAAATATTGCTTGGATCTATTTCCGTTCCGTCTGGATCAGTAACCGAAACATCGTATGCAATTTTTTGACCTGGCAAATAAAACGCCGGTGTACTTCCCCCTAGAGATATAGCAACTTCTGGTCTTGAATTACCTGTTACAATACTTGTACTTTCGCTAATTGCTTCTGCACCTTTATCATCAGAAACGGTAACTTTTAATTTATAAACCCCAGCATCTGCATACGTATAGCTAACATTAGGCTCTGTTGTTTCTTTAGTATCTCCATTACCAAAATCCCACATATATTTAATGGCATCGTCCTCACGGTCATTTGCATCAATTTGTGCATTTACGGCTAAAGGTGTTTTTCCAGCAGTTTTATCCACAGTAATGGAATTAATTAATGGAGGTCTATTACCACCGTTAAATTCAATATAACCCAAAGCAGAATTCGCATTTTGCGAGAACCAACCACTACCGTATTCCAATAGATAAATTTTTCCGTTAGGTCCAACTTCCATGTCAATTAAGTTATTGACCTTAACATTAGGAGCAAATGGTTCCATTTTATTGAAATCTCCATTCTTATCTAAATGTACCGCGAACATCCATCCACGCATCCAATCATATATAATAACCTTACCATCATAATAGCTTGGTAGCTTTTCATCACCTTCAAACATATCTGAATAGTAAGTAGGTCCTGCCATAGCATTTCTACCACCTGTAGCTGTTTGTGGAAAAGCTTGTGATTCATCATACGGGTAATAAACATACGCTGGCATAGCCGGTGGTAGTTCTGTTAACCCCGTATTATTTCTAGAAGTATTCATTGGCTTTTCCGGATCAAAAGCTGGTCCGCTTTCCCCAGTTTCATAATTATATGCTTTATAAGCAAAATTGTCACCAATAAACAAAGGCCAACCAAAATTACCTGCCTTTTTTGCTTGGTTCATTTCATCATATCCTTTTGGACCCCTAGTACTTAAACTATCTGCTCTTGCATCTGGACCAACATCTCCCCAATACACATATCCTCTTTTCATATCAACAGATATTCTATACGGATTTCTATGACCCATGGTATAAATCTCAGGTCTAGTTTTGTCTGTACCTACTGCAAATAAATTTCCTTCAGGAATATCGTACGTTCCATCTTCCTTCACTTTTATTCTTAAAATCTTACCACGAAGGTCATTGGTATTACCAGAAGAACGTCTAGCATCGTACTGCTCATGACCTGGAGTATCGTTCAATGGTGCAAAACCATTATTTACATACTTTGCATCTTTCTCATTAAACGGAGTTGAGTTATCTCCCGTAGATAAATAAAGCAAATTATCTGGTCCAAAAGCAATTGAACCACCTGTATGACAACAAATTTCGCGTTGACTATCTACATCTAAAATAACTTGTTCAGATGCTACATCGAATTTGCCATCTGTAAATTTAAATCTAGATAAACGGTTTACCCATTTATCTCCTGTTGGTGCATAGTACAAGTATATCCAATGATTATTTGCAAAATCAGGATCTTTTTGTAATCCCATTAATCCTTCCTCCGCATTTACACCTGGTGTATTAAGGGTTTTTGCATACACATCAAGTTTTAGAACTTCAGTAAGTTCTTTTGACTCGTTATTATATAGCATTACCTCTCCCCTACGTTGAGCTACTAAAACATCTCCGTTTGGAAGTACCGCCATTTCCGTAGGTTCAAAAAACTGACCTTCGCTTAACGTAACTTTTGCAAAACGATCAGCATCTGGTGGAATTTGAGATGCTACTTTAGAATAATCTAAGTTTAAGTTTTCGCCAATGGCATATTCAATTCCTCCTAAAAGGTGCTTTAAAAATAAGTCTTCAGAAAAACTCTCATCGGTATGTCCGCCACCAGTATAAAATGCACGTCCGCCATCAAAATCATGATACCAAGCTATTGGATGAAAATCTCCATTCTCACCACCTTCATATGATTTCTCATCTAAGGTCATAACCACATTTACATCTGGATTGATGTTCTTGTAATTGTATAATTCATCTGTTCTGTTCCAAATAGTATCCGTAAAGAATTCAGTTGCTTTAAAGTTTTTGTCTTTAATTATGAAATCTGCTGTTGGTGTACCGCTTGGGTGACTTAAAAACTGAGCTCCCGCTAGGTCATTGTACCAACCCCAATCATATTCAGTATCTGCTGCAGCATGTATACCTACATAACCACCACCAGCTTGAATGTAGCGCTCAAAAGCAGCTTCTTGGTATTGATCTAAAATATTACCTGTTGTACTCAAGAAAATTACAGCAGAATATTCTTTAAGATTTTCATCGGTAAATAATTCTGCGTTCTTTGTTGTATCTACGGCAAAACCGTTTTCACTACCTAACTTTTGTATTGCTGCAATACCTGCCGGTATAGATGCATGCTTAAAAGCCATGGTTTTAGAGAAAACTAAAACTTTAGCTTCTCCTTCTCTTTTATTGCCACCACATGAGACAATAATAAGCGCAAAGCCCAAAAGCAGCGCATTGAAGATTTTTTTCATACGTTATTTGTTGTTGTTTAGTTGATTTAAGAATTGATAAAAATAGGGCGTGCATCTGTATTTACCAATACTTTACGCCCTAAAGATTGTATTTTTATGATAAATTAATAGCTATTTTAAAGAATTATGTTAGAAATACCCGAGTTATATTTCAAAAATGATATTGAATTTAAAGATTGGTTACATAATAATCATTATTTGGATACAGGTATTCATCTAATTTTCTATTCTGTAGCACATGAAAATGAAAGCATGCGCTGGGAAGAAGCTGTACAAGTAGCCCTCTGTTATGGATGGATAGATAGTACGGTTAAAAGTTTGGGTGATGGTAAACGAAGACAATATTTTTGCAAACGAAAACCCAAAAGCGTTTGGAGTAGAGTTAACAAGGACTATATAAAAGAACTAAAAGCAACTAATAAAATGCATGCTGCAGGTTTAGCTGCTATTAAAATTGCTAAACAAAATGGTTCGTGGAGCTCTTTAGACGATGTTGAAAACGGAGTGATTCCAGAAGAATTGCAAATCGCTTTCGACAAAAATCCGGTTGCGTATTCCAACTTTACAAATTTTACACGTAGCCAACGCAAAAGCTATCTTTATTGGCTTAACCAAGCAAAACGTCAAGAAACGCGTACTAAAAGGGTTAAAGAAATCATTCATCACTCGGCTGAAAATATAAAATACAGAGATGGTGGTGGTTGGCAATCTGCCAAAAAATGAATTTAATACTGCATTAGTAAGCATTCTTTAAATTGAAGAATGAATCATTGTCTATGCACTAATTCCTAAATGATATCAAAACTGAATCAAAAAATTTCCACTTATTCTTTTTAACTTCCCATTGCTAAATTTCTTTACTATTATGAGATTACCAATTAAAGGGAAAATCGTCGCTCTCACTTTATTTATTGCACTTGTTAGTTGTAATGAAAAAAAGCCAGTTTCATTTGATGTACTTATTAAAAACGGAAGGGTAATTAATTTAGAAGATGGCACTATCTCTGTATCAAACATCTTCATCAACAACAATAGAATTACTAAAATAACTACTGATGCCTCGTTAAGTAATGTTGAAGCAAAAGCCACTATAGACGCTACTGGGAAATACATAGTACCGGGCTTTTGGGACAACCACACGCATTTTAGAGGTGGTGATTCTTTAATTGATGTGAATAAGAATTTTTTAAAACTTTTTATGGCGAACGGAATTACAACTGTTCGTGATGCAGGGGGAGATCTTACCTCTTCCGTTTTAGAATGGCGAAAAGCAATTGCTAACAATGAATTGGTAGGTCCTAAAATTTTTACATCAGGACCAAAAATTGATGGTCCCAATGGTACATGGGCAGGCTCTTTAGAGGTTGATAATGAAGAAGATATCACCAATGCGTTAGATTCTTTAGAAGCCATACCATCAGATTTCGTGAAAATTTATGATAGCCGTATTTCTGGAGCTAATTATATAAAAACAATTGAGGAGGCAGAAAAAAGAAATTTGATTACCTCTGGTCATATGCCTTTTACTGTTGAACTAGATGAAACAATAGACGCCGGTATTGATGCTGTAGAGCATTTATATTATATTATGAAAGGGAGTTCTGCGAATGAAAAAGAGATTACCCAACAATTGATAAAAAAGGAAATCGGATTTTGGGATGCCATGCCCCTACTTCAATCATCTTATTCAGATTCCACGGCTCTGGCAACATTTACCAATTTAAAAGAGCATAATGTCTTTGTGGTACCTACACTTCATATTGGCAGGGTTTTAAGCTATTTAGATGAAGTAGACCATTCTACAGACGATTACCTAAAATATATGTCCACCGGAATTCAACAAACCTACAAGGGTAGAATTGACCGCGTTAAGAATGCAACGGTCAAGCAAGTTGCCGACCGTAAAGCTTTAGACCAATTTTTTGGCAAACTCGCCTATAAATTAAGTGAAAACGGAGTTTATCTTTTGGCAGGTTCAGATAGTGGTGCTTACAACAGTTACACTTATCCCGGTATTTCGTTACACAAAGAATTGGAAGCTATGGTGAATATAGGAATGTCACCACTGAACGCGCTTAAAACTTCTGCATATAACGGAGCTAAATTTTTAAAACAAGATGAAGATTACGGAACTATTTCTGAAGGCAAAATTGCAGATATTGTTTTATTAAACAGTAATCCGCTAGAGGATATAAAGAATACTCAAGACATTTTTATGGTGTTGTCTAACGGAAATCAACACAACAAATCTGATTTAAACCATCTTTTAAATTCTGCCATTGTCAACTAAACCAACTACCAAAATGAAATCAATATTTTTTATTTTTCTTTTCACCACTTCCATATGTTTTAGTCAAACACTCTTAAAACCAGACCGTGTTTTTGATGGCAATGAAATGCACGATAATTGGGTGGTATTGGTAGAAGGAAATATGGTAATATACACTGGTAAAGCAAACAGTGTAACATTACCCAATAACACTACTGAGGTTGATCTACCGGGCACCACTTTAATGCCAGGTATTATTGAAGGTCACTCGCATGTGCTGTTACACCCTTATAACGAAACCGATTGGAATGATCAAGTTCTAAAAGAATCACCAGTAGAACGTGCTGTTAGAGGCACGGTTCATGTGAAAAATTCACTTTTAGCAGGAATAACCACTATGCGTGATTTAGGTGCTGAAGGTGCTGGATATACAGATGTTTATTTAAAGAAAACCATTGATAACGGTATTATTGACGGACCACGATTATTAGTTGCCGGACCTGCAATTGTAGCCACAGGTGCATACGGACCAAAAGGTTTTCATGATGGGGTTACGGTGCCCTTAGGTGCTGAACCTGCTAGCGGAGTGGACCAATGCATTGAAACCGTACGTAGACAAATGGGAAATGGGGTTGATCTTATTAAAATTTATGCCGATTACCGTTGGACGACCGGTGCGGATTCTCAACCTACTTTTCTACAAGAAGAAATTGATGTTATGGTCGCTACTGCAAAAAGCGCGGGTAAATATGTTGTTGCACACGCAGGTACCCCAGAAGGTATGAGAAGAGCAATACAAGGTGGAGTTGAAACTATTGAGCATGGAGATGGTGGCACATTAGAAATCTTTAAGATGATGAAAGAAAAAGGAATAGGCTTATGCCCTACCCTTGCCGCTGGCGATGCCATTACACAATACCGAGGATGGAACAAAGCTACCGACCCAGAACCGGAACGCATTCAACAGAAACGTAAATCTTTTAAAACAGCTCTAGAATCTGGTGTACAAATTGTTTTTGGTGGCGATGTAGGTGTTTTTACCCATGGTGAAAATTATCGTGAAATGGAGTTGATGGTAGACTATGGCATGAAACCAATAGACGTATTAAAATCTGCTACTTCCGGTAACGCTTCTATGTTTCACCTAAATCAACTTGGTCAGTTACAAAAAGGCTTTCTAGCGGATATTATTGCTGTGAAAGGCAATCCCGTTAAAGACATCACTACTATGAAAAATGTCTCATTTGTAATGAAAGATGGTGTTGTTTATAAAGAGTAGTTTCTAGGTAATTTGGTTAAGTTAGCTACCTAAAACGCTTTTAGTACTATTCTTGATTTCTAACGCAGTTGAAACCATAAATGTAATAAATGAAGTCTCAATTATGCGCTGTAACAAACCACGATAACCAGATTCTGGATTAGATATTAATACAAAAATAAATATGCCGCTAACAATTGCCGTAGCAAAGGTAATTTGGGATAAACGGTGATGAACCTCAAATTTCTTTAAACCTAGACCTATAGCCAACATGCAAAAAGGAAGAAAAATATAGGTTAAAGAAGCTGCCGCATTATGTATTAACTGAGAGTCACTAGACATCATAATATTAGTTGGGCATCCGGCATCACAAGGAAATAAGCCCACTAATATTGTTCCTAGACCATAGAAAATAGCGAGTCCAATAAATCCTGCTTTAATCCATCTTGAATTTTGTAAATATTTTGGTGCACTGAAACAAAAAATTGCAGTTAAAATTCCACTAGGAACGTAGCCTAAATACTGTAAATATTTACCGTACTGTGTATTTGATGCAAATGATTCGCTAATGTATTGACTTACGATACTATAATCTTCAATTAATAACGGACCAATTATGGCTGCAATAGCAAATAAGCCTACTCCTAAAATTCCGATGTACGCTACTAATTTATTACTCATTTGAATCTATGGGTTGGTTGTATGCTTGTTTGACGATAGAAAGCAAATTTTGTTACGCTACATATCTACTTTGTTCGATTCTTCCCATGCTTTTCGAAGATCAGAAGACAATATACTACTACCATCATGACGCCAACCTGGTGGTTTTATTAAGTATCTAAATCTATTTTTGATAGATGTTTTTGATGTAAAAAAATCGCTTAACATTTTAAACCATTCTGCGAAGGCAATTTTTAGTGGGTTATAGGTATCTATATTAGTTACCAATCCGTAAACCGGTTTTTCTACTTCGGGTTCAAAAGTGCCAAAAAATCTATCCCAAATGATAAAAATTCCTGCATGATTTCTATCTAAATACTGAGGATTAGTTGCATGGTGTACCCTATGGTGGCTTGGTGTATTAAAAATACCCTCAAACCACTTGGGCATCTTCTTAATCATTTCGGTATGTATCCAGTACTGATAGATTAAACTAACGGACATCTGAACTAAAACCATTACTGGGTGAAAACCAATGATAATCAATGGAATCCAGAAGATAAACGTGTAAAATCCACCAGACCATGATTGCCGTAATGCTGTGCTTAAATTATAGTGTTTAGAGGAATGATGCACTACATGGCTAGCCCAAAAAAATCTGCTCTCATGACTAATTCTGTGAAACCAATAATAGCAAAAATCTTCTGCAAAAAGTAAGATTAACCAAGACCACCAGGCAAAAGGGATTTCAAAGACATGGTAAAAATTATATAGCAAGTAAAACAAACCTAACGCTATGCCTTTGGTGACCAAACCAATAGCAACGTTCCCTAAACCCATAAGTATAGAGGTGCCCGCATCTTTAAACTCATAATTTTCAAGCTTAATTTTTACCGTAAGAATCACTTCAAGTATTACGGTTGCCGCAAAAAAAGGAATGGCGTAGTGTATTAAGTTGGGGATTTCCGGAACTTGCATGGTTTCTAATTAGTCTTCTTTAAAGATAAAGATTAATTATAAATAGAGCAGTTTATCACTTATAAGAGCACTAATTAAATCTGTGAGCTCCCAAGTTATTGTTTTATTCGCTTTTCTATTTCAAGGGCCCGTTTATAAAATTTCCTGAAATCTTCTTTATTATATTTTGCCCTCATTGCAGAAAGAACTTCAGACAGACTTAAGCTGCACCAATCCCATAACATTGTATCAAAATTGTAAGCATACATTTGCTTTTCTATCTCTTTACGTATGGCATTTACTTCTTCTTTTGTAAAGTCGTTATTAATTAATTGTACCAAGCAACGTTCTTCATTCTCTTTAGTAAATTCGGTATCTAAATAGGGTTCTAACAGCCAATCCCAGTTCCAGCTATGTGGAATTATTTCTATATTATGGACTTCTGAAAATTGCTTTAACACTTCTTTTTTTTCTGATGTAATAAAGACAATATCATTTTTGACATAGATTTTACATACTCCAAATTCTATAGACATCGCATCAATATCACTTGCTAAAATTATTCCTGTCGGATATACAATAGAAGGTTCAAAAGGATAATCGGTTATTTCTATTTCATTTTCTCTAACTTCAGATTTACCGATACCGCAAAGCAGTCTTTTTAAACTAAAAGCATTCTTGGAAACACTAACGCCCGTTAAAGGTTTAGAGCTATTGAAACTGAATATGTTTTTAAGATAATTGATCATTCTTAATGCTCTATAAACGTAAAAGCTATTTCTCTGCAACAGGCTCTAATAAATCCCACATATTTCCATATAAATCTTTAAAGACAGCAACCATACCATAAGGCATCTTTTCTGGTTCTCTAAAAAATTTCACCCCTTTTTCAACCATCTTATAATAGTCTCTCCAAAAATCATCAGTATATAAAAATAGAAATACCCTGCCACCTGTTTGGTTTCCAACTCGTGACTCTTGTTCCTCGTCATCTGCTTTCGCTAACACTAGAGAACATTCATTAGCTCCTTTTGGTGAAACTATTACCCATCTTTTACCATCTCCTAAATTAGTGTCTTCTACAAGTAAAAAATCTAATTTTTTAGTATAAAACTCTATGGCTTTATCATAGTCATCTACTACTAACGCTATTCGTGCTATTGATTGTTTCAAAATGTGTTTATTTAATACATAATAAAAATACCGTTTATTAATTAGTTGTTACCATAAGACACTTCTATTGAACAAACAGATATCCACAACCTCCATAATTGCCATATTCGCAACAAACTAGCTTAATTTCATAAATAATTTAATTAACACTATTGTTTAACATAATTTTAATGAAATATTAACAACACAATTCTACTTTTAGCAAGAATAATTCAACAACCACTTTATTAAACAATTTAATAATTGAAAACCTTCCATAAATATATTTTATCTAATATTCTATTGCTGGTTTTTACTCTAGGGTTAGCTAATGAGTTATTATCAAAGTATTCTGAAGACCATACTGTGGTTTTTGATACGGAACAAAATGATAATCATGATGAATCTGAATCTGACGTTGACGAAGAGATTTTAGACATAGATATTCCTCACCGAGAAAAGCATCTTATACTAGCTTATTTAAGCTCCAATAATTTTACTATCAATATAAAGCTAAACTTGGCTTTCAAAATTATTGAAATCTCCCAACCAACACCTCCACCTCAATATATAGGGTAATAATTCATTTACACTTATAGCATACTGTATGCAGTAAGTATTCCACATTAATTATAAAAAAAAGGTCTCCTAAAGATTATTTACATCTTAATGGGACAATATCTTATATATTCAAATTTAAAATTTTCATGAAATTATTAAAACATTGGAAAAAAGACTTACCTGCTAGTCTTGTCGTATTCTTTGTCGCATTACCATTATGCTTAGGCGTAGCTTTAGCCAGTGGAGCACCTCCTTTTGCAGGACTAATAGCTGGTTTAATTGGTGGTGTTTTAGTTGGCTATCTTTCTGGCTCGTCAATTGGAGTCAGTGGTCCGGCTGCAGGTTTAGTCGTTATTGTTTTTAATGCTATTGCTGATTTAGGAAGTTACGAGCTTTTTCTTACCGCTGTAATTTTAGCTGGTATCATTCAAATTCTACTAGGTATATTTCGTGCGGGAGTAATTGGGTATTACTTTCCCTCTGCGGTAATAAAGGGAATGTTATGTGCCATAGGAATTATGATTTTCGTTCAACAGATTCCTCTAGCATTTGGATTTAGCGGTGATGTCAATACCGACAGAATTGATTTAAGCGGTTTGCATGACCAAATTACACCTGGAGCCATATTAATTACAATAATTTCTTTAAGTATATTATTAATTTGGGATGGTATACTAGCAAAAAAAAATAAAATTTTTAAGCTCGTTCCTGCTCCTTTAATAGCTGTAATTGTGGGAATAGTAATTTACATCACTTTTGGGAAATCTGGTTTCCTAGAACTACATGAAAGTCAGCTTGTAAGTGTACCAATACCAAATGATGTAGCTTCCTTTATGGGACAATTTACACTACCTGATTTTTCTGCATTAACCGATAAAAAGGTATATATAACAGCGTTTACCATAGCCATTGTGGCAAGTTTAGAAACTTTATTGAGCGTAGAGGCTTCAGATAAACTTGACCCTTTAAAAAGACAAACCCCCACCAATAGAGAGTTGATTGCCCAAGGCATTGGAAATAGTGTTTCTGGTTTAATTGGCGGTATACCTATAACGCAAGTTGTAGTTCGCAGTTCTGCAAATGTAATGAGCGGAGCCATGACAAAACTTTCTGCAATTTTGCATGGTATACTAATCCTTATAAGTGTAATTGCAATCCCTACACTATTGAATCTAATACCACAAGCTGTTTTAGCTAGTGTTCTTTTGGTAATAGGTTATAAGCTTGCTAGCCCTAAATCTTTTATTCAAATGTATAAATTGGGTAAAGCGCAGTTTATTCCATTTATTATAACGGTAATCGGTATTGTAACTACAGATTTATTAAAGGGTATTTTAATAGGTTTAACCGTGGGTTTAATCGTAGTTCTTTTAAAGTCTTATTACAACTCTCACCAACTGCTAGTAAAGGAGGATAACGGTAAAAGGAATGTATTTCACATTAATTTTGCCGAAGAGGTTACCTTTATTAATAAAGGTCCTATCATGAAAGAGCTAGATGCCTTGAAAAATGATTCTTATCTGGAATTGGATTTTAGAAAAACAAAAGTACTAGACTATGATATTCTTGAATATTTAGATGAATTTTCTATTAAGGCGAAGAATAACAATATCGATATTAAAATGATTGCAGAAAAGGAAACTTTAGATAATCCGGAAAGTTTTAGAAAATATTTCGGACACCAAGTATTCCATTTAGAGCATTAATAGTTAAAAAAATATGAAATTAGATTTTTATAAAAGCTTGATTGAAAATAATAAAAAATGGGTCGAATCTAAATTAGATGATGACCCAGATTTTTTCAAGAAACTAGAGAAAGGACAACAACCACCACTTTTATGGATCGGTTGTTCCGATAGTCGTGTACCTGCCAACGAGATAATTGGGGCTAAACCAGGTGAGGTCTTTGTACATAGAAACATAGCGAATATGGTAGTGCACTCAGACATGAACATGTTAAGTGTTTTAGACTACGCGGTAAATGTGCTTAAAATAAAACATATTATCGTGTGCGGCCATTATGGCTGTGGTGGTGTAAAAGCGGCCATGGGAAGCAAATCTTACGGGTTAGCCGATAATTGGATACGCCACATTAGAGATGTCTATAGGCAGCACCAACTAGAGCTAGGAGAGATTAAAGAAGAAACCAAGCTCTTTGACCGTTTTGTTGAATTCAATGCTGTTGAACAGGTCTATAATCTCGCAAAAACGTCTATTGTACAAAATGCTTGGGAAAGAGGTCAAGACCTTTATTTACACGGTTGGGTATATGGTGTTGGTACAGGAATCGTAAAAGATTTAGATGTTAATTTTAGCTGCAACTCTCAATTAGAAGAATTTTATAAACTTGGAATCCTTTAGTTATAACTTTTTGTTGTATATAAAATCAATGGAGGGGTTTTATGTAATTGCCTATTGTATTTTTTTCAATTAGAATTATTAATCTTTAAAAATGTGGGTATTAAAGCCATCAATACTTTTAGTGTTTTTATTTCTCCAATACGCTTCAATTTTTTCCGCCCCTTGTTTTTCTGCCCAATTATTCAGTGTTGTCCGTTCTTCTTTAAAATCCATAAACGGAACAGCAAAACCGCAAGAAGTCTGCACTAAATCTACATTCATTTCAATTATTTGCCTTGCCCCTACATTCTCAGGAAACAGTTGAGAAAAGTCATTAAAAATACTGTCACGTTTATGATAAATTTTGGCTTCGCCATATAATCTTAAAATCATGGGCTTACCTTCAAAAGCACAGAACATGATGGTCATTCTATTATTCTTCAACAAATGAGCTGCAGTTTCATTACCACTACCCGTAAGGTTTAACCAAACAATTTTATTCTGATTGATTACTCTAAAAGAATCTGTACCTTTTGGCGATACATTTACATTGCCTTCAGCAGCAGCTGTACCCACAAAAAATATCTTCTGGTTTTCTATGAATTCTTGTAATGCGGGAGTGATAGCATCTAATTTCTTTCCCATGGTTTCTTGTTTGATTGATGATCGACCTAATTTACTACCCTTAAAAAGGTTATCATAAACTGGCTATCATTTTTGGTAAATTAATCTTCTCGGCTTTAGTAAATTTTATATCACGTACATATTCCATTTTACCCCATAAATACGTATTTCCTTTTAGACCTTTAGTCATTCT
This sequence comes from Maribacter stanieri, assembly GCF_900112245.1. GTDB lineage: Bacteria > Bacteroidota > Bacteroidia > Flavobacteriales > Flavobacteriaceae > Maribacter > Maribacter stanieri. Next base: position 404,563 of record NZ_FOYX01000002.1, read on the forward strand.
CATTCTACGGTTAAGTCGTTTTGTTTCTTGCTCGGTCACCATTCTTCTTTCATCAAGCTCTCCATATAATTTTATTACCGGATGGTCAGAAAGTTTGTCTTTAAATAATGCCCCAAGCCAAAAGACCCGACTACTGTTTACCCCAAGAAAGCATACATTTTGGTTTGTTTTAGCATGCTTAGGTAATAATTAATGAATATAAACTTTTAACCTTATGAACTTAGTCTGAATTATTATAAGGTTTTAGTGCCAACAAATTTTCACGTTCTATTTAGCATTTAATAAACAATAAATTCAGGAAAAAGTTCAGATTTGAGTGAACTCCACTCCTCTTTTATAATACTATAATAAACATCGGTTCTACTTTCTCCACTAGCAGCGATATAGTTATTTCTGAAAACGCCCTCTTTCTGCGCACCTAATTTTTCAACGGCTTTTTGAGACCTTAAGTTTGCTTTATCAACACTAAACTGTATTCTTCTAAATCCAATATTTTCAAAACCAAAATTCAATAATTCGTATTTACAAGCTTTGTTTAATCCTGTGCCTTGAAATTCTGTACCGTACCAGGTCCAGCCAATTTCACATTTTTGATTTGCGGTATTTACATTTCCATATCTTGTACAACCTGCCACTCTATCAGTTTCTTTATCGATAATTAAGAAGGGATAACACAAGCGATTATTTTTGTCCTTAATCGTTTTTGCAATATAGTTTTTTAAGCCTTGTTCGTTATTTATGCTCATTCCCATAAATTTCCAAATTTCTTTATCGAAGATTATTTCTTTGAGCTCCTCATTTCTTTCATTATCAAAAGGGACAAGTAAAACCCTGTCGTTTTCTAGCTGAATATTGGATTTAAGTATTTTTACTTTCATTTTTTTATTTTCACTTTTTAAGCCTGTTGCCAACGTTTGGTCTAAGCCTTATGCAGAATCAAGAAATTATTTCATTGCTGTCCGTGCACGAAGCTAAAGCTTTTTGTCTGCCTATACCGAAAAGATGCGTTCGGGCGACTTTAGTTTTATTTTTAATTTTTCAAAATCAACAAGTTTAGCGAGTTTATAACTCTGTGGTTATACAGCCATACATATTCCCTACTACATTATCCTAAACTCTATATAAGATTTATTCAATATAGGAAGTAGTCTTTTCTTTTTCATATAGTTTATTCTCCTTAGGCTGAATAATCCAAATGCCAATAAAATAAAACCACAACAGAAAAAATTCCCCAGCAAAATCTCCAAATTCAACTTTCCTTTGTAGTTCAGCAGTTTTAAATGTTTTTGCGGCAAAATACATAGAATATAAAATACAAAACATAGACAACAAATGAAGCGGTAAAATAATAGCAAAAATGTAACCGCTAATAGAGAATCCACGTGGTAATATTTCAGGTGAAAATCTGCTCATAAAGACCATCATAAGCACGATATAAACAAGTGGTATAAAAAATAGAATTTTGAATTTTCCAACCTTCATTTTAATACCATTAGGATTGCTTTGTTGAAGTCCAATGGCTATTGACCAAATCCAACCAAAAAAGATAAGAATGAAAAAAATAGTTATGAATGGGAAAAAATCGAATAGAATGAATTTCTCGCTTACAACTTCTGTATATCCTTCACTTCCAGACAATTGCTCCATAGGAGTTTGAATTCTAAATATTCTTGTCAAAAAATAAACCTGGAAAATTAATGGAATCCCTAACATGATTATAAAAAGTTGCCAATGTTTGGCTTTTAAAAAAAGTTGAATCATATGATGATTTGAGTTGGTTTAAATAGTGATGATTGACTTAATATAAGAATAGTATTTAGTTGGTATAAACAGCTTTTCTTGAGAAAGGAATTAACTATACACCTTCTTTACTATCTAGTTTTAATAATTCAACGTATGAATTTCCATTTAACCCTAATAATTTAGCAAATGCAGGTTCAGTTTTTATTCCGCTAAATTTTAACTTTATTATCTTTTCTTCAAAATCAATTCCTTTTTCTTTTAATATTCTACTTTCTATATTCATATGCCGATATGCGTTTTGTTCTTCGGTTGGAATATTTTGCCCAAAAATCTCAAATAAAAAATTATCCGTTCTAAACTCCGCTATAGTTGATTCTATTCCGTTTTGTTCGGTTGAGTAAATTTTAAAATCTTTATTGTCCGAAAACTCCTGAAGTAGGTGTTTAGAAAATTCAGAATGGTTTTCGCATTCGCAAATAATATCTAAATCACTTTCAGGTATATCAATTCCGATAGGAATTGTTCCTGTCAAAATAGGATTATACTTTTCTAGTTTCTCAAAAATTCTATGTTTTTTAATTTCAGAAAAAGCACACTTTTGCCTCTCGTTCCCATATTTTAAATATTCGATATTTCTAAAATTTTCAATCAAACCTTGGTTTTTCTAATGGTTTACAACATATTGGCTATAGTAGTGTATCTCGGTTATTTTGTTTTCATTTTATGAGGCAACCTCTATTAATTACTTTTCTTTAGACTCTAATTTTTCTTTTTCTAAATTACTTAACATTAGATTTAGCGACTTTATAAATTTACAGACCTTTCGATTAAGTTCTAAAGTCCGCATTACGTTTAGGTTTTATTGGCATTAGTTTTTTATTCCGTTATATACATTTGGGTTATGTTTCTCCATATAAAACTTAGGATTTGGTAATTCTGTAAAACCAAACTTTTTATAAAGCCATTCTGCGGTATCAGTTAATAAAATCCATCGTCTTAATCCTTGTAGATTTGGATGCTCCATTATTTCGTTTATCAGCCATTTACTCAATCCCTTTCCTCTATATTCTTTTAAAACATAAACATCTCCTAAGTACGCAATAGTTGAATAGTCTGAAATTATTCTAGCAAAGCCAATTTGGTTGTTTTCGTAATAAAGCCCAAAGTTCAATGAGTTTTCAATTGAAGTTTTCAAAGTATTGATTGGAATTCCTTTAACCCACTCCGTTTCGTTTGCAAGGAATTTGTGAATGCTCAAAATATCTAATTTATCCTTGTCGGTTGAAATGGTATATTCATTTCTATGAGCTTCTCTAATTTTCATTTCAGCTTCGTAATTTATACCAACGTTTGAGCTAAGCGTAGTGCGGAAGTAAGGAAACTTTTCGTTTCCGTCTACGCACGAAGCTAAGGCTTATTGTTTTGATTTATTTTTACTATTCCAAAGCTAAATCCATAAGATTTAGCGACCTCATAAATATACACAGACCTTGGCGTAATCACCAAAGTCCGCATTAATTATGGGTGTTGTTGTAGCCAGTAATTATTTATTTCATGGACTTCCATTTCTCAAAATTTATTTCCCTAATGGGATATGCAGGGTTCTTAAAAGTCCATTCATTCTCAATCCATTTTTTTACCGTTTTAAACAGAATTGAGTCAAGTCCGTTTGCAACCTCACTTTGTCGGACCCACATATATATTTCAGCATCAAAATCAGCCTTTTTGGAAGGTTCAATATACAAACATCCAAGTACTTGACTTTCATCTAAACTTACAACAGTATATGCGAACGAACTTCGCATTTGGAACTCTTTTTGATGCCAACCTAAATCAATCAAATCCTGTTCGAATGACAAATCCTCTGTTGGCCATTCCCATATTGGCAGGAACATTTCTTGTAAATGGCTAAGACTTGTCATAACCGCGTCATAATCTTTTACAACGTCGTTCACGGTTAGCATTCTAATTCTGAAATGTTGATTCTCAAGTGTATCAGGTACTATAAAATCTGCAGGTACAAATGTTTTGTTTTGAGATAAAACTATTTGTGGAAGCACAAATAGGATAATGGTTATCAGAGTAACTATTGATTTTTTCATATGTTTGGTTTTATTGGCTACAACATTTGAATATACATACCATGGTACGTATATTTTCTTTTATAAATACTTTAATAATACTGAAGTAGCTGAGGAACTACTTCACCTCTTTCATTAACACTTCAATAGACTTTTCTAATTGTTCATCAGTACCTTTAGCAATCACTTCAGGCTGATTTTTAATAAGAATTTCTGGGTTGGTTTCATTGTTTTCCATCCATTCACCTTGCTTATTTTTGGCGCTTACAGGTACAACACCCCAAACACCACCGTTAGGTAAACGCTCCCAACCAGCAAAACTACAGGTACCTGGTACGGGCATACCTACGGTTTTACCAATTTTTAAATCGGTATAGCCACTAGCAAAACAAGAGCCATCACTGTACATAGATTCATTGAACATTGCCAAGGTTGGCTTCGTCCACCTAGAAGTTGGTTCACCACCTACTACCCTAGCTTCGGTCTCATAAGATAAAAAAGGTACTCCAGTAAAGAACATTGCCAAATCTGCTACCAAGTCTCCACCGCCATTAAAACGGGTATCTACAATAACTCCTTTCTTATCATTGAACTTACCTAGCATTTCCTCGTAAATAGTACGGTAAGGTCCGTCGCTCATTCCTGGTATATGTACATAGCCCAAAGTACCATTACTCTTTTCCAGTACCTCTTTTTCATTATTCTTCACCCAACGCTCATATAACAACCCACCTTCTGTTCTTAAAGAAATAGGCTTCACGGTAATTTGCTTACTTTTACCCTTATCATCCAACACATCTAACAAGGTAAAATTACCTTCTAAACGGTTTAAATAATAGGCTGCATCCATAGACGTACCAATAGTTTCCCCGTTAATTTTTTCGATTACCGTACCCGGTTTTATATCGAATCCCGATTTATCTAATGGTCCGCCTTTAATAACTTCTGTAATTTTAATTCCGTCTCCTTTATAATTGTAGTCTATAAAAATACCTAGCGAAGCAGTTTCATCTCCGTTAGCGATACCATCTGAAAATCGACCTCCAGCGTGACTCACATTTAGCTCGCCCAGCATTTCAGAAATCATTTCTGCAAATTCAAAGTCATTACCAATATGTGGCAAATACTTTTCATATTCCGTACGCATGGCTGCCCAGTCTATTCCGTGAAAATTTGAGGTATAGAAAACACCATTTGTTCGCAGCCAAATATGATCGAACATATAACGGCGTTCTGCATCGGCATCTAATACCATTTCGGCATTTAGTTTTACCGGTTCTGTTTTGCTACCCGCTACATCAACTTTAGATATACTACCATCTGCCAATAGAAATAGGTTCTCCTTTTTGGCATCCCACTGCAGGCTTCCTCTTTTGGCATCAAGAGCTATCAACATTTTAGTGCTCTTGGTACGTATTTCGGTTTCCCAAAGATTTAGGTTCTTTTCAAACTTGGTAAGATAATATAGCTTCTCCCCGTCTTTAGATAGTACGGCATCTGCAAGTGTAGAAGAATGTATGGTTAATCTAGATTTTCTTCTTTCCACATTTTCCAAATCAAACTTCAGGGCTTTTACTGTAGCCTCTTCCTTTTTATCGTCTTTCTTCTTTTTATCGTCTGTTTTGGCTTCATCCTTTTTTTCTTTAGCAGCTTCTTCTATCATTTTCAACAAATCATATTCTTCTTTTGTATTGTTGAACTTATCCCATGATTCTTGATTTAAAAACATGCTATAGACATCGGTTTCAAAAGAACCGCTTGTTGCATAACTCTTAAGTCCGTCCCGATTGGTAAAATACATTATCTGACTACCATCGTTCACCCATTTTGGTGTAAAATCGTAATAACCGCTTTGGGTCAGATTTTTACGTTGTTTTCCATCCTTAGAAATTAATAAGACTTCAACATTATTCAACGATACTTTCCAATCTACCAACAGCCACTTACTATCTGGACTCCATTGAAAATATTGATCACCGTCTTGCATGTGTATGACATCTTTTGGAGTCATTATGGTGGTAATCTCTTTTGTCTTTAAGTTTTTGACTTTTAAGGTTCTTCTACCTTCCACATAAGCTATGTATGTACTGTCTGGTGAAAATTCAGGTAAGTATATATCTTCTTTTGCCGTTACTAAAGTATCTTCTTTAAATATCGTGGCAGCAAATAAATAAGGTTCTTCTGACCGTACTTTTGAAGACTTAAAAATACTCCACTTACCATTTCTTTCACTGGCATAGGAAACGGCCTTACCATCTGGCATAAACTTTACAAAACGCTCTTGCTCTGGTGTATTGGTTATACGTTTGGTCAAGGAGCCATCTACAGATGTAACAAATACCTCTCCTCTACTAATAAATGCTATTTCTTTACCATTTGGAGATACATCCATTTCTTGCACACCACCATTTACAGATTTATAGGTAATAGGATTGCTATCTTCTTGTGATCTAACTATAATTTCTACTTTCTTAGCCTCTTCACCTGCTTTTAGCGTATAAATTTCGCCATCGTAACCAAATGCCAAAGTATTGTTCCCAATACTTAATGAGCGTACTGGGTGTGTCTTAAAACTAGTATGTGCTGCTATTTCAGGTTCACCCGTCAATGACATTGAAAAGACATTAAAAGAGCCTTCTTGCTCGCTTAAATAGTAAATAGCGTTGCCATCTTTTGAAAATACCGGATTACGGTCTTCTCCCTTAAAACTGGTTAATTTAATATGTTTACCTGTTGCCGGCTCATACGACCAAATATCTCTTGTAACGGCAGATTTATGATGCTTTCTAAATTCGTCTTCATATCCCTTTTTATCGTGATACACCATCTTGGTTCCATCAGCATTTACTTGTAAATCTTCTGCAGGCACTGTCAACAATTGACCTACACGCCCACCAATTACAGGTATGCTATATAGCTCTGGTTGATCATCTGTTGGATACTGTCGATGCTGGGCAATATCTAATCGGTCTGCACCAAATAGTACATCTGAATCATTGGCAGAAAAACTAAATGGTTTTTCATCATTACTGTGATACGTTAATCGTGTTGCCTCACCACCTTGGCCATCCATTACATAGACATCAAAATTGCCATATCGGTTAGATGAAAAAGCGATTTTCTCCCCACTTTTACTCCAAACAGGCGCATAATCGTGTGCCGAATGGTAGGTTAATTGCTTTGCTATACCACCATCTACAGGTACAGTAAACAAGTTTCCTTTATAGGTAAATGCAATGGTATTTCCATCTGGTGAAATGGCAGGGTAACGTGCCCATTTCGGATTTGTTTGTGCTGAACATACATAAGTTAGGCATACCGCCACTGCAGTTAAAAAAGAATATTTCATACGTATTTCTAGTTGGTATTTAGTCGGTTAGAAAGATAGGTATTTGATTTGTTTACGGCAATCCATGAGTGATCAATGGTATTGAATTCTACATACTTTGCAAAAACTCATCAAATCTGTTTAATTTTACTCGATAATCGAGATTTAAATACTCCGACGCTTGCGTCGAAATATAAATTATATTTTCAATTCAATGTCTCGCGGACTTGCGCCGGGGTATTTACTAGAGTACAAAACACGCAATTATCTTGAAAGAAGAAGAAAATTATTGGACAGAACGCTACGTAGAAAAAAAGACGGGTTGGGATATTGGCTACCCTTCTACTCCAATAAAAACTTATGTTGACCAACTACAAAATAAGGCGTTACAAATCTTGATACCTGGTGCAGGAAATGCCTATGAAGCCGAATACCTTTGGAAAGCAGGATTTAAAAATGTACATATTTTAGATATTTCTGAAGTTCCATTGAAGGCATTCAAAAAAAGGAATCCCGATTTCCCAGAGGCAAATATGCACCAAGCGGATTTCTTCGAGTTTAAAGGTCAGTACGATTTAATAATAGAACAAACTTTTTTCTGCTCTTTTGTACCTACAGATACCAATAGAAAACAATATGCTAAGCACATGGCAAGCCTATTACAACCGAATGGAAAATTAGTGGGACTTTGGTTTGATATTCCATTAACTGGCGATATGATTAAACGCCCTTTTGGAGGAAACAAAGAACTGTATACCAAATACTTATCACCATATTTTAAAACGATCACTTTCGATCAGTGCTATAATTCTATTCCACCAAGACAGGGTAATGAATTGTTTGGGATTTTTCAAGTTCGTTGATGGTTGTTGGTTTTCACTTCGGCTTCGCTCAGTGACCATGCATCAATTTGTCTTTTCGAGCGCAATCGAGAACTAAGGAACATAAATTCAACAGATTGCCACGTAGCGAAAAGCTCCTCGCAAAGACGAATAAAAAACTGGCTACTGAAAACTGTTACTGCCAACTGAAAACTGAAAACTGAATCCATCAAATGTTAATTAATTACCGATTATACAAAACCAACCACTGTTAACATCCTTTTAAGAATACTTCCCTTTCTTTTCATTTATTTTTAGGCACATAACTAACAAACCACTACAATGACAAGAAGATTACTCTCCCTGTTGATGCTTTTTGCATCTTTTTTCGTTACAGCTCAAGAATTTAAAATGGACCTGGTACAGGACATGAAACCCCGTAACATCGGTCCGGGTGGTATGAGCGGTCGTGTTACTAGCATTGATGTTGTCAACTCAAATCCTGATATTATGTATGTAGGTACCGCTTCTGGTGGCTTATGGAAATCTACATCTGGCGGCATAAAGTGGGATCCTATTTTTGATAAAGAGGTTACTGCCTCTATTGGTGCAGTTGCTATTCAACAAAGTAATCCGTCTGTTATTTGGGCAGGTACAGGTGAAGGTAATCCTAGAAATAGTTTAAATGGTGGGTACGGAGTATACAAATCTCTAGACGGCGGAAAAACTTGGAAATCTATGGGTCTTGAAAAAACAAGACACATTCATAGAATTAAGATTGACCCAATGAACCCTAATATCGTATATGTAGGTGCTATTGGATCTCCTTGGGGCGAACACCCAGAACGTGGTGTTTTTAAAACTACAGATGGTGGCGAAACTTGGGAGAAAGTTCTTTTTGTAAATAATAAAACAGGGGTTGCAGACCTTATTATGGATCCGACCAATCCTAATAAATTAATTGCCGCAATGTGGGAACACAAGCGCGATCCTTGGTTCTTTAACTCTGGTGGTTCAGGTAGTGGCTTGTACATGACACATGATGGTGGTAAGAATTGGAAAAAATTATCTGAAGAAGATGGTTTGCCTGCTGGTGACCTGGGTAGAATAGGTGTGGCTATTGCTCCTGGCAAACCAGATGTTATTTATGCATTGGTAGAAGCTAAAAAGAATGCGCTATACAAATCTGAGGATGGCGGATTTAAATGGAAAAAAATCAATGAAAAAGATGATATTGGAAATAGACCTTTTTACTATTCTGAAATTTATGTAGATCCTGAAAATGAAAATAGAGTGTTTTCAGTATTTACCTACGTGAACGTTTCGCAAGACGGTGGAAAAAACTTTGAACAATTAATGCCGGCATATCGTGCAGATAATGGAGTACATCCTGATCACCACGCATTTTGGATTCACCCAGATAACGGACAGTTTATGATGGACGGTAATGACGGTGGATTAAATATTTCTAAAGACGGAGGAAAAACTTGGCGCTTTGTAGGGAACCTTCCGGTTGCTCAATTTTATCATATTGCAACGGATAACGAGTATCCGTATAATGTATACGGTGGTATGCAAGACAACGGTTCTTGGAGAGGTCCTGCTTATGTTTGGAAAGCGCAGGGAATTCGTAATAGCTACTGGCAAGAAATTAGCTTTGGTGATGGGTTTGATGTTGTTCCCGACCCTGTAGATTCTAGATATGGCTATACCATGAGTCAGCAAGGTAACGTACAGCGTTTTGATCATGTTACGGGAGATAATTACATAGTGCGCCCTACTCCACCAGATGCTACAACAGAACTTCGTTTTAACTGGAACTCGGCAATTAGCCAAGATCCTTTTGATAACAGTACCGTTTATTTTGGTAGTCAGTTTGTACATAAGAGTACGGATAAGGCATTGACCTGGAAGGTGATTTCTCCAGATTTAACTACGAACGACCCAGAAAAACAAAAGCAAAGTGAAAGTGGCGGATTGTCTATGGATGCTACCGGTGCTGAAAACCATACTACCATATTGGTTATTGAACCTTCTACAGTTGAAAAAGATATGCTTTGGGTAGGTTCTGATGATGGTCGTGTACATTACACTCAAAATGGTGGCGAAACATGGAACGATGTTACCGCCAATATAAAAGGCTTACCTAAAGGAAGCTGGATTCCGCAAATAAAAGCATCTACACGAAATAAAGGTGAAGCGCTATTAATTGCGAATGATTACAGAAGATTCAACTACACACCATATGCATACCGTACAAAAGATTACGGTAAATCTTGGACAAGAATTGTGGACGCTACTGATGTAGAAAGCTATGCGCTATCTATTATCGAAGATCCAGAGAATCCTAACTTGCTGTTTTTAGGTACCGATGATGGATTGTATGTTTCTTTCAATGCGGGAGATAAATGGCAAAAATGGACTGAAGGTTTCCCTACGGTTTCCACTAAAGATTTAGCTATTCACCCAAGAGAACATGATTTGGTTATAGGTACTTTTGGTCGTGCTGCATGGGTATTAGATGATATTCGTCCATTGCGTGCATTGGCTTCAGATGCATCTATCCTGAACCAAGAAATAGAAATATTTACTCCGCCAACGGCATATCAAGCTTCATATCAACAGCCAACAGGAAGTCGTTTTGGTGGTGATGGACTTTACCAAGGTGAAAACAGAAAGTCTGGCGCAATGATTACCTATTATTTAAAAGAAGGTAAAAAGGATGCCAAAAAAGAGAAGCCTTCTTCAAAAGAAAAAGAGGGTGCTACTGAGGAAAAATCAGAAGCAGTTGAATTAACTGGTGTACAAAAGAAAGATTCTGTTCAGTTCGATTTTTATGATGGTGACAGATTAATTCGTACCTTAAAATATAAGACTCCAGAAAAAGCCGGATTCCACAGAATTTATTGGGGAATGGATGAAAAAGGGGCTGATAGACCCTCTAGAAAAGTAATTACCAAGAAAAAGGAATCTGGAGGATTAGATGTTAAACCCGGAACTTACACTATAAAAATGCTTTATGGTGAAACGGAAGAAGAAACTACAATTACGGTAGCTTCCGACCCACGTTTAGATGTTTCAGCAGTAGCTATAACTGAAGCTTATACCAATGGTAAAGTGTTAGAATCTTACATGCAAAAAGCCGCAGATGCCGTTCAGCAATTGGCACAAAGCAAAGCAACTGCAGAACAGTTTCAAAAAGATTTGAAAAAGGAAGATGACAAAAAGTATAAAGAGCAGATCGATGCCTCAAAAGATATCATTAAACAAATAGATTCTGTTACCGCCATATATTTAGGTAAGGTAGATAAGCGACAAGGTATTACTCGAAGTAAAGAGATGACGGTAATGCAACGTTTACAAATTGCACGTCGTTATGTTGGTTCTCGTAAAGCAGGTATGACAGCTACGGAAAAACAATTAATGCAATTTGCCAAAGATGATCTGCAGAGCGCACTACAAAAAACAAATGCTTTCTTCGCCAAAGAATGGGTAGATTACCGAAATAATATGAAAAGTTTAGATTTATCACCTTTTAAAAAAACAGAAGTATATAAATTAAATTAATATGTAAAAGTCTAACAATCAAAAACTACTACTATGAAGTACCTAATGGCTTGCTTTGTGTTTACGCTTATATTAAGCTGTAAAGAAGAACCTAAAAAACCTTCTATTGCAGAAACGATGAAGACCTATACCATCAAACAAATGATGGATAACGAAGCCATTGGTGGCGGTAGTTTTTCCCCTGATAATTCTAAATTACTTATCTCAAGTAATAGATCTGGTATTTACAACATGTACACAGTGCCTACGAGTGGCGGTGAATTGACTCCCGTTACAAAGTCTGACAGTGCATCTGTATTTGCCATATCCTATTTTCCAAAAGATGACCGTATGTTGTTTAGAATGGATGGAAATGGTGATGAGATTTTCCATATTTACGTAAGAGATTTAGACGGTACTCAGACCGACCTTACACCAGCAGAAGGTGCCCGCGCATCGTTCTACGGATGGGCAGAAGATGATATGAGTTTCTACTATACTTCTAACGAGAGAAATCCTAGAAATGATGATATCTATGAATTAGACCTAGAAACTTTAGAGCCTACCCTGATCTATGAAAATATGGAAGGATATAGTATTGACGGAATTTCTGAAGACAAGAAATATATAACCTTGGGCAAGCCTATCAATACTAATGATTCCGACTTGTTTATTTACACTGTGTCGAATAAAAAGCTTACCAAAATCAATGAAAATCAAAGCGCCAACAGTAGCTCTGAATTTTCTAATGATGGTTCTTCTTTGTATTATACAACAGATGATGGCGAGGAATTCTCTTATTTAATGAAGTACGATATCGCCACTGGCAACAGAGAAAAGGTGATGCAGAAAAATTGGGATATATGGGGTACCTATTTTACAGAAAATGGCACCTATCAAGTGACCTATATTAACGAAGATGCCAAGAATGTCATTGAAATAAAGAATGTTAACACCGGTGAAAATGTTGCTCTTCCTTCCTTAGATGGTTTGGACGTAACCAGTGTAGATTTCTCAGATGATGAAAAACTAATGCGTTTTTACGCCGGTGGGTCACACACCCCTTCTAATTTGTTCGTTTATAATTTAGAAACCAAAGAACAGACCCAGTTGACCAATGTTTTAAATAGCGAAATAAACGGCGAAGACTTGGTGAATGCAGAGTTAATTCGTTACAAGTCTTTTGATGGGGTTGAAATTCCTGCCATTTATTACAAACCTCACCAAGCAAGTGCGGACACCAAAGTACCTGCGTTGGTTTGGGTTCATGGCGGACCAGGTGGTCAGAGTCGTCAAAATTTCAGTTCTTTTATACAGTACTTAACCAACCATGGGTATGCTGTACTTGCCGTGAACAATAGAGGTAGTAGCGGTTATGGCAAAACTTTTTATCAAATGGATGACCTAAACCATGGCGACAAAGATTTGAAAGACTGTGTAGAAGGTAAAAATTGGCTTGCTTCTCAACCAGAAATAGATGCAGAAAAAATAGGGATTATAGGAGGCTCTTACGGTGGGTATATGACCATGGCTGCATTGACTTACACCCCAGAAGAGTTTGCCGTTGGAGTAAATCTTTTTGGCGTTACCAATTGGATCAGAACATTAAAGAGTATTCCACCATGGTGGGAGTCTTTTAAAGATGCGCTTTACTTAGAATTAGGTGATCCTTATAGTGCAGATTCTGTACGTTTAAAGGAGATATCACCCCTATTCCATACAGATAAAGTTACCAAGCCCTTAATTGTGCTGCAAGGATCTCAAGACCCTAGAGTACTACAAGTAGAATCTGATGAGATTGTTGCCGGAGTAAAAAAGAACGGTGTACCTGTAGAGTATGTGCTGTTTGAAGATGAGGGACATGGTTTCGTTAAAAAGGAAAATCAAATTGAAGCCTATAGTAGAGTTCTACAATTTTTAGATGTATATCTAAAAAAAGATAAAGGAACAGCTATTGAAGATGACACACCTGTAAAGGGTAAGCCATAATTATTAAATTGAAAATTAAGAAGACGAAGAATGAGGAAAGTTATTACGTTACTATTATTAACAACAACGATTTTTAATACAAATGCTCAAAGTGAAATAACTGGAGAAGATGATTTTGGTAGTTGGTTCATGTATTTTGGCACCAACAAAATTGCCGATAAATGGAGTATACATACCGAAGCGCAATTTAGGTATTACGAAATGGCTTCTAATTTCAATCAGTTGTTACTGCGTACGGGAGTCAATTATCATATTAATTCTGATGCCATTGCTACATTAGGGTACGGCTTTATAGACACTGATCCTACTTTTAGAGAATTTGATATTCTTGGGGACGATGCCTTATTTGAAAATAATTCTATTTCAGAGCATCGTATTTTTGAGCAGTTCATTCTTAAGAACAAGGTCTGGGAATTTAAGTTCGAGCATCGCTATCGATTAGAGCAACGCTTTGTTCAAAATAACTTTACAGGTATCAGTAATACATTACATAGGGCTCGATATAGAATTCAAATGACCTTGCCCCTAACCGATATTTTCTTTTTAAACTTTTATGATGAAATTTTCATCAACCTACAAAATGATGCTTTTGGTCAGAATAGAGCATATGCAGCCCTGGGTGTTAATGTTACCGATAATTTGAGCATGCAAGTAGGATATTTAAAGAATCATTTCAGTGAAACTAACTTTGATCGTTTTCAAGTTGGGGTATTTTATAATACAGATTTAAGAGGCATTTTTAAAAAGAAGGAATAACTTTATACCATAAACAAATTACATTATCATGAAAAAAATAACTATAACTTTCGTTAGTGCATTATTGATTGTTTTTGCAAGCTGTAAAGAAACTAAGAAAGGTGAAGAGTCTACTAGTGTAGATGCTTCAACTGAAGCAGTTGAAACCTTCAGTTTAGTACAAGATTCAACAAAAGTGAGCTTTATTGCTTACAAAACCACAGAAAAAATCCCTGTGGGCGGTAAATTTGAAAAAATCAATTTCACAAAGACAAATAGTGGTGAAACTGCATTGACCGCTTTAAATGGTACTGAATTCAGTATTCCCGTAAGTAGCTTATTTACTAATGACCCTACTGGTACAAGAGACCCAAAACTTTTAGAATTTTTCTTTGGGGTTTTGAAGGATACAGAATTAATCTCTGGTGTTTTTAAAGTTGAAAATGACAAAAGTTCAATTGATATCACTTTAAATGGGGAGACACAGAATATTCCACTAGCATATGAAATGAATGGTGACAACAAAATTACTTTCAACGGTGTAATGGATTTAGAAAACTGGAATGCCATGGATGCCGTTGCCTCTATTAATAAGGCGTGTGAAATATTACACACAGGAAAAGATGGTGTTAGCAAAACTTGGAGCGAAGTTGCCCTAAAAGCAGAAGTTTTACTTGAAAAGAAATAATTAAACTTATTATCAGTAAAAGAATGAGGTGCCCAACAGCACCTCTTTTTTTATCCTTAAAAATTAAAAGTATTGCTCATTTCAAGTAACGGTTTGATATTGCCTTAATTTATGTCTAATTTAACAATTCATAACAAAATTAGAACATCATGAAAATATTTAAAACGCAATTAGCACTACTAGCAATATTAGTTGCTTTTAGTTGCAAAGAAGTAAAAAAAGAAGCTTCTGACGCAAAGGAAGAAGTAGAAGAACTTATGGATGAGGCTAAAACTGAAATGAACGAAGAGGAAACTGTCGTGAAATTTATGTTAGAGCCCAAAAGTGATAGTAAAGTAAAAGGTGAAGTAACTTTTACTGAGGAGGATGATGAAGTAAGTATGGTAGCGGTATTATCTGGACTTACAGAAGGAGAACACGCTATACATATTCACCAGACTGCAGATTGTACTGCAGCTGATGGTTCTTCTGCAGGAGGTCACTGGAATCCAACAAACGAGCCACATGGTAAATGGGGTGCATCTGAAGGATACCATAAAGGAGATATTGGAAACTTTACTGCAGATGCCGATGGTAATGCAAAAGTTGAATTCTCTACAGAAGAATGGTGCATTGGATGTGATGACGAAAACAAAAACATTTTAGGAAAAGGAGTAATTGTACACCAAGGCGTAGATGATTTCACCTCTCAACCTAGTGGTGCTGCTGGTGCACGTGTTAGTTGTGCCGGTATTATTGAATAGGGTTAATAATATTTTTTTTAAAAGCTGTTCTTAGAACAGCTTTTTTTATTTTTAATCGATTTAAAAAAGCACTCATGCAATTAGACCGTTTGGTTAATCAATTTAGAAAGAAAGACCCCTCCGCTTTCGAGAAGTTATACGGTATGTATGCCGATAATATTTGTGGCGTAATTAATACCATAGTCAAAAACGACGCTTTATCTCAAGAAATTTGTCAAGACGTTTTTATAAAAATTTGGAACAACTGCGAAAGTTATAATTCATCTAAAGGAAGATTCTTTACATGGATTTTGAACATAGCCAGAAATGCGGCTATCGATGAAATACGCAGTAGGTCGTATAAAAATGATAAAAAGAACCTTTCCGCAGATTACTTCGTAGGTATTTTACAGAACAAACAGGAAGAAGAAAGTTCTACTGTAGATACCAAAGGATTGAGGGATCTAGTTAAGAATTTAAAGGAAAAATGTGTTCAAATCATAGAACTGTTATACTTTAGAGGATATACTCAAAAAGATGCTGCAGAAGAATTGGAAATTCCGATAGGTACTGTCAAAACAAGGAATAGGAGTTGCATTTCCCAATTAAGGGAGAATATGGAGGTTAAGTAGTATGGATGTAGAAAAGTACATAGCATCAGGAATTTTAGAGCTTTATATAGCTGGTATACTTTCAGATAAAGAAAATCTGGAAATTGCCAACTACGCAAAAGAGTACCCAGAAATTCAAAAAGAAATTGAAGCGATTGAGGCTTCAATATTAGAATTATCAAGAAAAGCATCACCAGGATATAACTATTCGTTTAAATCATTAATGAATAGGATAAATAAAGAGGTTAAAGTAGTTTCTATCAATGATAAACGAGGCACCCCATTATTATCTTATATAGGTTTGGCTGCATCAGTTTTACTAGCCGTTGGTTTGTTTTGGATGTATCAGCAAAATCAAGATTTAAAGTCAGAAATTGAGTTAGTTGAAAAACAAAATGTTGATCTTGAGCAGCAAATAGCTGACACGGACTCTTCATTAGAACAGACACAAGATTTATTGAATTCGCTGCGTGATAAAAACATTAGTGTAACTACGTTGGGCGGACAAGATATTTCGCCAACATCATACGCAAAAGCGTATTGGAACAAGGAAAACAAAAAGGTATTTATAGATGCCAAAGGTTTACCTGAGCCTCCAGATGGTTTTGTATATCAAGTATGGTCTCTTAAACTTTCACCGCTTACTCCTACCAGTATGGGTCTGCTAGAAGATTTTGCTACGGATGAAAATAAAGTCTTTGCATTAAATAACCCTAATGACTCAGAGGCATTTGGTATTACGTTAGAACCGGCAGGTGGTAGCGAAGCACCAACACTAGAACAACTATATACACTTGGTGTAGTATCAGCTTCATAACGAATTAAAATTTAAAGTAAAAATGGGTAGATTTTAAAATCTGCCCATTTTTTTTTACTATTTTTCGTATATGGATTTAAAGAAACTTTTTGGAACCGTTTTAACCTTATTAGGCATTGGCGGACTTGTTTATACTGCAATTTTATTTGGGAATAGTACAGGCACTACAAAACAACTTATTGTTTACGGTGTATTAGGCGCTATCTTTTTCTTTTCTGGAATTGGACTTATAAGAAATACGAGTAAGGGTTAGTATTTAATAACCTCTTTAATTACCGGTCCTTTTTTACACGATGCAAGCTTAAACTTTTAACCAACCATTTTGGTAATGTTTTATGCGGATTCCTATTTTTGAGATTTAAGTACAATCCTAATGATTTTAGAATAGGAACTTTATGGGTTTCTACCAATTCTATCAATGTACCATCTGGATCTTCCATATAACTAAAATGCCCGGCAGCATCGCCCATATCAAAACTATTGGCACTATCTACCGTAAATGCGTAATTGTTTTTCTTTGCTTTATCTCTTATAAAACACATACCCGAAACATCGAAACATAGGTGTATGTACCCTAAATCTCCCCAAAGTCGATTTTCAAATATTTTATTAGGAGTGCTGTCCAAAACTTGAATCAATTCTAATTGACTAGGCCCCAATAAATCTCCGAAACCACCAAATTGTTTTCGTTCTTGTTTTATAACAACCCTTCTAAATCTGCCTTTACCAGCACCTTTGAAAGCTTCAATATTATCATATTCAATAATTGAATAATCTAACATGGTACCGTAGAACTCTAAAGAACGCTCCATATCACAGACACCAATAACAGCACCTAACACTCCACCATTATTAGACGGTTGTTTACAAAAAACATAATGATCTTCAACCATTTGCACTCGATTACCAAAAGGATCGGTAAAGTAAAAGTTAGGACAGAATGATTGATTGATATCCGATAAATCAGACACTTTTAATCCCCTTAAATATGAATGAATTTCGGTTAGATTATTACATCTAATTTTCATTGCATAGATACCTAAATCTCCAAATTCAATAGGAACTCTAGGTGCTCTTGGTTGTCGGTCTTTAAACTGCCAAATCTCCAATCCGCCGCCACCAATCATATTCAAGGCAAAATATGCTTCTCTTCTTTCGGCTTTATCATTAGTATACTGGGTCATTAATGATGCGACTGCCTCATCTTCGAACAATAAAATATCAAAACCTAAATGCTTTCTATACCAATTAAATACTTCTTTGACATCGCAAACACCAATACCAATTTGCTGAATACCATTAATAATTTCAACCATTGTATGGGGTGCGTATCAACTTGTTATGAAGTGTTTTTAGTTTGTTGCCTGGGTAACCGAATTTGAATAAAACAACCAATAGAAAATTTGAAAGATTTACCCTCAAATATGAATTGCACTCATATTTACGCGCAGAGACTACCAAGTCATTCTTAACTATTGTATATGGTATATTCTGTTTCTTCATTCTATCGAAAAATTCAAAATCTTCCATTAAGACTTGCGCTTCATTGAATCTGCCTAGTTTTTCAAAAATATCTTTTTTAATAAATAGGCATTGATCTCCTCCTCCAGTAAACAAGCCGTCTTTTGCCGTAAAAGATGCATTTACGCGTAAATACCAGGTATCCTTATCAAAGCGATATGTAAAAAATCCTGCTGCATATCCGTTTTTAAAGCTGCGTAAAATATCATCTATAAACTCCTGCGGCGGTACAACATCGGCATGTAAAAAAACCAAGGTATTTCCCAAAGCAGCTTGTGACGCCTCATTCATTTGTGCAGCCCTGCCTTTATCTTTACAATGTAATACCTTTACTTTTTGACTGCATTCTAACATGTCTATAGTATCAGTATTACCAGGAGAAACTGCAACTATAATTTCCAAGAGCTTTTCATGTTCAATAAAACAAGCAACTTTAAAGAGTCGCTGCAGGTTATCAAATTCATTATGAGCTGGAATTATAATACTTATCATGGCAATAGTTAAGGCATTTTTATTAAAAAGTAAAACAGCATTTAAATAGTATATAGTTTTACGCCTTACTTACGCAAATTGAGGAAAATAGTTTTAAAACTATCGTATATTTTTAAAAATAATACTGTAATCAATTAAATAAAGGTGCGACAAATGTTTCATGAACCTTTTAACTATAATTACGTAGCTATAGGTAACCTAAAATAATACTATGAAACTTAAATTATATTTTCTTGCGACTTTATTTGCACTGTCCTGCACTGCTAAAACCGGACTTCAAGCACAAGTAGAAACTGCAAACGAAACAGATTTTAATAAGTTATCCGAATCGTTTTTAAAGCGAATCAGAGATGACAAGGATACGCAAGAAATACAAGATATTTTAGCCAACACAACTATTGAAGAATTAGATAACGCCTTAGATACAAATGATAAGCGATTAGCTTTTTGGTTAAATATTTATAATGGCTACATACAGGTGATTTTGCAGAAAAATCCAGAATTATACGATGATCGCGGTAGCTTTTTCAAATTAGAGCAAATTAAGATTGCCGGTGAAATGGTTTCTTTTGCAAAAATAGAACATGGAATAATTAGAAAATCGCAATGGGAATACGGTCTAGGCTATATACGCAAATGGTTCCCTGGTAAATTTGAACGTAAACTACGTGTAAACAAGCCTGTATATAACGTACACTTTGCCTTAAACTGCGGAGCTAAAGATTGTCCTCCAGTAGCAATCTATGAGTGGGAACGCTTACCTGAACAATTAAAAATAGGGACAAAAAAGCTTTTAGAAAATACAAGTGAATTTAATAGTGAAACTAATGTAGTTAAGGTTACTTCTTTATTTAGTTGGTTTAGAGGTGATTTTGGAGGTAAAGGTGGTATCAAGAAAATCTTAAAAGAAAATGAGATAATACCTTCGACCAAAGGTGTAGATATCGAATACACCAATTACGATTGGACATTATATCTAGATAATTTTATTGAATTATAAACAGCTTAACCTTATGTATTTGCTACATTTAAAATCAAATACATAAGGATAATTTTATATTTGATTCTCTTATTTA
This sequence comes from Maribacter stanieri, assembly GCF_900112245.1. Lineage (GTDB taxonomy): Bacteria > Bacteroidota > Bacteroidia > Flavobacteriales > Flavobacteriaceae > Maribacter > Maribacter stanieri. The sequence goes on from NZ_FOYX01000002.1 coordinate 424,733, forward strand.
TTTCTTTTTACCATGGTTAAAATGTAGAATGGTAAATTTGCACCCGAATTAGATTTATTTTCCTCTATGAAGGTTGGCTTTGGTTTCCTTAAAAAATTCTTTATTGCGCTATTTATCCTATTAGGAGTTTTGGCTGCCTCTAAATTGGATGAGCTTCAGTTTTCATTTGATTTTAGTCAATTTTTTCCTGAAGAAGATCCAGATTTAGCCTTTTACGATGATTATGTTGAGGAATTTGGAACTGATGACAATTTCCTATTAATTGCCGTTAAAAACAAACCCAATGTATTTCAGCAAGATTTCTTAAATAAATTTCAAGCGTTTTCCGAAGAAAGCAAAAGCTTTGAATATGTTTTAGAAAGTAGCTCTTTAACCTCGCTCTCCTACCCGCTTAAAACCTCTTTTGGCTATACTACGCTGCCAATTATTCATATAAAAGATTCCACCCAATACCAGAAAGATTGGAAAAAAATTCAAGAAGATTCCCTATTCATAAACGTACTTGTAGATGAAAAGAGAATGTCGCTCGTATTAGCATTAGAAACAGAAGACAATTTAGATTACAAACAGTCAGAACTTCTTCTAAACAGTATAAGAGCTTCATTAAAAGAGCATAATTTACCGCATTACCATATTCTTGGTAGAGCTTTTTTCTATGAAGCAATTGTTGATATGCAAAAGAGCGAAGTACTAACAACTACTATAGTAGCGTCTATTCTAGTTTTTATCATTCTCTTGTTGGTGTATAAAAGTATGCCGGTGGTATTAATTTCTGTAGTCTCTATAGCTACCTCTCTTTTGCTTTTTATGGGCTTGCTGGGCTGGCTAGGAAAAGAACTAAATGCAATGGCCGCATTTTACCCAGTGCTCATGCTCATCGTGGGTACTTCTGATGTTATTCACCTAACCGATAGTTATATTAGAAAATTACATAGTGGTACACCACCATACCATGCCATAAAATCTTCCCTTAAAGAAGTTGGTATGACTACCCTACTTACGTCAATAACTACTGCGGTTGGTTTTGTTACCTTACTTTCCTCTAGATTGGTAAGCATTCAAGAATTCGGAATAAACGCCGCTATCGGTGTCTTAGTGGCTTATATCACCGTAATCTTATTTACTGGCTCATTACTTATAAGCATACCTGAAAAATTGTTAACCGGACGTAAAACTATTTCAGAAAACTGGGTCAACTATCTTTTAAAAATAAATACGTTCACCAAAAACTACCCAAAATCTATCATTATTGGTACGGTAGTATTCACTTTTCTATGTTTTGTTGGTATTAGTATTGTACAAACAAATCAAGAACTAAAAAACACCTTACCTGCAGGAAGTGAAATAGCAAATGATTTCGATTATTTCCAATCCAACTACTCAGGATTTAGACCTTTGGAAATTGCAGTAATGAGTACTGATGGCAATAAGGTAACCGATTTTAAAGTTGCCCAAGAAATTGAAAAACTACTGGTTTATCTAAAGACATTTAAAAGTATTGGTAACGTGCAATCTGCCAACCTTCCTTATAAGATTTTCAATAAGGCAAACAACTTAAATAGTTCTGCATATTTTACGTTACCTAGCGATGAGAAAACCTTTTTAAAATACCAAAAAGATACGCGCAAGCTAGCTCGTAAACAATTAGCTAAATTTGTTAATACCGATGAAACTATTGCCCGTATTAACGGAAGACTACAAGACATTGGTACCGATAAATTAAAAGTTGTTTACAGTGATATTGATAATTTTGCTAAAACGAAATTAGACACCTCTCTCGTTGCTATTAAAGTGACCGGAAAAAGCATCTTACTAGATAAAAACTCTGAATACATTAGAAGTAGCCTATTAGAAGGACTTCTTTATGGATTATTAGTTATCGGAGTTATCATGGCTTTTGTTTTTAGAGATATCAAAATCTTTTTAATATCTCTAGTACCCAATATTTTACCCATACTGTTTGCGGGTGGAATTTTAGGATTTTTAGGTATACCACTAGAAGCTTCCCTTTCTGTGGTTTTTGCTATCGTCTTTGGTATTGCCGTTGATGATACAATTCACTTTCTAGGAAAGTATAAATTAAGTATTACGCAAGGCTTGGATAAAGAAGCTGCACTTGAAAAGACATTTGCACAAACCGGTAGAGCATTAGTAATAACTACCATTATCCTATTTTTTGGATTTATGGTGATGCTATTTTCAATTCATCAACCAAGTGTTACCATTGGGTTGATAATTAGTGTAACCTTAGTAACAGCATTAATACTAGATTTGCTGTTATTACCTGTACTACTAAGAAAATTACTTTAGATAGAACGATTAGTTCTATGAAGCGTTTTTTGTAATGATCTATAGGCAAAAATGCTTTTGCCAACCATTAAAATCATTAAACTTATCCATAATGTAAAGAGTAGGTATTCCATAACACTAATTGGTTTACTTGGTTACTTTTAGTTCACACATTTAAGATGCTGGGACATTTTAAATGTATTTGGTCGATAAATATATGTATTTCATCTATCACGCTGTTAAAAAAAACCAAATTTTCGACGAAATACATAATAATAACAACGCCACGACTATTCATCGTGGCGTTGAAAAAAAAACAATCCAACCTAAAACAAACATGAAATGAAAATAATTGGGCAATCAATTACAAATCATGGACTTGCTTTTCCATACCGGGACCTAACTCATAAATGGCCCCTATTAATTCTCCTTTTAATTCTTTAACCCTTTCAGATTTACCATTTGCCTTGTAAACCTCTGCCGCTTGATATAGTAATGCAGGTTCAATTGTTTTACCATATACGTAGGTATTCATTACTTCCAAAGCTTTCTCCTTATCACCATTTTTTAATAAACTATATGCTAACCAGCTATATGATTCTGGTGTGGGTCTATTCTCTACTTCTTGTTGTGCCAAGATTAAAGCATTATCATATTGTTTTGTTTCGCCTACATACAACCCTAAATTATAAGCATTGTACATATCTCCATAGGCTTCATTTTTTACCCTAGTAAAGTATTCATCTAAATTTCTGGTTCTCACCAAGTCATTACCTATATAGTCCGCTATTTCCGCTTTCAGCAAAAAATAATCTGGAGCATTATAAGTCTTGGTTACGGAATCTAAAATGCGTATTGCTTCTTTTGCATTCTTATCATTGGAAAAAACGATCCAAGCAATACCTTTTTTAGCATAGGCATTATCATTATCAATTTCCAAAGCTTTTAAATAGTGATTATATGAATCTTGAATTCTACCGGCATGACCATAATAGTCAGCTAAATTGGTATAACTCCAAAGCATTAAATCTTTACTTTTAGACGTCTCTGCTTTTGTTCTTGCCTTTTCCATAAAATTTATGGTAGTATCTAAATCACCTTTATAATCGTTCCATTTAGCCAAACGAATCATATAACCAAAATCTGACATGTTCTTTAAACTATCCAAATGTTGCTCTGCTTTTTGATAACTTCCTAATTCCATATGTATATCAAAAAACAAACTTTGATTTTCATTGAAATCTCCGCCTATTGCAGCAGCAGAATCTGCTAATAGTAATGCTTCTTTAAAACGATGCTGAGAGATATAATTTCTTGCCAGTGATCTGTAAAAACCAGGTTTCCCGATATTTGCGATATCTACCGCTTTCTTTAAACTCTTTTCTGCTTTTTTTAGAAACTTAATATCTCCTGTTTGCTGAAAATAGCGATTGTATTCGCCGCCCACCACACCAAAGCTAGTAAGCTGCATACTATCTGGTCTAATTTTAGAATTCCAGAGGTCAAAATATTTTGAGGTTGTTTCAATCTCGTTTGATACTAAATATTTATTGTAATCTTTTTTATGTGCAACTGTGTCTTTATTCTTTGTACCACAAGATGATACCAGTATCACTACTATTAAAAGCTTAATTAATTTCATAAGGTTTGTTTTATTGTGGATCGTTTAAAATAAGGGGAGCCTTTCAACTCCCCTTCCCCTTCTTTTTCATAAACAATTTAGGGTTGTACCTGTCTTATTTACCACTATCAGCAGATAAGATGAAGGCAACTTTTTATTCTGGTGCTCCCAAATATGGGAACGTAGTACCAACAGTAGCGGTTAGCCCAACGCCATCTGAAGTTAATCTTGGTAAATCGGCAACACCATCACCATCAGTATCTTGACCGCTAAATCTAGCGCCATCACCACCACCGAATAATAATATTAAGGATACATCAATAACATCGTCTTGAGGTGTTCTACCCGTTAAACCTATTGCACCTTCATAATTTGGTGCACCACTACCACCATTAAAATATGTAGTTGGTAAATTTGGTGCTACTTCTAAAACGTCATTTGATAAAACTGTAGTTAAAACAGTAGCAGAAACAGGATTGTTGGTAAAACCATCATCCATTGGTCCGTTTAAAATATCACCTAGAATGTTAGGCTCAAAGTTTACGGCTGCAGGATCTGCTCCTAAAATAGTAGCGTAAACATCATGATATGCTTCTAACCTAGCTTCAAAAGCAGCTTGAAAAGTAGCCTGCATTTCTGAAGGAATAGACATATTATGAGAATTCTTAGTATCTCCGTCTGCACTTAAAACAGTATTGATACCTGGTCTACCCATAAAATCAACTTGAGCATATGTTCCAGTAAAATCTAAATCCATGGCTTCTTCACATGGAGTACATGTGCCCCCACAATCAACACCAGTTTCATCACCGTTCATAATTCCATCATCACATGTTGGTGTAATTACAATTGGTGTATTGTCATCATCATCGCTACAAGAAGCTAAAGCAACTACTGCCAAAAGAGACAAAAACGTATATTTTATATTTTTATATTTCATCGTTATATTTTTTATAAGGTTATTATTGCTTAACGTTTGTTGTTACCCATGTTTTGTAGACTGGTAATTCCAAAACATTAACTGCTGTAGTTTCTCCTAAAAGGCTATTTGGTATTTCAATAACGATAGACATTGTATTAGCACCATCAAAGGTGTCAACCGCAGTATCATCGTCATCAGCTGTAGAATTTGGATCGCCCGCTGGTTTAAAACCTAAAGGAGCCTCGCCACCTATTACTGCATTGAATTGAAAAAAGTCGAAGAAAAAAGCATCTTGTCTTGGACCTGCAAATAAAGAAACACCGTTTGCAGTAGTTTCTACTATTGCAGTTTCTGCAGAAATAGCTACTGATCCTAACGGAGCATCTACCATAACTGAACCATTCAATCCTGTTTCACTTGGTGCAACCGGACCAAAGAAATACATTTTACCATCTCTTGGTATAGCCTGGATTACTAAATCTTCTACCAAATCGCCATCTCTGTCGATATTAATTTCCATTAATACATTCTCATCGAACGTACCATAAGCCAAATCTGGCAGTACATTAGATTGAAGATCTACCGCAAAAACGGTATTGTCTGAACCTAATGTTGGTTCAAACGCATAAAAGTCGGCAATGTCTGCCGAAGTTCCCATTGTGTCTGGCGCATCAATATGATCTGCCGCAACTAAAAGAACTCCTACCAAGGCTAATGCCCCAAGTCCCATAAATAATTTTGATTTTTTCATTATCCTTTTTTTTTAGATTAGAATCACCCTTACTTACGAGGTAAAAAAGACAAGGTTCATTTTTTCTTAAAAAAATTAAAAAATATTCTCACCACATTTCATAAGAACCGCGCATATACCTTTCTATGGCGTAGATGTAACATTTTTTAAATTAGTATGAAGTAATAATTAGCTAACTTTGCACTGTTAAATTATTTAAGATATGAACCCGTCTTCCTCTGGTTGGATTGAGAAATATGGTTCGGTTGTTCAAAAACACCAAGACGCTTTCCCTAGTTTTGAAGCTTTATATGGGACACTTAAAAGAAGTGGTTTTGTATATGGTCTAAATTCTAGCATTCCAGATTTTATTGAATTGGAACATACCTTATCTGAAGACGAAAAGGCTAAAATAAATTTATTACACGCGCTTTACTTTACCTACCGTACAAAAGGAGGTGATGATTATTCTGAATTTATTGAACAGGTATTTAAGTTTTATGAAATTCTAAAAATTAATAGAACCGGTTTTTTTGATAAATGGTTTACAGGAAACAAAACCTCAGCGAAGCTAGAGAAGCTGATGACTTCACGTATTTATATTGAAGACAATATCATTAGCAAAACTTTTAACAGTCTTATTACCAATTCACTGCTATTCATTGATGTATTACTCTTTAAGCACTTTTTAAATGGCCATATCGCCCTAAAAGAAAAAGCTGAAGAAATTGAATACCTAGCTATTAACATTGCCTACCATGCGCTAAGCTCTAAAGAGATAGATAGAAAAGACAACAAACTTTCTCAATTGCTAGCGTCTTCATTAACCTATATCAGTTGTGCTGAAAATAGTTTTGATGGTTCTTATCGCGAGAGACTATTAAACAATAAAGAAAACTGGGAGAATCGGTATTTATTAGATATGGCCTGCCTAACGGTATGGGAAGATCATTCTTTAGATTATACAGAGTCTGACTTCATATTCGGAATAGGAAAAGATTTAGGTTTTGAAAAAACCATCATATCAACATCTATTACAGATGTAACAGAATTCTTTAAATTGAATATGGATGTAATTCCTTATTTAAAGGAAAAGAATTTGGCAAAACAGTTTTACGATAGCATGGGTAAGATTGTTAAGAAACTGATTCTACGTAATAGTAAAAGGTTACATAAAGAGCTTTCTCAAAGTGCCGAATTGGTTGCTTTGTTATCAAAATCTACCATGAGAGATTTAAACAATGAAGAAAAGAAGAAGGTTCAAAATCAACTTTTAGATATTTTTAAAAGCATCCCTTCTTTAGCTATATTTATTCTGCCTGGCGGTGCAATTTTGCTTCCTATATTTATTAAGCTGATTCCTAAATTATTGCCATCGGCATTTGATGAAAATAGAATTGACGAGGAAGAAGATTTATATCGTAAATAACTTATTTACAATACATTAATTTTTCTACTCTAACCAAAGCTTAAAGTCTTTTACCTTTTCTCTACTTACAATAATTTCACAATCTGGATTGTTATTCAATTTTATCTGTAGTCTAGAGTTCGTGTAGGAAATGATATCCTTTATATGTTCAATATTCACAAAAAACTTTCTACTTACCCTAAAAAAAACCTGTGGTTTTAACTCATCTTCTAATTGTTCTAAAGTAGTATCCAATAAATAATTACGCCCATCTTTAGTGGCAGCATAGGTTCCTTTGTTTTCACTGAAGAAGCACTCTACATCTTCTGCATTGATAATTTTTAAATGCTGACCTACCTTGGCTGTAAAACGCTTTTTATACTCGCGTTCTAACGGATTTACCAACAGCTTCTTAATATCTTCAAAATCTAACGCAATTTTATTAGGCTCGCTAATGGTTTTAAATCGTTTGCGATATTTAATGACAGCTTGCTCTAAATCTTCATCATCTATTGGTTTTAATAAATAGTCAATGCTATTCAATTTAAAGGCTTTAAGCGCATACTCGTCAAACGCGGTAGTAAATATGATGGCACTGTGCACTTCTATGACATCAAAAATCTCAAAAGAAAGTCCGTCAGATAGTTGAATATCCAAGAAGATTAAATCTGGATGCTCATTTTCCTGAAACCAATTGATAGCCTCTTCAACCGAGTGTAACATAGTAGAGACTGTTAAATCTAAACTCTCTAACATTCTACCTAACCTACGTGCTGCCGGTTTTTCGTCTTCAATTATAATGGTCTTCATGGTCTATATTTATGGTTAAATAGATTCGTATGCTTTAATCGTTATATGAATTTATGTATTTCTGAATTTCACGTTCTTCCCATTTCTTCATGTACCATGAAATATTTCCAAATACAATAATTCCATGAACAACCAGTATAATTCCCCAAACAATGGTGGTGCCGTAAACATTCCAGTTTATCCAATCTAAAAATTCAGGATTGCCTAATGCATTTTTATTCACCATAATGAAAACGAACTTATGTCTCAAGAAATACAAAATGATATTTATTATTAGAAAAACTAATGTGTGATTATAGAAACGCTTGATACTCTCCACTTTTGTTTTTGCTCTCTCATATTTAGACAACCTATTGTAATCTTCGTTTACATGATTATCGTTTACTTGATTGGTATCCATGTTATCTATATTTTTCAAATTCACGTTTATCTTCCTCAATGTATTTATTTATTTGGCGAGATTCCCAGTCATTACTTAAAAACGGATTGAAGTTAAAAACTTTGCCCGCATGAAAAACCAATCCTATTCCCCAGAAAAAAGGCGTTAAAAAGGTGCCAAAATTAACCAATGCTTCATATAGTGATTCCCCTTCCCATATTCTTATAATTACGTTCATGGTTATTATAAAAATATTTGCCAAAATGTAAACAGTTAAATGAATATAAAAACCTTTTAAGTCTTTTACCTTCTTTTCAGCCTTTGCAAGTTTATCTATATTACCTATTGTTGAAACTTCCATATTATCTAAATTTATTGGCATCTCTTTCTTCCTCTTCTACATATTTATTAATCTGGCGCTGTTCCCAGTCTTTACTAAAGAAAGGACTGTAGCCAAATACTTTGGCTGCATGAAATGCCAAACCTATACCCCAGAAAAACGGAGTAGAAAATGTACCGAAGTTAAATAATGCTTCTGAAAACGAAGCTCCGCTAGACATTATTCCCATTATGGTAACTGTCATTAAAAACAAATTTACAAGTACGTAAACAAGTAAGTGTATATAAAACCCTTTCAATTCTTTAACCTTCTTTTTAGCTCTAGCTAATTTATCTGAATGTTCAAATTCGTTTAGTTCCATCTCTGTGCGTTTTCTTCTTGTCTTAAATACTCTTGTGTTTTTCTTTCTTCCCAGTCTCTGCCGATAAACGGATTCAAGTTAAAAATTTTATTCGCTTTAAAAAATAAGCTGATACTTAAACCGAATACTACCCAAAGAAACCAGGCATTTCGCCACTCATTTAAATAATAATTTATTGCTGCTACAATTAAAACGGTTACAATAGCTGATGCTACTTTTCCATAAAATTCTCTAATTTCTTCTACTCTTTCCTTTGCTCTAATATATTTTGTGTTTTCCATGATCTTAAGTCTTTTAGGTTATGATTCTTGCATGAATTCTTTAATCTTTCTCTCTTCCCAATTCTTACCGAATAATGGGTTATATCCATAAGCATAAAGACCGTTCATCACTAATCCGAATCCCCAACCTAGTGCCGGAAAAATTACCCATAGAAAACTTGTTGTATTATAATTGATATATGCCAAAATTGGTATTACGATACAGTATGCCATTAAATTACCATAAAAGCCTTTTATAGCTTGTACTTTTTCTTTTGCCTTTTCGTACTTATAGTTTCTGTCGTTTGTAAAATTTGATTCCATTTTTAAAGTTTTAAATGATTACTATTTTAATTCTATACTTCAAATTTCGGAAGATCATACAGGTTTTGAAAAAATGAAATACCCAGTTGTAATTTTTAATGACTGAATTGTAAAATGTGGTATTTATAGGCGTAAAAAACCTTTAAAGCCCATACGATTTCTTTGCACTTTCTATCTGTTGTTCTTCTGTAGTATTAGGATACAGCAGGTACTTAGGTGCTATAATAGGTTTTGAACTAGTAATCGTAATCTTGGTAATTGTAGCAAATGGAAACTTGCCTTCAGTAAGGTGTAGCAGCATTTTCTCCATCTTAGAGAAGTCTGTAGCTGATTTCTCTATTATTTCAGCCGCGCCTTTAAGCTGGAATCCTTTTTGCTTTAAAATGTCTATAAAACTGATACACACATTTTTATTCGCCCTTATATTTTTAACGGTTTGTGGCGAAGCTATATTTGCTACTATAATTGTATCGTCTTCAAAATAACAGAATATCTCTTTGGGTGATACATTGGGCATGTTATTGGCAGAAGATGTTGCCAGCCAACACAATACACTATCGTCTATAGCCGCTTCTATTTCTTTTGTGAGCATCATAGTGTAATTCTTTAAAAATTCATTTAGAAATTATCTTTCTCCATGAATTCCTTAATTTTTCTTTCTTCCCAGTCATTACCAAATAACGGATTTAAGCCGTATGCTTTTAAGCCATGGGCAAGTAAACCTATACCCCAACCAATGGCAGGGAAAATAACCCACACAAAACTGGTAGTTCTATAATTTATAAAGGCAAGCACAGGTATTACAATACAGTATGAGGTTAAGTTACCGTAGAAGCCTTTAATAAGCTCTACACGCTCTTTAGCTTTCTCGTAGCGCTTGGCACTAATGTGAGAATCTTGTGTTTCTCTAAACGAAATTTCGTTCATTAACATAGGCAGGCGTACTTTAAACTCTTTGTCCGTTTTAAAGATTTGCATTTCCTTTTTTGTGAGAATGGCATAGCGCTGGCGTATATTCTGCAGCCCTACCCCACTACTCTTTTTAACCACCTGTTTTTCTTGAAGATTATTAACGACATACAAATAGTCGTTTTCTTCATAAATTCTAATATGTAATGGTTTAGAAGAAGTTACCACATTGTGTTTCACCGCATTCTCCAATAACAATTGAAGTGACAAGGGTACTATTTTAGTCTCAGGGTTTATAGCTTTATCTGGAATTTCAAATACGATACTATCCTCAAATCGCATTTTTAATAAGCGCACGTAGGTTCTGGCAAAATTCAATTCTTCATCTACAGAGATAAGATTTTTACTCTTTTGTTCTAAAACATATCTATATACTTTAGAGAGGGATGTAGTGAATTTCTGCGCCTGTAACGGGTCTTCTTCTATTAAACTCGTTAGCACATTTAAACTATTAAAAAGAAAATGTGGGTCTAGCTGATTCTTTAAAGCATCAAACTTTGCAGATGCAGAACCAGCAATTATCTTTTGCTCCTGTACCTTCGTATCTTGTAATGCTTTGTAAAAATAAAATGCATGTAGAAACAGTGATACTATAAGGGTAATCCCTAAAGCAATGATGTAGTATTCTGATTTTTCAGTTGCTAAGAATTTACTAAAATCTTTGCCAAATAATATAACTTCCGTAAACCATCTTACAACACCAAAAGCCATTACCGTTAATATAACCGAACCTATGGCTCCATACCACAAACGTTTTCTAGTCTGCTTCTCCCAACTATATATTTTTGATATATACTCGTTATAGTATGCGTTTACACAGGTAAGTACAAAAGAATAAATAAAGCTTACCCCTGCAAATTGCAGCTCTCTATATAACGTGATATTCTCCCAATCTGAAAAAAGTAAGCGAACAACTACCATAACCACCGTAATGATGATACTTGCCCTAAAAACTTTGAAAAAACTACCCATATGCTTAAAGCTATTATTAATTGCTTTCTATTCTTTAAAATTAGGGATTTCCTTTTAGAACTATATGTTCTCTACATAGGGTATCCACTTATTTGACAAACTTGGTAGTTTTAGCACTGAAATAAAAAAATTACAGTCCGAAATGTCAATAAAGACATCCGAACTGTAATTCACAGTATATAAAAGATTGGTTGGTTTTTATTTTGAAAAAGTAAACTCCGGCAATTTTATTATCTCACCACCCTTAAGGGCGGACTCATGAGATAAAATACCCACACATGTAATATTTGCAGATTGCTTCGCATTTGGGTAGGGAGACGTACCATTTATCAAACCATCTACGAAGGCATGTACCAAATGTGGGTGTGACCCACCGTGACCAGCACCTTGGGTAAATGATAAATGTTGATTATCACCTTCATCGTATACTCCTTGCGTTGTAAACGGTTGAATTTCTTTTGGTAATAACTTCGCAAAATCTGGACTCTCAACTTCTTCTGGAATTTCTGGTTCTGGTTTCTTCGCCGTATGAACTACTAACGGCATACCTTCTATCAATGGCCACTCTACCGACTTTTTTGAACCGTACACTTCAAAACTTTCTCTGTACTGTCGGGCAACATCAAAAAGTGAACGATATACTTGCGCGCTCAAATCTGAATTTCTGAATTTGATATGTGTAGTTTCTACAGCATAAGGTGAGTTGTATTCCTTAATCAATTCTTCACGTATGGTACCCGAACCAAAACACGAAACATATTCCGCTTCATCTCTTGTTAAACCAAGTACAGGACAAACACAATGTGTTGCATAATGCATTGGTGGCAAACCAGGCCAGTAATTTGGCCATCCGTCCATATCTTGCTGATGGCTTGCCTTTAAAAATTGAACCTTGCCCAATTCTCCATTATCGTATAGTTCTTTCATATACAAGAATTCTCTTGCATACACGACCGTCTCCATCATCATATAGGTGAGTCCTGTACTTTCGGTAAGTTCTACAATTTGTCTGCATTCCTCTACCGTTGTTGCCATTGGTACGGTACACGCAACATGTTTACCTGCTTTTAAAGCTTGTATCGATTGCTCGCCATGGTTAGGAATCGGGGTATTGATATGAACTGCATCAATTGTATCATCTTTCAATAACTCCTCATACGATGTATATCTTTTTGCAATACTGAACGCATCCGCAATTTCATTTAATTTTTCTTCGTTACGTTGGCAAACCGCAACCAATTCTGCATTGGGATGCTTTTTATATATAGGAATGAACTCTGCTCCAAAACCGAGTCCTACAATGGCTATTCTTATTTTCTTCTCGCTCATTATGTACGTCTTAATCGTTAAACGTTTGTTTTAAAAATTCTAATCCTTGCCTGGCAAATTCATCTTGACTTTTAGCCATGGTTTTCCATATACAAACAGCGGCTGCCAATTCTTTAATTTCTGGCGTAAAACTCTCTATAACCAATCCGCCACTGTAGTTGATATCAGATAATCCTAATTTAAAATCGTTCCAAGGTGTAAGTCCGGTACCAGGCACTCCCCTATGGTTTTCAGATACTTGAACATGAATTAATTTATCTCCTACAGTATTTAAAGCTTCCCTAATATTTCTTTCTTCAATTGTCATGTGAAAACTATCCAATAATACCCGAGCCGATGAATGATTGATATCGGTAACCAATTGCATAATATCATCAACATTATTGACCATGTCAGATTCAAACCTGTTTAAAGGTTCTAATGCAATTGCAAGGTCATGGCCATCTGCCATTATACATACTTTATGCAAGTTGGTCACAGCCATATCCCATTCTATTTTTCGTTGCTCAGGTGGCACCATACGTGCTTTACCCACCGCAGAATACATTGGTCCGGCAAAAAAATCTACTTCTAGAATATTACATAGTTCAAAACATTCCTCTAAATAATCGAAACACTGCCGGTGTACTTTAGGGTCTTCATGAGTTAAATCTTTTGTAGGACCGAATGCACCACATACCGAAGCTTTAAGACCATTGTCTAAAAGGGCTTTTTTAACTTCTTTTGCATCTATAATATGAGTGTCTTCTACAGGAATTTCAACAAGGTCATATCCTAGCTCCTTGATTTTCGGAAAAAGCTTGGTACTACTTGTAGAAAAAGGCGATTGCCATAACCACGTACTGACCCCAAAATCTATCTTATTTTTCATTTCCTTTTGTGCTAACTATTCGCTATTTATTTTACAATCATCACCCCTTGCATAATTCTCCAGTGTCCCGGAAACGTACATATAAATGGATATTCACCCGGAGTTGTTGGTGCTTTAAATTTCAACGAATAGGTTTCATCGGGATTTAAAATTGGTGTCGCAAAAAGTACATCGCTCATTTGAGGTACATAATTAAGCTCTGCTGCATTAGGGTCGGCTGCCATTTTATCGGCTGCCGCACCTACAATTTCCTTTTTACCTGGTTTGGTGATTACCAAATTGTGCTGCATAAAATCTGGATTCTCTAATACCAATGCTACCTGTTCACCTGCTTTCACCTCAAACTTGGTGACATCGAATTTCATTTCGTTGGTGATCGTTTTAATCGTAATGACTTTTGCATTGATAACTTCTTCTGAACCTTCTGCCGTTAATGCTTCTGCATCTGCACCGTAATATTTCATTAAAAGTGTGGCTAAATCAGCATTAGAATAGGTTTTAGCTTCTTGATCCGAATAGTTTTTTTCTACCTTATATTTCCATTGTCCATGTATTCTAACCAAATCTTCACCAGCCTTTACATACAATTGCCAAAAATTTCCATAAAGTCCGCCCTTATCACCATCATCCTCAACCCTAACAGCAATGGTATTTTTACCTGCCCTTAAAACTCCTTCAGGAATATCATAGGTTCTGTTAGAACTGAAACTGGATGCCATGCCACCTACTTCTACTCCATTCACATAGGTAATATCAGAATCATCAATAGGCCCCAAGGATAAAATATTGGCTTTTTTCGCCATGCCTACAGGTATCATCACTTCTTTTCTAAACCAGATAACACCATCAACATCTAACCCAGCATCTTCTATATATTGTGGTATTTCCATGGTTTCCCAACTGCTATCATCAAAAGATGCCGCACTAAAATCGCTCACCTCTTCGGATGGTTTTTTATAATCGGGATTAGCGGCCGTAAAAGCATTTAAGAATCCCTTCACATGTTTTGCAGATGCAGCGTATAATGCCTTGTATAACCATAAGTCATTAATTACCGCCTCGTTCTCACCAAGGTCATGAAGTAATGAGCCTACTTTTTGTGAAGACGGTCTTTCGGCAAAATATATTAATGCTGATAATTGCACATTTGGATCACGGTCATTTAAGGTATTCGCTTTAAATAACGCATCATCGCTTTCATCATTTCGTGGTAGCATTTGTATTGCCGCTTTACGAACTGCCGAGGCTTTATGAAACAATGCTCCTTTTACTACCCCTAATGCATTACTATCGGTTTTTAAAGCTCCTAAACCTTCAATAGTCCATAATGCATGCAATGCTGCATTGTTCAAGCCCTTATCATCTACCTGTTTTTTATTGACCAGTTTGTATAAGTCATTCAATATATCTGTATCACCACGTTCAACCAATAAACGTTGTGCCGTTAGCCTCCAAAACTGATTATCGCTACTTAATGCTTCAATTAATGCTTCTGGATCCTCTTTAGATAATTGTTGCACTTCATAGGTATAATCATACTTAGGTACGATACGCCATATTCTACCATGCCCTTTATCACGTAAGGGGTTTACATAGGCATTACCTTCTCCATTTTCAGCATCGTAACCACCTCTATCTTTATTAGGGGTCGGATTATGTTGCACTATAAAATTATACCAATCTGCTACCCAAACGGCACCATCTGGTCCTGTTTTGGCATCCACTGGTGAGCTCCACTCATCAGAAGAGGCAAAAAGATTACCTGCATCTTCCTCTACATATCCGGCGCCATCTTTTAGTATTCTTGCCTGATGCACTACGCCACCTGTTGGTTCACACACGAAGGCAATACTATTCCAGTACTCACTAGGATAAGCTCTTGCGGTGTAAAAATGATGCCCTGCCGCAGCAGTGAATCCGCCAAAAACATCTACCTGGCGAACATTGGGTGTAATAGGTTGCATGTAGTAATGTCCGTCAATTTTGGCACTACCGTCTTTTCCTATTCCTTCTACATGATTAAACGTTGCATTGGGGATACCCACAAAAACACTATGCGTATTATTGGCCGTAGAGGCGAAAATGGAATTATCTTCTGTCAATCCTAATCCCCAAGTATTGTTACTCGTATTTGTTAAAACTTCAAATGTTTTACGCTTCGGATTGAATCTATATACATTCTGATTAAATTTAAAGCCTTGACCAAAAATTTCTCCTTCAAAGCCGGAATAGCCAACGACTCCATACAAATTGTTATCGATACCATACTGTAAGTTCGACGGACCAGCATGTGTATCAAACGTACCCCATCCATCAATAAGAACCTCTTTTACATCTGCCTTATCATCACCATCGGTATCTTTCAGAAAAATAAAGTGTGGTGCTTGAGAAACTACGATACCGCCATCATAAAAAGCGAAACTTGTAGGTATATTCAATTTATCTGCAAAGACAGTTACCTTATCAGCCTTGCCATCACCATCTGTATCTTCTAAAATTTTTACCTTATCATCACCAATACTATTATCATTACGTACCGTATTGGGGTAATCTACCGTTTCAATAACCCAAAGCCTACCTTTTTCATCCCAGTTCATAGCAATAGGATTAATAATATCGGGCTCAGATGCAAATAATTCTACGTCAAAACCTGCAGGCACTTGTATCAATTTTTTCGATGCTTCTGGTGATAATGGCAATTGGTATTTTGGTGCCGGATCACGCTGCTCGTAATTAGGTATATTCGCACGCTCCTCATATGCAAGGGTCGGCATATCTACCATAAATGCTTCCCAATTCTTTTTTGCGTTATCATCTACTGCCCAAAGAATCCCTGCTTTCACCAATTCTTGAAATCCTTTGTTCTCCCACGTACGCTCATCGTGTCCATATGCAGTATAGAACACTTTTCCTTCGCCAAGCTGCTTCACCCAAGTCCAAGGTTCACGTTGGTCTCCCTCAACACGTTCCATTAATACGATAATGTCATCAGCTATTTTATCATGCACATAGGTTTCGTCCCATGTTTCAAAAGGTTTTAAATTTTTAGTTATTGGATGTTCTTTATTCGTGATTTTTGCCGTGAACGTACCCGTTTCGTGACTCATGAACTGTGCACCTACTAAATCGATATATGCTGGGGAATTCTTAAAACAAAAACTTGCGGAATGAATAGGGATAAACGCTTTACCGGTTTCCACAAAATTCAATAACGCTTTTTCTTCAGCCTTACCTATTTCTTCGTGATTAGCATAAACGATGAGTCCGTCGTACTTACTTAAATTTTCGGAATTTAAATCGGATGGATTTTCGGTATACGTAATATTGATGCCATCTTTTGTTAGTGCAGATGCCAAAATAGGAAAATAGGCACGTGAATTATGGTGCTCTATTTCGTGCCCCAAAAACAATAGTTCTATTCTGCGAGGAGTATCATCAACATGTTCTTTTTTAACTGGCGAACATGCCGCAAAGAGGAATAGCAAAAAGACTATTTGTAATGATGCGAAGTTGGTTTTCATAAAGAGCGTTGTTTTGTTCTCTCAATATTACATAAAATAGCAGGGTATAAATCACTCTTATTTACCACATACTGACTGTATTATATCATTTGATTTCATTTAACTCCATTTTATTGATAAATTAGTATACAATTATAAGTTTTCCCTTCAGCTAAAATGATATTCGACCACAATGAAATCTGCTCTTCAAAAATCGCCAATACCAGAATCAAAAGCCTATTTAGCGCGCACTTTAAACGAGCCGGTTTTTGATCCACATTGGCATTTTCATTCAGAGTATCAATTATTTCTTGTTTTAAACGGTAGTGGCACTCGCTTTATTGGTGATAGCGTAAAGCCCTATAAAGCAGGAGATATAACATTTACGGGACCTAATTTACCCCACCTGTGGCGTAGTGAACATGCACATGAACAAGAACAGAATATTGCATGGTCTGAAGGGGTCGTTATCTATTTTCACGAGAATTTTTTAGGTGATAACCTATTACAGACCGATGAGGCTATACGACTACGACAGGTATTTCATAAAAGTTTACGAGGTATTGAATTTACTAACAAAACTGCTGAAACCCTTCAACAATTAATGCTAGAATTAATTCAAATGGATGGTTTTGAAGGTATTCTACACCTACTTAAAATTTTAGATTTTATCAGCCAAACAAAGGAGTATGCAATTTTAGCTAGTCCGGGGTATACCAATACCTTGCGTGAAGCAGATACGCAACGTATGTTCAGTGTATATGCTTATGTAATGAAAAACTTTAAACGAAAAATAGCTTTGGCAGAATTGGCAGATTTAACCAATATGACGCCCACATCTTTTAGTAGGTATTTTAAAATACATGCCAATAAATCGTTCTCAGAATTTGTGAGTGAAATACGTATAGGCCATGCCTGTAAATTGCTGATTGAACAAAAAATGAATGTTTCACAAGCCTGCTACCAGAGTGGTTTTCAGACTCTTTCTAACTTCAATAAACAATTTAAAGCCATTACTAATCGTACACCTTTAGCTTACAAGAAGGAATATGAGGTGTATTAATGTTTTTAAAGAAATACAATTCGATTTCTATTTCATTAAATTGCTTCTAAAATAGATTTAATGAATAGACTATTACCCATACTTTTTATTGCAATCATGTTATTTTCATGTGCTGAACAAGAACAGAAAATAAATAAAAGCACTAGCAATAAAGGAAAAACCTTAATGGCAATATTTGCTCATCCAGATGATGAGATTGTTATATCCCCTATTCTATCAAAATATCAAAAAGAAGGTGTAAATATTCACTTGGTAATTGTAACCGACGGTAGAAACGGAGTAACTCCTCATGCTAATATACCTGCAGGAGATGAACTTGCCAAAACCCGAGCTGAAGAGGCATTATGCGTCACACAAACCTTAGGCATTAATCCGCCAATATTTCTAAAATATATCGATGGAGATCTAGCACTTAAAGAGAACATCAATACTTTAGACGAGAAAATTGATAGCCTATTTATAAATTATAAGCCAAATACTGTAATTAGTTTTGGCCCTGGAGGACAGTATGGACATCCAGACCATAGAATCGTTAGTAACGTGGTTACAGAGGTTTTTCAAAGAGAGACGTCTAATGAGCTCCAGAATTTACTCTACTACGGATATCCTAGAGAAATTACCAATGCAGAAGTACCCTTTAATACCGATTTGGTCAGCTGGTTGAACGATAATTTAAAAAGAACTCAAGAAAGATTTCTTACCTACAGAATACCTTATAATAAGAGCGATTTAGAATTAGGACATAAAGCATCAAATTGTCATGAGTCTCAATATACTTCAGAAGCTATTGATGATTTAATGGAAATTGTAGAACAGACAGATTCCCTCATATACCTTAGACCTTGGATGGGTAATGAAGAAATTAAAAATACTATTTTCGACTAAAAGCATATTGAATGAATATCAAGTACCTAAGCTATCTACTGTTTTTTATCATGTTAGCTTCATGTCAGCAAAAACAAAATAAAACATCTACTGAACCAGCCGTTTACACTTACGGTGCTAAAAACGATTCTGCCGTTTTTTATTTTAATAAAGGTTGGGAGCATATTTTAGATTATGGTCAATGGACGCTATCTGAAAAAGCATTTAGAAAGGCCGTAGAATTTGATTCTACTTTTATTGTAGGTAAAGCTTTGGTTGGAAAAAACACTACAAACCTCAATGAAAGAATTCAAATCTTAAATGACATTAACAACTCACAAATTAAGGTTAGTGAAGACGACCAATTAATTTTAGAAGTAACACGCATTACTTTAGAATTATTTAATGCCCGTGGAAAAAACGTGAAATTAGATGAAAACTTTAAATCATTTTTTTTGACCACTGCCGAGAAGAACTATAGAACCTTTATCCATAAATACCCAAACGAATCATATATTAAAGCTGAGTATATTGAGGTTTTGAATGCAATATATGGTGCAAAAACAGCCTTAGATTCATTACAAATACTTACCACCCCTAAACAGAAAAAAGTTCCATTTTTTATTAGCTATGCAGCTACTTTAGAATCTGATTTAGGAAATTTTAAAAAAGCACTCTCCATTGCCGATGATTTTAATAATCAAATTAACGACCCTGGCATACCGCAACCTTACGTGCTGTACGGAAGTATATATTTAAAAATGGACAGTTTGTCTTTAGCGACTTCAAACCTTGATAAAGCCCTTCAATTAGACCCTAATCATATTTTCGCACAGCGATTTAAAACTCAGCTTCTCACAAAATTAAATACCATTAACACGAATGACTAAAATAATAGATACTCCAGAACAAAATAACCTTAAAATAGGTATGGCTCAAATCTCACCGGTTTGGCTAAATAAAGAGAAGACTATTGATAAAATCAAGGATTATATCATTAAAGCTGGTGAAGATGATTGCGAGCTTGTAGTTTTTGGTGAAGCACTATTACCTGGCTATCCTTTTTGGGTTTCCATGACAGACGGTGCTAAATTCGATTCTAAAGTACAGAAAGAAATTCATGCACATTACATCAAAAATTCCATTCAAATTGAAACGGGAGAATTAGATGACATTTGTGCTCTTGCAAAGCAGCATAAAATTGCTATCTACCTAGGATTAATGGAACGTGCAAAAAATAGAGGTGGTCACAGTATTTACTGTTCACTTGTTTACATAAATAGTAATGGAGAAATCAAGTCTGTTCATAGAAAATTGCAGCCTACCTATGAAGAACGATTAACGTGGGCTCCTGGTGATGGTAACGGTCTACGAGTACACGACCTAAAAAACTTTACTGTTGGCGGACTCAATTGTTGGGAAAACTGGATGCCTCTTCCACGCACAGCTTTATATGGTTTAGGAGAAGATTTGCATATAGCCGTATGGCCAGGTTCCGATTACAATACCGCTGATATTACACGATTTATTGCGAGAGAATCTAGATCTTTTGTAGTTTCCGTTTCTAGTTTAATGAGCAAATCCGACTTCCCTAAAGACACACCACACTTAGATACTATTCTTGAAAACTGCCCAGATACTCTAGCAAATGGAGGCTCTTGTATTGCTGGACCGGATGGAGAATGGATTTTGCCCCCAGTTATTGATAAAGAAGGTTTAATTACTGCTACTATTGATTTTAACAGGGTGCTTGAGGAACGACAAAACTTTGATGCTGTAGGGCACTATTCTAGACCTGATGTAACGAAATTAACCGTTAATAGAGAACGGCAATCAATTGTTGACATAAATGATTAAAATGGAGAGAACTTAACTGTTCTCTCCATTCAATTCTTTCATAATCTCCGCAAACAATTGATATGATTTAATACGGTCTTGACCATCATAAATGTTAGTGACCGCTATCAGTTCATCTACTTGAGTATCGGCAATAAATTGCTTTATCTGTTTTTTTACTGTTTCCCTGCTTCCAATAAAGGAGTATTTAAGCATTTGTTGCACAGACGGATTCTGACTTAATTCTCTTAGTTCTTCGGTCATATCTACAGGAGCTTGCATAAAACCTCTATTTCCGGTCAATAAGCCTACAATCATCTTATAAAGTGATGTAGAAATGCGTTCTGCTTCTTCGTCCGTATCTGCAATAATGATATTTACTCCTGCAGCCGTATAAGGTTTTTCCAACTCTTGTGAAGGTTGAAATTCATTATGATAAATTTTCAACGCATTCATTAAGTGGGTTGTCGCGAAGTGACTCGCAAAAGCATAAGGCAACCCTTTTTTAGCCGCCAAATGTGCACTATCCGTACTTGAACCTAAAATGTATAAAGGCACCTCTACCCCTTCCGCTAAAGTAGCACGTACTTTTGCTTGGGCATTTTCAGGAGAAAAGTAGCGTTGTATTTTTTCTACCTCTAAAGGAAATGACTGAGCTGCTTGATAAAAATCTGAACGTATGGCTTGAGCAGTCAACTGATCTGTACCAGGCGCACGACCTAAGCCTAAATCTATTCGGTTAGGATATAATATGCCTAAGGTACCAAACTGCTCTGCTATAATTAGTGGGGAATGGTTAGGCAACATAATACCGCCAGATCCAACTCGTATTGTTTTTGTTTCTTCAGCAATCTTACCAATTAAAATAGATGTTGCACTACTGCCTATAGCTACTGAATTATGATGCTCTGCCAGCCAAAAACGTGTGTAACCAGCTTGTTCCGCAGCTTGTGCTAGAGCTACCGAATGATCAAAGGTATCTTTCAATGTAGTCCCCTGTGATACTATGGCTAAATCTAATATGGAATATTTTATTTTTTTCATACCATTAAATTCATTTATATATTTAAAAGTATCTATATATCAAATTAAAAAAATTATAAGTTCTGCAACCTCAACAAGTAATTGTCCCAAACCTCATGGTTAAGCGAATAATTATAATTTCGACCAATTTTATGTTGATTTATTAATCCGGATTCTACCAGTTTTTTTATATGATGACTAATTGAAGGTTGCGCCAAATCTAATAAATTACACGCTCTAGTACATTCTACCTTACCTTGGTTCTTTTGCATATACTGCAATAATTTCAACCGATTTACATCACTTAATGCTTTAGATATTTTCTCTATTTGTTTTAGCTCCATGACGCATTTAATATATTGATACATGCAAATGTATTTATAATAATCTGTATAAAATTTCAATTGGGAAGATCTTAATAATGATTAACTTGACCTTAAGACTAATTCCTTGTAAGTGAATTTGAAAAGTATTTTGAATAAGCCCCAAATACTCCTGTGGATTTTAATACCAGTAATTCTCCTCATAGGATTTCTTGCTCCTGACGAAACATTAGTCATAAATTTTCACGACAGCTATTACGTAATTGCTTTAATTCATTTGGCAGAATTTGTGTCTATACTTTTTGGAATTACAGGGTTAGGTTATTGGATTATTCTGAAAGTGAACCGAAAACTAATAAATGTGCTCACCTTAACATATATAATAATTACAATTGGCGGCTCTGCTATTATACTATTGCCTCCTTATTTTGTTTCAGATGATAGTACAGAAACAACCTTTTTTAAATTTGATAATTTAATTGAACAGAACATGATGAATTTAATAGCACTTTTACTAATCGTAATAGGTCTAATAATTTTTATTATTAATATTCTTGAAAGCCTTTTTCGAAGAAAAGAGACCATGGTAAAAAATAAATAGATTTTACTTTCTGGAATTTTAAAATTTATTAAAGGTGTAATTCTCACTAATGTAATTTCCTGTTCTAATTTTAGATGTCTTATCTATAAAGAATTGCTGCTGCTCATAACCCTGCGTGTATAATATTACAGTGTTTAAATTAAGATCTTCCAATTCCATATTTGGGAATCTTTCGATTAGTTCATTTGGTAGCTCATAAATTTGTTGAGTCTTACTACCAGTTGAAAACACCTCCCAATCAGTAGTCAAGTATGCTCCTTCTTCGTTAGTTTTTTCAGAATTATGACGTGTGGTCTTAGTTACTGGATTTAACTCCGTAACAAATTCTAAATTATATATATCTTGGCTAACCATTGTAAATGAAGGCTTCTCTGGGATTGTAATATCCAAAACCTTATCACCAATTTTATAATAGCCATAACTATAATCGATAAAAGAAATACCTAATCCGAATTTATAGCGATCATACCCATTTAAAAAACTGTTTTCAGGCATACCTTCTCCATTTCCAAAAAATTCGCTAAAAGATTGCCCGTCTCCCCAATACGTATTTGATTCATTAGACGAAAAGCCGCCAGATTGTAATATGTAAAATTGGTTAGATGGTAAATTAATAGGGACATATTCATCGAATTCCAAAAAGTCATTAAAATCATGAATATAAGATTCACCATTCGCAGGACTTAATTTTAAAAATTTAGTTCGCCCATTTTCACCTCTTACATTTATCCAATATTCCATATTTTCATATAGAGGAATATTTGTAAGTTGTAAAGTAATTTTATTATCATTAGATTCTGAACTAAATTCATCAGGTCTTAAAATATTATAAGGAGTTGAAATTTGAAAAGTTTCGTATTCTGTTATGTTTCTGACTTGAAAGTTGAAAGTACCTATTAAATTACCTGTAATATTATAATTATTATCATTCCAAACACTATTATCATCGATATCTGTAAAGGTTAATAATCTATGACCTTCAGAGATACCGTCATTAAATTTATTATAAGATAATTTAGTAATGTTAATCTTTTCAGGAATTGAATCTTTATGAGCTGTAAATGTCATTGGACCTTCTAATAGGTCTTGTTTATAGTCTAATAAATTACCATCGCTATCATACACAATTATCCAGCGTTCTGAATCATTCAACGCTGTCGCATTATATGTGAAATAAACAAAGGGTTCAGGCTCTTCTACAGTTTCTACCTCTTCATTTTGTTCTTCTTCAATAACCTTTTCTGTTTTTACTTCATCTTCCTTTGTACATCCAAATGTTAAGACCAATGAAAAAACAAGAATAAAATTTTTAAAGAACTTCATATTTAATTGTTTGATGTTATCAGATTTTAACGTCAAAAACTATTTATTAGTACATTTTAAAATCTTCTTATGAACAAATAAATAAAAAACTAAACCTTATTTTATTTAGAAAAAAATAATTTAATAGCAAGCGTAATTACAACATAACATTAACATAATAAAATTAAAAAATTAACACAATGAATTAACTTTGTTCTGCAAAAATTAGGAATAAAACCAACCAATGAATCTTACTATTGAAAATATACTTCTTGTAGGTTCCATATTACTGTTCATCAGTATTATAGTTGGTAAAACATCTTATAAATTTGGAGTACCAACTTTAATCCTCTTCTTAGCAATAGGTATGCTAGCAGGGTCTGACGGTATTGGTGGTATTAAGTTCGATGATCCAAAGCTTGCACAATTCATAGGTATCGTTTCCTTGAACTTCATTCTATTTTCTGGAGGATTAGATACTAACTGGAAAGCTGTAAAGCCAATTTTAAAAGAAGGTCTTGTTTTATCCACTTTAGGTGTTCTGCTTACAGCGGTTACCTTAGGTACTTTTGTCTATTACATTACAGATTTTACCATTTATGAAAGTATGTTATTGGGCTCTATTGTCTCTTCTACAGATGCAGCTGCAGTATTTTCCATTTTACGTTCAAAAAACCTAGCATTAAAGAGCAACCTTAGACCCACATTAGAATTAGAAAGTGGTAGTAATGACCCTATGGCCTATGTACTAACATTGGCTTTTTTAACCTTGGTGATTAATCAAGATTTAAGCATTCTTTCCATTATACCCTTGTTTTTAAAACAAATGATTTTAGGTGGTATTGGCGGATTTGCATTTGGAAAGTTAAGCGAGATTATAATCAATAAAATAAAACTTGGTTTTGAGGGGCTTTACCCTGTGCTAGTTATTGCCTTAATGTTCATCACTTTTTCTGCTACAGATTTCTTTGGTGGCAACGGTTTTCTTGCTATATATATTTGTGCCGTTTATCTGGGTAACCAAGATTTAATACATAAATCGACCATATTAAAAATGTTCGACGGTATGGCCTGGTTAATGCAAATAGTGTTGTTCCTAACTTTAGGTCTTCTTGTATTTCCTTCACAAATTATGCCTTATATAGGTATAGGTTTACTTATTTCTGTATTTCTAATTTTGGTTGCCAGACCGGTGAGTGTTTTTATTAGCTTAATGTTCTTTAAAATGAAATTGGGAAGAAGATTCTATATTTCATGGGTAGGTTTACGTGGAGCGGTTCCTATTGTATTTGCTACTTACCCCCTATTGGCTGGTATTGACAAAGCGAATATCATTTTTAGTATCGTATTTTTCATATCGGTATCATCAGTTTTAATACAAGGAACGACACTATCCATTTTTGCTAAATGGTTAAATGTAGCATTGCCAGATGAAGTAAAACCTATAGCCGAAAACGATAGATATATTCTTAATTTACCAAAATCTGCAATGGAAGAGGTTTCGATTTCGCCTAACAGTTTTGCCGTAGAAAAAAGAATAATAGACCTGCATTTTCCAAGGTCCGCATTCATTGTAATGATCAAAAGAGATGGTAAATTTGTACGTCCGGGAGGATCTACAGTAATTGAATCAAATGATACTTTAGTATTGCTGTTAGATAATGAAGAAAGTTTGAAAGAAGTAAACGAAATTCTCGACCAAAGTGTTTTAGTTTAGAATGATAAAGCAGAATAATATACTTAGAGTTCTCTTACTCGTAACAGTTTACTGTTTCGGTATATATAGTTCTGCCAATACGTTACCATTTTCTAATGAGATTGTATTAGGGAAGACTGGTGATCAGAAAACATATTTTTCTGAATCATCAAAGATTTTATCTCCGCATGCACAGCAATCAGAAATTTCTATTTCAGATGTTGCGGAAGTTTCAACGCCAAATTACAAGCTTCCTTTTACAAGTTTTAGTGCTAACTTAAATACAATAGAAGAACGTTTTACTTCTAGATATAAACAGTACACACTTTACGCTAATACCTTATTGGTAAGACATAGAAAGTCTGATCTTATCTTTCCTTTCCATAATTTCTGGTAATATATTTTTTTAAGGCTATCATTCTGATAGCTAAGTATAACAAATTGATATGAAGTTAATGAACACTTCATACAGAAATTAATATCACTTATTTAAAAATATATAAAATGGAATTAGGAATAGCCGCTATTGGTATAGCATCTGTTGCAATTTGTGCAATGCCTTTTGTTGTTACAAGCAGAAGTAGAAAATTAAAAGAAAAGAAAATGATGGCATCTTTAAATGATGTCGCAAACAAACATAACTGTACAATTAGGGAACATGAAATTTTTGGTCATTATGCCATTGGTGTAGACCAAGAGAAAAAATTTGTTTTCTTTATTTCAAAATCCGGTGAGGATTTAAATCAGCAATATGTCGATTTATCTACCATTAAAACATGTGAAATTGCCAATATTGGCAAGTCATATGCTAGAAAAGAAAAGATTACAGAACGCTTACTTCTAAATCTTTTTCCTAAAAACAACAATGAACCTGACACTGTTTTTGAATTTTATGATGTGGAAGTAAATTTCCAATTAAGTGGGGAGTTTCAATCTATACAGAAATGGAATAGTGTAATTAAAAACTTGCTGAAAAGCTAAGTTTAAGTTATCTAACATTTTGTTAGTTATAAAAGCGAATGGACAACTTATCATACTCGGTAGGTTATCTGTTCGCTTTTACTTTTAAAACAGTATTTATTTTGTTAGATTGTAATTGGACATTACCAGAAATCTATAAAATGAAGTTATTTGATATTAAAGTTGACCACAATAAAAACCTACTTCCAAAAGGTGGCACTGTTAATTACTATGGAAAGATTTTTATGGATAACGAAGCTGAAGATTATTTAGATAAACTACTCAATCATATTGAATGGAAAAATGATGAAGCTATCATATTTGGAAAAAAAATAATTACTAAACGTAAAGTAGCTTGGTATGGCGAAAAGCCTTTTCAATACACCTATTCAAAAACTACTAAACAAGCCCTACCCTGGACAACTGAATTATTGACTTTAAAGAACAAAGTTGAACATGAAACTGGTGAAACTTATAATTCATGCTTACTTAATCTTTATCATGATGGTAGTGAAGGCATGGCTTGGCATAGCGACGGAGAAAAAGATCTAAAAAAGAATGGAGCAATTGCCTCTTTAAGTTTCGGTTCTGAAAGAAAGTTTGCTTTTAAGCATAAAGAAACCAAAGAGAAAGTTGAGTTAATTTTAGAACATGGTAGTCTACTTGTTATGAAAGATGAAACCCAAACTAATTGGCTACACCGTTTGCCCCCTACAACCAAAAGTCAACATCCAAGAGTAAATTTGACCTTTAGAACAATTATTGAGAACTAATAAAACTTTTAAATTACCCTTCAGCATTTTTAACTCCCTATAGTTAACATCATGTATTTTACTTTAATTTTGCAGCATGGTCAGAAATGTACAATTACGATTAACTTTAAAGGAAGAAGCTACCCCTAACGGATTAGAGATACGCACAGCGAAATATCTAGGACTTGAAGATGGCACATTTACCATTAAAGTTCTTAGAAAATCAATTGATGCTCGTAAACCTAAAATTTACTTCAATTACAAACTGGCCATATATATTAATGAGCCTGCCCCTAGCGATACTTTAAACTTTAAATACAAAGATGTTTCTAAAGCCAAACCTATTCATATTATAGGATTTGGACCTGCAGGAATGTGGGCAGCATTACGTTGTTTAGAAATGGGATATAAACCCATTGTTCTAGAACGTGGTAACAATGTAAAAGAACGTAGACGAGATTTAAAGGCTATTAATCAAGACCATCAAGTTAACCCTGAAAGTAATTACTGTTTTGGTGAAGGTGGTGCAGGCACATATTCTGATGGAAAATTATATACGCGAAGCTTAAAGCGTGGAGACGTGCGCCGTATTTTTGAAAGTTTGGTATTTCATGGTGCTACAGAACAAATACTGGTAGATGCACACCCGCATATTGGTACTAATAAACTCCCAAAAATCGTTCAAAATATTAGAGAGGTTATTCAACATCATGGTGGTGAAATTCACTTTAATACCAAGGTAACCGACTTCGTTATTAAAGATAACACGCTAAAAGCTATTGTTTTAAATGATAACGATGAAATGGCTGTTGAAAGGGTGATTCTCGCAACAGGACATTCCGCTCGTGATATTTTCGATTTATTACACAAAAAAGATATTGCTTTAGAAGCTAAATCTTTTGCTATGGGCGTACGTGTAGAGCATCCGCAGCATATTATAGATAGTATTCAATACCATTGTTCTGGTGAGCGTAGCGAGTTATTGCCTGCTGCATCCTATAGTTTGGTAGAACAAGTAAAAGATAGAGGTGTATATTCTTTCTGTATGTGCCCTGGCGGATTCATTGTACCAGCTGCAACTGCACCTGGAGAAGTTGTGGTGAACGGAATGTCCCCGTCTAAACGAAATAACCTGTATGCCAATTCCGGTATCGTAGTGGAAATTAATGTGGATAAGGATATTCCTAAATACGAGAAATTTGGAGCGCTTAAAGGTTTAGAATATCAGAAGGCTTTAGAGCGATTAGCATTTACTTCCGGTGGGCGCTCGCAAACGGCACCTGCCCAAAGATTAACTGATTTTGTAGAAGGTAACCTATCTGTAGATTTAAACCCGACCTCATATCAACCAGGTTTAAATTCTGCCCCATTACACTCTCTACTACCTAAATTAATTGGTGGTAGACTTAGACAAGGTTTTAAAGCTTTTGGTGATAAAATGCATGGTTACTACACTGCTGAAGCAAATATTGTTGGTGTTGAATCTAGAACATCATCGCCAGTAAGCATTCCAAGAAATGAAAAACTAGAACATCCGGTAATTAAAGGGCTTTTTCCTTGTGGTGAAGGTGGTGGTTATGCCGGTGGTATCATTTCTGCTGCTATGGACGGCGAAAGATGTGCCGAAGCTGCAATGAGAGGACTTTAAAGTTTAAGTTGGTTGTTGGAAAATATAATTTTAGCTTCTCTATTATATATATTGATAGAAATTAAAATCAATCTATAATTACATCACCTTATTTCTCCTTTATATTTTTAACCTTATACTGAATATTAAAATTAAGCCATTTTAGCCTTGTTAGCTTTTGTGATGAAGTTTAAATCTCTTTTAATTCTAGAATTTTTAAACTTGTATAAACGAGCAACTTCAGTTTCAGTCTCAAGGTTTAATTCGTAAGTAGTTTCAGTAACGATAGTCATTTCAATAGTTTCAACTTTTACATTGTCAGTATTGTTTTGTGCTTGAGCTGTGAAGCTTAAAAAGATGATGAAGATGATTGTGATTATTGTTTTCATGACTTGCGTTTGTTACACTAATAGAACGCCGCAGGCCTTGTTTAACTAGGTTGTGAATCGCTGAAAAACCTATAATTCTCGTTGGTTTACACGTGTTCGGGTAAAGTGTAAAATCGAACCGATTAACGACACACCACCCAAAATCACCTTACCGATATTTGATGTCGTTAACCGATATTTCAAAAATTTCATATTGAACATTTAGAGGAATAGTCAACTTTATAATTGAGAATAAAATACATAGGGTAAAGGTTGATTCAGAAAATAGCAGAACCGTCAATCTCAAATTTATCTAACCTCCCAATTTATAATCAGCCATTTATATTACTAGATATATAACATGATGTGCTTTCGTCATTACCCCTAAACTCTCTACTTATTACTTATACCTTAATTCTTCCACATTAAAGCGTACCTTTGCCGCTTATTAAAATTTTATGACATTTAAAGAACTCGGCTTAGCCGAACCTATCCTAAAGGCCTTAGAAGCCGAAGGTTATACTCACCCTACTCCAATTCAAGAACAATCAATTCCAATATTACTTAAAGGCAAAGACTTACTAGGTGTTGCACAAACCGGTACCGGTAAAACGGCTGCTTTTGGTATTCCTATTCTTCATCAACTATATGAAGGTATTAGTTTAAGCCAATCGAAACGAAAGGTAAAAGCATTGGTAGTGACACCAACTCGTGAGCTTGCAATACAAATTGGAGAAAGCTTTACCGCTTATGGTAAATATACTGGCTTACGTAACACTGTTATTTTTGGAGGTGTTAAACAAGGCAAACAAGTAAGTGCTTTAAGAGGCGGCGTTGATATATTAATTGCTACTCCTGGTCGTCTGTTAGATTTAATGAACCAAGGGTTTATCTCATTTAGAGATTTAGAACATGTAGTTTTAGATGAAGCTGACCAAATGTTGGACATGGGCTTTATACATGATATCAAAAAAATAATTGCCAAACTCCCTGCAAAAAGACAATCGCTATTCTTTTCGGCAACAATGCCAAAAGACATTGTAGAGCTTTCTAGAAAAATGCTTGGTGATTTCGAGCGTGTTACTATTAAACCAGAACAAGCAACTGCAGAGAAAGTTGAACAAGGTGTGTATTTTATAAGCAAGGCCAATAAGCCTAAGCTACTAGTTCACCTTATTAATGAGAATCCAGATAACACCCTTATTGTTTTTTCAAGAACAAAGCACGGTGCAAATAAAATTGTAAAGAAACTTGATCAAGCCGGTATTAGGTCTGCAGCCATTCACGGTAACAAATCACAAGCTGCAAGACAAAAAGCTTTAGGCGGTTTTAAAGAAGGAAAACTTAAGGTCTTAATAGCAACTGATATTGCTGCAAGAGGTATAGATGTTGAAGATTTATCATTAGTAGTCAACTATGATTTACCTAATGTTTCTGAAACTTATGTACACCGTATCGGTAGAACCGGAAGAGCAAATGCTAGCGGTATGGCAATTTCTTTTTGTGATAAAGAAGAAAGAGCTTACTTACGTGATATTGAAAAGCTAATTAAGCAGCAGATACCTCGTATGCCAGAGCATCAATTTACAGATGAGGATTCTACTGAGGATAAAGACGAAAGACCAGCACAACGTCCTAGAAACAGCGGAAATTCTGGAAACAAAAATAAGAACAGACCAGGTGGTAATAACTTTCGTGGAAAGAATAACAGAAATACAAGTAAAAAAAAGCCGAATAGAAATTCGACAAGTAGTCGAGATTAACGGATAGATTTTACCTTAACATATAAAATTGCCAAACCTCCATGATGGAAATATCATGGAGGTTTTTAATTATATAGCTATCGCTATAGCATTTTTCAAGAATTGGTTAGCCATAACATTAAAATCAAAATTTTAAATGGTTTTAATTCTACTTAACAATAATGCTTTATGTGACTTACCAATTGGTATCACTTTTCTTCCTATCTCTAAATGACCATCTGCCAACACATCTAGTTTTGAAATATTGATGATATAAGAACGGTGCACCCGCACAAAATTGAGGCTTGGCAATTTTTCTTCCATAACCTTGAGAGTACATGTAAGTACATGTTTTATATGGTGCGTAACCAAAGAACAATAGTTACGATCAGCTTCGATATATAGAATATCTTCTAGTAAAAGTTTTTCCATTCTACCGTTATGTCGTACAAAAATACGATCATCAAGTACTTCTATATTTTCTTCAATTGATGCCGTCTCGCTTACATCTTTTAATTGTTCAACAACTAATGAAATGGTGCGCTCTAAACTTAATTTATTAAACGGCTTGGCTATAAAAGCTTTGGGTTGTGTTTCTTTTGCCAATTCAAATGTAGCATCATCACTGTTCGCCGTTAGGTAAATTATAGCAATATTCTTTTCTTTAAGTATTGCCTTGGCCGTAGCAATTCCATTCAGATTTCCTTTTAGATTAATATCCATTAAAATAATATGAGGAGCATGTTCCCTAACATGTATAATAGCCTCTTCTCCCCTTGGCAAAATACCTGTAACCTCATAACCCAAGCTGGTTAATTGAATAGAAAGATTGGCAGCAATGATCATATCATCCTCAACTATCAATACTTTAATTGGGCTATTCTTCATCAGGCAGCTTTTATATTTTGAAATTGAATGTGAACGGTGGTTCCTAAGTTAGTCAAAAGCTCCATCTTTCCATCTAATTGTTTTACCAACAAATTAACCAAATGTGCGCCAAAACCTGTTCCACTTTTTAGGCTATTATGGTACATACCAATACCATCATCACCAACTTCTAGAAGCAGCAAATCTTGTTTTTTAGTTAGCGACAAAATAATATTACCCTTTCTATTATCTGGAAAAGCATATTTTAAAGAATTAGTAATCAACTCATTAACAATCAAACCTATAGGAATAGCTAAGTCTACGTCTAATTCAAGTTCTTTCATCTCAATATTTACAGTTATCCGATCATACTTACCAAATGAATGTATGATATAGTCACTTAAATTTTTAAAATAATCTTTCATTTCAATAGTAGCCAATTTTTCGCCCAAATATAATTTTTGATGAATCATACCCATACTATGTACTCGATGTTGACTTTGCTCCATTGCATCCAATATTTTAGGATCTGTAATTAATGAAGCCTGTAATGATAATAGACTAGAAACAATTTCTAAATTGTTCTTTACCCGATGATGTATTTCCTTCAAAAGAAATTCTTTTTCTGCATTTTTACTTTGCAAAAGTCTGTTCTTCTTGACATTATTAGAGATTGCCTTATAAGCCAAAACCAATAGGAGCAATAATAAAAAAGTAATAATTATAATGAGGTGCTGCCGTGTTTGTTGCTTTTTAATTTGAATTTCTTGTAGTGCAATTGTATTCTCTTTTTTAGCCACATCAAACTCCGTTCTTAATTGTGATATTCGTTGATCTGCCTCTGCCGTAAACACTTCGCTTTTTAAGGAATCATATTTAGCAAATGCCTTATAGGCTTTTTTATATTCTTGCTCCCCAGCATAAGCGTTACCTAATTCTTTATAGGCATCACCCAAATAGTACGCATCACCAAAGTCTTCTGTTGCTATTCTAATTGATTTGTTGAGTCCGTCAATAGCTTCTAAATAATTTCCTTGTTTATTCTGCATTTTTGCCATGGCTAGCCAAGAACGCATTATCATAAAATTGTTCTCAAGAAGCTCTGCATACTTAACAGCATTTTTTCCAGCTTCGTTGGCATTTTCAAATTCCCCTAAGTAAGTATATAGGTCTACTAATGAAATATAGACATCACTTAAATTATTGTAAAACCCGTATCGCTCTCCAATTATAATTGATTGTTCATAATACTTGCGAGCCTGTTCGTAATTACTTAATGCCAAATAATTATTACCTGTTACATATAGGGTAAAATCATAATCCAAATCAGTAAAACCCCAAACTTCAAAAAGTTCTAAAGAACGAAGTCCATATTCCAGACCTGATTCATATTTACCTTGTTTCCAAAACAGATTACTTAAATCGCTATACCCCATAGCTATTGCCTTAGTATCATTATGTTCTTGACCTAATTCAATTGATTTCAAAGCAAAATCCGCTGCTTTATCAAGTTGACTTTTACGTTCATATACATAACCTAATTGCGTATTTAGAAATGCTAAATCTGACTGGTCAACTTTTGTTCTTGCCAACTCTAGTACGGTTTGCGCGCTATCTAATTTTTCCATTCGCAAAAGAATAGCTCCCTGTGTAATTTGAAACCTTCCATGCCACAACGAATCGGATTCTACAGTACAATCAAGCCCAATTTTTGTAAATATCAATGCTTTATTTAGGTTCCTAGTATGCCAATAATAGGCCAGGTCATTAAGCATAGAAAACTTGACCGTATCAACCTTGACCTTATTGTAATTTTGCTCTAAAGTATCTAGGTAAGAAGCACCGAAATTATCTGTTTCAACAAATACTTTTTTATAAGGATGTTCACTTGCTAAATCTACTATTTGCCCATAGCCAAAAAGCTGTCCTAAAAAACATAAGAGAATTAAGTAGTATATTTTTTGATAGTTGACTCTCATTTTACAAGTTAGTTCTCACCGAGGGAAAATGAGTATTTATTAAATGTACAACAATCTTCGCAGTGTTTTCCTGGATCAATAAATATCATTATTCGGACAATAGACCAACGAATTCATCCTTTTAAAACTTAATAATTAAGAATTTATAGCTTAGTTAAAGTAGTGTAAAACCTCCAAAATCCTCTACTATGAAACCTCTCAGCATAACTTTGTTCGCTATTGTATTAGTTGTACTGATAGCATGTAGAAATAAAGAAACTACTAAGAACAAGAATACGTCAACCACAATTAACAATGCCAACAACGCCCTAAAGAAAAATACAAAGGAATATATGAATGCATGGAGCGAGTATGATACGTTGTTGTTGGAATCTATCACTATACAGAAATTTGTACGCAATCTTAATGGTGATAATATTTCTTTCTCCCAGCACCAATTATTTAATTCAATGCATTTTTGGCACAGGGTTATGCCAGACCTTAAAATTGTGGATAAAGAAATAATTGTAGTAGAAAATAGAACGTATGTTAATTGGGTGGGTACCGGAACCAACACGGGTATGTTTGGAGATATACCGCCAACCGGAAAAGTGGGGCAAATTCATGGTTTCAGTATTCTTACATTTAATGATGACAATAAAATAGTCCATGAAATTGCCTTTTTTGACAAGCTTAATCTTATGGAAGCCTGGGGCTATTCTTTGGCACCACCAGTAATGAACTAAACCAGCAAACATATTATTTTAATAAAAAATAATTGCGCTATACTTTCGAATTAGTGGCAGAATCAATTATTTTGCCTTCATGAAAAAACAGCTCTTTATTTATGGTAGTGGAAGGCATTCTGTACCCTTTTTAAAATATATGGCAGAAGCTACAGGTAAAAAAAAACCGAATCTTTGCTTTATACCTACTGCTAGCGGCGAGGATCAAGAATATATAGATTCGTTTTATCAGGTTTGTTCCCAAATTAATGTAACTCCCCATGTTTTAAGTGTATGGATAAACTCATACGACCAAAAAGAATCTTTTGAAGAGATAATTTCAAATATGGATGCCATTGTAGTAGGTGGCGGAAATACATTAAATATGCTAGCTATTTGGAAGGCTCAGGGTATTGACATCGCTCTTAAAAAAGCTTATGATAACGGTGTTGTTATGGGCGGTGGTAGTGCTGGATCCTTATGTTGGTTCAATGGTGGCACAACTGATTCTAGACCCAAAAAATTAAGCATTGTAGAAGGCATGTCATTTATAGATAAAAGCCATTGTCCTCATTATAATTCAGAGAAGTCTAGAAGACCATTATATCATAATAATATTATTTCTGGAGAACTTACAGATGGTTATGCCTGTGATGATCGCTCTGCTATTCACTTTATAGATGATAAAGTACACACTTCGGTTTCTTTAGACCTTGATAATAATTCGTATTATGTATATCTAAAAGAGGATGGTTTCATAGAAGAAGAACTTATACCTAATTCCATAATATCCTAAAAATACAACTATTGCATTAACCCTGATTTTAGAAATGACTACACTTAAATACCTTGTTGTTTAGGGTGTTTAGTCACGCTAAAATATTCTCCTAATTCAATTTACCAATCTTCATTTCTTTAATTGCAGCTATTGGTAATTAACTGAATACACCTTCTTTATACCTTATTTATTCCTAACACATAAAATTATACTTATTTAATTCTATCCCGTAAGTAATTCTCGGTAAATAAATAGTGGCATTCGGACAGTTTAAAATCCCATCCGTCCAAAACAGTTCGTATTTCATGCCAAATAGTGATTTCTTTAAAGTAGTTCCTCCTCTTTAGAATCTCATAAAGTACTATTAATCTTTAAATCGAGAAATTATGAAAAGAGTAAAAATTACATTGCTAATTGTAGCCATGGCATTTGGAGCAACTTTTAGCAATGCACAGCAACCTAGTGTAACTTTAGATTTTGACAATGGTAAAACTGCCATGGAAACGCTAAAGAAATACGTAACCGCAATACAAAATGCCGATGTTGAGAATATCTCTAATCTAATGACCAAAGATGCAATGGTCTACGGTCTAGGAAGTGGGTTAGATTCTTTAAACGTAACACAACACAAAGATTATTGGATCAACAGCTTAGCCAACTACAATCATAATATCTCTAAAGATCTATACTTACCTGTGAAGGTTGAAAATAGTTGGAACGAAGGCGAATGGCTGCTTACCTGGGGAGTAAATACACTCGAAAATAATAAAACCGGAGTGGTAACTCCTGTACCATACCACATAGCAGCAGTAGTCAAGGACGACAAAATAGCTGCAATGTACTATTACCTAGATTATATTAGTTTACTCACAAAACAAGGATATACAGTCATACCTCCAGACACAGCTAAAAAATAGTACAACTAAGTAATTTGTAACCACCAAACGTATATAACTAGCTTCTGAAAATTTCTTTGCATTGGAGTACTTAAAATATAATGGTTCAAGTTTCAAACGAATCTAATTAGTATTACCAATACAACAATAAAGGGCAGACAAAATTCGGGAGAATTTATTTTGACAATTTACAATATGAAAACATAACTGTTTTTGAATTTAGCCAATATTCTGATGTCAAAAATGTCTGTCTTTTTTTAAAACGAAAAATCAAACCACTATTAAAAGTAAAAATTATGAAAAAAATTTTATTAGTATTCGCATTGATGACAACATTCATCACAATTGCTCAAAAGAAAAATGGAACTATTTATATAGAGCATCCAGCTATTGATGTAGTAAATAGTTTTACCCAGGCATTTGTTAAAGGAGACACCGTAAAATTAGCCAGTCTTTTAACAGATGACTTTAAAAACTATAATGGTGTTTCTACAAACCCCAGTGATAAAGGCACTGACAAAGCTAAATATGTAAAAAATTCATATCGTTGGTTCGATGAGCTAGATTATTTTTCAATTTCTGATTTTCCGGGTGCATATCCTGATGCCGTTGAGTATAAAGAAGATAATAAAGATGGAGAAATTTGGGTACAAACTTGGGATTTACTTAAAGGAGTACATAAAGAAACAGGTGTAAAATTCACATCTCCAATCCATCGTCTTATAGTTGTTACAAAAGACAATAAGATAAAAACAATCATTAATTATAATAATGAAGGCATCTTTAATGAATTGCGACAAAGTTTTTCTGACCGTACAAATGGTACTATTTACAACCACCATGAAAATATAAATACAGTTCGAAAAGCAGTGTATGCCTTTGAGAATGCAGACTTAGAGAAAGCACTTAGTTTTTATAGCGATGATGCCTATTTTTTAAATATAAATGATGATTTAGATAAGCCGGAAACTAAAGATGATGTGAAAAAAATTCGACAAGAATTTTTAGATGCTTTTGAAATTACAAGTATTGATATGATTGGCTATCCCGATTATTTAGAATACGAAATGGCTAACGGTAGAGTAGTAATGTCTTGGTGGGATTTTCACTTGGTTAGAAAATCAGATAAAAAGAAAATTACGCTTCCAATGCATATAAGTGATGACTTTGATGAGGACGGAAAAATAATTTCTGAAATCTTATACTTCAATAGAGCAGCATTAGAAAAGTAAAAAAAATGCCATAAAGTCTTGATTTGACTTTATGGCATTTTACATTTTGTTTAAAATTATTAACATCAATATATATTTTAACGATGGACAATTTGAAAATTATAGACAATTTATATAAAGCTTTCGCAACAGGAGATATACCAGTTGTATTAGACTTCTTAGATAAAAATGTGGAGTGGAACGAGGCTGAAGGAAATGCACTTGCAGAAGGTAATCCATATATAGGTCCTGATGCTGTTCTAAACGGAGTATTTATACGACTCTCTGAAGAACATGAATATTTTAATCTGAAGGATATTGAACTTCATGATATGGTTGATGACAAAGTTCTGGCAACCCTACGCTACGATGCCAAAAGAAAAAATAATGGTGCAGTGTATAACGCTCAAGTTGCACATTTCTGGAAATTGAAAAATAGAAAAATCGTGGCATTTCAACAGTATGCCGACACCAAAAAAATAGCAGACGCAACCCATACTAAATAAGCACTATATCAACTTAAATAAAATGAAAAAAACATACCTTAAAAATATAAGTGTCATTTTACTCGTAGCTTCTTTGTGTTTTGGATGTAACCAAAATAATACCGAAAAGACACCCGTTGAACTACCGCCAATAGAAGTAAAAGTAGAAGTGCCAGAATACTTTCAACTACGACCAGAAGTTGAAAAATTGTTTGGTTATTCGCATGCAGTAAAAATTGGAAATGATATTAAAATCTCTGGTGCCGTAAGTATGGATGCCGACGGTACCCCAACTGCCGCTGGTAATTTTGAACAGCAAATGATCAATTGCTATGCCGATCTACAGAAAATTTTAAATCATTATGGTTGCACGTTCGATGATGTCGTTGTCGAGAATATTTTCACTACCAACATGCCCAAATTTTTAGAAGCTGCAGCGTATAGAAATGAAATTTATACAAAACAGTTTCCCGCGGGTTCTTGGTTAGGGGTAAAAGAATTGGCCATGCCAGAGTTTATGATCGAAATAGAATTAGAGGTATTTAAAAAAGAATAAAATACATCCGTTTATACAGAAAATATAGAATTCCGTTGAAAGCTTCATTAATCTTAAAAGGAAATTATGTATTTTAAAGGCATAAAATTCCCCATTTTTTAATTGATTTCCAATTTGTTGTTTTTTCCTTTTGCGAAAAATAACAGAATGTATATGCTGTTTTTAGTAATGGATTATACTTTTTTATGGACTGATATTAATTTTTACTTTTTTCAAAACTAACCACTAATTAGTGCATGAAGCCAACCAAAAAGAGGGAAAAAGAGGTTATTGAAATTTACGATAAATGGATGTACAGCTACCTAAATGGTGATGTTGAAACCTACGACTCCTATTTAGATACTAACTTTCATTTTATAGGCTCTACAGACAATGAAGAATTCTTAAACCGTAAGGATACCACTAAATTCTTTGAAGCAACTGCTGAACAACTTTCTGGAAAATCTCAAATACGTAATGAAACCAAAATAGTAGAACAATTTGGTGAGCTCATATTTATTACCCACTTATTTGATGCTTGGTTTCTAAATGTAGAAGAATGGAATTATTATGGTCGCTTTCGTTTTAGCAATATTCTTGAGCAGAACGAAAAAAGCTGGCATTTTGTGTATCAACATTACTCAACCCCAGATGTAAAGGCACAAGAAGGAGAAACTATAGGCTTTGAACAGATTAGTAAGGAAAATCTAGAATTAAGAGAAGCCATTAAGCGGCGTACCATAGAACTTGAAATAAAGAATAGAGAATTAGAAATTGAAGGAGCTTTAGAACGGATTCGCACTAAGGCATTGGCGATGAATATCACTGACGATTTGTTAGATGTGGTGGTTACGCTACGCACTGAATTTGTCAAATTAGGATATGAAGCACAGTACTTCTGGCACATGATGTGGTTGCCAGAAACCTATGAAAAAGCCATGACCTCTGGTGATGGTAGCAAAATAGGATTTGTAATGTCCTTACCAAGACATCTTCATGGTGACATTCCTTTGTTAGCCGATTGGGAACAGAGCAATAATGCTACGGTCGTATATCCTATGAATGCAAAAGCTGCAATCAGTTATGTGGATAAAATGATGAACCTGGGCGATTTTAAAAAAATTGATCCTCAAGCACCAACACCTGATGATATAACCAATATTGGCGGATTAACCTTTATTATGGCCCGTACTTCACATGGTGAAATTGGATATAGCTTACCCGGTATAGTTGAACATCCACCTAAAGAAAACCTGCAAATTTTAGTGAAGTTTGCAAAGGCTTTCGACCTGGCTCATTATCGTTTTCTTGAACTTCAAAAATCTGCAAGACAAGCTCGTGAAGTTCAGATAGAGTTAGCATTGGAAAAAGTACGTTCACGAACTATGGCAATGCAACATAGTGATGAATTACAAGAAGCTTCTTTCCTATTAGATGAACAAGTAAGGGCGTTGAATATTAAAACCTGGGGATGCGCATTCAATATTTA
This sequence comes from Maribacter stanieri, assembly GCF_900112245.1. Taxonomy (GTDB): domain Bacteria; phylum Bacteroidota; class Bacteroidia; order Flavobacteriales; family Flavobacteriaceae; genus Maribacter; species Maribacter stanieri. Next base: position 464,919 of record NZ_FOYX01000002.1, read on the forward strand.
TGGAGAAAATGATTCTACTGAATGGTTTGGAAATGAGGCTGGTATTTTACAAACCTATAAAGTTCCAAGAGCAGGTATATTTAATGAGTACTATAAAAAAGGTCAGAGAGGTGAATCTCTAGTTATAAAAGAATTTACAGGTGATGAATGTGTGGCTCATTATGAATATATGAGTTCTCTTCCAATTATAGGTAATGTATTAAAGAAGCTGAAGGAAACTAATAATGGCTTCCCAACCTATCAAATAGACCATGTTGTTTATTTTAAATATGGTTATCTGCTCTTTATCACAAGAGAACATGTACCAGACGCGCATGATATTTTTAAACGTTTTGCGAAAGTTTTCGAGCAAACTTATACACGTTTTCTAGACCTTCAAAAAGCAGAAGCCCAAATTCGTGAAGCACAGATTGAAAATGCTTTAGAACGGGTACGAAGTCGTACAATGGCCATGCAGCGTAGTGATGAGCTTCCTGAGGCTGCCAACGACCTATTTTTACAGGTTCAGGCACTAGGCATACCAGCATGGAGCGCGGGATATTGCATATGGTCAGAAAATAAAGAAAAAGCCACTGCATTTATGAGCAGTGAGGGCGTAATTCAAAAACCTTTTATACTACCAAATATTGGTGTTGGTTATAATTTTTTAAAACCGTCACATAATGGTGAAACCTTTCATGTTGAGGAACTTGGTGGCGAACTTATTAAAGAACATTATGAGTTTATGCGCACGCTTCCTGTTTTTGGCGAAGTTTTGGATGGTGTTCTTAAAGCAGGGCATTCACTTCCTACTTTTCAAATCTTTCATATATGTTATTTTAAACATGGGTATGTTATGTTTATCACCTATGAAAGAGTACCAAAATTCCATGATATTTTTAAGCGCTTTGCAACGGTATTTGAACAAACCTATACTCGATTTCTAGATTTACAGATCAAGGAAAATCAAGCTACTGCCCTACTCTCAGAAAAAAAGAGATTAGAAATTACATTGTCTAATCTGCAAACTACCCAATCGCAATTAATACAAGCCGAGAAGATGGCCTCCCTTGGAGAACTTACAGCGGGTATTGCCCATGAAATTCAAAATCCATTGAACTTCGTCAACAATTTTAGTGAGGTGAATAACGAACTTATTGATGAAATGAACGAGGAACTGGATAAAGGGGATCTTGAAGAGGCCAAGGCTATTTCATTGGATATCAAACAAAATCTTGAAAAAATATACCACCATGGTAAACGTGCGGACAATATTGTAAAGGGTATGTTACAACACTCAAGGAGCAGTAGCGGCACAAAAGAACCTACGGACATCAATGCTTTGGCTGACGAATACCTACGTCTGGCCTACCACGGATTACGAGCAAAGGACAAATCATTTAATGCCGAACTCATAACCGATTTTGACGAGAGCATTGGAAAAGTAAATATTGTACCACAAGACATGGGCCGGGTAATTCTCAATTTGATTACCAATGCTTTTTATGCGGTAAACGAGAAATCAAAATCTGACATCGAAGGCTATAAACCTACTGTAAAAATTACATCAAAGCGAACTCCCCTCATTGGAGGGGTTGGGGGTGGGTCTCAAAGTGTACAAATTTCTATTTCCGATAACGGTAACGGCATACCCAAGGAAATTGTAGAGAAAATATTCCAACCCTTTTTTACCACCAAACCGACAGGTCAAGGTACCGGCTTGGGCTTAAGTATGAGTTACGATATTGTGACAAAAGGACATGGTGGTGAATTACAAGTAGAATCAAAAGAAGGTGAAGGCACCACTTTCATAATTAACTTAAGAATACATGATTAAACAATCCCTCCTATTCATCACGCTATTTTTCTGTATGCTATTTACGGCAAATGGGCAAGAAAACCCGGTAGATAAAAATGGGTTGGCACTCGATACAATTATACATTTTACGAAAGCAGATTTAGATTCAATTTTTGGTTTAAGGTTGACAAATAAAGCAGGTTGGATTTTTAAATCAGGAAATAGCCAAGATGCATCATCTATTGACATTGATTTAGGGGGTTGGGAACGATTAAACCCCTCGCAGATAACCAATGATATGGCAGATAGTTCTGGCAAATTTGAAGGCTGGTTCAGGTTGCAATTTACCATTGATAGTGCTTTCGCAAAGCTTCCACTCTACTTGGACAAAGAAGACCATGCAGCAGAGGATATTTATATAAATGGAAAGTTGTTCCGTCAATTTGGAGAAAAAGGGAATGACAGAGCCTCGTTTAAAGAGCATATTCAAGATTTTGAGATACGATCTCCTATTTTTTTAGAGCCTGACACTACATATACATTAGCCATACATTATGTTGACTATAGTACCTATTGGGGCATTGCTAAATTGCTTCCTTTGGGCTCTACCAGATTTGTTACCAATGACTATTTTGACTACATGGGTTTTATAGGTTACAGACATTTATTTGACTTATTGAGTTCTTTGATTTTCTTCATTCTTTTCTGGCTTCTTTATTTCCTTATTAAAGAGGAAAGTGAACTACTCTTTATCGCTCTTTTTTCTACTATAATGGTATTAGAGAATTTTAGCACAGCTTTCTATGGTGGTGATAGTTTGTACTTTACAATTCCTTCTCATTACATGATAATACTTGCCTATTGCGGATTTTATTTAGAATTATGTTTTTACTTATTCTGCGTTTTGTTCGCCTATAAAATATATTATGGAAAAGTTCCTAAATGGCTTATTTTGGCAAGTTTGATAATACCTTTATTTTTCTTCTTTTTAAATAACGATATAGGGGATTTCCTATATTTTATATTTAAAATTAGTATTGGCCTTTTCTTAATCTACCTATCCATAAAGTCTAAGAATAAAGTTTTATCTGCTAGAATACTTCTTTATTGTTTAACATCATCTTATGTCCTTACTCTTGTTGGACTTTTAGTAAGACAATCCTCTATAAAAGATGATTTTAGTCTAAGGTTAATAATGGTTCATAGTGATACGTTTGGTAAAGCCATTCTCTTTTTAGGCATGTTGGCATTTGTCGCTTATCGCATGAGAGAGAAAAATGAGGATATGAGGCAAAATGCAATGGAACTTGTAAAGGTTGAAGCTGAAAAGAGTGCACTTATTACTTCTCAAAATGAAAAGTTAGAATTAAAAGTAAAAGAAAGAACATCAGAATTAAATCAATCCATAGATGAATTAAAAACCACCCAATCTCAACTTATTCAATCTGAAAAAATGGCGAGTCTCGGAGAACTTACCGCCGGCATTGCCCATGAAATTCAAAACCCCTTAAACTTCGTCAATAATTTCTCTGAAGTAAGCAATGAACTCATTGATGAAATGAACGAGGAATTGGATAAAGGAGATCTTGAAGAAGTGAAGGCTATTTCGTTGGATATCAAACAAAACCTTGAAAAAATAAACCATCACGGCAAACGTGCGGACAATATTGTAAAAGGTATGCTTCAACATTCTAGAAGTAGCAGCGGCACAAAAGAACCAACTGATATCAATGCCCTTGCAGATGAATATTTACGCTTGGCCTATCATGGACTGCGGGCAAAGGATAAATCATTTAATGCCGAACTCATTACAAATTTTGACGAGAGCATTGGAAAAGTAAATATTGTACCACAAGACATGGGGCGGGTAATTCTTAATTTGATTACCAATGCTTTTTATGCGGTAAACGAGAAAAAACAAAAAGATGTTAGTTTTAAGCCGATAGTTACTGTCAGCACTAAAAAGTCTGATGAACATATCACCATTAGTGTTTCTGACAATGGTGATGGCATTCCTGAAAAAGTCAAAGAGAAAATATTCCAACCCTTTTTCACCACCAAACCTACCGGGCAAGGTACCGGCTTGGGCTTAAGCATGAGTTATGATATTATTACTAAGGGGCATAGTGGTGAATTGCTGGTGACAACACAACAAGGTGAAGGAACCACTTTTAAAATCATTTTTCCTATAATTTAAATGATAATGAAACATATATTATACATTATTGGCTTTCTACTTTCGTTGACAGTTTTTAGTCAAGAGGACAAAGTGTTAGTCATTACAGATAGTACTGTTGCTGATAACTGGATGATTCTTGGAATGGATTGGCGTTTTCAAAAAGGAGATAATAAATTATGGGCTAATCCAGAATTTGATGACTCTACCTGGAATGAATTCTCTAATAATAACTTAAATCTGCTTGATGGAAAAAACGTAATTGCAGATAGGGGCGAAATTGTATGGTTGCGTAAACGTATTATAGCAGACCAGTCGTTAAATGATGCAGTGGTTTTAAATATTTTTCAAGAAGGAGCATCAGAAATTTATTTAGATGGCAAACTAATTCACCAATTGGGTAATGTAAGCTCTAATAAGGATGAAGTTATCTACCATAATCCATTTAGCCAAGTGCTTCATTTACCTTTAGAGATAGGCAAGGAACAAATTTTAGCTGTACGTTTTGTCAATGCGCAATACAAATACCCTATCTACTACCATCATAACGGACTAATTAGAATTTATATATCGTCTTTGCGTAATGCCAATTCAACGGATGTGGTAAAGAATAAACGTGTAGCTTATTTTCAACAATATATCAATAATTATAATATCTCACTTGGTCTTGCCATTCTAATGTTTATTATTTTCCTATCGTTTTTTATTTTCTTCCCTAAAGAGAGAATTAACGGTTATTTTTCTGCCTCTTTATTATTCTTAATTCTATTTACATTAGGAGTATTGTCGTTCCATGATAGTACTGGTACTTATTTTTGGCTTACGTTTTATTTTGACACTTGCGTTCTTATTTCAAGCCTTATTCTTTTATTCTGTTTTTACAAAATATTAGAACAGCCTATAGACCTTGTTTTTAAAATTATTAGTTTTTTATGTTTTTCAACTATATGTTGTTACTTTTTATTTAATCCTGACGCGTTGGGGCCTATCTGGTCAATTTTCTTTTATGCTGGTATTATACGTTTAAGTTTAAAATCTTGGAACAAAAATAAAGTTGCCAGCTTTTTATTTTTAAGTTCTAGTTGTATTAACCTGGCCTTTTGGATTTTAATGATATGTTGGTATATGGGTTTAGTAGACCAGCGCATAGATAAATTTATTCCTTTTGCTTTTATGCTTATCCCTGTTGTTTTAGCTATCTATTTAGGTTACGCATTTGGAAAGCGCAGTCAAGATTTAAGATTAAATTTAAATCGTGTCCAAGAATTATCCAAAGAAAAAGAATCCATTTTATCTCAACAAAAAGATATTTTAGAGCAACTAGTTAAAGAAAGAACATTAGAATTAAATCAATCTTTAGATGATTTAAAGGCCACACAATCTCAACTCATCCAATCTGAAAAAATGGCGAGTCTCGGAGAACTCACAGCCGGCATTGCCCATGAAATTCAAAACCCGCTAAACTTCGTCAATAATTTCTCTGAGGTAAGCAACGAACTTGTTGATGAAATGAACGAGGAATTGGATAAAGGAGATCTTGAAGAAGTGAAGGCTATTTCATTGGATATCAAACAAAACCTTGAAAAAATAAACCATCACGGCAAACGTGCGGACAATATTGTAAAGGGAATGCTACAACATTCCAGAAGCAGCAGCGGCACAAAAGAACCTACGGATATAAATGTATTGGCAGATGAGTATTTACGCTTGGCCTATCATGGTCTACGGGCAAAGGATAAATCTTTTAATGCCGAACTCATTACAAATTTTGATGAGAGCATTGGAAAAGTAAATATTGTACCACAAGACATGGGGCGGGTAATTCTTAATTTGATTACCAACGCGTTTTATGCTGTAAACGAGAAAAAACAAAAAGATGTTAGTTTTAAACCTATAGTTACTGTCAGTACTAAAAAGTCTGATGAATATATCACTATTAGTGTTTCTGATAATGGTGATGGCATTCCTGAAAAAGTCAAAGAGAAAATATTCCAACCTTTTTTTACCACTAAACCAACTGGCCAAGGTACCGGCTTGGGCTTAAGTATGAGTTATGATATTGTGACAAAAGGACATGATGGAAAGTTAAAAGTGGAAACAACAAAAAATAAAGGAACCACATTTATTATAGAATTACCAAACTAAACCAACATCCAAACCAGTATGAAAAATACACAACAAAGTAAACTTGTACTTATAATCGGCTTTTTCTGCTGCTTGCTTTTGGTTTCTTGCCATAAACAAAGCAAGTCCGAAACGGAAACTACAGTAGGTGATATTAAGGTTCCAGAAACCATTCCATTACAATTTACGGACCCCGAACCTTTTGAATTGGAAACCATAACCAACGACACCGTTACAACCCCCGTTACTTATGATTTAAACGTAGATGCCTTGCCCAGCAAACCATTTGAACTAAACACGTTTAAACCGCTGAAGTCCCTAATGAAGGAATACGATTTGGATTGGGACAGTTATCGTACAGGGGAATTAAAGTTTGATTCCGTGCCCTTTACAGTAACCAAAGCACCCATAAAAAACCCGACCATTACCAAAATGAAACCTCCAGGAAATATGGACGGTACCCATGTAAACTTACTACAACTTTCTACCAATGAAGGATTATCCTCTAATGATATTACTTCCTTTTTAGAAACCGAAGATGGGGCTATTTGGATAGGGTCTTCCGCGACCAATACACCATTAACCTACTATGATGGTGAGAACGCCTTTGTATACGATTACCCAGGAGTGTACAAAATGACCTTTGACCAACAAGGTAAACTTTGGTTGGTTAGTCCGGGTCCTCGTTTTTTAACAGTATTGGATTTTAAGAACGATACGGCATATAAGATTACCTTGACAGACAATTTTACACCTTTCGATATTCTTTGCGACCATACAGGTACGATTTACCTGAACTCGCTTACTGAAGGATTCTACGCAATGGATGCGGAAATGAAAAGTTTACGAAAGATTTTAAATGAAGGCTCCAATTCGCCTTGGAAGATATTTGAAGACAGTAGAAATAATTTATGGCTCAGTTATCAAGATGGTTTGAGCGTGTTGGATCCCTCTAGAAAAGAATTTAGAACAATTTCTAATATAGCCGAAATTGAACTGAACTCAATAGTTTGGGATATTAAAGAAGATGCCAATAATAATATTTGGTTAAGTTATCCTTACCCAGCGCCTAATGGTAATTCCAATGCTTCTTCCAGTGTTTTTAGAATAGCAATAGATAAGCAAAAAGTTAGCGTTTTAGGTTCTGAAAACGGATATACTATTACAGGTGATAAAATAGAAGAAGATGCCCAAGGCAACTTATGGATATTTGGAGCGACAGAGGCCTTTATACTTAATAAAAATAGGGATAATTCCAAAATAATTGCTCTAAACGCTGCTCTGCAAGGTTCTCTTAGAATACCAACTCCTTTAAAACGTAAAGATGGGTCTATTTGGATTGCTACAAATGATAAAGGAGTGGTCATAGCCAATGAGTTCACTTTAAAAACAGAATATTTTGATGAAACAAGAGGCTTAGTAAATAATGAAATATGGGAAATAGAAGAAGATTCAAGGGGTGAACTATGGCTTGGAACCGCTGCGGGGATCAATATTGTCAACTTAAATAAAAATACTATCAAATCCCTAAGTTTTAAACAATTACATTGCAATCCTAACACAATTAGTTTCATTAAAGAGATTACACCTAATATTTACTTTATAAATACTAGATATGGCTTTTCTATTCTTAATAGAGATAAAAATAAAATGACTTCCTATGCAAATTCCTCTAATATTTTTGGAGCAGGTATTGCAATTATAAATGAACATACCTTTGCTATTTATACGAATACGGGCCTGTATTTCTATAATATTGAAAACAACAGCTTTAAAAAAGTAGTTTCCAAAAATGACCCTGATATTCTAATAGCAGGAAGCGGATCCATACCATTTTATGATAAAGAAATTCTTTGGATCCCCACTATGAAAGGGTTAGCCAAGGTAAATTTAAAAACAAACACTATACGTTATCTTAGAGAAGAACAAGGTCTAAGTAATAATAATGTATCCATAGCCAAAATTTCTAACGAAGGAGAGCTATGGTTAGCTACCGCAAATGGTATTAACATACTTAACTTAGAACAAAATACGCTTACCTCAATAAAGAAAGAAAACGGACTATATCCTACAGATTTTTATGATCTGACAGAAAAAGGGGGCATGATGTACGCTGCTAGTGGTAATGGCTTAATTGCCGTGGAAAAAACCACTGCAAAAACAACAGATAAAGGCTTCTATAATTTTAATGGTGGCCTCGGTTTTAAATCTAACGACTATTTACAAAATTCACCTAAATTTTTAAAAAATGGCCAGTTTTGGTCAGGTGTTACAAGTACTTCCAGTGAATTTAGGCTAATGGTGTTGAATACTGAACCTAAAATTGATAGTACCATAAGCGCCGTTCAAATTAATAACATGTTCGTCATGGATGAAAACCCGGGGTTCGGGTTCAACCTAAAGAAAGATTCTACAAAGGTGCAAAATTCAACCTATGCCAGTACCAATAGTATAACATGGGATTCGGTAAAACGTCCTTACAACCTACCTCAAGGCCTTGTCCTACCATATGACCAGAACAGTATTAGTTTTAGTTATGGAAGTAATGATATATTCAACAGGGATAAATTAAACTATCGTTTTATTCTAGATGGTGAAGATGAAGATTGGAGCTATGCTGCAAATGCAACCAAGACCAAGAACTATTATAACTTAAAACCAGGGGATTACACCTTTAAAGTGGCTGTTAGAAGTGCTAATAGCGGCTGGTCCGTACCAGATACACTTTCATTTAAAATAAATCCGCCATGGTGGCAAACTTGGTGGGCATACTTGCTTTTCGGTTTAATTGCAGCTAGTATTTTAAGAGCATATATTGTTTTTAGAGCCAGAAAATTAACTAAAGAGAATAGAATCTTAGAAGAGCGTGTTAGTCATAGAACGGTTCAGCTTAAAACTAAAATAGACGAATTAAAGTCCACCCAATCAAAGCTTATTCAATCTGAAAAAATGGCAAGTTTGGGTGAACTCACCGCTGGTATTGCACACGAAATTCAAAATCCGCTAAACTTCGTAAACAACTTCTCTGAAGTAAACAAAGAACTTCTGGATGAACTGGAAGAAGAAATAGATAACGGTAATTATGATGAAGTAAAAGCCCTGGCAAAAGATATATCTGCTAACGAAGACAAAATTATATTTCATGGTAAACGTGCCGATGGTATTGTAAAAGGGATGCTACAACATAGCCGAAGCAGTACCGGTCAAAAAGAAATGACCAATATCAATACCTTATCAGACGAGTACCTACGCCTTGCCTACCATGGTTTACGCGCTAAGGACAAAAGTTTCAATGCCACGTTGAATACCGACTTTGATGACTCTATCGGCAAATTGAATATCGTAGCTCAAGATATGGGTAGAGTTATTCTAAATCTTATAACTAATGCCTTTTATGTGGTAAAGAAGAAAAAAGAAGAAAATCCTAAAGGCTACGAACCTACCGTTTCGGTAAGTACAGAAAAGAAAGGTACTATGGTACTCATAAAAGTATCGGACAATGGCAACGGAGTTCCTAAAGAGGTTTTAGATAAAATATTTCAACCCTTTTTCACCACTAAACCTTCTGGGGAAGGAACTGGATTAGGACTATCACTTAGCTATGATATTGTAAAAGTACATGGTGGCGAATTAACGGTAGAAACAAAACAAGGAGAAGGCACCACCTTCACCATCTCATTACCAATGAATTAAATAGCAAAATGTTCCCTCATTATAATATTTACAAACACAAAAAAAACAGATTATGAAAATATTAGTTGTAGATGACGAACAAGATGTAAAAGTGCTTTTTCAACAACGATTTAGAAAAGAGATTCGCAAAGAAGAATTAGAATTTGTGTTTGCTTTCTCTGGAGAAGATGCACTCAAAATCATGAAAACTATGGAGCATGAAGCGGTGTTGATTTTATCTGATATTAATATGCCAGGCATGAGCGGACTGGAACTATTAGATAACATCAAAAAAAATTATGTAAAACCGCCACCAATGGTTATGATGATTACCGCCTATGGAGATGATGAGAATAGAACAATGGCAAAAAATCTAGGTGCCGATGATTTTCTGACTAAGCCTTTAGATTTTTCATTATTAAAAGATAAGCTGATAACCCTAACCTAAGACTATGGCAAAGATAATGGTAGTAGATGATGAGACAGACTTAGAGATACTCATCAAACAGAAATTTAGAAAGCAAATACGACAGAACGAATACGAGTTTGTATTTGCTATAAATGGTAGAGACGCACTTGAAAAACTTGATGAAAATCCCGGTATAGATATTGTTTTGAGCGATATTAATATGCCAGAGATGGACGGTCTTACCCTACTCTCTGAGTTACATGAATCTAGTCCGCTAATAAAATCGGTCATTGTTTCTGCCTATGGGGATATGGAAAATATTCGTGTGGCCATGAACCGTGGTGCTTTTGACTTTATCACCAAACCTATCAATTTTGAGGACCTTACTTTGACCATGGAGAAAACCTTAAAGCATGCCAGAGAAATTCGAAAGACCCTACAGGCTATTAAAGAGAACAATATTCTTAGAATGTATGTAGATGAGAACGTTCTAAATTTTATGAGTGGACAAGAATATGAATCTAAAATTATGGATAATGAAAGTATTGAGGGTACGGTCATGTTCGTAGACGTTTGTGGATTCACAAAGATTAGTGAAACTACGAGCCCAGATGTAGTCGTTACCATGCTCAACACCTATTTCGATGCCATGGTAAAAGAGATTATGGAGCAAGATGGAATCATAGATAAATTTATTGGTGATGCTGTTATGGCCGTTTTTAGAGGAGAATATCATTTAGACCGTGCCATTGATGCTGCTCTCGCGATAAGAAACCAAGTCAATGCTTTCCCAAATGTGGAGAATAAAGAAAATTTTAAACCCAAAGTTTCTATAGGTATTAAAAGTGGTGAAATGATATCGGGCAACATAGGTTCCGCTACTTTAAAACGACTTGATTATACCGTAATTGGCGATACCGTAAATACTGCTGCCAGATTACAAGATGCCGCTAAAGAAAATCAAATAATTATCTGCGAGGGTTGCTACGAACAAGTAAAAGAAGCTTTTAAATGTGAGAACCTTGGCAGTATTTCAATGAAAAATAAAGCGCAACCACTTACTGTTTATAATGTACTTGAATAATAATTTGCAGTATTTAAATTTCTAACTATGACCAAACCATTACCACCTGAAAATAAAAACACTACTAAAATTAAGGGAAAGGAAAATCCGTTATCTGCTTTTGAAAAAGGACTCTTAGATGAACTTAAATCTAAGGGGCATGCAGAAGAATTGGTGGATCACTATTGGGGTACCATCAATTACGTATCAAGCTTAATAAAGGCTTCTGAATTAAAAGCAGGTCTAATTCTATCCTTTTACGGTATTATATTGAATTTCATTTATCAAAGTGCAGCTCCTGTAATGCACTCGGTTTCTAATGCTATTTTATTTTATGTATTTATCGGACTTTGGTTTGTTGCCACTACTGTTTCCGTTTTTTATAGCGTACGCTGCTTTATTCCAAAATTAGAAGGAAACTATAGTGACAATGTATTTTATTTTGGAGATGTCATAACCAAATTTGGGAGCATCAAAGAATTCTCAAAAAAATTCTATAAGGTAAGTATGAACGAAGAAGAGGTTTTTGAGCAATTAGGAGAACAAATCTATATCAACTCAAAAATAGCCGCTTGGAAATTTAGAAACGTACAACGTTCCATTCGTTTTTTAGCCATTAGTCTAATTCTGTTACTAATAACCGCTATTTATTACGGGGTGCTTAGAATTGCTTAGCAATTGTAAAATTGATATAAATATTACCTGAATAAACCTATTAAAAATGAGATTATGAAAACAGCGAAACTTTTTTTACTACTATCAGCTTTAACTTTAAACACAATAGTTTCTGCGCAAACCGACACAGAAAAAGCAACAAAAACGGTAGACAAAAATAAAATTGAAGGTCATATCTATTTTTTGGCAGATGATGCTTTGAATGGTCGTGCCACAGGATCGCCAGAATTAAAGATTGCGGCATCGTATCTTGCAAATACCTTGCGAGGGTATGGAATACAACCGAACCCTGCCACTAATTCATACTATCAGTCATTTAAACTTTCACAAACAGCCCAACCAAGTCTGCTAAAAGTCTCTATAGATGGCGAGAACTATCCACATACCATTGCCGTTAAAGCAAAAGCAGCATCGCCTTCAGGAAAAGCTGTATATCTTGGTTTTGGAAGTGAAGAAGATTACAGAGGAATAGATGTAAGGGGAAAACTAATCATGGTTAAAGGCGGCACTTCAGAAGCCTCTGATGCCAGAGCTATTTATGGCTCACATAAAGAAAAGCAACAATTAGCCGTTAAAAATGGGGCTATTGGTTTAATTGAAATGACCTTGCTAGATCAAGAATGGTGGTCGAGAATATCGCACTTTATGGGAGAAAATGTTAAGATTCCTGATGCTATGGATGACCAAAATCCAAAAACTGATTTTATTCATCTTTGGGTAAACACGACTCCAGAAAAACTAGATGTATTAACTAATTCAAAATTATCGTATTCAATTGAAACTGATGGAAAGAAAGAGAAAACTCTAATTACGCAAAATGTGATTGGAGTCTTGGAAGGCACTGATTCGAAACTAAAGGACGAGTATATTATGTATTCTGCGCACTATGACCATGTGGGTATTGGCACGCCGGATGCCACAGGAGATAGTATTTATAATGGAGCCAGAGATAACGCTATAGGTACCACCGCAGTTTTAAGTATGGCAGAGAATATTGGAAAATTTCCTACAAAACGGTCAGCTATATTCATTTTTTTTACGGGCGAGGAAAAAGGTTTATTAGGTAGTCAATATTATGTTGAGAATCCTATATTTCCACTCAAGCAAATTGTATATGGTTTCAACACTGATGGTGGCGGGTATAACAATACAAAATTGGCAACCGTAATTGGATTAAATAGAACAACAGCACAAAAACATATTGTAGCTGGAGCTGCTACATTTGGACTAGAAGCCATAGACGATCCTGCACCCGAACAAGGTCTTTTTGATCGTAGTGATAATGTAAGTTTCGCTAGCAAAGGAGTTCCTGCTCCTACTTATTCCACAGGTTTTGATGCCTTTGATGATGAAATCAATAAATATTACCATCAAGCTGGTGATGAGGCAGATAGCCTAGATTTTGATTACCTACTAAAATTTTATCAAGGGTACGTGCTCTCAGGTAGGTTAATAGCCAACGATCCTGAAACACCTTTTTGGATTAAAGGTGATAAGTATGAAGCTGCGGCAAATGTTCTATATGAAATAGTTCCTGAAGCGTCACCTATCAAAAACTAGCCTATAGTCTACAAACAAAAACCCACCCCTAACCCCTCCCTAGAGGGGAATAGCTCCTGCTGACATTTTAAAATATTTACAGAATTGACATAGTAACCCTAGATTTAAAGGCACTTCTAGTTCGAAATCAAAAATGTAATCTTCCCCTCCTTGGAGGGGATAAAGCGGTGGGTAATACGAATGATGAATTACTCTAAAATTAAATTTCTAAATCTACAACCCTTTATAAACATTCAACACATTCTCGATTTTAGCTTCAGTCTCTTGATCTATATTCTGGCGCTCTGAATCTTCTTGTAACCACTTAATAGTCCTTTTTATCCCTTCAGAAAACGGAATGGTTGCTTTAAAACCAGGTACAAAGGTTTTGATCTTGCTATTATCGAATAAAACACTTTCTGCCTTATCTGCCAATAGAGTTCCCGTAAAAGAAGGTTCTATTTTACAGATAAAGTCAGAAGCAATATGTACTACATTCGCTTCTTTCCCTAAGGCATCTGCTAAAATCTTGTAAATCATATTCCAGCTCAAAACCTCATCTGATGTGATATGGAATGCATGACCAATAGCGGGTGTATTTCCTAATAACCCAACAAAGCCTTTTGCAAAATCGTCAGAGTGGGTAACCGTCCAAAGCGACGTACCATCTCCATGAATAATAATTTCCTTATCATCTAAAATTCGCTGTGCCGTATTATATTTATTAAATCCGCCAATGGCAATAGGTATTACGGTATCGTATGTTAGTGACGGACGAACAATAGTAATAGGAAATCCTTCTTCTCTATATGCTTTTTGCAAGCGGTCTTCACATAGAATTTTATTCTCAGAATAGTCCCACAGCTTGTTATGTACCGGAGTAGATTCGGTAATAACAGGATAACTTAAAGGTGTTTGATAACAAGAAGCTGAACTTATAAAAATATATTGTTTGGTTTTCCCTCTAAACAATTCAATATCACGCTCAATGTCTTCTGGTGTAAAAGCGATCCAGTTTACAACAACATCCCAGTCATGTTTTTTAAGCTCTGTAAGTTCTTCGGGTTTATTGATGTCTCCGATAATGGAATGTGCTCCTTCAATCTCAACTTTGGCTTTCCCCCTATTTAATACATATAAATCCATTCCCTTAGCAACAGCCAATCTACTACTTGGTGTGCTAATATTTCCTGTTCCTCCTATAAATAATACTTTCATTTTTATATTTTAAAATACTAATAATCAAATAATTACAACTTATCACTTTATACATCTGTATAAAATATTGACCTGCCTTAAAGAAAGAATAAAATGCAAATACATCAACTTTATAGCATGCTGTAAATACCAGATAAATTTGTTGTCAATAACCTTTATCTTCTTTAATGTGAAAATACAAAAAGAGAATGTTAAGAACATCTATATTTTAAGAAGTTTACTATAGCATGAGGCATCTCTTTTTAAGCATTATCATTATCTTCATACTATCATTTCAAACCAAATTCAACACTATGAAAATTATTAGTAAAACACTATTTCTCTTGCTGTTTACAGTATCTGTAACCGCCCAAGTTTCTTCAAATCTTGAGCTTACCGATATTTTTAACATGGAGTATGTATCTGACCCTCAGATATCACCTGATGGAACCAAAATTATCTATGTCCGAAATTTTAAGGATATCATGACAGATAAAAACTTATCTAACTTATGGATGGTAAATTATGATGGTTCACAAAACAGACCAATTACCACTGGTAACCAAAATGATTACTACCCACGTTGGTCTCATGATGGTAAAAAAATCATCTTTAAATCGAACAAATCCGATGATAAGATGAAATTATATATCATGTGGATGGATACCAAAGAAATTGCACCATTGACCAATACGCCAAAAGCTCCAGGAGCAGTTAGTTGGTCTAACGATGACCGTTATTTGGCATTTACCATGTTTGTACCAGAAGCTGAAGAATCTATTGTAAAATTACCTGCAAAGCCGGAAGGTGCAAAATGGAACACACCTCCAACTTACATTGACAAATTAAATTACAGAGGTGACGGACAAGGTTATATTAAAGGTGGGCACGATCAAATTTTCACCCTTTCTATTGATGGTGGTACACCTAAACAATTGACGGCAACAACATTTGATCACGGTGCACCTGTATGGTCTAAAAATGACAAAACACTTTTCTTCTCAGCGAATTTTAATCCTGATGAGGCTTTTGAACCTGCCAATAGTGAGGTATATGCGCTGAACATTTCTAACGGCGAAGTTTCTCCCTTGACTACAAGATATGGTCCTGACAGCTCTCCAACAGTTTCTCCTGATGGCAAGATGATTGCGTATACAGGTAACGATGATAAATTAATGGGGTACCAAATCACGAATTTATATGTGATGAATACCGATGGTACAAACTCAAAATTGCTATCTGGAGATTTCGATAGAGATATAGCTAATGCGCAATGGGCAAATGATGGTAAAGGTCTTTATTTTCAATATGATACGGAAGGTGCTACCAAAATTGGACACATTACCCTTGATGGAAAAATTACAACTTTAGTTGAAGGTCTTGGTGGTTTGTCATTAGGAAGACCTTATAATGCAGGTGATTTTACAGTTTCTAAAAACTCACGATTTGCATATACACTGGGTAATACGGAACATCCTTCTGATTTAGGCGTTGCTGATAAAAAAGGTTCTAAACGCGTAACTTTTGTAAACGATGATCTTTATTCTTTTAGAGATATAGGCAAAACTGAAGAAATTTGGTGGGAGTCTTCTTATGACCAACAAAAAATTCAAGGTTGGGTGGTTACTCCGCCAAACTTTGACCCTAATAAAAAATACCCATTTATCCTTGAAATTCATGGCGGACCATTTACTAGCTACGGTTCTGTTTATAGTGCCGAAATACAAGCTTACGCTGCTGCAGGTTATGTGGTTCTATATAGCAACCCTAGAGGAAGTACGAGTTACGGAGCCGAATTTGGAAATTTAATTCACCACGACTACCCTAATCATGATTATGAAGATTTAATGAGTGGTGTAGATGCCGTTATTAAAAAAGGTTATGTTGATAACGATAATCTTTTTGTTACCGGTGGAAGTGGCGGCGGAGTACTGACTGCTTGGATAGTAGGAAAAACAGACCGCTTTAAAGCTGCTGTAGTTGCCAAGCCAGTAATTAACTGGACAAGCTTTGTATTGTATGCCGATGGTGCTGCTTTTTTCTCTAAATACTGGTTCGGTAAAAAACCATGGGAAGATCCAGAAAATTATTTTAGACGTTCTCCTTTAATGTATGTAGCCAATGTAACTACCCCAACAATGTTACTTACTGGTGAGGAAGATTATAGAACACCTATCGCAGAATCTGAGCAGTTCTATACCGCACTAAAATTAGAGGGTGTAGAAACTGCTATGGTACGTATACCTGGTGCAGGCCACGGTATTGCCAACAGACCAAGTAATTTAATTGCAAAAATTGCCAGTGTTTTAGCTTGGTTCGAAAAATACAAAGAAGCAGAATAGAAGTATGAAAACTCAAAAAATTATTTTTATACTAGGATTATTCATCTCGTTTTTAACTACATACGGACAAGAAGTCAAGGTGTTATCATACAATATCAAGTATGATAATGTAAACGATACGGTAAACAATTGGAACGACCGAAAAGAAGCCATGGTTGAACTTTTAAACTATTATGAGCCAGGTATTATTGGTATGCAAGAGGTACTTGATCATCAGTTGACCTATTTGGATGAAAACTTATCAGACTACACCTTTATTGGCGTTGGTAGAGATGATGGAAAGAAAAAAGGGGAATACTCCCCTATTCTTTACAATACTAAAAAGTATACGCTTTTAAAAAGTGAAACGTTTTGGCTTTCTGAAACTCCACATGAAATTTCAGTAGGT
Organism: Maribacter stanieri; assembly: GCF_900112245.1. Lineage (GTDB taxonomy): Bacteria > Bacteroidota > Bacteroidia > Flavobacteriales > Flavobacteriaceae > Maribacter > Maribacter stanieri. The sequence continues at coordinate 482,281 of NZ_FOYX01000002.1, forward strand.
TGGGATGCTTCTATGGAACGTATTTGTACGTATGGGGTATTTGTAGATATAGAAAGCGGTAAGCAGTTTATGGTATTTAACACCCATTTTGATCATATAGGCACTGTTGCCCGTGAAAAATCTGCTGAGCTTATAGTTACTAAAATCAAAGAAATAAATTCAAATAAGCTTCCGGTAGTTCTTATGGGTGATTTGAATTTGAGCCCTAATGAAACTCCTATCAAATTCTTGCAAGGCGCTTTGACAGATGGCCAATCTATCACCAAAAAACCTTTCTATGGTCCTACTGGTTCCTTTAGCGGTTTTGACCACAATAGAGTTTTAAACAACCGTATTGACTATATATTTGTTGAGAATTTTGAAGTTCTAGAGTATATTCATATTGATGACAGAATGGAAAACAACAAGCATATTTCCGATCATTTGCCCGTATTCGCAAACTTAGAAATGAAGAACTAAGATTTTATTAGACAGCATAAAAAATCCCGATTGTTGAAACAATCGGGATTTTTTATTTGAAAGAGATATTTTTATTTCTTTAAAAATGAAATCAATATCTCATTCAATTCTTCTGGGTGGGTTACATTAAGTCCGTGCGGAGCTCCTTTGATAACCTCTAACGTACTATATTTAATTCCTTCTGCAGCTTGTTTTGCAGATGTTTCAAAAGGTACAGTGGCATCTGCATCTCCATGAACTATTAATGTTGGCACTGTTACGTTTTTTAGCTCTGGTCTAAAATCCGTATGCATCCATGCAAGAGCCGCTTGTATTGTTGCTCTAGGCGAAGCAAATGATGCTATATTAAAGTCATAATCTAGTTGTGCCTGACTTACTCGATTATCCTTATTATCCTCATAATTATAGAATCCTTTGCTAAATTCCTTTAAAAAACCAACTCTATCTTTCTGTAAGGCATCTATAATACCATCTAAAGCTTCTTCTGGCACTCCATCAGGATTATCAGATTTATGTTTTACCAATGGAACAATAGAGCTTATTAACGCTGCTTTTGCTATTCTACTAGAACCATATTCCGTTAAATAACGTACTACTTCTCCTCCTCCCATTGAAAAACCAACAATAATTGCGTCTTTCAAATCTAACTCTTCTATAATCGCATTTAAATCACTTGCTAGAGCAGAATAATCATATTCTCCCCAAGGTGCAGATGATGTTCCGAATCCTCTACGGTCATATGATATACAACGGTACCCTTCCTCAACAATTTTCCAAACCTGTTGTTCCCAAGATTTACGGCTTAAAGGCCATCCGTGTATTAATATTACGGGTTGTCCACTTCCATAATCTTCATAGAAAATATCTACTTGTTCCTTTGCTTTTGTATTTGATATAAATGGCATATTCTTGTTTTAAAATTCTTATACAAGATAATTAGGATTTCGTCAAATACTTAGCACTAAGCATTAAATAATTGTTTCTAAAAGCAATTACGCAAAACCAGTATATTTACAATTAAAATCTATCTACATGTTTATTCCTGAACACTACAAGAACAATGACATTAACGAGATTAATGACTTTCTAAAAAGTAATAGTTTCGGTATTCTTATTAATACTATTAATGGCAAACCATGGGGTACACATATTCCTTTAGAATTGGGAAAGAATTCTAATGATGCCGATGTATTGGTTGGCCATATTGCCAAAGCCAATTTACAGAGCAAAAATTTAATTGATGGCGATGAAGTGCTTTGTATTTTTAATGGCCCACATAGTTACATATCCTCATCTTGGTATCAGCAAGAAGAAGTACCTACTTGGAACTATATTGCCGTTCATGTATATGGTACTGTAAAAATTCAAACTTCAGAAGAGCTACTTACTTCTTTACATGAACTTGTAAATAAATATGAGCAACAGTCAGAGCATCCTATTTCATTGAACGATATGTCTGATAAAACTATGAGACAAGTTAGTGGCATCATCGGGTTTGAAATTGAAATTAACGATATACAGGCAGTAAATAAACTCTCTCAAGGCAGAAGCCATGACCATCCTAAAATTATATCTGAATTAGAAAAACAAGGTCCTTCAGAAAAAGCTGTTGCGGATGAAATGAAAAAACGTATGCCTTAAAACTTTGGTGAACAAGTTAAAATAAAAAGGTTTAGAGTATTATTATTGGTTTTCTTTCCTCTAATTTTAATCGCAGTTTCTATCATCCCAAACTATTAAAATTATGAGCGAATTACTTTCTATTTATAAATTCAACAAAGCGTCCAAAATTAAAGAATGGCAAATTGTCAATGATGATGTTATGGGCGGTTTATCTATGGGGCTCATACAAATTAACCCCCAAGGAAATGGCGTATTTAGTGGGCACGTATCATTAGAAAATAATGGAGGCTTTTGCTTAGTTAGACTTGATTTAGATAGAATTGCAGTAGATACTTACTCCACTTTTGTAATACGATTAAAAGGAGATGGTAAAAAATATGCATTTAGATGTAAATCTGGCGAACATCAACGGCATACTTATAGCTATGACTTTAAATCTAGTAAAGAATGGCATACCATTGAAATTCCATTTAAAGAAATGGAACCTGTATTTAGAGGTGAAGAACTAAAATTGCCCAACTACCATGGCGATTATCTTGCCCAAATCGCTTTTATTATTAAGAACGGAATTGAAGAAGATTTTACTCTGGAAATAGAGAGCATACAATTAAAATAAAAAAGAGCCATATTTAGATATGGCTCTTTTCAATTATAGACTTCTATTATCTAACTATCTTTTAAAGATTTCATGTCAATTACAAATCTATATTTTACATCAGATTTTTGTAATCTATCATACGCATCGTTGATGTTTTGAATATCAATCATTTCAATATCTGAAACTACATTATGCTTGCCACAGAAATCTAACATTTCTTGAGTCTCTTTTAGACCTCCAATTAAAGAGCCTGCGATACTTTTTCTTCCCATTATTAAACTACCACCATGTAATGGATCTAAAGGTTCTACCGCCCCTACAATTACCATAGTTGCATCTCTTTTTAATAAAGCCGCATACGGATTCATATCATGCCCCACAGGAATAGTGTTTAGTAAGAAATCGAAAGAATTTGCATGTTCATTCATCTGTGCTTCATCTTTAGATATTAAAACTTCATCTGCACCTAATTTCTTAGCATCCTCACTTTTAGATGGAGATGTCGTAATCATAACTGTATGAGCCCCCATTGCATGTGCAAATTTGATCCCCATATGACCCAAACCACCTAAACCGATTACACCTACCTTATCCCCTTTTTTAACACCCCAATGTGCTAATGGAGAGTACGTGGTTATACCAGCACATAACAATGGTGCCGCTGCCTTAGGGTCTAAATTTTCAGGTACTTTTAATACAAACTCTTTATTTACGGTTACATTTTCAGAATAACCACCAAAAGTATGCCCTCCTGAATGTTTGTCTTTACTATTATAAGTAAACGTTGCACCATTTTCACAGAACTGTTCTAAATCATCTTTACATGCGCTACACGTTTGACATGAATCTACCAAACAACCAACACCTACTAAATCACCTACCTTAAATTTGGTAACTCCACTACCAACCTCTAAAACCTTACCTATAATTTCATGTCCTGGAACTACCGGATATGCGGAATTTTTCCAATCGTTACGTACTTGGTGCAAATCGCTATGACATACGCCACAATATAAAATATCAATTTTTACATCATCCTTTAACGGATCTCTTCTTTCTATTTCTAACGGCTTCAAATTAGCGTCTTTATTATCTGCCGCGTATGCTTTTATCTTAGTCATATATATTACTTTTTCTAATTCAAAGGTACACTTTAGCCCCCTTAATTATTGACTCTAAAAGATTTTAAACCAATTTTAATGGTGTGTATAAAATTAAATATATGAAGTTAAAATGTAAAAATGATGACGATAATAACTAAAAATAAACTGACTGCAATCAAGGATGCAAACTGATAATTATCATATCATAAAACATTTATTTTTATTAAGTTTAAGAAACCATTACCAACCAAAATGAACGAACAACTATACCCGTTAAAAAAGTTGATCATCCCATTTAGAATAGATGCGTTGTTACCAAATGTTTTAGTTTTAATTCCTAGAATATTTACAGGATACTTACTTTCCTTTGTTTTTGCAGTGAATAAGTTTGGTACTCCATGGACCCCCAAATCTGCCGAACTCGGCTTATTAGAAGTTTCTGATTGGTTCGTTGATTTGGTAAGACAATTTGGAGTTCCTTTTTCATACATGCCAGAATTCTTTGCCTGGTCTGCCGGGATGACTGAGGCTCTTGGCGGTCTTTTATTAATTTTAGGGTTAAATACAAGAATAACAGCTTTTTTTGTAACTATAACCATGTTTACCACCATCGTATTTAGACCTTGGGATGACTCTTGGAGTATTATACCCACTTTTACATTATTTTGTCTAGGGCTATTTTTTATGGGATTTGGCTCAGGTAAGTTTGGTTTAGACTATTTCATTACCAAAAGAAGATAGTATTTCACAAGTACTTGTTTTTTCTATACCTCCCCTTTTCTACAATTCAGGATAGCATTTCTACAACTGAGTTAGTTTCTATTTCAAAAAGCGTATTGATAAGGCATCTTTGAAGCATCAATTAATCTTTAAAACCTTATAAAATGAAAAAGTTACTATTTACCATTACTGTATTAGCAATGACCGTTACTATGAATGCTCAAGGAAATGACGGCGTAACGTTAACCGTTATTATCGAAAATGTATTGAACAATGAAGGTCATGTACTTAGCGCATTGCACAATGAACAAACTTTTATGAAAGCTGACAGAATTAAAACAAGCCATGACAAAGCTGAAGCAGGTGAGCTAATCTTAACCTTTGAACATATACTACCTGGTGATTATGCTTTTTCCGTTTTACATGATGCAAACGATAATCAACGTATGGATTTTGAAAATAATGGAATGCCCAAAGAAGATTATGCAATGAGTGGTAATTCTATGCAAATGGGACCTCCAACTTTTAGTGATGCAAAATTTTCTATTGCAAATGAAGATATGGAGATTAAGCTAAGATTTTAAAAAACAATAAGGTGTACATCCTCCTCAGGCAATAGGTTATAATAATGGTTTTTAGTAATTTTATAGCCTTAAACTATATACATGACCATTACTCAATTACAATATGTACTTGCTGTTGCAGAATATAAGAATTTCACCCTTGCTGCCGAGAAAAGCTTTGTTACTCAGCCCACTTTAAGCATGCAAGTTCAAAAGCTTGAGGATGAGTTAGATATACTACTTTTTGACCGAAGTAAAAAGCCTATAACAATTACTGAAGTAGGTAAAAAAATAGTGGCTCAGGCAAAAAATATTGTTAACGAAGCTGCACGTATCAAAGATATTGTAGAACAAGAAAAAGGGTATATAGGTGGGGATTATGTGTTGGGAATTATACCAACAATAATGCCCACATTATTACCAATGTTTCTTAAGAGTTTCATTCAGAAATATCCAAAAGTAAACCTTATCATTAAGGAACAAAATACAGAAAGTCTTATACAAAATATTGAAGACGGTCACATAGATGCTGCTATTGCCGCTACTCCATTAGAAGTTGATTTCATTACAGAGAGGCCTTTATATTATGAACCGTTTGTAGGGTATGTACCTAAAGAGCACCGTTTGGGAAATAGCACACAAATTACTCCTGATGATTTAGATATTGAAGATATTTTGCTTCTACAAGATGGTCATTGTTTTAGAGAAGGGGTTCTTAACCTTTGTAAAGCCCCAAAAATTGGCGGCGATCATTTTAGTTTACAAAGCGGTAGTTTTGAGACACTTATAAATCTTTCGAATGAAGGATTGGGTATGACCCTTCTACCCTATTTAAATACTTTAGAACTTGACGATGTTAAGAAAAAGAACCTAAAGTATTTTAAAGATCCTTCGCCTGCACGTGAGGTAAGTCTTATATATCATAAAAAAGAACTAAAAGTACAGATTACAGAGGCATTAAGAGATGTTATTACAGGTATTGTACGTGGAGCTATCGCTTTTCAAGATGTGAAAATCATTAGCCCGATTAACAAATAATTAGCTACTCTTTATTAAATCTATACAAACAACCTTCTATACAGATAGCAGGGTAAGAGGGTGATAGCGTTAATCTGGTTTTACTTTCATTAAAGTCTGCGCTATAGCCTAATGTATCTTTTTTCCCTTCGGTAATAAAATATAGATACAACTCTTCTTCTGTAATTTCGTAAGTACCGGAATCTAATAAGTTTTTATCGTAATCTGTTCTTTCATAATTTCCAAATTCATTGAAGAAGTACCGATACCCTTCTTCCACATCTTTCCATTCTGTAGCACCACCAGTACTGACATATGACTCATACAGCAACCACTCACCAACTAAACTTGTGTCATCTATAGGTGTATCATCAAAAGGCATGTCGTCATTTTGACATTGCATTAAGAATAAAAAAAATATTGAAATCAAAAATCTAATTGCCATCTGTGTTTTTTTATAAAAGATGACCAAACCATCTAAAGGTTGCTTAAAAAAAAAGAGCCACTTAAAGTGGCTCTTTTATTATGCTTTTAAATAAACTAAACTTTGTTGTAATTCTGGTTTATCCGTAATGTAACTTTCTAACCAGACTTTTAATTCTTCCACCTCTTCAGGTAGTAACGTCATTATGGCTTTCTTTAATTCTTTGCAGAAAAGCAAGGTATCAAAACTAACCTTTTTAAGTACTGTTTTACTATACTCTAGCATTGACTTAGACATGTTGTTGTTAGATTAATATATTTGTTGTTGTATAAAGGTAAACAGAAATGCATGTCGAATATTGTATATAAAAAGTTAAAGTAATACTCTTCGTGTTAAATTTTTATCGCATTAATAAGTATTCTATTTTGTACATTCGAATTCATGAAAAATTTTCTTTTTATAGGCATTATAATATTATTACTGTCTGCCTGTGTTTCAAAAAAATCTATTATCAGAAAAGATTTTGATAATCAGCTTTCTTCTTCATTTTATAATAATCAATTTACAGGTATCTTAGTCATAGATGCTGATACAAAAGATACCATCTACAATCATAATAGTCATAAATACTTTATACCTGCCAGCAATACCAAAATCTTTACATTATTTACGGCAGTAACTATTTTACCAGAAAAAATACCCGCATTAAAATACATCAACACCAACGATACTTTATATTTTGAAGGTACAGGTGACCCATCATTTCTTCATCCCTTTATAAAAGATTCATCTGCATTAAATTTTCTAAGAAACCAGAATAATGTAGTCTACGCGGCAGGGAATTTTGAAGATGAAAAATATGGACCAGGTTGGGCTTGGGACGATTATCAATGGTACTACTCTCCAGAGAAAAGTATACTCCCCATTCATGGAAATGTAATAATGGCTTATAAAACAAATGCCATACAGGTATCACCTACTTATTTTAAAGACAGTGTTCTAGAGTTGACCAACAAAAGAAACAGGAATGAATTTTCTAATGTATTCTATTATTCTCCTGAGTCTAGAGATACTTTAGAGACGCCTTTTATTACAAGCACGTTAACTACAAGATCAATCTTAGAAAATATATTAAAAACAAAAGTGGGTATCATCACTAGCATGCCATTGGGTAAGAAACAAACCTTATATAGCGTGCCTTCAGATTCTCTTTATAAAAGGATGATGCATGAAAGCGATAATTTCATAGCCGAACAATTATTACTAATTTCTTCATCACAATTAAACGATACCTTAAATAGTAAAGCTGTACGAACTCATATATTAGAAAATGACTTGAGTGATTTAAAACAAGAACCTAGATGGGTTGATGGATCTGGACTTTCACGTTACAATTTATTCACTCCGCAAAATATGGTTGCTGTTTTAGACAAATTGCACTCCCAAATTTCGCAAGACCGTTTGTTCTCCATCTTCCCAGCTGGCGGAAAATCAGGCACCTTAAAAAATAGATTTGCTGGTGAAGAACATCCGTACATCTTTGCCAAATCCGGTAGTTTAAGTAATAATTATTGTCTTAGTGGCTACCTAGTAACAAAATCAGGTAAAAAATTGATTTTTAGTTTTATGAATAATCATTTCAGGGAACCAGTATCCGAAGAAAGATTACGTCTAGAACAAATGTTACAAATACTTAGAGATAAGTATTAAGCTATTATTTTATAACTACATGTTTAGCGTATTTCTCCTTTAAAAATTTAATTTTAGGTGATATGTGTGTTTTACAAAATGGCTTCTCCGTATCACTGAAATAGTAATTTTGAAATTGTTCTTGAGATGATGTAAAAGCCCCGAATGGTATAATGGATGTAATTATAGGTTCATCGAAATCCTTTTGCAACTCCCTCATAATTTCCGCTAAAACAAACTCTTCTTTCTTTTCAAAAAAATAGATACCAGACCTATACTTATTTCGCATAGAATGGTTTTGGGTACTACGGTGAGTATCTAAATGAATAGCTACAAGGTCTTCTAATGCTATAATATCCGGATAGAAATGTACGATAACAGCCTCAGAAAAATCTTCTATATTTTCTTTTGGGGAAATAAAGCCCTGAGCTACTTTGGTTACACCACGTAGGGACATAAAAACAGCTTCGGTACACCAATGGCAACCACCGCCAAACCCGACTTTATACAAATTTTGCATATTAATTAGGTCGAATTAAAATGCTTAAACTAACCCGTTCAATTTTGCATGCTGCAATAACATTATAGTTTTAGCGTCTTTAATTTCACCGCTGGCCACCATCTTCATAGCTTCATTAAAATCTAGCTCCAAAACCTCAATATTTTCAGTTTCATCGTCTGCACCACCACCATCACTAACTTTCATACTTTCATCATACTCTCCAACAAAAAGATACAATATTTCGGTCACCGACCCTGGTGACATGTAGGTTTGAAATACCTTCTGTACGTTACTTATTTTATAACCGGTTTCCTCTTCGGTTTCTTTGCGTACACAATCTGCTGGGTTATCTCCATCTAAAAGACCCGCACAAACCTCTATCATCATTCCGTTTTCATTACCATTTACATATGTAGGCATTCGAAATTGTCTGGTAAGCACAACAGTCTTCTTTTCAGAGTTATACAATAAAATAGCGGCTCCATTACCACGATCGTAAGCTTCACGTTCTTGAATTTCCCAACTACCATCGGGCTTTTGATACTTATAGGTGTATTTATTGAGTGTATACCAGTTATCTGATAAAATTTCTCTTTTAATATCTTTTAAATTTTTATTTGGCATCTGAAAATCTATTTAACTATACTTTAATTTTTAGCTAACATAATTTGAAACCTACTAAGATACACCTCACAAACTATTAATCAGACTAAATTATTATATGCGGAAATCCAAAAAATCTAGATAAATCTCATTGCAATTATTTTAGTGATAAAATTGTAACTTAAGTTTTCAAAATCAAACCTATGAAATTTCTAACTTCTACTTTCTGTACTATTGCGTTAAGTCTACTATTATTGAATGGATGTAAGATTGCTACAAAAGAATACGGCACCATGTTAATACATGGCGGTCCGATTTACACTGTTGATTCATTACAAACAACAGTTGAAGCTGTAGTTACGAAAGATAGTATTATCCTTTATGCCGGAAAACTCGAAGAAGCCGAAAAGTACAAAAACGAACAAACCCAAGTCATCGATTTAGAAGGGAAAACTATGACTCCGGGACTTATTGAAGGACACGGACATTTTATGGGCTTGGGATACAATGAATTGGAACTAGATTTGATAAATACGACAAGCTATCAAGAAATCGTAGATGCAGTGGCCGAAAAAGTAAAAACCGTCGCTCCAGGTGAATGGATCTTGGGTGCAGGTTGGCATCAAAGCAAATGGGATTCATTACCAGTAGATGCTGTAAATGGATTTCAAAGACATGACTTGTTAAGTGCTGCAACTCCAAATAACCCTGTGTTTTTGAGCCATGCCAGTGGCCATGCAGGTTTTGCAAATGCCAAGGCTATGGAAATAGCGGGAATTGAGATATTACCCAAGGATGGTATTGATAAATTACAAGTCGAAGGTGGTGAAGTTATGCGCGATGAACTAGGAAGACCTACCGGAATTTTCAATGAGCGAGCACAAGGTCTGATCTGGCAGCATGTTCCTGAAAGCACTCCCGAGCAAAATAATAAAGCATTTGAACTGGCGGTAGCAGCTTGTCACAGAAACGGTATTACTGGTTTTCACGATGCAGGTATCGGTCGGGAAACAATAGCATTGTACGAACAAATGAAAACAGCAGACAAAATGAAAGTTCGTTTATATGGTATGCTCACCGGACGGGACAAAGAATTACTTGGCGAATGGTATGAAAAAGGACCGTTGGTTGATCCTGATAATTTAGTGACCATACGTTCCGTGAAATTAAATTGTGATGGAGCTCTAGGGTCACGTGGTGCTTGGTTATTAGAACCCTATACCGACCGACCAGGACATTTTGGACATGAAACTTTACCTATGGAAATGGTTCTAGAAACTGCCTTAAATGGTTTGCGAAAAGGATTTCAAGTATGCTCCCATGCTATTGGTGATCGTGCCAATAAAGAAATTTTAGACCGTTACGAAACTGCCTTTAAAGAATTGCCCGATTTAAAAACTGATCACCGATTTCGAATAGAACATGCCCAACATTTACATCCTGATGATATTCCCCGTTTTGCACAACTAGGTGTAATACCTGCCATGCAAGCCATTCATTTATCTTCAGATAGGTCTTGGGCCATTGACCGTTTGGGAGAAAAACGAATTAAAGAAGGTGCCTATATGTGGCAAGCCCTTCTAAAAAGTGGTATACCTATTGTAAATGGTACCGATGTACCGGTAGAGCCACTAAATCCGATTGCGAGTTTATATGCCAGTATCAGTCGTAAAACATTAAAGGGTTTACCTGAAGACGGTTATGAACCGGAACAGAAAATGACTAGGGAGCAAGCCTTAAAATCGTATACGCTTGATGCTGCCTATGGCGCTTTTGAAGAAAGTATTAAAGGAACGATCACTGCTGGTAAACTGGCTGACTTTACTATTTACAATCAAGATATAATGACCATACCGGAAGATGAATTCTTAAAAACAGAAATAGCTATGACCATTTTTGATGGTAAAGTGGTTTTTAAAAAAGATGAATAATTTAAGTTTAACCTAAACTCCATTTATTTCCCACTTCAGATAAGGGTTTACATGGTACATATTTTCCAGGTATGGGGTCATAACTCAATACATTTTTGCCAATTTCTTCAGACGTCATAAATGCCCAAATAGCCATAGATTTCATAGACCTATAAAAACCGATGCTTTCTTGCGGACCAACTGCTGCACCCCAAACTCCGGAACCAAATTTACCAGAAATCTTTTCTGCCTCTTTCAACACCTTGATGCTATCTTCGGTATTCAAATTGATAAAAATATCGCCGTAATTCTCTTTGCAATTCTCATTAAAAGCTGCAATAGCAGCTCGCAAACTATCTTGCCCTTCTTTATCATACGTTTTGGCAATCACCTTATCTATAAAGATATCAGACTTCACATCTAATGCCCCTGGGGTATCTGTTCTTGGTAAAATAATATCTACCAGCTTTGAAATAGTTTTTGCTTCTACATCGGTAAAGTATAACGGTTTCCAATCTAACCTGGTTTCCGTTTTACACGATTCAAATAAGGAAAGCATGGAAGGCATTAAAATTGTTGCTCCTGCAAAAAGTCCTGTTTTTTGTAACGCTTTTCTTCTGTCCATTGCTTAGATATTTAATTTTTTTAATTCTGATACTGCGTGATTTGCAGCTCTGGCCGTTAATGCCATATAGGTTAACGACGGATTTACACATGATGAGGATGTCATACAAGCGCCATCGGTTACAAATACATTTTTAGCGGCATGCACTTGATTAAATCCATTCAAAACAGACGTTTTTGGGTCATGGCCCATACGTGCAGTTCCCATTTCATGAACACCATAACCTGGTGGATGCTCATTGTCAAATCCTAAAACATCTTTAACACCGGCTTTGGTTAGCATTTCAACCGCATCTTCCTGTATTTGTTTATTCAATGCCTTTTCATTTGCTTTAAACTCAGCATCAATCGTTAAGGTAGGTTGCCCCCATTTATCTAAAACATCCGAATTCAAGGAAATTTTATTATCATGATAAGGCAAACATTCAGCAAAACCAGTGATGAACATTTCCCACCCCCCTGGCTTTAAAATACTATTTTTATAATCTGCACCGAAGGCTTCAATATTTGCAGGATTACCACCTCTATAAGCGCCGCCTTGATATCCGAAACCACGTAAAAATTTATCTGACTTGCTTTTTTCATCGATATTTACATATCTAGGAATGTAAATTCCGTTCGGTCTTCTTCCTTTATAGTATTTATCATCAAAGCCGTCAACTTTTCCCATCGCTCCAACTCTATACGTGTGATCCATAAGATTGTGCCCTAGCTCTCCACTATCATTTCCTAAACCGTTTTCAAATCGATTAGACTTAGAATTCATTAAAATTTGTGTTGTGCTTAAAGTGGATGCGTTTACAAAAATAATTTTAGCTGAATACTCAATAGCCTCGTTTGTTTCTGAATCTATAATACGAACTCCTGAAGCTTTTCCTTTTGCTTCATCATAAATTAAAGATTGTACTATTGAATAGGGGCGAATAGTTAGATTGCCTGTAGCATTCGCCGGTGGTAAAGTTACTGCATTGCTACTAAAGTAAGCGCCATAAGGGCACCCACGGCTACACCTATTTCTATTTTGGCACTGACCTCTACCATTATGAGGTTGAGTTAAATGAGCCACCCTACCAATCGTCATATTTCTACCTGCAAACTGTTCTTCAATTCTAGCTTTTACATGTTTCTCAACACAGTTAAGCTCCATCGGCGGTAAAAAATGACTATCTGGTAATTGGGGTAATCCTAATGCTTCACCACTTATTCCTGCAAACTTTTCTACGTAGGTATACCACGGCTCAATGTCTTTATAACGAATAGGCCAATCAACACCATACCCATCCTTCGCATTTGCCTCAAAATCTAAATCGCTCCATCTATAGGTTTGTTTACCCCACAATAGTGACTTACCACCCATTTGGTGACCACGTAACCATAAAAACGGTTTCTTTTCGGTATATGGGTTAGCCTTATCATCTGCCCAAAAATGTTCGGTATCTTTACCGACCCATCCTGAGCGGATGTTCTTATAATGTTTCTCTTTTTCTTCTGGTGTTAGTCCGCCCCTAAGTTCCATATCCCAAGGGTCTAAATTCATGGTTGGATAATCGACTACATGCTCTACAATTGGACCGCGCTCCAATACCAAGGTCTTTAAGCCTTTCTCACAAAGTTCTTTTGCTGCCCATCCACCGCTAATTCCTGATCCAATAACTATAGCATCATAGGTTACCTCTTTTTTAGCGTTAATATTAAAATTTGCCATTAAAATGTTGCGTTAGTTTCTTTCCTAAAATACTAAATAGTGGTCTAAACTTAATATTTACGGATTATTCTTAAGATTATGAGAAATTTTACCAACCATAACCAACTATTATATAATCTTAGTAATACTGTTTTTATTAGGCATTACTTATGATTTAGATTTTAATTCAATAAACCATAAAAGTTCGAAAGCCTTTTCGTTAAAAAGTGCAGAAAATTGCTTAACACTATCATTAATAGCTTCAAAATGGTCATCTAGCAAAAACTCTTGCCATCTAAAAGTCTTTTCATTTATCTTTTCGATACGAACTCTAAACTACCAACTACCTTGAAAACATTTTACATTTACTTCATTTTACTTTTAGTTCTAATTACATCTTGTAAAAAAGACCAAAAGACCAACACCACTAAAGAGTTACCAAAAATAGCGATTGCAGGTTTAGGTATTGAAAGTAGCACCTTCTCACCTGCCCTTTCAACAGAAAAAGCTTTTCATGCAAAAGTGGGAGATTCCGTTTTTACGAGATACCCGTTTCTGCAAGTAGATTCTGTGAATAGAAATAGAGCAGAATGGGTACCTACGTTAGTAGGTAAATCTTTACCAGGCGGTACAGTTACAAGAGAAGCTTATGAATCATTAGTAACTAAAAGTTTACAACTATTAGAGGAGAGCATGCCGTATGACGGACTCTTCTTTGATATTCACGGAGCAATGAGCGTTGTGGGGCTAGATGATCCAGAAGGCGATTTAATAGCTCGTATTCGTGAAGTAATTGGTGATGATGTATTAATTTCTACGTCTATGGACTTGCATGGAAATGTATCGGAACGACTTGCTCAACATACCGATTTAATTACTTGCTATCGTATGGCTCCTCATGAAGATGCTATTGAATCTAAAAAGAGAGCGGTAACCAATTTAATTGACCGTTTAGAAAACGGTAAAGGAAAACCAGCCTATAAGGCTTGGGTTCCTGTTCCAATTCTATTACCAGGAGAAAAGACAAGTACACGTATTGAGCCAGGTAAAAGTTTATATGCCAAAATACCAGATATTACGAAGCAAGACGGAGTTATTGATGCCGCCATTTGGATTGGGTATGCTTGGGCAGACGAACCACGTAACCATGCCGTTGTAATGGTTACGGGTGATAATAAAGAAAAGGTTGAAAAAGGTGCCGAAAAATTAGCTCAAAGCTTTTGGGATGTTCGTAATGAATTTGAATTTGTAGCACCTACAACTACCTTAGATGAAAGCTTAAAATTGGCATTGGCAAGTGATAAGAAACCTTACATGATTAGTGATATGGGCGATAACCCAACGGCTGGAGGTGCTGGTGATGTTACTTGGACCCTAAAAGAGCTATTGGCTAGACCTGAGTTTAAATCAACAAAAGGCAAATCTCTAATCTATGCATCTATACCCGGACCAGAATTTGTTGAAAAAGCAATGGAAATAGGTGTTGGAGGAAAAATTAAAGCCAAAGCAGGTGCTGCAGTAGATCATAGATTTGCAGGTCCAATTTTGTTAGACGGAACTATTACTGCCATTAAAGAAGGCGATACCAATGCCGAAGTTGAAGTAGTTGTTAAGGTTGGAAATATTGATGTTATAGTCACCAAAAAACGGAAGCCATACCATCATTTAAGTGATTTTACAAACTTAGGATTAGACCCTAAAAATGCTGATATTGTTGTCGTAAAAATAGGCTACTTAGTACCCGAATTGTACGAAATGCGAGGCGATTGGACCATGGCGCTTACTCCCGGCGGAGTAGATCAAGACCTTAATCGTTTGGGGTATAAAAGAATTAAAAGACCAATGTTTCCATTAGATAGTTTGATGACTCAGCCAGATTTATTACCAAGGTGGATTCCTGCAGCCGACGCTGAATAATTAAACTGTAATCGCTTTATTTAAATAACGCCTAAAGGGTAGCATTTCTTTACAGGCGTTAATTAACTCATCATCAAAAGAAGCCTTGTTGGTTTCCTTTGTGGAAAACTCTTGGAATACGGCAAAAGTCTTATTTTTGAGTAATTCTATATGTTTATGATCTTTATCAAAACCTTTAGGTGCGTTTGTTAGTTTCGCATCTTCATAGAGGTCTCCGAAACGAGTTTTGAAGGATTTCTTATTTAAGATTTTCACTAATTCCTCTCCGTCGTAATCTATGGCATCGCGAATGCTGCGTAATACTTTTGACTCAGGTCTCCATAATCCTCCAGCAAAAATGCAGCGGTCAGTACCTAGTTCAAAATAGAAATCTGCTGTCTTTGGTTTCTTATCAAACCCAGCACCAAAATGGTCTTTATAAACAGGTTTATTGGGATGAAACATCAAATTATTATTGATACGGTTAATTCCTTTTTTACCAGGTGTATCATAATATTCATTATCAATAGTAGCTAGTCTTGTATTCATACTATTTAACCAACCAATATATTCATCGCGAACTTGCTTGTACCATTTTCTATTGGCATCCATCCAATCTTTTGAATTGTTTTTCTGAAGTTCCTTGAGAAAGGCTATTTGGTTTTTGAAGTTCATTATCAATTTGATTATTAACTATATTGACAGGATTAACGCAAGAGAGATTTAAAATCATCTCTGTTTTACGCCAAATTAGCAAATAGAAATCAAAATAGCTTTAAAACTTCTTTGTTCCTTCAAAGGTTCAGTAGTAACCCATGTTCTCCTTTAAATTCAAAAAAATGTTCTATGATTCTGTATTTGTTTCTTGTTCAATACTTTACTTTTTATCGTTGAAGTCTACAAATAGAAAAAGACACTAAAACCCGAACTTTTTTACCATCATTATTTAAGGCCTGGCTTCTAATATCAAATTAAAAGGCGTTTCCACAGCGCTCTTAAATCTAGAAAAACCACCTTTGGTGATGACATCTTTCAGTCTCTTTTCTCCGGCTTGTGCGCCTAAAGCCAGTCCTACTTCTTGATTTAGTGAACACGGTGTGCAAAGCATTGTTGAGAAAGCGTAAAAGGCTCTACCTACAGGATTCAAGTTTTCTTCTAAGGAATCTTTTGCAAAAGGCTCTACAATCATACAAGTACCATCAGGTTTTAAGGCTGCCTTGGTGTGTGCACATGCACCAACAGGATCTCCCATATCGTGTAAGCAATCAAAATACGCGATAAAATCATAATCGTTACCTGGAAAATCTTTAGCTGTTGCCACTTCAAAAGATATATTAGATAAACCAGCCTCCTTAGCTCTTTCTTTTGCTTGTTCGATGGATGCTGCATGAAAATCAAATCCAATAAAGGAAGAATTAGGAAATGCTTTTGCCATTATTATGGTAGAAGCTGCATGTCCGCATCCAATATCAGCTACTTTGGCCCCTTTCTCTAATTTTTTGACAAGACCTTCCATAGCTGGAAGCCAACTAGAAATTAGGTTTCCTTCGTAGGAAGGACTAAAAAATTTTTCTGTTCCGCAGAATAGGCAATTGTTATGATCTCCCCAAGAAACTCCCTCCCCTGTTTTAAAAGCTTCTTCTATTTTTGGCTCATCGTGGTATACTGAAGCAATGGCATAAAATGCTCCTGTCATAAAAACAGGACTCTTTCTGTTTCCAAAAACCATAGTTTGCTCTGGCGTCATAGAAAATGTTTGTGTATCGGCATGATATTGTACATAGCCAGATGCCGCTTGTGCCGATAACCATTCTCTCACATACCTTTCAGCGGTATTGGTTTTGGCAGCTAATTCATTAGATGATAAAGGGTCTGATTCTGATAGCGTAGTAAAAAGACCAAGCTTGTCTCCAATTGTAATTAATGGACCGTTAGCTGCAGCACCCATTTCAGTTACTACTTTACCTAGTAAAGCGTGTAATTTTTCTTCATTTAATTCCATAAGATAGTATTTTAAATGGTTTATTTATATTGACAACATTGGTTGCCTATTGCAATTCGAATAGAGAAAACTGTTTGCTAAACAAGTTGAGGGAAGTTGTATAATGTTAGCATAGCTCTGTACAATTTTATAAAATTGTCAACCAGATTTCTTTCACTATTTATTCATTTTCTAGCAGTATTAATGAATGTCAATGATTCAACAACAATCTAGTGTTACAGAGTATATTTCCTTAAAAATTCATGTAAATAAAGGTTTCAGGGAAATAACCCTTAAATAACCTATCATTTACAAATAGCTTAGCCACCATTTATCGCGGTTGTTATTCTTATATTTCCAAAACCATTTACATAAAGGGTAAATTGTTAGTGTTATAGCTATCGCTAAAATGTATACCACTACCAGATTAAACCCAAAACCTTGAAGGCTTTTTGTTAAGCTTATAAATAATTCAATAACCATCAATCTTGGTGAAAATCCCATTATTGTTGCTATGATTAAAGCAACTAAGTGAATGACAAACAGGTGAACGACGTAAAAAAAAAATGGCACACGACCAATGATAACAATAGCATGGTGAATACGACCTTTCCAATTCTCGACAAAGGCTAGTAAAAGTATAGAAGGACCTAATGTTATCAGTAAATATAACAACGAAGGCGGATATTTAGAAACATTCATGAATGACAAAATCGTAGAAGTCAACGATTCAAAATTTGACCAACTATTCGGGTCACCATAAAAGTTTAATGCTCTAATAATAAAGAATAAACCTATTGCAATTAAACCCAAGTAGATCAAATATTTCTTTCTAACTCTCGGGTCAAAATCTTGGGTATATAATACTCCAAAATGATAACCAAGGGGCATTACAAAAACCCAAGGTACAAGAGGGTAGAAAACCATTATAGCGAAGTATTTGGTAACTATCGGGGCTTGTAAGTGAAGAATAGTCCATAGCCCATTCCAAGTTTCAGGTTCAAATCCATCCAATGCATTATGTCCGAATATCACTATTAAACTAACTGTAATCATTAGCCTTTTTGGGACATAAATAAATGCTGCTAAAAATATCATAGATACCCCAAGCACCCAAATTACTTGAAGTACATTCATAGCATAATCTAACTGAAACTGCCAGACGAATTGTACAATTGTTAATTCAAAAATAACCAGCCAAACGCCACGTTTAATCAGCCAAGTACTCAGTTCTTTCTTATTTTTTCTTCTTCCACTCAAATATGCCGAAGTACCCGCTAAAAAAACAAATACTGGTGCACAAAAATGAGTGATAAAACGGGTAATGAATAATGGAACGGTAGTCTGCGATATATCTGTAGGACTGAAAAAATAAGAATCGTAATGTAGAAATGCTCTTGTATGATCCAATGCCATTAACACCATAACAATGCCTCTTAATAAGTCAATTGATTCTATTCTATTATTTTTCATAAGATTCTAATTAAAGTGCTATTCTAATCCATAGACCAGACATCATTTAAAAGAGCAGATCCAGTTGACCCACCAATTATCCATATTTTATTATTAAATGAGATAGGGGTATACTCTAATCTCCCGGTATACGGACCTTCTTTAATTACTTGTGTCCAAGTTTCACCATCAGCACTTTGCCATATATCATTAACTCGAGATGAGCCATCAAACCCACCTATGATCCACATTTTATCGTCAAAAACTACAGAAGTATGACCTTTTCTTCCTGAGAAAAGTGTGTTTGCATTAACCTGGTTCCATATTTTACCATCACTACTTTGCCAGGTATCGTTTAAGGGTGTATTGAAATTCTCTGCTCCCGCTCCATTTCCTCCTATAATCCATATTTTATTATCGAAGACTAGGGTCGCAAAGCCAAACCTATCAGTAAAAGTTATTTGAGAATCGACACTAGTCCATGTTTCACCATCAGAACTTTGCCAAATAGTATTCATTGATTTGGCTGGACCAGATCCACTTCCTATGACCCATAATTTATTTTGAAAAGCTATTACTGATTGGTCATAACTTATATTAAATGGAAGTGCTCCGGTAACCAATGTCCAATTTTCGCCATCACTACTCTGCCAAATATCAGTTAATATATCTGAGCCATTATGACCGCCCATTACCCATATTTTATTATCAAAGACAACGGTAGAATGAAATCTTCTTTTATGAAAAGGAGCCTCTGCAGTAACTTGAGTCCACGTTTCACCATCTGTACTTAGCCAGATATCATTTAAATGTGAGAAACCATCATAGCCACCAATAACCCACATTTTATTATCAAAAACGACCGAGGCATGATCTCTTCTCTCTGAGAAAGCTGCACTTGCTGTTACTGGAGTTTCAGGGATGTGCAGATTTCTTGTAGTAAAACTGAAAGTCTCACTAGATGTTGTATTTCCTTCTGAATCAATCGCTACAACTTTCCAGAACAAGTCTTGGTTTAATGGTAACCTTTCTTCTAGGGTAAAATTGGTTTCGTTTATAGTATTTGCCAAGCTAGTAGTGGGGTTGTTATTTTCATCCACAAACAATTCATAGGATATAGAATCTCCATCAGGATCCACAGCTGCATTCCATAAAAAATTCGGCATTACATCTACATCTGTTGCGCCATCTATAACAGCTATAAGCTCAAAGTCATCTGGTGCTTGATTGACTGTTTTATCTTGTTGATTAGGTGTTTCGCCTTCTTCTAAGATTACTTTATCATCATCATTTCTACAATTAATGAATGTTGAGGATAATGTGATAAATGAAAAAAGCACCAAATACATTTTTTTTGTTTTCATCGAATTTGTTTTTGATTTTATAATAAATCGGTAAGAGTTTGGGAAATTATTTTCATTAGACATTTATAATACTACCCTGAAAGATATTACAGCACTCCCTGAGTAGTATTTTAAGCTAACAATTCCTTTTTTATTTTTCTAAATCAAAATGAGTAATCAATTCATCATGTGACATTTCACTAAAGTCATTGCTGCTTTTAGCAGAATTTACAGGAGAAGATGGAGAAGAAATAGAGGAAGCCGGAATTACAAATATTTTGAATTCTTCAAAAGTTACTTCTGTCAAATATGGATCTAGAGTTCCTAAATCATATAGATTTACAATATAATCAGAACTTGGACCACCAGACAGAACAGCAGTGCTTCCCTCTATAATTACCCTTGTTTCAAATAAAGTAGGTTCACCTATTCCAGGAACGGGTACCCACCTTTTTTTAGTTACAAAAGAATTTCCAGCGTTGGGTGTTTGAAAAATCTCAGCATAAAACCCTAAAACTAAACTCTCGTTTAATTCATTTAGTGATACACCGTCCATTGGGTAGGTAACACTACCCGTAGTAATGGTTTCTGACCCATATTCTAATAGTTGAACATCTGCATTACCATCTTCGCCATCTATACCATCGACTCCATCTGATCCATCAACTCCGTCAGCTCCATCAGCTCCATCAGCACCATCAACTCCGTCGAGACCATCAGAACCAGTTTCACCTTGAGTACCAGCGGGACCAACAGCTCCATCTTCACCGTCTTTAGCACAAGAGGTAATTGTTAATGATAAAATGATTAATACGTAGGCAAAAAGTTTCATTGTAGTTTTCATAATGTTTGTTTTAATTATTATGATACAATGATATTGTGCATTAATAAAAAGGACTTGTACGATTAATTCAAATAGTAGTAGTATTGGTTCATTGACAAAAAAAAGTAAGCACTATTATTGCATTTTATGCAATAATAAAATATCAAATAACTGAATATCAATTATTTATGAATACTACTTGGAGAAATTCCAAATTCGTCTTTAAAAGCTCTACTGAACCAAGAAGGGTCGTTAAAACCAACCTCATAGGCAATTTCGGAGATTGTTTTATTAGTGGTTTCAATTAATTCTTTAGCTTTTTGTAGTCGAATAGATCGAATAAAAACTGCTGTAGATTTATCGGTAATTGCTTTTAATTTTCTGTAGATTTGAGACTCACTTAAATGAATTTCTTTAGCTAATTGAGATGTTCCAAAATCAGCATCATCCAAATTATCATGAATGACTTTTATTACGTGTTGTAAAAATTTGGTTTGAGGATTTTCTATTTTATTCTTGACTAGAGCTGCAAATCCATGTTTTTCTAATTTACCAATCAATTTTTTGCGTACCAAAATTAATTGATCCAAACGTGTAAATAGTTCCTCTTTTATAAAAGGCTTTCCCAAATAGGCATCGGCACCATGGGTTAGCCCAGTAAGTCGATCTGCTGTAGTAACCTTTGCGGTTAAAAGTATTATTGGAATATGATCTGTACGTTCATCTGTCTTTAAGGTTGCACAAACTTCATAACCATCCTTGCCTGGCATCATTACATCACTTATAATGATATCAGGTATTTTTTCGTAGGCCATTTCTATACCAATATTACCATTATTGGCATGCAAGGTTTGGTATTTTCCTTTTAAACATGTTTTTAAATAGTGGGCCACATCGTCATTATCTTCAATGATTAATGCCAAGGGTAATGTAGAGGTCTCATCTAAAAAAGGCGGAATCGTTTTGACAATTAAAGTAGTTTTGTTAAGTGACGGTTCAACAGTTATTTTAGCGTCAGCTGTTTTAATCGCTTTATTCGTTACAGGTAATTGTACGATAAAGGTACTACCCTTACCAAAGGTGCTCTCTACCGCTATGGTTCCTTTCATTAATTCCACAAATTCATTAGCTAAAGAAAGACCTATACCTGTACCTTGTTGCTTGTGCGAAGATTCATTTTCAACCTGATAGAAACGGTCAAATAAATGCGCGATGTCATCTTCTGCCAACCCTAAACCGTTGTCCTGTACTTTTAATTGAAAAAACTCAATCTCTTTACTTTTGATTTTGTTAAGGTGAACAATAATTTTACCATGTGCTGGGGTAAATTTTATTGCATTTGAAAGTAAATTAGAAATAATGGAGGCTACTTTGTTTACATCAATATCCATCTCCAAAGAATCAATTTCTGAGTAAATGGTGAGGTTGATATTTTTAGACTGCGCCAAGGAATGAAAACTTTCACTCAAATATTTCACAAACGGAATGGCATCGGTCTGTACCAGATTCAACTCCATAGAACCACTTTCTACTTTTGCCAAATCAAGCATTTCATTGACCAATTGTAACAAGTTTTTACCATTTCTGCGAATCATTTCCAAAGAATTTTCAGCCCCTTCAAAACTCTCTTCTTTAACTTTGGATTTTAAAGTGTCAGCCATACCGAGAATAACTGTCAGCGGTGTTCGAAATTCATGGGTAATATTTGAATATAGCTTTGTTTTTGCCTCGTTCAATAATTCGAGTTGTTCTGTTTGATGGCTTAAAAGTTCATTTTTTTGTCGTATTTCTTGAGTTCGATTATTAATGATGTTTTCTAATCTTATATTTTTTTTCTGTAATTCATTAGATCTCCATTTAGAGTATAGCCCAACAATGCCAATTGTTCCTAAAACATAAACTACATAAGCCCACCATGTTCTATACCAGGGGGGTAAAACAGCAAAAGAATAATTATCTTCAGTACTTACATGATTAAAGACATTCTTCGAACGAACCTTAAAGCTATAGTCTCCTTCAGAAATATTAGTATAATCTTTTTTGGTTTCCGACGTCCATTCTGACCAATCTTCATCAAAACCTTCTAGTATATATTGGAATTGGTTTTGAGACTCGTCATCAAAACTAGTACTGGAATACTCAAATCTAAGTGCGTTTTCTTTAAATTTAAGGGAAGGAGGTTTTACTTCTGTTCTAGCTCCTCCATATAATAAAGAATCTTTTAAAAATGTTACTTTTCTAATAAGGGTTTTGAAGTTTTTAGAACTTTCTGTACCAACATCTAAATCATGTCTGATAATACCTCCGCTTCCTCCATACCAGACGACATTATTATCTTCGGGAAAATGAGCGACTCCAACATCTTGAGTAATTCTTTCATCAAAATTTTTTTGTATCATATAATTACCATCCTTTGTTTTTATCGCCTTTATTCTTGATCTTCTTTTATCATCTTTCTTTATTTGGGCGAACATCCATAAATTTCCCTTTTTGTCTTCTCTTTTTAACGAGATTTCTCCTGGTAGTTTTAAAAGTTCGTTAATACTGGAATCTCGGATAATGCTATCGTTTTGTTTATTATAACTATACACATCATGGTCTATATTGAAGAGTACCTTATCCTTTATGAATCTAAGAAACAAGATACCTTCGGGTAGTTCCTCGTTAGCTTTAAAATGTTTTACAACAGGTTGCTGCTTGCCTAAATTAGTAGTCACCTTCCAGACACCGTCATTTTGAGATTCTAACCATAGATTTCCATCGCTATCTTCAACAATTTCTCTTATATCATCTACAATTCCATTGATTTTTCCATCGTTTTGCCATTTCCCATTCTTGTAAATAATTGACGCTAAACCGTCAATTAAGCCTACATAAATACGTTTTGGATTTTTCTTTGACCGAAATAGCGCACCGCTTTGTAAATCAATTTGTTGAACAAGTTTATGGTTTACAAAAACGAATAACCCAGCTCTGGTACCAGCGAACAAGGTGTCCTTCGATATGAGGAATTCAATAGCCTGCTTTGAGGAAATTTTGGTGGAGGAAACCGATGGTCCTACGTTTTTAAACAATTTATGACCTTCAATACTGTCCTCCTCTAGTCTTAAAACTCCATTGTAGTTAGCGGCATATATTTTACCGTTGTATAAAATAATGTCATTTACATATCCTTCAATACCTTTTCTGTCATCAAAAATTGAATACGGAGATTGAAGTTCAATACGGGAAACACCGTTATTAGTCGCAGCCCAAACACCTTTTTGTTGGTCTTCAAATAAACGAAAAATGGCATTGTCTTGTAACCCAAGATCCTTATTCACCGCCTGTACTATATTTCCGTCTTGATCAATGGTTATGATTCCATTTTTTATAGTCCCAATAACATAATTTCCATTCCTGAGTTTAAGTATTCTACGGGCTAACCATTTTTCTAAAAATATTGAGGTATTAAGATTTAAGGGTTCTATTTTTCCTTTATTTGTCACAAAAAGTCCTTGCCCATAAGTTAAGAGCAACAGCTCATTATTTTTGTACAGGGCAACATCCGTAATTGCCTTAATCCCTGCGGTTGAAGCATTGATTATCTCTTGAGAATCATTTGCACTTATTTTTATAAGCTCTACTTTGTTTTTTACAACAAAAACATTCTCGCCTATTGTTTTACATAGATTAAAACCTGAAGGAGCGTCGTGAATTGAAAAAGCATTGTTTTTCCATTCAAATATTTTTTGTTCAGATCTGAAGTAGACAATGTTATTATGCGCGCTAATATCTTCTATTTGCTGAAAATTCTTATCCTCTAAATCTTCCTTTAAAGAAGTGAATTTTAACAAGCCTGAATTGTCAGGTTCTAAATACCCTAATTCATTGTACCCTCCCACATATATTCTATTGTTCTCATCTATAGCCATCGCTCTTGCGACTCCAAAATTGGGTAATTGAATAGTTCTCCAAGAGGTACCGTCATATTCTAGAATACCTTCGTTATTGCCGATATAGATTATTCCCTCTTTACTTTGAAGAATGTCCCAGTTCTGCGATGCACCTTTGTATTGATCTGAAGAGTAGTTTTGAATATATGGCAATCCAATTTCAGAAACCTGTTGGGAATAAACACAGTGAAAAGTAACGTTTAAAACAAGCGACAGTAGAAATAATAGCTTAAAGCGATTTTTTGAGTAAATGGAATATAAGATTTGAGTTTCCTCCATTTTTCACTTGGTTTTTAGAAAAATTGGTCCATTTGTACTCCAAATGAAATTAGAATTAACAAAAAACAGTTCTAAATTTGAATTTTCGCTTTCATAACGAATTTAGTAAAGTACCTTCCCAAAACTTAATGTAACTGTACCATAAGTGATAATCCAAGTTTTGTTAGCTAATTATTATGTGTAGACTGTAAATCAATAGCGTATGATAATATAATTAATAGCATTCTTTAAACAATAGTTTTAATAATTTGTATTGGTTGTTTATTCCTTACAATGAACCGAATAATACATCCTATAAAAAGACCCTTTTAAACCAATACAAATTATTAAAACCAACGTTGTAGGCTATTTCTGAAAACGTTATAGGCAAGATTTGTTATTGTTCTTTTCCATTTCCCAAACGTATTAATAAGAACAAACAATAGTAATAATTAAAACCTATTATCTCCACCAACGATATCTCCAAGAGTACCCAAAATACTTCCCTCTCCTTTATCTTTTCCACCTCTTGGTATTGAAGCTAGCACTCTACCTGCAAGACGACTGAATGGTAATGACTGAATGTAAACGGTACCTGGTCCGCGAAGCGTTGCAAAGAACAATCCTTCTCCGCCAAAAACAGTATTTCTAATTCCGCCAACAAACTCTATGTCATAATCGACATCTTTGGTAAAACCAACGATACAACCCGTATCTACTTTTAGCACTTCGCCCGGTCCGAGGGTCTTTTTTGCTAAGGTACCGCCTGCATGAATGAAAGACATTCCATCACCTTCTAATTTTTGCATAATGAATCCTTCTCCACCAAAAAGGCCACGACCTAGTTTCTTTGAAAACTCAATACCTACGGAAACCCCTTGTGCAGCACATAAAAACGCATCTTTCTGGCAAATGAAGCGGCCGCCCATTTCAGAAAGATCAATTGCTAAAATTTTACCTGGATATGGAGAGGCAAAACTTACTTTCTTTTTACCTTGCCCTATATTTAAAAATGCTGTCATGAAGAGACTCTCGCCTGTCAACATTCTTTTCCCTGCAGAAAATATTTTACCTAAAACGCTATTATCTTGATTACTTCCATCACCGAAAATAGTATTCATTTTAATATCGGTATCCATCATCATAAAGCTACCTGCTTCAGCAACAACTGCCTCTTGCGGGTCTAGCTCTATTTCAACATATTGCATTTCTTCTCCAAAAATCTCGTAGTCTATTTCGTGTGCGTTCATTTCTTAATTTTTATTGATTGATGCTTATTAGTTGTTGAATGCAATGGTTTTGTTACAACAAATCAACTATTATTTGAAATGGATTTCAATAATTCTTGAGGTCTTTGACTACCAATAAGATATTTATCGCCATTTTTAAGTGTTAAAGAAATGCCTTGTGTTCCCTTAACATTATAGACCGTACCATACTTTTGAGTTTTTCTGATACCATACCCCACAAAATCATAATTAGTTATTCGATGCTCTATTACATCACTCAACTTAATCGTTTTTTTATAAAATAGCAGATGACGAATATTAATTTCCTTTTCAGTAACTACTACTTTAAGTTTTAGTAAAATCAAAAATAACACGGTGAGTAGGTAAAAAAAATGGGGTAATAATTCAACTAAAGATCCTTTATGGGCAATCCATGTCATACTAGTATTATTTGATTCAGCTGCTGGTATAACACCAAATAAATATAGATAACTACTTATAAATCTTAAAGCGATTATAATTATTGGTGCAAGTATAATTAACCACAACCACCATTGGGTAAACTTCTGAGTTTCCTTGAATCTTATTTCTCTATTCATTGAAACTACTTTTTCTGTTTCAACCTCACTGTCCACTCAAAATCAAAAGTACTTACCACTACTCCATCTTCATTAACGCCAACAGATTTCATCCAAATAGTTTGCCCTTCTCCTGTCGCAATGGTCTTTTCTAGAGCTTCTTTTATTAAATGCCCGTCATTACAGGTAAATGTAATTTTACCGGTTGCCTTTTTTGAAAAATTAGCTTTGTTATTAGCAACCAACATAGATATTTTCTTTCCTGTAGCTTCAATTTGATCTATCATCATAGCACCTGTAGACAATTCTGCCGCCATACCTTGCACTGCCCAAAACATAGAATTAAACGGATTCTGATTGATCCATCTATGTTTAACAGTAACTATTGCCCTGCTTTTATCTATTTCTCTTAAACGCACCCCGCACCACCATGCTGCTGGCAATTTTAAAAATGAGAACTTGTTGAATTTACTAGCTGTAATCGCCATATTATCTAATTATTTTGATAAAAGTAGCTATTATTTACAGCATACTAAAATGTTAATATATTGTTAAATATAAGTACTATGCGTTACATAGTACCTTTTTTTAGCCATATATTTGCATAGGAAGTTAATAGGTTATCAACGTAATTGGCTTTTACATAGTTTTAAAATCAATCATCATCAACGAACCAATCATGACAGAAACAATAACAAAACACGAAAGAAATCTCTCTGCACTCATCCATGCAAGTACGTTTTCTAAATTCTTTATTCCGTTTGGGAATTTTATAATTCCACTTGTATTATGGACGGCGAATAAAAAAGAATATGAATTTGTAGACCACAATGGCAAACAGGCGCTAAATTTTCAAATTAGCATACTACTCTACTCTATTCTTGTAGGTATGATAAGCATACCTTTTTTCTTAGGTGGGTTTCTACCAAACATATTTGACTTTGACAATTTTGCTTTATCCAATATGCACAGTTTCAATAATATCAATTTCAATTTTGATACCGATGACCTTTTTGGTCCTTGGATGATACCAGTAGCATTACTTGGTCTGGCCCAATCAGCCATATTTATCGTCAATATTGTATACACCATTTTAGCCACTATTAAAACTAATGAAGGTGAAGTTTTTGAATATCCATTAACCATAAAATTTATCAAATAGCGTATCAGTTTATAGTAAAGAGGGTATTCATCACACCCTTAGGAGTTTATTTATCAATCAAAAAAAATCAATCAAGATGTTTATTCATCAAACAAAAAACGAACAGTTAATCTATGCAGACAACAGAGACGATGGAGCAATCCCCTCCGAAAGCGGGACTGCATAAAAAGCAAAAAGAGATTATGAATGTAGAAAATACAAAAGCGCAAATGCGTAAAGGGGTTTTGGAATATTGCATCCTGTCCATTCTAAATGGTCAAGACAAGTATGCTTCTGAAATCTTGGGAACGCTAAAAGATGCTAAAATGCTTGTAGTGGAAGGAACTATTTATCCGCTACTAACCAGATTAAAAAACGCAGGACTTCTAAACTACCGTTGGGAAGAATCTACTTCTGGACCGCCACGTAAATACTATACCCTAACCGAGACCGGTAAACTTTTCCTTAAGGAACTAGATACTACTTGGGACGAATTAAGAAAAGCCACCAACCTGGTAACCAACTCAAAAAACAGCTAACGATGAACAAGACAGTAAATATAAATTTAGCAAACATGCTCTTCCATATAGATGAAGAGGCATACAATATAATGCGTAGGTACTTAGAATCTGTAAAACGTTCTTTTGCCAATACACCTGGTAGCGATGAAATCATTGCCGATATAGAGGCCCGTATAGCCGAACTTTTTCATGATAAGTTAGAAAACGAAAGACAGGTTATTACTCAAAAAGAAGTAGATGAAGTTATTGCCATTATGGGGCAACCCGAGGATTATATGGTAGATGAAGACATCTTTGAAGATGAACCTAGAACTAAAACGTCTACAGCCCAAAACAGGGTTAAAAAATTATACAGAGATACTGAAAAGAAATATGTTGCAGGTGTATCTGCCGGTTTAGCTCATTACTTTGGCATAGACCCGTTATGGATTCGTTTACTTTGGATTTTCTTGACCATTTTTACATGGGGCGGATTCATCTTTATCTACGGTCTTCTTTGGATTCTTATTCCTGAAGCGAAAACTACTGCTCAAAAATTAGATATGAGCGGTGAAACGGTTAACATCAGCAATATAGAACGTAAAGTTAAAGAGGGTTTTGATGACGTAGCGGATCGTGTAAAAAGTGTGGACTATGAAAAAGTAGGCGACACCGTCAAAAAAGGAGGTAAAACGATTTTTGACACCTTTGGTGACATTGTAATGTTTCTTTTTAAGATTTTCGGTAAATTCATTGGTATACTATTGGTTATCATTGGTGCTGCTACTTTAATAGGACTTTTTGTAGGCATGTTTACTGTTGGTATTTTAGATATAATTCATGTACCCGGTATTGATTTCTATAATGTTGTTAACTCTACCAACTTACCAATTTGGGTGGTATCATTATTAGCATTTTTTGCCATCGGTATTCCGTTTTTCTTCTTAATGTACTTAGGATTAAAAATATTGGTAAACAACCTCAAGTCAATTGGTACTGTTGCAAAATTCTCTTTATTAGGATTATGGTTGATTTCCATTATATGTTTGGTAGTCTTTGGTATTAGAGAAGCTGCAGCACATGCGTATACAGGTAGCACATCTGTAGAAAACGAAATAACTTCTATTATCCCAACAGATACTTTAAATATTAGGTTAGTATCTACAGATGAGTATGATTATGAAAAGGACATGCACATGGGAGATACCTTTATATCTTATGACGAAGCTGGTAATAAGGTTTTGGTTTCAGATGATGTTAGGTTCCGTATTCGTAAGTCTCAAGATACTTTGGTACGCGTTCAAATACGCAGAGAGGCTGATGGACCATCTAATAGAGAGGCAAAAGATATTGCAAACCAAATTGTATATGAGTATGAAGTAAACGGTAACACACTTTCTTTTGACGATTTCTTAACGACACAAGGTCCTAAATTTAAAGATCAGGAGGTACGTGTTAATATATTCTTGCCTGTAGGCACCATTTTAACTTATGACCAGACAAATTCTAGAGATTGGATTACTACCGTAAATACAGACAGAGATGTTGAAGGTCTAGAAGGATATATATGGAAAATGACTGAAAGCGGAGAGCTTGAGTGTCAAGATTGTCCTGAGTTCATTGAAATGAACGATGAAGATGATAACAGCTCTAATCGCATCAATATCAATGAGAATGGAATCGATATCAATATCAACGATAATGGCGACAAAGGTAAAATCATTATCAACGAAAATGGAATTGACATTGACGTTAATGATAATGGAGAATCGTTTAAAATGAAGTTAGATCAGAATGGCGTAAAAGTAGATACAAACGATAGTATCAACTAATTACAGTTCAGGCATCTTAAACAACAATTCAGTATTTATTAATCGCAGAAGAATTATAAAACAATCATTTTTACATCATCAAATAACAATCATAAAACAAACAATCATGACAACACTAGTTAGAATTACAGTCGCACTCGTCTTAGCCTTATTACTTACATCTTGTGGCTTTGACATTAACTTCGGAGATTTTGGATCAGGTGAATCAGGTAACGGCGTAGTCGTTGAGGAAACTAGAGAAATAACCGGAGAGTTTACAGAAGTATCTGCTTCTGAAGGTTTAGAAGTTTTTGTAACACAAGGATCAGATTTTGATATCTCTGTTGAAGCTGACGAAAATATTATGGACCTTATTGGTACTGATATTAAAAACGGAAAGTTAAAAATTCATTGTATTGAAAACATAGGCCGTGCAACCAAAAAAGTATATGTGACCATGCCAAACGTTTCTGGACTTTACGCATCTAGCGGCTCTCATTTAACTACTGAAAATAGAATTCAATCAGATAAATTAGAAGTAGATGCAAGTAGCGGTGCTATTATAAATGCCAATGTCCACGCCACAAACATGGACATTGATGCCAGCAGCGGTGCAAACATTTCTTTAGAAGGTACTGCAAAAGAAGTTTATGTAGATGCCAGTAGTGGTGCAAATATTAAAGCTAAAGACTTATCAACTTTAGTTGCCACCGCAGATGCCAGTAGTGGCGCCAACATTAGCATTGATGTTACCGATAACTTGACAGCGGAAGCTTCAAGTGGTGGTAACATATCTTACAAAGGTGACCCATCTGTACAGAAGAATAAATCGGTATCTGGTAGCGTTCATAAATACTAAAATATTCCTCAATCAATTCAACTTTAAAACCCACTGAAATATCAGTGGGTTTTCATTTTGTAGTCGATACCTAATCTGTATATTAGTGGTATGCAAGTACACCTTAAGAAATATATATTACCATTAAAACATACCTTTAGTATTTCAAGAGAATCTCATGATTTTCAGGATACTATGATTGCATCATTAACCCTAAACGGCAAAACGGGATATGGTGAGGCAACATCAAATCCGTATTACAAGATCACTACCCAGACCATGATGGATGAAATCAATGCCATTTCTTCTGAGATTGAACAATTTGATTTTACCAAGCCTGAAATTTTTCATGCGTTTTTAGTAAGCAAAGGCTTATCTAATTTTGCTATTTGTGCATTAGATTTGGCAGCACATGATCTTTACGGAAAATTATTAGGCAAACCTTTATACGAAATTTGGGGAACTAGTATTGAAAACTATCCAACAACCAATTATACTATAGGTATTGCAGCTATTGATGTTATGTTAGCCAAAATGCAAGAAATGCCGTGGCCTATCTATAAAATTAAATTAGGCACTAGTGATGATGTTGCTATTGTTCGCGAATTAAGAAAGCATACAGATGCCATTTTTAGAATTGATGCCAATTGTGCTTGGACTGCAACAGAAACGATACATAATGCACCACTTTTAAAAGAATTGGGAGTTGAATTTTTAGAGCAACCCCTAAAAGCAGATGATTGGTCTGGTATGGAAGAAGTCATGCACCATAGTATTTTACCTGTTATTGCAGATGAAAGCTGCATTATAGAAAGTGATGTAGAAAAATGTGCACTACATTTTAGCGGTATCAATATTAAGTTGACCAAATGTGGCGGACTCACCCCTGCCCTACGGATGATTAAAAAAGGTAAGGAATTAGGTCTTAGCGTAATGGTTGGTTGTATGACGGAATCTACTGTAGGTATTTCTGCTATTGCTCAATTAATTCCTCAATTAGATTATGTTGATATGGATGGCGCTCTGTTATTAAGAAGTGATATAGCAACGGGAGTTCATATTGAACCTGATGGGAAGGTTATTTTCCCTAAACTAACCGGTAGCGGTGTTCAATTGTTAGATTAATGTTTACTATTGATGAATTTCCGGATAGGTCAATTAACATAGAAGGTGAAGAATATCTATATTTTGGTGGTACATCGTATTTAGGGCTTCAAACTGATCCTGAATTTCAATTGCTATTCATCAATAATATTAAAAAATATGGCACGGCCTATGGCGCATCTCGTAAATCGAATATTAAAATTGCTGTATTTGATGAAATAGATGCCTATTTATCAAAAGTGGTTGGTAGTGAAGCTTGCATTACCATGTCATCAGGTTATTTGGCTGGTCAATTGGTTTGTGATTTTTTAAAAAGTGATGAATATCAGTCATTTTACGCCCCAAATACCCACTCTGCATTATATAGCGGTCAACAGGACTTATATCCCAATTGGGTTGAATTAACCAAAGCCATACATAATAGCCCTAAGAAAACGCCTGTTCTTTTTTTAGATAGTATTGATTTTCATGGTGATAACTATCCTTACTATTCTTTTCTTAAGAAGTTACCATTACAAGATATTATTTTGGTAGTAGATGATTCTCACGGAATTGGTATAACTGGTGAAAATGGTGGTGGTAGTTTTAAGTTTTTGCAATCATTACAACCAAAAGAACTTTTAGTATCATGCTCACTTGGCAAAGGTTTTGCCGTACAAGCTGGAGCTATATTTAGTACCCAAAGGATTATAGACCTTTTAAAGGAAACACAGTTTTTTGGTGGTGCAAGCCCTGCAACACCTGCATCATTAGCTACAATAAAAGATGCCCATCAACTTTTTGAAACTAAAAGAGCCCAGTTATACAAAAACACTGCATTATTTTTGTCAAAATTAAACAGCACCTCATCTTTTGTTCATGTTGAAGGTCACCCAACGTTTAATTTTCAAAATGAAACTCTTGCCACACATCTTGAAGAAAATAGAATAATAGTAACCAATTTTAGGTATCCTACAAAAAACGATTCATTAATGAGTCGTATAGTTTTAAGCGCTTCTCATTCAAATAAAGACATTTTAACAATTTGTAATATTCTAAATTCATTCTTCAAAAAAGAATAATTCTAAGTATAATAAGGTCACTTTCATTATGTTATTCGTAATTATAGAGTGAATTTTTTGTTAAATTCTAATTTATAATTCGTATCTTTTTAGTACACATTCAACTCTTTATTAACTAAACACCTTACCACTATGAAAAAAATTATAGGATTGGTATTGTTGATGCTATTATTGGTTTCCGCAGCCTCAACTAATTCCATTAAAGAAAATTACATGCATACCATTCAAGGTACATGGGAACTGGAAAGCTTTTATAATTATGACGGACAACAGGTAATTGACACTGTACCTACCACTGATGGGTATAGACAGGTTAAAATGTACTACAACGGTAAAATTATGTGGAGCCGCTACGTGCCTGTAGATAAAATTGGAAGATTTGGTTATGGCACCTATAAAATTACGGATGACAGGCTTATGGAAACACTTGAATATGGTGATAATGAGATGATCCAAGCTATGGATACCCTGCGTATTTTTACTTTTGAATTGCTTCTCGATGATGACAAATTCAGTCAAATAACCTTAGATGAAGAAGGAAATAGAACATTTTCTGAAAACTATGTTAGAATAGATTAACTCAATTAATTCAACAAAAAAAGAGCCCATTCAAATGAATGGGCTCTTTTTAATTATAAACTATTGTATTATAATTTGTATTGATCTGCTACTGCTTCTTCAACAGAACCAATTGATGCTAGGTAACGCTCTGCATCTAATGCAGCCATACAACCAGATCCTGCAGCTGTAACCGCTTGTCTATACTCCTTATCCTGAGCATCTCCACTAGCGAATACGCCTGGTAAATTAGTCTTGGTAGACTTACCTTTTGTAATTAGGTAACCCGTTTCATCCATATCTAATTGACCTTTAAATATATCGGTATTCGGTTTGTGCCCAATAGCTACAAACAAACCGGTAATTGCAATTTCTTCTTTTTCTCCAGTTTTATTGTTTTTCATGCGTAGACCCTCAACAACTTGTTCTCCAAGAACTTCGTCTACTTCAGTATTGTAACGTACTTCTATATTTTTAATACTATGCACTCTATGTTGCATAGCTTTAGATGCTCTCATTTCATCTCTACGTACCAACATAGTAACTTTGTTACAAATGTTAGCCAAATAAGATGCTTCTTCAGCAGCAGTGTCACCTGCCCCAACAATGGCTACATCTTGACCTTTATAGAAAAAACCATCACACACGGCACATGCAGAAACACCACCTCCACGTAAACGCTGTTCACTAGGGATGTTTAAATATTTGGCAGATGCACCTGTAGAGATAATTATAGTTTCAGCTTCAATTTGCTTCTCACCATCGGCAGTTACTTTGTGTATGCCGCCTTTTTCCTTTGAAAATTCAACTGAAGTAATCATACCAATTCTAACCTCGGTACCAAAACGTTCTGCTTGTTGTTGTAATTGCACCATCATTGTAGGTCCATCGATACCCTCTGGATACCCTGGAAAATTATCTACTTCTGTTGTGGTTGTCAATTGACCTCCTGGCTCCATACCTGTATACATAACAGGTTTTAAATCTGCACGGGCAGCATAAATAGCTGCTGTATACCCTGCAGGGCCAGATCCTATAATTAATGTTTTTACACGTTCTATTTTATCAGACATAATATCAAGTGGTTCTATTAAATTCTCTATAACAAAAGTAGGTTTTTGATTGAAAAACTTACAATATAGTTATCAAAAGTTTTTATACGATAATTAGTAATGAAGATAAGTATTTATTAATTTTCCCCGTTTTTTGATCTTTAAGATTAAAATTAATTTAAGAAAAATGAACTTTCCCCCATTCTTTACGTATGTATAGTAGAACTTATATTATTATTGAATGAAGACCTTTAAATGTGCTATCATAGAAGATTCTAATGTTCAGAGGAAAATTCTTGAGCAAATTATTGAAAAAAATAAAAACTTAAAGCTTGTACTTTCTGCAAGCGCTAGTACTGAAAGCCTTAAGGAAATAAATGCATCTAATATAGATTTGTTATTCCTTGATATTGAGATGCCTGTTATGAACGGGTTTGAATTTTTAGAGGGATTAGATATCCATCCACAAGTAATCATTACTAGTCAGAACCAAAAGTATGCTCTTGAAGCTTTTAATTTTAATGTAACCGATTTCCTTTTAAAACCTTTTAGCACTGTCAGATTTGATGCTGCTATAAAAAAAGCAATAGACAAGGTGAAAACTGCAAAGCAGAAGAAACCGGAAAGTAAATTAGTGGTAAAACACAATCTTAAGCAGGTTGAACTTAATGTGCATGGTATTTTATACGTTGAAGCTTTGGGCGATTATGTAAAAGTGGTGACCGAAGAACGTAACTACGTTATTCTATCTACCATGAGCGCTTTTAATAAAAGACTGGAAGCCGATAAATTCATTAGAATTCATAAATCTTACATTGTCAACTTAAAAATGGTGGAACGCTACAACCATGAGTTCATAGAAATCAAGAACAAAAAAATACCGATTAGCCGAGCCAAAATAGTGGAGTTGGATCAACTTTTAAATTGTCTTGATTAAACCGACTATATTATTCGGTTATCATATCAACTGTAGCAACGGTTCTAAACCCTGTATGCTCTAAAGAAGAGTCCATACTGGAACCCATTCTTGCAGATACTCTGTAACTAGCACAATATGATTCGCTGCACAAGAAAGAACCTCCTTTCATCACCCTTTCTTTTGCCAATTGGTTATTTGGTGTGAACGGACTTTCTGCTCCTGTAGGATTCACCAATACTGTATTTCTAGCCTTTATTTCTTTGTAGTAGTTGGTATTATACCAATCACTTGTCCACTCCCAAACATTACCGGCCATGTCATACAAACCATATGCATTTGGCGGATATGATTTTACAGGAGCACGTAGTTCAAAACCATCGGCTTCCGTATTCTCTACAGGAAACTCACCTTCCCAAGTATTTGCTTTTTCTTTTAAAACAGATTCATCGTTACCCCAGTTATACACAGTACCAAAGGAACCTGCTCTTGATGCCAGTTCCCATTCAGCCTCGGTTGGCAATCTTCTATTTGCCCACTTGCAATAAGCTAGCGCATCTTCATAAGCAACTTGTACCACCGGATAGTTCTCTTTGCCTTTGATAGTACTTTTAGGACCGTTTGGGTGTTGCCAATTGGCACCAATGGTCCAGTTCCACCATTGTGAAAAATCATATAAATTAGGTACCGTCGATTTAGATTTTTTGAAAGTTAGCGAACCAGGTTGTAAAATAGAATCATGTGGTTTTTCGGTACCTACTGGTACTTGTTTTTTCAACTCCTCCCAGTCAATTCCTTTTTCAGCAACAGTTACATACCCCGTAGCCTTTACAAATTCTGCAAATTGGGCATTAGTAACTTCAGTGACATCCATAAAAAAACCATCAACTGTTACATCTATAGCTGGCTTTTCATGTTGCATTGCAGTTTTATCATTACTTACCGCACCCTGCTTAAAGGTTGCGCCAGATACCCAAACCATACCATCTGGAATGGCAATTTCTGCTGGTTTATCAACTAAAATCTTATGGTCGACTACTTGAACAGTTGATTCAATATTTTCAGATAATTTATCTTGAACCTTATTTACTTTGGGTTCTGACTTACAATTGACGAATGCCAATAATAAAATACCTAACTCCAAAAAACGTGCGCATTTATTCATAGCCTAAATATACTTTCTCCCATTTTAAATACAGATAAATCTAGAAAATTTAACGTATCGGACTTATTACATATTGAAATGAAAGATTCTCTGGCTTTATTTGATACTTTTCCAACGGTAAAAATCCCCAACTGTTATCTCCGCCAACACCCATTTGACTATGGTCAATATTAATATTGATTAAATTTCTTGCTGGTATATCATAGGTGTGCTGTTGTCTTTTCTGCATGCCTTCATCAAAATCTGAATTTAACTGATGGTGTGCAGTGAAAGAGAACAATTCTGGAGCAGTTATTTTAATTCCTCTTCCCTCTGAATTTTCAAATGATAATGATCTTATATCTGTCCTATTGCCATTTTCTTGCGGACGTATATATTCGAAATATAAATCGGAAACATTAGCTTCATACACACCGACCATCGCAGAGGTATTACGATCTTGATAGTTTTCGTGTTCTCCTCTACCATACCATTCTACTTGATCGTAACTGTCATCAATAATTAAATTATTACCAAATCTTGGCAATATCGGCAAATCGCCACTAATACCTTTTAACTTTGTACTTACTAATATTTCGCCCTTGGTATTTATAGTATAGGTTACATTTACCTGACCATTTACTGAAGGTAATTCGTAATCTGCAGTCAGCTTCAAATCCTTTCTAATTTTAAACGGATTAGCCGTTAACTTTACAGCATCAATAATTTTCTTGCCCTCATTTGAGTTCAATTCTAAACTTATGATATTTTGTATATCGGTAGCCTCTTTCCATTTCTTTAATAGACTGGGCATATTGTAGCCATAATCGTTATCGTTCGGTGCTCTCCAGAAATTTACGGTCGGTCCTTTTTGTAATAAATTACCTTGACCGTAATCTATAGAAGATAATGTTCCGTTTTTACTATTAAAACCAATTTCAAATCCGTCACCTTTTACAATAATGGATTCATCAATTTTAGTAACAACTAATCCGTCAATATTCTCCTTAAATATAGAAAGATTAAATTCTGTTAACTGAAACTGTTCATATGCTAATAAATAATTTGCAGGTATTAAGGCACTTTCATTTTTTGTTGTCATATAAACATTCAAATGATATTCAGAACCTGTATTTGCTAATGCTGGCAAGTCTATCTGAACTTCTTTAGTTTTGTACGGAGCAATATCAACATCTGCTAAATTCCCTT
Organism: Maribacter stanieri; assembly: GCF_900112245.1. GTDB lineage: Bacteria > Bacteroidota > Bacteroidia > Flavobacteriales > Flavobacteriaceae > Maribacter > Maribacter stanieri. The sequence continues at coordinate 520,629 of NZ_FOYX01000002.1, forward strand.
GCCCTACTTCTACTCCATTTTCTAATAATTTCCAAGAAAAGGAATATTCAGACAAGTTGGTGAAATCATACCTATTCTTTAAACTGATTTTTCCAGATTTCGGATCTACAGCCTTAAATTTCACATATTGATACACCTTCTTTACTTCATATAAAGCAGGATGTGCAGAACGATCGGGATCAACTAATCCGTTCAAACAAAAATTATTATCATTCTGTAATTCTGCCCCACCTATATCGCCACCAAAGGCATAAAACTCCACACCCTCTTCATTGGTCGCTTTTAGACCTTGATCTACCCAATCCCAAATGAAACCGCCTTGCAGCACATCATACTTTTCTATGGCATCCCAATACTCTTGTAAATTTCCTACGCTATTTCCCATAGCATGTGCATACTCGCACTGAATTAAAGGTCTCTTCGGGTTATTCTCTGCATAGGCAATAGTTTGATCTACCCTTGCATACATAGGTGCCTGTATATCTGTATTTGAGTAATTAGTCGCTCCTTCATACTGTACTGGTCTGGTAGTATCATGTGCCTTTAACCAATCGTACGTATCAAAAAGATTTTGACCATTACCCGCCTCATTACCTAATGACCACGTAACAATAGATGTGTAATTTTTATCTCGCTCGAACATACGAATCGTTCTATCTAAATGCATTTCTCTCCACTCTGGGCGGTATGCAGGGTGAATTGCAATTGCCTCCTCATCACCATCTAAACCTTGGTTGGTTGCCCCCATACCATGAATTTCAATGTTAGCTTCATCAACTACATAAAAACCATATTTGTCTGCCATTCTATAGAAAAACTCATTTTTAGGATAGTGACTACAACGAATTGCATTAATATTGTTTTGCTTCATTACCTGCATATCTTTCAAGGTAACCGCTTCGCTAATAACATGACCGGTTACTTCATCATGGTCATGAAGGTTTACACCTTTTATCAATACCGGCATTCCATTAACTAAAAACTGATTATTCTTGATTTCGATTTTTCTGAATCCGATTTTAGAACTGATCGCTTCGGTAGTATTTCCTTTTTTATCCTTTAGCGTAAAAAGTAGCGTATATAAATTTGGCTTTTCAGCATTCCATGTCATTACATCAGTAATTTCCTGAGCAAATTTTAACGTAGTTGTGCCTTCAACAACATCTAATTTCTGGTCTACTTTAAATATTTCCTTGGCACCATCTAATAAGGTAACTTCTACTTGAGCACCTTTTTGCTTCTTGCCCGTATTCGCCAGTTTTAAATCTAAACTGAATTTACCGCTGGTATACGTATCATCTAAATCTGCCACCACGGTGTAATCTTTTATGGTCGCTTTATTAGTCGCATATAAATACACATCTCTATCTATACCGCTTAAACGCCAAAAATCTTGATCTTCTAAATAGCTGGCGTCAGACCAGCGTAGCACTTGAACAGATAAATCATTTTTGCCTGGTTTCAGGTATTTAGAAATATTAAATTCTGCGGGCGTTTTACTGCCTTCGCTATACCCAACCATTTGTCCGTTCATATACACATACATAGCACCGCTTACACCGCCAAAATGCAAATACACTTCTTTTCCATTCCAGTTTTCAGGAGTTTCAAAACTGCGTTTATAGCTACCTACGGAGTTGATATCGTGGGGAATAAATGGTGGATTCTTAGGAAAAGGATACACCACATTGGTATAAATTGGTGTGCCATGACCTTTAAGTTCCCAGTTCGATGGTACCGTAATTTTACCCCAATCCGATGTATCGAAGTCAGATTCAAAAAATGTAGTTGGTCTTTCTGGTACACTTGCGGCATAATTAAAATACCACTCCCCGTTTAAAGACTGATAGAATGATGAATTCTCCCAACTTTCATTTGCTAAAGCTAATTCCGCATTCTCATAACGATATAGAGATGCCGTGGGTTCTTCCCTATTAATTTGAAATATTTCTGGATTCTCCCATTCAGGATTTTCCCATTTTGGTGCTTGGGCAAACCCTATTACCGTAAATAAAAAAAAAGAAAATACGCAGAATTTAATACCGTTTCTCATGTTATAATCGTTGTAGTTTGGTGGTTCTCAAAAATGTAGAATACATTAAATTTCTAATGATTTCTTATTTTTAGTAATTATATAAATCGGAATTCACACTTTAACACCCTAAAAATTTAGATACCATCAATGATTCCATCCTTGCAAAATACAATTAAACTTGCAAATTTGAAAAGGAAATGAAATTGTAAAAAATGTAAAATCGAAGAAGATGAAATTGCTAAATATTAATCACTTAATAATCCTTTTTCTAAGAATGGAATTTTAAATAACTGGGTCTCAGGTTCGGTATGTTCTTTATCGAAAATTTCAGCTGCCCTTTTTAGAATTTCAGGATGTTCTGTTGCAATATTGTTTGTTTCGGTAGGATCATCCACTAGATTATACAGTTCTAATGTTGGTTTCTCCTCGTCTTTTAAATGCTGGCGAATAACTTTCCAGTCACCCATTCTAATGGCAACCTGACCACCATACTCCGGAAATTCCCAATACATAAACTCATGCTTTTCTTGATTTTGCTCCCCCAACAATGTGGGTAAAAAGCTAACACCATCTGTTTCTATTGGTTTGTCAAAATCTAAAACATCAGCAAAAGTTGCTAACATATCATAATGTGCAGATGCATGATTGCTTGTTGTTTCCGCTTTAATTTTACCTGGCCACGTAAAAAAAGTAGGAACTCTAATTCCGCCTTCATACACAAATCCTTTTCCCCTACCATACTCTCCGTCAAACGGTTTTGCACTTTCAAAAAATATTGGGTCTGCACCACCGGCATAACTTGGTCCGTTATCTGATGTAAATACAATCAAAGTATTATCATAAATTCCTTCGTCTTTTAACTGCTTTACTAGCTTACCCACATTTTCATCAAAATAAGATACCATAGCTGCATATGCAGCATGGGGTGTTTGATGTGAAAAATAACCATTTCCATTACCCGATAAATATGGCTCTTCTGGACCAAATTTTTCGATATAGTGGTCTACCCAACGCTTTGGCGCCTGTAATGCTACGTGTGGAACAGGAGTTGCCCAATACAAGAAAAACGGATTTGCTATATTCTCAGCTACAAAACCGGTAAGCTCTTCGAACATTAAATCGGGTGCATATTCTGTTAATGTATAATCTTTATAACTGGTAGGGTCTTTTGGGTCTAAACCTTTTGGAAAAGGTGTACTTGGCGCAATGGTATCATTCGCCAAATGCACACGGTTTTTGTTCTTGTATAAATGCAATGGATAATAGGTATGTGCCTGTCTTTGGCAGTTAAAACCGTAGAAAAAATCGAATCCCATTTCATTGGGTACGGAATGTGTGTGCGGTGCCCCTAAGCCCCATTTACCTACCAATGCAGTTTTGTACCCTTCTTCTTGTAAATAATTGGCAATGGTCTTGGTGCCTTTGGGAACTGGGCGTTGACCTTCTAATGTAGAATCTTTTGCCATGGCTTTATAATCCCAGACATCGCCACGATCGTTCCACTCATCATTACCACGAATAAATGAATTCCCTGAATGTTTACCTGTCAAAAACATATATCTGGCGGGAGCACAAACGGGAGCGCTTGAATAGTGCTGTGTAAAAATCATACCTTCTTTTGATAAGGCATCGATATTGGGAGTTTCTATTTTTTCTTGACCAAAAGCACCTATTTCGGCATAACCTAGATCATCTGCTAAAATGTAAATGATATTCGGTTTTTGGACTGTAGATTTTTCTGGTTCTTTTTCTTCTTGACAGGAATGTAGGTGAATTACAACGAGTAAAAAGAGAACTATTTTTTTCATTTTGGTAGGATAGGATGGTTATCTTAAAGATACTTATTTTCCTAAAATCTCGGTAATCAAACCTTTAAACATTTGTATACCCGATGCTATTAACTCATCAGGAAAATCATAATTAGAATGATGCAATGCCGGTTGATTTTCTCCTGCTCCTAATCCAAAAATTGCACTTTTATAATGCTGTGAAAACCACCCGAAATCTTCACCAAATTTTAAGGAACTTGGGTTCTCAACCAATTCTAAATTTTGTTGTTTCGCCACCTTTTCAACTAATGCAACACATTCTTTATTGTTTTTTGATGCAGGAAAAAACTCAAACCATTCCATATCAAATGTCAATCGATATTTGTCTGCGATATCATTGACCGTTTTCTTTATTTTATCTTCTAGCTCGGTCATTACTTCACCACTCCATGTGCGTATAGTATAATGTAGTTCTGCATCTTCAGCTGAAATACCGTAATTCTTCTCCCCTAGGTTAACATATATTGGAGTTAATAAAGCAAAGTCTTTACATTGTGAATTTGGTTGTACAAAGCTTGATAGTAATTGTATTAGTTCAGCTACTGCCAACGCAGGGTTAACTCCATTTTCTGGCTCAGAGGCATGTGCTTTTTTACCCTTGAAATTAATACTCATACTCTGTACCGTTGCTGTAAAATAACCTGATTTTACACTAATAGTATGTTTTTTAAACCCAGGTAAATTGTGAAGTGCAAATACGTAATCAGGTTTAAAATTTGTAAGTCTGGTATCTTCCAAAACCTTAGCCGCACCTTTACCGGTTTCTTCGGCAGGTTGAAATAATAATATTACTTTACCCTGATTAATTGTTGCATTTGTTAACCAAGTAACTAATCCAGCAACAATAGTCATATGACCATCATGTCCGCATTTATGGGAGACTCCGCTGTTCTTAGATTTATGTTCAAAAGTATTCGCTTCTTGTATGGGTAGAGCATCTAACTCACACCGAATTACAACTGTTGGTCCACCATTATCAAATTCATAGACCACTGCCACTCCTGCCCCACCTACATTTGTAATAATGTCTTTTGGATTGAACTTCTTTACAAATTCTGTTATGCGTTTAGCCGTGGTATATTCTTCACCCGAAAGCTCTGGGTATTTGTGTAGTTCTTTTCGTAGCTGAACTAGTGTTTCATTCATAGAACTAAATATACTGCATATTCAGACATTTTATCAGCTATTTATGTAAGCTATAATTCAAATACATCATTGATTCGTCCAATTTTAAACCCTTTTTTAAGTACTAAAAGACTTTCTTGACTGTTAGGGTCTAATAACGGATTTGTATGGTTAAAATGGATAAAAACTACTTTGCTTTTATCCTTTTCGCTTAAGCCCTCAAACATCTCTATACTTTCAATTACAAAGGGATGTGGAATTTCACTAATATCCCTATTATTAATTTCTTTACCACTGTAAAAAGTTGCATCTATAAATGCATAATCAACCTTTTTAATTTCAGCGACAATATCCTTCTCCCATTTATCCCATTTATCAATATCAGGAATAAACAACGTACTTTTATTTGGTCCTTCTATATGATACCCTACTGTTTCTGAAAATTCGTCTCTATGCGGTACTAAAGTAGGTGTTACCTCAATTGATTCCGATAAACGTACCGGAGCTTCATTTACCATCTTGTGGAGCACAATATTTTCTCTTTTTACAAGCTGGTTCCAAGGTCCGTTTTCATTAAGAAAAATTTCCATTTTTGGCATCACATACACAGGTGTACTTTTGGCATCCATGGCTTCCTTTCCTAAATACATTAACCCGGTATAATGACCTATATGTGCATGTGTTATAAAAATACCATCTACCAATTCTTTATCGTTTTTTGTCTCAATTGTCGTAAGCATTTTCATCTGCTTACCAATGTCAGGTGTAGCATCAAACATATATGTTTTTTGATTATCCGTATCAATTAACCCTAGTGAAATAACGAGCGTTTCTATAGTGGCATCTTCAAAGAGTTCAATGCAACACTCTTTTTTGCAGCCTATTTGTGGTGAACCTGCATCTTGTGCCGTTCCAAGAATAACGATTGAAGTATTCGTTACGCCAACTTCTATGCTAGATAATATATCTTGTTTTGATTTTGGTTTTGGTTTTTCAGAACAGGAAAAAATCACGAAAGCTATAATAATTACAAGAAATCTATTCATTTGTATTTAATACATGGTGTTTATATAACCAATAATAGGTAGAAATGTAGCGATTTATTATTGTTTCAACTCTAACAACACATTCTTGGCATTTTCATTTTCCGGATTTAATTCTAGTGATTTCTCATACATTTTCATTGCCTCAGCCTTCTTATCTGCCATCAACAAAACTTCTCCATAACTGTCATAAACATTAAAACTATCTGGAAAAAGTAATGTATTCAATTTAAAAACTTCCATAGCTTTTTCTAGTTCTTCATTTCTTAAAAATGAATACCCCAGTTCATTCAAATCATGCTCTGAACGATTGTTTACCTTAGTTTCAATAGACATTTCAATGGCATTATCTAAAGCTTTTTGCAACAACTCTCTTTGCTGATTTTCATTTAATGTTGCTGAATACGCTTTTATAATTGTATTGATGATTAGCCCTGGATTATCTTGAAATACCGCATGCGCACTTCCGTACGCTATAATATTTTCTACATTGTCTTTATTATGGTTAAATTCTTTGTGAAGCTTTCTCCATCTATTTGAAAGCACTTCTGGAAAGCCTGCAAATGAGTTTTCAGGAAAAACATTTATAATAGGTATGTTATTTGGAAATTCTATGTTTCTCATATATCGCATAATTTCATTGAAATTTGCATTCATATAATAATCACCCGAAGGTTTTACTATCGTACTTGTATCAAACATGTTATCTCTCATTGTCAGTAATTCTTCATTCCAGAAGTTATTAAGAGTAACATCTATCAATACAACCGATTTTACCTTTTTAGGATATTTATGCGCATATAACAGGTTGTATAAACCACCGTACGAATGAGAAACTAGTATTATTTCATTGTCATAACCCAACTTTGAAAGTCCTATCTCCAGTTCCTTAATTCCATTTTCTATACCAAAATCTGCATCATTTTTTAGTTTTGGATTTAATTCACTTGTTCCAAATCCTGATCGGTCATAGGTGATTAATGTAGTACCTGTAACGTTATGAATTTTCTCTAGTATGCCGTGCCAAACAGAAGCATCATTACCTGCCCCTGCTTCAAAAAGAATTGGAGTGCCTTCGCCTTTCATTATTCTGAAATGCATATTATAACCGCCAACGTCTACTAATGTATCTTGAGTTTGAGAATGTATGGAAAGTGAAAATAAAAGTACTATTGAAAGATAGAAAAATTTCATTTGGTCAGTGGTTTTAGGTTCATTTAAAGTCTTTTTGTGGTCTATTTTATGAAGCAAGAATCGTTCCATAAAAAGCTGAATTTTCAGTCTTAGCTTTACTTGTAAAATTTAATTCCAGTCTATTATTTTCAACCTTAATTCCCCATAATCTTGTATAATAAATAAGAGTTACATTTCATCATGCTTAACTATAAAACAAAATATAGTAGTGGATACAGATTACTTCATAGTAAAATAGATTGTGAATTAGCTTAATAAAAATGGGAACGAATAATTCATTCTTAACTTAAAAAATCTTTTGAGTTAGAGTAAGCTCCTAACCACTTGTATGTTTAACTTTTTGCTCTTTTTTTATTGATATGATATGTAAATTGCAAAACTCTTAAATTCCATAACGTCAAGGTCTGTATTGCAATTATATTTTCATTTTTAGAGCTTACAACTAGCTCATCTTTAAATGATTTAATGAATTTAGTCCAAAGGTTTCCCTTAGAGTCGTTGAGTAAAAAGTAAAAACCACTATCGCCTATTTTCTTTCCAGAAGAAGTTAAAATCAGCTCTCCGTTTTTACCTACACTCGGACTTAAAATAACCGTTGCGCTTCCGTTCGGCAATGGAAATATGGCTTTAATACAAGTTTGTCCCGATGGTATTACACATGTCTCATAAACACCCGAATACACTACCTCCCCTGTTCCCTTAAAAGATCTAAGCCAAATAGTGCGTTTCACTTCTTTGGTTATAGCATCTAATAAATGAATTATATCACTTTTTAAGGATTCTGAATCTTCAATATTTTCTATCGGAACATTTAACTGTTCAATTCGATTACTAAATAATAATCTTAGCAGCACACCAAATCCTTTAAAAAAAGGATTCCATTTTACTTTCAAATCAAAATCGTAGTTACTCGTATTTTCGTAGAAATCAATTACACTTTTGGATAATTTATTTTGTTCTTCGCTAGATAAATTCAACTGATTTATTGATGATAATATCCCTTTATCATTTTCTTTCTCATCAACTATTAACTGCTCATTTTTAGCTAGTTGTTTAATAAATTTTACACCTATGCCATTTGTACTCCCAAAAGGACCTAACAACCATTTGTTTTGATCTTCAATAATTTTTTTTCCAAATAGTATTACCCATTGTTGGGTAATTAAATCTTGAAGGTTTTGTTTTAGAATTGCAATTCCCATTTAGTTCTTTTTAAGATCAGGAATATAATTCTCTTTGCCTTTCCACGAACCAAACTCAGAAATAGGCTTAAAACGCAGCGTCGTAAATTCGAAATGAAAGTCTTTTCGTTCCCGCTCTTTCATTGCATTTGCATGTCTTTTTGGCTTAGGCATGGTACTATGACCGTGAACCATATTGGTCATTTCCTCTTCTGTTTTCCAAATTGAAAAAGTAGAAACTGTATTTGGAAATCTAACGGATGCTAATGATAGTAAAGTGCCTTCATGGTCACGTACTAATTTTTCTACTGGTCTTCCCCAATGTAGAAACCTAGGTACTGCCAATGGTTTCATTCTAGCAATGGTAACTGCTACAACAGAAGATGCCGAAGTTGCTAATTTTGCTTTCTGTTCTGGAATTTTGAATCCGCCTATTTTTCCCCACTCCCTCATAAATTCTAACCGAACATGCCAACCATTTAACAAGAGTTTGCCAATTTTTTCTTTATTCAGGTACTCTTCAAGGGCTTCTTCATTTTCCCATTGTGCAAAAATTGCGACTTGTTTTATAAGAAATCTAGAAGTAGATATAATTGGTGAGCCTAATGTCATCGCCGTCATATATTCTGCATGAATTAAGCCTTTGGTATTCTTATCAATTGGATTTAAAAACAATCCTTTTATCGCCATTGAAAATGGTATACTAACAAGATGATAAGAGAATAAGGTCATATATTTTTATTGAATCTTGTAGGTTTTGTTTCGTATTGCTTAAGTTCTTCTGTTATATTAGTTAAAATACATTTACTACTAATTAATAATATCTTCAAAACCCACCATTAAGTCCACAAGCCTCTGTTTTTCCTCAAAACCTGGGTACTTTTGAGATATAGATATTTTAGGAGCAAAGCTGCTGTAATTTATATATTTCTTATTCTGATATACATTAAAATGATAAGTTTGCCCACCAGAAGTAGCTAGCGCCAAAGTTGTATTTTCTTTATCCTCAAAATTTAATTTGGCTTTATCAATTTTAAATTTCCTTTGGGTTATGCAAGTATTTAAAAAACTCCAATACTGCAGATAATTATTCTTTTTTATTTTTACTTTTTTTACTTTTTTTACTTTAGCTTCTACTTCGTTTTCAACGGATTCAGCTATTTTATATAACTCAACCTTTCCATTATTTAGATACACGATTACATCAGAATCCAGTACTCTTATTGGGTAACTAGAATAGCCAATTTGAATAATCAAGGCATTTTGGTCTTTCAATTTTAATATTTCTGTATAACTATTTTCTTCAATAGCTATACCTTCAAATTGAATTTCTTTTATTTTAGAGTTTTGAGCACATATAATCACAGGACAGATAGTAAAAAAATAAAGTAAAAAATATTTCATATAATTCGTAACGTCTAAGCTGAGCATAGTCAAGGAATTTTTCGTTTCCATTTGCATACGAAGCTAAAGCTTTTTGCTTGGTATTTTTTATTGCTCAAAGCAATATTCCAAGGATTTAGCGACTTTATAAATATAAACAGTCCTTAAGATTTTACTCTAAGGTTCACGCTACTTTTAGATTTCGTTGCGCTATCGTTACTCTTCCTCTAATTCAACATCTATAATTTGTATCATTTTTTGGATTTTATCCATAAAAACTTGTTCATCCAATACATTCTCTTTTTTCCAGCTGAAAATATTGGCTGTCAAATCTTCCATTTCACGATTATTGAAAAACCACTTATAGTCAGAGGAGTAAGTTCCTTTCGGGAATTCTTGGTACTGTTCAGCAGAGGAAATAATGTCTAAAGCACTCAATTTACCATCTGTAGCAGGCCAAAAGCGGTCATTTAGTAATTTTCTCACATAGCCATCTTCTTGATTAGCATCTATAACCATAGATTCGAAAGAAGAAATATAAGATTTCAACTCCGCATTCTTTAAATAATCAATTTTGTTTGATGCAATAAGTGATTTGATATATCCATCTTTTGCTTCAAAAGAATATCCTGAAAAAGCATTTGACATTAATGAGTCTAATTTTGATTCAGAAACGCTGGAAACATCAGTTCCAAACAGTTTTAAAATAATAATGCCATCCTCAAATTCTGATTTATGTTGTCTATTTATTTTTTTGAGGTCTTCAAGATTATATTTTAATTCAGTTTTTAAGTTTTGAAGAATTTCTATTTCCGCAATTTTAATCTTTCGTTTCTCATTCCAATTATTTATCTGAAGCGCAATTAAAATTCCAATAACTACAAGAAGAATTTCTCCGATTGCGTATTTAAAATACTTTCCAGTTTTACCTTCTGAAAGCAAATTTTGTCTAATTTTTCTAAAAAATTTTATCATTAGTTAGCGATTGGTAATAATGAAGCACAACATTGATAATAAGGGTAGTGTGGGTATTTTGAGCGCAAGCCTTTACGGTTATAGTACATAGCTAAGCCTTATTTTTTGTTTTTAAATTTAACTATAAAAACTCAAAATAAGGCTTTGCGCACTTCGATTTACAGAACTACCTTTCGGAAAGTACCAAAGTCTGTATTACTTATGTCTATTATTGTGCGTTCGTTCTATTTCCCTCGTTTAGTTTGGGGAATGCAGACCAATTTTATTCCCTTCCGAATCGAGAAATATTGCGTAATATCCACTTTCATCTGCGTGAGGTGATTTTGGAACAATTATTTTCCCGTCATTTTCTTCGACCTTATCAAGAATTATTTGAAGATTATCTCCTCCATTTAGATATATGGTCACTCCTTCTGCAGAGGGTTTATAACCTTCTGCTTTCATTATAACTCCCGTTATCATTTGCCCTTCGTATGGGAATATTCCCATTTGCATTTCTGGGAATTCCATTTTTTCAATATTAATGTCTAAAATTGCCTGATAAAAATCTACTGCTCTTGAAATATCTGTAGCCGGAATTTCAAAAATGGAAATAAAACTTTTCATATCGCTCATTTTATGTGTTTCGTTTGAATCTGTTTGTTGGTTCTCGGTACTGGATTTGCCTTGACCTTTACAAGCTATAATGCAAAAGGAAAGTATAACCGCACTACAAAGTATTCTCTTTTTCATATTTGTTTTTTTTAAGTTCTCGGTACAAATATGAATTATTTTAGAAGTCTAAAATTGTAAAAATGCGACACGTGGTTTTACTTGTAGAAGAGTGTTGAAAGAGCCATATTTTCGTTAGCTAAAAACTCCTTAGGGTTAATACCTGTAAACTCCTTAAAGTCTTTTATGAAATGTGCTTGGTCGAAATATTCACTTTCATATGCAATGTTGGTTAGGTTGTCCTTCTTTTTGTTAAGCAATATTTTCAATGCAGTTTGAAGTCGAATTACTTTACCCAATTGTTTTGGACTGATACCAATTTGCTTTTTAAAATTTCTTTCGAGTTGTCTTCTTTTAGACAAATCTTCTTTAAGAATAGTGGTTATAGATTCAGTTCCATTTGATGATAAAAGAGCTTCAACGGTTTGTTTTACGATATTGTCAATAGTAATTTTGTCATTCAATTTTTCCAAAAGAAAATTCTCTATGATTTCAATTCTATGTTTGGTGTCTGCTGCGTGAATTATTTTTTGTTCCAATTCATTGGCGGTGTATGCTCCGAACAATAATTCTATAGGTGTTTCTTTATTTGCCAAATCTTTAATTGGCATTGTAACGAAATTAGCAAATCCATAAGGGTAAAATCTAATTGAAAATGTATTTACGAAACCTGTTGGTTCGATATAAAATGGTTCAATAGTTTGCCCAAGTACCATTGCACGAGGTTGCAGTATAAATTCATCTTTTGAAGTATAACGCTTAATGTCGTCTCCAAGAATAAAGGCCATTTCAATACAACCATCAGGTATAATTCGCTGTCTTTCAGAATTGTTCTCCGCAGGAACTTCTAAAGTCCAATAACAACTTATAAGGGATCCTAAATCTGAATGTGGTTGAAAAGTTTGATAGTTCATTGATTAATTGATGCTCTTTGAATGACGCACAACGGTTTCGGCATGATCAGTTGCGTACAAATAGGCTAAAATTCTTTGAGATACAATATAATAAAAAGTAGAGAAGGACCATCGTCTTAGCCAGCACTAGCAATTAATTATACACGTTGCTGCCACACATTTTAATTGAGGAATTAATATTCTTTTATTTTTTTATGAATCATTTAAAAACCAATAGCAAACTCTGGTAATACCACCTCCTCAATTTTAGCAATAGCCTCACTTACGGGAGTTTCAGACTTTCTTAGGTTTATTGCCATATGATTGACACCGACGTTTTCATAAGCTTTTAAATATTCGGTAAGATGGTTGATGCCCACAGTGCCACCAAAGCGCTGTGGTTTAAAAGTCACATTGTCGTTTTTAGATAGGTTTAAATGTATAGCCGAAATATAAGGCTTTGCTGCTTGGTCTTCATCGTACAAAGCATTACACCAGTATTTTCTATTTTCTAAAGTTTCGGCAACCGGTCTTGGATAATTAAACCAAGCTTGCGCGTTTTTGGCAATCCAGTTAATACTTTGTCCGGAATGACCAGCTACTACAAGTGGAATGTCTTTCTTCGGTTTTGGATAGACTTCAATACCGCTATTTAAAAAATCATACATAGATTTTAAATCGCTATTAGTTTTCCAAGCTTCTTTAATAATGTCAAGATTGTTTCTAAAGATTTCAGGTCTTTTTTTATAGTCGATATTGTACATTGGGAACTCTACAGGTCTGTCTCCCAAACCTAAGCCTAACATTAGTCTGCCATCACTTAAATTTTCTATGGTCGCAATAGCTTTTGCCAATTTTATAGGTTGCTGTAGTGGCAATACTATGGCAGCTGTACCTAGTAAAATGTTTTTGGTAGCAGCAGCTAAATAGCCCAAGTAAGGTAGGGTGTCAAACAATTGCGCACCATCACCAAAGTTAGGGTCGTACACCGGAACATCTCGCATCCATAAAGCGGCGAACCCTGCTTCATCAATTTGCTTTGCCAATGCTAAATGATTGGAGATATCTGGAACTCCAAATGGTCTGTTGTCTTCCAAACGTTTGCGATTGCCTACGGTTGACCAATCGTTATCTAAAGGAAACTCTATACCAAGTGTCATTTTACCTGGTTTGTATAGTTTATCAAATGGATTCATAATGTGTTTTTTATTAAATTCATCAGGTATCCGCTAAGACACCTGATGAATAATATGATTAAGCATTCCAGATACTATCTGCAGTGTATGGTCCGTTTTCAACTTCCCAAAATTTACCATCTATAAAACGGTGTCCTTTATCTAAATCCTTCAATAATGCCATATCTTCTTCAGTAAGTGTATGGTTTAACGTCTCTAAATTCTGAAGTAATCGTGCTTCATTTATAGATTTAGGAATTACCGCAATGCCTCGTTGTATTGTATATGCCAATGCGACTTGTGCAGGCGACATATGTCTTGCTTTGGCAATGTTTTTTATCGTATCATTTTCTAACAAACGAAGCGTGCTATTGTCATCTACAAGCGAACCTAAAGGTGCATATGCAGTTAGCAGAATATCGTTTTTTACGCAGAATGATTGTAATGCTTCTTGCTGTAAAAACGGATGCATTTCTACCTGATTCATTTCTGGTTTATGAACTGCACTCGCTTTTATTTCTTTCAACTGATTCTCATTGAAATTACTCACGCCAATATGCTTTGCAAGTCCTTGTTCCAAAGCAGCTTCCATTCCTTTCCAAGTATTGGTTAATGGTACCTCTGAAAGCGGAATAAAATCAGATGCTTTTTCTGGCATTTCCGTTCTTTTTTTAAAGCTACTGGCCAGTGGATAAGATACAGGTCTAGATAATCTAGTTGTAAATCTTCTAAAGTTTGATTCAACGCAGGAATTACATTCTCTTCACCGTGAGAAGCATTCCATAATTTGGAAGTCACCCATAAATCCTCTCTTGAAACCAAACCTTGTTTAATTGCATCAGCAATGGCATTACCAACTTCTTTTTCGTTACCGTATGCCGCAGCACAATCTATATGTCTGTATCCAATTTTTATAGCCGAAAGAACAGCATTGTACACTTCATTAGGTTCAGATCTAAAAGTTCCTAATCCTAAAATTGGCATTTCGTCGTTATTTCTAAATTTTAATGTAGTCATCGTTATTATATTTATATTTTTTCTCTTTTGAATAAAACAAGTGTCAACAAGAACCCTACAATTACTAGAATACCGCCTACCCAAGGTGTTGCTTCAATACCTAAGCTCGATTCTACAACCATACCGCCTACATAAGCACCAATAGCAATACCTACGTTAAATGCTGCAATGTTTAATGCAGATGCTACGTCTTCTGTTCCTGGTAAGTACTTTTCCGCCATTTTCACTACGTATAATTGCAATGCTGGCACGTTTGAAAAGGCAAGTATTCCCATAAAAAACAAGGTTATTATTGCAAAAATCTGACTAGAAGCCGTGAAGTATAAAACAAACAACACAATGGCTTGTAACGCAAACATTACCAATAATGCTTTACCTGGTTTGTTGTTAGATACTTTACCTCCAATAATATTTCCTATAGCAATGGCGATACCATAAATTAAAAGGAATACACTGGTCATATTTGAAGAGAAACCAGTTACTTCTTCTAATAGCGGTGTTAAATAAGTAAAAGTTACAAACGTACCACCATAACCAAATGCAGTAATGGCTAATACCAATAAAATAGACGGATTTTTAATCACTTTTAATTGATCAATAAAACGTAATGGTGCAGATTGTTTGATGTTTTTAGGCACCAAAGCTAAACTAGCTATTGCACCTACTAATCCTAAAAGGGCTACACCAATAAAGGTTGCTCTCCATCCAAAATTCTGACCAATGTATGTTCCTAAAGGCACACCAGTTACAATAGCCACAGTAAGACCTGCAAACATTATAGAGATTGCAGTTGCCCTTTTATCTTTAGGAACTAAACTAGCTGCAATGGTAGAACCGATAGAGAAAAATACACCGTGAGCAAAACCTGTTACCACTCTTGATAATAGCAACAACTCAAAACTAGGTGAAATAGCTGCTAATCCGTTACCAATTATAAATAGCAACATAATGCCCATTAATAACTGTTTTCTTGGAATTTTACCTGTTAGGGCAGTTAGTATTGGTGCACCAATAGCAACACCAATAGCATAGAGACTTACTAATAATCCTGCTGATGTCAATGATGTGCCTAGATCGTTAGCAACTGTTGATAATAAACCTACAATTACAAATTCTGTTGTTCCTATGGCAAATGCACTTATGGTCAATGCCCATAATGCGGCTGGTAGTCCTTTCTTTTTAGCTACCGTTGTGTCTTTATTTATAGTTGATGTTTCCATAATTTCTAATCGTTTTTTGTTATTCTTATTTAATAGCAACAGGATTTATTTGTACTTGCGTAGAGCCTTCATATAAAGGGTGACCTAATACAAACAGGAATTCCCAAGCCTTATCAGCAACCAACTCATCCACAAGAATGTTTTCTAATACCTGAACACCATATTCAGTTGCCATCATTTGATTTACAGGAAAAGAAAGTTCGCTGTTTTCGTGTGGTACAGCCTCAAAAGACCAGTTATCTGCACCTGCTGCTACAATTCCTTTTTTACCTAAATAATGCGCAGCTTCAACACCAATTCCAGGTCCACCAGCTAAATAGCGTTTATCATCTTTACCCATTAATTTTGTCCATCCCGTGTAGAACAATACCACATCACCTTTACGAATTTCAACACCTTGTTTTTTAGATACTTTTTCAATGTCTTCAACTGTAAAAACAGTGCCTTCTTTTACAATATCTTGATTGTAATATGAGCGCATATCTAGCACAACACCTCTAGTTACAATTGGAGGTAATTTTTCTAGACCTAATTTTTTCACACCAGATACGGTTAAAAAATCTTCTACTTTATGTCCGTTATAATGCACATTGTCTCTACCGTAATGTGCCAATCCGTTTATTTGAGACCCAACACCTGTCCAACCAATTAATTGATCATCTACGTAAGTGAATTTGTTAGAACCTGCAGCAGCTGTTTCTGGTTGTAAAGTTTCAATGTGAAAGTATCTGTGACGAAAAGCTGCAGTTTGTGCATTTACCACCATTCCTAAGCGATATACTTTTCCTTTTTTAACCAATTTTACCGCATCTAAAACTGTTTCTTCATTCAAAAGGTTTAGTGCGCCAATTTCATCGTCAGTACCATAAGGTGACGTTGGTACTTGTTGTGCGTTTGTAGTTAAAGCAGTGAAAAGTGTAGCTGCTAAGGCAATTGTTTTTAATGTATTTACTATTGTTTTCATTTTAATATGTTTTTAAATTTCTTATACAAATTTCCGATTAAAGCAAGAGGTGTGCGAGGATGTACATCACCATTTTAAAGTGATGTATGTCACATTTTAATTTTGATCATACATCACCTTGTTTATAATTTTATTTAATCTTGAAGCTTCATTTTTAATACCAAGTATGGCGGTTTACTAGCATCTTTTCCTTCATTTAACAAAGGCAGATTATGAAGCTGATTAGCTACTATATATAAGTAGTTTCCGTGTATGGCAACACCATCGGGCCAAGACAGGTCTTTTTTGGATTGCGCAATGGTTTTCATTCCAGCAGGCGTACTTTCTACAATGGCTGAATTTTCAACATCGGTTACATATACTTTTCCGTTTGCACCCACTTTAAATCCGTCAGATTTTGGTTTATTGGCATAAAACTCGATGTACTTATTCAGTTCGCTATCTTGCTTACTTTCATCTGCTAATACGGCAGAAGGTATGCGGTAAATTTTGGTATTCCCCATTGCACCATAGTAGATGTAATTGTTTTTGTCATCTATAGAAATTGGATTTAATGGGTATCTTGGTTGAATGGTAGTACCGTCTTTTCTTTTGTGGGATACTAATCTACCGTGAATTTTCACTGGTTCATCAGCAGGTAAAAATGAAGCATTCCCTTCCAAAACACGTCTTATATAACCTGTTTCTAAGTTTATCACA
Source organism: Maribacter stanieri (assembly GCF_900112245.1). Classification (GTDB taxonomy): domain Bacteria; phylum Bacteroidota; class Bacteroidia; order Flavobacteriales; family Flavobacteriaceae; genus Maribacter; species Maribacter stanieri. The sequence continues at coordinate 538,073 of NZ_FOYX01000002.1, forward strand.
ACAAAAGCTGGTGCAATTGGCGGATTTAAAGCATCGGTCATATCTGCAATTACCGCAGTGTTGTTTTTAACATCGATTACAAAATCCTGTAAAAAAGGTTTTGTTGATAATACCGTATTCGGGATAGGAAATACTTTTGTTACATTACCGGTAACCAAATCAAAACCAAGCAATTTTGGAACCTGATTTTGTTTCACATTACCCATATCCAAAACCCAAAGAATTCCGTTAGCATCTGCTTGAATTCCGATGGTTGAACTGATACCTTTTATACTTCCGTTTTCTGGTTTTACAATCCATTCTTTATCACCAAACGGAATGGCTTCTCCATTAGGCAAAATTTCTTTCACCATATATTTTGAAGTACTTAAGGCACTCATTGTTACAAATATTCTTCCGTCGTTAGACACCGTTATATTTCCTGGTCTAGATTCTGGAAATGTTGCTATCGTTTCTAATTGTGCTTGTGCTAATAGTGTAAAATTCATTACAAATGCGAACAAGACTGTTTTTATAATTGTTATTGTTTTCATCGTTATTATTTTTAAAAGTGAATATGATTTAATTAGTTGCCTAAAAATTTCTTTTGGGTTGAAGGGTCTACCCAGATAACATCGCTTGGGTCTCTTGCAATGGCATCAAAAACGAGCACGTCTAACGGACCTTCTAAAATTTTTCCGTTTCCGTGCGCTGTGCCTTTTCCCCAAAACAATAAGTCGCCTTTTCCTGCAACCACAGGACCTTTATCGGCAACATAAAATTCTGCTTTGCCATTTAAAATGTAGAGGTAGGCATCAGATTTTGCGTGGTAGTGCATAGGCACTTCGTCATACAACCGAAATATTCTAACGCCTGCGTGTTCACGGTCTATTAATCTGATGTCTTTGATGATACCATTATGACTTTTAGGAAGTAGCGTTACGTATTCATCAATATTAATAATACCGTAGGCGTTACCCATTAACGGTCTTTTGTCTTCTTGCGCATAGGCGTTAAAACCTATAGCAATTACCGTAAATAATAGAAATAATGTTCTTGTAGTTTTCATAGTACATTGTATTTAATTGTTCGATACAAAATTCTATGAAAACTAAGGGGTGTGCGAGGACATACATCACGGATTTTTTGTGATGTATATCAATCTTGAAAAGTGATTTAGGTCACTTTTAGCTGTTAAAACGACTTAAAGTTTCTCTGGATACGCCTAAATAAGAAGCGATTAATTTTTTAGGAACGCGTTGTATTAATTTTGGAAGTTTGTTTAATAGATACTCATATCTACTTTCTGCGGTCATTGTAAGCAAAGACAAGATTCTTTGTTGCAGATTGATATAACCGTGGTTAGATTTAATTCTGAAGAAATTGGCAACGGCAGGGACTTCAAAACAAATTTTTTCCCTGTTCTCTAAAGACAAACAGAAGAACTCAGAATCTTCAAGACAATCCACAAAAATAGTCCCAGGTTCTTGATGTTGAAAAGCACAATGGTCACTCACCCAATAGTCTTCCATGGCAAATTGAAGAATGTGTTCTTTGCCTTTTTCGTCTATGGAATACGCTTTTACTAAGCCTTTGATAATCCAATATTCAAAGTCTACAGGTTGCCCAACTTGTATTAAGAATTGGTGTTTTTTAAGACTTTTAAATTCAAAGTGCGATTTTACAAAATTCCACTCCTCATCAGTTAAAGAAACGATTTCCTCAAAATGTTGTCTTAGTAACTGTAACTTGTCTTCCATACCGCAAATTTATTTTTTATTTCTGTTTAAGGAAAGTTTGCTAGTGTTTAAATCAATTGATAGGTGTTACTTGTTTTTAAATGTATGGAAACGGTTGGTATATGGAAAGTAGCAGATTTATTTGCGATAACTGTCCGTTTAAACAAAAATAGCAGAAAAGAAATAAACTTTAAGTTTAGCTCTTTTCTGCTATTTTATATACATAGTTGTATGCCGTTTTTATTCAGCTCAGGTAATGTATAAAGTAATTAATTTTACATTAATTCTTTGCAAGTATAGGTGCTTTTTTACTTCTTCCCCACGCAATAAAAAGTGCAAGTCCTAGTAAAATTACATTCATTCCTATTGCAGTAAACTCTCCTCTAGAAGCATGAAATCCACCGGCTAATACCATAACCAAGGCTAAACCAAGAGCAGCCAATATCGTTAAATTAGGTTTCCATCTGAAAATAGAAGGGATTAATAATCCTAAACCACCCAATAGCTCACTAATTCCTATAAATTTAACCAACGCAAGCGGGGTATTTGCTACCCATGGAAGAGATTCTGTAAGTGCTTCAACAGGTTGTGTAGCTTTCATTAATCCAGCCATGATAAACATTACGGCTAATAATCCTTGTGCAATCCATAATGCTATATTAATTGCTTTGTTGTTTTTTTGATTTGTCATTTTACTTTCTTTTTATTTCAGGCACAAATGTCATAGTTTAAGAAAACCTATGCATTGATGTACATCAAGAAATGACATTAGTTTATTTTTCTAGAGAAAGATCATGTCGGACACGACTTAAAGCTTCAGGCGTAATTCCTAAATAAGAAGCTACCATTTTTAATGGAACCCTTTGAATAATGTTTGGATACGTTTTAATAAAATGCTCATACCTTTCTTTTGCATTTGAACTCATTAACATTATAATCCTATTTTGCATAGTATTTAACCTTCTTAACAAGGCATTTAAATCAGGACCTTCTTTTAATAAATCCTCTTTTAAAGCAATATTTATAATAGTGTCTTCAATAGCATCTATAAATAATTGACAAGGTGTATTGGGTTCACAACTATCAGCAACTAACCAATGTTCTGGACCAAACATAAATATATGTTCTTTCCCTTTTTCATCAATTGTATAGCTTCGCAACAAACCACTTTCAACAAGATAAACCCTGGAACTAATATCTCCTTTTCGTTGTAAAACAGCTCCTTTTTTTACGTTTATTTTTTTCAATTATCAAGTCCTATTATAGTTTGTTCATATGGCATACAATGGTCTGGGCTATGAGTAATTGCGTGGTTTAGCGGTTAACTTGTTGTGTACTTGCAATTACTTATAGCCATTGTTGTGCGTTTGTTTTTATTCTCTTTTGTCTATTTCTTCTTTGCCCCAATAATCATAAAAAAGTCTACCAATTTCTGCTGAAAATTCAAATCCTGCATTCGTCGAATTAAGCGGTTTTGAATCATCCACATTGGTGCATTTTAGTCCGATAATATATTCACTTTTAGATGTTTTGACATAAGCAACATCTCCTCTATAACCTGGCGTATATCCTGCTTTGCCGTACAATTCAATTCCGGCATATATTGGTTTGTATTTTCCAAATGCTTCCATAGTTGTGACTTCTTCCACAAATGGACTCCAAGGCAAGTGACGAGCAAATCCATTATCCTCATAATGTTTTAGCATAATACTTTTGCATAAATCAGCTGCTTTAATCGAATAACCATATTCTTCTGGCCGAGCTAATATTTGAGCTGCAATTGCTAATGACTTTGCCGAAGTTGAAATCCATTCTCCTTTAAAAACCTCCCCTTTTACTTTGGTGTCATTAATACCTACTTTTTTCAAAAATTTATCAACAGCTTCTATTCCTCCTACTTCTCTTAAAAGTATATTGGTTGCAACATTGTCAGAAATGGACATCATCAAATATGCAACGAACGATAATGAAACTTGATTTCCAGGTATTTCGAAACGCAACACACCTGAACCATAAACTTTGTCTTTTTCAGTTAGTATTATTAGGCTTGTTGGGTCTATCGTGCCATCAATAACTTGTTCGGCATAGGTAAGTAAAATGTAAATTTTTGCTTCACTTGCTGCATTATGAACACTACTTGCATTAATATCTATAACTTGTCCAGTTGTGAGATTTTCTGCGTATAAATGAGCATCACCATCGAAGTTTTCAATCAATTCATTTAAACTACTATCAAGACTATAATCCTCTTTAACTTTAGTTGTACAAGATAGAAGTAATATAAATAAAGTTAATATTGATATTCTAAATGATTTGATTTTCATTAATCGTGATTATTCTGTTGATTAGTTTTGTCAAATGACGCGCAACGTGTTTATATTTGGTTTAATGCGTGGTTTAAGCACATAATTTAACACAAAAAAACCGAATAGAAAATCTGCGAGGATTTTCGTAAGTAAGCAAGTACTAGCAATGAATTAAACACGTTGTTGGCAACAGTTATTTATGTTTCCAATTTGTCAAGATAACAGCTATTTCTTTACCAACCTCTTTTTCTAAACGAGTTGATAATTCCGAATCAGAAAGTATTTCATTTTTGTTTAAATCTGTGTTAATTAAAAAATTGAGAAGCTTTATTAAAATATCGCTTTTACCGGAATTAATTATTGACTTTGCGTTTTGATAGAGTTGCATTTGATACCATTCATAGTTTTGAGGCGTTAGTTTTTGAACATATTTTTCTTCAAAATCTTTGAGTGTTTTAAATTCAGCCATTCTATCTCCAGATTGTATTACAAATTCTGGATAGGTATCCATTAATTCATAAGAAGAATTAGATTGCTCTTTTATAAAAGAATACATACTCAATGTGGCAAATAATTCTTGTAACCACTTTCTTTGCGGTTTAGTCCCTTCTTTAAAATGATAAAGATGTGCTAATTCGTGAATTGATAATGTCTCTCGGTAAAAGAGGTCCAAATCAATATTCTCTCCGTAAACAGGCTTTAATGAAGTCCAATATTGTTCAGGTAACTGAGTAACCATTTTTTCTATTTCTCGCGAAACAACAGACTTATCTAATCCAAGTATTACATTTCCATTCCCAGCTTGAGGTAAACCAGGTGGTGGGAAATATGCGTACTTACTCCACTCTTTATTTTCAATGAATAAAACAGCAAAGTCTAAATCTGTTTGAAAAATTTTGTCAAAATAAAGTTTAGCATTGTTAAGGTTCTTAAGAGTTTCTGTTGTGGTTTTAATTGAATCATTTGAAACCAAGGTTTTAAAAGTGTACTCTGTTTTCAATTCTATTAATCCACTATGAATAGAAGTGTCAATCCAAGATTCTTGACCTTGTAATTGAGTTGATAAACAACACAGTAAAATTGCAACCAAATTCGTTAAAGTTGATTTTTTCATAGCTATATTTATTTGTTGCCAACGTTTTAGCTAAGCGTAGTGCGGAGGTAAGGAAACATTTTCGTTTCCGTCTGTGCACGAAGCTAAAGCTTATTGTTTAGTTTTTTCTTTTTTTGTTCGAAAGCAAAATTCCAAAGATTTAGCGACTTCATAAATATACACAGACCTTGTCGTAAAACCCGAAGTCCGTATTAATTATAGACTTTGTTGTGGTTAGTTTTTTATTCCTATTTAGTTTCTTCATTCATAAAGCCCAAAACTCCATTAAAATAAGCTTCCAAATTTTTATGCTCCTCTTCTCCAGGAAACCAATTTGCAAACTTCCAATATTTCCATTTATCGCTTGATGAATTTGTGGGAATTAGCAGAAAGTATTGTTCTTCGTTTATTCCTCCAACAACTATACTTTTTTCAAGCTGCATTCCTATATTTTCAATTCCTTCAATACTGTAAGCTTCTATGATATGGCTGTCAATATTTTTCAGGAAGTCTATTTTGTTAATTGGCTCGAAAGTCAGTTCTATTTCGTTTGGCGCGGAAAATCCGTTTGTAATTGATAAAAACTGTTTAAAGTCATTCGGAAATTCAATTCCGAGTCTTTTTTCTATCAGTTTTATTTCAGTTTCAGCAGTCGGTTTAGCTCCTAACCATTTATTTTCAATCTGTTCTTGAGTGAACTCAAAATCAGCTAAGTCAATTGCTTTCTCTGATATTTGTTTTAGTAAACTGTTCATTTTTCAAAATTAACCACAACGATTGAGCTCGTATTTTTTTTTCTATAGTTGAAGATATTTTATTTATATAACTAAAATCTTATCCACTTAGAATATTCTGTTATTAATTTTCTTAATGTAAATAACATTTCCATTAATGAACATTAATTTTTGATATTCTATTGCCATCGTATTCAGCAATATATAGTTCATTACCATAAAGTGCTAATTCTCTTGGCCCAGATAACCCTGATTTTACATCTGTTACAGTAGTTGAATTAGATGAAACATCAATTTTTGAAATCTTATTTCCTTCATATTCAGCAATATATAGTATATCTCCATCAAGTGCTAATGCAGTAGGACCAGATAATCCAGTGGCTACATTTATTAATACAGGCTCTTTTTCCGAAATATCAATTTTAACAATTTTGTTACCAACTCTTAAAGCAATATACAAATCATTACCATTGAGTAATAAACCATCGGGGCGAGGACCAAATTCCAATTGAAGTACATCTATAAACGCAGGTGTTGTAGATGAAATATTAAGTTTTCTAATTTTATTTACGTCCGGCGCTGCCACATATAATTCATTTCCATTAAAAGCTAATGCTGTAGGACCATTACTTCCTAGGATTACGGGACTTATGATAGGCGTTGCGACTGATATATCAGTTTTAGAGAGTAGATTAGCTTGAGGCTGAGAAATATATAATTCGCTGCCAGAGAAAGCTAATCTGCCAGTAATTAATTCCGTTAACACATCTGTTGCGATAGGGTTTTCCTCAGAAACATTGACTTTTGATACTTTGTAACCATCTACTTCAGAGTAATATAAATCATCACCATTAAATGCTAATCCTACAGGGCTCAATAAATCTGTTGTTACATCTGTAATTGTAAATAAATCGATGGTAGTAAAACTAAAAACACTGCTTTCAGTAGAATTGCCATTACCATCATTAGCTATTACTTTCCAGTAATAAACTTCTTCGGATTGTAGGAAGGAGTCAAATGTAAATTTAGTTCCTTCTATATTGGATGCGATTATTGTATTAGGATTAGAATTATTGTCTAATAATAAATCGTAACTGATGGGGTCATTATCTGGATCTGTTGACGCATCCCAAGTTAATGTAGGCTTTAAGTCTATATTTTTTGATTGGTCGTTTACAGTCAAAAGTAAGAATGTATTTGGAGCTTGATTAGTAGGGGTTACTATAACCTCTTCATTATCAACATTATCGCCTCCACAACTGGAAATCAATAAAAATTTAGCAGTTATTATAAAAAAAATTATATTCTTTCTCATTTTCTTTTCAATATTTTAATAGATGTACCTTTAGTAAGTTTGGTCGTTTTTTAGAAGCACTAATTTAACACAAAAAAACCATCACTTTTCAGTGATGGTTTTGTATATCAATAGCCTAAATCTTACGATTTAGTTACCCTTATTGTAATCAGCTAAGAATTTCTCTAAACCGCTATCAGTTAATGGGTGCTTTAAAAGTCCAACAATTGAACCTAAACCACCTGTCATAACATCAGCACCAATTTTAGCACAATCAATAATATGCATTACGTGACGTACAGATGCTGCAAGAATTTGAGTTTCGTAACCGTAGTTATCATAGATTAAACGAATATCAGCAATCAACCCTAAACCGTCTGTAGAGATATCATCTAAACGACCAATAAAAGGAGATACATACGTTGCACCTGCTTTAGCGGCCAATAATGCTTGACCAGAAGAAAATACCAAAGTACAGTTAGTTCTATATCCCTTATCAGAGAAGTACTTAATTGCCTTTACACCTTCTTTGATCATAGGTACCTTAATAACGATTTGTGGGCTAATTTTAACCAACTTCTCGCCTTCTGCTATCATACCTTCATAATCGGTAGAAATAACCTCAGCACTAACGTCACCATCAACAACATCACATATTTTCTTGTAATGTGCCAAAATGTTATCAGCACCAGTAATGCCTTCTTTTGCCATTAAAGATGGGTTAGTTGTAACACCATCTAAAATACCCATATCCTGAGCTTCTTTAATCTCGTCTAAATTTGCTGTATCTATAAAAAATTTCATCTTTTTCTAATTTTAAAATTATTATGAATGTCTTTAGGGCAAACCCTAAATACTATTTACTTTAAAAAATCTACTACTTGTTGGTATACTTGATCTCCGGTGAACCCGAACTTCTCATCCAATACAGTTGCTGGTGCAGAATAACCAAAATGCTCTAAACCAAACACTTTTCCGTTTGCTCCTGCTAAACCTTCCAAGTTTACAGGAAGACCTGCCGTAAGTCCGAAAACTGGTTTGTTTGGCGGAATCACTTTTTCTTGGTAAGCTTCAGACTGTTGTCTAAAAATACCTTCTGATGGTATTGAAGCGATATTCACTTTTAGACCTTCTTTCTCTTCTAATAATTTAGTCGCCGCTACCAAAGTTGCAACTTCAGAACCATTAGCGATCAAAATAACATCTGGATCAGCTACTTCTTGTATTAAGTATCCTCCTTTTTCAGCTCCTAAAGCTTCCTCGTAACGGTTACCACTTTTCGCTGGAAGATCTTTTATCCCTTGACGAGATAAAATAAGTCCGGTCGGCGTTTTTTGGTTTTCCATTGCCATTTTCCAAGCTACATTGGTTTCTTGAGAATCCGCAGGACGCAATGCTACAAAACTTTGCTCGTGGCTATGGTTCTTTAATTTCTCTAACAAACGTATTTGTGCTTCTTGCTCTATTGGTTGGTGTGTTGGTCCGTCCTCACCTACTCTAAAGGCATCATGTGTCCAAACAAACTTCACCGGTAATTCTTGAATACAACTTAAACGTATTGCCGGCTTCATATAATCAGAAAATACGAAGAAGGTTGCAACTACTGCCATAACCCCACCGTGCAATGCAATACCATTTGCCATGGTAGCCATTGTTAATTCTGCTACACCTGCTTGTAAAAACGCTCCAGAGAAATCACCTTTCTTTAAAATGTGTGTTTTCTTTAAGAAACCGTCTGTTTTATCACTGTTAGATAAATCTGCAGATGATACGATCATATTCTCTACATTCTGCGCTAAATACGCTAAAACGTTAGATGATGCCGCTCTTGTTGCCTGACCTTCTTTTTGTGCTACTGAACTAAAATCAAGTTCAGGTAATTTACCTTCTAAGAAACCATCTAATTTTGCAGATAAATCAGCATTCTCTGAACGCCATGCATCAATTTCTCTTTTCTTAGCTTGTGCTTCGTCTTTCTTTTTATTGATAATACCTTCGTAATACTCTTCTACTTTAGCGTAGATATCAAAAGGATTAGCTACATCTGCACCTAAGTTTACCAAGGTCTTTTCATAATCTGCACCTGTATCGCCAATTGGCTTACCATGCAATTCTGTATACCCTTCGTACGGAGTACCATCTGCAGTTACACAACCTTTACCCATTATCGTTTGACCGATAATCAACGTTGGCTTATCTGTTTCTGCATTGGCATCTGTTAATGCTTTTCTTATTTGATCGTGATCATGACCATCAATGGTTACAACTTTCCATCCCCATGCTTCATATTTCTTTGCCGTATCTTCTGATGTTACCTCATCTGTTTTAGATGATAACTGAACATCGTTAGAATCGTAGAACATAATAAAATTGCTCAAACCTAAATGACCTGCAATTCTACCTGCACCTTGAGAAATTTCTTCTTGTACACCACCATCAGAAATGAAACCATATATCTTATGGTTCATCCAATCTCCAAAACGTGCCTTTAAAAAATTAGCCGCTACCGCTGCACCAACTCCCATAGTATGCCCTTGCCCTAAAGGACCAGATGTGTTTTCTATACCTCTTGCTACATCAACCTCTGGGTGACCCGGTGTTACCGATCCCCATTGTCTAAAATTAGCAACATCATTCTTCTCGAAATTACCCAATAGGTAATACTGCGCATACATCAATGTTGATAAGTGTCCAGCATCCATGAAAAAACGGTCACGGAATGGCCATTTCATATCAGAAGGATCATAGTTGAAAAATTCAGAATATAAAATGTGCATGTAATCTGCGCCTCCCATTGGCCCACCTGGATGTCCAGAGTTTGCCTTTTCTACCATCGCTACAGCTAATGCCCTTATATTATCGGCTGCTAATTGATCTAGTTCCTTGTTCATTATATTTTTAGATTATTTTTCAGGTTCGTGTTTACTTTAAAACTTCTAATATCTCCGTAAAGATACTTTATATCGGGCGCTAATTAAAATAATTTGCCCAACATAATTCTGTAGTATTCAAGTATTAAACGCTAGATCACCTATGTGTTATCATATGTACTCTTTCGAAAGGGTTTTCGAAAATAATCTTTTCAATGCTTTTCTACACATTAGCCCTTTAATTACTATAAGTAAGCTACTTACGCAGTACATTTGCCCATATATTAATATTGACAAAAGATTGATAATAAATGGAGACAGCCCGATATTTAAAATGTTAAGTTTACTGAATACTTAATTTTTAACGATTTAGCCTAATTCTGTTTACCCCTATTACCCTCCTTAATGCTACAATACCCCATATGATTTCGAACATATCTTTCTCTCTATTTTGTAAATGCATCGTATTAATTGGCACATTTTTGACTTGGAACTCCACGCTTTGTCAAGTCTCCAATAACACGCCCGATGCTGTACAGATGAAAACCTACAATTACGCCGATACCTTAAAGCTAGATTTTTATAGTATACCCTCCACTACCCTAGAATTGAAACCTACTGTGGTTTTAGTACATGGTGGCGGATTCACTGCCGGACAACGAAATGGGGGTGATGAAAAAAGATTGAGCACCTATTTAGCAAGGCAAGGATTTAATGTGGCTTCTATTAATTACCGGCTATCTAGAAAAGGAAAATCTTTTGGGTGCGATTGCCCAGCTTCCATTAAAATTGATACCTATGTTGAAGCTGTTGCAGATCTTTCTAAGGCCATAAATTACTTAACTAAAGATTCATTGCCTTTTAAGGCAGACCCTACCAAAATATTTTTGATAGGCAGCAGTGCCGGTGCTGAAACCATTTTAAATTTTCAATTTATGCGTTATGACTATCGCTTTAAAAACCTGCCTTATCCTAATGCAGAAATAGCCGGAGCAGTTGCTTTATCGGGCGCGGTTTTAGACGAGAACTATATTGATAATAGCAATAAAGTGCCATTACTATTTCTTCATGGGGTCAAAGATTCTATTATTCCCATAGATACTAATCCACATCGATTTTGCAGTTCTAATGAAACGGGCTATTTACGAATTAACGGACCTAAAGCTATTGCAGAACGATTATCTGATATTGGCGGAAACTTCAGCGTGTTTTATAATGAAAATGGCGGACATGAATGGGCCTCCCTAGGTTTTGATTTTCCAGAATTGATAAGTGATTTTTTAAAGGAGGTTCTTAAAGGAAATTTTTCAAAGCAAGAATTCAATGAAATTGCTGCTCCTGTAACTAAAAGGTAATTACGCTAGATTAACCTCGAACAGATGACCAATTAGTGCCGTAATTGCCATGGCTACCGTACCCCAAAAGCTAATTCTTAATACTGCCTTCCAGATATTAGAACCGCCCGCTTTAGCCGCAATTGCCCCTAAAACTGCCAAGAATACTACCGCAAAACCATACTGCACATATTCCATCTGTTCCAGCGGACCAAAATAGGCTACAAGAACAGGTAATAATCCGCCGAAAACAAAAGCTCCACCAGATGATAATGCCGCCAATAACGGATTAGCTTGTGTAATATCGTTTATGCCCAACTCATCTCTAGCATGGGCACCCAGAGCATCATGAGCAGTTAATTGCTCTGCAACTTGCAACGCCAAATTAGCATCTAAACCACGCTCTTCATAAATCTTAGCCAGTTCTTTGAGTTCTTCCTCTGGCATTTCTTCTAGCTCTATCATTTCTCGAGCTAGATCGGCTTTTTCTAAATCTTCTTGTGAGCTTACAGATACATATTCACCTGCAGCCATTGATAAGGCACCTGCTACCAAGCCTGCCACTCCCGCTAAAATAACGGGCTCTCTGGTCGTACTTGCCGCGGCAACACCTATTACCAAACTTGCTGTTGACAAAATACCATCATTAGCCCCTAAAACGGCTGCACGTAACCATCCGCTTCTAGTACCATAATGTTTCTCGTCTTGCATAGTTTATTTTTTCGATGTAGTTGCTTGCTCTCCTTTTCCAATAATAACCAAATTGGTCGATGTCAAAAACAAGCCGGTTTCTACAATACCGGGTATTGCTTTTAATTGTTGTTCTAAATCCGACAGTTTAATATTGGTATCCCAAATATCAATATCTACAATATCGTTATTCTCATCGGTTTTATAATCTTCATCACCGTTCATACGTTGAACAGGTTTTAATCCCATTTCATTAAGCTCTTTGATGATAAGTTGTGTAGCAAATGGTATAGTTTCTATGGGCAATTTAAACTTACCAAGGCGAGATACACTTTTAGAGGAATCGGCAATGATAATATTCAAATCTGAATTATGTGCCACTATCTTTTCTCGTAATAAAGCGCCGCCGCCACCTTTTATCAATTGAAAGTCTTCATCTACCTCATCTGCCCCATCAATTGTAACATCTAGCCTTTTTGCTTCTGCTAACGTAATTACATTTATACCAAGATTAGTAGCTGATTTTTTAGTCGCTTCAGATGTTGCAACGGCTTTTATCTCCAAACCGTTCTTAACCATTTCGCCAATAGCCTCAATCATAAAAAATGCAGTAGAACCGGTACCTAAACCAACTGTCATTCCAGATTTAATATATTTTACAGCTTCTAATGCCGCTACTTTTTTCTCGTTTACTGCGCTCACTTTAGTATGTATTAAGGTTTATTTGGTGTTAAAGATATTTAGAATAAATTGATAGGATTACCCTTAACACAAACTAATATGTAAAATTTTGTGATTATAAATACAACAAAACCTTTTCAGACCTTTATTTACTGACTCACACTTATGTTATTCTCACTTAATTGCAATGATAACATTGGTAGGTTACAGCAAAATGTGGATTTACCTACAATAAAATCATTACATAAATTTCTTAAATAACTATTAGCACCATTGGGCAGTACAATTAATTGGCAATTAGTTTGATCAACATACTTCTTTAAAGTAGTTGTTAAGGTAGTGTCCATATTTAAAGCCTGAATCTTATGAACAATATTACGTAATGAACTACCTATAGTTACGTGATTTAGTTGTTGTAAGTCTGATCTTGGGGAAATTGCATTTTGCAAGCTTGCAATTTCAACTGAACAATTAAATTCTTTTGCCAGTTTTGCCACGGGGTTTAATTCATCATTATTGAATAAATGATTGTGTTCCGATACTAATGAAATATGTTGCAAATATGTAAATTGCACCGCTGCAGGTATTACTAAAACGGGGCATTTGTCTACATTATTTAAAATACGAACTGTATTTCTTCCTAAAAAAATGGAATCATCGTCTGCAGCACCACTAGCACTCATTACAACAAAATCTATGTGTTGTTGCACAACCACTTCTCTAACCTCATCTATTAACATAGAAAAAGTTGAAATCGACTTATAGGTATGAAGCGGGTTATTGTATTCTTTTTTAATTCTTTTTATTGTTTTTTGCAATCCTTTTTCTGAGGCTAATTGGGCTGAACACGTTTTAGAAGTTTCAGCTATTCTACCTGCCATTAAACGGTTACTATATAATTCTGGTGTATATGCATTAAGAAAGTGAAACACACACTTAGATTCTGCAAATAGTTGTAATGCGTATTTAGTTGCATTCCAAGCAGCTGTTGAAAAATCGGTTGGTATTAAAATATTTCTCATGAATGAGGTAAATCATTTGAATGATAAATGTAGGCTCACTATAGAACTGAAACTATGACATTTATCAGAATAGTAAATTATTTAAAATCCGTCGGCAAGTTCTTGCAGCGTACAATCTTGTACTATCCCTATTTTCTTACCATCGGTCTTAATAAGTCCTTTTTTCTTGAATTCAGAAATCATACGAATTAGAGACTCGGTTGCCGCCCCAACAATATTTGCATAATCATCCCTACTTAATGTTAGTGAAAGAAATCCGTTCACATCTTCCCCATAATTATTCTTCAAATAAATGAAAGCTTCAGCCAAACGCTGCTTTACGGTTTTCTGAGACATATTTACAATAACATCATCGGCTTCTTTTAAGTCATGAGCCAAGTGTCTAAGTACTTCTAATGAAAAATACGGATTTGTATTTAAGATATTAGAGATGGTTTCTTTTGGTATAAAACATACTTCCATTTCACTAATAGCAGTTGCACTTAAATTGGTGAAATCTTCTGCAATTACAGAGCGCTGCCCCATAATCTCTCCCCTATTGGTCAATTTTACAATCTGCTCTTTACCATTACTACTCAATTTAGATAATTTAGATACGCCATTGCGTACACAAAATACCCCATCAAGTTTCTGCCCTTCCGTAAATAAAGCATCTCCCTTTTTTATTATCTTAGAAATTTTAGAATCTGAGACTTTTTTTAACTCGTCTTTATTTAACGCACGGAGTGAATTAAACTGTCTAATGATACAATTTTCACATCTATGTTCCATGGCAATATTATTTATTATCCGCCAAAAATAAACAAGCCTGCGAATGTATTAACTGACAATTATCATGTTTTAGATTGTGTATGATTTTCACCTTTGCCATACTTATTAGTTTAAATTTATGCAGGCTACTAATTGTTACCATTGCGGCGATCCTTGTGAAAGACAACTCATAACATTTGATGAAAAATCGTTCTGTTGTGCCGGTTGTAAAACTGTCTATGAAATTTTTTCCAGTAACGACTTGTCTCATTATTATGAACTACAAGCGGCGGCAGGTACTACCCCAAAAGCTATAGAAGGAAAATATGATTTTCTGGATAATGAAGAAATCATTTCTAAACTAACGGAGTTCAATGATGGCAACATTCAAATCATTAACCTTTATATACCCACTATACACTGTAGTTCCTGTATTTGGATTCTAGAGAATTTAAATAAGCTGAACAGCCATGTTACCAATTCTCAAGTAGATTTCCCCAAGAAAACAATACGTATCACCTATAAGCAAGAGGGTTTCAGCTTAAAAAACTTAGTCTTGCTTTTAGCAAAAATTGGATATGAGCCTTATATTTCGTTAGAAGATTTTGATGGTAAAAAGAAGGTTATAGACAGAAGCCTCATTTATAAATTAGGCGTTGCCGGTTTCGCTTTTGGCAATGTTATGTTTCTTTCATTTCCTGAGTATTTTGATTTAGGATCAAGCGCGGCATCGGGTGGTGAATTTTGGCTGAATAAATATCAAAATCTATTTAGATGGATGATGTTCATATTTTCACTACCGGTAGTTTTCTATGCAGGATGGGATTATTTTGTTTCTGCCTATAAAGGACTACGCGCAAAACTTTTAAACATAGATGTACCCATAGCCCTTGGTATTCTAGTACTTTTTCTAAGAAGTACTTTTGATATTACTTTTGATTTAGGAAGTGGTTTTTTTGATTCCCTAACAGGATTGGTTTTCTTTCTTTTACTAGGTAAATTCTTTCAACAAAGAACCTACAGCTTTTTATCTTTTGAACGCGATTATAAGTCATACTTCCCCATTGCAATTACAAGATTAAATACTAGTGGTAAAGAAGAAACGGTTCCTGTACAAGAAATTGTAAAAGGTGATAGAATACTTATACGAAATGAAGAAATGATTCCCGTAGACGGTACATTGGTATACGGTAATGCACAAATAGACTACAGTTTTGTTTCTGGAGAATCTGAACCCGTATCAAAAAATACCGGTGAACAAATATTTGCTGGTGGAAAGCAACTAAACGGAGTTATCGAAATGATTGCCCTAAAATCTGTCTCGCAAAGTTATTTGACCCAATTATGGGGCAATGCCGTTTTTAAGACGGATAAAGCAAATGCCTTTCAAAATCTAACCGACAGCATTGGCAGACGCTTTACTATCACAGTACTTTCAATAGCCTTTACTGCTACTACATTCTGGTTATTTTACGACCCATCTAAAGCTTTGAACGTTTTTACGGCGGTATTAATAATTGCCTGCCCATGTGCTATAGCATTGGCATCACCATTTACATTGGGCAATATGCTTCGCATTTTTGGCAAGAAAAAATTCTACATTAAAAACACGCAGACCATAGAACAATTAGCAAAAATTGATACTGCAGTTTTTGATAAAACAGGAACAATCACAACTACGCAAAAAAGTACAGCGCACTACGAAGGAATGCCTTTGACCCCTGAGGAGGAATCTATCTTAAAAAATACCATTAGAGCTTCTAACCACCCTTTAAGCAGATCTTTATATGATCTACTTAAAGAACAGAATATCATAACCTTAGATGAATATGAAGAACATGTTGGAAAGGGATTAAAAAGTTCTAAAGATGACATAAATATGAAAATTGGTTCTGCCAATTTTGTTGGTAAAGCCAATACAGATAATGTGCTTGACACTTCTATCTATATCAGTTCTAATAATGACTATAAAGGTAGATATGTTTTTCAAAATCAATATCGTGACGGACTCTCATCTGTTTTCAAAGAGATGTCTGAAACGCTAAATTTGGCGATACTTTCTGGTGATAATGAAGGAGAAAAAGAGCGACTAGAGGCATTGTTACCAAAATTGACTCCACTCTACTTTAATCAGAAACCTGAAACGAAATTAAAGTTCATAAAAACGTTACAAGATCAAGGAAAAAAAGTACTAATGGTGGGCGACGGATTAAACGATGCAGGAGCGCTGGCACAAAGCAATGTAGGTATAGCCATATCAGAAAACATTAATGTCTTCTCCCCTGCCTGCGATGCTATTTTAGATGCTACAAAATTTAAACAGTTATACAGTTATATTTTGGCTTCAAAGAAAGCAATACGTATTATTAAAATGAGCTTTATGCTATCGCTGCTATATAATTGTGTAGGACTTTATTTTGCGATTACTGGACAATTAGAGCCTGTTATTGCGGCGATACTCATGCCATTAAGCTCTATCAGTATTGTTGTTTTCACTACGATTATGACCAACCTACTTGGTAGAAAATTGCCGTAATCTGATGAATACTAATTCAAGTAAAAATTTGATTAGGACTAACTTATTCTGCGACTTACATTCATCTTATCACAAAAATATAAATCATATATTTTAACATAATCGGAATATTATTCTTCACTGTGAATATTATTTTAAATAGCTCATTTACAACATAATAAAACCTATCACTGATTACCCTATCATCTAATATATTTAAGTTTTTTAAGAAAAATTTTAAAGTATGACATTTGTCATTTTCTAAGGTATACAACCCACTTATTTTTACCGAATAATTCAGGTAGGTATGAGTGTTATTTATGTTTTACTAGCTATTAGTCTAGTTGTGGCGATTATCTTTTTCATTGCCTTTATCGTGTCTGTAAAACAAGGACAATACGATGATTCTTACACTCCATCTGTTCGTATGCTATTTGAAGATGAATTGGTCAAACCTAAAAAGACCGTTACAAAAGAGTTTAAACAAGAGAAAATCCAACTAAATAAACAAGTATAATTATGGAAGTACAGCAGTTTTATTACGATAACAAAATCGTGAAAAATTTCCTTTATGCAACCATGTTCTGGGGTATTGTGGGTATGTCTGTAGGCTTATTATTGGCCTTTATGTTCATGTTCCCCAATTTAACAGATGGTATATCATGGTTAAGTTTTGGTCGCTTACGCCCGTTGCACACCAACGCGGTAATTTTTGCATTTGTAGGTAATGCTATCTACGCAGGGGTCTACTACTCTACGCAACGTCTATTAAAGGCGCGTATGTATAGTGACTTTCTAAGTAAATTCAATTTTTGGGGCTGGCAGGCAATTATTGTAGCCGCCGCTATAACCTTACCTTTAGGATACACAAGTTCTAAAGAATATGCCGAACTTGAATGGCCTATTGATTTAGCTATCGCTGTAGTATGGGTTGCTTTTGGTGTAAACCTAATCGGTACCATGATCAAAAGAAGACAACGTCACCTTTATGTGGCTATCTGGTTTTATCTGGCCACTTTTGTAACCGTAGCGGTACTTCATATTTTCAACAGTTTAGAATTACCTGTTAGTGCATTAAAAAGTTACTCGGTTTACGCTGGTGTTCAAGATGCTTTGGTACAATGGTGGTACGGCCATAATGCGGTTGCATTTTTCTTGACTACTCCGTTCCTAGGTCTTATGTATTACTTTGTTCCTAAAGCGGCCAACAGACCGGTGTACTCTTATAGACTATCTATAGTTCACTTCTGGTCATTGATTTTTATATATATCTGGGCAGGACCACACCACTTATTATATTCTGCTTTACCAGATTGGGCTCAGAATTTAGGTGTTGCCTTTTCTATTATGTTATTGGCTCCATCTTGGGGTGGTATGATCAACGGACTTCTAACTTTAAGAGGTGCTTGGGATAAAGTACGTACCGATCCTGTTTTAAAATTTATGGTTGTTGCAATTACCGGTTATGGTATGGCAACCTTTGAAGGTCCTTTACTTTCTCTTAAAAACGTAAACGCAATTGCCCACTTTAGTGATTGGATTATTGCTCACGTACATGTTGGTGCATTGGCATGGAACGGTTTCTTAACCTTTGGTATGATCTACTGGTTGGTACCTAAAATGACCAAGAATAAATTATTCTCTATCGGTTTGGCGAACTTCCACTTTTGGATCGGTACTTTAGGTATTATTCTATATACCCTACCTATGTATGTAGCTGGATTTACACAAGCTTTAATGTGGAAAGAATTTAATCCAGATGGGACTTTGGTTTATGGTAACTTCTTAGAAACCGTACATGAAATTATGCCTATGTACTGGATGCGTGCCATTGGTGGTAGCCTTTATATTGTAGGAGCTTGTGTTATGATTTATAACGTAGTTCGTACTATTAAATCTGGAAGTACTATAGAAGATGAGTTAGCGGAAGCGGCTGCACTTACACGTGTTTCTAAACATAGAACAGCAGGTGAAACTTTCCATACTTGGTTAGAGCGTAAGCCTATTCAATTAACCATTTTAGCTACCGTAGCTATTTTGATTGGTGGTATCATACAAATTGTACCTACCATTTTGGTAAAATCTAACATACCTACTATTACAAGTGTAAAACCATATACTCCTTTAGAATTAGAGGGTCGTGACCTATATATTCGTGAGGGTTGTGTAAGTTGTCACTCTCAAATGGTTCGTCCTTTTAGAAGTGAGGTTGAACGTTATGGTGAATATGCCAAAGCTGGTGAATTCGTTTACGATCACCCATTCCTTTGGGGTAGTAAACGTACTGGTCCAGATTTATTAAGAATTGGTGGCAAGTACTCTGACAACTGGCATTTAAACCATATGTATGATCCACAAAGTACATCGTCCGGTTCTATTATGCCTTCTTATTCTTGGATGATACGTGATGAGCATGACCGTAGTGATATACAAGCTAAAATGGAAGCTATGGTAACTTTAGGCGTTCCTTACTCAGAAGAAGAAATTGCAAATGCTGATGCTCTAATGGATGCACAGGCAGAGAAAATTGAGAAGAACTTATATAGTGATCCCGATTTTGCAAGATCTTACGAAGCAGACAAAAAATATGCTGCAGAAAACGGTGAAGAATTCATAGAAATGAGAGACCGTGAAATTGTATCCTTAATTGCTTACCTACAAAGATTAGGTACAGATATTAAGGTGAAGGAAACTGGTGAATTATTATCTGATAAATAAAACTAAAAAATCATGTTCAAATTTGTAAAAGGTTACATGGAAACTATAGATGGTGTAGCAACCTACCCCATGATATCATTACTTATCTTCTTTGTGTTTTTCACATTGTTATTTTGGTGGGTAATTACAGCCTCAAAATCATACATAAAAGAAGTTAGCGAATTGCCTTTAGAAGAAGATAACCAACTAAACAACGAATTATGAAAAACAATACAGCCTGGTGGTTAAGAATAACATTAGCTTTTTTCTTGGTCATCGTACTCATGGAAGTTTATATTGATAGTGGAGACAAGCCGGCTTTTCTAGCCTACCCTACTATGATGTTCGGTTTTATGGCACTTATCCTGTTACTATTAATAGCTATTGCCTTTATTGTACAAGCCATTGAAAATGTGCTTTACAATACACTTGACGAAGAAGCAAAAGTTCGTTATGTAGCTGCTAAGGAAGAAAAATGGGAATGGACATGGGGTAAAAAAGTGTACAACAAAATGTTGGGCACTAAACCTATGGAGGCAGAAAGTGAAATTATACTAGATCACGACTACGATGGTATTCGCGAATTGGATAATAATTTACCGCCATGGTGGGTATATCTATTTTATGCTTCTATTGTTTTTGGCGTAGTATACTTACTTCGTTTTCATGTCTTTAACGACTATAACCAAACTATGGAATATGAACAAGAAGTAGCTGCTGCTCAATTAGAAATTGAGGAATACAAAAAAACAGCAAAAGGTCTTGTTGATGCCAATACGGTCGAACTTTTAACTGATGCATCAGACCTTAGTGCCGGTAAAGGCATTTTTGAAGGAAACTGTGTTGCTTGTCATATGGCTGATGGTGGCGGTGGAATTGGACCTAACCTAACAGATCAAAACTGGATTCTTGGTGGCGGTATTAAAAATGTATTCCACACTATATCTGAAGGTGGTCGTGATGGTAAAGGTATGATCGCCTGGAAACAAAACTTAAAACCTGCAGAGATTGCACAGGTAGCAAGTTATGTCTTAAGTTTTCAAGGTACTACAGCTGCCAATCCAAAAGCACCTGAAGGTGATATATGGGTAGACCCAAATGCGCCCGCACAAGAAGCTCCAGCTGAACAAACAATGCCAGAAGTAGCAATTGATTCTGCTTCGGTTACCATGAACTGAATACAATGAGAGCGTAAAACCTCTTAAGGCACTTAAAGAGAGAGAAAATGTCGCAAGATCAAGATAATTTTAGAGATTCCATAGGCACCATTAAAGAAGATGGTAAGCGTGCTTGGGTATTCCCAAAAAAGCCAAGTGGTAAACTTTACGAGTACCGTAAATATGTAAGTTACGTGCTGCTTGCCTTCTTGATATTGTCTCCCTTTATTAAAATAAACGGCAACCAATTTTTAATGTTCAATGTCTTAGAAAGACGTTTTAACATTTTTGGTTTCCCTTTTTACCCACAAGATTTCCACCTCTTTGTAATCTCAATGATTATTGGAGTAGTTTTCATTGCGCTATTTACAGTAGCCTTTGGACGTATTTTCTGTGGATGGATGTGCCCGCAGACTATTTTCATGGAAATGGTCTTTCGTAGAATAGAATTTTGGATCGATGGAGATCGCGGTGCTCAAATTCGCCTAGACAGACAAGAATGGAGCGCAGAGAAGATTCGTAAACGTACATTGAAATGGTTTATCTTTTTTATTATATCGTTTATCATAGCTAATGTATTTCTTGCATATCTTATTGGTAGCGATCGTTTAATTCAATATATAACAGATGGTCCTACTCAACATGTAAGCACCATGGTTTCGCTGTTGATTTTCACAGCGGTATTCTATTTTGTTTTCGCTTGGTTTAGAGAGCAAGTGTGCATTATTGCCTGTCCTTACGGACGTATGCAAGGGGTTTTATTGGATAACAAATCTATTGTTGTTGCTTATGACCATAAACGTGGAGAAGCTGAAAACGGTAGAAAAAAATGGCGTAAGAATGAAAATCGTGAAGAACTTGGCCATGGTGATTGTATAGACTGTTTTCAATGTGTAAACGTTTGCCCTACGGGAATAGATATTAGAAACGGAACGCAACTAGAATGTGTAAACTGTACTGCTTGTATTGATGAGTGCGATACCATAATGGAAAAGGTAAATCTACCTAAAGGATTGATCCGTTATGCAAGTGAAGATGAAATCACCAAAAAGGAAAAGTTCAAGTTTACACCACGCTTAAAAGGATATACCGCAGTACTGATAATTTTAACCGGAGTACTTGTTGGTATGATGTTCTTAAGAAATGATTTGGAAGCAAATATTCTTAGATTACCTGGTCAACTTTACGAACATAAAGAAGGGAATATAATTAGTAATGTGTTTACCTATAAATTATTGAACAAAACCACTAAAGCGGTTGAAGATGTTCATTTTGAATTAATATCTCCTAAGGGTGAAATTAAACTGGTACGTAATGATAATTTTGATGTTCAACCAGAAGCTCTAGCAGAAGGTACATTGTTTATTGAGATTAATGCAGCAGCTTTGAGCGGTGATAAAAATAACCTTAAAATTGGGGTTTACAGTAAAGACAAGTTAATAGAGACCACTACGGCTCGCTTCTTGGCACCACGTAGTTATAAATAGATTTAAAAAGAAAAATATGAAAATTAATTGGGGTACCGGTATTGTAATTGCCATAGTTGCATTTATTAGTTTTATTATGTTTTTCGTAGTTACAATGACTACAAGCCATAATGCCAACCATGATTTGGTTACAGAAGAGTATTATAAAGCTGAACTTGGTTATCAAAAAGAGATAGATGCAGAGAAAAATGCTCAAATTGCACCTACGCAAATACAATTAAAAAATTCTCCTGAAGGATTATTAATTCTTTTTCCTGAAGGTTATGATGACACTAATGTTACTGGCACAGTGTCCCTTTACAGACCATCCAACAAGAATTTGGATTTTGACTTGCCCATAAGTTTATCCGATTCACATTTGCTCATACCTGACAATCAATTGTTGGATGGTCGATGGGACATTAAAATATTTTGGAAACACGAAGGAAAGGATTTTTTACATAAAGAGAGTATAACATTTTAGTACATGCTATTATCTGCCCTCATATTAGGATTCATGGGAAGTTTGCACTGCGTAGGTATGTGCGGACCCATAGCCTTTATGCTTCCGGTAGATAGAACAAACAACTATAAAAAATTCGGTCAAATATTTATATATCACTTTGGACGATTATTAGCTTACGGGTTCATAGGTCTGATATTTGGCTTACTTGGAAAGGGGCTTTCAATATTCGGTTTACAACAAAAACTCTCTATTGCCATTGGGGCGTTAATGATTCTGGTAGTTTTAATTCCTTATAAAACCTTCAATAAATACAATCTTTCCAAACCCATTTATAAAATTATATCAAAAGTTAAAAACCAACTGGGGAAAGAGCTGAAGAAGAAATCACCAGATACCTTTTTAACCATAGGTTTCTTAAACGGGTTTTTACCATGCGGATTGGTGTACATGGCGCTTTTTGCTTCAATAGCAATGGGCGACGCATTACAAGGTAGTCTTTACATGGTTCTTTTTGGTTTAGGTACCCTACCCTTAATGACTGCTGCAATTTATTTTAGTAATCTACTAAAAGGTGGTGTACGTCAAAAAGTACAAAGAGCTATTCCTGTTTTTGTCGTTATTATTGGTGTACTTTTCATTCTAAGAGGTCTTGGTCTTGGTATACCTTACGTATCACCAGCACCTGTTACAGAATTAGCTTCAAGTGCCATAGAGTGTCATAATTAATGGCTTCTGCCAAACTAACAATACTAATATGAAACCGTTACCGAACGAAATTGTGCTTCGCCCTAGGTTTCAATTAGATATACCTACAACCAAAGAAATTGTTCTTTCTAAATTTGAAAAAACAAAAGAAGCGCCATTTTTAATAAAACGATTAGATGAGCATATATTCATCAAATTCAATCAAAAAGAACATCACTTTTGGTCACCTCAGCTTCACTTAGAAATTGATGAAATTGATTTGCACAACTGTCGGTTACATGGCGTATTTGGTCCCAACCCTACTCTTTGGACATTCTTTATGTTCATACATTTCGTAGTTGCTACACTTTTTATAATTGTTGGTATCTGGGCATATGCCAGTGCATCTTTAAACGGAATGTATCATATACAAATAGGTATTATGGTAATATTAGTAGTAATATGGTTTGTACTCTATTTTGCTGGCAGAAGCGGTAAGAAAAAAGGGAAACCACAAATGCATCAATTAAATGATTTCATACAGAATGTTCTTACAGCCTAAATTTTAGATTTTTCACTGTCTTCATTATATTTGATAGTCAACCAACAACCTATAAACCAAACACATGATAAGATTTTTACTCTTAGTTTCAGCCTTTGTTTTGTTGAACATAGAACTCTCTTTTTCACAGCAAAAATTAGAAGAACCAAAGGGAACTGAAAACATAGCCTATAAATGGGGGAAAATGGCGTTGGACGCAACGGCTTCCGATACCGAAAAATTTAAACCAAGACCTACGATAACCTCTCGCTACCTTGGTTTAATCTTTGTCTCTATTTTTGATGCTTGGTCTGTATATGATGAAAATGCAATTCCTGTTTACCTAAAAAATGTAGAAAGAAGACCATTAGCAGAGCAAACACTTTCAAATAAAGAAATTGCTATTAGTTATGCCGCTTTTGGTGCCATGAAAGAATATTACTATTCTGATACAGAAATGTTCAGGAAATTTATGGTGGAATTAGGTCTTGATCCAGATAATACTTCTACTGACCCTACTACTCCAGAAGGTGTTGGTAATTTGGCAGCTAAAGCAACTATAGAAGCAAGAAAAAATGATGGGAGTAATCAATATGGCGAAGTAGAAGAATCTAACGGAGAGGCTTATTTTGACTATACTAATTATAGCCCGGTAAATACTGCAGATGAAAGTACAGACATCAACCGTTGGCAACCTAAATACTTTTCTGATGGAAAAGGCGGACAATATGCACCAGGATGCCTTACTCCTTACTGGCAAAAAGTAATTCCTATCACCATGACATCAGCTGATCAATTTAGACCAGGACCACCACCAATGGTAGGATCAGAACAGTTAAAAAAAGAAGTTAAAGAAGTTGTTGATCTACAGGCCAACCTTACCGATGAAGATAAAGCTTTGGTCGAATTTATGCGAGACGGACCACAGTCTGTTCAACAAGCGGGACACTGGTTGAAATTTGCGCAAGATGTTTCTCGCCGAGATAACCATACCCTTGACCAAGATGTAAAAATGTATTTCTTAACTGAAATTACTGCTATGGATGCTTTCATAGCTTCTTGGGATTCAAAAATGTACTACGACTATGCTAGACCATACGCTCTAGTACATGAATATTACAAAGACAAGATGATTAAAGCTTGGGGCGGACCCGGTGTAGGTATTGTTGAAATGAAAGGACAAGAATGGAGACCTTATTCTCCTGATATTTTTCTTTGCCCACCGTTTCCTAGTTACACATCTGGTCATAGTACCATTAGTGGTGGTTGTGCAGAAATATTGCGCCTTTTTACCGGTGATGATTATTTTGGCGAGTCTATTGAATTGGTACCAGGAACTTTAACAGAAATAGATTCTGCATTCTACGGAAAACCTGTTACCATAACTTTTCCCACATTTACCGAAGCCGCAAACATGGCGGGAATGTCTAGAGTAATGGGCGGTTACCACATACAAGCCGATAATATAGCAGGTTTAGAATTAGGTAGAGACGTTGCTAAACAGGCTTGGAAATTTTATAATGAACACCTAGGCAAGTAATTATTCGTCATAAAAATTATACACAAATAAACCCAAGGCTTTCACCTTGGATTTATTCTTATCTATAGTATAGGTTAGTATCTATATTTTAAATGTAATCACTGGTATTCTAGCATGGTTCACCACATCTTCACCAACGCTGCCATTGAAGAAGTGTGAAATTCCTTTACGGCCATGCGTAGGTATGGCAATAGCATCTGCAAGTATTGTATTACCATAATTAATAATACCTTGCTCTACACTATAGTCATTATAAATTTCTACTTGTTGCGCTGAATTTGCTTTGGTCAAAAACTTGTTTATTTTTTGATATGCATCTCTGTTGCTTAAAAAATCATCATTAGGTGTGTTTATAAAAACAACTTCCATAGATGCCTTTAGTAATTTTGCAAACTCACTTGCTTTTTGAAAAGCAGGTAAATTATCATCATTAAAATCACAAGCAAAAACAAAACGTTCAATGTTTAAATTTTCAACCTTACCTTTTATCACCAAAACAGGTACGGTTGCATTTCTAACCACTTTTTCTGCATTAGATCCTATAACCAATTCTTCAAATCCGCTAGCACCATTAGAGCCCATGACAATTAAGTCTGCATCGTGCTCTTTTGCCATTGCATCTAACTCGCTATAAACTTTGTAATGTTTTATTACCGGTGTTACCTTAACACCATCTAAATATGGTTTCTTTAAGAATTCATTTAAGTTCTTCTCTGCCAATTTTACCATGAAAACTGTTTGCTCTATATAAATACCATCTGTTGACGGAAGTATGGCCTGGTTAAGCTCTAACATGTGAACAACAAAAAGTTCTACATCGTGTTTCTTGACTAAATCAACAGCTGCTTTTAAAGCATATTCCGATTGTTCTGAAAAATCTGTAAGTACAATAATTTTTTTCATGATTAATTTTTTTAGCAATTAGTAAAATAGGGACTTTATCTTTTTTAATATTAAACGGTCATTGAAAACAACTTGGTATTTGGCGATTTATCCTGTAATGGTAAATCGAATGCCATACAAACGTTACGTACAAAAGGTCTGCCTTTTTCTGTAATTCTTAAATTACCCTCGGTAATTACCACAATACCATCTCTTTCCAGTTCTTTAAGCCTATCTAGTATACTATCCAATTGCGGTAAATGCAATTTAAATACACTCCATGATGTTTGAAACTGGCACATTAAATTTAAGATATGTCTTCTTATAATTTGATCTTCTTCTGTTAAA
The DNA here is from genome assembly GCF_900112245.1 of Maribacter stanieri. Classification (GTDB taxonomy): domain Bacteria; phylum Bacteroidota; class Bacteroidia; order Flavobacteriales; family Flavobacteriaceae; genus Maribacter; species Maribacter stanieri. The sequence continues at coordinate 564,861 of NZ_FOYX01000002.1, forward strand.
ATATGACCTCGATAAAGTGGAATAATATCGTTTGCAACTAAATTTTGATACTCTTCTACATTTTTTACATTCTGTGCAAAACCATACCAACTATCACTTATACTAGATGCTCCTAACCCAACCATCAAATGGGTATTAGAACTAGTATATCCCATAAAATTTCTATGTAGGGTTCCATTTTCCATAGCTTTAAACAAACTATCAGATTCTAAAGCAAAATGGTCCATACCAATTTCATGATAACCATACTCTAACAGCAATTCTTTACCAACTTCATACTGAGTTCTCTTTTCTTCACCTGCAGGTAAATCTGCATCATTATACCCTCTTTGACCGTTTCCAGCCAACCACGGCACATGTGCATAGCTATAAAAAGCAATTCTATCTGGCTTTAGTTCTTTTGTTTTTTCTATGGTATTTATAACATGCTCTAATTTTTGATGGGGCAGACCAAATATAATATCATGGCTTATAGAATCATAACCTATTTCCCTAGACCATTCGGTTACATTTTTTACATTTTCAAAAGGTTGAATTCTATTAATTGCCTTTTGTACTGTTTCATTATAATCTTGAACACCAAAGCTTACTCTTCTAAACCCAACGTCATACAATGCCTGTAAATGTTCTTTTGTAGAATTGTTAGGGTGACCTTCAAAACTAAATTCAGCATCTTCGGCTTTTGTGGCTATTCTTAAAATTCCTTCAATAAGAAATTTTAAATTCTCTGGAGTAAAAAATGTTGGTGTACCACCACCTAAGTGTAGTTCTTTAATAATCGGTTTTTCATCAAACAAATTTCTATATAACCCCCACTCTTTTAAAATTGATTTTATGTAAGGCAGTTCCAGATCGTGCCTTTTTGTAATACGCTTATGACAACCGCAAAACGTACACATACTTTCACAAAACGGTAAATGTATATATAGGCTTATACCTGTAGATGAATTACTAAGGTGAAAGCTTTTCTTAACTGTTTCTTCCCACTTCTTACCTGAGAATGTAGAAATATCCCAAAAAGGAACAGTAGGGTAACTAGTATATCTAGGTCCTGGAACATTATATTTTTGAACAAGCGAACACATAAAAGTCTTATTTAATAACAAACTTACATGTCATAAATAGTTTATAATATGATTTTTATCAGTTCACAGTACAATGTAAAAAAATAACTTACCCCTCTTTTAATAGTTATAGAATGCTTTGTTATGTAACCAATGTTACCGATCAGATAATCCAAATCCAATAATTTTGTTGCTAAATTTTAATGCATGTTACCAAAAGGTTCCAAGTTGTACAGTATCATATTTTTAAGTTGCCCTAGATGCCATAAAGGAAAATTCTTTGAGGCTAATCCTTATAAATTAAGTAATTTTAATAAGGTAAAAGAACGTTGCCCGAAATGCGATTTAAAATATAGTATTGAACCTAGTTTTTATACTGGTTCTATGTATGTATCTTATGCAGTAGGTATTGCCGTAGCTGTAGCTACTTATGTATTAATATTATTATTTGGTTTAGACCTTTCATTGCCTACCTTGTTCATTACTATAGTTGTCGTACTGATCTTGACTATGCCTTGGATAGCAGCAGTGTCAAAATCAATTTGGGCAAATATGTTTTTTAAATATGATAAAGAAATAGCTCAAAAAATTAATTAACCTTAGCATGATTCAGAATTTAACGGAAGAATACGGAAATATCTTTGAGCCAGAACTTATTAATGAAATTGTACAAGTAGGTACTTTTAAAGAAGTGCCCGAAGGTTATAAATTAATAGAAATAGGTGACTACTTAAGAGGTATGCCTTTATTGATTTCTGGAGTTATTAAAATTTTACGGGAAGATGAAGATGGTGATGAATTGTTGCTATACTACCTAGAAAAAGGAGATACCTGTTCTATGACCATGGCTTGTTGTATGGGCGATGCCAAAAGTGAAATAAGAGCTGTTGCAGAGACCGATGCAAAACTGATTATGGTTCCTATTCAGAAAATGGAAGAATGGACAGCCAAATATAAGTCTTGGCGAAACTTCGTTTTTAACAGTTACCACGTAAGACTAAACGAACTTTTAAGTACACTAGACAGTATTGCCTTCCAAAAAATGGATGAGCGTTTAATTGGCTACTTAAAAGAAAAAGCAAGGGTTACTAAAGATGATATTATTCATAGTACCCATCAAGATATTGCATATGATCTTCATAGTTCTAGGGTTGTCATATCTAGACTTTTAAAGAAATTAGAGGAAATGGGTAAAATTAAACTCCATCGAAATTACCTAGAAATTTTAGCTTTATAATCCTTCTGTAACCATTGTTACTGCACAGGTTTCCATACCACTTTACATTTGTGATTATTAAAATAATCACATGGAAATTTTGCACATATTTGGATACATTAGCGCTTTGATAATTGGTATATCATTAGGTCTCATTGGTGGAGGTGGTTCTATTTTAGCAGTACCCGTATTGGCATATCTTTTTTCAATTAACGAAAAAGCTGCAACCGCCTATTCTCTTTTTATTGTGGGTGCAAGTGCTCTTGTCGGGGGGTGGCAACAACATCTTAAAGGGTATGTAGATTGGCGTACCGCCGTTGTATTTGGTATACCAGCAATTATAAGTGTTACGCTTGTTAGACATTATGTAGTGCCAGCTATGCCAGATGTTTTATTTCAAATTGAACACTTTCAATTTACACGTAGAATGGCAATGTTTGGACTATTTGCCATTCTAATGATTCCCGCTGCATATTCCATGCTTAAAAAAGAAAAGACGGTTCTTAAAACGGGGCAAGTAACCTATAATTATCCATTAATTTTATTAGAAGGTCTTTTAGTTGGTAGCATTACCGGCTTAATTGGTGCAGGTGGCGGATTCTTAATTATTCCTGCATTGGTCATTTTAGCAAATGTTGAAATGAAAGTTGCAGTAGGTACGTCTTTAATTATAATTGCCATTAAATCTTTAATGGGTTTCTTTCTAGGCGATGCAATGAACATGCTTATTGATTGGAAGTTTCTAGCAATTTTCACATCGCTTTCTTTCATTGGTATTTTTATTGGAAGTTACCTCAGCAACTTTATTGATGGCAAAAAATTAAAGAAGGGTTTCGGTTATTTTATTCTTGTAATGGCAGGCTTTATTTTCTACATGGAATTCTTTAAATAAAATTTTCCTTATGTGACTAATGTCACTGTACAGCTCTTTTACAAATGGTATTTTTATTTCATTAATTAAAAAACCATAAACATGAAAGTAGAACAAATTTATACCGGATGTTTGGCACACGCCGCATATTATATAGAAAGTAACGGCGTTGCCGCAGTATTTGATCCGTTACGTGAAGTACAACCCTACATTGATCGCGCAAAGAAAGATAATGCTAAAATCAAATATGTTTTTGAAACTCATTTTCATGCCGACTTTGTTAGTGGTCATTTAGATTTACAGAAAAAAGCTAATGCCGAAATTGTATTTGGTCCTGGTGCAAAACCAGCTTATGAGGCAACTATAGCAAAAGACAATCAAATTTTTGAAATTGGCGATTATAAGGTAAAAGTCATTCACACTCCTGGTCATACCATGGAAAGTACTACTTATCTCTTAATTGATGAGAATGGAAAAGAGCATGGCATTATTACCGGAGATACCTTATTTATTGGTGATGTTGGTAGACCTGATCTAGCGCAACATGTAGTGGCAGATTTGACTGAAGAAAAATTAGCAGGACATTTATATGATTCTCTTAGAAATAGAATTATGCCTTTAAGTGATGATTTAATAGTATATCCAAATCATGGTGCCGGTTCTGCTTGTGGTAAAATGATGAGTAAAGAAACCACAGATACCTTAGGGCATCAAAAGAAAGTGAACTATGCTTTAAGACCAGACATGAGCAAAGAGGAATTTATAAAAGAACTCTTAACCGGACTCACAGCTCCTCCAGGATATTTTCCTAAAAATGTTTTAATGAACATTCAAGGGTATGAAAGTTTAGACAAAATCATGGACCGTGCTACTACATCATACACTCCCGAGGCTTTTGAGGCTGTAGCCAATGAAACCGGAGCATTAGTTTTAGATACTAGAAGTGCCGAAGATTTTGCCAAAGGTTTTATTCCTAATAGTATTAATATCGGACTAGAAGGTAGTTTTGCCCAATGGGTAGGTGAAATGATACCAGATATAAAACAAGAAATACTGCTCGTTACTTATAAAGACAAAGAAGAGGAAGCTATTACAAGACTGGCACGTGTTGGTTATGATAATACGGTAGGTTTTTTAAAAGGTGGTTTTGATTCTTGGAAAGAAGCTAAAAAGGATTACGAAACAAGTGATAGAATCGATGGTAAGGAATTGGAAGCATTATACGCTACTAAAAAACCATTTATCATTGATGTTAGAAAAAAGAGTGAATTTGATTCTGAACATGTGGTAGGCGCCATCAATGTTCCTTTAAATGAAATCAACCAGCATCTATCTCAATTTCCAAAAGACAAGCCTTTCGTTTTACATTGTGCCGGTGGTTATAGAAGTATGATAGCAGCTTCGATTTTAAAGCAAAGAGGATGGCAAGATTTCACAGATGTAAGAGGTGGATTTGAAGCTATTTCAAAAACATCTATTCCAACGTCAGAATATGTGTGCCCCTCTACCCTATTATAAATTTTTAAATAATTTAAAAGCCCTGTATCACATAGGGCTTTTCTGTACCTATTCATCTATGTAACCTAAGTTACTGTGTAGTCCTTTTTACAGATGTAATTTTGTCTCAATAATAAATATGAACTTATGAAAGTAGAACAAATATATACGGGTTGTCTTGCGCAAGGTGCTTATTACATTGAAAGCAATGGAGAAGTCGCCATTATTGATCCTCTACGAGAAGTACAGCCTTACATAAAGAAAGCTGCGGCAGATAATGCTAAAATCAAATATATTTTTGAAACTCATTTTCATGCCGATTTTGTTAGTGGTCATGTAACCTTGGCCAAAGAAACCGGTGCTGATATTATATACGGACCAAAAGCAAATCCGTCTTTCGAGGCTATAATCGCAAAAGATAATCAAGAGTTTAAATTAGGTGATATTACTATTACTGCATTACATACTCCTGGTCATACAATGGAAAGTACCACATATTTACTAAGAGATGCCAATGGTAAAGACTATGCTATATTTAGCGGAGACACTTTATTTTTAGGTGATGTGGGCAGACCTGATCTTGCTCAGAAAATGGGCGAATTAACAGAGCGTGACCTAGCCGGATTCTTATTTGACAGTCTACGTGAAAAAATTATGCCTTTAGCAGATGACGTCATCGTCTATCCCGCTCATGGTGCCGGTTCTGCATGTGGTAAGAATATGATGAAAGAAACCGTAGATACCTTGGGCAACCAAAAGAAAATGAATTATGCTTTACGTTCAGATATGACGAAAGAAGAGTTTATTGATGAAGTGATCGATGGTTTACTACCACCACCTCAATATTTTCCTTTAAACGTAAAATTGAACAAAGAAGGTTATGAAGATATAAAAGAAGTCTTGGAACGTGGTACAAGAGCTCTTTCCCCAAAGGCTTTTGAAGCTGCTGCAAATGAAACAGGTGCCATTGTATTAGATGTGCGAAACCAAGATGATTTTGCGGCAGGTCATATACCGCGTTCTATTTTCATAGGTCTTAACGGTAGCTTTGCTCCTTGGGTAGGTGCCTTAATCGCCGATGTCAAACAACCTATTTTATTGGTTACCCCTGTTGGTATGGAAGAGGAAGCAGTAACTAGACTTTCTAGAGTTGGTTTTGATGGTACTTTAGGGTATTTAGAAGGAGGTTTTGATGCTTGGAAAAAGGCAGCAATGGAATATGATACCGTTAGCCAAGTTGATGCCAACAAGCTTAAAAAAGTTCTTGAAACTGAAAAAGCACCTGTATTTGATGTGCGTAAAGAATCTGAATTTCTATCTGAACATATCTTAGATGCAAAAAATACTCCGTTAGATTTTCTAAATGATCATTTAGCAGAATTTCCAGAAAAGAAACAGTTTTATGTACACTGTGCCGGTGGTTACAGAAGTATGATTGCGGCATCTATTTTAAAAAGTAGAGGTATTCATAATCTTATAGATGTAAAAGGAGGATTTAAAGCTATAAAAGAAGCTGGTATTCCAGTTTCCGAATTTGTTTGTCCAACTACATTATAATCTAAATAGACATTTACAAACTCAAAGATTTTTTTATTGGTTGGTTTATTAAGGAAACGGTCATATACTAAAGACCGTTTCCTTTTAATATTGAATATTAATTATAAATAAAAAACTATGTCATTTTTAAGTACACTTTTCGGTAAAAAAGAAGAAACTACAGGTAATATCACTATCCTGAATAAGACCGAATATGCAACACAAATTGTAGCGAATAATATAAAACCTTTTGATGTTAGAACAGCTTCTGAATTTAATAGCGGACATATAAAAAAAGCAATTAACGTTGATTTTTTTAACGCAGGTAATTTCAATAAATATTTTGAAAAACTTGATAAAAATAAGCCTGTTTATGTCTATTGCAGATCAGGGGCAAGAAGCCAAAAAGCTGCACGCAAGTTATTAAACATGGGCTTTTTACAAGTATATGATTTAAAAGGAGGTTATAGTGCTTGGCACTAAACAAGAATAGCTCTCAGCTTTTAATTATTTGAATTCTACTTTACTTTTATTGAAGCTAATAAATATCATTTAACGGGTTATAAATCTAATTCTCATGGATAAAATCTTTTTAATGCTTGGACTTGTTTTTACATTTAGTTGTAAAGATGCTCCAAAAGTAAAACAAGAAATTATAGATAATTCTAAGAGTGAATCTTTCAAAAAACACACAACCGTTAAAGATGCAAAAATTAGTGACAGTCTACTATTGGAAAAAGGCAAAATGTACGCACAAAAGACCCAGACGGTATTAGGCAAAAACTTAATGCTTCAATTGCAAAAAGGTGGTCCCGTTGATGCTGTAGCATTTTGTAATGAAAAAGCGTATCCGTTAACAGATAGTATTGCCGCTATTTACAATGCCAAAATTAAAAGAGTAACCGATAAGCCTAGAAATCCAAAAAATAAAGCTAATGAGCTTGAGCTTGAGTATATTGAATATTTTAAATCAAAAATTAAAAATAAAGAATCGTTTGAGCCAATTCTTACTAGTAATAATGGTACAACGAACTTTTATTCCCCTATTGTTACTAATACCATGTGCTTAAATTGCCATGGAACGCCCGTAACAAATATAGCGCCAAAGGTTTCACAAATTATAAACGATAAATATCCCTACGACAAAGCTACTGGTTATACAGAAAATGAGGTAAGAGGTATTTGGAGTATAAGTTTTAACAAAGAAAAAAATTAAAATATGACATCAGTAATTCCTATTCAAAACCTTAAATGTGGCGGTTGTGCCAAAACTATAATTGCTAAATTGGAAGAGATACCGGCAATAACAAATGTATCTGTGTCTGTAGAATCGTCATCTGTTCAATTCGACGCTTTAAATCAGCAAGGAATAACAGCAGCAAAAGATAAATTAAAGTCAATTGGATACCCCAGTATTGACCAAGATAACTCAGTATTATCTAAAGCCAAATCTATTGTAAGTTGTGCTACAGGCAAACTATCTTAATAAACATAAAATAACCAAAGAAGAGGTTAAATTGTTTACTTCTTCTTTGGCTTAAAACCATGTACCGCTTGCCCTAAAAAGTCTTTTGGCAAATCCTCATCTCCAGGATATCCTAACCTTATATTACCGCTATCTTCTGGTATATAGTCCGTCTTAAAGATATAATCCCATATACTTAAACTAATACCAAAATTGACCCCATACGTTCCCTCTGGTAAATCATAGGCATGGTGGTATAAATGCATTACAGGATTATTGAACAGATATTTTAAAGGTCCCCAAGTAATTTTTATGTTAGAATGATTAAAATGACCAATAGCTATAGCAGCAAAATGGACAATATACGCCTGTTCTGGTTCAAAGCCACCCAGAATCATTACACCAAAAGTTTTTAACGGCTTGTAAAGAATATTCTCCATCCAATGATAACGTAAATGTGCAGCAAAACCCATTTCTTTCACGCTATGGTGTACTTTATGAAAATTCCATAGAAAAGCATATTTATGAAGCAAAGTATGCGTAAACCATTGTACAAAATCCAATACAACAAAAAACAATAATAGCTGGCCCCACATTGGCCAATTGGAAATATCTATAAGCGCCAGACTGTTAGATGCTACACCTATATCCTCAAAAAATACTTGCAGCATCTTATAGATGCCGCTAATTGCTATAGCGAACAAAAAGAAGTTGAAAAACATATAAAAAGCATCTAACCAAAAGTCTTTTCTAAAAACACCTTGCTCTTTTCTCCAAGGAAAAACTATCTCTAAAAGCCATACTACTAACGAGATAAGAATTAAGCCCCAAAAGTAATTTAGATACCAGGGAACATTAAAAATTATTGACTTCCAGGTCCAACTAAATGTCCCTGAAACTGCGTTTAAAAATGCCTCTACATATGCTTCCATTCAAATAACAATTTTTACAAAAATACTTTTTTTAAAATCGCAACTTGGTAACTTAAGTTACATTAATTCTTCCCATTAACATTGAACTTTACACATGACTATTATCATATTCTATGTAATTGATTACGTATACATTGCATTTATAATGAGCAGTATACAAGCTGCTTAATTGATAAGTCTTTTATAAACGCAAATCATTACAATTTGCAAACAAATCATAATTTAAAAATTAGTATCATGAAAAAAAACATGGGAAGTACAGATCGTTTTATTAGAATATTTATTGCCGTAGCACTTTTAACTACATTCTATACGGATACAGTTACTGGCGTTTTAGGCTATATTATGGTAGCTATTGCCGCTATTTTTATTTTAACCACATTCGTTAGCTTTTGCCCGCTCTATACTTTATTCGGAATAAATACGTGTAAGCTAAAAAAATAGATTTTCAACTGGTATAGTATATTAATTATAATGAGGTTGTACATTACATTCAACCTTATGTAACCTTTGTTACATAATTATCATTTTACAACTATTATATTTATTGAATTCTAATAAAATAGCTGAAAATGAATTCACATCATCAAATTATAGTAATTGGAGGTGGTACTGCAGGCATTATGGTAGCAGCGCAACTTCTCTCTCAAAAGAAAGCAAAAGACGTTGCTATTATTGAACCTGCGAATACACACTATTATCAACCCGCATGGACACTAGTGGGTGCTGGTACGTATGATTATGAAAAAACAGCAAGACCTATGTCTTCTGTAATTCCTAAAAATGCTACTTGGATAAAAGATAAAGCTACCGGTTTTGACCCCGAAAATAATATCGTACACACTGCCAAAAAAGGAGATATTACATACGATTATTTAGTAATTGCACCAGGTCTTGCATATGATTTCAGCTTAGTGCCTGGCTTAGGTGAAGCTATAGATAAAGGTGTTGTAAGCAGTAATTATACAGACCCTAAACATACTTGGGATGTTATTAAAAACTTCAAAGGTGGTACCGCACTTTTTACGCAACCGACAACCCCAATTAAATGTGGTGGAGCACCACAAAAAATAATGTACTTGGCTGAAAGCCATTTTAAAAAAAGTGGAATCCGTAAAAAAACCGATGTAATTTTTGCTACAGGTGGTACGGTTATTTTTGGTGTAAAGAAAATTGCTAAAACATTAATGGAGGTAGTTGACCGAAAGGATATTAACCTTAGATTTCATCATAAACTTGTGGCTGTCGATGGTGATAAACAAATTGCCTGGTATGAAATGGGGCAAGAAATTACCGCTGGTGGTTGTGTGGTTATTTCTAGTAATAAGGCCGATGATTTAAAATTAGACGAAAAATTTCAATATAATTATAAGGATGTAAAAGTTAGCGTTGATGGCAACCGTTATGGAATTCATTATGATATGATGCATACCGCACCGCCTTCTGTGGCTCCTAAATTTGTAAAAGATTCGACTTTAGTAAACGCAGCAGGTTGGTTAGATGTAAACCATCAAACTATGCAACATAATCGTTATTCAAACATTTTTGGATTAGGTGACGTAGCTGCATTACCTACCGCAAAAACAGGAGCCGCGATTCGTAAACAAGTGCCCATAGTAGTTGATAATATAGATCGTTTAATACATACTAATAAAATGGGAACGCAATCATATAACGGTTATTCTTCGTGCCCATTGGTTACGGATTATGGCAAAATGGTGTTAGCAGAATTTGATTATGATAATAATTTCACCCCGGATCCTAAGTTAAAAAGAATGCTCATAAACGATTCTTCTAAAGAACATTGGAGATTATGGATGCTTAAAAAATACGGGTTGCCCTACTTGTATTGGAACAAGATGATGAAAGGTAAAAACGTTTAGCTGAACATAATATGAAGTCCCCATTAAAATGAGGACTTTTTTATGTTATATCATTTAAAAATTATAATTCAAGATTATATCCAAATGAAACAAATCAACCTTATTGAAATAGAAATTTGGGTTGTCCTGAATATCCCCATTTCCCATTTTAGAAATAATCAATAATTCTGGTCGTAGGTTTTTAATTTTCTCTATTTTAAAGAAAATATCCAGGTTGATATGGGTATAATCTGGCATTGCATATTTATTTAAAATAGCATTGGTTACATCTGGTTTCCAATGCTTTCCAATACTCAATATTGAAATTAGGTTTAGATCCTCTTTAAGAATTTTAAACTCTTGTTTATAGTTTAGAACCAGTGCATGATTATCTGCAGAACCTTCGCTACGTTCTCGCTTTTGAAAACTGAATAAATCTTCTCTACCCCATTCTCTTGGCGATAAAAATTGACCTTGTGGCAAAATTCTATTATAAGCTAAGCTCAACAACCCGCCATTACTTTTATATCCAATTTTCAATCCTAAAACATCTGCAGTATTCTGATTATAATAGCGAAGTGAGTCTACACTGCTACCACCATCACCAACCTGATTTTGATGCAACCACTCTCCTTCCAACATCAACGATTCAGATATTTTATAAGCAGGTTTTATATAGAACGAATTGAATATATTGTCTACATATTGGTTCCATATTTTCACATTAAAATCGTCAGTTACTTCAAAATCGACATTTGCCATTAAAATATAATCAGATGCCGTGTTGTCTGCATACTGAGATGCAGTACCAAAGTTATTTCTACCCACTGGGTATGTGCCTATACTTTCACCAATACCATAAAATTTACCAGTGGAGCGTGGTGCTATTTTATTTAAAATTCCAAACTGAAACGATGTCTTTTGTTTATTGTATTTATACCAAAACCCTTGTACCAAAGTGGGTATCATTCTCCCATCTTCTGGGTTAATTAACAGACTATTAATTTTCATCCGCCCAAGCGTAAATGAATGCTGAGCTAGGTGATATTTCGCATATAGCTCCCCTAATAAAAAAACAGCATCATTTTCTAAATCTAACCTATCGAAAAGCCCTTCTTCATATCTACTAATTCTTCCGGTTGTTGCATCAGGTATTGTTAAATCTTGTAATCCTAAATTGGTAGCATTATATAATGCTGCACCTATTTCTAAGTTTTCTAGTAGATTATACTGGTACTTTAATTTACCTCCCGTTGCTAAAGCATTAAAGTCTTTTAATTCACCTTTATTTGAGGTCATCATATAATACGTTCGCCATTGCCCAGATAAAATTCCTTTTTTCTTTACCGCAACAGTATCTTGGGCCATAGAAAAAATAGGTAGACAAATAAGTAGTACTAATAGTATTCGCATAAAGCCTATTTCGTTTTGGTAATACCGTATTCGTTCTTGTAATACTCCATTATTGGTGGAAAAGGTCCGTATTTGTGTTGTTCTGGAGAAAAATCATCTGCCCAAGGACCATAAGGCGTAGAAACCGGTTTTAACGTCTTATCAGGATAATCGTTTTCGGTATTCAATTTATGTGGTCTAGAAAAACTATTAATATATCCTGCTACATGAAATGCTTCTTCATCTGTTAGTTTCGGGTTGTCCCAAGTGGCTTGTAAATACGGCATGTTACTTTTAATAAATTCCGCAGAAGTTATTACCCTATGCATACCTGCACCATCGTTAAAACTATCTGGACCCCAAAGTGGCGGATACGTGTAGCTTTTACCATCGACAGTATTGAGAATTCCTTCGCCATTAGTACCATGACAGATGATACACTCTTTTTTATACACCTGACTTCCTTTTTCCAAATTGACCGCCACTGTAGGAATTTCTATATTTGGATATCCTTTAAATTCTGCTTTTCTATGTTCTGGCACTCCTTCGCTCAACCAATTCATATACGCTACAATCGCCTTCATCTGGTTAGAATCTACCGGAAGCATTTTGCCATTCATGCTACGCTCCATACATCCATTTATGCGATCTTCAATAGTACCTATTTTGTTACCACGACCACCAAACTGAGGAAATCGTTCTATAATACCCACCCAAGATCCAGAACCAGCTTGGGCTCCTTTTTGTAAATGACAATTGGCACAAGCTAAATTATTACCGCTATATCGATCTTCGGCACGCGCAGCATTCGGACCCATGTATTTTGAAGATTCGGCAATAAGATAGTACCCTTCCTTAACCGTCGCTGGCATGGAGGGCAACTCTGCTATTGCATCTTTAGGCTGCCAAACTTCGTTGGCTACAATTTCTTCAGTTTCAATAATCACCTCTCTTTCTGCACTTGGCTCATACGTTAATAGCCATGTAAAGACAAGACCGATTAAAACGAATACTATCGCAAATAGCTTAAAAAATTGTTTTGCCAATATTCGTAATTCATTCATAGAACTGTAATCTTACGCGAATTTAAATAACGAATCTATAATTTAAACATGATAACTACAGTAACCATAGTTACACTAACGTTAAATACTTTAGCTTACTTTTATTACTTTCAAAAATAGCGGACATTAGTAGTAATCAAAATTTTATTTCAACCAAATTATATTCTTTTTAAAATTGACGAACACATGAAAAAAGCACTTCTAATTGCAATAGTACTTATGGGAACACAAATAATCACTGCCCAAGAATGGACTACCCCTATCATTGATGGATACGGAAAAATTAAAGAATTTAAAGATGTGGCTACTCAGCCAGACCCAACTAAAGAATATAACCTTGTATTTGATCTTAAAGATGATCGTGAATTGGAAGGTATTAATGTAGGGTATTTCAAAATCGCTAGAATGATAAACATGCTAGGCGCCAGTGGGGTTTCTGCAGATAAAGTGAACGTCGTTGCAGCTATACATGGTGGCGCAACTTTCACTGCTTTAAACGATGCGAAATACAAAGAAAAATATAAAAAAGAAAATCCTGATGCAGCCGTTATAAAATTATTAAAAGACTACGGAGTAAAATTTTATGTTTGTGCACAAGCAACAGCATCTAGAGGCATTGTTGCCGAAGATTTGAACCCTAATACAGAATTAGGGCTATCTGCAATGATGGTACTTGCCAATTATCAAATGGATGGGTATATATTAATACCATAAATAATTACCACATGAAAGATTTTTGGAACGAGCGTTATGACGAAGAAAGTTATGCTTATGGGAGCTCACCAAATGAATTCTTTAAACAACAACTAGATAAATTAAATGTAGGTTCTATTTTACTGCCTGCCGAAGGTGAAGGTAGAAATGCCCTTTATGCACTATCTAAAGGTTGGGAAGTATTGGCTTTCGACTTTAGTGAATCTGCTAAAATCAAAGCCAAAAAATTAGCTACTGACCATGGCTTCGACTTAAATTATCAAGTAATAGATGTTCTTGAATTTAAATCTGTGAAAAAGTTTGATGTAATCGCCTTCTGTTATGCGCATTTTCCAGCAGCTATTAGAAAGAAAGCAAACCAACATCTTTTAAAATCATTAAAACCAAACGGACATATCATTTTTGAGGCATTCTCTAAAAATCAACTAGGAAAATCTTCTGGTGGACCTAAGAATATTGACATGCTCTATGCAATTGATGAAATTGAAAATGAGTTTAATGGAATAAGTTTTGAAATTTTAGAAGAAAAGGAAATAGAATTGAACGAAGGAATTTACCATATTGGTGATGCTTCGGTTATTCGTTTTACCGGCACTAAAATATAAAAAGGGACCAAATTTGGTCCCTTTTTTATAGCTTATTTATTAAAATTCATATTGAACAAAAACCGATAGATTTCTTCCTGAGTCATTGATGGGTTCCGTTCCAAATTCAGCCTGATTATTAAATGCGAAATTAAGGTGATTACTATATGTTTTATCGAAAACATTTAATGCAGCAACACCTAAGGTTAGGTTCTTCATTGGTATTACACCTAAACGTAAATCCATTATTTCATACCCTGGTGTAACCTGCTCACCAAAAGAATACGCAATATTATCTTGCTTGGCAGTCAGCCTATATTCTGCATTCACCCAAAACTTTTCTTTTTCAAAGCCTAATTTAAACCTTGTAACTAAAGGTGGTACCAGAGGTAATGACTCATTTAAGTCATTATTCTTCGCATATACATAAGCAAGTTCAGTGGTGAAATTGAAATGATTACAAAAGTCTACACCTGCCATAATTTCAAAACCTGTCTTGTACGCATCATCTAAATTTCTAAAAACCTTTGCGTTAGATGGTTCATTCATTGGCATGAATTTTCTTGTTTGTGTTTCATCTATGATAGCGACTATATAATTTTCGTAAAGGGAGTAATAGAATGAAGTGCTATACCTAAACATATCTAAAGTGTTTTCTGAAATAGGCATCTTCCCTTTAAAACCTACCTCAAACTGATTATTTACTTCTGCCTCTAAATTAGGATTACCAACATATTCATACGCGTCTTGACCTACGCTAAAATGATTAATAAAACGTTCTATCATATTTGCTGATCTAACACCACGACCATACGCCACTTCCATAATAAATTGCGGAGAATACACATATTTAATTGAAGCTGTACCACTAAAATTATGTTCGGTTCTTTTATCTAGATTAGTATATAAAGCAGCAAAATCAGCTTCTGGATCTTTAGATTCAGAAGTAACATTATCATAACGTACACCTGCAGTTAACATGGTTTTTTCTGTTATGGGGTATTTACCTTCTGCAAATAAACCAATATCATTTATATAGGAATCTTGCCATATCTTATCTTCAAATGTCAAGGGTGTTTCTAAAACTCCCATAGTATTGCTTTTTACTAGACGTGTTCTATTGCCATCTCGAGCAATATGCAAAACATCAACACCTGTAAATAGGGCAAGATTGTCTGTTGGTTTTAATTTTAACTCTACTTTACCACCTGCCGTTGTAGCATCAATTGCAGAAATTGCAGATGTCATCATAAAAGTTGGCCTATTGTAATTGGTCATTACATGATCAACATAACTATAATAGATTTTAGAATCTATGCTTTCTACAAGACCTGGCATACTGCCTAATTTATAATCTAAAGAGAGAATACTACTATTATCCTCTTCGGTATCCATAGGAAGACCAGCGTGTAAAACATCTCTACCGAATGACTGTCGCCAATGTGCTTGTAGTCTTTGATTTTCAGTAAAATTAACACCCGCTTTTATGCCATAATCCAAGCTTCTAAAAGAAGACGGAATTTCTGTACCGTCACCATCTTCATAATTACCAAAATCACGAAAACCAATATTACCTGCTACGTCATATTTTTCAGTTGCCTGTTGTAACCTCGCCATAGAGACCATAGAATTACCGTTGCTTTCATAACCACCACTTACACTACCGTGAATACCATAATCTTCTATCGTGGGTTTTTGGGTTACCATATTAACGATACCACCAAAAGTTGCACCATATCTAACAGAGTATGGTCCTTTTATAATTTCAATTTTTTCAATTTCTTCTGGTATCACATGGGTAGTAATGGGATCCATACGATTGGGGCAAGCATTCATGGCTTTTGTACCACCATCAAACTGCACATTTAACTGCTCATATTGCGTTGCTCTAAAACTAGGATCAATTGCATAATTCCCTCTTTTAATCAATGAAAAACCATTAACATCATTGAATAAATCAGCCACGTTTCTGGGCTGAACTATTTTTTTGACATAATCATTGGTCTCTAAGGTAAGTACTGGGTCAATTTTCATATTTCCTGTCACTAAAACTCGATTTATGGCAATAGGCGCTTCCTGTAAGGTGATTACTATTGGGGTATTAATGTCAAGTACTTGCTGTTGTATGGTTTTATACCCAACATAAGATATGGTCAATATCACATTTTCTTCAACATTTTTTAAAACAAAATCACCATCAAAATTAGTATATGTTGCTAATCCGTTATTAGTCAAAATGTGAGCACCATCAAGTGGTTGTTGGTCAATTTTAGAGATGATTTTTCCTGATAAATTTTGTGCGTATAATAAGGGTGTCGATAATAATACCGATAGTACCCAAAGATATTTTAGGTTCATTTTAAAAATTTTAATTAATAGAAATACTATCCAACCTCCTCTTAATAAGGAGTTAGATACATTAAATTGAAATGAAAATTCTTAAATTTTGGGAGGATGTTTGATACGTTCAAAGAAATGAAAATCGTAAAGAACACGATACAGTACATTATGCACAACTTTTCTAGGTTGTTGTACAAACTGATATGTAGTCAACGACCCAATAAACAATACTATTTCGTTTTTAAGCAAGTCTAAATTAATTGGTGTCTTTTCATTATCAGCTTTCTGAGATAACATTTGAGATAGGGCACATTTACCATCACATTTTAATTCTGGTCGTTCTTTATTCTCGCAAAAGCGCTCAACAAAATCATCTGTAAACACAGCATAATAGCTCATTACACTAGCAGTCTTAAAACAACTTGCCAATGAAATGAATGTAAACAGTATTGATATAGAAAAGCTTGATAACTTCATGCTTCAAAATTAAGCGCCCTTATTGATTTAAAATGTGACATTAGTCACATAACTAACTTAATCTTGACTGTACTAATTATTATGTACAAAAGCTAAATTACAAGGTTAAGCTTGATTGTATTTGTAAAAAATTGTTAAAAATTGATATGTGTAACCAAGGTTACATTGTAAACCTGTTTGATAATTTAATTTTATCAAAAAATATAAAACTATAAATAATATTTATTATGAACAACGAAAATAGTATACAGGAACAAGTGATTTCAATGCCTAGAATTGGTGATATAGCACCAGATTTTGAAGCTGTAACAACTAAGGGTAAAATTAAAATGTCTGATTTTGCTAAAGACAAATGGATTGTTATGTTTTCGCATCCCGCAGATTTTACTCCGGTTTGTACAACTGAAATGAGTGGATTTGCAACTCGTAAAAGCGAATTTGACGAACTTAATACCGAGCTTTTAGGCTTAAGTATAGACAGTGTTCACGCACACTTAGGATGGGTACAGAACGTAAGAGAAAATACAGGTGTGTATTTCGACTTTCCGATTATTGCAGATCTTGACATGAAGGTTTCTAAAGCTTACGGAATGTTACAACCCAACGAAAGTGAAACGGCTGCGGTAAGGGCAGTATTTTTTATTGATCCTAAGAAAAAAATTAGATTAATAATGTACTATCCATTAAATGTAGGCAGAAATATGGATGAAATTTTACGTGCCCTAGATGCATTACAAACTTCTGACAAGCATAAAGTTGCTATGCCTTTAGACTGGAAAAGAGGTGATAAAGTTATTGTATCATCTCCAAAAACCTTAGATGAACTAAATGCTCGTTTAGAAGATGATACTTTAGAAAAAGTTGATTGGTACCTTGCCAAAAAATCTTTATAATTATATTGAAATCGGTTTTGAAAACTTTTCAAAACCGATTCTTTGATAATCCTTAAAAACTGATCTTATGATAATCAAACAATTTGAAGATAAACCGTTGGCTCATTATTCATACGCGATTTTAAGTGGTAATGAAATGGCTTTAGTAGATCCATCTCGAGATCCCGAACCGTATTATAAATTTGCCGAGGAAAACGATGCTAAAATTGTTGCCATTTTCGAAACGCATCCTCATGCCGATTTCGTTAGTGGACATTTACAAATTCATAAAGAAACTGAAGCCGTAATTTATGTGAGTGAGCTAGTAGGCGCCGATTATCCCCATAAAACATTTGACGATGGCGCTACTGTAATAATGAATGAGGTAACCTTTACCGCAATCAATACCCCTGGACATTCACCTGACGGAATTACCATTGTAGCAAAAGACAAAAATACTAAACAAGCCATATTTACAGGCGACACTTTGTTCATAGGTGATGTTGGCAGACCCGATTTAAGAGAGAAAGCTGGTAATATGAAAGCGAAACGAGAGCAACTTGCCGAAGCTATGTTTACTACAATGCAGACCAAATTCAATCATTTACCTGATGACACCTTAGTTTATCCGGCACATGGAGCTGGTTCACTTTGCGGCAAAAACATGAGCAATGAATCTTCCAGTACTTTAGGCAATGAACGTCTTGGTAATTGGGCATTTAAAAATTTAACCAAAAAAGAATTTGTTGCCCATATTTTACAAGATCAACCATTCATTCCATCTTATTTTGGCTATGATGTAGATATAAATAAAAAAGGTGCATCAAATTTTAAAAATTTTATTTCTCAAATACCATTAAAAATAGGCGCTTTCAAAATTGAAAGGGATATTTTAATAATTGATACAAGAGATGAAGAAGAGTTCAAGAAAAATCATTTACCAAATTCCATTAATATTATGGCTCGAAATATTGATGATAAACTAGAAACTTGGCTAGGTTCCATAGTTGAACCTTCAGAGCCTTTTTATATGGTGGTGGAAAGCATAAGCGATAGACAGGACATACTTGAACGAATAGCAAAAATAGGGTATGAACAGCAGATAAAAGCAGTATTGACTTTAAATGACAACTACGAAAAGTCGGATAATTTTGACTTTACAAAGTTTGATCAAAACAAAGAAAATTTCACCATTTTAGACATAAGAAACAAAAGTGAATTTAATGAGAACAAATTTTTTGACAATGCTATTAACGTACCTTTAAACGAATTACGCAATTCAATAGATAAAATACCTACGAACAAGCCAATTGTTATTCATTGTGCTGGAGGTTATAGAAGTGCTGCAGGATATAGCATTGTATCAAAAGAGATTAAGAATACACCAGTATTCGACCTAAGTGAAAAAATTAATAATTACAATTAATAATTATGACAAATACAAATTTATCAAACATCGGATTAGACAAAAACAGCACTAACGATATCGCAACTCATTTAAATGATGTGTTATCTAACTACCAAATGTTTTATATGAATCTAAGAGGTTTTCATTGGAATATTAAAGGAAGAAAATTTTTTGAACTTCATATGAAATTTGAAGAATTGTATAATGATGCTTTAATTAAAGTAGATGAAATTGCAGAACGTGTACTTACTTTAAGCAATACACCTATTCATACTTTTGCCAAGTATATAGAAAGTTCTGAGATTAAGGCTATAGAAAATGTTGTTGACGGCGATAAGGCTGTTGACAATATATTAGAAAGCTTAAGTATCTTATTAAAAAAAGAAAGGGCTACACTTAAAATCGCTGCTGAGGCTGAAGATGAAGGTACAGTATCATTAATGAGCGATTATATTACACAACAAGAAAAATTAGTTTGGATGCTTTCTGCATATAAAGACTAACGCAAACGCTTATATACCTCAATCCCTAGAATTGGTTATATAATTTCTAGGGATTTTTCTTTTCCCTTATTTCTTGAGTAGTTTATTCTAATGAAAAACATAGTGTTAAATAACAGTTTATATGTATAATACTATAGGCTCTTAAATTATGTTTTAATTATGATTATTCTTCAAATATGTAACATAGGTTACCTAACCACCCTATGTATTTACCTAATTTTGTATAAAAATTACCTGTTATGGATGTTGAAATTCTTGCCCGTATCCAATTTGCTTTTACTATTGCTTTTCACTACATATACCCGCCATTAAGTATAGGAATTGGCTTAATTATGGTAATAATGGAAGGTTTATACCTCAAAACAGGAAATAAACAATATGAAATCTTAACCCGTTTTTGGTTAAAAATATTTGCTATTACTTTTGGTATTGGTGTTGCCACCGGTATTATTATGGAATTTGAATTTGGTACCAATTGGGCCGTTTATTCTAGGTACGTTGGCGATATTTTTGGTAGCGCATTAGCAGCCGAAGGTTTGTTTGCTTTTGGTTTGGAGAGTACCTTTTTAGGTATATTACTTTTCGGGTGGAACCGTGTATCGCCTAAGGTTCACTTCTTATCAACCATTATGGTTTTTTTAGGCTCAATGTTTTCTGCAGTTTGGATCGTGGTAGCGAATAGCTGGCAGCAAACACCTGCAGGTTATCATATTGTAGGCGAAGGTTTTAATGCCAGAGCCGAAGTAACAGATTTTTGGGCTATGGTATTTAACCCATCTAGTGTTGATAGGGTTATACATGTGTGGCAAGGAGCACTTTTAGCAGGTGCTTTCTTAGTATTAAGTGTACATGCCTATTATTTATTGAAAGGTAGATATGTTGAAATCTCGAAAAAAGCTTTTAAAATTGCTCTTGCTGTAGCAACCATCTTTTCATTAACTCAACTACTATCTGGGCACAGTTCTGCTGATGGTGTTGCTGTAAACCAACCTGCAAAATTAGCTGCTATGGAAGGGCATTATGAAAAATCTGCCCCTGCCGATCTCTACTTGTTTGGTTGGGTAGATAATGAAACGCAAGAAGTTACAGGAATAAAACTACCTGGCGGCTTATCGTTTCTCGTTCATCAAGATTTTAAGGCTCCTATTACAGGTTTAAATGCCTTCCCAGAAAATGAACGTCCAGGTCAAGTAAATGCTGTCTTTCAGTTTTATCATATAATGATTTCTATCGGAATGTTCTTAATTGCCTTAACCCTGTATGCCAGTTTTTTATGGTGGCGAGGTACTTTATTCGATAAAAAATGGCTTTTACATATTTTTGCGTTTGCCGTATTATTACCGCAGATAGCAAATCAAGTAGGCTGGTTTGCCGCAGAAATGGGAAGACAACCGTGGATCGTTTACGGACATTTAAGAACAGATGAAGGGTTTTCGCAAGAAGTATCTGCCAACCAAATTCTATTTTCATTGATACTCTTTTTAGTCGTTTACGCTGTACTTTTCCTATTATTTATTTATTCGGTGAATAAGAAAATAAAGCATGGTCCGTACGATGAAGCTAAAAATCCTGATGAATTTTTAAAATACGTTTAATCACAAATTATGGAAACTTTTTTAGGTATAGATTACCCTACCCTTTGGTATTTAGTCGTCGGATTATTATTTTCTGGATATGCAGTCTTAGAAGGATTTGACTATGGTGCAGGTTCATGGCATCTTTTTTTTAAAAAAGATTTGAGCAGGCGTATCGCCATCAATGCCATTGGTCCGTTATGGGATGCTAACCAAGTTTGGCTTATTATAGGTGGTGGTGCATTATTTGCAGGTTTTCCAGTTATGTACGCAACTATGCTTTCGGCGATGTACATTCCTTTCATGTTATTTTTACTTTTGTTGGTCTTACGCTCTTCTGCAATTAAGTTTAGAAGTGCCGAAAAGATGTTATGGTGGCGAAAAACATGGGATATCGTTTATTTCACATCTAATGTTCTAATAGCTTTTCTATTAGGTGTTGTACTCGGAAATATATTACAAGGTTTTGAATTGGAAGAAAACTTCAGTTACAAAGGAGGCATATTCTTTTCATTTCTAAGTCCGTATGCAATCATGGCAGGTTTTACCACACTATCGTTGTTTATGACACAGGGTGCTATATTTTTACTTCTAAAGACCGAAGGTCGTTTACATGCAAGACTGACCTTTTTACTTAAAAAAGGAATGATTTTTTTTATCTCAAGTTTTGCAATAACCTCACTGTATACTTTAATATTCATACACGGAGTAACAGACAAATTTAAAGAACAACCATTATTCTTTATTTTACCCATATTGGCTTTCTTGGCAGTGGCCAATGTACCTAGACTGGTTTCGAAGAAAAAATATTTTCAAGCACTGATATTCTCTTCATTGACAATGGCGTTTTTATTAATGTTGGTTGCTTTTCAATTATATCCTGTTTTATTACCGTCTACTATCGACCCAACTTATAGTGTTACTATTTATAACGCAGCATCATCTCAAAAATCTTTGGGTATTATGTTGACCATGGTCGTTGTAGGTGCACCGTTATTAGCGGGTTATCTTATTTTCCTCTATAAAACGTTTAATGGAAAAGTGCAATTAGACGATACGAGCTATTAATTGAAAACACTAAAAAAGATAAAGCTTCTTGTAGAATTTGACGGTTTTTAAATAAAAATAAATCCATAAAAAACTACCTTTTAAAAACATGGCTTCGAAATTAGTTTAGATTAGCCTATTCTTTCTCTTCTTTTTTCTTGTTGAGCTTATAAATAAGCCAAATAAAACCTACGACAAAGTGAAGCATGATGATACCTGCAATAATATAAATCAGTGTATTTGAACTTCCTCTCATTTGTAATCTTTCTTAAAAAACACCTTCAAAACTAATCATCACACAGAAATAGAAATATGATATTAATCAATTTTAGACTGTAAATCGGTCTTTTCTATTTTACTTAAAATTACATAGTGAATAATGGTCCATATGTAACAAATGTTGCTGTACAACATTAAGATTAAAGTGAACTTCGTGTAAACTTTAAACCTTGTCATAATGTCAAAAATAGTCATATTAGGTGCAGGAATTTCGGGACATGTTGCTGCTGCGCACCTTCGAAGAAAACTATCGAAAGAACATGAAGTTCTGGTTATTTCGCCCAATAGCAATTACCAATGGATACCATCTAATATATGGGTAGGTATAGGTCGTATGAAGTCTGAACAAATTCTATTTCCCTTAGCTCCAATATACAGGAAAAAAAATATCGGTTATAAACAAGCTAAAGTAACTACGTTTCACCCAGAAGGTGATATAGAAGTTGCAAAGCCTTTTGTAAAAATTGAATATGTAAACGATGAGAAAAAAGGACAAACCGAAAAAGTAACCTATGATTATTTGATAAACGCTACTGGTCCCAAATTAGCCTTTGACATGACTGAAGGTTTAAATCCGGGAACTAATAAAGCATATTCTGTTTGTACATATACCCACGCCGAACATGCCTGGCAAGCTTTGAACGACTTGATTCAGGAAATGAAACAAGGTAAAAAAGTAAAAATACTTATTGGCACTGGTCACGCAAAATCTACATGCCAAGGCGCAGCTTTCGAATATATTTTAAATGTTGAACAAGAACTGAGACGACACAATGTACGTGATAAAGCTGAAGTTGTTTGGATTGCCAATGAGCATCAATTAGGTGATTTTGGTATGGATGGCATGCTACTTAGTTACGGCAACAATATCATGAAATCTAGCGAAATGGTAGAGATGGTTTTTGAAGACCGTGGTATAAAATGGATTATTGGTGCAGGGGTCAATAAAATAGAAGACGGTATAGCTCATTATGAAACACTAGATGGTGAATACCATACTGAAACTTATGATTTTGCTATGCTAATACCTGCTTTCTCAGGGCATGGATTTAAAGCGTTTGATAAAAATAACGAAGATATTACAGAAAAGCTCTTTAAAGGATTTATGTTGGTAGATGCTGATTATACGCCTAAACCATATGAAGAATGGAGTGTACAAGATTGGCCTGAAACGTATCAGAATCCATCTTATAAAAATATTTTTGCACCAGGTATTGCTTTTGCCCCACCTCATGCAATTTCAAAACCTAGGGTTAGCAAAAATGGTACAACTATATCCCCAGCCCCACCTAGAACAGGAATGCCTTCTGGTATTACCGCAAAATTAGTGGCAGATAATATTATTGATATTATTAACGGAAAAAAAGAATTACACCACAAAGGTTCGTTAGGTAACATGGGTGCTGCGTGTATTGCATCGGCAGGATATGGAATGACAAAAGGTAGTGGCGTTAGTATTACCACCTACCCTATTGTACCTGATTATCACAAATATCCCGAGACACAAGGTAGACAATTAGGTAAAACTTTTGGTGAAATTGGGTTGGCCGGACATTGGTTAAAACTAGCCTTACACTATGCCTTTATCTATAAAGCAAAAATGAAACCTTTTTGGTGGCTAATTCCTGAATAGCTTAAGGAAGGGTACTCTAAATTTTAAATTAATTAAACTTAAGACCAAAAAAATGACACAGAGAATATCAAAATCGAAACGCTTTTATATGATGAACCCAATAATTCAATTTTTTAAGTTCATTTGGTTAAGCATAAAAATAATGTTAGTAGTGGCTGGTGGTCATGGCGGTACTAGAAAAGCAAATAATTAATGATTAAAAAAGGGATTTTTCTAACCACAATCGGTGTGGTGATCGGTGCTATTGCAGGGTATTTGTATTACGCAGAAATTGGTTGCCTTAATGGTACTTGTGCCATTACTTCTAAACCAATAAACAGTTCAATATATGGCGGTTTAATGGGCGGACTACTATTCAATATTTTTATTAAATCTACTAAAACATAAACTGAATATACATTTGTTTTTCAGTTGGTTGTAGAAGGCTCTCTTTATAAAAGAGTGCCTTTTCTTTTTTAAACAGCTATTTTTTTAAGAAAGAAATTTCCTTCGGTAACATTAGTTACTGTACAGGCTGTTTTAGCACCCTAATTTTGTATTAAATAAATGAATACGATGAAGTATAAATTAGGATTGATATTGTTATTCGTCTTTTATTCTGGACTTGCACAGCAAACTAAGTCTATTACAAAAGATGAAGTTCTAGCTAAAGTTAAGGAGCGCAATAACACGTTAAAAATGGCACAGCAAGATGTGTTATCAGCTAAGGGTGATTTTAATCAGACCAATGCTATTTTATTGCCCAATATTAGTGTATCGCATACTGGTATTGCTACCACTAACCCGCTGATGGCATTTGGATCTAAACTGAACCAAGAAATTTTGACTACGGCAGATTTTAATCCTGATGTATTAAATGACCCTAGCCAAATAGAAGATTTTGCGACCAGGGTTGAAGTACAACAGCCGCTTATAAACTTCGATGGAATTTATCAACGTAAAGCAGCAAAAGCTAAGTTAACAGCTACTGAACTACAGTCTGGACGAACAGAAGATTATTTAGCGCTTGAGGTTGAAAAAGCGTATATGCAATTACAACTCGCCTATAAAACGGTGAAGGTTTTAGAAAAAGCCCAAGAAACAGCTTTAGAAAATAAGCGTATAGCTGACAATAGCTACAAACAAGGCTACCTACAAAAATCTGATGTTCTTTCTGTAGAAGTGCGAGTTACAGAAATAGAGAATCAACTTCAATATGCAAAAAGTAATATTCTAAATGCCAGCAACTACCTATCTGTTTTAATGAATGCTGATGAAAATGAAATTTTAAAACCTTCAGATTCACTAGCTATCACTAATGATGCGACTGCAACGGTTGTAAACTTATCTGAAAACAGAAAAGATATTTTAGCCATGAATTCTGCTACCGAAGCATATAGACAAATGCATAAGGCAGACCAAATGGCTTTCTTACCTAGATTAAATGCCTTTGGCACTTATGAGTTACATGACGATGAAATTTTTCAAGGTCAAGCCCAAGGATATTTATTTGGCGCAGAATTAAAATGGAATCTTTTTGAAGGAAGTAAGCGTTTTGGAAAATCTCAAAAGAGCAAGGCTGAATATGACAAATCTAAACTACAGTTAGAACAGTATAAATCTGAAAGCCAATTAGAACTTAACAAAGCAAAAAGAGGTTATGAAGATGCTAAAAACAAATTAAAACTTACAAAATTGGCTCTTGAACAATCTGAAGAATCATTACGTATACGCACCAATAGGTTCAAGCAAGGTTTAGAAAAAACTACAGATTTACTAATGTCCGAAACGCAATACTCTCAAAAGCAATTAGAATATTACGCAACAATTTTTCAACATAATTACGCCTTGGCGTATGTACAATTTCTAACGAAAGAATAGAATAATTCCATTACTTAATACCAAGCATAAAGATGAAAAATAAAAAATATATAATCACGGCAATTTTAGGAGCAACAATCCTAATCTCTAGTTGTGGAAGCGAAGATAAAAAAGCTGTAGTTGATAACTCGCCAGCTATAGCCGTTCAAATAAAAACTGTTTCTGAAGATAGTAGTAGTCCGTTTTTAACCGTAAGTGGAAAAATTGAAGCCGCTAAAAGTGCAAATATTAGTACCCGTATGATGGGGTATGTAGATAAGATATATGTAAATGTTGGTGATAAAGTGAATAAAGGTCAATTATTAATGAGTGTTAATAATGCTGATGTATCGGCTCAATTAGCACAGGTAAATGCAGGAATCACTGAAGCTGAAGCTGCTTTTACTAATGCCGAAAAGGACTTTAATAGATTTTCAACTTTATTTAAAGAAAACAGTGCTTCACAGAAAGAACTAGATGATATCACAGCCAATTATAACATGGCTAAGGCACGCTTAGAGTCTGCTAAACAAATGAGAAACGGTGTAAATGCACAAATGGGTTATGCGAATATTCGTGCTCCTTTTAATGGTGTGGTCACCAATAAATTCATTAGTGCAGGTGATATGGCAAACCCAGGTATGCCTTTACTAGAAGTAGAATCTCCAGGAAAATATCAAGTTTTGGCAATGGTTCCGGAATCTGAAATTCTTGCTGTTAAAAATGATACTGAGGTTACCGTTCAGGTAAAAGCTTTAAATGAGAGTGTAAAAGGTAAGGTAACAGAAGTGAGTACTTCTTCTAAAAATACAGGAGGTCAATATTTGGTAAAGGTAATACTAGACAAAACCGATGCTCAGATTTTATCTGGTATGTACGCAACCGTACAATTTCCCGTAGCACGAAAAACAACAAGTTCTGCCGTAATGATACCTGTACAAGCCATTGTTAAGAAAGGTCAATTATCCGGAATTTATACCGTGAGCCAAAGCAACACAGCCTTATTACGTTGGTTGCGATTGGGAAGAACTTTTGGTGATCAAGTAGAAGTATTATCAGGACTATCGGCAGATGAACAATATATAGTTTCTGCAGAAGGAAAATTATTTAACGGAGCAAAAATCTCCAATCAATAAACGAGTCTGGGTTAGGGAATGAAGCGGTTACCCCACAGGCACTTTTTGTGCCGAGGAGTATGAGCGGAAAGCCCGACCGCCTGCCAACCGGCAGGTGGTAACACACAAATAAAATATAGAAATAATGAAGGAAGGTTTAGCTGGTAAAATTGCCAAATTATTTATAGGCAGCAAGTTAACGGTATTACTCATGATTGTTTTCATGGTCGTTGGGGTGTACAGTTCGTTTTTGATTCCGAGGGAAGAAGAACCACAAATTGACGTGCCAATGGCAGACATATTTGTAGGCTACCCTGGTGCGAGTCCTGCTGAAGTAGAATCTCGTGTTATTAAGCCTTTAGAGAAATTAATCTCGAACATTAAAGGTGTAGAATATGTGTATTCAACATCTATGAAAGAACAGGGTATGGTCATTGTTCAGTTTTACGTGGGCGAAGACATAGAGCGTTCTTTTGTGAAATTATACAATGAAATTAATAAGCATATGGATATTATGCCGCAGGGCGTAACATTCCCATTGGTAAAAACCCGTGCTATTGATGACGTGCCTATGCTTGGACTTACCTTATGGAGCGAAAACTATGACGGGTACCAGTTGAGCCAAATGGCACAGGAGCTAGAAAGCGAAATTAAAAAAGTAAATGATGTAGCTACTACCCATAAAATTGGTAATCAAGATCGTCAATTACGTGTGGTTTTAGATAAGGATAAACTAGCCGCCAGTGGCTTAGATTTCTTATCTGTTTCTGAAATGATTAAGGCTAACAATGCTCAATTGAGCTCTGGTAGTTTTGATAAGAATGATACCGAGTTTTTGGTAAATACCGGTAATTTTTTGGCTTCTGTTACCGATGTTGAAAACCTTGTGGTTGGTGTACAACAGAACCAGCCAATTTATTTAAAACAAATTGCGAGCATTATAGACGGACCAGAAGTTCCTCAAAGTTATGTGTCGTTAGGTTTTGGTCAAGCAAGCGATAAGGTATCAGATTATAAATCTGAATACCCAGCGGTTACCATTTCGGTAGCAAAAAGAAAAGGTGCCGATGCAATGAAAATTGCAGATATCGTTATTGATAAAGTTGACCATTTACGTACGACACTTATCCCAGATGATGTTCACGTAGAAATCACTAGAAACTATGGAGAAACGGCATCTCATAAAGTGTCCGAACTTTTATTACACTTAATAGGGTCTATAATTGCGGTAACATTAGTGGTTATGTTAGCAATGGGCTGGCGTGGTGGTTTGGTCGTATTTTTATCCGTACCCATTACATTTGCTTTGACGTTGTTGAGTTATTATATGCTTGACTACACCTTAAACAGAATTACATTATTTGCCTTGGTTTTTGTAACAGGTATTGTGGTAGATGACTCCATTATTATAGCCGAGAATATGCACCGGCATTTTAAGATGAAACGCCTACCCTTTAAACAGGCGGCACTCTATGCTATTAACGAAGTCGGTAACCCAACTATTTTAGCAACGTTTACCGTTATAGCTTCTGTACTACCTATGGCATTCGTATCTGGACTTATGGGTCCATATATGGCACCTATGCCTATTGGGGCTTCTATTGCCATGATCTTATCTCTTTTTGTTGCCTTGACCATAACGCCTTATTTAGGGTATATTTTCTTGAGAGAAAAAGATAAAAAAGGTGAAGTTGAAAAGAAAGAAAAGCCATTAGAGGAAACCTTTATTTACAGAATTTATAATAAATATGAACGCCCTCTAATTGAAAACAAAAGCAAACGTTGGTTGTTTTTAGGACTGACTTTTTTAATGCTAATGGGATCAATGGTATTGTTTTTCACCAAATCTGTAGCTGTAAAAATGTTGCCTTTTGACAACAAAAATGAGTTTCAAGTGGTTATTGATATGCCAGAAGGCACCACCCTTGAACGCACAGGTGTGGTTGCTCAAGAAATTGCTCAATATTTATCTTCTAGACCAGAGGTTGTTAATTACCAAAACTATGTAGGTACCTCTGCCCCTATTACCTTTAACGGTTTGGTTCGTCATTATGATTTACGTGGTGGTAGTAATATGGCAGATATTCAAGTAAACCTTATTGATAAAGACGAACGTTCTGCGCAGAGTCATGATATTGCAAGTTTACTACGTCCAGATATACAGAAAATAGCTGCTAAATACAATGCCAATGTTAAGTTGGTTGAAGTTCCGCCAGGACCTCCTGTGCTTTCTACAATTGTAGCTGAAGTTTATGGGCCTGATTATGAGGAACAGATTAAAATTGCGAGTAGTGTTAAAAATATCTTGAAAAACACTGATGATGTTGTTGATATCGATTGGCTAGTAGAAGCTGACCAAACTGAATATAAATTCGAAATCAACAAAGAGAAAGCAATGCTTTATGGTGTGGCACCACAGCAAATTGCCTATACCATGAACATGGCATTATCCAATAGAGCCATAACTAATTTATACGATGAAAATGCTAGCAACCAAGTAGGTTTACTATTGGCTTTAGATGAAAAGGAGAAATCAACAATTTCAGATATTTCACAGTTAAAGATTACTTCTAAACAGGGTAATATGGTACCTATTGCAGATTTAGTTGATATTAAAGAAACCATAAGTGCTAAAAGTATTTACCGCAAAAATCAAAAACGCGTGGTATATGTAATGGCAGATATGGCAGGAGAATTAGAGAGCCCCGCATATGCTATTTTGGGTATGGAAGAAAAGCTTAAAGAAATAGCATTGCCTAAAGGATATCAAATTACCGAAATGTACTTAGGTCAACCTGAGTTTGAAGATGACTATACCGTTAAATGGGATGGTGAATGGCAAATTACTCTTGAAGTATTCCGTGATTTAGGAATTGCCTTTATGGGAGCCATCATCTTAATTTATATTTTAATTGTAGGATGGTTCCAAAACTTTAAAGCACCTATTGTAATGATGGTAGCCATACCATTATCATTAATTGGAATTATTTTAGGTCACTGGATTATGGGCGCATTTTTTACCGCTACTTCATTTATTGGAATGATTGCCCTTGCTGGTATTATGGTACGAAATTCGGTACTACTTATAGATTTCATTAATCTACGTTTAGCCGAAGGTGTGCCCTTAAAACAAGCTGCTATTGAAGCTGGTGCGGTACGTACCACTCCAATTTTGCTTACTGCAGGCACCGTAGTTATTGGAGCTTTCGTAATCTTATTTGATCCTATTTTTCAAGGTCTTGCGATTTCATTGATGGGAGGTACTATTGTATCTACAGTTCTAACCTTATTGGTGGTACCATTGGTGTATTATATGATAGAAAAAAAGAATTATCCTGAAACGGATAGTACAGAAAATAACAAATAAAAAATTCAGGAATCAACAGCACTTTAGTGGTGTTGTTGATTCTTCTAAAAATAGAATAACATGTTAAACACATATTTTAGAGTTATAGTAGGTACAATGGTTTTATTGAGTGTTGTATTAGCTGTCTATGTAAATATCAACTGGCTATGGTTCATCGTTTTTATAGGTGTAAATATTATACAGTCGGCTTTTACGAAATGGTGCTTATTAGAGACTATTCTTAAAAAATTCGGAATTAAAAATTAGTGAAATATTTAATTCATGTGATTTGAAACATGATTAATACTGTGTTAAACTTGTAAAGCTGGTCTTATCATTAAAAAAATAAAAAAGCAGCTCATCATTTACTCATAACATACCGAATTTCAGAATTTTACACTACCTAAACTTCCTATCGCAATTAGGTCTCTAATTCAGAAAATAGTAATTCATTTAAGTTAATGTCATTCTTATGTAACCTTGGTTACATAAGAATGATTTTCTTTGCGCTTTCTTTAGCGGTTTTGAACTTGAATTAAATAGATAATGAATTTACTATATGACCCATGGCCATGGTATGTGGCCGGACCTTTAATTGCCCTAACGATGTTTATTCTACTTTATGTAGGAAAACAATTTGGAATGTCTTCTAACCTTAGAACCATGTGTTCTATTGGTGGTGCTGGCAAATACTCAGATTTCTTCAAGTTTGATTGGCGAGCTCAACGGTGGAATTTGGTTGTTGTAGTTGGTGCTGTAATTGGCGGCTTTATCGCTTCCCAATTTATGTCTGATAATACAGTGAGAATTAATCCTGAAGTTGCTCAACAACTTTCTACCGATTACGGAATTGAAAGCTCCGGTGACGCATACTTACCAACAGAACTATTTGCTTCTGAACATCTTACAGACCCATTTGTATTGGCAATTTTAATTATTGGCGGATTCATGGTGGGCTTTGGTGCTCGTTATGCCGGTGGTTGCACCAGTGGTCATGCCATATCTGGACTCAGTAATTTGCAGTTACCTTCTTTAATTGCCGTTATCGGATTTTTTATAGGTGGCTTAGTTATGATTCACCTTTTATTCCCTCTAATATTCAGTTAATATGAAATATATAAGTTATTTAACTATAGGAATCTTTTTCGGTATCATCATGTATAAATCTGAAGCAGCATCGTGGTTTCGCATTTATGAAATGTTTCAATTTGGATCTTTCCACATGTATGGTATCATAGGCTCTGCACTTGTTATCGGTGTTATTGGTGTTCAAATCATCAAAAAATATAAAATAAAGGCCATTGGTGGCAATGAGATGAATTTACATCCAAAGACCAAAAGTGTTGCCCGTTATTTAATTGGCGGTATTATTTTCGGATTAGGCTGGGCGTTGGCAGGTGCTTGCCCCGGACCTATGTATGTGCTTGTTGGTGCAGGCTACTCCTCTATTCTTGTTGTTATTGGAGGTGCACTTTTAGGTACTTTAGTGTACGGATTAGTAAAAAATAAATTACCCCACTAAATTAATAAAGTGGTTTAGCCTTCGGCGGCTAGTTTTGGTGAAAGCCATAACCACCCTACCCCTAGCAGAAAGAGGATATAAAACAATAATTGAGAAACAGGACGGTCCACAAAAACCGTCCTGTTTTTTTGAGTTTCGTTTGCGAATTGCTTTTTATTAGCTGCTATAATCATGGTACTAGTTAAAGCTTTCCAATCATTCTTTTCAAAAACATAATATGAAAAGTCTGTACTATCATTTTCAACTTGTAATGTATTCCACCCTATTTTCTTCGGATAAACAGTGCCTGAATAGTGACTTGGCAGTAATGCCTTTTGAACAAGTGATACCGAAATACTATCTTCATTTATAACACCCAACTCCTCTAAGTTTGTTCGAACTTCAAAATGAAATGGCTCATCTTTTCTTGGAATTTTAGTGTTGGATTCCCATGAAACTGCCTGCCCTTTCTTCTTTGCAATCTTATCTAAAATGGTGGTCCATACACCATGGTATACTTCACTTTTTCCATTCAACAAAAGCTGATAACTACTTAATAGTGATGTTGTTGCAATTTTTCCGTTACCCATTTGTCGATACGCAGCAAGGTTTGATACTCCGTCTAAATCAATGGGCTCTACTAATAATTGCTCATCAAACTGATACGGGTACTTTTCTGTTTCTGCAGCATAAATAGGTAATATCACAGTGTTAATCCTATCGCTTTTAAATTTGAAATAGGCATCGCTGCTTCGGGTATTAAAAAGGAAATCACTTGGTTGAATAAATAGTCCTAAACCATGCTCTGCTATACTCTTTTCAAATCTAGATTTGGCTGATTTCCCTAAACTCATATACGTTTCGGAATCTGTAATAACGATGTCAAAATTTTGCAATACCACATCAGTAAATTGATAAACCGGTTGTGTTGGCGTATTAAAATATTCAAACTTATATTTTCCTTTTGTCAATTGACTTCTAACAATGACTTCATGTCCAGATTCCGCCAAGAAATTCTTCAGATATTTTGTCTCAAACGTGGGGAAGGTATTTAAGATCAGAACACGTAATGGTTCTTTTTTTAGCACTTTTATTGGAATCGGATTCGTTTCTAAAATAACGCCAACACTATCTTTAACCGCTAATTGATAAACATAAGCTCCAGCTACTTTTGGACGAGTAGTTAGGTTAAAATCTACATTCTTATTTTCAATAAGCTGAATAGAATCTAACCCGTTACTTCTTGAATCTTGTAGTACTAAAAATGACTTTTCTATAGGAGTTGAATAACTACCTGAAACCTTTAATTCACATCCCAATACAAGTTGTTCTGTATAGTTCAATCTTGTAACTCCCATTGGCGCAGCATTTGGAATATAGGTTGTGGGAATACTATCGAACAAATAAAAATCATACGGCTCAATACCATCACCAAGTACAATAACATTGGTAAGGGAATCAAGCTCTTTACGAATCAATTTTACAGGATTATAATCTAAAACCTTTATACCCTTATAATAATTTAAAAGACTGTCTTTTACTACGGCATTATAATTATCGGTCAGCACTAATGCCTGACTATCATTAATCTCAACTTCTTTTGTGGGCTCTAGAATTAATATACCCAATGCCAAGATTGTTATCAAAGCCACAATAGAATTTACAACAAAACGACCCCTTTGTTTTGTTTGCCATTCTTTCCAAACATAAATATTAAAAACTACTAATCCGCAAAGTAAGATGGGGATTATAAGCTCTTTTTGTAAAAATGAGAAACCATCAATCATACACCTCTAGTTGTTTAAGAAACAATGAATTGATTTCGTCTATATACTCTTTTTTAGCTCCTGGTATTTGCGGTGTTTTCGGTAATGCTGATAACAATCCCTTTTGAACGAATTTATAATTATTCATTGTTCGCCCCGTATTATTCTCAATACGTTTTAAGCCTTGTAAGACTTGTAAATACTTACTTGGGTTAACTATTGCTAATTGCCCCAATTCATTGCCTGCAGCAGTGAAAAGTGCATTATCAGCCTCATTAAAAGTGCTTTCTTGCTGTATTAACTGTTCTAAACGAGCAACAGCATTCTCTAATGCTTCAAAAGGATTTTCCACCTCTTTGGTTTCGTTCTTTCGATAATTCTCAATTTCCTTTATAGTGCCAGTAAGCCTATTTTCTTCTTTAATTGGCGGTGGGTCAAAACCAATTCTATGTACATAAATACGGGCACTGTTTTTTATTTCTTGAATAAGGGTCAGTGCATCATATTGAAATGGCAATGATTTTTCTGGTTCATTTAATCGTAAATGCAATTCGGCATCCCACATGATATTCAAAGCTTTTCGCAATTTTGTCTTCAACGATTCTTCAAATAAGGTAGATTCTTCTGGGTCATCATGATTATGAAGGTAGTCGTGCAAAGGGTCTTCTGCCTCTTCTGCTTTTTCAGCCGCAACCAAATTATGCTCATTATCACCATCATGGTCGTGCGAATATTCTTTTAAGATATTTTCTTGATCTTCAGCATGATCATGATCCTCACCTTGTTCATCACTTTTGATCTCAGCCGGAGCTTCTTCCATTTCAGATTCATCTCCCATAAACTGACCATACTTCAAACGCAGTGCTTTTTGGTCAAACCCCAGTTCATTACTTCTGGACTTAAATTCTTTGCTTGTAATGCTTGGCTTATCTTTTATTAACTTCTCGGTATCAATAATCAGCTGGCGTTGACTTCTAAAATAATCGGGCATTTGGTCAACGCCCAAAGTCCCTTCTACGCCAAATTGCTCACTCACGGTATCTTTTATAACTGCGAAATACGTTTCGCTACGCGCCACATTTCGCTTGGGTTGTTTTTCATCAAAGGCTTCAATGTAAAAATAGAGCTCGTCACCCAATTCCATCTTTAAGGCATTTAAATCTAGTGTTTTCTTAGCCTTCACCGATTTTACACCTTTCGAAATAGTTTCCTTGAAATTCAATTTCTCTTCCCTAAACTTCACCGATTCTCCAGATCCCTTACTCACGGTGGCTATGATATAGGCTTCGTCAATTCCGTAATCATCCGTAATTGCACTTTGTAGTTCGACAATCTTTGTATCTGAAAAATCAAAATAGGTGTATTGTTCTAATCCTAAAATCTCAATTTCTGGCGGATTATCGGGTATTGCTTCCAACGAGAATAAATCTGACGTAAATTCAATGCCTTCTTCATTCTTAAATTTAAAATTGTAGAAGCCTGATTCTGATACTACTTGCTGTATACGATACCCCTTTTCGCCTTTTTGCAACGGAATTAGTTCCCCCATTCGGTCTAGGTAGACCTCTTGAACAGGATTATCAAATTCCAACAACCACTGAACCGTAGCGCCAGCAATTGCCTTAATATTTGGGTTGCTTACCACAATGGTTCCTTTTCGTGTATAAGACGGATATGTAACACTAATATCTTGACTGAAAATTTTTGGAATGACGGACTTATCACTAATACTATCAGTTGCGACAAACTGAATTTGTGTTTCATTAGCAGAATTTCTTAAAACACTTTCTACGCTTTTAAACAAGTCTAATTTCTGAACCACAACTCCAAGTAATACCAACCCTAGCATAACTAGTACCGCCTGTTTCAATTTGTTTGGCGGTTGTATAGCACCAAGTCTTTTAGTAAGCTCTTCAGATACTTTATAGCGTTGTAACTTGGCAAGATTCGATAATGAATCTTCTGGTTGTAGTAACAAACCTGTACTAAAAGACGCCTCATCTATATGTGTATCTATATAATTGCCCGTGGTAGCTAAACTATGTTTCCAAGGCTTCTTTATTACTAGAATTATAACCATTGAAACTACAAAGCTTAAAATACCAACCCATAGATTTTTAGATACTAAATAGAAAAGAACGACAATGCCAACAGCATACAAAACAGCTTCTGCGTATGACAAGATTTGCCAACGCCTGTGAAATTTCATCAAGTGTAGTTTGCCTGATTCCATTACTGTGTTCGTTTATAAGCTACAAAGCGTTCTACAAATAATAACACCAAAAGAACAACCCATAAATACGGATTCAAACTCCAGCTGGCTTTGTGAGTTTTAGATGCTTTATTTTCTATGAAATTAGTTTTTAAGTCTGCTTCTGTGACTGAGCGAATATCTGCTTTAGCCTGTAGCTCTTTCACTTCTTTATTGACATCTAAAATACTAAGTAGGTTCTCTGTTAATCTCCCAGATACCGCATTTTCTGTGGTTATTCTTTCTGTTATATAAAATGTATTTTCATCTTCCCCTTTTATTATCAGCGCATTAGAAATGGTGTCGTTCTTAAATACAAGTTTTTTTCGAGCTGAAACTAAAGCAGGTTTAGTACTCAACCAAATCGTTAGATCACTTTCTTTATTCTTCAATACTTCGTTATCTAAGGAACTTTCGACTTTTATTTCTCTATTCAAATACGTTGATAAAGCTGCCAATGCTGCTGTTATATACCTTTTATCGGCACTTAGACTTTCTGCATAAACCAAAGAAACTTCTAGAGCAGGTTGTTGAATTAATGGGATTTTTGTTGAATTTGAGTTTGAACTTAAAACCTGTAAACTATCGCCATTAGATGTCAATTGGTATACATCACCTAATTCAATATACTTCGTTGCTATTTTTGAAGCTACCGGACTGTTATTAGCTGTAAATAATGTTATATTTTTCTCTTTCTGATATGCTATTAAAGGCTTTTCAACAGTTTGTGCCGAGTCCAAAACTATCCAGTTGATGTGATGGTTGGTTTCAGGTCTGGGTCCTTTTAGTCCTTTTGCATATCCGTTAGTAAAAACAATAATACTATCTGTTTGCAAGGCATCCATTTCTGATGCAAATGACCAGTAATCTGCACTATTAAAATCTTCTGAATTAGCATACTCAGTATCGTTTATGGGTAACCCTGATTGTAAAAGTCTTATTTCTTGATCTGCCTGCAAATCATTAAAACGAGCCATGAATTTTTCATTCTTTGCAAATTCAGGTTCAACAATATAAGTCAGTTTGCTGTTGTTCACTTTGGATTGCCATTGCGGTTTTGCCATGACCAAAGTAATCAGCGAAATAATCGCCATACGCAATAGCAACAACCACCATTCGTTTAATTGAATGCTGCTGGATTGTCTCGATTTTGATTCTGATAACAATTGCACGCTACCAATCTTTATAGTTTTCGCTTCTTTCTTACTCCATAAATGGATAGCTATTGGAACTAAAAGTCCCAATAAAGCCCATAAATACGAAGGTTGTGCGAATGACATATTAACCGAGTCTTTTACGTTGTTTTAAAAATAATTGTAATGCTTCACCCAAATGTGCATCCATACGAAAGACATAGTGATCGATTCCGTTCGAAAGCAATTCTTCTTTGACCTTTTTCAATCTGCTTTCAAGAGCAGCCAAATATTCTGTTTTAGATTTTTCGGTATCTACTTTTACTCGTGCTCCTGTTTCCAAATCTTCAAAAGTGATATTTGGTCCGTAATTGAAATCCATTTCTGCAGAGCCCATAATTTGAAGTACGACCACTTCATTTCTCGCAGATTTTAATCCTTTAATAAACTTTGAGATCTCCTCACCCGTTTCATACATATCCGTCAAGAAAAATATCAATTCTTTTCCTCCTCTATTTGGTATGCGTTTATTTGAAATATGGGTTTCTGGCCATTTACCAGTATTTGAAAGATTGATGAGTTCTAGCAATAAGCGATTGTAATGCTTTTTATCTGCTTTAGGGTAAATACTAACCACATCATTTTCATTGAGCGCGAAAAGACCAACAGAATCGCCCTGCTTTTGTGCCATGTAAGCTAATGTAGCTACTAGCACACGGGTAAAATCCATTTTGGACAAGGTATCTTCTTTATGTAACATCGATGCGCTGGCATCCACGATGAATTTTATGGTTACCTGACTTTCAATTTCAGATTGCTTGATATAATATCTACCGGAACGCGCCAACATTTTCCAATCTAGCAACCGAAGATCATCTCCTGGTTCATAGCCACGGTATTGACTAAACTCCATTCCCGGACCAACACTGGCACTTCTATTTAAACCAGAAGTAAACCCCTCAACCACAATTCTGGATATCAATGATAGCCCCGAAACGGTATTGATGATTTCTGGTTTTAATAAATCGTGATAGTCTTGTTTTGCCATTTACCCAATAATCGAGATTTGATTGATTTTATGCTTTCGCCGAAATCAAAATTAGATTTATAATTCAGTACCCTTCGGGCTTGCCCCTAGGTTGTTTATTTACCTTTTACTTCTATAGTATTTAATAAATGACTAGCAACTTTATCTGAAGTAATACCTTCTGCCTCTGCTCTAAAATTAACCAACACTCTATGGCGAAGTACTGGCAATGCCACACTTTTGATATCATTTAAGGTTACCGCTAACCTGCCTTCTAACAAGGCATTAGCCTTTGCCGTTAAGATCATAGCTTGACCTGCACGCGGACCTGCACCCCAATCTACCCAGTCTTTCACATAAGAATCTGTTGTAGTTTCCGGTCGAGTAGCGCGAATGATATCACTTACAAAAGTGATGAGTGCATCGCTTATAGAAATTTCACGAACAAGCTGTTGTAAACGCACTATATCTTCTCCAGAAATTACTTTATTCAGTTTCTTTTTAAAGGTTCCTGTAGTAGCTTTTAAGATTGCTTCTTCATCTTGCTTGGTTGGATATCCTATTTTGATATACAGTAAAAAACGATCTTGTTGTGCTTCTGGTAATACAAAGGTTCCTGATTGTTCTATAGGGTTTTGAGTTGCTAGAATAAAAAATGGCTTGTCTAAGGGATACGTTTTATCGCCATAGGTTACTTCAAATTCTTGCATTGCCTCTAATAACGCTGCCTGTGTTTTTGGTGGTGTACGGTTAATTTCATCAGCCAAAATAATATTGGAGAAAATAGGTCCTTTGTTAAACTTAAAGAACTTTTTACCTGTAGTGTGGTCTTCTTCTAATATCTCGGTTCCAATAATATCCGAGGGCATTAAATCTGGCGTAAACTGTATTCTTTTAAATTTTAAATCAATGGCATTCGCCAATGTTCTGATCATTAAGGTTTTTGCCAAGCCAGGTACACCCTCTAACAAAGCATGACCACCAGCCAAAAATGTAATTAGTAATTGAGAGACTGTCTCTTCTTGACCTATAATTACTTTTCCTATTTCTTGTTTTAAGGCTTTCAACTTACCTGAAAGCATTTCTACCTCATCTGCTATGCGCTGTAATTCTTTATCCATTAAAATCTGTTTATGAGGTAAGGGCATATAATACTATGTTGACCCCAAACCGTGTATTGTCTATTTTATACCAACGCTTGTTTCTAAAATCATAATCCCACTCGCAACCATAGTCCTTATTACTATATAAGACTCCTATTCTACCGTTAACTTCTATTGCCTTTAAATAATCATGCACCAAATCATCTCCCCAACCATTCAACTCTTGCGAGGTTGTTGGCGGACCGTCTTCAAAATCGAAGAAAATAGAATAGATTTCGTGATCGTTGGGTATCTTTTTTAATTCGGACGGACCAAATATTTCCTCCATCTGCCTTTCAAAAGACTTTGCAAAAAGACCATCAATATCATGATTGCAATCATCGGCAAAAACGAAACCACCATTCCGTACATATTTTTCGAAATTCTCTTTTTCCTTCTTGGTAAACTCCACCAATTTATGTCCGGAGATATAACAAAACGGACTCTTGAAAATATCATCGCTTGCCAAGGTTATTATCTTTTCTTGAGTATTTACTTTCAACGTAGTATACTCAACCAAAGAATTCAACAAGTTGGAAGGCATACGCTGATCTACATCCCAATCGCCGGATTCATATTGTAACCTAGTAAAGAAAAATTCGTTGTTCAAAAGTGTATCGCTTATTTTATAATGAAGCTGCAAAAAGAAAACTGGTTGTCGTGAAGTTTCACAAACAACCAGTTTTAATTATAATTCTATCACCTATACCGCATCAGAAAGACTGGTGAACGTAAAGTCGCGAACCTTCATATATGGTATTAAATTACCATTGATACGCACCTGTTTACCAAGCGTTTCTAAATTGTTTAACATGATTATAGGACTCTCATTAAACCTGAAGTTTTTTACAGGATATTTAATTTTTCCGTTTTCGATATAGAACGTTCCATCTCTAGTTAGTCCTGTATACAGTAAAGTTTGTGGATCTACACTACGTATATACCATAAACGTGTAACCAAAATTCCTTTTTTAGTACTCTTGATCAAGTCCTCTAAACTAGCATCACCACCAGCCATGATAACATTGGTTGGGAAAGGAACAGGATCTACTCCTTTTTCTTTTGCCCAAAAACGATCGTAAGCTAAATTTTTAACCGCTCCATTTTCTAACCAAGTTGTTTTCTTTAGCGGTTGTCCTTCTCCATTCCAAGTAGCTGTTGGCACTTCTGGATTCAGTGGGTCTGACCAAATATTTACACGCTCATCTACAATCTTTTCTCCTAATTTGTTTGCTCCATCTTTGCCAGACATAAAACTTCTACCCTCATCTGCAGAACGTGCATCTAAAGACCTGAACATATTACGTAACAAATCTGAAGAAGCAGCAGGTTCTAAAATAACCGTGTATTTACCTGGTTCAATAGCTTTTGCCTCTCTAGACAATACCGCCTTGTCAATCGCTGTTTTAGCAGCTTCATCAGCATCAAATTTTGTTACATCATTAAAATCTCTAGAAACCCAACCAGAACCTGTACCATCATTAGTACGCATGGTTACTGTAAAATCTACATCGGTAGATTGATTGTATGCGAACAATCCTTTTGAATTGATCATAGCACTAAAACCGGCAGAATCATTTAAAAATCCTGCTGCAGTTACATCTTTTGCATCTGCTGGAATAATACTACTACTAGCTACTTCTGCCCTGTATTCTGGGGTTATGTTAGCTGTTGCTTCACTAAAACTAATAGATTCATCGTACATCTGTGGACCCAAAGGCTCCATAAATTCTGGATTCTCTGGTGAAAGGTTTGCCAATTCCTCAGCTCTTCTTACCACTTTTTCTAACGATGCATCATCAAATTCATCGATAGTTGCCGTACCAGATTTTTTTCCAAAGCTAGACTGTACAGCCAAACTTTGATTGGAACTAAAACCTGATGTTGATACCGTATTACGTGCATATCTAATATTACCGCTATTATAACCGCTTAAATTAATCTCACAGGTATCGGCTTTGGAAAAGCTCAATGCTTTCTCCAATATTTTTCTTGCTTCTTCTTTTGTATAAATTGCCATTGTTGTTCTGTTTTAAGAGTATCCCTAATTAAATAGTTCTACCTGTGTTAATTACGTTTACATCATTGAACCTTGCGGTAGAACTACCGTGAGACACAGCACTAGATTGTGATGGCTGACCCTTACCGTCAAAGAAAGTTCCAAACAAACGGTAATCGCTTTCATCGCAAATCTTAACACAAGAATTCCAGAACTCCTGAGTATTAGATTGGTAAGCTACATCTTCTAGCATGCCAACAATTTCACCATCTTTAATCTCATAAAACACTGTACCACCAAATTGGAAATTGTAGCGTTGCTGATCAATAGAATAAGATCCACGACCCGCGATGTAAATACCTTTCTCAACATCTTTAATCATCTCAGAAATAGAATATTTTTCCTTTCCTGGTTCTAATGATACATTTGGCATACGTTGAAACTGAACATCGTCCCAACTTTGAGCATAGCAACAACCATGAGATTCATTTTGATCGATCATATGAACTTGATCACGTATTGCTTGGAAATTTGTTAGTACACCATTACGTACTAAATCCCATTTCTTCGTTTTCACTCCTTCATCATCATACCCAACAGCACCTAAAGAACCTACTTGAGTTTTATCGGCAACAAGATTTACTACATCACTACCGTATTGGAAGTTTCCAGATTTTAATTTATCTAAAGATGCAAAACTTGTTCCTGCGTAATTAGCTTCATAACCTAGTACACGATCCAACTCTAATGGGTGACCTACAGATTCGTGAATTGTTAGTCCTAAGTGATTAGGCTCTAAAACCAAATCATACTTACCGGCATCAACCGATTTAGCAGTTAATTTCTCTTTTGCCTGTTTTGCCGCAATGGTAGCATCTTCTACCATATCATAACTATTTCTATATAAACGTAGACCTGCTGGACCTTCTAGTTTTTCAGATTCTAAGCCATCCATATATTCATACCCCATACCTACAGGAGCACTCATGTTCTCTCTAGTCTTAAAGTTTCCTTTAGCTTTATCAATAGCAGTCACTCTAAACGTAGGCCATAATCGGTGAATATCTTGATCAATATAAGAACCGTCTGTAGAGGCAAAATACTTCTGCTCATTAACCATGAATAAAGCAGAGTTAACATAATCAGCACCATTGTCCAATGCAGCTGCGTTTGCAGTCAATAATAAATCTACTTTTTCTGAAACCGGTACCTCTTTGAAATTCTTTTTTATAGGTGTTTTCCAAGAAACCTCACCGTATGCATTTACAGGGGCTAGTTTAACTGGATCTTTTTGAATTTTTGAATTTGCTTTTGCAATAGCAACTGCCTGCTCCGTTGCCTTTTTAATTCCGTCTGCAGTAACACTATTTGTTGATGCAAAGCCCCAAGTGCCATTAGCTATTACACGAATACCTATACCAAAAGATTCTGTATTCACTACATTTTGTACTTTATCTTCTCTAGTAAACACATACTGGTTTAAGTATCTACCTATTCTAGCATCTGCATATGTAGCTCCTAAAGACTTAGCTGTATTTAGGGCAACATCCGCCATGTTCTTTTTAATCAAAACATCCATTCCTGGTTCTAGTAAAGCTTCCGTCGGGATATCATTACCTAGCAATAATGAAGGCATCATTAAAGCTCCGGCACCCAGCCCGGCGTACTGTACAAAATCTCTTCTTTTCATGTGTTAGTTTTAAATTGGTTCTCAAGGATAGATATTCTAAGTGGACATCTTACCTCAACATTTATGGTATTATGAATGTTATAATTGCAAAACTGTATTACTATAACTAAAGACAAAACTTAATATCATCCTTCACAGAATTCGTGACATTAATTACAGCTCTCTAAAAATAGACAGGGTTTTTTAACAATTATGTTAACCTTAACATAAAATATAACTTAAAAATAAGTTTTTGAG
This sequence comes from Maribacter stanieri, assembly GCF_900112245.1. GTDB lineage: Bacteria > Bacteroidota > Bacteroidia > Flavobacteriales > Flavobacteriaceae > Maribacter > Maribacter stanieri. Next base: position 608,237 of record NZ_FOYX01000002.1, read on the forward strand.
AATAATGTAAAAATGGGGTGTTGATTTTTTGTTTTCTCAACTAACTAGAAAAAAAATTAATTATTGATATTCTATAAAGTGATTAGAATACTCTCTTCTAAATTTCACCTACCGATGCATCTTATCTAAAATCTCAATAATCTCAGTTTTCTTGCGGACGGATACCGGAACATTCTCTCCATTTTTCAACATTAAATAACCACCATCAGTTTTTATGTAGGCACTTATGCATTGAAGATTTACTAAATGACTTTGGTGTACGCGTACAAAATCGTGACTACTTAAAAGGTCCGCAAAGTACTTTAAGGTCTTTGTTACGAAAATCTTGCGTTTATCTTGAAGGTGGAAAATGGTATTATTACTATCGGATTCACACCGAATGATATCATCTAGACTAACAATGATAATCTGGTCTAGCGTGTGTAACGATATTTTATTGGGTTTTTTCTCGGGTGCAGAAATAGTCTCCTTTAAAATTTGTAAACGTTCTTTATTGGGCTGTAACTGCTCTTTTGCCCTCGCGATTGCCAAACTCAAATCTTCGTTTGAATAGGGTTTTAATACATAGTCGATTGCGGCAAATTTAAAGGCACGTATAGCAAACTCATCACTTGCGGTTACAAATATTATCTTGGATTTTAAATCGGGGAAAATCTCTAAAATATCAAACCCTGTACCATCACCCAGCATGATATCCAGGAACAGAATATCTGGTTGATTTTTACGCAATACCTTGGCAGCTTCCACTACACTCTGTGCTGTGGCGATAATTTCAATATCTGTATGTTGCGTCTCTATATCCTTCTTTAAAAGGGTTAAAGCGTCAATCATGTCTTCTACTATAATCGCTGTATGCATAGGTTTCTAATAATCTGTTAGTAATGGTATTTTAAAGGTAATCTTGGTGCCATCAATGCTACCATCTTCATTCTTAATTTCACTTATGTGCAGGATATTCTTTCCTGCTATTGATTCTAATCGTTCTTTGGTCACGGTCAATGCCATTGATTGATGGTCTGTTTTTGGCTTTTCATTTTGCGATTTAAAAATACCCAAACCATTGTCAATTATACTGCAATGCAAATGTGTTTTAGAAGTAGTAAACCCAATCGTAAGTTTACCTGGCTTATCGCCTTTTAAAATTCCATGTCTAATCGCATTCTCTACAAAAGGCTGAATCAACATTGGCGGAATTAAAATCTCTTCTGCATCTGGTGTCGTTTGTATATCTATAGCATACTCAAAAGGTTTTTGTGCCATCAGCTTTTCTACTTCTACATAATGTCGCAATGCCTTTATTTCTTGGTCTAAACTGATATGCTCCTTTCTAGAATTCTGAAGGGTTTCTCTAAGCAGAATGGCAAAGCTATTAATGGTCGCATCCATCTTTTCTGGTTTCGTACCTGCCATAGCTTTTACCCCATTCAACACATTGAATATAAAATGCGGATTCATCTGTAATTGCAATGCTTTCTGTTCTAAGGTCAAAAGGTAATTCTGAGTTTTCAAGCGTTCTTGTTCTGCTTTGTTCTTTGCTTTTATCTTACGAATGTAAAACAAGCCAATACCCAATAACACTACAATAGCCAATGCCAAAACAGACCATTGAAACCAGTCTTTTTTGTACAGCGGACTATCAATAAAAAAGCTAAATTTTATTGGCTCGCTTTCTTGCCATCTAAAGTTTCTAGATTGTACAGAAAAATCATGTGGACCATATGCCAGACCAGCAAAATTCTGTTTGTTTTCTTTTACCCACGGACTCCACTCTGTATCATCTAATTTTGTTCTGTATTCTATTTCATTGGGGTGGTCAACATCTACCGTTCTAAAGGAAAAACCTAGTTGCGTTTGATCAGGAGTTAATTGCAATACCTTGTTACTATTCGTCCAGTCTTTTAAAACTAATGAATCTATATTTTTATAACGCTCCTCTACCCCCGTAAAATATACCGTTGGTGGTAACGATGCTTTCTTACTTTCACTTGGTATATGTTTTGTTAGCCCATAAATAGCACCGAACCACAGATTACCTTGTTCATCTTTATCTACCGCATTTAAACAGGTTTCTATCCCTAGAAATCCGTCATTTCTACCAAAGTGATATACGTCTGCAATCTCATTAGCTTTGTTCAATTCTATTTTATCGACTCCCCTTTCTGAGCCTGCCCACAGATACCCTTGATCATCAAAAATGAGCTGATAGATATTATTTGAAGATAAATTCTTGCTTCCTTTTAATTGTTGAAAATTTACGGGATTGGTGCTATTTGCATACCAAATACCTTTACCAGAAGTACCTAAGTAGATAGTTTCTTCATGGAAAAAAATTGTACCAATAGCTGTTTGCTGCTCCAAATCAGTTTCAATACTCGTCACCTTATTATTTTCTATATAGCCCAAATGACCATTTTGTGTGGAATACCACAGCTTACCATCTGGACTTTTAACCATGCCTTTTATCAGCATGTCGGTAATTCCATTTCGCTTAGAAAAGGTTTTTCTAACCACCAGGCTGTCATTGTCAGAGTAGTAATTGAATTTTACCATACCATGAGCATAGGTAGCTGCCCATATAAAATCATCATCGGTAATTACGGTACGCACCCAATCTGACGGAAAGCCTTTGCTTTCATCAATAATATGATTGGCGGTTCTTTCAACGGAAACCGTATCTATCTGAATTAAAAAAGTTTCGCTTGACGAGAACACCAAACTATCGACCATTTTAGTTTCACGAAATAGCAGTCCTCTATTATCTGACCCAGCCCAAATATTACCTTTTGAATCGCTATCAATCGTTTTAATCTTTACATCGAAAAAGGAACCATCGCTTGGTAATGAATGAATACCTGAAGAATCTATTTTTGATAATCCAGCTTCTGAAGTGGAAAACCATAATCCGTCTGGGGCATTATGAACCGCATAAATACGATTGCCTTTTAAGCCCGTTCGTTGGTCATAATGCTTAAAATTATTCTGAAAGTATTTGTAAAATCCGCCACCAGAAGTTGCAATCCAAAGGTTACCATTATCATCATTAATGACTTTTCTTATATGCGGAGTTGCTAATCCACCAGCCGTATTTAATCGTTTTATCTCTGAAAATTTTTTGGTCTCTACAATCGTAATACCATCATTATCAGTGGCTATCCATAATTCATCTTCATTTTGAATTGACATGGAATTGATGCGCGATGGTTCTGGCATTAAAAACTGATTATCAGTATTCTCTGCGTCCATTATGAAAACGCCATCATCAAATGTTGCGGCAATTATCTTGTTATTATGTAATAGAACCGACTTAAAATTATTAACCTCAACTTTCAATTGTTCAGTTGCAGATTCACTTAGTTCATTCAACTTCCATAAGGCATTGTTGGTAGCTAACCAATACCAATTTCCATCAAAAAGTATGGTGTTAATTTCACTTCTATCAATCTCTGGATTGATAGTGATTTTTTGAAGTTCTTTGTTTTTAGCATACCTATAAACTCCCTTTTTAGTTCCAATGAATAGAACGTTTTTTGCGGAATAGATTTGGAGTATTTGGGGAGATTCAAAATTTATAAAGCGATTCTTGACTTTTATAGATAGTCCTTTTCTACTCCCAACAAATAAAGAATCGTTTGATGTGTATAACGCATCTATGTAGTTAGAAGGTAATCCATCACTTTCATTCCAAACTTCAAAGACATCTCCGTCAAAATTTGCTAATCCGCCACCTTGTGTTCCCAACCACAAATAACCCATTTCATCTTGCAGTATATCATATACTTGAGACTGTGGTAAACCATCTGCAATTGTATAAGATCTTAGCTGACTGTTTTGCGCAAACAATTGTATTGTTCCGAAGAAACAAAACACAATCAATACGTATTTCAAATAAAGTTTCAAAAAAAGGTTTTCTATTTTAAGGTTTCAAGTATCATTTTAACGCTGATACCGTTATAATATTTGATACAGCGAAGGGTCATTTACCGTAACGCTTTGATATTCATTTTGGTCATTAGATTGCAAAATAGGTGCCAATACACACAGTACCGTTGTTTTTCCTTTTATTAATAATGTATTGCCTTCTACAGTACTTCTCCATCGGAATTTCTCTATCGGAATATTCAATTTAAAAAGTACCTCTGCCATTTCTGGCGATTCTGAAATCCAATCCATAATTGCCTCTTTGTTTTCCAATTTAGGCATATCATCCGTGTTGTCAAAAGTAAACTCCCAATCTACCGGAATATTAAATTTGAAACTGTACGCTTCACCAAAAGACGATTCTTGTCTTGTCTTTAAGGCTGTAAACCAATCGATATTTACATCTGGATACGCTTCCTTAAATTCTTTAGAAAGATAAGCAGGTCCTTTAGATTCTGCCGTTGGGTAATAGCCATAATATGGTTTCGCTAAATAATGTTCTGCAAATTTTCCGCCGAATACATTAAAGTATGTTGATGCAGATACTTGTTTTGCTCCCAACGTATTTTTTAATTCTTGTATCAAATCTTGATTTTCACCTAATCCACAAGAATGAAAAATCACTTCTGAATTCAAAGTAGCTTCATTTTTAATTGATTGAATTTCCTGTTCTTGAATAGCATTTCGTAAGGTCTTCACCGTAATTCGCTCACCAGATTTTGTTGTCTTTAATGACACTCCTAACCAAGCATTACTATGGCTAACAATATGTATTTCTTTAAAACGAATGTGATTCTCCTCTGCTCTATTTATAAAATTTATAATCTCATCTATAGAAAACAAATCCGCTACAACCTGCATTTCTATCTTAGTGAAATACCGTTTTGCATTCGTGTAATACGTATTATCACCTTCATCAAAACCTGCAATAAACACTATAGATTCTTGCACTTTCGCTCTGCTAAAAGGCGATGCAAGCGCCGTCTCCGAGCTTTTCGAAAACGGCTTCTTGCAGCCTAGCACTAAAACACAAACCAATACCAAGATTGTATACTTATTCATTTTTATCTTTTAATAGTCCGTACTTACTATAGCATCTTTTGTAATTGCCTGAGCCTTTTCCTTTTTCATCAACTTAGAACCATTCCAGGTATACGGAGTTGTAATGAATTCTACATTGTTCTGAGACAAAGCATCATCTAGTGTTTTGATGTTTTTTGTAATGGTAGTCTTCAATAAAATAGTACTCTTAACACCTTGCATATCCGATGGAAAAACAAAAGACTCTGTCTTCAAATAATTGGTGTCTGCATAGTCAATTAAACTAGCCACTTTTTTAAATCGTCCGTTATTCCAAAAGATATAGCTTTTCCCTACTTGGTAACCCGAATCCGAATCGGCTAAATCTACCGTAATTACATCTTCTACGTTGAATAAACCTAAACTACCATGGTTTTCAATATGAACAGGAATTGCACCAAGGCTATCTAAAACCATCTTGTCTAACTGCACTCCATTTTTAAAAGCACGTAATTGGTATTTTGCTTCTGCAACGCCCGACGCATTCAATGCAATACTTTCATACCCATATACAAACTTCACCTGATTGTCTGCAATGCTTCCAAAGGATTTTTGAGCAATCATTCCTCCCCAAACCCATCCGGTCTGGTCTCCTGTTGTTACTCTGTACCAGTGGCTTTTTATACCGTCAATTTCCTTGGCATACAAACTCTTTTCCCAAAGCACCATTTTAGTACCAATATCTAAAAGTGTTATCTTTTCACTTCTAACAGAGGGCTTTTCACGAAGGAAAACTTTGTGCGCCAATAAATATTCATAGGTTAGTTCTTCTGTTGGAATTTCTTTGTCCATTATCTCAAATTCTACTTCTTGTGCGTTTTGAGCGAACATGTTTACAAATGCAAATAAGCATAGGAATAAAGCACTTTTCTTTAAATTTCTCATAATTCTAAATTTTAAGGGTTATTAATAATTAATTGCAGTAATAGCGTCTTCTGTATCAAAGTCATCATCGTTCCAAGCAATGCTGCGAAGCACCTTAATGTCTTTGATCGTAAATGTTTCTGTGTATTGTAATGCTGCTCTTAGAATTGTTCCTTCCTTGCCAAATGACTGATTAGGAAAAATGTAGTGTATATCTGAAATAGGTTCATACCCATATTCATTTTTGACACTTGGTAGCGCGATAAAATCATTATCATTGGTTACCAAATAATAGAACTCTTCTGTACTTGCGCAACAAGCGGAATATTCTAGGGTTACTTTTAGTACTTCTGATACATTTTCTAATTCAGGATTCTTTAAAACTGAAATGCGTATTTCGTCTAACAATCCAAAATCTGAAATAGTCAATATCCCTAAGCTATTACCTGGGTTCTCTGATACAATTACATCTAGTGCCCATGTATCTTCTTCCTCTTGTCCAATAGTTCTTTGGTTGGCTACATTGTATTTATCCGTTAATTGAAACTCTTGTGCATTGGTAATACAAACACTTAGTACAGCGATAAATAAGATTAAATTTTTCATAGTATTTATTTTAGTTGTTTTGTTTCTATACCTCTAAATTAGGGTAGACATAGCGTGTTTTAGATGCTGTTCTAGTATTCGTAGACCTTCATCTAGAATTCGTTGAATGCTCCGTATTACTGGGCATGAAAGAGTACTATTTACTTGCTTTTACAAAAAGAAAAACCTGCAAGAATTTACATTCCTACAGGTCTTCTTCTCTCTACAGAGAACCAACTAACCAAAAACTAACTCACTACTTTTTCAAAGTCAATATCATTTCTTTTTGGACTGATTTCATAGCTATTTCAGAAAAGTCCAATCTTATCTTATCCTCAGAAATCCATTTTCCATTTTCCAGCTTTTCAACACCGACAATTTTACCTTGGGCATTAAATTTTATGCGTAGACTTTCATACCTACCTAAGTACTTTGTTACTAATTCTGAATACATCACTTTAAATTCCATCGTTACTTGTCTTTTGTCTTTTTTCTCTATTTTGTCTTCAAAAGTTATTGTAAAAGTTCGTTTGAACTTGCTGGTTTCTTTGACTACCGCTTCAGCCCCTACTGCTGAATTATTTACATTATTTGGCATTGGCAACGGTTGTTTTACTTTCATCAATGAACCGTCTTTATTAACTATGGCTACATCTACAGCAACAAACGAGGTATAATTGGTAACTAAGTTGTATTTAAGTCCTAATTCCACAACCTCAGCTTTCACATCTTCATTAAACAGCTTCTTGTAATCATCTAACTCCCCTATTCGCTTTCTAGCCCACAAATAACCCAATGCTTTGTTCCGCTTGCTTAACTGTCCATCAGATACATTGTAAACTTCTCTAAACCGCTTCTTACCTTGATATCCGGTGACAATAATTTTCCCTTCTGCCTTGCCTCTATATTTACCATGAATTATTACCGGTCTTGCTGCAAAAACATCTGGTATACTTTTTTGAGCTAGATCATACATATCAAATCCTTTAGATTCAATTTTTACTCGTGTCAATAATGGTGTGGCAATGTAGTTAGCAAAGTCTTTGGCTACTTCTTGCGCTTCCTCCGAAGTTGTCGCAATGAAAGATTCGCTATTCGATACTTTAGCCATACCCTCAATTAAATATCTATTTACACTAGAACCTATACCAAAAGTGAAGACATTTGCTTGATCTAGGTTTGAACTAATAAGCTCAAAAGCTTCCTTCTCGACGCTTACATACCCGTCAGTTATAATTACCATAGAACGGGCAACGTTTAACTCTTTCCTTGGTAATTTGTATGCTTCATTCAGTGCGCTTAATAATTGTGTTCCGCCACCGCCTTGACCTTCCGATAAAAACCGAATAGCAGCTTCAATATTCTGTTCATTAATCTCTACCGGAGTGGGACTGAAAATTGTTGAGCTCGATGCGAATAACTGCACATTAAACGTATCTGTCATTCGTAATCCGCATAAAAGATTACGCATTAGTTCTCTTGACACCTCTAAAGGATACCCATTCATAGAACCCGATACATCAACAATAAATAAATACTCACGCGCCGGAATGTCTTCTAAAACAACATTCTTGTTCGGTTCCATTTGATAGGTAAAGAAATTTTCGTCTTCGCCTTCGTATAGCAGTAAACCCGATTGTATTTGGTTGCCGCTTAGGTTGTATTTCAAGATGAAATCTCTGTTCGATGGATTTTTATTTTCCTCGGATAAAAAAACCTCAGCAGTCTTCGCATCTGGATAATTGACATTTACATTATGTGTAGTACTATTCATATTCTGAATGATCATACCCGCATTTAGGGTAACTGTCATATCAAAATCAAAACTATCTGCAATACCCTTAGCCGTATATGGCATATTGAAGCTTTCTTCATTTTCAGCACTTTCTCCAGTAAATCGTGGACCCACTACCGCTGGAGCAACGAACTGATATTCGCCATTTAGCGGTACTAACATTTCGGTATAGTAAATGTCGATCGTAATATCATCGCCAGGCATAATATTACCCACATTCATTTGAAATACATTAGGTCTATGTTGCTCTAACTTGGCAGCACGCTTACCTTCTTCAATTGCGCTATCGTATACTTTTTGAGCTTCTTGTTTTTCAAATATTTTGGCGTTCACAATTCGGTTGCCTATAGTCATTTGCATTTTATGTACCGCTGCTTTTGTAGAAAGGGGAAAGACATATTTAGCTTCAATTGCCTGGTTTCCTTTATTCTGATATACTTGCGTAACCTTTACATGGGCAATAGTACCCGAAATTTCAACTTCTGTTTTTGAAGATTTTAAGGGTATAACAGCATCTTCGGTAGATACCAATAAATAAGGACTATTATCGTACTGAGAAAAACCTGCGAAGAACGAGCAGCAAAGTATAATGGTGTAAAATAGTTTCATGATTGTTGAATTAGATTAATATTTCTTATTCAAATCTAACAGTGAACAATCGCTATATAGGGTGGCTTTTAGTATTCGTCGGGTATGAACTAGAATTCGTTGCTTCTAATAAGAGTCTAAATACTATTCAATCTTTAAAATACATTTTTAAGCTGGGTGCAGATAAAACGTAGAGATACTTGTAGTGCGCTGACAAAAAAATAATCAGCCACAAATTGGAGCAAAAAAATGGATTCTACCTCCATGTAAATAAGGTAGAATCCAATATTAAAAAGCAATAAAATTTATTTGTAAAAATCTAACTCGGCAATGGCTGCAGAATCATTTGCGCCTGCAATTTCTAAAGCCATTAGTTTAATATACCGTGTTGAAAATGAATTTTTAAACTTATGCATTCTAGGGGTAGGATCATTAATAAGATTACCAAACTCGAAATTTTCTATTGCTTTCCAATTTTGCCCATCCAAACTACCATAAATGATTCCTTTTTGAATCATTCCTGTAGCAACAGACGTTGGTGGTGTATACTTAAAAGCACTAATACTAGTCTGCTCCCCTAAATCTAAAGTAACATACTGTTTATTTATACGGTTCTTTTCAGACTGCCAAAAAGTATCTTTATTTTCATCAATTAGCATATCGCCATTATGTTCTTTAACTGAACCGTTATCATCAATTATTTTCCACTTATTTTTAAGTAAGCCAAAGTTGTGTTCAGACATACTGCCTACTTCACCATTCATAATTGCTAATGCCTTTACCATACCATTTGCAAATGCAAATGGCTCTTTATATTCTGTAGAACTTTCTGAAGGCAACTCACCGTTTGTGGTATATACAATTTTCATTCCCTTAGTAAGATTACCACTTGCATTTTCACCATGAGGATTCCATTTAAAATCAGCCATTTTAGGTGCTATATCCACTAATCCTAATTTTGTTCTATGCATCTCTAAAACGGGCGGTCTACTTTTGTAGTAATGCGCTGAAACATTTTGTAGAACCGGAATAGCCCTATAATCTAAAATGCGTAATCGAAATTTATTTGTTGTTACCTCAGGAAATCTAAGTATTCTTTTATACCCAATATTTGTACTAGAAACAACCTCTTGCCAGTCTCCATTTATCCAGACATCTAATGCATGTTTAGATACACGCTCACCATGCCTTTTAACATCTTCTTGAATGACAAACCTATTGATCTTAGCCTCTTTTGGTAGTTTAAACTCAAGTATTAATTTATCATTATCTAAAACCATAAATGTATCCTCATTGGCATCCAATAATTCTACAGGACCTTCGGCTTTTTCCAATAAGTCAATACCATAGGTTTCCTTAATACGCTTACCCGTTTCTTGCAAAACCTTAACATCTTTCTCAGAAAATATACCTTCTCTATTTGGCGGAATGTTCAACAAGAAAATTGAGTTGCCACCAACAGACCTTTCGTAGATATCAAAAACATCATCTGTGTTTCTTACCTGCTGTTCATCATCGTTTCTATAAAACCAACCCTCTCTAATAGACGTGTTTGTTTCTGCGGGTTGGTAATGCAAGTACTTCCCTTTCATTAGTTTATCTATACTTGCAACATCTTCACCAGTAATATCGGCGAACAAGTTCATTGTTCTTGGATCTTCGGTGTATGGTATCGCATTCCACTCCGTATCTCTGGTAGCTCCAGCCTCATTACCACACCATCTTGTGCCTTCTTTACCAAAAACAACCGCGTTAGGCGCCAAAGCTGTAATCAACTTCTTCCAGTCTCTATATTTGTACTGCTGTCCGCCTTTTCTCTTGGGATGGGCTCCATCAAACCAAACTTCGTCAATAGGACCATATTCGGTAAGTAATTCAAATAATTGGTTCAAGAAATACTCATTGTAGTCATCGACTTCAAATTCAAATGTTGTTTTATTTTCTAATGGACGACCTTCAACCTCTCTAGGAATTGTGCGTTTGGTATACTTACTTAAATTACCATATAACCCCTCTTTACTTTCAATTTGAAATAAATCTGCAGGCGACAAATAAACCCCTAATTTTATACCAAACTTTTTACAAGAAAGAGACAGCTCTTTTAAAATATCTCCTTTACCATCTTCAAAAGGTGAAGACATCACCCCATGTTTAGTATACCTACTTTGCCATAACACAAAACCATCGTGATGTTTTGCAGTTATTATAACCTTTTTCATACCGGCATCCTTCATTGCTCTGCACCACTGGTCAGTATCTAAATTTTTAAGATTAAAAACCGCTGGGTCCTCCATTCCATTTCCCCATTCCAGTTTTGTAAAAGTGTTTGGTCCAAAATGTACAAATGCTATAAATTCATCTTTCAGCGCATTCATTTGATTTTCTGATGGAATTACATGTGCTGCTTTTAGAAGAACAGAATCCCTTGAATCATCGTCATCAATTGGGATAGTATTAGCTGCTGGCAACAATATAGCTTGCTTTGAATTATTGGTACATGAAGAAAAAAACAGTACCAGAATGGTAATTTGTAAAACGGTGATAAAACTCTTTGTTGTTAGTTTGGTCATTAGTTTGGTATTTGATTTCTTTTGATTGCAATTAAAAAATTAGAACAACTTCAAATCTATTCTTTTTTTTTGGAAAGCTATATCTATTACTAGTACTCTAAAAGTGCTAAACATTTCTCTCAAAAAAGTAATTATTAAAAATAAAGCTTAACCATAGATATTGTCCTCTTTTATCAAGATTTAATGGTAGTTCTATCATAACTGACCAATATCATGTTCAACTACCGCTATGATCTATAATTTTAAGGCATCATAAATAATAATAATAGGTCATGAGAAGAAATTTGGATAAAAAGGAATGTGTAGCGCTCCTGGAAGAAAACTACGTTGGCAGATTAGCTTATATTTCAGGTGGATCTCCACATATTGTACCTATAACCTATTTCTATGACCCAGAAACCAATTCAATAACCAGCTATTCTTCTGAAGGTCATAAAATACAGGAGATGAGAAAAAACATAGCTGTTTGTTTGTCCATCGACGAAATAGCTTCTATCTCTAATTGGAAATCTGTGTTGGTTCAAGGTACTTTTGAAGAACTTTCAAGTATTGATGCCAAACATATGTTACATCAATTTTCTGATGGGGTAAAAAATGTGATTCGTAAAAAATATGGTGAGAACCCCAATTGTATTAGTGAGTTTTCAGCCAAAATAGATACCGAAGATGCACCCATTGTTTTTCGAATTCATATTACAGAACTAACTGGAAAAATTAGAATAACAGATATCTAAATATTAGATTGCTTTAAAAACAGTATAAAAAAAAGCTCTCATTTAAAATGAGAGCTTTGTTATTTAATTACTTTGAAACAGAAATCGTTTTTCAAAACTGTCTTTTAATAATTTTCTTGCAGAGGACAATAAGTCTTCTACTTGACTAAGTGTTGCTTTCCGTATTTCTGCAATTTCTTCTGTAGTTAACCCTTCATTTGCATAGAGTTCAAAAACTGTTCTCATTGGCATATTCATTTTATCAAGTACTAATTGAATATGACGGTAAATACGTTCTTTGTTCAAAGATTCATCCAATTTATCTGCCAGTTGTTTTTCTTCTTCCGTTATAAAAACCTGGTTAAGAGAATAGTTACTCTTATCAACAGATTTATCATCAAGCTCCTCTAGAAGTAAGAAGTCACCGTCGCCATCTTGGGTATAGTTTTCTTCCATAGCATCCCATTCTGGTTTAGAATAGGTATCAATATTATCAAAAAACACATGATCAAACTCCTCCTCTACCAAACTATCCTCTAATAATTCATCTACTTTTTTAAATAGAAAAATGTGTAATTCATTTTCCGTTTTTATATCATCTATATTGTCATAAACTTCTATAAATAATTGATCTGTAAAATCATTGGGATTAAACATTCCCTTATTCAATTTACCATTAGCAACCGCACTATTAAGTCTTTTAGAGACATACCTATATATTTGAGGTAATACCTTTAGTAATTCGGAATTAAAGGATTCTCTATTCCCCTTACGTTTAAAAGAAACCAACTTAGAGTATGTTTCTTTCATAATTATGCGCACATCGTTTATTACAGTTTCCATTTGATTATTATTCTATTATTAGTTGTATAAATTTGAGGTTATTTTGCTTCATATAATATGATAAATATCAGTGAACTAACTAAAGATTTCAGGTACTTTAGTATCTTATTGTTCTAACTCTTACTATCTGCAAATCAATAACTGTTCATGATCAACCCTTCAGACTTCGGTATTGCCGGACTAACCAATGAGCAAGTGAATGCTTCGAAAAAAGAGCATGGCACAAATACTTTTAACTATAAAAAAGAAAACAGCTTTTTAGATGCACTTAAAAGCATTGTTAAAGAGCCAATGGTTATTCTTTTACTCATTGCTTCTTCAATCTACTTTATAACCGGTAACTGGGGCGACGGCATATTTTTAGCTTCTGCTATTATTTTAGTTGGTTCCATATCACTGTATCAAGATTCTCGAAGTAGAAAGGCATTGGAGAATCTTGAAAAATTAACGCACCCAAAAAGTAACGTAATACGTAATGGTACCGTTGTTGAAATTGATAGTCAAGATATTGTTGTGGGCGATTATCTCATGGTTGAAGAAGGCACTACCGTTTCTGCCGATGGTGTCATTGTACATTCCAATGATTTTTCTGTAAACGAGTCTATTTTAACTGGAGAATCGCTTTCCGTCTATAAAAACTCCAATAGTTCCGACAACTTAATTTTTACTGGAACTACTGTTGCTAGCGGTCTCGCTATTGCCCAAATAACAGCTATTGGAAATTATACAAAACTTGGTAAAATCGGAAAAAGTCTAGAGGATATTAACGAGGAAAAAACGCCCCTAGAAGTCAAAATTTTCAACTTCGTAAAATTGATGTCCATTTGGGGTGGTGTCATATTTCTTTTGGTCTGGCTAATTAATTATATACGTTCTGGTGTTATACTAGATAGTTTATTAAAAGCTTTAACCCTTGCAATGAGCATACTACCCGAAGAAATTCCTGTGGCATTTACCACTTTTATGGCTTTAGGTGCATGGAGATTAATGAAAATGGGTATTGTAGTCAAACAAATGAAAACTGTAGAAACCTTAGGTAGTGCTACCGTTATCTGTACTGATAAAACCGGCACTATTACCCAGAATAAAATGGCTTTGGCAAAGCTGTTCACCTTAGAAACCGAATCTGTCATAAACGCTAATGATGATTTAGGTGCAAATGAAAAAGAACTAATTACTATATCTATGTGGGCTAGTGAACCTATACCTTTTGACCCCATGGAAATTACTTTACATGATGCCTATAAAAAAATAACTTCCTTAGATGAGCGTACGAACTATAAAATGGTTCATGAATATCCATTAGGTGGTAAGCCACCCATGATGACCCATGTATTTAAGAATGCGAAAGGAAAACGAATAATAGCTGCTAAAGGTGCACCAGAAGCTATAATGGCAGTATCTAACCTTACCCCTTCTGAAATAAAGATAATTCAAGAAACTCTTGTCAATTTAGGAAAAGACGGTTATAGAATGCTTGCCGTGGGTAAAGCAGTTTTTGACGAGGATACTTATCCAGAAAAACAACAAGATTTTAAATTTGATTTTAAAGGAATTGTTGCATTTTATGATCCACCAAAAGATAATATTTCGCAAGTTCTTAAAGATTTTGAAAGTGCCGGTATTAAAGTTAAGTTGGTAACTGGTGATAACGCCAATACTGCTATGGCAATTGCTAAACAGATTAATTTTAAAGGTTATGAAAAATGTATTTCGGGTGATGAATTAATGAAGCTCACCGATGCTGAGCTGCAAGAAAAAGTGAAGCATATCAATGTTTTCTCACGCATGTTCCCCGATGCCAAATTAAGAATTGTAAATGCATTAAAGAAAAACAATGAAGTAGTTGCCATGACAGGTGATGGTGTAAATGACGGACCAGCGCTTAAGGCTTCGCACATTGGTATTGCTATGGGTAAAAAAGGAACTGAAATAGCAAAGCAAGCCGCTTCTTTGATTTTGGTAGACGATGATTTATCTAAAATGGTAGACGCTGTTGCCATGGGAAGAAAAATATATACAAATCTTAAAAAAGCAATTCAGTATATCATCTCAATTCACATTCCCATCATTCTTACAGTATTTATCCCTTTAGCATTACGGTGGATATACCCTAACATATTCTCCCCGTCACATGTCATTATTCTAGAGTTAATTATGGGACCTACTTGTTCTATAATTTTTGAAAACGAACCTTTAGAAAAGAATTTGATGTTCAAAAAACCTAGACCATTTTCAACTACATTTTTCAACTATAAAGAACTTACCACTAGTATTATACAAGGTATAGCCATAACTATAGGTGCGTTGTTTACCTATCAGTACACTATTTACCTTGGGTTCACTGAAAATACCACGCGTACTATGGTGTTTATGGTTTTAATAGTTGCAAATATTTTTTTAACCTTGGTAAATCGGTCTTTTTATTATTCAATTTTCACCACTTTAAAATACAAGAACAATTTAGTACCGCTGATTATTGGCTTAACTATTATATTATCGTTGGCATTATTATATATACCTGCCCTAACCCGCTTTTTTGAATTTGAAAGTCTATCATTTTCTCAGTTAGGTTTAACCATAGCTATAGGTAGCGCTTCAGTAATTTGGTATGAATTGGTAAAATGGAGAAAGCGTTCTAAAAAGAATATCTCATCATAGTTTTTGACCATATGCCAAATCGCCGGCATCACCAATACCTGGTATAATATAGCCTCTTGAATTTAGTTCTGGATCAACGGCTGCAATCCATAAATGAGTGTTCTCTGGGAATATATTTTCTATAAAACTAATACCTTGTTGAGATCCAATAACAGATATGATATGAATTGCCGAAGGTGTACCATGGCTTTTTTTTAAAGCTAAAAGAACATTTTCTAAGGTTCTACCCGTAGCCAACATTGGGTCTGTTAGTACTAGTACTTTACCCTCTAAAGAAGGAGCAGCGAAATAGTCTACAATAACCTCAAAATCATCATCGTCGCCTTCATGTTTACGAAATGCCGAAATAAAACCATTTTCAGCAGCATCCAAATAATTTAAAAGTCCTTGATGTAATGGTAACCCTGCTCTTAATATGGAACATATGACCACCTGATCATGGCTTAAACTCATAGCTTTGTTTCCTAAAGGAGTTTCTACATTTTGTGGGCTGTATGTCAATTCTTTACTGAACTCATAACATAGTATTTCTCCTATTCGTTCAATATTTCTACGAAAACGCATGGCATCTTTCTGAATCTGCGAATCGCGTATTTCTAATATAAATTGATTAAGAACTGAGTTTTCTTCTCCTAAGTTATGGATGATCATGAATGCTAATTTATTTTCTAAGATACTGTTTTCAAAAATAAAACTTGACATTATAAATGCCACCATTCATCTTGTCAAGTTTTACCAAATCATTTAAATACCAACTAGCTATGCATTTAGCATACCTCCATCAATAAGATGTGTGCAGCCTGTAATGTATTTGCTTTCATCTGAAGCTAGAAACAACGCTATTTCACCTATTTCTTTTGAAGTGGCATAACGCCCAAAAGGTACTGTAGATGTGAATCCGTCTTTAACGGCATCTGGACTATCAGGAGACATATCACTTTCTATTCTACGCATCATATTATTATCTACAGGGCCAGGATGAATCGTATTCACTCTAATTTTGCGTACTGCATTTTCTGCAGCTGCAACTCTCATAACTCCAACAATAGCATGTTTTGTAGCCACATAAGCCCCTAAACCTGCAAATCCTTTTAAGCCCGCAACTGATGAAGTTATAATAACACTACCACCTTCTTCCATTTTAGGTATAATGTGCTGGCAACCCAACCAAACACCTTTTAAATTTACAGCAACTACCTTATCAAATATATCTTCTGGATACTCTGAAATTGGACTTGAAGTACCTTCTATACCTGCATTGGCAAAGAATATATCTATTTTACCATAGGTTTTTAAAGCATGATTAAGAAATTTGATATTATCTTCTTTCTTTGAAACATCAGCTTGGAAAAAGGTTACGTTCTTGTCACTAAAATTAGCTCGAGACTCTTCAATAGCTTCTGGGTTATTATCTACCAGAACAACTTTTGCCCCTTGTTCTATAAATAGTTTTGCCGTTGCAAGACCTATACCTCCTGTACCACCTGTAATAACCGCTACTTTGTCTTTTAATCTATTCATGGCAAATTAATTTTTTGTTTCTAATTTATTTATTGACCACCCTTGTTCAGCAGTATGTGTAGCCACTAAATTTTTGTTTAAAATTTTGGCTCCTATTTCTGGCATTTGATACCTTTTTACGGTCATTTGTATGTGGTCTCTTTTCTCAAAATAATCGGTTATTTCACCTGTAGCACTTACACGTACATCAAAAAATTTATACTCGTAAATCTTTAATTTGAATTCATTTTCTCCTTTAATGGTCTTATCGAAAAGCACCGCAGTTGTAAAACCGTCCTTAAATGGATATATATTTAAAAATTGTGGTTCTATAACCACCTTACCGGATGTATCTATAAAACCAAATACAGGAACACCATCTTCAACAGTTTGCTTAATTAGACACAAACCTTCATTAAACAAAGGATACTTAACTCCTAGAACACCTGTTTTAGTTTCGTCTGATTTTGGGCTCACATAAATATCATCTCTAAAAGCTATGACCATTTTACCCTCTTCGTTAATAAAGCCCCATTGCTTGCCTTTACGTACTGCCGCCAAGCCTTCACTAAAAGGAGCTATTTCGTCAATATTTTTTAAAACTTGTGCAGAAATCGGCAAGGTTACCATTAATGCCATTATCCATAAGATTAATACTTTTTTCATAATTTCTAGTTTTTAGAATGTTCTACTAAAGTATCTTACTAATTAGGTAATTACTATGACGAATATCAGTAATACCAAATCTTATTAATATAATTTGACGATAAAAATTTACTCTAACAATATACCGTAAGTAATTGTTAATTAGTTTCTTATATTTTTATTTCTATTCTATCAAAAAAATATTTATCCCTTTTTTATCAATCCATATTATAACCATTAAATAGGTGTAGAATTATAACTGCATGATATTTATCATAGGTTTTTTTGATACCCTCCAATACTTTTAGAGTATCAAAAAAAAATAGCCATGAAAAATATTCTTATTCCTACAGATTTCTCAAGCAATGCAGATCACGCTATTGCCTACGCTATTAATATTTTTAAATGTGAACGTGCTAATTTTTATTTTCTTCATGCGTATGCGGATGAAGTATATGGTCCTTTTCATAATCTTGATAAAGAACCTTTTGAGAAACAAAGACAAATTCATTCAAAAAGCTCTGAGAATAAACTAACGAAACTTGTTAACGATACAAAGACGAAAACGCATAATCCAATGCATAAATATGAAATGATTTCTTCATTTGAATCTTTGGTCGATGCCCTTAATAATGTTGCAGACTCTAAAAATATCGATTTGATAATTATGGGTACCAGAGGTGCTACCGCAAATTCCAAAATAACCTTTGGTAGTAATACTGTACAAGTTTTCAAATATGTTAAATGTCCTGTTTTGGCTGTTCCTGATCATTATGACTATAGTCAACCTAAAAAAATACTATTTCCAAGCAACTACATGCTACCGTATAAACGCCGAGAATTAAAACTGCTAGATATTTTAGCTGGAGAATTCAAGGCAGAAGTCCATAGCCTTTATATTTCTGATTTTGAGGATTTGAGTATAAGACAATTGGATAATAAAAAATTCTTGGAAGAATCTTTGCCGCATGCTAGACTATCTTTTGTTAGAACTACTGTTGACAATAGAGCTAAAGCAATATTGGCATACATCAACGAAAATAAGATGGACTTACTGGTTATGGTAAATTCAAGACATTCATTTTTAGAAGATATGCTTTACCAATCTACCATTGATGAAATAGGGCTCTCCCCTACCATACCGTTTTTGGTAATGCAAAATCTGTCCCGTTAATTAAAACCCTACAACCATGAAAAAAATACTTATAACAACAGATTTCTCTGAAAATGCCTGGAATTCAATTTTTACAGCAATAAAATTATATACAGAGGTTGATTGCCACTTTTATATATTACACGCCTTTGAACCCTCTCCTTTAAACTTAATGGGTTCTAAAAATCATCAAAGACTTAGTGTAATCTATGATTCTCTTTCTAAAAATTCCAAAAAAGAATTAGAGGAGATACTAACCTATTTTGCAATAAATCACAAAAATCTTAAGCATCAATTTAGCACACTTTCAAAACCGGGAAATTTAGAAGATGCCGTTGAACTTGCTGTTAACGAAAATGACATAGATATTCTGATCATTGGAACTCAAGGAGCTACTGGTGCCAAAGAGGTGTTTTTAGGTAGCAATACTGTGAAGGTTTTAAAGAAAGTAACAAATATTCCCATTCTTACAGTTCCTACAGGTTACAATTTTCAAAGCTTGAAATCTGTTTTTTTTGCTACCGATTTTACTGTTCCCTATAAAAAGAATGGATTGGAGCCAATTATTGAACTTTCTAAAATATGGAAGTCAACCATAGAAATAGTGCATGTTTCGGTTGAATTTATCTTGAACGAACATCAAGAGTCAAATAAAGAGGTTTTGAAGGAAAGATTATCTGGTCTTGATTACAAATTCAAAAACTTACCGTTTGAAATTGATGTCTCTAAGAGTATTGACAAATATACAGAAAATTCTCATTCTAGCATTTTAAGTTTAATACGCCATCAACATACCTTTTGGGAAAAAGTAATAGGTGAAGCCGTAGTAAAAAAGGTTGCTTTTCATTCTAAAATACCTGTTCTGTTTTTACCACAATAGCCACATTTCTGTTCTAACAATTAAAATTTTACAATGAAACATATATTAATACCCACAGATTTTTCTGATAATGCATGGAACGCGTTAGTATACGGAATTTCCTTTTTTAAAAAGACGCACTGTACCTTTCATATTGTTCATATCAACGCAATTAACACCAATTCTAGTGGTGAAGCAGCTATGTATGTTTCTCCCGATCTTTTAGAGAAAACAATATTGGCGGAAAGTAGAGAAAAACTTAAAGTACTTATTAAGAAAGTTGAGAAACTACCATTAAATACAAAGCATTATTTTAAAACTCAAGCTATCTATGGTTTTCTTACAGACCAATTGAAAGATCAGGTTAAAGAGAAAAATATAGAACTTATAATAATGGGTACCAAAGGTTCTTCTGGTCTTAAAGCTGTGTCTATAGGTAGCAATACCGGTAATGTAATTACCAAAGTGCCATGTACAATTATGGCCGTACCAGAATCTGCTACTTATGAAAGTGTAAAGGAAATAGGTTTTCCTTCAGATTTAAATTTAGCTTATGAAATAAAAGTTTTAGATACTATCAAAGACATAATTCTATTAAAAAATTCTGCCTTAAGGTTATTATATATTTCGAGCAAAGGTGAAGAACTGAATACGAACCAAATTAAAATCAAAAATTTATTACTGGACTATTTTAAAGAAACGGAATGCACCTTTCATGAAGTAACGGGTAAAAAAATAGATGAATCGGTTCAATGCTTTACCGAGAGTAGAAATTTAGATATGTTAATAATGGTGGCTAAAAATCTAAATTTTTTAGAAAGTATTCTATTTAGACCTACGGTAGAAAGAATTAGTTATCATACTAAAGTACCCTTTTTGGTCATACATGAGTAATATACCTTTTGGTGATCTCTAAAATTAAAAACAGCTTTAAATTCTATCATTTATAGCCGTTTTAATTTCAGCTACGGGCATAACACCAGAGTGTCGCCATAAAGGTTTTCCATTTTTAAAAAGAATTAAGGTAGGTACACTCTTAACATTATATCTTTTTACTATACCCTTTTTAATCTCTACATCTATTTCTAGACTATTTAGAGCATTACCCATTTCTTCTTGAATCTGCAGAACAGTAGGTTTCATTAATTTACATGGTGTACACCAAGTGGCATAAAAAAATACCAGCGTTGGAACATCTGATCCTATCGATTTCCGAAATTTCTTTTTCATTGCTTTTTATTTAACAACTAATAATAAAGCTAAATAAAAATATTGATGATGACGAATATCATACTATTTGTCATGATCTATTTTTAATTTTAAAGTATTAAATAACAGTACTATGACACGTATTTTATTACCAACAGACTTTTCAGAAAACTCTTTAACTGCCATTCGATATGGTTTAACACTATACAAAGATTTAAAGTGTTCTTTTTTTCTTTTAAATAGTTACATGCCTCCGGTCTATCATACAGAATACCTAATGGGTAGCCCAGCACAAATTGGTCTTGGAGATATCGTTCAACAGAATTCTCAAGATAACCTTGAAAATCTGAAGAAAAAATTAGAAAAAGAATTTGAAAATCCATTGCATACTTTCACTACCCATTCTGCACTTAATGTGCTTTCTAGCGAGGTAGCAAGAACCGTAGAAGCAGAAGGTATAGATGTTATTATTATGGGCACACAAGGTGCTACAGGTGCAAAAGAAATACTATTGGGTACTAACACGGTACATGTTATTAAAAATTCTAAATGCCCAGTATTGGTTATTCCTTCTGGTTTTGAATATGAAGTACCAGAACAGATACTTTTCCCTAATGACTTTGAGGTTTCATTAAATAAAGAAAGCCTGGCTTCTCTTCTTAAAATTGTAAACTCTCATGTGTCGCAAGTAAACGTTATGCATGTTTATACGGGCAATGAACTTACTATTGTTCAAAAGAAAAATAAAGAACAACTTGCTAATGTACTATCTGAAAACGGATTTTTTCACGAGGTAAAAAGCAATGAGATTATTACCGCAATCAATGAATTTCAGATTAAGCAAAAAATAAATTTATTGGTTATGGTGCAAAACAAACACACCTTTCTAGAACGCTTATTTATAGAACCGGTAATTAAGAAAATTGGCTTTCACGTTACCGTTCCTTTCTTAGTAATACTACAATAATAATTATGAAAATTAAAAACATTCTTGTAGCAACAGACTTTTCTAATGAAGCCTATAATGCGCTTTATTATGCTACTCAAATTTTTGCAACGGAACAATGTACTTTCCATATTGTTCATTCATACGATGATATTGTAGTAAGTGCTAAAAGTGCACTATTCACAGGACAGAAAGAGATGGAAAAATTACAAAACTCATCTCAAGAAAACCTTACCAAGACAATGCACAAAATTGTACTTGATACGGAAAATGAATTACATAAATTCAAAACCATATCTAGCAAAGGAAATCTTACTAAAGTAATAGCCAATACCATAGACACCAATGAAATTGACCTCGTAGTTGTGGGTAACAAGGGTAAAACAGGGGCTAAAGAATTATTTATGGGCAGTAATACCATTCAAATTGCAAATACTATTACTAAATGCCCTATTCTAGCCATACCCAAAGAGATTGCCTTTAAACCTGTAAATGAAATAGCCTTTGTTACCGACTATAAAAAAGGGTGTACAAAAAATACTATTTCAATGTTATTGAATATCGCTGCTATAACCGATGCCTCTATTGCTGTTTTACATGTTAATGAAGAAGAATTAATGACAAGCAAACAGGTTTCTAATCAAAAATTATTAGATAAGTGCTTAACTAAAATACCGCATAGTTATGATGAAATCTGGAACTATGCCGACAAAGCGAATGTTATACAAGATTTTATTGTAGAAAGAGATATAAATATACTGGCAATGGCATACCATAGAAGAAAATTCTTTGAACGATTCTTACATGAGCCGGTTATAATGGATTTAAGTATTTATGCTAAAATCCCATTTTTAATTTTACCCTTACAAGACTGATATTTATCATAGTAATTCATTTGTTTGAACTATACATTTAAGAAATAATATAAATCTGTCACCTATGAATAAGCGTATTTTAATACCTACGGATTTTTCTAAAAATGCTTTAAACGCAATTAGATATACAATTGATTTATATGCTAAATTAAATTGTGATTTTTATTTTTTAAATGTATTTAGTTTTGAACAATACACAACCAATAGTTTAAATATTCCTGAAGAAGGCAGTGCTGTTTTCGAAGAGGCAAAACTAGATTCTGAAAAGAATTTTGTAAAGCTAATAGATACGCTTGCTTTACATATAGACAACCCCAAGCACAATTATTATACAGTATCTACTTCTAATTTTCTATCCGAAGCTATCAAAAATCTAATAGCAGAAAAAGATATAGATTTAGTGGCAATGGGTACAAAAGGTGCTTCAGGAACAAAAGGTGTTCTTTTTGGTAGTAATACTGTTATGGCAATGGAAAAAATCAGGGAATGCCCTGTTTTGGCAATTCCTGAGCATGTTTCGTTTATGTCACCAAAAGAAATTGTTTTCCCTACAGATTTTAAAGATGTTTTTAAAAGATCGGAATTTAGATACCTTATAGAATTGGCTAAAATGCACAATGCAGAAATTGCCATTTTACACCTTGACAAGAAAAAAGAACTGACCGAAACTCAACTAAACAATAAGCAGTTGTTAGCGGCAATTTTTAGTGAAACACCTCATCATTTTCATACAATTACAGAAAAAAGTTTAGGTAAGGGTATAGAAAGTTTTATTGAAAGTAGAGATAGTGATATGGTGGCATTCATTAATCGTAAACATTTCTTTTTTGGAAGTGTTTTCTCTAGACCTCTAATTAAAGAAATTGGCTATGACAGTGATGTTCCAATTTTAGCATTGCATTGATTTTAATTTTAGATCGTGATAAGATAATTTTTAAGCATTTTTAGTTGGTTAATGTTTAAAATTAAAACCGTCAAAGAAATCATTTCATTGGCGGTTTTTTTAAAATCTCCATATGGATATACTTTCAACATTATTAGAAAACGCTACACTAGTTAAAATATTAAAACTAATTGCGTGGATACTCTTCATTATTTTCATAATCGGGTTTATTAGAAAAATTCTTAAAAAAAGAATTGAAGATATTTCTATTAGATATAAAGCACAAAAGGGTGTAGAAATAGTTGGTTACGTACTTATTATTTTTATGATATTAATGGCATTTACCGTTGATAGTTTTAAAGATTATACCATAATAATTGGACTATTTACGGCAGGTATCACCTTTACACTACAAGAATTAATTTTAAGTATTGCAGGGTCTTTTTATATATTTTTTGTTCGCGTTTACAAACCTGGTGATCGTATCGAAATCAATAATATTACGGGAGATGTCATTGATATTGATAGTATTTATACAACGATAATGGAAATTGGTGAATGGGTAAGCAGTGACAATTATTCTGGTAGAATTGTAAAGATTAGCAATGCATTTGTTTTTAAAGGACCTATTAAAAATTATTCGATGGATTTTCCTTTCGTTTGGGATGAATTAAATATTCTCATCGCCTATGGTTCTGACGCTGACCTCGCAAAATCTATTATGATGAACAGTGCTAATGAACTGCTATGTGATTACACTGAAAAATCTAAGGCAAAATGGGAAGAAATGGTGGCTCATTATTACATTGAAAATGCGACAATAGAACCAACCATTGCGATGAACCTTACAGATAATTGGATTCAATTAAACCTTAGATACATTACTGATTATAAAAGAAGAAGAAATACAAAACACACCTTATTTCAACAAATTGAACAAGCAATTTCTAAAACTGATGGTAAGGTAATCTTAGCATCTACAACACTACAGTTATTAGAAATTCCGCCACTTAATGTTAATTTAAAAAAGTAATATGCAAAACCGGGAATCTATTGATATTATAAAATCTTCAGGGCAAAAAATGAAGTTTTCATTAGACAAGCTTAGAGATTCACTTAAGCATAGTGGTGCAAACCATGAGTTGGTGGAAGATATTGTAAGTAAAGTTTACGATGAGCTTTTTGATGGTATCACCACTAATGAAATCTACAATAGAGCATATGCTCTACTTAAAAAGAATAAATCTGTATTTGCATCTAAATATAAACTTAAAAAAGCCATTTACGAATTAGGTCCGACCGGATTTCCTTTTGAGCGTTTTATTGCTGAAATATTAAAATATTCTGGCTACAACGTAAAAGTTGGTGTCACATTAACTGGATCTTGTGTTACTCATGAGATAGATGTTGTGGCAGATAAAAAGGAAAAGGTTACTATTATAGAATGTAAATTTCATAATGAAGAAGGGCGCAATTGTAATGTAAAAGTGCCATTATATATACATTCTAGATACAACGATGTAAAAGACCACTGGGTAACTAATAAAAATAATACTAAGCCATTAGATCTTGGCTGGGTGGTTACCAATACTAGATTTACCCAAGATGCTATTACCTATGGTAAATGTGCCAATCTCTATTTGTTAAGTTGGGATTACCCAGAGAAAGACGGACTCAAAGATAGAATTGATCGTTTAGGGCTCTACCCTATTACTGTCTCAAGTCTTTTATCTAAAAGAGAAAAACAATTTTTACTGAGCAGAAATGTGGTTTTATGCAGACAACTCATAAAGGATAAATTTTATTTGGATCATTTAGGAATATCTAGCGTAAGAAAAACAAAAATTCTAGAAGAAATTGAACAACTCTGTAAATCTTAATAGCATGAAAAAAGTTAGTCTAAAATTTTTAGGTGCCTCTGGTACGGTTACCGGTTCTAAATTTTATTTAGAAACTCCTGAATTGAATATTATGATAGATTGCGGCATGTTCCAAGGTCTCAAAGAGCTAAGGGAAAAGAACTGGGAGCCACTACCAATAGATGCTAGTAAAATAGATGTAGTACTATTAACGCATGGTCATTTAGACCATACCGGTTATCTACCTAGATTAGTAAAAGAAGGGTTCAAAGGTTCAATAATTGGTAGCTACCCTACTCTATCAATTGCACAAATCATATTACTTGATAGTGCTAAAATACAAGAAGAGCAGGCAAAGAAAGCAAATGAAGAAGGCTATTCCAAACACCCTAAAGCTTTACCATTTTATGATTTAAAAGAAGCTCAAAGAACTATTGATTTATTTTCTGGCAGACAGAAAGATGAATGGGTTCAGCTGTCAGATAATATTAGATTCAAATTTAGATACAACGGTCACATCATTGGATCGACCTTTATTGAATTAGAGATTTTCGAAAAACTATTTGCTTTTTCTGGTGATGTTGGTAGATTAGACGATAAACTTTTATTACCTCCAGAAAGACCCGAATGGGCAGATTATTTATTCTTAGAAAGTACTTACGGCAACAAACTTCATCCAAAAGAAAATATTGCCGAAATTCTTAGTGACCTAGTTCAAAAGACCATACACGAAAGAGGAACATTGATCATACCCTCTTTTGCCGTTGAAAGGCTACAATTGCTCATGTATTTGTTTTGGCAATTATACAAGAAGAATAAAATACCCAACATACCCATATTTATAGATAGTCCTATGGGTAATAATGTGCTAGGTGTATTTGAGCAATTTACAGACTGGCATAAACTTAGTAAAGCTGATTATGAAGCTATGTGTAATCATTTCAACATCATTACATCATACGCAGATACATGGAAAACTATAGATGACAAACGTCCTAAAATAGTTATTGCAGGTAGCGGTATGGTAACCGGTGGCAGGGTTTTAACTTATTTAAAACAACTAGTAGATGAACCTACAACAAAGGTATTACTGGTTGGTTACCAAGCCGAAGGTACACGAGGCAGACAACTATTAGAAGGCACACATGAACTAAAATTATTTGGAAAATATTATCCTGTAAAAGCCAGTATTCATTTTATAGAAAGTCTTTCTGCACATGCCGATCAGGCAGAACTTCTAAATTTTATAGATAATATTAAAAACACACCAGAAAAAGTCTTTCTTATTCATGGAGAACCAGGTGCTTTAGATGCTTTTAAGGTTAAAATTAGAGATACTAAAGGTTGGGACTGTCATATTCCTAAATTGGAAGAAAACATAGATTTATGGTTATAACTAATCAAAA
The DNA here is from genome assembly GCF_900112245.1 of Maribacter stanieri. Classification (GTDB taxonomy): domain Bacteria; phylum Bacteroidota; class Bacteroidia; order Flavobacteriales; family Flavobacteriaceae; genus Maribacter; species Maribacter stanieri. The sequence goes on from NZ_FOYX01000002.1 coordinate 635,189, forward strand.
GCCAGAAGGTTCATATCATATTTACTGACAATCGTCATATTCTTGATATTTTCTAAATAGTATCTTCGACTTATAATCCAACTAAATTTACCTTTCTTATGAAAAAGTTGATCGTAGTATTGTCATTGATGTTAATGGGTTGTTCTTCTATTAGCTTAGTAGAGAATTGGAAAAATCCAGATATTGTATTATTCAATGCCAACAAAGTTTTAATTGTAGGTATGGCACAGAGCGATGATACTAGAGAAAACTTTGAAAGTGAACTTCAAGAAGAATTTACTGATAGAAATGTTGAGGCATGGCGTAGTATTGATATTTTCGACCTGTCGCTTACAGATTCTCGTAAGACCGATAAAGAATTGGATGCTGTTGAACAAAGTCTTTTAGACAAAGATTTTGATGCTATTCTTTTAACCAAAATTACAGGGTCGGAAGACCGCGATAATTTTGTAAAATCTATATCGCGTTGGGACGATCACCAAGCTAGGTTTAACGATGATTATTTAGAGCACCAAGGCATATATTACGATGATGCTTACTACGAAAAATATACTGTTTACCATGCTGAAACTACATTGTACTGTATCTGCGAAGGAAAGGAAAGAGCTATGATATGGAGAGGTATTATTGAAATTACAGAACCTGATAATATTGATAAGGCTATTAAAGATTATGTGAAATTAGTTATTACAGCTATGGAAGATCAAGATTTGGTTTTCACTTCACAGGTGGATTAACACTTAGAAAAGAGGACTAAGAACTTTACCTACTCCTTCTTTCAACTTTTTACCCCAAGGTCTTTTAATAAAATCACTATATAATAACTCATTACTAACCGCACAATCATTTAAAAAGTCTGCTTTTAAGATTTTAGCAAAATCCTTGTTGTATATAATGGCATTTACCTCATAGTTCTGTTCAAAACTACGGTCATCTAAATTAGCTGTGCCAATAGATGTAATAGTATCATCACTTACTATTATTTTACTGTGCAAAAATCCGTCAGGGAATAGGAATATTCGAATACCAGATTTCAAGAACATTTCAAAATAAGAATGTACAGACCAACTCACAACCTTATTATCTGCATTTTCAGAAACCAATAACCTAACATCAACACCACTTAAAGCCGCAGTTTGCAATGCTTGTATCAAAGCTTGCCCTGGTATAATGTAAGGGTTTGTTATATAAAGATATTCTTTGGCTTTATTAATAATTGAAAAATAAGTCTGTTCCAAAACAGGAAAATCATCATCGGGTCCTCCGGCGACAATTTGTACCAATTCACTAGAGTTCATTGGCAATTGATTGTATAAGTGCTGTAAAGGCTGTAATAATTGAGTACTTACCAAATACCAATCTGTCATAAAAACCTGATCCAATTGTGTGGCTGCCGGTCCTTCTAATCTTAAGTGCATATCATGCCATTTGCCCAGACCTACTTGTCCTTTTAGATACTTATCAGAAATATTAATTCCGCCTGTAAAAGCTACTTTTCCATCTACAACAATAATTTTTCTATGATTTCTATAATTCAAAGAATAAAAGTACCTGCCAAATTTAAAGGGAAGAAAAGAATACACCTCTACCCCAATGTCCAATAATTTTTTTAAATAGTTCTTGCTTAGCGTAAAGCTTCCAATACCGTCATAGATCATTCTTATGGCAATACCTTCATCAATTTTTTTCTTAAACAAAGCCATTAAGCGATCTGCTAACTCCCCTTCTTCAAAAATATAATATTGTATATGTATCTGTAATGTAGCTTGTTCCAAAGCATTAAAAATCGAATCAAAAGTTGTTTTACCATCTTTTAATAAATGTAGTTTGTTATGAGCCGTTGGCGGAAAGTGTGAATTTTTATAATTAAGGGTCATCAATTTTTTATACCTGCCATTAAACAAATTCACTTGTTCGGTATTCGGTTTGGGCAGTTTATTGAATAGGTCTTTCTTTAGACGTATAAGTTTTCGTTTGCGCCTGTTTCTTCCAATTACCAAGTAAAGAAATATACCACCTACGGGCAAGGCGAAAATAGCCATTATCCATGCCAAACTTTTTGTTGGTTTTGCCCCGTGTAAAATAATGGATAGCACGATTACAATTGTCAATAAACTATAAATAACAATAAAAATAGTGGTCCACATGAATTTTATAGTTTTGAGAAAATCTCTAAATAAAGTATTAAGATACCATTAAATTTTTCAACAAAATATGACCACAATCAACCAAAAAACCAGCACTGTGGTAATTTCAATTAATGAATCATAATCCCATTTTCATATCTTTAGGCAGCCCCTTTACCAAGGGCTGATTACAATTCATTCTAAAACCCTGATTGTTAAGGGTAAAACCAAAAACACCAAATTACACCAATGATCAAAACCACTAAACGTTCAATAAAGCAACTATGCTTTTTATTATGCTGTATTGCATTATGTACAAACTGCACAAAAAAGAAAGATAATATCTTAGTTTTCAGTAAAACACAAGGCTTTAGACATGGCTCTATAGAGGCTGGCATTGAAGCTATTAAAAAATTAGGAGAGGAAAATGGATATAATGTTATCGCAACAGAAGATGACAATTATATGGTAGAAGATTCTCTAAAAAATTATGCCGCAGTTATATTTAATAATACCACTAGAGATATTTTAAATGATGTTCAACAGGCAGATTTTGAACGTTACATTCAAGCAGGTGGAGGCTTTGTTGGTATTCATGCAGCTACAGACACTGAATATGATTGGCCTTGGTATAACAAATTAGTTGGTGCGGTATTCAATAATCACCCGCGTATTCAAGAAGCAAAATTGATTGTTAACGACAAATCCCACTCATCTACCCAGCATTTAGACGAATCTTGGACCAAAAGTGATGAGTGGTATAATTTCAAGAATATCAATCCAGATATTAATATACTTGTTTCTATTGACGAGAGTAGTTATGAAGGTGGTACAAACCCAGAAAACCATCCTATTTCTTGGTATCACAATTATGATGGCGGTAGAGCATTTTATACTGAAATGGGACATACAGATGAAACATTTCTAAACCCAAAATTCTTAAATCATTTACTTGGTGGTATCAACTATGCCGTTGGTAATGGCACATTAAACTATTCCTTAGCTAAAACAGATAGGGTACCGCCAGAAGATCGCTTTGTTAAAAACATATTAGACTTTAATTTGAATGAACCTATGGAGTTAGACGAACTTCCCGGTAGAGGAATTTTGTTCATAGAACGCCATGGTGCTTTAAAACTATTTGATTTTAAAACAGAAAAAACAAAGACCATAGCTCAGTTAGACTTGTTTTATGGCAATGAAGATGGACTCTTAGGCTTAGCTGTAGATCCTAATTACCTTCAGAATAATTGGGTTTATCTTTTGTATTCCGTTAAAGATGATATGTCTAAACAACATGTTTCTCGCTTTATACTAAAGAACGATAAACTCGATTTAAATTCTGAAAAAGTATTAATGGAAATACCCACAGATCGTCATTGCTGCCATAGTGGTGGTGCTTTAGAATTTGGACCTAATGGTAATCTTTTCATTGCTCTGGGTGATAATACAAACCCTTTTGAATCATCCGGGTTTGCGCCAATGGACGAACGCCCCAACAGATCCGGATGGGATTCTCAACGTTCTGCCGCCAACACAAATGACCTAAGAGGTAAAATATTACGAGTAAAACCTGAAGCAGATGGTAGTTACACTATCCCAGAAGGAAATCTTTTCCCTGTTGGAACAAACAAGACTAGACCTGAGATTTATGCCATGGGGTTAAGAAACCCATTCAGACATTCCATTGATAGCAAAACAGGATTTTTATACTGGGGAGATATAGGACCAGATGCCGGAAAAGCAGATCCTAATCGAGGTCCTAGTGGTATGGGTGAATATAACCAAGCTAGGAAAGCTGGTTTTTGGGGTTGGCCATTTACTAGAGGTTATAATGAAGCTTATAATGATTTTGATTTTGCAACCAATATTACAGGTGATAAATTCGATCCAGAACACCTCATCAATAATTCACCAAACAACACCGGTATTCAAGAGATGCCTCTTGCTCAAAAATCTATGATACCAATGACATACTATAGATCAGATGAATTTCCTTGGATGGGCGAAGGCGGTATAAACCCTATGGCGGGACCGGTTTTTCACGAATCGGACATGACTGGTGCCGAAAATCTTTGGCCAAACTATTTTGAAGATAAATTGTTCGTTTATGAATGGATGAGAGATTGGATTTATGTTATTACGCTAGATGAAAATCAGAATTATGTAAAGGCCGATGCGTTTATGCCCAATGAAGAATTTTCACATCCTATGGATATGATTTTTGCTTCTAACGGAAATATGTATATACTGGAATATGGTCAAAAATGGAATTCACAAAATTTAGATGCTCGTTTAAGTAGCATTACATACATAAAAGGAAATAGAGAACCGGTTGCAAAATTTGACCATGACAAGACCGTTGGCGCTTCCCCTTTAAACGTACAATTTTCTGCAAAGAACTCAATTGATTTTGACAACGATGCACTTACCTACGATTGGTATTTTACTGAAGAGGTATCTCAATCTCAAGAGCAAAATCCTGAATTCGTTTTTACTGAAGACGGTAGTTATAATGTAGTTTTAAAGGTTACCGATACTGATGGTAATTCATCTACTACGAGTTCAAAAATTTTGGTAGGTAATGACACTCCTACTTTAGCAATAAATATTACCAACAAAGACTCTATTTATTGGGATGGCAAGAAATTGGAATATGAGATCATCGTAGAAGATAAGCAAGATGGTTCAACACAAAATAACTCCATTTCTGCGGAGGATGTAAAAGTGACTTTTGATTATTTACCTGAAGGGAGAGATTTTGTAAAAGCCACTTTAGGACATCAACGTAACCTCGAACCTCTTGGTAAAAAAGCTATTGAAGCGTCTGACTGTAAAGCATGTCATGCTGTATTGGATAAGGTCAACGGACCAAGTTATACAGACATTGCGAAACGATATAGTAAAGACGACACAGGGTATCTAGTTTCTAAAATTATTAAAGGTGGCGGTGGCGTTTGGGGCGAGAATGCTATGTCGGCCCACCCTCAACTTAGCGTAGAGGAGGTTTCTTTAATGGTAGAATATATATTGGATTTAAAACCTTCAACTGAAGTAGTTAAAAAATCTCTTCCACTTAAAGGTACATTAACTTTCAATGAACACATGGGTAAACAAGGTGAAGGAAATTATGTTTTAATGGCTTCATATCGCGATAAAGGCAATCTAAACCAACCAAATTCTGAACTCACCGTTAGTGAGCAAATTATCTTTAAAAGTCAGAAAATAGAAGCTGAAAATGCAGACGAAATTAAAGAAGGTACTGGAACCTGGAGTACAAGTAAATCTAGAGTTGTTGGTGTTCTACAAGATGGTTCTTTCTTAAAATTTAATGACATTAATTTAAAAGACCTGAAACATTTAAAATTTGCAGCTTTTTATAATCTAGATCAAGAATTTAAAGGTGCTGTAGAAATACATGAAGACCGTATAGATGGTAGAATTATAGGCAAACAACTATTGGGGCATAATGGGAAAGAAGAAACAGTTTACTATAATATACCCGTTTCTACAACTAAAGAAAATGCCACACTATACTTAGTCTTTAAAAACAAAGAAAATACAACGCAGAACATTTGCCATGCAGATTGGATATCTTTCGACTATAAACGTTAACAGTAAATACTGAATTAAACAAAAGAGGCTTCAATTAAATTGAAGCCTCTTTTTTACATTATTAGTTTGAAGTAATAATATATACCTCTCGTGGTTGAAAATTTAAATAGAAAGTACTGATTTATCTATTATACGACCATCTTCCATCTCTATAATATAATCGGTTCGTTTAGCAAAATCTTCATCATGTGTCACTACCAATAACGATAGCCCCTCCTCCTCTTTTAATTGCTTAAAAATATTAAATACATTATCAGAATTATAACTATCTAAATTACCGGTAGGCTCATCTCCCATTAGTATTATGGGATTATTTATTAATGCCCTGGCGATTGCCACACGCTGTTTTTCACCACCAGAAATACGCGATGCTTTTTGCAGAGCCAAAGACCCTATGCCTAACATTTTTAATTTCTGCATAGCATCATGCTCAATCTCTTGATGACTTTTACGAGCTAACTTTTTTGCTGGCAACATTACATTCTCTAATACACTAAATTCTGATAACAAATAATGAAACTGGAATACAAACCCAATATGTTCATTTCTAATTCTTGACAATTCTGAAGCTAATCTACCGCTTACCAAGGTATCGTTTAAATATAATTCGCCAGTATATTCTGTATCCATGGTAGATAATATATATAGCAATGTGGATTTACCTGAACCAGATTTACCCATAATCGATGCGAATTCTCCTCTTTTTATGGCAAACGTAATATCTTTTAAAACATGAAAATCTTTAGGTTTTAAAAAATGTTTATTTATGCCCTTGGCTTCAAGTACTTTATCCATGTTCTATATGCTTAAGTGCCTCTTATAATTTTTACCGGATCTATATGCCTTGCTTTAAGAGATGGTAACCAACCTGCAACAAATGTTGATATTAGCGCGAATACAATACCTATTATATAATAACCTACGCTAAAATCGACAGGGTACGTTGTAATAGTTGGCAATGCTTCCGTTTCAAAAGGTACGCCATCAATAATTACAGATAGTACAAACCCTAACAGTAATCCTAAAATACCACCTACAATACCTATAATCATGGCTTGACTCATAAATATCAACTGAACATCGTAACCTGAAAAACCTGTAGCTTTTAAAATCGCTATATCTTTCATTTTTTCATAAATGAGCATGTTCAGAATATTATAGATTCCAAAACCTGCAACTATAAGTAGTGTAATGGATACGGCATAGGTTATTAAGTTTCGAATATTAGACCCTGTTTCAAATTGAGCATTTGCTTCATTGATGTCAGTAGCAGTAACATTGTACTGTTTTTCTAAAAGTTGAGCTAAGGCAGGTGAATCTTCAATAACATTTAGCTTAACATTAATATCTGTAATGTAATTTTGCGCTTCGCCTAAAATTTGCTGTACAGTTTTTAAATTACAGAAGCTTTGCGAATTATCAATATCTGCAATTCCACTTTGATAAATACCAACAATTTTTAAAGGAAAAATTGCCCCTCTTACGGTACTGATTTGTACTCTATCGCCCACAGATAAAGACAACTTACTTGCCAATCCTGATCCTAATAAAATACCGTTATCCGTATTTTTCAAAGCTTCTGGACTACCCTCAACAATATAATCGCGCATATTAGATAGTCTTGTTTCCTCCATTATGTCTACACCAACCAAGGTACCACCAAGATCTAGAGCTCCAGATAAATAGAATATTTGTGCCCTTACCTGTGGCGTAGCCCCTTTTACCTTATCTTTTTTCTTTAAATAATCTAAAATGGGCAATGCATTATGAATCTTCTTTTGACCTTGCTTAGGCTTTATAGAACTGATCATATGCACCGAATTCTCAAATTCTTCATATAATGAAATGGGCTGATTTGCCGTAGGTTCTATCTCATTATACAAGTGAATATGTGGAGTTTGGTTTAATATGAGGCTATCTAACATGGTATTAAGACCAGTCATAAAACTAACCATGGTAATATAAGCACCAATACCAAATGTGACCCCTAAAGATGCTGTTGCGGTAGATTTCATCTTAGTTAAAAGATGTGTTTTTGCTATATTCAGTATAACTTTCCAGTTTGTCATACTTTTGGTTTTAAAAGCTTGGTAGATTCAGTTATGCCAGATACAATCTCCACGCTTTCTAAATTTTTAAAACCTACCTCAACTTGTACTTCACCCTCTTCAGTTTCCACCATATTCCCATCCATTAAATATTCTATAGGTATCGTTAGCACATCTTCTTTTTCAGAAATAACAATATTACCTTCTCCAGCTAACCCTGGATATAACGTAGCAGGTGTTTTGGTAAACAATGCCTCAATTGTAAAGGTTTGTGACCGCTCATCTTTTTGAGGATATATTTTACTAACCGAAGCCGTAAAAACTTCTTTTGGGTAAGCATCTAAGGTTACCAAAGTTTGCTGACCAACCTTTACTTTAATGATATCGACCTCATCTATTAGCATTACAATTTTAAAATTAGTAGCACTGCCTATAGCGCCCAAAGGTTCTAAAGTATTAACAAGCTCACCAGGCTCTTTTAAAATAGCATATACCCTACCGTTAATTTTACTGTTTACGGTATAATCATCTATAACTATTTGGGTAGTAGAATAGCTATTTTTAGCTTGTTCCATTTTAGTCTCCAAATCATACTTAGTACGGGCATACCTAGCTTTTTGCTGTTTTAATTGATTCTCTGAAAGTTCATAGGCCAATTTTTTTGTATCATATTCAGATTTTGAACCTATATTTTGATCCCAAAGACGCTTCTGTCTACTAAAATTGATAGAATCATTAGTAAATTTTAATTTTACCGAATAAATATCATCTTCAATATCCTTTAATATAGCTGCATTGCCCTGTACATTTTCTTTTGATTGTTGTAAGGATAAATAAGCATTGTCTGAATTTAGTTTAGGGGCACGATCGTTAATTTTTAGGATTGCATCACCTTTTTTAACAAGGTCTCCTTCCTCAACTAAATTCTCATCTAAAATACCTGCTACAACCGTGTAAATTTTGTACAAACTATCTGGCTGTATGGTAACTGAAGCATATACAGATGATGTTAGCTTAGCTTTTTGAGGATATACCGTTTCGCGCTTTTGCGAACACGATAAAAACAATACAAACAGTAAACAGATTTTTAATTTTTGCATAACTAATATTTGTTATACCTCAAATTAAGCGGAATATTTAAAGTTATACTATGAGTAAAATCATATTCAATTAATTGATACGTAATCTACTTTACAATTCATAAAATGAAAAATAGCTATGTAATTCTGGATTAATCGCTACGCTTCTCATTTATCATGATTTTCGTCATAATATCTCACTATCCTTCTCTCTAACTTTATGGTCTATTCATAATTAAATATTGATAACATGAGCAGCTTTAGAAATAGACCCAAAGACAATTACATTCACGAAGCGGACTGGGACTCACTTTACGTACTAACAGAACATTGGAAATCTGATATCACTTTTTATAATGAAGACCTAAAGTTCTTACATCTTTTAATAGAAAAGTACTTTATGTGGATGGCGAAGAAAGAAAATATTGATATGGTAAGGGAAATGGAAGTAAGCCTTATTGACACTGATAAGAAATGCGATACACTGGCAAAACAAGTAGATATCCATTTACATCACTTAGCTGAATTAATAGAAAACCCATTTGCATATGATTCACATCAATTTAGAACCGAACATGCACAACTTGAAGATGACCTTGCGCTATTTGTAAAGCAATATAGAACTAACCGTAAAGAAGTTTTTGCTATCACCGAATATGTTATTGATGGTGAAGAAATGGTAAAACGATTAGGTATTACCAGAGCATAAAAACCAAACTATTTATGTATTAAATTCAAAGCTTTTCAACTATGAAAAAAGTTATTATACCTACAGATTTTTCTGTAAATGCACTAAAAGCAATTGATTACGCTCTTGAGCTTTTTAAAAATGAGGCATGCACTTTTTACATTCTTCATGGCTACCATAATGCGCCGTCATCAGAAATGTCTAAATCTGCCACTCAAAAATCTTTAGATTTTTTGGTAAAAAGTTTAGAATTACAAACTGCGGATAAAGATTTCTATTTTGAAGGTATTTTAAAAACGGAATCTGTTTTGAATTTAACGAACCAATCTCAAAACATCATAAACGCAGATTTTGTTATTATTGGCACAAAGGGCACATCTACTTTCAGTCAGATTTTTATTGGTAGCAATGCTTTAGATCTAATTAAGCATCTAGAAAATTCAGCTTTAATTATTGTTCCACCAGAATATAAGAGGTCTAGTTCAAAAGAAATTGTTTTGGCTACCGATTATAAACATACGTTTACAAATGCAGAGTTATCTCCTCTTTTGAAAATGGTTAACTTAAAAAAAACTACTTTAAATATTGCACATGTCAAAACCGAAGAAGCTTTAAGCGATGAACAAAAATCGAACAAAGAATTATTGAAAAGTGAATTGAAAGAAGTTAAAAATCATTTTTTTGAAATTGAACTTCAAGACAATGTGGCTTATACTCTTTATCAAATTGAAAAAGAAAATAAGAGTATTGACACCATGGTAATTTTAAAAACCAAACATGGCTTTTTCAATCAACTCTTAAGAGAAAATATCATTAAAAATCTAAGTGCTAAAACAAAAATTCCTTTATTAGTTTTACCACAAGTCAATTAATTAAAACAAAGAATATGAAGCAATTACATAAAATACTTAATGAAATCACAGAACTTACATTGAACATAGAAACGAATTACCCAGAGCTTTATCGATCATTAGATGAAAACCCCTTAACCTTACCTGTTATTCAACATCCGCACATGGACAAAGAGATTATGCATGAATATCTTGAAAGTTTAAAACAACTCTTAAATCATTATTTAGATGAGCATAAAACTGCTCTTTAAAAATCAATTTAAAATTAGATTTTATAAAATTATCAAGTTCGTAATAAATATTAGTTGACGACTATTTCCATTTTATAATATGAATAAAAACATATCGCAAAAGACCAATACTAAATGGCCATATTAAGAATTCCATCTCAAAAAGAAATAAAGAGGTACGCCACTTTATTCAATGTACTTGTTAAATATGGCTTTGAAGATGTGCTGTCGCATAGCCCAATTTTAAAATTAGTTCCAAATAAGTATTTAGAAAACCATCCTGATACTAAGAAGAATTTATCTTTTTCAAAATACGAACGCATTCGTATGGTCTTGGAAGACCTAGGGCCCACTTACATAAAATTAGGGCAGATTTTCAGTACTAGAGAAGATATGTTGCCGCTAGAGTTAATATTAGAACTTGAGAAATTGCAAGACCATGTACCTATGGTCAAAGACTTTGATGTTTTAAAAGTGGTAGAAGAAAACCTTGGTGAAGAAAAATTTAAATATTTCGCAACCATAAAGTTAGAACCATTAGCAGCGGCATCCTTGGCTCAAGTACATAGAGCCCAACTTATTAATGGGGATGAGGTTATCTTAAAAATTCAAAGACCAAATATTACAGAAGTTATTGAAGCTGACCTAATGGTCATGAAGCAAGTAGCGGAAAGTCTTGAAAAATACAGTAGTCAGGCACAAGCTTTTCAACCAATACGAGTTATAGATTCTTTTGAAAAAAGTATAAAAGAAGAGCTCCAATTTGCAAAGGAAATAGAGAATACAGAACGTTTTGCCGCTAATTTCAGGGGAAATGAATCTATTCACGTTCCAGAAGTTTATCGAGATTTTTCTTCCGATACAATTATTTGTATGGAATATATTGACGGTATCAAAGTCTCTAATATCAATAGTTTAAAAGCAGTAAATATTAATCCTAAAGCAGTTGCTAAAATTGGGGTAGACTTATATATTGAGCAAATATTAGATTTTGGCTTTTTTCATGCAGACCCACATCCAGGAAACATTTTTATACTCGCAGAAACAGGACAGATATGTTTTCTTGATTTTGGAATGATGGGCACTATTTTACCCAACGAACGTGAATCAATAAATGATCTATTACTGTATTTTTTAAGTAAAGACGTTAAAAGAATTATCACTCTCCTCGAAAAAATAGCCATTAGAACCAACATACCCGATTATAAAAAATTAGAACAAGATCTATATGAATTATTAGATGGCGTTAGCAATACCGCTATACAAAACATTAAACTTGGTGATACCTTATCTCAGTTCAAAATTGTATTATACGAAAATCAAATTATAATACCCCACTACCTTTATATGCTAATAAGGGGAATTGTTCTTATTGAAGGTGTAGGTCTTAAACTAGATCCTGAATTTAATATCACTAATAATCTAGAGCCGTATACGGCAAAAATAATGCGCAAGCGTTTTAGCTTTAAATACCTTTTGAAAAAGAACCTGAAACGTATAAAAGAAATTAATGAACTAGCTGACACGTTACCTGATGACATTAATACCATCATTAAAAAAATAAAAGAAGGAAAATTAGAAGTTGTTCACGAACATAAAGGACTGCAAGAATTTCAACTTGCTACAAGTAAAGCTGTAAATCGTTTGGTATTTGCCGTTATTATAGCAGCTCTTTCTATAGGATCTTCACTTTTAGTAATGGCTAAAATGCCCCCATTAGTAAATGGAATTCCCCTTTTAGGAGCTATTGGGTTTGTATTATCTGCACTCTTAGGGTTTTACATTGTTATATCGATATTTAGAAATGATCAATTCTAAATGTAAAACATATGGATGACATCAAAATTATAAGTAAAGTTATAGATCCCTATATTCTAGGTGTTATTATCAGTCTAGGTATTGGTCTTATTCTTGGTTTAGAGAGAGAATACAATAACCTTAAAGAAGACAAAGGTTTTGCCGGAATAAGAGCTTTTCCCATTGTTGCTATTTTAGGCTTTGCACTAGGTAGCCTAACTGATATCTATACCGTATGGTTACCAATAGTTGCGTTCGGTGCTTTTATTTTCTTTTTAGGTTTCAATCATTTATATAAAGAAACCATAGCATATGAAAGAAGTTTTACCACCAACTTAGCTTTGATTGCAACATTATTATTAGGCTTAATGGTTTCTGCTGCATATTATAGAAATGCTGTAGCTACGGCTGTTATAATAGTTACGCTGCTTTCTCTTAAAACCCGTTTTCATACCGTTATTAGCAATATTACCTCAGACGAGCTTTTTGCTTTAATTAAATTTTCCATTATAGCTTTATTGATATTACCCTTTTTACCCAATAACAATTACGGACCCAATGAATTATTAAATCCGTTTGAGATAGGATCTATTGTCGTTATCGTTTCTTTCTTAAATTTCATTGGTTATTTTCTGGTCAAATTTGTAGGCTCTAAAAAAGGAATTTTATTAACAGCAATTCTTGGTGGACTCATTTCAAGCACCGCGGTAACCTGGAGCTATGCATCTAGAAGTATTGAATCTCCCGAACTATCCAAAAAATATGCTGCGGGTATCATCATTGCATCGGCAATTATGTTTCCCAGACTCGCATTGTTGACTTACATATTCAATAGTGCGTTATTTATGTATGTAGCTATACCTTTTGCAATTTTCTCAATAATATGTCTTACAGTGTCTTTAGTATTAATTAAAGAGGATTCAAATAAACCTGACACAAACATTAAACTTGGAAATCCAATGAATCTTCTTAATGCCATTGGGTTCGGAGTTATTTATGTAATAATTCTATTTGCTGTCTTTTATAGTAATCAGTTTTTTGGTGAAAGCGGATTATATTACTCAGCTTTAATCGCTGGTTTAGCAGATACCGATGCCATTACCATTAGCTTAGCAAAATTTGCCTTGGATGAGGAAAAATTAAAATTAGCTTCTTCGGTCATCGTCACCGCCGTAATGAGTAATATGTTGGTTAAACTAGGTATTGCCGCTTTTAAAGGATCCAAAATTACTGGTAAATTGGTTGGGTTTACTTTCGGCGGAATCATTTTTATTGGTGTTATATATGCTGTGATTGCCCATTAACATATTAGCATTTAGAATTTATATAAGGCTTTGGGTATACAATTGAATCCTTTTGTCTAAGAATTACTTTAAAATTATAAATGTATTTTTCGTCATCGGTATTTTCGGCGCGGGGAGTCTAGTAATTACAGAATTTGCAACTGGTAATGGCTGCCCTAAATTTGGGGCAGTACCTGCTTGTCTAATTATCTTAATTTGTTTTATACTTCCCTTTATTTCGCATTTGCTTAAAAAATGGAATCTCATTTATTTCTTATTTACCGGTATTGCAACACTAATTGCTTTAGTGGCATCGGTAATGCAGTTTATAGGTAATGCAGAATGCCCTAAAAGTGATTCGGGAATACCTATGTGTTATTTATCATTACTAATTTTCACTTCACTTATTACCCTTAAAAAAATTCAGCTTGATTATGTCAACTACAAATGACAAAGTGAAGGCTAACTAACGCCTCTCTTTTTATTCAAATAGTTTACATAAGTTTTACTTATGACGTTCTTGTAATCAAAAAAGTGAACCATTCACATGGTTCACTTTATCGCTTGGTCGGGATGACAGGATTTGAACCTGCGACCACTCGACCCCCAGCCGAGTGCGCTACCGGACTGCGCTACATCCCGAAATTAAGCCTGCAAAAATAAAGAAGTTCTATAGATTAAAATCTAACTTTTACCAAAACTTAAATTAATTATCTCAGCGATACTATCCAATCTAACATTCTATTTCCCCAATCTTTTAAATGTTCATCATGTAAACCTAACCCGAAACCGTGACCACCTTTTGGGTAAATATGCATGGTTACCGATACTCCTTTATCCTTAACAGCTTTGTAGAACAATAAACTATTTTCTACTGGCACTACGGTATCATCTGTTGCGTGTAATAAAAATGTAGGTGGAGTTAGCTCAGTAACTTGTTTTTCATTTGAGAAATAATTGACTAATTCGGAGGTTGGGTTTTCCCCTATTAAATTTTTCTTTGAGCCTAGATGAGTCATCTCTCCAAAAGAAATTACAGGATATCCCAACGCCATAAAATCTGGACGTGCACTTTCATCATCTATACGATCAATTGGCTCATAAACTTTTTCATTAAAATGCGTTCCCAATGTAGATGCTAAATGTCCGCCAGCTGAAAATCCAATAATTCCTATTTTATTCGGCTTTATATTAAACTTTTCAGCATTACCCCGAACTAGCCTTACCGCTCTTTGAGCATCTAAAAGTGGTACGTACTTTTTGTCGGTTTGCGAAATATCTGATGGTAGACGATATTTTACCACTATACCTGCAATACCCTTACTGTTCAAAAATTTTGCAATATCTGTACCTTCCCAATCATAGGCTAATATTCCATACCCTCCGCCAGGAAAAATTAAAACTGCCTCTCCCGTAGCATCTCGTTTTGATGGTAAATACACTTCAATTGTAGGGACTTGAACTTTACTAATTCGCAAAATTTCATTTTGCTCATGTATTTCTTTTTCCACACTTTTTAAGTGATTAGGTATTTTATCTTTAGGCCATAACTGCATAATAGTATCTTGAGCAAAGAAGCTGTTTACCATTAGTAACAATAACAGCAATAATCTGTTTTTCATATCGTATAATTTATACTATTCACAATTCCATTTAAAGTTTGCTATTGGGTCATTTGAAGTCCCTTGTAAG
Source organism: Maribacter stanieri (assembly GCF_900112245.1). Taxonomy (GTDB): domain Bacteria; phylum Bacteroidota; class Bacteroidia; order Flavobacteriales; family Flavobacteriaceae; genus Maribacter; species Maribacter stanieri. The sequence continues at coordinate 650,598 of NZ_FOYX01000002.1, forward strand.
TTATAATGCCACCATTCTGTTCTGGTAGACCAAAATCCGAATTTTTCCATGGTGCTTTTTAATAGTTTCCTGTTATCAAGAATTTCTTTTGGCAAGTCAAAATTATCGTGATAGGCCCTTTTTCCGAAAAAATCAAAATCGGTTCCCATATCCAGCTCCTCCCCGTCTAAAGTAACCAAAGTTATATCTACCGCACCACCTTTATTATGTATAGAACCTTTTACTGGGTTAGCAACATATTGTGGATTAGGCACTATTTTCCACATTTTGTATTGTACAGAATTAGGTCTGTAGCAATCATAAAACTTTATTTTTACTCCGCTCTTTTTAAACTCTTCATTAGCTCTTAATAAAGCCTTTACTGTTTTTACTCTTGTATAGCATTCTGCACAATCGTATACTTTTTCCTTTAGAAAATTATTATTGGTAGCGTATCTTAAATCATATTCAAAACCATCGCTATAATCTGCTAAGCGTACAAATGTTGTATCTTTTAAAGAAGTCAACGGTGTAACTTTCTTCTCAATTTTTATGGCTATTGGTTCTATTTTGGAAATAGAATCTTCGTTAATTTCTACATCAGTAGTCGCTGTTTCTGCTTTTACAGTTTTGGCATTGTCCTTACAAGATTGTAGGAATAAAAAACTGATAATGATAATAAGCAAGCACTTATAGCTTAGATAGTTGTTTTTTAAAATAATCAACGAACTCATTTTCTATACTCTTTTGGTGTTCAATATATTATACTAAATAGTGTTAGTTCTGATAGAAATTTGGCTACCTTACTTAAACCTTTAATTACAGCAATTTAACTAAAAACCATGAACAACAACCTATTCCTACTTTTAACGCTTGCTATTTTTTGTGTCTCCTGTAAAAATGAAAAGAAATCATTTACTACAACAACCGAAGCAGTAGAATCGCCTTGGTTATTAGGTTTTGAGAAAACAGATATCAACCCTATAATGCAAGCAGATTCTTCTTATACTTTCTTAGATCCTATTTCTAAAAAAGAGGTTCAATGGCAAAAAGCCGATGTTTTTAATCCGGGTGCAATAGTAAAAAACGACACTGTATTTCTGCTATTTAGGGCAGAAGATAATCCTAAAGCTATTTTAGGGCATAGAACTTCTCGTATAGGTTTAGCCTATAGTGTTGATGGTATAAATTTCACCAAACACCCTACTCCTGTACTTTTCCCTGACAATGACGAGTTTTCTCAATATGATCAACCTGGTGGTATTGAAGACCCACGCATTATAGAATCACCTGACGGTACGTATATTATGCTCTATACAAGTTGGAACAAAGATATTGCCCGTTTATCTAGTGCTACATCTACCAACCTTAAAGAATGGACAAAACAAGGTCCTGTGTTTGAAGATGCTTACGACGGTAAGTTTTTGGACGAATGGAGCAAATCTGGATCAATTGTTACCGAGTTGATTGATGGCAGACTAATTGCAAAAAAAATAAATAGTCAGTATTTAATGTATTGGGGCGAATTGTTTGTGAACCTTGCTACTTCTATAAATGGTGTGGATTGGGAACCTACATTAAATGAAAAAGGTGAATTACTACATAGTTTTACGCCATCATTAAATGAATTCGATAGTCACTTAACCGAACCTGGACCACCAGCTTTATATACAGAACATGGTATTTTATTATTATATAACGGAAAAAACTTAAGTGGTGAAGGAGCAACAAGTAAGTTCCCAGAAGGTACTTATTGTGGTGGTCAAGCTTTATTTGATAAAAATGATCCTACAAAATTGATAAAGCGATTAGATACTCCTTTCATCTGTCCTAGTCTACCGCACGAAATAAGTGGTCAATATAAAGCTGGAACAACTTTTATTGAAGGCTTGGTATATTTCAATGACAAATGGTTTCTGTATTATGGAACAGCAGATTCAATGGTCGGTTTAGCCGTTAAGGAATAAATAAATTTTACTACTTTTTTAAATAAAAAAAGCCCCTACTTCAAAAATGAAATAGGGGCTAATGGTTGGTATTGGTAATTGGTTCTATTCTTCAAGTTGACTAAGATAAACTAAGCTTTTAGGTACTTGAGTGACTACATTTTTAGATTCATCTTCTATAAACATGTATTCAATTCCTAATTTTTTAGCTTCAGCAACTACTCCGGCAATATCTATTTGCCCTGTTCCTAAAACTACATTGGTATCATCTTCTTCATGACCGGTATTATTTCCTTCTATACCTTTTTCCATATCCTTTAGATGTAATAATGTAATTTTCTTTGGATATTTCTTCATTAGCGCTAGCGGATCTGCACCTCCATGTTGTGCCCAAAAAACATCTAATTCAAATGTAAAATGAGTTGCATTTTTAGCCATATAATCAAACAAGGTTCCATTCTTATACGGTCTAAACTCATAACCATGTGGATGGTACGCTAAAACTAGTCCTTTTTCTTTCAAAATCTTACCAGCCTTATTGAATACTTCTGTAGCGTGTTTTGTTTCTTTTAAAGCCCAATTATTGTCATCATGAGGTACCCATGCACACATTACATATTTAGCTCCAAAATCTTTTGCATTTTTAATGACCTTCTCTACATCGTTCTCCAAGTCACCAAATCCAGCGCCTACACTTACTACGTCTAAATCATTTTCTTCTAGTAAAGCCTTAAACTCTTCTATTGGTAAATCATACGTTTCGCCACCTTCAATTTTAGTGATACCCCATTCATTAATCAATCCTAATGTGTTAGACACATCCATTTTAAATTGATTTCTAAGGCTGTATAGTTGCAATCCTACTTCTTGGGCTTGCGCTAAAAAACCACTACCTAAAAAGATAGCGGCTATTATTACTTTTTTCATACTCATTTTACTATTTACGTAAGTAAATTACCTTCGTCGTCCCATTCTGCAATAACGTTTCGTTGACTTTGGTCTACACATTTCGCTATCCATTCTGGGTCGTAAGCAACACCATGTTGATCAAGTACATCTTGCGGTACGCCATCCCATACATTTGGTGAATTTCCTTTATAACCCAAGTCTGCAATACCTACTTTAGAAGTATAGTAACCAGTTACCGTAAGACCACGCATAGTATAGAAAAACTGTATTTCTAAAGGTTGTTCGCTTAAAGGTTTCTCTGTATCATGCCAGCAGATTTCATCGCAAATTTGCTTTTTCTGCTCTAAGGTTGCCGACTTAAATTCAGTACCAAATTCAGTATTGCTTTTATGATCTAACCACATTAGTCCACCTAACAAAGTAGGAGCCAAATCTGGAATATCCTTGCCCATAAACTCAACAAGCTCTGGCACACCTGCCTCTATTGGACCACCATGTGGTTCTTTTGGAGGTAGTATTACTATACTTAAAGCTGCAATGGTTTCCATCTCATGCTCATTGAAAAGTTGTTCAGCATTAATCTTCTCAATACGCTCTAATTCTGCAGGCGTTCTTCCAAAATACTTTTCGCTACTGGTTGTAATGGCTTCATCAATAGATTCTCCATTTTCAGTCTTACAAGAATTGAAGACCAGCCCAGAAGTTGCCGCAGCACCTCCGAGTATTAAAGTTTGTAAACTCTTTCTTCTATCCATCTTCTAAATATTTTGTGCCTTAAGTTGTTCAATTATATAATCAGATGCTCTCCATGAAAGTGCCATAATTGTCCAAGTACAGTTTTTATCTGCCTGAGATACAAAAACACCTGCATCTACAATAAATACATTGTCTACATCATGTAACTGCTGAAACTTATTTGTAACCGATGTTTTAGGATCATCTCCCATTCTGGTCGTACCTACCTCATGAATAATCTCTCCTGGTTTGTTCAATCCGTAATCTTTATCCTTTCCTGGCTTTTCTCCTAAATAGTGACCACCCATGTTATGAATAATCTCCTCAAAGGTATCTTGCATATGCTTCGCCTGGTTTACTTCATATTCTGAATGCTTGTAGTTAAACTTCAAAACAGGTATACCAAATTGATCAACCGTTGTAGGGTCTATTTCACAATAATTATCTTTATAGGCGATTGCTTCACCACGACCACCAAATCCTATTACAGACCCGTAGTATTTCTTTACATCATCACGTAAACTATCACCATAACCTCCTGATTTTAATCCGAAGTATTGGTTCAAAGCATTTGGATCCCAACCAAAACCGTAGTTAGGCTGACTCATACCTCCCCAAACTTCAATATGATATCCTCTTGGGAAATTTAATTTAGAGTTATCGCCCCACCAAGGTGAGTAAACGTGCATACCACCTACACCATCTTCATTATAAGATGTCTTTCTATTCAATAAGCCTGGTATAACACCTGCAGCACCTGAACCTGTAGAATCATGTAAATATCTACCAACTAGGTTACTGCTGTTTCCTAAACCATTAGGGTGTTGCTTACTCTTAGAGTTTAAAAGTATACGTGCAGAGCTACATGCAGATGCTGCCAATACAACCACTTTACCTCTAAGTGTATATTCTTTTCTGTCTTCTTTGTTTATGTAAGAGACACCTGTTGCCTTACCTTCTTCATTAGTAAGAACCTCACGTACCATTGAATTTACAAACAATTTTACCTGGCCACCACTCTTTTGAGCTGGAAAAATCAAACAACTACCTGCTGAGAAATCGGCATATATTTGACAAGATCTGCCACATTGTCCACAATAGAAACAAACTCCACGATCTGCGTTAATTCTTTTGGTTAACATAGAAAGCCTACCCGGTATAACCGGTACGTTAGACTTCTTTGCTCCATTTATATAAAACAACTCGTGTAATCTCGGTTTCGGGGGAGGAAGAAAAAACCCATCAGGATCATTTTCTCTACCTTCATTGGTACCAAAAACACCAATTAACTTGTCTAATTTATCATAATAAGGTTTAACATCTTCATATCCTATTGGCCAATCATCTCCGTGACCATCACGTGTTTTACCTTTAAAATCCTTTGGTCCGAAACGCAAAGAAATACGTCCCCAGTGGTTGGTTCGTCCTCCTAGCATTCTTGCTCGCCACCACCTAAATTCAGTTCCCTCTGCATGTGTATATGGCTCTCCTTCAACTTCCCAATCTCCCCAAGACATGTCCCATTCGCCAAAAGCTCTATCTGTACCTGCTCCCCTACGTGGAGAATCATATGGCTGCTTTAATTGCGTCATGGTTTTTGGATCAGCTGGGTCAAAAAACGGACCCGCTTCAACAACAGCTACATTTAAACCTGCATCTGCCAACTGCTTGGTAGCCATACCACCACCTGCTCCTGAACCTACGATGATAACATCAAAGATTTCTGAGGATTCTTTTATCTGCATAATTTGAAATTAGTTATTGATTACAATTTAACTATTTAATAAAATAAGAACCCGTGTTTTTAGCTGAATAACCATAGTTACATGACGGGCGTATATTTTTAAAGCACATTAGTTCACTTTATGTATTTTTTACTCACTAATAAATGTAGATGCTGGTAAACCAACGGCATTGAACAACGTACTAATATCTGTACTTCGCCAAGCATATCTTACCGCTTTAGGATTCTTCACTTCTTTTGAGCTAACGATTACCGCTCCATTTTTAATTCTGGCCCTAGCGGCAAACCACTGCCCTTTTTCATTTGAAATTTCAAAAAGGTTTAGTTTTTTCCCTTTATTATATAACCCATCAGCATGGTTGAAATTTATTATAATTTGATTTCCTGTAATTTCTGAAGAGGCATATAACGGACCATAGACTTCTTGACCCTGCAGTAAATTATAATGATCTTTCAAAGCAATATTTGCCAAACGCAAACCAACATCTTGCTTATTTAAAGGGTGAATATCTTCTACTGTACAAATATCGCTTGTCATTGCCATCCCTGTATTTTTTAACGAAAGCGTTCTACGCTGTTGGTCTCTAACTATACCTCCGCTAAACTCGTCACCATATTTAAATGGAGCTATTTGCACATAGTAAAATGGAAAATCATCTTGCCATGCCGTTCGCCAAGATGTAATCATATTCGAAAAAAGTTTCTGATAATTTTCTGCATTGGCAGTGTTTGATTCGCCTTGATACCAAAGAGCACCGCCAATTTTAAATTTTGTTAAAGGAGCAATCATACCATTATATAATGAAGACCTTTCTACGGTCACCCATTTATTTGGCACTATTTTTTTATGCGATTCTACCAGTTCTGGATGCGCTTTAAATACAGATTCTGGTGTCCACACTTCTGCACTTGAAGCTCCCCATGCGTTATCTACTAACCCAATAGGTATATTCAATTCCTCTTGAACTCTTCTAGCAAAAAAATAGGCGACCGCACTAAAATCTTGCATAGATTCTGGGGAACAGGTTACCCATGTTCCAGAAACATCTTCTTGTGGATATTTTGAGGTTCTTTTAGCTACAGAAAATAAGCGAATAGTTGGATAATTTGCATTGGCTATTTCCACATCTTTATTCGCAATTTTACTATTTGCACTCCACTCCATATTACTCTGTCCAGAACAAAGCCACACCTCACCTATCAACACATCTTTTAATGTAATTTCATTGGTTTTACCTTTAAAGAGTATTTGGAACGGTCCGCCTGCTTTTGGTGTTTCTACAGTAACCTTCCATTTGGCATTATTTCCTGTTTTTACAACTACCGTTGCATCGTTCCAACTTGTGTATATAGTAAATTCTTCATTTGGGTCTGCCCAACCATACAATAATACATTGGTCTCTCTTTGTAAGACCATTTCATTAGAGAAAATTTTAGGTAGTGTAATTTCTGCTTTGGTGAGACCTGTTACTAAAAAACATAATAACATAATAGAGATACGTAAATTCATTGGATAGATACTAATTTTGATTTAAATATACCTAATAATGCATCACACTGACAAATTCTTAAACATTCAACATTATTTTTAAAGTAATCGTTATATTGACACCACTTTTTAAGATGTTCATAATCTATTAATATTCAACTTATCATGCCCACTTCATCTACCACTTTTAAGCGCCGAAATTTTATTAAGGTAGCATCAGCATCATTACTGCTAACAACATTTAATTCTTACGGGTTTGAATTTTTTGCCAATGAAAAGCCGAAAAAGGTAGCGCTTATAGGCACCGGGTGGTATGGCACCGGAGATTTAATGCGGCTTATACAAGTTGCAAATATTGAAGTTGTAGCACTTTGTGATGTTGATGATAATCAACTTAACACTGCAGCACAACTAGTTTCTGAACGTCAAAAAAATAAAAAGAAACCTAAGCTCTATACTGATTATAGAATCATGCTAAAAAGCAATAGTCTAGATATTGTACTTATTGGTACGCCAGATCATTGGCACGCATTAACGTGTATTGAAGCGTTAAAATCTGGAGCTCATGTTTATGTTCAAAAGCCTATAAGTGTTGATGTTATGGAGGGTGAGGCTATGGTTGCCGCAGCCAGAAAATATGACAGGGTCGTACAAGTAGGAACACAACGAAAAAGTACACCGCACTTAATAGATGCTAAAAAGCAAATTATTGATACCGGTTTACTTGGTACCATTGGTCATGTTGATATGAGCTGCTATTACCACATGCGTGCCAATGGCAACCCACCTGTGCAAGAAGTACCTGATTTTTTCAATTATGAAATGTGGACAGGACCTGCACCTATGAGACCTTACGATGGTCTACCCCATAAAAGATGGTGGCGTACGTTTAGAGAATATGGAAATGGAATTACGGGCGATATGTGTGTGCATATGTTAGATACCGTTCGTTGGATGTTAGGTTTGGGATGGCCAAAACGTATTAGTTCTGAAGGAGGAATATTTGTTCAAAAAGGTGGAAAATCTAATATATCAGATACGCAGTCCGCCGTTTTTGAATATGACGGACTTAACTGTAATTGGCAACATAGAACATGGGGAAACCCAGCTGACAACGAGTACCCTTGGGCTTTTAAAATTTATGGTTCTAATGGTGTGCTTAAAGGTGACGTTATGAAGGCTGAATTTACCCCCATAGATGGTAGCGAACCTATAAAATTTGAAGTGCTATACGAGAAAGAGAAATACCCTGAAGACTCATCTGAAAAAGATTTAGAATTACATGCGGCACCCGCTACACGTAGACATATGATAGATTTTTTAAATGCCATAAAAAACGGTACAAAACCAGTGGCAGATATTGAAGAGGGACATATTTCATCTGCTAGTTGCATTTTGGCCAATCTTTCAATGGATTTAAAAAGACCTTTGGTCTACGACCCAAAAAGCAGAACTGTTGTAAATGACCCTGAAGCCACTGCCCTATTACAGCGAAATTATCGTGGAGATTGGGAACATCCACACCCAGATACAGTTTAAATTACTGTAGTTTTTTAGTAGAATCCCTAACCAATAAACTTGTTTTTACAATCTTGGTCTGGTAAGGTAAACTTGGGTCTTTTATTCTATTAATCAATAGTTTAGCTGTAAGCTCACCTATATATTTACCATGCTGGCTTACCATGGTCAATGATGGCGTTACGTATTTTGATAACTGCCCATTGGTGAAACCAATTATTGAAATATCGTTTGGCACATTATATCCTCTTGCTTTCACTACTTCCAAAACTTGTACGGCAATTAATTCATCGATACCTATAATACCATCAATGGTTTTATAATTCAGTAAAAACGACATTAATAGATCTAAATCATCCTTAACTGTAAGATTAATAATCAATTTAGGATCAAAAGGCATCTCAAATTCTTCTAGCGCTTTCTTATAGCCTAAAAGCCTTAATTTCCCTACACTAGAACTAGATATAGGGTTAACTACCGCTATATTTTTACAGCCAATATTAATTAGGTGTTTGGTGATTTTATATCCTGCCTCAAGATCATCTACTACAACTTTATCGCATTGTACGTTGTCTGAAACCCTATCAAAAAGAACTACGGGAATATCGTTATTAATAACATCTATTAAAGCATCGTGTTTGTCTTCATTCTGACTTTCTTCTGCCAATGACATAATAACCCCATCAACAGTTCCTGCATCAAAAAATTCAAGCGTTTTTGTTTCTTTTGCTTTAGATTCGTTACTAATACAGCTAATGATATTATAGCCACTTTCATTGGCTACTTTCTCTATACCATACAGTACTTGGACAAAGAAGTAATTTAATATATTAGGCACAACCACACCAATAGTTTTGGTGCTTCTATTCAATAAATTAAGAGCAAGTCTATTAGGCTTATAGTGCTTTTCTTTTGCGTATGCCTGTATCTTAAGCTTAAGGTCACTACTAATTTCATGACTATCATTAATCGCTTTAGAAACGGTTGAAATAGACACCTTAAAATGACCGGCAATATCCTTTAGAGTTACTTTTTTCATAATTTATAACTACAAAAGAACAGATTTAAATTGACACTTTAAATTATTGGTTAAAGCAAACTGTCCCTAATGGAAAACCAAGGGACAGATTACTTCATATTATATTAATATTATTACCCAAATTTCAACTATTTAAAATAGTCTTAGGGTTGTAAATTTATATGTATTGGTTAATGATATTCTCAAACAATTCTTGCTTACCACTCTGTAATTCCAACTCACCATTTTCTTTGGCTATGTTGTAAAGATCCTTCATATCTAATTTACCATTTTCGAAATCTTTTCCTTTACCTGAGTCAAAAGAACTATATCTGTTTTCGCGTAGTTTATTGTAAGAAGAAGACGAAATAATTTTATCTGCTGTAATCAAAGCTCTAGCAAAAGTATCTGCCCCACCAATGTGTGCATGAAATACATCTTCTAAATCTGTACTGTTTCTTCTTATTTTAGCATCAAAATTAACACCACCACCTTGTAAACCTCCAGCAGCTAAGAATACTAACATAGCCTCTGTTGTTTCTTGAATGTTATTTGGAAACTGATCTGTATCCCATCCATTCTGGTAATCTCCTCTATTAGCATCCATACTACCTAACATACCTGCTTTAGCAGCTACAGCAATCTCATGCTGAAAAGTATGTTGTGCCAAAGTTGCATGATTTACCTCAATGTTCATTTTAAAATCGTTTTCTAAACCGTACTCTTTTAAGAAACCGATTGCAGTAGCACAATCAAAATCATACTGATGCTTCATAGGTTCCATTGGTTTTGGCTCTATGAAGAAGTTTCCTTTAAACCCTTGGCTACGTGCATAATCTCTTGCCATGGTTAAAAACTGACCCAAATGATCAACCTCACGACCTAAATCTGTATTCAATAAAGACATATAACCTTCTCTACCACCCCAGAATACATAGTTTTCACCACCTAAAGCTATGGTAGCGTCTAAAGCCAATTTAATTTGACCACCTGCTCTTGCCAAAACATTAAAATCTGGATTGGTTGCGGCACCGTTCATGTATCTTGGATTTGAGAAACAGTTAGCTGTACCCCAAAGTAATTTCTTACCAGACTCTTGTTGTTTAACCTTCAAGTAATCTGTAATTGTTGCCAATCTCTTTTCTGACTCTGCAAAAGTTGAACCTTCTTGAATTAAATCGAAATCATGAAAACAGTAGTAATCAAATCCTATTTTATCAAAAAATTCAAACGCTGCATCTGCCTTATCTTTAGCAGCTTGTATAGCATCTGATGATTTATCCCACTCAAAGCTTTGTGTTCCAGGACCAAATGGATCTGAACCTTGACCACAGAATGTGTGCCAGTACGCAGTTGAAAATTTAAAATGATCTTTCATGGTCTTACCAGCCACTACCTGATCAGGATTGTAATATTTAAAGGCCATAGGATTATCTGATTCCTTTCCTTCAAATTTAATTTTGTCTATTCCTTTAAAATATTCCTTGTTTGCCATTATATTGATTTTATAAGTTGTTTAAAATTAATTCCAATTCATTTTTCCAAATTGCATATGCATCTTGGTATCCTTTTTTATCTTTTTTAGGGCTGAAGGTCATTACATAATCGTTATCCAATATTGCCTTACCGAAAGCTTCAAAATCGCCCTTATGTAAATTTGCCGCTCTTGCCGCTCCAATTGCCCCAGTGGTATCATAAATCTCAATATCATACCCTATTAAAGTTGCAACTGTATTCGAGAAGATTTCTGAACGAAAAAGGTTGTCGTTCCCTGCACGCATTACATTTACTTTTATACCGTCAGACTCCATAATTTCCATGCCATAAACAAAAGAAAATGCAATACCTTCTAATGCTGCCCTACACATATGACCTTTACCATGATTATTTAAATTAAGGTTTACGATACGAGTACCGACTTCCTTGTTTTTAAGCATTCTTTCCGCTCCGTTTCCAAAAGGAATCATGGTTACACCATCCGAACCTATTGGTACTTCATTCGCCAACGTATTCATCTCTTCGTAAGATTCAACATTAAGATTATTCAACAACCATCTGTATTGAATACCAGCTCCGTTAATACAAAGTAATTTCCCTATTCTTGCTGGTTTTCCTGGAGAATAATTTACATGCGCAAAGTTGTTTACACGAGAGCTTTCTTTTACTGAAAGATTATCTGTTACGGCATACACAACCCCAGATGTACCACCAGTTGCCGCAACTTCACCAGGATTAAAAACATTTAAGGTCAAGGCATTGTTAGGTTGGTCTCCTGCTCTATATAAAATAGGTGTACCAATAGAAAGTCCGCTTTCTGTAGCTCCTTTATCATTGACCTGAGATTGTACTGAAAACGTATCTACAATATCAGGAATCATATTTTTATCCAACCAATAATGTTCTAAAACGATATCAGCAACAGCATCTTCTTTGAAATCCCAAAAAATACCTTCAGATAAACCAGAAACCGTAGTATTTACTACACCAGACAACTTATAGGCGATGTAATCACCAGGAAGCATCATCTTATAAATCTGTGAGTATATTTCGGGCTCGTTTTCTTTTACCCATTTTAACTTTGAAGCCGTAAAGTTTGATGGTGAATTTAGAAGATGTGTATCGCAAGTTTCAGCACCTATTTCTTCATAAGCATTCTGACCTATTGTTACTGCTCTACTATCGCACCAAATTATAGATTTTCTTAAAGGATTACCTTCTTTATCAATAAGCACTAGACCGTGCATTTGATATGATATACCGATACCAGAAATATCGGTTTTATTAATAGAATTCTGTACACATAATTTATCGATACCACTACACACGTAGCGCCACCAATCTTCTGGACTCTGTTCTGCCCAGCCGTTTTTTACAGCTTCCATAGACATTTCTGTCTCAGGTTCCGTAACAACTCCTACACTCTTACCGGTAGAAGCATTTACTAGAGCAATTTTAATAGATGAACTTCCTATATCTAATCCTAAATGGTACATAAATAGTATAAATTGGTTTTCCTGTAATAAGTTAAACCAAAAATAGCTACTATACCATGCAATCGATATTTACCGTACGAAAATTATCGTAAACGCATTTCTTCTATAAATTTACAAACAACAAACAATTACTTCAATTAACTGAATATCAATTAATTACATATTAAATATATTAATCAATATTTCCGAAAAGGTTTTCGCATTACCTGCTGTATAACAAACTACAACCCTTCAATTTAATATTCTTCAAGTTGATTTTGAAGTTGTTCTAATTTAGAAAGTGCCTCAGATTTAGAGTTTACATCTAGTTTTAAATAGATATTCTGAATGTGAAAATTTACGGCACTTGGGGTTACAAATAACTTTTGTGCAATCATCTTATAAGTAGCTCCTTGACATAAAAAATCTACAATTTGATTTTCTCGTTCAGAGAAAAATGCGAATGTCTTTTTATGAAAGTTGCTAATAATTTTCTTTACAATATCATTACTCATCGCAGCGCCTTCTTTTTCCATACTACGCAAAGCATGCTCTAGTTTGTCTAAAGTCAAAGGTTTTGTCAAATAGCCATTTGCTCCTTTCTTGAAAGCATTTTTAATAATGTCGAAATCATTGATTTCACTGAACATTATAATTTTTACTTCCCAGTCTTTCTTTTTAAAGAGCTTGATAGCATCTACACCGTTCATGTCATCTAAATCTATTTCAGAAAGTACAATATGCGGTTTTGTAAACTTGAAATCTTTTATAGCATCTTTAGCAGAAGTATAGCTACCTACCACTTCATATCCTTCGATATCTTCAAAGTGATTTTTATATACAGAATGTAACGATGTATCTTTTTCTAATAGTATTATTCTAATGTTTGAATTTTTCATAATCTCCATAGTTTTACAGCTATCATTCTAATTACAGAACAATAACTAAAGTTATTTTTGAGTATTTACAATACTAGAATAACTAAACAATAGATATGTACTGTGACCAAATAGTATAGACTATAGGTTCATATTTACATATATAATGGCAACTATTGCCCTAAAGAACAACCAGAAAAAAAGATTGTACTTCAACTTTGTTCAGTCATAAATTTAAATCAAAAACGAATTTTCGCTAGTGAATTAATTTGTAATACTGAGGCGTTTGCCAAACTTTGGATTAATGAGATTTCTTAACAGTAAAAAAATAGAAATCTTATGTATAATAAGATGGGTTCCGGAACTGGAATTACGTAGGTTAAATTCATTCATGGTTGTGGGGGGATTTGGGGTTATACAATTGGGTTTGAATCTATTTGGTGATTGAAATATAGATATTATTGTAATATACCCGTTGAAAACCTAGAAATTTTCGTTCAAATACCAAGTTTTCTTAAAAAATAAGGTAATTCATCGATAGTTAACATAAAGTTAAAATCGAGAATCACCATTTTTGTAAATGTAAAAATAAAGGAGGGGACCCAATTATCCCCCCGGATAATACCCCTCCTTTTATTGACAATTCAAATCAACCATAAAACCGTAAAAATTAATGGCTTTTAAATTCGTTACTCTCTTGTTATATAATCATCTTCAAAAGTATTAGACGCAGTAGCCGTTGATTCGTTTACTTGCATAATCCATTTCTCTTGATTGTATTTTCCATTTAAATCTGTACTTGCTGCCATTTGGGCATCATTCTTATAATCGTAGTCTGCTAAATACACGTAATACAGACCGTTTTCTTTATTGTAAAATTGTTTTGGATCTAAACCTTTCTCTTTTAATTCTTTCATAAATGCATTCATGTACTTTGTTTGACTATATACATTTGCAATTACATAGTAACCAGAGTTCATATCTATTACATCAGATTCTACCAGCATCTTAACAGGTAATGCTTTAAAGTTATTATTTGTAGATGGTAATTCTTTAAAATTTGCTCTTCTTGAAGAAGTAGTTGTTGCTACCGATGGTGATGATGACGTTGCAGTGGCAAAAGCATCTGCAGGCTCTGTTATAAAGTCCATTGCATCATCATTAATGTCATTAGATGCATAAGATGTATTATCCTCTACACTAAAATCTTGTAAAGAGCTTTTTATCGTCGTATCAATATCATTACGTAACATTCTAACTATTAGTTCAAAACGTTCTTCAAAAGCCGCTATTCGTTGTTCTTCAATAGAGTCTTGACGAAGTATAAGCTCATCTAAAATTATTTTGTTCTCATAAGCCAAGCTACTTTCTGAAACAGATGTAGAAGTATTAGAAGAAGCTTCTTGATTTCTACGACCAGACTTTCTTGCACTATCACGCTCTTCTATTAAGTGAGCAATTTGCTCCTCATAGTTTCGTACTATATTATCTATTTGATTGTCTGATGAATTATCGGCTACAGAGATAGCTAAATCATCATCCTTAAATTTATATGCTAGGGTAATTTCATGATTCCACCCAAGGTTTGCATCTTCACTTGATAAATCTTTCTCCATTAAATATCCTAAAGACATTTTTTCACTTAAGTTGAAACCTACTCCTGCTGCAACACCATATTCTTCATCTACCGTGGTTTGCAACCAACCATAATTTGGTAGATCTAATAATAAAGAACCAAAATAGTATAAACTACCATCTAAGTTTTGACCTACTTGAGCCATTGGCATTAAACGAGCGTCTTCAAAAAGACCCCTTGTATGCTCAAATGAGTGTGTATATTGTACTGATCCCTTTACACTTTTTGTAGACAGGTCAGTTAAAAATTCGTTCGTTGTTTGATTGTACTTTAATAAGTCTTCTGCATAAAAACCAAAATCGAACTTACCTAGCGATAAATTAATTCCTGGCTGTATAGCTATTTTACTTTCTTTTCTTGAGTCTGCAATCTGCGGATCGTCTTGAGCTACAACAATTCTATTCTTATCTAACCCTTGGTTAAAATAAGTAACATTGGTACCAAATGTAAGCACAGATTTTTCTCCTAATTGAACTGATGATGCATAATTGGCATTAAATCCGAACTCTTGAACAACACCAGACCATTGGCTATATACACCAATACCTACTGCGGTATGATCATTTAATTTGTTGCTAAATCCTAGAAAATAGTTTTGGCTATTATCCTCGAATGTTGCAGATTGATTTCTATGAAGGATGTTTAAATATGATTTATTCTCACGCACTAAGGAGAAAGTTGGGTTTATAAAAAAACGATTGAAGAATAATTGATTGTGGTATGTACTACTAGATCCTAAGTTTGCATTGGTTTCTTGACCTTTTACTGTTTGGACAAGGGCCAATAAAAGTAATGCAATAAGAAAACTATTGATTTTTAACGGACTTTCCATAACGATTGATTTTTACGATTAAAATTGAATTTGTCAAATGAATTGGGGGAAATGAATAATGGGTGGTTATTCATCTTCAAATACAGAACTGGAATACTGTGTCTGTCTTTCTGAGTTGAATGCTTCTAAGAAGCGATCGTCTCTATCTTTATCATTAATAGGTTTATCATTTAAATTAAAAGCTACATTCTGTGTACGCTTGCCTTTTGCAATTCTATTAGAAACTACATAACCAGATCCGTCTCCTTGCAATAGGTTAACAGAATATTCGTCATAAGAACTATTAATAGTATTGCCCATGTTTACAGCAAGACCAACGCTACGCTGACCAACTTCTACCATATACACATCTAGACCACCGTACCCTTCTCTACCATCTGAAGCAAATACTAAACTACCGTTTGAGATAGGATTAGGATGAACATCATTCTTAGCGGTATTTACTTTTGAGCCTAAGTTTTTGGCTTGTCCTAACATTCCATTTTTTTGAATGGTAGCTACATAAATATCATATTCACCAAAGGTACCAGGCATGTTTGAGGCAAAGAATAAACGACTACCATCTGGTGAAATAGCAGGATGCTTTGCAGAATAGTCTCCTGGGCACACCGCTACTTCAGTGATTTTTTTCCATTCTCCACCAATTTTATCGGCTTTGTAAATTTTATGAATTTCTTTCTTTTTGGAGAACATACCGGTTACTGGCTTTCGGTATGTTGTTTTGCTGTAGTACGCCGTATTACCGCCATTGGTAAGGGCTACCGGTGGAGCGTATTCACCAATAGTATTTAACGGCTTGGCACTGTTTGAAGCAAATTCTTTTTTTGTTCCTTGGTCATCCCATGGTAAAAAATTTCTTCTATTATTAGATGTTAAACGAGAAGGCACAACGGTGTGCGTCATCTTATAATCGTCTTTTACCAATTCCGTCCAATTCTCATCGGCAATTTCATTCTGGACTTCTTTTCCTAATTGAGATACCGCATGGTCAAACCTCTTCTGATAGCTTTTCTTTAAAGTACCATCTTCAGATATTTCAATTAGCTTACCATACCAGTATAATGCATTCGCATATTTTTTGGTTAGGAAATTGGCATTGCCAAGATCTTCAAAAATTTCAGAATCTGAGTAGCCAAGTGATTTTAACTTTTCATAATTCTCTACTCTATTAGATACTTCAGTAATCTTTTTTTCATGAAAACTGGTTGAAGTGTCATTGTAGGCCAAATCTTGGCCGTAACCCATGGTTGCCATACAGGCAAACAAAAGGCTGATTTTAATTGAATTGTTCATAATACTAGATTTTGGGGATTTAATACTCCAAAGGTCTAGCAATTCATTCAATCTGTTATTAATAAAAATTCATAGGTTTTTGTAAAATTGATAAACCATAGAATTCAAAAAACACTATAACCTATTTAAAATCAATTATATATGTAAATTATTTCTTTATTTTGATACCTGTTTATTTTTTCTTTTATCTGAAATGTAGGTATATCCTAAATATGCAAGCTGCAAACCAACAGCTGCCATTTTCAATTTTCTACTTCTTACTAACATTTTTGCTACTCCAAATAGTGGTGATAGTCCCATAATTTTATTTTTAAAGTTCTCACCGAAAATAATACGAGCTGCTAATTCTTCTTAGCTCTATACACTGAAATAATAAGCGTAAAACAATTAAAAACATAGTGTTTATGGGATATTGCTGTTTAATCAATAAAGCAAAAGTACTATTGTTTATAGTCAATGTTAATGCTGACATACCTATACCTTAGAAGTAGAAATTTTATTTAATCACAGGTGTAAACACCTATTAAAAAATAATATTATGAATACAGATATAGCAAAAATTGAGGATAGTCTAAAGGACTTAATAAGTAAAAATGAAGATGCAATTAAAGGATTCGAAAAAGCATCTGAAAATTCAAAACAAGTAGGAATTAAAAGCTATTTTGAGAAGAAGGTCGTTGAACGTATGCAATTTCTAAGAGAACTTAGAGCTGCTGCTCCAGAATTAGATTTGGGCAGTGTAGAAATTGAAGGTAGTGGTGCAGGAACATTACATAGAACCTGGATGGATGTTAAAGCATTTTTTGCAGAAGATAATGATGAAGCAATGCTAGAAGAAGCCGTAAGAGGTGATAAAGCTGCCATTTTAGATTATGATAAAGCATTGGCAGAAACTATGATGCCACATCGCTTAAAAGAAATTATAAGAGCTCAAAAAGAGCTTTTGCAGAACGATTTGGAAACTACTGAGATTTTAGAAAATCACAGATAAAAATACTCCAACAAAAATTAAAGCCCTTGCAATTGCAAGGGCTTTTTTAATGCCTAATATTTAATAAGCTTTCATTTTATCTTTTCGCTTTTTCAGCTGCCGTTCTAATTCCCTAACCGATTCATTCACCGATTCTTCAAAATTCTCATTGCTGGCTTCTGCGAAAATTCGTGGACCAGGTAAACTTAAACGTATGTTACAGATCATACCTGTTTCATCAGATGATGTATTTTCTTGTTTTAGAAAAACATCTGCTCTAATTATGTCGTCGAATTTATGATGAAGCTTATTTAATTTTTCAGCTGCATAACCTTCTAATCTTGAACTAGCTGTTACGCCGTCATACTCATATATTATATCCATATTACTTTTTATTTATCAACATTAATCATCCACCCAATACCAAAACGGTCTGTACATCTACCAAAGTGTCCCCATTCGCGCTCTCTAAATTCATGATGTACTTGACCACCGCTAGATAATTCTTTAAATAATTGTTTCCCTTCATCTAAATCATTCAAATCAACACTCATGTTAATTTGATTACCATTATTCAATGGAGTATCTGGAGCAGCGTCATATGCCATAAAATGAACTCCTTTTCCCTTTAATTCTGCGTGTTGCAGTTTTTGTCTAAAGGAGGATGGGACATCAATTTTCATATCCTCATATGTTTGTCTGTTTTTTATTTCTGCGTTAAACAGATTTGCGTAGAAGTTTAATGCTTCTTGACAATTGCCGTTGAAGGCTAAATATGCTTGTATTTTCATGATATATTGTTTTGATACAATGTACTCACAACCCGCAATTCATCTTGGCTTAAAACACATTGTTATTGATGCATTTGACAATGCTATTTTAAAGTATTAATTATGAATTTAATACAATCTTATTATCATCAATAAATTGAAAAAACGATAGCTTTTCATTTGAACCCGTAAATATTAAATTAGTTGAAAGCTCAAATAGGTGTGCCTCTGTTTCAAAAAAGTGCATCATATAACCTGCTGTATTTACAAATGCTACATATTCCCCAATTGCCGGTAGTCTAGGTAAGGTAATTTTACGTTTCAACAATACGTCTCTTTCTAAACAATAAGCTCCTGTAAAAAATACATCTACAGACTCTTCTTTCTCCACCTCAGAACTATATAACATAAAAGGGTCTAATAAAAAATCTGCACTAGAACTCATCATTTGGCTCATATTCATTTCTAAACCTACTAGCCATTGTCCTTTGGCATCCTTTTTTCTGTGACTAACTTTTGCGACCGTTATACCAACTTGATCTAATAATGATCTACCCGGCTCAATACGAATTTCTATATCATTCTTAAGTAATAAAGATGCTACCGATAACCCAGATTCCTCATCTATAAAATCGAGTACTTCTTTCAGGAAAGAATTTTTGTTAACCGTATTGAAAAATGGATAGGTATTTAACTTACCTCTTAGTTCACCATCCTCTAGTCTAAATCCTAGACCATTGTTATTAAATGTTATATTATTATTGTTGTTTTCCACTACTGCTTTTTTCAGATTTTCATTGAAGGATACCCATTCGTTTTCTTTTTCCAAATAATTCATTAAAATACCCCCACCAATATCTATAAAGGATAACTCATGTCCCTTATCTTTCAAGGTCGATGCTATTGTAATACTAGCAATTAAACTTACACTACGCTGGTGGGTAGAATACCCATCTAAATGAAAATGCAGCCCCGTAACTTTTAGAAAATCAAAAGTTTTTTGTTCCCCAACATAAGAACCAATAAAATCAACTACCTCATCTACATCAAAACCAAACCGGCTGTACAGCTTTTCTCCATCTACCTCAAATCCGCTTATGCGAAACCCAACATTTGCTATTATACCAATCTCTTTTGCAATAGATTGTGTCAAAATACATTCATCTTCGTTATCTAAAATAATAGGTACGCCATTTTCTATAGCCAATTTAATTTGCGCTTCAGTTTTAATAGCTGCGGTTAGCACGAGGTTTTCTGCATTGCCACCTAAGGACAAAGATTGTTCTAGCTCTTTATAACTTGCAGTATCTACACCTATTCCCGAGGCAAATGCCTGCTTTACCAAACCTTTTGATTTGTTTGCTTTTCTTGCATAAAAAATGCGATACTTTAATCCGTATGACTCAAAAAGTTCCTTGTAATTTTTGCTATTTTCATTGAAAGACGGTAGGTGATGTATGTTTACGGGAGAACCATAACGTTCAATTAACCCTCTTAAAACATCTTGATCATTGAACAGTTCATGCATCCAACTAGAGGTTATTGGTGTCAATTCATTTTTTGGTGCTCCTTTATAATACATTTTCTTCTCTTTCATAATTATCGATTGATCCATCTTTTTTTAAAATTGCTGCAGTAGTCTGTTTCGCCCACCCTGTAGCGAAGTCATTTCTAGTCCTTGATAAGGTGTCATTATCAAATGTTATACCCTCTGTCGGTGTTCCATAAAATGTAATATCTGGATTGATCTGCCCATTTTCGTTTATAGGATTTCCATCATCGTTCAATGCCAAACAGCCCGGTTTATATGAAGTATTCAGTTTATTTTCGTACTCCACAATAAGTTTGTTTCTTTTTAAATTTTGATACAACTCATTCTCAAAGTCTTTTCCTTTTGCTCTAGAAATTGTAGCATTTATATAAAAATCTACCGCTGTTTCTTGTCCGTTTTCAACTTTTAAACTAAAACTGCCACACTCCTCATTTTCGGTAAAACTTGCCGATTTAGCAAAAGAAAAATCTAGTAACCCTGCTTTACACAATGCTACTATTTTTTGCAAATTTTTAACCGGCGGACCGTAAGACAGCCTATTGAACAACCCAAAATAATAGGTGTCAAATTCTTTATGAGACACAGCATCTAAACCTCCAAAACTATACAATTCATTAAAAATTGGACTAATTTTTCTCCATACGGCTACGGCTGCCATGAATGGACTTTTATCTTCTCCTCGTTTTGCTTCTTCTAATAAAAATTCTAAATACACCTGTATAACTACAGATGATAAAACAGGCTCATCTTTAAATGGGTCTACTATAGTTTCCCAATTAAATACAGGGCATTCTGGAAAATCTTCATGAAAAAACTTTACCTGATTTTCTATTACGGTGAAATCTTGATCAAAGTAAAGTTGATGCCCGTGAGAATTGAATAGCGCAGTGTAGAAAGCAAAATAGAACTCTTTTTTAATCAAGGGTAATAGGGTACAATTAAAACTAATTGGTCTATTCTCCTTAAAATTTTCTACTATCGTTTCGCTAAAATATTGAAGTTCAATTTCTGAAGTTGGAGAACCATTTCTTGGTACCATTGGTAAGCCTGTTCTAGAGAAAGGATAAATTTTATAAGGCTCTTTACCAGATGAAATATATTTTAAAACTCCCTTATCGTTCTTTTTAAACTCCCCTCCTCTACCCTCTGTTAATGCAAGAACAGCATCTAAAGCAGTAAGTCCAAATCCTTTAACTGCAACTAAAGAATTAGCTGTTACCGAGCTTAATTTTTCATCAACAGGGTATATAAAATCAATTCTATTTTTATTGTTTATTATTTTGGTTTGTTGTGATTTAAATGAATGATGACCAGTAGTAAATAATATATTTTGACAATCAACCCTAAACTCATTGCCCATATTTCTGTAGCTACCCATTACCAAATATGACTCTTCATTCTTTTCTACGTTTACTACTGAACCTTTGTGGGTTATTACTTTTATATTTTTAGGTAAACTGTCAACAACCCTTTTAAAACAGTGTATAAGATAATCTCCAACAACCTTTCTAGGTGCATAATCTCCAGGTGCAGCTTTGGTGTATCCGTTAATTTTTAACCACGACACAAAATCTGCGGTTTCTTCCACATTTGACATTGGCTCTTCTAATGACCAGCAATTAATGTTTCTATTCGCATAGTTCATTATAAGATATTCCGGTTGATCTGTTCTGTAGACATCTCCTGCCGCAAAGTATTCTGTGGTATTGAAAATATGAATTTCAATACGTTGATAAAATGTATTTTGACTTAAATAAGCCACCAACCTTTCAAAACCATAGAATCCCTTAGGTCCAAAACCTATAATTCCTATTCGATATGTTTTTCTATTCTCCATATAACTTACTACCAACCGCCTATTGGCGTAAATGCATTTTTACTTTCTGGTAATTCGTTTAAAAGCCATTGTGGATTATAAATGGTATCTAAATACCGTTCTCCACGATCGCACAGAAACATTGCACAATTACTACCTTCTTCTATATTCTTACTATACTTTTTAACTGCACTTAAAATTCCACCGGAAGAACCCCCACATAATATTGCTTCTTTTTCCAATAAAGACCAACACCCACGAGCACAGTCTACATCATCAACATAAACATGATCATATATTCTAGAAGTATTTAAAAATTGAGAAGGGACCCCGGCACCATGTCCCGGTATTAATCTTTTTAAAGGCGGACCTCCAAATAGTACGCTTCCTACGGCATCCACTGCTATAATTTTTGTGTCCAGTTTATTCTCGTAGATAAAATCTGCACATCCCATTAGTGTTCCGCAAGTACTTGTTGCCACAAATAGATAATCTAATTTGCCCTGTAACGAATCCACAATTTCTGTCATGGTTTTATGATGCGTTTTAGGATTATCAGGATTACCGTATTGATTGGACCAAAAACTATTTGGAATAGTGTCTAATAAATATTGAACCCTTTCTAACCTAGCCGCCAAATACCCACCTTCTTTTTTGGGTTCTGTTACATGCTCTATTTGTACACCGTATGTTTTAAGAATTTTTTCTGTGTGTGAATTTAGCTTAGGATCTACTACTACGATAAGCTTAAGACCGTAGTATAAACATGTTTGTGCCAAACCTAGTGCCATATTACCAGAGCTTGATTCTATTACCGTATCCCCTTTTTTAATTCTTCCTGATGCAAGTGCCTCTTGTAATATAAAAAGAGACGTTCTATCTTTTATGCTACCTGCAGGGTTTGCCGCTTCTAATTTTCCATATAAATTGAAGTAATTATCCGCCAAAATTCTATCTAATCGTACTAAAGGGGTATTACCTACAGTACTTATAATTGATTCAGAAACAACGCCTGATATATTTTGAGTTATCATTTTCTAGTATTTACAACCATTTCAATCAGAAAAAGAATGGTATAATTCAGTATCTAAAATTACCTAGGTAAATTCTAAACCAGTATCACGATAACTTTTATAAATAACTCGTTCGATTTTATATTATAAAATCTTATTAAAACCTCTTACAAATGGTTAGAATACAAAAAAATACCCTAACCAACTACATATCAAACACATATACTTAATACACCCAATTTGTGTTAGTTCTTAATTCAAGTAAAATTTTATGATTTTTTAATTGTAAATCTGGGCATTTACTCTGAAAAAATACCTAATTTCAAGGGACTCAAATAAATATTAAAATCTAATGGCGAATTTCAGTTTAAAAGTTAATGGAAAAACCCAAGAAGTAGACGTTGACCCATCTACTCCAATACTATGGGTATTACGTGATCATTTAAAATTGGTAGGCACAAAATTTGGTTGTGGAATTGCTCAATGTGGTGCTTGTACCATTCACTTAGGTGATAATGCAGTGCGTTCTTGTCAACTACCTGTTTCAGCTGTTGGTGACCAATCTATCACTACCATAGAAGGTCTTTCAGAAAATGGAGATCATCCTGTACAAAAGGCATGGTTAGAAGAAGATGTTTACCAATGTGGTTATTGCCAAGCTGGCCAGATCATGAATGCCAGTGCATTTTTAAAACGGAACCCTAATCCTACAGATGTAGAGATAGAGGATGCTATGAACGGTAATATCTGTCGTTGTGGCACATATACGCGAATTAAAAAAGCAATCAAAAATGCTTCGAGTATTTCTAACGCGTAAATTAATTGCCCACAATTTTGGGATATTAACCTTCAAAAAATAAACAGATGACTCTCATAAAAACAACATATAATAGACGTTCTTTCTTAAAAAGCAGTTCGCTCGCTGGTGGCGGTATGATTTTAGGCTTTAGTTGGCTTGCCTCATGTAAACCAACTCCAGAGCAGGTGAACAACATACCAAAAGAATGGTTCGATATTAATTCTTTCCTGAAAATTGGAGATAACGGTATGGTTACCATTATGTCGCCAAATCCAGAAATTGGGCAGAATGTAAAAACCTCTATGCCAATGATCGTTGCAGATGAATTAGGGGTAGATTGGAAAAATGTAATTGTAGAGCAAGCTCCATTGAATACAGATATTTTTCAAAGACAACTTGCCGGTGGTAGTCAATCTATACGTGCAGGATGGTCTGGGTTAAGAATGGCAGGTGCTACGGCCAGACATATGCTTGTTGCCGCTGCTGCTGAAGCATGGCAAGTACCAGCATCAGAAATTTCAGTTAAAGCGGGAATTATATCCCATGATGGTTCAGAAAAATCTGCGAGCTTCGGAGAAATGGCTTCTACGGCGGCTACCATGTCGGTACCTGAAGAAGTAACCTTAAAGGAAACTAGTGATTTTGATATTATAGGAACGGATAAAAGAAATGTTGACGGACCAAATATTGTTACAGGAAAGCCTTTATTCGGTATTGATATTCAAGAGGAAGGAATGATGATCGCTATGATTGTTCACCCACCTGCTTTTGGTATGACGTATAAGTCAATGGACGCCGAAACTGTAAAATCAATGCCAGGTATAAAAGATGTTTTTCCTATTGATGTATATCCGGAAGGTGTTGAACGACAATGGTCTGATGGTGGTGCTATAGATAAATTAGTTGCTATTGTTGGTGAATCTACTTGGCAATGTATGCAAGCCAAAAAAGCATTAAAAGTTGAATGGGAGAAATCAAGTGACTTGGAAAGCACTGCAGGCCATGATGAGGCGTTAACTAAATTATTAAACACGTCTTCCAAAGAACCGGCCCGTAAAGACGGGAATGTAGTTAGTGCATTTAAAAAAGCAGATAAAGTTATAGAACGTACCTACAGTGCTCCTTTTTTAGCGCACAATACAATGGAACCCATGAACTTCTATGCAGATGTTACCGCCGAGAGAGCCTTGTTTAACGGACCAATACAAACTCCAGAATTTTTAGAAAAGACCTTAGCTTCTAGATTGGACATGCCAGTTGAAAAAATTGATATTAAAATGAGCCGAATGGGCGGTGGTTTCGGAAGACGCCTATACGGTACATTTGGTGTAGAAGCGGCTGTGATTTCACAGCACATGCAAGCTCCTATAAAATTGGTATATACTCGTGAAGATGATATGACACAAGGTACCTATCGCCCAACGTACAAAGTAAAATATAAAGCAGGGTTGGATAAGGATGGCAATTTAATTGCTTGGCATGTAAAAGGTGCCGGATCTAATGACGATTTACTTTTTGAAAATAGATTTCCTGCCGGTGCCGTAGATAATTACCTAGCAGAAAAATTTAGTCTAGAAACCAATGTAACCACTGGTGCATGGCGTGCACCACGCTCTAATTTTGTTGCCGGTGCGGAGCAAGCCTTCTTAGATGAAGTTGCCGAAGCTGCCGGAAAAGATCCTATAGAATTTAGATTAGCGTTGTTTGACAGAGCAATAAAAGATCCTGTTGGCGAACCAGAAAAGAATGACTATGATCCAGAACGTTATGCCGGTGTTTTAAAATTGGTTAGAGATAAATCTGGTTGGGACAGTAATCAAAAAAATGGAGCAGCAAGAGGAGTTTCCGCCTACTATTGTCATAACTCTTATGTAGCGCAAGTTTTAGACCTTTCTGACGATACTAATTCACCAAAAGTTAATAAAGTGTGGTGTGCCGTAGATTGCGGAATTGTAATAAACCCAATGGCTGCCAAAAATCAAATAGAAGGGGGAATCATTGATGGAATAGGGCATGCTACATATAGCGAAATGACTTTTGAAGATGGTAAGCCTCAACATAATAATTTTGATACCTATCGCTTAATTAGACATAAAGAGGCACCAAAAGAAATAGAAACTTATTTTGTAGATAACGGTATTGATCCAACAGGATTAGGAGAACCTTCGTTACCACCAATTATTGGTGCTTTAGCAAATGCCTTATATAAAGCTACTGGTCAAAGACATTACAATCAACCATTTATTACTGAAAAGTCGGTAATTGGCTAACGCCCTTATGCTATTGTAAAACGAAAACGCCGGAAAAGAAATTTTCCGGCGTTTTTTATAGGTTCAATTCAAACCTACTATATTTTAAACCTTAGCACTGCTCTAAAATAACTTCTAGAATCATTATCTATGGTAAACAATGTATTGTTACTACCATCTTTCAATTTATTATTTAAACTGAAATTATAAGCTGCACGTAAATCTAATTGTAGATGATTTGTAAAATGATACTCGTATTGTAAACCACCATTAATTAAGGACATATTTATAATTTCAGCAGTGTCTGTTCCGTTAACTAATGCCCCATTTTGTATGTTAGATGTAAAACCATCTAATTGCCCAAATAATTTAAACCGGTGCTTATCTGATAAGTGATACTGTAAATTGGTTTTTGGAATACCAAGATTATATGACCAATCTGGTCTAAACTTTTTATAATAACTTATAAAGGGTAGCGGAAAAACATATCCCCTATTTTGCGAATAAGATAATCCAACAATTAAACGAGACGGCTTATCAAAATCATTTTCAAACTTTTTAATAAATACTACATCTCCTGAAAAAACCAGATCATTAGAATTTAGATTTTTAGCAGTAAGATTGGTACTTATACCTGGCTGAAAACGAACACCCAAACGCCATCCATTATTTAATGGTTTTGTATACCCAATGGTAAAATCCAATAATTTAAAATCGTTCAATAAACTTCTTTCAAATGGTAATTCATCGCTTTTAAAACGAAGATGTACGTTACTATAATCTATCCCCAAGAGTACGTATTCGCCTTCTTTTTTAAGTTTTATTGGGTAATTTATTAGAAATCGTGATCGTGTATATTCTACATCTGATCCTTTATTAGGGATAAACGTAAAATCTAATCTGGCTAAATCGCTTAATTGTGCCTGTGAGAAAAAACTAATACTAAAAAGAAAAAATAAAAGAAATCTAATTCGCATTTTCTATTTGTTGCAAGGGTGGTAAAATACAATAATGCAAGTACCGTCTTTTTATTGTATTGATTTAGTGCTTATAAGAAATATAATAGCTTAAATGAAAATGTATGATTGCTTTACAATTCTAAAATTTCGGTTACTCTTGCAAGTTCTTGATCAAACAAATCTTTGGTCACTTCCTTTTTATAAAAGGGAACCATTTTAGCTAATTGTTCTTTTCCTTTTTCTGTTGACATTAGTTCTGGAAATGCTTTCTCTAGAACATCTAACATAATCCTTACAGATGTAGATGCTCCAGGAGATGCTCCTAAAAGACATGTTATTTTACCGTCTTTACTACTTACCAATTGTGTTCCGAATTCTAAAGAACCACCTTCAAACTCGTCCTTCTTAATTGTTTGCACTCTTTGACCAGCCACTACTATTTCCCAATCTTCATTTTTTGCATCCTTCACAAATGCTCTTAAGGATTCCATTCTATCTTCAAAACTCATAGCTACTTGCTCTACCAAATATTTGGTCAGTGGTAGATTATGCCAGAACACACCCCACATGGAAGGGAGATTATCAAAATTGATAGATTTAAATAAGTCTAAGTTTGAACCTTCTTTCAAAAACTTAGGACTAAAACCTGCAAAAGGACCAAATAACAATTCTCGTTTTCCATTGATATATCTAGTATCTAAATGTGGAACGGACATTGGGGGATCGCCAATACCAGCTTTACTATATACTTTTGCGTTATGTTGTTCTATTATATCTCTATTCTTGCAGACTAACCATTCTCCACTCACCGGAAAACCTCCATAACCATCCTTCTCCTCTATTTCTACTTTTTGCAACAGTAATAAACTACCACCTCCAGCACCTATAAACACATGCTCAGCATCTACCGTGCTTTTAGTACCCGTATTAAGGTCTTCCATTTTTAACAGCCAATCTTCATCATGGTCTGGGTCTATATCTTCAACTTCTGTATTAAATAAAACCCTAGTATCATATTCCTTATCAAGAATATCAAACAATTGCTCTGTAAGCGAACCGTAATTCATTTCCGTTCCCCTGTCTATTCTAGATGCAGCCATTACTTCATCATCGGTACGCCCATGCATCATCAACGGAAACCACTCTTTCATTTTATCAATCTCTCTTGAAAACTCTATACTATGAAACATAAAATGCTCTTTAAAAGCTTTGTAGCGCTTTTCTAAATAATTTGCGTTCTCTTTACCTTTTACCCAACTATGATGCGGAACTGGCGAAATGAACGATTTAGGATTTCTAATTAACCCTTCTCGCACCAAAAAAGACCAAAACTGCTTAGAAATTTCAAATTGAGTACAGATTTCAATTGCCTTTTTTATGTTCACATGACCAGCTTCATCCTCAGGCGTATAATTAAGTTCACATAGTGCAGAATGACCTGTACCCGCGTTGTTCCAAGCTGCTGAACTTTCTTGCGCCACTTTATCTAATCGTTCAACGATCAGCACATTAAGATCTGGCTTTAACTGTTTTACCAATAATGCCAACGTTGCACTCATGATACCTGCACCTACACAAATAAGGTCATATTCCTTTCTTAATTCCATTCAAAATAAAATTTTGTTGCTATCAATATTTTTGAAAAGTTAACTATTTCATCTGGTACTTATTCAATGCTTTTAAAATTAAAACCCATTCACCAAAACTAAAAAGCAGGTCGTATGACCTGCTTTTTAATCTATCTTATATCATCAATTAGTCCATTACGAACTTAAATCCTGCAGTAACAATGCTAGAACTAAAAGTGGTGTCCCTGTCATATTTATAAAACTTCAAGTCAATACTTTTGAGACCTAGTTTCCAAATATGCATTTTAGTAAATATATCTGTATACGAAACTCCCATCCCAAATTGATTCGTCGAATATTCCGATAAATCATAATCTGAGGTGTAAAAAGTCTCCGTAGATAATGCTTCTTCATATCCGTAAAAATAATCTGCAGCCGTTTGCTGATAATACCTATAGGAAGGATATACCGTAAACTTATCGGATAATTTTATAGG
Source organism: Maribacter stanieri (assembly GCF_900112245.1). Lineage (GTDB taxonomy): Bacteria > Bacteroidota > Bacteroidia > Flavobacteriales > Flavobacteriaceae > Maribacter > Maribacter stanieri. Next base: position 679,739 of record NZ_FOYX01000002.1, read on the forward strand.
AACCTCTACACTTGCCGTATGCGAGCTAATTCCCCAATCATCATAGTAATAGCGATAGAAACTACGTACTACTACCGTTTCATTTACATACCAGTTTAAACGACCACCTGCTGCTACTTTAAAGCGGCTATCTGGCAATTGTTCTATAGCATCAGCCAATTGAAAATTATCAATAAATGAATCTTCTACATCTGCAAAATAAACACGTTGAAACGGGGTTGATAACAATCCTTGCTGCTGCACAAAATCTAACGCCAATGAACCTTGAAGATTCTTACTCAGAATTTGTGAAAATCCGAATCCGACGGAATATGAATTTCTTGTTTCATCCGTGAATTCATTAAAAACAGGACTATAGTCAGTATTTCCTGTAATTGTATTATTGGAAAACAAACCATTAGCCAAACCATTAGCGCCACTTGCAAAAGGTCTAAGTTCTGAAGGATAAATGGAGTTCCATTTATCTAAATACACGTTGGCGTTTACACTTACTTCAGTATTCTTTTCATTATATAGTTTCGTTAATCCACCACCGAAACCTAAAGAGAAATAATCGTATTCTGAAGATACCGATAGTTTACCTGAAACAATCGTATTTCTATCATCTGAACTATGACTGTATGAGCCCGATAAGTTTGCCCAAGTATCTGAACTAGATGCTCCAGAACTAGCTACAAAAGGGTCTGCCGGTTGCCCGCCATCAAACGGGTCAACATTACTAGAAGATGCCGATGTGTACGCAGAAACGCCCGCATCAATAGTAAGTACATCATCATCGTTTAATGGTATCGACACCACAAATGTACCTGTGAAATCTGTAAGTTCTTCGGTTCCTAATCCTCCACTTACCGCTGCGTTGTCGCCATCTTGCGAGTAATAACTTGTCAAGAAATCTACCTCGGTAGTTTCTAAAACTCTCTTCTTATATGTCTTTACACCATCTTGATCTTGTTGCGCATAACCCGACGCAACCAAGAGTAACGTTACTATAAAACCAATCGATTTAAATATTTTCATTTTTTGTGAAATTCCATATTAACTAATTACAGCCACAGCCTCCGCCAGTCTTACCTCCATTTGCCCCAGCAGCAGCTTCTCTGTACGAATGCATGGTAGTTACATTACGGTCAGCCTTTTTATCTTGCAAAACCATATCTGGATCATTAATATTTATTTTCTCGTACTCTTTAAGTACCGTACAGCTGCCAAATGAGCAAGCAACAACTGCAATAATCAAAATCTTCTTTATCATGATTTTTCTATTTCTATATTCTTCGATGTGATGATATTCCCCTTATCATCGATTATAATACACTCTACTTTTGGTAATTGGTTAATACGATTTAAGCCTACTTCTATGCCCATCACAAATACCGATGTTGCCAAAGCATCTGCCAATTCTGCTTTTGGGGCAAACACGGTAACACTGATGATACCCGTTGCCGGATACCCACTTCTCGGGTCAATAATATGCGTATACCGCACATCATTAAAAGTTACATATTTCTCATAATTACCTGATGTTACTACTGCCCCATTAGTTATAGGCAACAAGGCAAAAACCTTATTCTTATCCATAGGATTGGTAATAGCTACCTTCCATTCGCTACCATCTGGCTGCTTACCCCAAGTATTCATATCACCGGATGCATTGATGATTCCTGATACTACTCCTTTTGAAATCAATAGGTCTTTTGCTTTATCTGCTGCATATCCTTTACCAATAGCTCCAAAACCAATCTTCATTCCTTTTAGTTTCAATAAAACCGTGCTGCTTTCTCTATCCAACACTATATTTTGAAAACCAACTTTTGACACAGATGCTTTAATCGAATCTGTAGAAGGCATCACCGTCATGCTTCCATCAAACTTCCAAATTTTATCCATAGATGCATAACTGACATCAAAAGCTCCATCCGTTAGTTTAGAAATACCGATTGCCCTTTGAATTAAATCAAATAATTCAGCATCTACTTTTACTGGTCGCAATCCTGCATTTCTATTAACTTCCGATGTTTGTGAGTTTGAATCCCATGAAGAAATTAACTGCTCTATTCTTGTTATTTCATTGACAGCCAAGTCTATATATTCATCAGCTTCAACTTGATCTTTAGCTACCACCGTAATATCAAAACGGCTACCCATTAATTTTAAGGTGCGCTTATAAGGCTCTTGAGCAACAAGTGACCCAAGAGAAAATAGTGCTAGTATGAGAAATATGTTCTTCAACTTATTTTATGAATGAATTCATTTCATTTATATATTCTTTAGGAGCTAATTTTTTATAACTCGTTTCTCCATACACCTCACCTTTTGCATTCATAACTACAACAAAAGGAAATACTCCGTTTCTATTATACTTTTCTGCTAATGCCTTGTTCTTATTCAATTGCTCTTCTGGTAATGCATTACTTTTTCTGCGCGGAAAATCTGCTTGTAGCATTACATAATGCTCTTTGGCATAAGCTTTAAACTCATTTGTAGCCCATACATCCCTATCTAACTTAATACATGGAGCACACCAATCTGAGCCTTGAAAAACCAATATAATTGGCAGGTCTTTAGATTTAGCCATTTCTTGTGCTTTATTAAAATCGGTTTGCCAGTCTTGTGCAAACGATGAACCTAATCCTGTTACTACAAACAATACTAGCACTATATATTTTTTCATATCTTTTATAAATTGGACTTAACATAAGTCAATAATTATACCCAAACCTTTCTTTTAAAACCAAATTACGCTAAAACTAAAAAGGAATAATCATTTACTCTCCTATCAGGCTAAACGCACCTTTTGTTAAAAATTGTGTTCCCTGCTCAAAAATCACCTTTTCACCTAAGGCACTCATATCCTGATAACTGCCTTGAACTTTTACCGGTACCTGTTTAAAGTAATAACTACCCTCTTTTGTATCATCTAAAACTAATACATAAGATTGGTCATCAATTACACCGATAGCATCTGTAGGCAATGCCATTTGTTTGGATGAATCTGTAATAATATTCGCCTCTACAAACATTCCTGTTAGAAAATTAGCTGCCTCTTCATCCTCTAAATGAGCGTGAACTTTAATTGTTCTATTCTCATCAATTGAAGTACCCACTAAATGAATTTCTGCCTTGAAAGTTTCTGTTGATGATTCTGGTATTTTAAACGCTACCAGTTGCCCTTTCTTCACTTTCAAAATATCCTTCTCAAAAACAGACAACTCTAAATGAATATGGTCGTTGTTGATGATTTCCATGATTGAAACCGACGGCGAAACGAATGTTCCTCTAGATACATTTACTTTGGTAATACTTCCCGCTATTGGTGCAAAAATGGATGCTTCCGAACTTATATTACCTTTTTCAACTTGTTCTGCTGAAATATTTAACATGGCTAATTGCTTACGTAGCCCATCATATTTTGCGACCGCTGTTTTATAGTCGCTCTCTGCTTTAAGAAAGCTTTTCTGTGAAGATATTTTTTCTTCAACCATAGTTTGCTGGCGGTCATACTCAGCCTTTAAATAACTTAGTTGACCATTCACCTCCATATATTCTTGCTGTAAGGCTACAAACTCCGGATTTTCAATAGTCACCAATAATTGACCTTTACGAACCTTATCCCCTATTAACAACGGTGTTTTTTTAATATAACCGCCCATTGTGGCACTAACTACTGCTCTATTTTCTGGCGGCACATCAATCATACCTGAGGTAGTAATCGATATAGGAAATTCCATTTCCTTTATGACATCTAACTCCATATTGTTCTGATCAAATTGTGCTTTAGAAATTTGAATTCGGTCATCAGCTTTTCCTTCTGACGCACCATTTTCGTTGGATTGTTTTTCTGCTTCTCCACAACTTGATAGTATCACAAAAATGAATAAGGCTAAAATTTTATATATATAGTTTTGCATGATGCAGTATTTATAAGGTTAAGAAATTAATGTTTATAACAGTTTCATTGTACTCTTTCAATTTATCTAGATAGCCTAATTTTATGTCATAGGCGCTTTCTAAACTCTGTATATATTGATAGAAATCAATTTCACCATTTTTAAAACTAATTTGAGCGGTTTTTAAAATTTCATCGGATAGCTCAGTGCCCTCATTTTCATAATAATTGAGCGAATTTTGAATCTGTGCAATTTCTTCGAGTAAGATTTCTTGCTTTGATTTTATTTGAATTTTATAATCAATGGACTCGGTTACCGCCCGTTCATTGGCAATTTTAGAAGCCTTAATTCTAGCGGCTTGACCACTGAATAACAACGGAATTTTTAAACCCAATTGATATCCAATAAGGTTATCGTTCAACTCTGAATTTGAACCTTGAAAGTAGGCTACACTTATATCTGGAAGTAATTGCTGTTTTTCAAAATTACTTTCGGCAGCCATTAATTGCATGTTAGTTTCATAATAGGCAATCTCTGGAGTGCTTTCAACAGTAATAGCTTTCAAATCGATTTTAAGATTCATTTCTTCAGATAGTTCCAAACTATCCTCAACTTGAATTATTCGCAACAAATTAGCATGTGCTATAGATACCTGCTGAATTGCCTGTTGATAATCTAGATTGATTTTTCGCTGTTTTGAAGCTGCGGTAATTTTTTCTAAATAATTGGTTTCGCCCAGTTCAAATTTTCTGGCGGCAACAGATGAAAAATTAGCATATAAGCTATCTAAACGTTTGTAAACCCTAACTTTTTCACGGGCAATTTGATACTCGTAATACCCAATAGTCACATCTCTTTCAATAGCCTTACTTTGAATATCGAACTCAGTTTGCATCAAATTATTCCTCACCTTATTCACCCTCTTTTGAGAAAAATATTCAGTTGGAAAACGAAAATCTTGTTGTACACCAAAGACCTTTAATGGTACGTCATTAATGGCAAGATTATTTTCATCGTATTCATAATACACATGCGTTTTATTAAAATTAATAGCACTGTTAATCATCGATTGAGATTCCTCAACTTTTAATTTACCAGCTTTTAAACCCATATTGTTTTCAATAGCTGAGGATAACAATTCATCAAGATTTTGACCTTTTGTTTCTTGTGCAGATACGCCAACAGTTATGAGTAGCGCAATAAACGCTATACCATTTTTCAAAGTTGTTTTAGGAATTGGTTTTTTTGTATTCTCATATTTATCAAAGATGGAATATAGCACAGGTAAAACGACCAAGGTTAATATGGTAGCCGTAAACAAGCCCCCAATTACTACAGTTGCCAATGGTCTTTGTACTTCAGCACCTGCATTTGTGGATATTGCCATCGGTAAAAAACCTAGAGCAGCTGCAGAAGCGGTAAGCAATACAGCTCTTAATCTATCTTTGGTTCCTTGTTTTATTAACGCATCTAAATTATCGAACGAATGCTTTTTCAGTTCTTTAAAATGCTCTATTAAAACGATTCCGTTTAGTACCGCAATACCAAAGAGCGCTATAAAACCAACCCCGGCAGATATACTAAATGGCAAACCTCGCATCCATAAAAGTGATACGCCACCAACTGCTGCCAATGGAATTGCAGAATAAATGATTAGCGCTTCTTTTACCGATTTAAAAGCAAAATAAAGTAGTGTAAAAATGAGCACCAATGCAATTGGCACTGCTATTATAAGACGGTCACGAGCGCTCTGTAAATTTTCGAATTGTCCACCATAGGTAATAGTATACCCTGCCAGTAACTTAACTTTCTCATTAATCAATTGCTGAACATCGTCTACTACCGACTGCAAATCGCGGTTACGAACGTTTACACCTACTACGGTTCGGCGCTTTGTATCATCCCTAGAAATTTTAGCGGCTCCTTTTTTATAACTGATTTCTGCCAATTCCGTCAAAGGCACTTTACCGCCCATTGGTAGGTCTACATAAAGATTTTTGAGGTCATCAATATCTTGTCGCTTCGCTTTATCTAATCGTACTACTAAATCGAATCGCTTTTCTCCCTCAAACACACTGCCCGCAGTTTTTCCTGCAAAACCCATGGATACCATATCATTCAATTCTTGAATATTTAACCCAAAACGGGCAATTTTAGCACGATCATAGTTGACGCTCATTTCTGGTAAGCCAGCAATTTTCTCCACACTAATATCTGCGGCACCTTCTACATTCTTAATCAAATTACCAATCTCACTTCCTTTTTTAGCTAAAACATCTAAATCTGGTCCGAATATTTTAATGGCGATATCTGCCCGAACTCCGGTTATCAGCTCATTAAAACGCATTTCTATAGGTTGGGTAAACTCTACTTCCATGCCCGGTATTACAGCCAGGGCTTCTTTAAATTTATCAGCTAGTTCATCTTTGGAAACGGCACTTGTCCATTCCCCTTTTGGAGCCAGTTTAATGATGACATCACTTTCTTCCATTGACATTGGATCCGTTGGTACTTCGGCAGCCCCAATTCTAGTAACTACCTGTTGTACTTCTGGAAAATTTTTAAGAAGAATTTTCTCAATCTCAGTGGTTATTTCTACCGTCTTGCTTAATGACGTTCCCGTTTTTAAAACAGGCTGAATTACAAAATCACCTTCATCTAAAGTTGGCACAAATTCACTACCCATAGTACTATACAAGAATATGGCACCTAAAAGAAATACCGATGCAATCCCCAAGACCAATTTCTTACTTTGTAATGCCCAGTCTATAATTGGTTCATATTTCTTGTTCAACCATTTCATTAGGCGAACCGAAATATTCTTATCAGATTCTTTAGACGGTTTCAAGAAAATTGATGCAGCCACTGGTACATACGTAAAACATAATATCATTGCGCCAATTAAAGCGAAACTAAATGTTAGTGCCATAGGCTTAAACATTTTACCTTCCACTCCACTTAAAGATAGAATAGGAATAAAAACGATTAATATTATAAGTTGCCCAAAAATGGCAGAATTCATCATTTTTGATGCCCCATTAAAGGTTATCTCATCTTTTAGCTGTTGTTTTTCAGACGTTGCCAGACTATTGATTTCTTGCTGTTTTCTTGTGATTTCAAAGGCTATGAACTCTACAATAATTACCGCACCATCTATAATGATACCGAAATCTATAGCTCCTAAACTCATTAAATTGGCATCGACTCCGAATATATACATGAGTGATAATGCGAACAACAGACATAACGGAATTACCGATGCTACCACTAAACCAGATCTGAAATTACCTAATAGCAATACGACCACAAAGATGACTATCAAGCATCCTAAAATTAAGTTTTCGGTGACCGTAAAAGTGGTTTTCGCTATTAGTTCGCTTCGCTCTAAAAACGGATTTATATAAACGCCTTTTGGTAGTGACTTTGAAATTTCAGCAACACGTTCTTTAACAGCCTCTATCACTTTTTTAGAGTTCGCATCTTTTAACATCATCACTTGCCCCATGACCTTCTCACCTTCCCCATTACCGGTTATCGCTCCAAAACGTATGGCACTACCAAAATCTACCGTAGCAATATCCTTTATATAGATAGGGACTCCGCCTTCATTTTTCACAACAATATTTCTAATATCATCTAGAGATGTAACCAAACCTTCTCCACGAATAAAAAATGCCTGATTCACCTTTTCAATATACCCACCTCCAGAAACACTGTTATTACTTTCAAGCGATTTAAAAATATCACTTGCTGTAATATTCATGGCGTTTAACTTTTGGGTGTTTATAGCGACTTCATACTGTTTTAAAAATCCGCCCCATGTGTTCACCTCAACAACACCTGGTATCCCAGACAATTGGCGTTTAACAACCCAATCTTGTATTGTTCTTAAATCTGTAGTGGTATACTCATCTTTATACTCCGGTTCCACCTCTAATATATATTGATAGATCTCACCTAATCCTGTAGTTATGGGTCCCATTTGTGGAGTGCCAAAACCAGCTGGTATTTTCTCTGAAGCAGAAGCTATTTTTTCGGCAATTAATTGTCTTGGCAAGTATGTTCCTAAATCATCGTCAAAAACTATGGTTACCACCGATAGACCGAATTTTGACACAGAACGAATTTCCTTAACCCCTGGCAAGTTTGCCATTTCCAATTCTACAGGATAGGTGATGAATTGCTCCATATCTTGAGTAGAAAGGTTACGTGAGGTAGTAATGACCTGAACTTGGTTATTCGTTACATCTGGCACTGCCCCAATCGGAATTTGTGAAAGGGCAAATAGTCCGTAGCCAACTATGAATACGGTAAATAATAGAATAATTAGCTTATTCTTTAAACTGAAATTAATGATATGTGAAAGCATGTTTTCATATAAATCAATGTTAAGCGCTCAAATTCACAAAAATGAATTTGAACTAAAAAATTAAAAATCGATTGTATTATGAAATGCGCGGTGGTTGTAAAATACCTTGTGTATGCAATGAAGATGTTGGTGCCTGATAATAGAAATTGGCAGATTTATAATCTAAAAATTCAACTACATTCAAATCTGACTTATAGATACTAATAAAAACATCTGCCACACATGTATGAGAAGTACTACTATGATTAAAAGGAAGTTTTTCGTGATCCTTTTTTTCTTCTTGGTGATCTCTTTGATGATCCTCTTTTAATTCTCCATAATGCTTGGAAAGAAAAACAATCATATTATCTCCATACTGTTCGCTATGAAACTGCGCATGCTCAATTAGTTCGTCTAATTGAACAATATCATCATAATGTACACCAAAGCTTTGCAGCATGATGAGCGATGATAGTAGTATGGAAAACAGCTTATTCACTTAAGTAAAATTAATAAAATTATTAATATAGCACGCCTTAGTTAGGGATACAAAGCCAATTCATATTCATTCTAATTGGCTAAATGATAAATATCTCTTAGCACAGAAATAACCATGCCTTCATCATAGGTCTCTAAATCATACCTAATACGGAGTTTGGTACCCAATGGTGCATAATAATACACTCGCCACGAATCTGCCTCCCCTAACCCAATACATCCGTTAGAATATGCTTTTCCTAATGTTTTAGGGTTTGTAGTGGGATGAATCATTTGTCCATTTCTAACATTATTGATTTCAGTTTCTATCCAAGGAATTTGCGGCATCATTGTAGTCTTTTCATCATCTCTTCTGGTTACGTAAAAACGCTTTCCATTTACAGGATTATAAAAATCTGGATGCTTAACATGTTTAACAATAGTACCTTTTCCTGTTTTCGTTCTTAAATCTGTTACTCGGTCACCAAATTTTAAATACCGTTCTCTAAATTGCCCTACTCTTACCGGAAACTCGTATAACAAAATAGAATCTTGAAAGATGCGTAATTTATACTCAGGTATATTCACATCAATTTCTGTATTAGAAAATGCTTCCAATAATTTACAGGCACTGAGTGAATCTGGAATAGTTAATTGACTTCCTTTTGGTAGCACTATCATTTGCTTTTGGTCATATACAAATGAATCGCGAGCCATCATTCTATAATAATCAGTGTTTTCAAGTGTATCAATAATCCAAGGATTATTGCGCACCAATAGATGTTCAGATAAATCATAAGGTACAATAGAATCATATTTACCAACCACAGAATCCATGAACTGAAAATACTTTCCTACCCTTATATCTTTTGAAATCTGTATGAGTGTTGGTTCATTAACTAACTTTTGGTACACCAGTGTTATTCCTGTACTGTCTATTTGAGCTGTTTCTAAATTTGATTGTTTTTTTGACTGACAAGAATTAAGAAAGACCAAAGAAAAAATAAGGGTCATTAAATATATAAGTCTGATTTTCATTATTATAGGTTATTATTTTTATAATTTCTTTCAGTTTCTCCAAACCACCATCTTTTCCGCATTGGTTTCTTAATAAGTCCAAATCGTTTAACGGCATGTTCTTTAAGGTGCGCTTTCATTTCTTCAACCGAATCTGTCAAGAACATTAAATCCATATCCTCTTTTGAAATACTTTCATTGTCTGCCATGGTCTTTATATGGTGGTATAGTTCTTTATGATATTCTTTACCAATAACCACTACCGGAAAGTTGTGAATCATTTTAGTCTGTATCAACGTTACTGCTTCAAAAAGCTCATCCAGCGTTCCAATACCACCTGGCAACACAACAAATGCATATGAATATTTCAGCAGTAAAAATTTACGTACAAAGAAGTAAGGTATGTTGATCCACTTATGTAAATAGGGGTTCGGTTTTTGTTCATGCGGTAATATAATATTACACCCAATAGAATAACCATTGTTTAGGTAAGCACCTTTATTAGCCGCTTCCATAATACCTGGTCCGCCACCGGTCATAACAGCAAAACCCATTTCAGATAATGCTTTACCTACTTCTTCTGCCTGTTTGTAGTAGACATTATCTTCCTTAAAACGAGCAGAACCAAAAACGGTTACACAAGGTCCAATAAAGTGTAATTTTCTGAATGCTCTAATAAACTGATATTGTACCTTAAACGTAAACCACAATTCTTTAAACCTACTTCTAGGACCATCAAGAAAAGCACGTTCTTCTGTTAAAAATTGTGGTGCAGGGTCTTTTTTAAACTTTTCGCTCATAGTACAAACTACATTGTTATATGAATCGAAAGTAGTGTAAACTACTTTCGATAAAAATGACAATGCTCATACCTATTCTATGAGCATTGTCATGTTTAAATGAGCCTATGGTAATTAAATTTGCCTTTGTTTATTTAGTTATAATTCAGATTTGAAAACTTAAAACAATTTAAATTAACCTTGTTTCAAATAAGAAAACGAGACTGTTGTCGCAATAACATTACTTATATTTATATCTAAAACCTTATAAAATTTAAAATAATCTAGAACTTTAAATTTAGTGTCAGATTTTAACAAGCACACCTTATTTTTAAAGGTTTAATAAACACATATAACCATTAACACGTGAGTAAAGCTATTTATATTGTCACCACTGAACCCAATAGTGGAAAATCAATTGTCTCATTGGGCCTTATGCAACTCTTATTGGGCAAGACAGCAAAAGTTGGCTATTTCAGACCTATTATTGACGACGTTGCAAATGGAAAAATCGACAATCATATTGATACGGTTTTGAGCTACTTTAATGTAGATATGAAGCCAGAGGAGGCATACGCATATACGCGTAGTCAAGTGGTACAATTAAAAAACCAGGATAAAGACGATGAAATTGTTGGTCATATCATTCATAAGTACAAAACCATTGAAAATAGGTTCGATTTTGTATTAGTTGAAGGAACAGATTTTTCTGGAGAAGGAGCCATTATTGAATGGGACATCAACGTACTCATAGCTAAGAATTTAGGTATTCCAGCGGTTATTCTTGCAAGCGGAAAAGGCAAAACATTAGATGAATTATTAGGCAATTTGTACATGGCCTACGATTCATTTATGGAGAAAGGCGTTGAAGTTTTATTGATTATCGCCAATAAAGTTCAGCCAGAAAATTTGGATATCGTTTCTAACGGATTAAAAGAAAAATTACCTAATAATGTATTAGTAGGGACCATTCCAACTAATAGCATATTAGGTAGTCCTACGGTAAAAGAAATAGCTCAAGAGTTGGATGCTAAAATTCTTTTTGGTGAAGATTACGTGAATAATCAAGTAGCCGGTTTTAGTGTTGGTGCAATGCAATTACGTAATTACATTACCCATTTAAAAGAAGATAGTTTAGTTATTACCCCAGGTGATAGAGCAGATATTATTCTAGGCGCGTTACAAGCCAATATCTCTACTAATTATCCAAAACTTTCAGGTATTGTTCTTACGGGCGGCCTACTTCCTGAAGAATCTATCACAAAACTAATTGAAGGACTTTCAGATATAATTCCAATACTTTCGGTTGCCGGCGGTACATTTTCCGTAACCAATAGAATTGGCACCATTAGACCTCGTATTTATGCGGATAATAAAGAGAAAATAGTTACCTCTATTCAAGAGTTTGAAAAGCATATTCCTACTAAAGAATTAGCAGAACGCTTAATTACATTTAAGGCAAAGGGAATTACCCCTAGAATGTTTCAATATAACCTTCTTCAAAAAGCTAAGTCCACAAAAAAACATATTGTTTTGCCTGAAGGGTTAGATGAACGTATCCTTTTAGCCACAAAAAAACTAATTGATGCTGATGCCGTATCCATCACCTTGTTAGGTTACAAGGAACAGATTAAAGCTAAAATAATGGAATTGGATATCGATTTGGATATTGATTCTATAACTATTATTGATCCTACTACATCTAATCAATTTATTGAATATGCCACCACGTTATTTGAACTAAGAAAACATAAAAATGTCAATTTAGCCATGGCTAAAGATTTAATGGAAGATGTTTCTTATTATGGTACAATGATGGTGTACAAAGGTCATGCAGACGGCATGGTGTCTGGCGCAGTGCATACTACCCAACACACGATTCGACCAGCACTTCAATTCATTAAAACTAGACCAGATGTTTCAATAGTTTCTTCCATTTTCTTTATGTGTTTACCTAATAGGGTAACTGTTTTTGGAGATTGTGCCATTAATCCTAACCCAACAGCAGAACAATTATCTGAAATTGCTATTTCCTCTGCCGCAACAAGCGCAGCTTTTGGTATTGAGCCAAAAATAGCCATGTTATCTTATTCATCTGGTGCTTCCGGAGTTGGTGAAGATGTAGATAGGGTACGTAAAGCCACCGAAATAATTAAAGAAAAAAGACCTGACCTTAAAGTAGAAGGTCCTATTCAATATGATGCCGCGGTTGATGCTAAAGTAGGACTAAGTAAATTACCAGATTCTGAAGTAGCCGGACAGGCAAGTGTATTCATATTCCCTGATTTAAATACAGGTAATAATACCTACAAAGCTGTACAACGTGAAACCGGAGCTTTGGCAATAGGTCCAATGTTACAAGGGCTAAACAAACCCGTTAACGATTTAAGTCGTGGTTGCACCGTAGATGATATTTTTAACACCGTAATTATAACTGCAATACAAGCACAAGGATTTTAAACCAATTTTCATGAATATTTTAATTATCAATTCCGGTAGTTCTTCTATAAAATATCAACTTTTAGAAATGCCTTCGGCAAAGATTATTTGTCTTGGATCAATAGAACGTATTGGGAGTAAAGAAGCTATTTCATCCTATAAAACAGACCACGTTAAAATTGAGAAAATTTATGAAATTAAAGATCATAAAGCGGGCTTAAAACGAATTACGTCCCTTCTACTCGATAGTGAAAAAGGGGTAATAAAAAGTACAGATGATATTGATGCTATTGGGCATCGTGTTGTACATGGCGGTAGTAGCTACACAAAAACTACTTTAATAAATGAGGAAGTAAAGAACAAGATTAAAAACCTTTCTCCTCTAGCTCCATTGCATAACCCCGCTAATTTAGAAGGTATATTAATGGCTGAGGAAATATTTAATACCTCTAAGCAATTTGTTGTTTTTGACACCGCTTTTCATGGAACAATTCCCGTTAAAGCAAAACAATATGCAATACCAGGGGAATTGTATAAAGAAAAAGGAATTCAGGCTTACGGATTTCATGGTACCAGCCATAAATATGTATCTGAAAAAGCTATAGAATATCTAAAACTCAAAAAATCAAAGCTCATATCGATTCACTTAGGAAATGGATGCAGCATAACCGCAATTAAAGACGGAAAAAGTTTAGATCATAGTATGGGCTTTGCTCCTTCTAACGGACTTGTGATGGGTACCAGAAGTGGAGATATTGACCATTCTATCATTTTTTACATGGTAGACACTTTAGGCTATAGCATAGATGATGTTAAGGAACTCTTGAATAAAAAGAGTGGTATGCTAGGTCTTACAGGTTATAATGATTTACGTGATATTGAAAGCGAGGCTAGTAAAGGTAACAATGAATGTATTATTGCTTTAGAAATGAATGCTTACCGCATTAAAAAATATATTGGAGCTTATACAGCTATTATGAACGGTTTAGATGCTATAATTTTTACAGCAGGTATCGGTGAAAATTCAAGCTTAATGCGTCAATTAGTTTGTAAGGATATGAGCTATTTCAATATTCATTTAGATGATGCTAAAAATGATTTAAGATCATCTACAATTCGTGAAATAAATACAGAGAATTCTAAAGTAAAAATATTGGTGATTCCAACTAACGAAGAATTAGAGATTGCAAAGCAAGTTTATAATTTAATAGCCTAAATACCACTAAAATTATCTTTTCGGGTACCATTATTTCACCTCTATTCTTAGGCTTGTCATCAGGTCTATGACACCACAATCATTCTCATAAACAGCAATTTACCTAAAACATAAATTGCTGAATATGATGTATGTCATATCCAAATCGTTTTTTAGTACTTAAATTTATTATGGAATTAGAATTTCATAATAACTAAAAACAAATATCATGCAAAACGATAGTGGAAATGTATTACTAGCTCTTTTAACCGGAGCTGCAATTGGTGCAGGTATAGGTATTCTCTATGCTCCAGAAAAAGGCATTGAAACCCGTCATAAAATCAAAAGAAAAGTAGAAGATACTAGTCATGATTTAGCTGAACGTGTTTCACATGCAAAAGATGAACTTACTAAAACAGCAAATGAAAAGAAGGATGCTTTTGACAGAAAACTAGATGAAGCTATTTCTACTATGAGCTATAAAGCGGATGATATTATTGACAAGTTAGAACGTAAACTTGAAGATTTGAAAGCTAAGAATGCTCAACTAAACAAATAAGCCATGGCTTTTGAAGAATTGAAAAATGACCTCATGGGGCTAAAAACCGAAGTGGGGTCATATATTGAACATAGCGATGAATACTATAGGCTTAAAATTTTTAAAGTCCTATCAAAGAATATCACAGGTTTACTAAAATTTATTCTAATTGGCGTAAGCTCACTTTTTGCATTGCTTTTTGTTTCATTCGCAGCATGTCTATGGCTTTCCGAGGTATTGAACAGTTATTTTAGCGGGTTTATACTAGTAGCTGGCTTTTATATTCTTATCGCTATACTACTCTATCTTTTTAGAGAACAGCTTAATAGACCCGTACTTAAAAAATTATCTAAATATTATTTTGACTGATTATGAGTAATCAATACCATTCTTTTAAAGAAATAGATGAGCGATTGAAGGTTCTTAATCTAAGGCGTCAAATTGACGAAGAGAGCATTAAACTACAATTCAATCAAACCAAAACTGATCTAGTTCCACGTCAAATAAGACAAGGTCTAGGAATCAATTTTTCTCAAAACAAAACTGTAAAAAGTTTGTTAATCACTTTCCTATCAGGTAAAGCACTAGATTTTATTCGTAGCAAACGAAAGCATAAAAATGAAGATTAGCATCTATTCAGTATTTATTTATTACTGAATTTTTTTTTATTAAAAAACTGATAATTTTAAAACAGGAAGATTGAAAAATCTAGGGAAATAATTCTCTTGAGAAATTCTATCCTTTATATTCCATTTATTCTAAAGGTTAATATAAAATAGATTAGTTAGTGACAGTATATTTACTCAACCTTGTCTAAGCTCGAAGTTTTAATTAGTATAAATTCGCTGATATTCGTTGTATCTATAGCTCCAACAAGCAGACCGTTTTCCACTACTGGGTAAAAATTATTCTTTTCTTTACCTATCATTTCCAATACTTTACTAATTTTCATTGAAACATCTACGGTCTTAAATTTTCTCTGCATAATATCACCAACTATCATTGATGGTGTCTTTGCATTTTTAATAACATCTTTTTGGGTCAGAACACCTATAATTTTCTCGTTCTCTACTACTACAAAGTCCTTTTCATTACCTGCTAGTAGAATAGTAATTACTTCTTCTACACTATTGTTAGCTTGTAATTTTGTGATATTAGTTAGTGTAGCCTCTTTTACCAAATGTCCTTTTAGCAAATCTCCCTGTTTTACCATTTGATTCTCACCGTATGCACCAAGAAATATAAAAAGAGCAATTAAAATTAAAAAGGGATTAAAAAATAGACCTAGTACGAAAAACACAAAGGCTAAACCTTGTCCAATACTTGCAGCAATATCAGTAGCAGAAACACGACCGAGTTTAAAAGACAAAAGTGCACGTAAAACGCGACCTCCATCCATCGGAAAAGCAGGAATTAAATTAAAAACTACCAACATTACATTGGCTACAAAAAGGTAAAATAAAAAGTTTTGAAATGTTGCCTCATAAAGCATCTCCTCTAGGACTATTGAATCGAAATTGAAATAACTTCGTACAGGTACAACTAAAAAGAGCAACAAAGCAATAACCACATTTACCGCCGGACCTGCCAATGCTATTAATAATTCTTGAGCAGGTTTTTCTGGCATTTTTTCCAATGTTGCTACTCCACCAATTGGCAATAACAAAATATTCTTGGTATTTATACCAAACTTCTTTGCAGTCAAGGCATGCCCTAGTTCATGAAGTACCACACAAAAGAAAAGGACTAAAATAAGTGCTTCATTTAAAAGAATTCTATTTAGACCACTACCCTTCTGTATTTCTAGAAATGCTACCCAAATAAGTAACAGCGTAAATGTCCAGTGAACTTCTATATCAATGCCTGAAATTTTTCCTATTCTGAAAACACCTTTCATGTCTATTAATTTTAAACTAAGGTATTTGAGAACATGGTTTTTACAAATGATATTTGTCATAGCAGTAGCTAATTCATCAAATTATATTTGATACAAATCATGAATAATATTAGCATGAATAAAATTATAACTCTTACTGTAAATCCCGCTATTGATAAAAGTACCACTGTGCAAGGAATACGACCCAACAGCAAATTAAGATGTAACACCCCTGTATTTGAGCCTGGTGGCGGCGGAATTAATGTTTCAAGGGTAATTCAAGAATTAGGAGGTACATCTCTGTGTATGTATTTGGCCGGTGGACCAACGGGAACACATCTGCAAAATCAACTAACAGATCTGAATATTGTACAGCAAGTAATACCTATTGATGGATGGGTACGTGAAAACCTTGCTGTTACCGATACCATGAATAACGAACAATATCGTTTTGGAATGCCAGGTCCTATAGTTCAAGAAAGTGAGTGGAAAAACACCTTAGTACAATTAGACGCTATACTATCTGAAAATGATTTCTTGGTAGCAAGTGGAAGCCTTTCCCCAGGAATGCCAGCTGATTTCTTTGCACAAGTTTCTAAAATAGTAAAGAAGAATAAAGCCAAATATATCTTAGATACTTCAGGTGATGCTTTAATAAAGGGTGCTAATGAAGGAGTTTACCTTTTAAAACCTAATTTAGGTGAGTTAGCAACACTATGTGGACTTAATGAAATATCATATGTTGAACTTGAAATTGTCGCCAAGAATTTCATTAAGAACAACCCTTGTAAGATTTTAGTTATTTCAATGGGACCTAAAGGAGCAATGATAGTAGCAGATAATAAAATAGATTATATAAAAGCACCTATTGTCTTTCAAAAAAGTACCATTGGTGCAGGTGATAGTATGGTGGCCGGTATGGTCTTAGCTTTAGCACTAGGTAAATCCATACATGAGATGGCTTCATTTGGTGTTGCTTGTGGTACTGCGGCCACAATGACCGAAGGCACACAACTATGCAAAGCAAAAGACGTAAAAGAGCTTAATAGATGGATTCTAGAGAACTCTTGAATGTTAAGTTTCTTTAAATATAACCTCTAGTGTTTTTCTAAACATCTAAATTACCAGATAATTGTTTTAAAATTATCTCCGATAATTTTGCTTGAAACTTAGCATTGCTAAAACGAACCTTGGCATTAATATAATTTAATTGTGCGGTTCTAAACTCTAGAGTGGGTATGATACCAATTCTATATTTTTCAACAGTGATATCTAAGTTCTCCTTTGCAATTGCCTCATTGTTACCTTCTAGCTCAATAAGACTGATGTTCGTTAAATAGGTTTGATAAGTTGTATTCAAAAATGACAATAACTCTTGTTGCTGCTCTTCAATAGCAACTTCTGCATTTTGTAATTCTAACTTGCTAATTTTTTCATTCCTATTTTGTTTGAAACCATCAAAAAGATTCAATGTAGCCCCAAAACCATAATTAAAACCTCTAGAATTTGAACTAGTTGTAAAACCAAGACTAGATTCTGAACTTCCAAAATTATACCCGGTAGTTGCATAAATGGTAGGGTATCTTGCCGCACGTACTTGTTTTAGCTCCAACTCACTTATTCGTTTGCTAATACGTTCTGCATTCAATTCAGGATTATTGGTTACTACCTCCGTTTCCAAATTAGGCAATAGCAAACTATCATCTACAAAAATTTCTGGTACAGCTATGAAATCTGTCTTTAAATCTCTTGCTAATTGTCTATTCAATTCAATCTTGGTATTGGCATACAATTCCTTTTGACGTTGCATCAATGTTTGATCCGTATTTAAATCTACTTGTGCATTTAGCACTTCTAATTTTGAAGCTTTACCAATTGTAAAACGGTTCTGAGCCAGTTCTACACGTTGTTTTGAAATTAGAATAGTACTATCTAAAGCAGATAATTGCTGTTGCTGTTGCACCAAGTCGTAATACGTTATCATCACCTCTCCTACCTTGGTAAGAATCACCTGTTTCAATTCTTGCTCACCTAAATTTTGATTCTGCTTTAGTTGCTCATAATTAGCGAACATACTTAAGCCATCAAATAAAGTCCAGTCTAATGCTACACCATATGAAAGGTTATTATTCTTGGCATTGTCTTGTTCAACTTGCGAACCATCAGAGCGGGTTTGTGAAAGGTTTTGAACACTATTGGTATCATCAATACTAGCTTCTAAAGTTGGTAGCATACCCGCAAAACCAGGACTTACCGATAGAGAATCTATTTTTAGATTATTACCTGCGGTAATTATTTGATAATTATTCTCAACTGCGGTTTTAACTGCATCTGTAATAGTAAGTACCTCTTGCCCAAAACAATTAAAGGCAATTAGACATACTATAATCGTTATGTATTTTAAATTGTTCATGTTATAATGTTTCTAGCGCTTTAAATTCTGGTCTTTCTACTTTCTCTCTTGACCATAACATATAAAGTGCTGGTATAACAAATAAGGTTAGCATTAATGAAAACATGGTGCCGCCAATAATTACTACACCCATTCCTATTCTACTTGTAGAGGCTGCTCCTAATGACAATGCTATAGGCAATGCACCTAATGCAATAGTTAAACTGGTCATTAAAATTGGTCGTAATCTAGATTCTGATGCTTTTAAAATAGCTTCTCTTTTCTCTAGACCTTGCTCTCGTAATTGGTTTGCGAACTCTACGATGAGTATACCATTTTTGGTCACTAGACCAATAAGCATTATGGTACCTATTTGACTGAATATATTCCAAGATTGTCCAAATAACCACAATGAAAATAGTGCGCCGGCAACTGCCATTGGCACTGTTAAGATGATAATAAATGGATCAATAAAGCTTTCAAACTGTGCGGCAAGTATTAAGAATATAAGTAATAAAGCCAAGCCAAAAGCAAACAATGTATTAGAACTACTCTCCACAAAATCTCTAGACTCTCCTCCTAAATCCGTTGTAAAAGATTCATCTAAAACTTTATCTTTTATACGCTCCATGGCTTCAATTCCATCATTAATGGTTTTTCCAGGTGCTAAATTCGCAGAGACCGTGGCAGACATGTAACGATTATTATGGTATAACTGTGGCGGACTACTATGTTCTGATGTTTGTACCAAATTATCTAACTGGATCAATAAGCCATCTTTATTCTTTACGAAAATGGAAGTTAAATCCATAGGTGCATTTCTATCTTCTTTATCAAATTGCCCAATAACTTGATATTGCTTCCCGTTCATTAAAAAGTATCCGAAACGTTGCCCACTTAATGATAATTGTAATGTTTCTGCGACGTCAATTACAGAAACACCTAAAGTCTCAGCTTTTTCGCGATCAATGGTCACGTAAATTTCTGGCTTATCAAATTTTAGATTTACATCTACAAATGAAAAGGTTGGTTCCTTCTCTGCTTCCGCCATAAAAGCTGGGATATTCTCTTCTAGTTTTTTAAAATTTTGAGCTTGTATTATAAATTGTATCGGAGGACCTCCCCTTCTGTTTACTGATATTGTAGGTCGTTCAGATACGTTTGATTTTCCACCCACGTATGCTTTAGCCCATCGTCCTAAATCTTCGGCAATTTCATGTTGTGATCGCTCTCGTTCACTAGGATCTACCAAAGCAATGTTTGCCCTACCACTATTTACAGATGATGAACCAAAACCAGGCGAAGTCAGCACTAAACTTACTTTTTTCTCAGGAACGGAATCATTGATTAATTCTGTAATATCTGTCATTAAACGGTCCATATATTCATATGACGACCCCTCTGGAGCATTTACATTTAACCGAATAAAACTACGATCATCATAAGGCGCCGTTTCTTTTGGTAGTAGAATATAGAATAAAGCAATAAGACCTAGACAACCAACAAGTATCGGAAAACTTAGCCATTTGCGTTTCATAAAAACACGTAACGATTCTGCGTAAGAATGATTCATTTTTAAGAAATACTTCTCCGTTACGTTGTAAAATTTTGATCGCTTCTGCTTTCCTGGCTTAATAAGATAGGCATTCAGCATTGGTGTTAACGATAATGATACAAATGCGGATATGAGCACTGCAGCACCAAGTACAACACCAAACTCCCTAAAGAGCCTACCAACGAATCCTTCCAAGAATATTACCGGTAAGAATACCGCTGCCAATGTTATGGATATAGAAATAACCGCAAAGAATATTTCGTTTGATCCTTTTATAGCAGCTTCAATAGGGCTCATGCCCTCTTCTACCTTCTTATAGATATTTTCTGTTACTACTATACCATCATCCACTACAAGTCCTGTAGCTAAAACAATAGCCAATAACGTCAGTACATTTATAGAATATCCAAATAGCCACATGACAAAAAATGTAGCAATTAGAGAAACAGGGATATCAATTAATGGTCTCATTGCCATTGACCAGTTTCTGAAGAAAACAAAAATTACTAGAATAACCAATATGATGGAAATTAGCAATGTCTCGGCAACCTCTGTTACCGCTCTTCTAACAAATACGGTATCATCTATTACTATATTTAATTTAAACCCTTCGGGTAAGTCTTTTTTAAGCTTTTCATACTCCTCATAAAAGGCATCGGCAATTTCTAAATAGTTTGTACCAGGTTGAGGAATAACCGCTGTGGCCACCATTGGCTGACCAGAATCACTCATTTTGGTTTCCATGTTCTCCCCTTCTAACGAGGCTTGACCAATATCACTTAAACGAACCAATTTTTCATTATCGGCCATGATAATGATATTATTAAATTGTTCTTCAGTATTTAAATTACCTATGGTCTTTACGGTTAATTCGGTATTATCACCAGTTAATTTTCCAGATGGCAACTCTACATTTTGAGCCAATAGAGCGCTTCGAACATCGGCTACCGTTAGACCATATGACGCTAATTTTAAAGGATCGATCCATAGGCGCATGGCGTACCTACGTTGACCCCAAATTTGCACGCTACTTACACCTGGTATAGTTTCTATTCTTTGTGCAATTACATTTTCGGCATAATCGGAAAGTTCCAGTATATTTTTACCGTCACTCTGCACGGTCATGGAAAGTATACGTTGCGCATCGGCATCTGACTTTGAAACCACTGGTGGTGCATCTAAATCATCGGGCAAACTTCTAACCGCTTGGGAAACCTTATCCCTAACATCGTTGGCTGCATCTTCTAAATTCTTGTCCAAATTAAATTCAATACTAATAGAACTTGAACCTTGAACACTTGAGGAGGTAATATTTCTAATTCCATCAATTGAATTAATGGCTTTTTCTAATGGCTCTGTAATCTGAGATTCAATAATATCTGCATTAGCGCCCGAATATGTAGTTCTTACCGATACTTGGGCGGGATCAATGGAAGGAAATTCACGGACACCTAAATATGTATACCCTATAATACCAAATAGCACTATAGTAAGGTTCAATACAATGGTGAGTACCGGTCTTTTTATACTTAAAGTGGATAGATTCATTATTCTGCAAAATGTTTTTCAGGTTGCTCTAAATCTATATTTACCGGTGTTCCGTTTTTTAAGGCCATAACACCATAGGTTAAAATGGTATCGCCAGCCTTCAAACCTGTTAGTACACGTACTTCATTACCTGTACGAGCGCCTATTTTTACGTCTATCTCCTTTGCCATTCCATGGTCTGAAATAAATATACGTTTTCCATTTTGAACAGGTATCAGCGATTCTGATGGTACCATTAATGCATCATCTATACTTTCTAACGGCAACATTACATTTGCATAGGTGCCAGGGTATAGTTTCCCTTCTTTATTCTCTGCTATTGCGCGCATCTTTAATGTTCTTGTTGCTATTTCAACTTCTGGTTCAATAGCATAAACTTCCGCTTCATACTCGGCTGTTGAATCTGAAGTAGTAAAAGTTAATTTAGACCCTATAGTAACTTGAGAAGCGTATTTTTCTGGAATTGAAAAAGTAATTTTTAATTTACTGGTGTTGATCAATTTGGCTATGGGTGTAATTGGTGTTACATAAGTTCCTTTAGAAATGGCCCTTAATCCTATAGTACCTGAGAAAGGTGCCCTAACTATTGTTTTGGATAATTGCGCTTTTATAAGTTGAGACTCTGCACTTGCAGATTGAAAATCTGCGCTAACAATATCATACTCTTCTTGGCTAATAGCTTGTTTTTCTAGTAGTAATTTAGCGCGACGCTCATTTTCAGATGCTAACTTTTGAGCTGTTTGTACCTTAGATAATTGAGCTTGTAATTCAATATCATTTACCTTAAATAATATTTGCCCTTGATTTACTTTAGCACCTTCTTGAAAGTTAATACTTTCTACTACTCCAGATACTTCACTTCTAATCTCTATTTGTTCATTGGCTTCAACGGTACCGGATAGCGAAATGTTATCGTTGAATTTCTGGGGATACAGAACCAATCCTTTAACTGTTGTTGCTTTGGTTGTTTCTGATGATGATTTTGGTTCTCCTATTTCGCTATTTGCATTAACGCGGTAGACAATTAGCGCGATAATTCCAATTAGCAAAACACTGTAAACAATGTATTTTGTTTTCATAGGGTTTGAGGATGGAATTTGGTTGTTTGGTTACTAACAAATCTAAACCTAATCACCAATTTTGGGTATATATTAAGTCATATTTAACAAGGTTTTAGCACCTTTACCCTCTCCTTTAACAGAAAACATGATTTAATGCAAACGAAGCATTTCTATTTGACAACAAAAAAATAAAAAGGATTAATTAAACTGAAAATTTAACATAATCTTCCTATTTAATAGGGTTGTAATAAATTCAATAATTTGCTTGCCTTCCCCATTAAAACAAAAAAATCTGGTGTATTAGAAAAGTAATGATACTTTGCTAATACACCAGATGCACTATATATTACAACTATTTCTAGTTTCCTAAAGTCTTATGCTTCACAACTAGCACAATCTTTCTTTTGCTTAAATTTTTGTGCTGCATTCATACTATGTTGGTAGTACAATGATTTCAAACCTAATTTCCAAGCAGTCACGTGAATTTTATTAATCTCTTTCACCGGCATGTCTGGGTGAACAATAATATTCACTGACTGACCTTGATCAATATGATTTTGTCTGTTTGCCGCCTGATAGATAATATCCATCTGATCAATTTCAGAATATGTTTTAAATACATCTTTCTCCAAGTCTGAAAGGAAATCTAAATGTTGTACAGATCCATCATAATCACGGATACTATGCCATACTTCTGTAGTATTCATTCCTTTTTCCTCTAAAAGCTCTACTAAGAAAGGATTTCTTATCGTAGTTTTTACTTTTGCAATATCCTTCACATATGTATTTGACCAAATTGGCTCTATACCCTGAGAAACCTGACCTAATATGAATGCAGAAGATGTAGTTGGTGCAATAGCGTTCAACGTAGCATTTCTTCTTCCATATCCTTTTAATACTGCAGGCTCACCAAATTTATCGGCTAACTCTTCTGAAGCAGCATATGACTTTTCTTTTATTGTTTTGAATATCTCACTATTCAAGTTATATGCTTCTTGACTATTGAAAGGCAACAATTTAGATTGTAATAAAGAATGCCATCCTAATACACCTAAACCTAATGCACGGTTATCTTTTGCAAAGTTATAAGCACGCTCCATGAACATGAACGTTTGGCGATCCTCACGACTTTCAGAATCACGGTATGCTTCTAATTTTTCACAGAATTCAGTAATTACAGCATCTAAAAAGAATACCATTGTTTCTACAGCATCAGTATCTTTCCATTTATCATAATGAAGAACGTTTACAGAAGATAATACACATACAAACGACCATTCGTCACTTGATGGTAACATGATTTCTGTACAAAGGTTACTTGCATGAATTTTGTGTCCTTTTTCCTTGTATACATCCGAAGCACCGTTGTTCGCATTATCTTTAAAGAAGATATATGGGTACCCCATTTCACCTCTTCTCTGTAATACTTTTGCCCAGATAGAACGCTTTTCATTATCACCATCTACCATTTCTTGCATCCACTCATTGGTAACCGTAACACCATGAGTAAGCTCTTGAATTGGGTTACCTTCGGTACCTATCTCTAAGAATTCTTTAATATCTGCATGCTCTACCGGTAAGTATGGTGAAAAACGACCACGACGAACAGAACCTTGGCTTACTACATCTACCATAGATTCAAAAAGCTGCATAATATGTACAGCACCTGAAGCTTTACCATTATTTTTTACCTCTGCCCCTCTATGTCTAATGTTACCAAAGTAACCAGATGTACCACCACCTAATTTAGACATCATACCTACTTCAGATTGAGTATATAGAATATTACCCATATCATCAGATATGTTAGAACCAAAACAACTAATTGGCAATCCTCTTTCTTTTCCGAAATTAGACCAAACTGGTGATGCCAATGAGTAAAAACCTTCACTCATGTAACCGTAGAACTTGTCTGAAAAACCAGGCATGTTCAATATTTTTTCTGCTCTATCAGCAATTTCACGAATACGAGTTTCTGCAGAAACCCCTGGTGATAAATATCCAGAACCTAGAAAGTTACGGCTATCTTCATTTAACCATTTAAAACCTTCTTCTTTGTCCTTAACTAAACTTTTTAAGGCTTCTTTTCTAGCTTGTACCAGCTCGTTAGAACCATTCAGTTTTGTTTCTTCTTGTATGCTGCTCTCTAAATTAATTTTTGAATCGTTCATTTAAAATAAGTCGTCACTGGTTATACTTTGTGTTCTTTTGCTATAGTTGATAGAGCGTTTTACGAAGAAATCGCCATGTTTTGTTCCGATAATTTCATCATCGAACCATTCTGTTTGCGATAGTAATTCTTCGTCAACGTCAAATATTTTTTCGATTCCAATACTTTCTATAGAATCGTTAAATCTCTTTTTAATGAATTCTTTCACTAATTTCTTAGGTAAGAAATCAATTTCACCTGCCTCAAAAATCCAATCTATAATATCACTTTCCGATAAGAATGCCTCTTTACACATTTCTTGTACCGTACCGTGAAATTCTTTATTAAACCATGTTGGGTTTTCATCCTTAATAATATTTATGATATCAATACCGAAATCTCCATGAATCTGCTCTTCTTTAGAAGTAGCCTCTACTACATTAGAAATACCCTTGAACATATTCTTGTGCTTATTAAAAGCCATGATTATCAAGAACTGAGAAAATAAAGACACATGCTCTATAAATAAGGAGAACAATAAAACCGACTCTGCATATTCTTGATTGTTCTCACTCTTAGAATTCTTAAGAGCTGTCTCTAGATAATGAACCCTTTTCATGATTACAGGCTTCTTCTTCAAGTTTTTAAACTCTTCGTTCAACCCTAAAATCTCTAATAAATGTGAATAAGCATCATGATGTCTAACTTCACTTTCAGCAAAAGTTGCACCTACCGAACCAATTTCTGGCTTAGGCATTTTATGATAGATATCTCCCCAAAAACTTTTAACTGCAACCTCTATTTGAGAAATTGCCAACATGGTGTTCTTTATCGCATTTCTCTCAATATCATTTAACCCTGTTTTAAAATCTTGAATATCACTTGTAAAGTTGAATTCTGTATGGATCCAATATGAGTGTCTTATTGCCGATACATATTCATATAATGCCGGGTATTCATATGGCTTAAGATTAACACGCTTTTCAAAGATATTAGACTTTCTTCTTTGTGCTTGTTCATTTCGATAAAGGATATACCCCTTGGCTACATCGAAATAACCACCTTCCATTAATTTATTTTCCACAAAATCTTGAACCTCCTCTACTGTAGGAATATAATTTGCATCCACTTGCTTTCGTTCTAAAAGAGCTAAATGAACATTATTTGATATTACTTCAGCTTCACCAGGACCACCATGTTCAACAGCCGTCATAGCCTTTAAAATGGCATTAGTAATCTTGTGTAAATGGAAGGGTTTTGTAGTAAAATCCCTTTTAATGACTTCGGATATTTTCATGTTAAAAAAAAGTTAATGATATACTTTATTAGAGAGGTATAAAGGTCAAAAATAAATCGTCTTGATTTCATGTTTTACCAATTAAGCTTTTAACATGGTTATCAACAATTGTATTTTTAGACCAAAAACGAAGAAATCAAAAAAAGCAATAAACCCTTTTTAAAAATTTGATTTTCAACTACTTAAAACCCTATATCTGAAGAAAAATATGAGATCAAGATTAAAAATTATCCTTAAAAATTATTTTGAGAATTATTTTTTTTATGATTGATCATATGAAAATATTAAAAATAACGTACTATTAAACTTAAGCTAAATTTTAACAAATTCAATCTTAAATCTTAACAGGTTTCCTCTCAATTAAATAGCAGAATCTACATGAACCGAAGCATCAGATCTTCACCCGCTTATTCAAGTTTTAGTTTTTAGAAACTACGAGTACTTTACGTACTATTTTTCCTGTTTCACCACCTAAATTGACTGATTGAATTATTAAATTAATTTTTCCATTTTTTGTAGGTATTTCAGGAATATAGAAATCTTGTGACGGTGTTTTACCTAACCACACTTTTTCATTATTGGCATTTAAATAATAGATATTATGATAAACATTTTCTTGAATTTCATTAAAATGAATATACAATTCAGCCTTATTATCTTCTACAAATGTCTCTGCAATAAATGATGAAGTAGTCGGTTTTAATTCTTTCTTATTATATAAAGATATCTCCCCAAGAAATGCACTACCCTTTCCTTTTGTTATTATTCCTATTTC
Source organism: Maribacter stanieri (assembly GCF_900112245.1). GTDB lineage: Bacteria > Bacteroidota > Bacteroidia > Flavobacteriales > Flavobacteriaceae > Maribacter > Maribacter stanieri. The sequence continues at coordinate 707,072 of NZ_FOYX01000002.1, forward strand.
TGAAATTTGTACTTTTTTATTTCTCTGAACAGAATAAGTACCTGTACTCCATGTACTAGTTTTCTTAATTGGAAAAGTTACTATTTCTCCATTAGATAATTTGCAATACAGTTCCAAACTTAAATTGTCGGTGGTTTTTGATACAACCTGAACTTTTACAGATTTGTCAAGTTCAATTTTTGTTTTGTATAATGGAATTTCGGCATCTTGAATACCTTCAAAGAACAAACTGCTACCACCTACATAACTATCATTAAAATTAATTGTAGCCTTAACTTTTGTACTATCTACTTGAAATTGCCATGTTGGCAATACATCTTGAATACTCAGGTTATGCCATTCCTTATTAGAAATGGTTTTCCCATTCTCATTATAGAACTTTCCTAGACCGTAATTAAAATTCGATTTAAATGGCAATTCATTTATTACGCTACGGGGAGTAAAATAATCTGAGAAGCCCAACCAAGTACTTTTTCCAAATCTTGTTTCTTTGGTAGGTCCGCCATTCCAAAACTTTTGCTCATTACTATATACATCTTCCGGAGTCTTTGTTTCTGATATATCAAACGTAGAATTAGACCAATATAACCCAACGGAAGTATTATTAGGTTGTCCATTTTTATATAACATATCCCATTTTACTGGAGTCTTATAACTTTTAGATTGAATATCTATACCTGCAAACAATTCCCACTCACTTCTTCCTAACTGCTGCGCCAGAGCTTTACTATCCTCTAAATTAACTTCGTTATACCGGAAGTTAATAAAGAATACATCAGACATATTGATATCGTCATTCTGGAAATACATTTGATTATGGTTATTTAGCTCATCTTGCCATATTACCCTAGAGTCATCAATCATAGCATCATACCAAACCAATTTTAAGGTGGATTGTTCTCTGTAATACTTTATAAACTGCTGCATTAACTCGCCCACATCTCCTTTTAAATCATATGTTTCTTGATTTATGAACCATCCATCAAAATTATAAGTATTTTCTACTTCAATAAGTTTATCTGCTACAGGAAAGCTGCCATCATCATTTTTCACAAGAAACTCATAAACCCATTCCTCTTTACCTCCATATACATTAGGCGGAAAAAATACAGTACCTATACTCTTCACTCCATTTTTATGTGCAGCATCTGTCCAAAAAGCGGTTGGTGGTACAATGATTCCCTCATTTGCTGAACCTCCCCATTGCACAAAATAATCTATGTATTGCCAGAATGGGAATGCATATTGTTTAACGGTAGAAAAACCTTGAGATGGATGAAAGTTGGTTGTATGTGGCGCCATTAATGCTATGATACCCGGAATCTCTTGAGTATCTGCATTCAAATTAATACTATCATTTACAAAACGATTTGCCAAACCAACATGACTTACATTAAACTTAGCGTCCCTATCGTTTTCAGGTGACCATTTTAAAAGTTCTTCCACAAACCAATAAGAAGAATATGGTTGGTTTTTCTTATACTGTTGTTCTTGTGCCTTGATGTTAAATCCGCACCAAAAAAATAATATTACAAAATACATGGTTACTTTCTTCATGGTCGTTGTCAGTTTAATTTAAAGTCTAAAGATTGTTCTTTTCTGAAGAATCTACAACTCTACTGGAATTATACAAAGTTCAACTTTAGATGAAAAAGAATATTAAAACATATTCGGAACATATAAAGTGTAGACTTTACTATAAGGTGACCTAAAAATGAAATTTTCAATACTTTCGCCATTTAATTGAATGCCATATGAATATTGAAGAATTAGTTGGTTCGTATACTATTATTGGAAGCAACCAAGACGGGGAATCGAATGTATACAAAGGGATGCTGTTATTATCTCTAGATGATAACAAGAGAATTATAGCAAAATGGACTATTAATAAAACGCAGAAACAAACAGGCACAGGATTCTTTAAGAATAATATTCTGGTTATAAACTTTAGATATTCTGGTGAAGATCAAAATGTTTATAAAGGTGTTGCCGTATACCAGTGCCTCAGCAAAGATATTCTAGACGGTTTTTGGTCTGAGAAGCATGGAAATCCGCTTTTCTTAGGAGAAGAGCGTTGTTTTAGAATTAAAACGAATATTGAACTATTAGATTAAGACTACATAGCAAACATGATATGGCAAGCAATAAACCCTATCACCGCCAAAATAATACCTACTAAGAATATATGAAAAGATATTCTTAGTAGTTTAAACTTTCTATCTGTAGTCTTCCCTAAATGAAACGTATCTCTTGCAATGGTTTTGTAAAGTTCGTCTCCCTTATACATTAAACTCGTTAGCCCTTCGGTATACTCTTCTTCATTCATGGTATTAAAATTACCGTAGAACAAAAGGTTATTAGTCCCCTTATCTCCGTGCGTAAGTTCTGGTCTGGTAGCAAATACCGCATATGCTATGGAAATGAGATTAGTTCCCAACATTATAATTGCCGGATATATAAGATGCGGGTCTTTATCTAACTGACTTAATACGGTTCCCAGGATTATTGATAAAATAAGTGCGTTGATGGAAATAAGAATATTCGATTTTCTATCGATCATCGCGTTCAAAGTATACTGATTTTTAGATACCAAACGAAACAAAGTTTCTGCACCACGTTCTGAACGAGGTTCAACTTTTGCTAGTTTCTTCTTCAGTTCTTTTAGTTTCTCTTTATCAATACCCAATTCGGCAATCAATTGCTTATCAATCGCTTTTTCCTGCTTTTTTATTACTTTTTCTGATTCATCCATCATTAAATAGTTTTACTCGCTATATATTTTCTTTGCTACTTTACCAACACTTAATCCTTGTACGAGTACCGACACCAGTACAACAACATAGGTTATGTACAATATTATTTCTGCGGAAAGGTCTTCTGATAAACTAAGTGCCAGCGCTATTGATATACCACCGCGCAAGCCTCCCCAAGTTAAAATAGCCACTGTTTTTATAGGTTTACTTTCTTCATGTTTTAGTAAGCTATACGGTAATAATACCGATATAAAACGAGCCAAAAGTACCACGAATATAGACAAGAAGCCTAATGTTAGATATAACGAATCAAATTTAAGAAGGTGTATCGACAACCCTATTAGAACGAATAGAATAGCATTAAACACTTCATCTAGAACTTCCCAAATATTATTCAGCATTTTGCGGGTCATTCCTTTATTTGATGCTATATTAATTTTATTACCAATGACCATACCCGAAACCACCATAGCCAAAGGTCCAGATACATGAAGTATTGAGGCTATTGCATAACCGCCTATGACAATGGCTAAACTTATTAAAACTGCCAATTGCGGATTTTCATTAATAGATTTAATAACTCTATATCCTATATAACCTAAAATCAAACCGTAGACAATTCCACCAACGGCTTCCATTAAAAATAGCTCGCCAATTGCACTACTTACGGATTCATTGCTATTTTCATCTAAGCGTGCTACAATCAACAAACCAGAAAACACAACAACACCAATACCGTCATTAAACAATGATTCGCCTTCAATTTTTACTCCCAAACTTTTCTGAATATTTGCCTTTTTCAAAATTGACATTACCGCTATGGGGTCTGTTGGCGAAATTAATGCTCCAAAAAGTAAAGCATGTATTAGTGGTAATTCTATACTTAAAGATTGAGCAAGATAATAGGTTAAAAAACCGACTATTATAGTGGAAATAAGTACTCCGAATGTTGCAAACAATAGTATGGATTTCCGCTCTTTTTTTAGATCATCTATATTAACATGTAAAGATCCTGCAAAAAGCAAGAAACTCAACATACCGTCCATTAACAGACTTCTAAAATCTGTATTGATTACCACATCGCAGAAGTAAAGATAAAATGCAGGAAATATATTTTGAGTCAATGTAATTAAAACGACCGTTGACAAAGCTAAAATCATTAACCCTATGGTTGATGGTAACTTTAACCACTTATAGTTAACGTAACTAAAAAAGGCGGCAATTAAGAATATGATACTAAATGATTGAAACATGTTTTCTTATTTAAATCAAACTAGCGTCAGTGATTATTTCCAGTAATGCCGGACCATCGTATGCTTTTAGTTTTTCTAAAGCAGGTATTAATTCTTCTATTTTGGTAACTCTAATACCAAGTGCTCCACAATTCTCTGCATATTTTGAAAAATTAGCATTGTGTAATGAAGTTTTCCAAACATCCAACTCAGCCGCTTTTTGCTCCTTTGAAATTTTACCGATTTCCGAGTTGTTTAAAAGCACATGCTTAATGTTCATATTGTATTTCACCAAAGTCATCATATCACCTAAATACTGACCAAAGCCACCATCACCGGAAACTGACCAAATAGGTCTTTCGTTTCCTTGAGCAGCCCATGCTCCCATTGCCGCTGGCAACGCAAAGCCTATAGAACCTAAGTAACCGGACATTAATACAGATTGATTTTTAGGTTCAAAATAACGACCAAAAGAATAGGTATTGTTACCAACATCTACGGCAATAACAGCGTTTTCTGGCACTACTTTGTTCATAGCATCAAAAACGGCTATTGAACTTAAACCAACTGTACTTTCATCTTGTAACCTACTTGATTTTTCTTCTTGCCAAATCTGCCATCTTTTGGCAATTTCTGGGCGTCTATCTACCGTATTTATTTTTCCTTCGGTTTGTTCTTCTATAATGGTCAAGGTTTCAGAAATCTCTCCCCATAGGGCAGCATCAACTTTATGAAATTTACTTAGAGCTGCTGGGTCATAATCTACCTGTATAATAGGTTTTTTAGGCGTAATACCTGTATGATTAGAAAACGATGCTCCAAAGACAATCAATAAATCACTTTCGTTCATAAACCATGAAGCTATGGGCGTTCCACTTCTACCAAGTACTCCACAACCTAATTCATGATGGTCAGAAATTTGCCCTTTTCCTTTAAAGGTGGTGATTACCGGACATTTTAATTTTTCAGCAAATGCGATTATAGCATCCATTTGAAAACGAGCTCCATGTCCTACTATAATTGCAGGTCGTTCTGAATCTGTAATCATACCTACTGCTTTCGCTACCATTTGTCTTGGCGGTGAAATATTAAAAGGTGTAATTCTATCTTCTGGAGTCTGTGCCTTTTCGTTATCTGGCTTTGGCATAAAGGCTACCTCATCTGGGAAAGTAACATGAGACACATCTCTATTAATCAATGCGCTTTTAATCGCCAAGCTCATTAATTCACTATGCTTAGAGTTTTGTTGTATACTATGGTTAAAATTGGCTACGGTTTGAAAAGCACCTACCAAATCCACCTCTTGAAAGGCACCTGTTCCCAGTACTTGTGTATTTACCTGACCAGAAATAGCCAGCATTGGTGAACGATCTACCTTAGCATCCCACATACCTGTGAACATATTGGTAGAACCCGGACCTGCAATACCAAAGCAAACTGCGGGTTTCCCCATTAGTTTACCATAAGCAGATGCCGCAAATGCTGCAGCACCTTCGTGGCGTATTCCAAAAAATCTAAAATTTCCTTTTTCTTCTTGACGCATCATGGCATCGGCAACCCCTAGGTTTGAGTGACCAACCATACCAAAACCAGTATCAACACCCCAATTTATCATGGTTTCTATCATCACATCAGAAATAGTTTCTGCGTGCTTGTCTTCCTCTTCAATACCCACAAAAATTTCATCGCCTTCTTCCTTTGTTGGAAATGTTTCAATACCATCATCAAAACCACCTGGCGGCACACCGGTACATGGGTCAAAATCCCAACCGTGCCACGGGCAACGTAACAATCCATTTTCAATAGAACCTTCGCCCAAAGGACCACCTTGGTGCGGACACTTATTATCTAGTGCAGAAAATTTGCCTTTAAAATGTGTTAAGCAAATACCTTTATGAGCAGCAGTAACGGTCATTACACGACCTTCTGCCAATCTCTTTTTATTATCTAACACTTTATGCCAAACTACTTTCTTTTCCATGGGTCGGTTCTTTTTAGGTTATTTAATCTTTATCAATTGGTGTTCTTTAAAATTTGGCATTTTTATATTAAAATGCTCATAAACCGATTTTGGAATTCCTAAATCAGCCATAAATACTCCTACTTCGCTTGGTAATTTTTCTAAAATAATTTTAGGAGCTGCCAAGGTCATTACTTGGTTTGCCTTAAACCCTAACAATTCTCCATCTGTAGATATACCCACAGGAATATCCAATGAAATTCTATATGCCGATGATGCGTTGGCTAATGCAATACTTTTTACAAATGCCTCTGAAAGAGGCAATCTTTGAGAGAATCCGAGATAGGCATCTACCCAAATATCAGTGGTTTCCAGGATGCCTTCTTTTGCCCCAAATAGCAATGCTCTTTCTAATTGTGCTTTTGGCAGGTCTTTGGTAATAGGTACAACCAAATCTAAATTCACATTAAATCCCCAAGCAGCAAGTCTACGAGCAGCTACTAGTCCGCCGCCGCCATTGTTTCCATTACCAACGCCAATAGTAATTACAGAGGTCTCAGTTGCTTTTTTTGCGATTAATCTTGCTAATTGAAGCCCTGCATTTTCCATCATCAATTCAATGGACAGGTTGTATTTTTCAACTGCCCAATAATCCATTTCTTTAAAGGCTTCTAAGGAAAGACTGGTTACCTGCATATTTACTTTTTATAGGTGTTAATAGCTTCCGTAAAAAACTGTACCGCTTGTTCTTCATTAATATTTGTAGCTGGTAAAACTGCTCCTTTGAATCCTTCATTTTTCCACTCGCCTAATGAAAGTGAATCAAACTTAGAAGTATCTAAACCACTATGACCTTTGTATCCGCTGATATAAAAATAGTGTTCAGTGACCATCGTATCGGGTACAGCTAAACCAAAGCCTATAGACAAATCATCAGAAATTACAACATAAGCACCCGAATCAAAATGATGGGGCCAAATACGAATGTCTGATTCTAAACCATTTACGGCAAGTGTTTTTTCTAAACTAGATTGCGTCAGGGATCTTAAATCCGCAAGTTCCTTTAATTTAGACCCATCTAGTACAAAGGTGAAAGAATCATCAATTGAATATGGCAGGTCGTAATGAAAATCATAGGTATATGTCTTACCCAAAAATGAATCTGCAGAATTCGTTAACCATTCCAATACTTGTTGATGGGTTTTTCCATCCAATGCAAAAGAAGCTTTGTTCTTAGGAGAATCCCACTCCAAAGAAAAGGTGTTGTAGTTTAAAGTAAGAACGTCTCCGTCTGTTGATAACGGGTGCGTTTCAAGACGTTGTTTATCAATTGACCATCCAAGATTAGTGTGACTATCATCTGCCTTCTTCTCTACAAAACTTATTCCTGCTGCAGCTAAATATTGTGCTGCTAAATGCATCATTTTTTCCATTTATATTTTGTTTTTAGGGGTTAACACCACCATAATTAATTCCTGTTAAACGATGCATATCATGATTAAAAGTAGATAGATCTTCAAAATTGAATTTTGAGATATCATCATGACCACAAGCTCTTGCAATAACTTTTATAAGGTTATTTGTGGCATCAAAATAGTTATGTAATTGTTTCGCTGAAGAATCTATAATCAACCTACTACGCAAAGATTCTTTTTGAGTTGCAATACCCACCGGACAGTTGTTACTACCACAAGCACGCATACCCAAACAACCGATTGCTTGCAAAGCCGAGTTTGATACGGCAATAGCATCCGCACCTAACATAAGTGCTTTACCAAAATCTTCTGCAATACGTAAACCTCCTGTAATTACCAAGGTTACATCTGTAGCACCTACTTTATCTAAATATTTTCTTGCTCTTGCTAAAGCAGGTATTGTAGGTACATTAATATTATCTCTTAATATGGTTGGTGCTGAACCTGTTCCCCCACCTCTACCATCTAAAATGATATAATCTACACCTACATCTAATGCAAACTGAATATCTTTTTCTATATGACTGGCTGCAATTTTGAATCCGATTGGAATACCACCCGTACGCTCTCTTACTTTTTCTGCAAAAGATTTGAAGTCATCTACACCATGAAAATCTGGGAAAGTTGCCGGTGAAATTGCCGTCTCGCCTTCTTTTAAACCTCTTACCTCAGCAATTTCCTTACTTACTTTAGCACCTGGCAAATGCCCCCCTGTACCTGTTTTAGCACCTTGTCCGCCTTTAAAATGAAAAGCTTGAACTTTGTCTAGCTTATCCCAAGAAAATCCAAATTTTGCCGAAGCCAGTTCATAAAAATACTTGCTGTTGTTTTCTTGCTCATGAGGTAACATTCCGCCTTCTCCTGAGCAAATACCTGTACCTGCTAACTGCGCTCCTTTAGACAAAGCTATTTTAGCTTCTCTAGATAATGCGCCAAAACTCATATCACTCACAAAAAGGGGAATATCTAAATGTAAAGGCTTCTTGGCTTTAGGACCAATAACCACCTTTGTTGCCACTTCATCTTCATCTAACAAAGGTCTGCTTGCCAATTGGGCAGGCAAAAATTGAATATCGCTCCATTTTGGCAACGTATTTCTATCCACTCCCATAGAAGCCGAGAATCCGTGATGACCCAAGTTTTTTAATCCATTTGTGGCTAATTCTTTTATATACCCTGTATACGGTTCTGTTTCTTCAGGGTGGGTATCTGCGTAAGCACCTAAATAAGCATCTCTATTAAATGGCTGCGGACTGTCTACTAAATAAGCATCTATCTCTTCTTCATCTACAAAAAGACTATCCCCTTCTATTTTAATAGTAAACTTTTGTAACACCTCTGCATTATTGTATTCAGAAACTCCGGTATCTACTCTATAATCCCAGCCGTGAACACCACAAATAAGGTTATGACCATCTACATGACCATCTGACATTAGCGCTCCTCTATGCAGACATCTACAGTACAATACAGAAATATCATCATCAAATTTTACAATAACTAAATCCAAACCATTGACTAATGCGTGTTCTGGTTTCTTGTTTTCTAAAGTGCTTACTTGAGCAATTGCAATTGGTTTTTTCATTGGTTGTAATTTTTTAATTAAAAAGAAAAGCCTAGTGCGAAGACTACACGCCCCCCATCTACACTATTAAAATATCCCAGATTCAGCGTAAATGCTTCAGCCCCTATAAGCCAAGCTGACGCACCTACCGAATTATGCCATTTATTAGAAGTGTCATCTTCAACCCAAACCCTACCATAATCGAAACTACCAGTAAGTCCAAATCTAAACGGCACAAGGCTAGTTCTTAACCCTCCTAAAGGAAACCTTAAATCTGTATTCTGATAAAAAGATTGTTTTCCCGTAAATCTTTCATTTCTAAATCCTCTTAAACTTTTGATACCACCAATAGTTGCTGCATGATAGAACTCAAAATCATCACCAATCAATGCTTCACCTGCAATCTTGGTTGCAAAAACGATACTTCCGCTTTTGGTTAATTTATGATCAATGACCAATTGTGGTTGTATGTATGCAAAACTATTATCTGCGTCGGTATTATCTATATTCGTTTTATAACCTATAGTCAAACCTGCATCTAGTCCTAAAGTAGGGAAAGCGGCACTGTTTTTATTTTTGAAATTATAAGCAGTTTCTACACCTGCATAGGTTTGCCCATCAAAAATTGTATTAGTCTGTGGTAGTTGTGCTACAAAACGATCCTCTGTATTATCAACCTCAAAAGATTCTATTAAAGGTTTAAAATAGAAAGAACCTCCGTTAATACCTTCCCATTGCAATGACACTGCTGCTTTAAATTTACTAATTCTAATTCTATTAAAATCTAAATCTTCCTCATCAGCATCATAGAGCGTTTCATTTCCAAAACCGAAGAAATTCTCTGAAAAACTAGGACTTGTATATAAACCTTCTAAACCAAAATTCCAGTTATGAAATATATTTGAGAATTCACCTTTATACGACAAATCGAAACCTGACGTACTGGTATAATATGCTGCATTGATACTGTGTTTATACGTAAATGGATTGCGTTGTAAACTATATGATGTATGATTGCTTATCACTCCTAATTTCACTCCGTCATCCGGATTAAATGCTATGATAGGCAACAACTGATTAAAATTATATTTTACTTTTTTATGATCGTAATTATTTAATTCATAATCATTTACCAACCATTTTTTAGATCTTTTATTTACAATGGTATTCTCCTTATCCTTGTAATCGTATAATTTTACTTTTCGAGTATTCTTAAAATCGTAAGTATCATTTTTCTTCCCTCCTACTATTTTAACTTTTATAGGATGATCTCCTTCTCCTTCTACCGTAAAAGTATCTTTACCATCTAACCCGAAGAGCCAAATTTCTTTGGTAATTTCGTTTGAAAATGTATGATTCAATAGACCTAAATCTTTACGGTCTATTTTTACCGAAGTCTTTCCATCAGCTAGCCTTGTTATTGTAAAATCATCTGCTTTTTGTGTTCCAGTAACTACTTGAAATTTATTCAAATGAAGGTAATACGCTTTTGAAATCTTTTTAAGATTATCTCGTCTGCCTTTTAATTTCTGCTTTATATCATCGATAACAGGTCCTTTTATTTCTTCGGGAATTGCTTCAAAAGCATTTTCAATATCAGCATCTGATAGTTCTTTTTGAATATGATCAGTTTGCTTCTCCCATTCTTCCCATCCAGAGGCATGAATAAAAGTTAAGTCTAAATGATACGGAGACGTTGCAAACCATTTTACACTTCTAAGGTCTTCATCATAAGTTTGCATTTTACGCAACCCTGGTATTACTCTTGTTAGAAAACTGATTAAAGTACCGTCGTATTTTGAAAATGCTTGATCCCTGTCTCTAGGTATTGGACTGCAATACTCCGTTCCGTCTTCATTTTTATAAAGCGCCCAGCGCCATTGGTCTTCATGACGGTCCCAATCTCCCAAAAGCATATCGAATATTCTTGCACGGATATAAGAAGGCTCATCTACTACCGATTTACCCGATCTGTTTATTTCCTGTAAAACATCAGCGGTACTTAATATTTTCAACGGTTTCCCAAAACTCTCTGCTTCTATTTGTGTGTCGCCCACATGCTCTTCAATCATGTATAACTCATCGCCAAACTCGTCATTATAAACACCTAGGGTTTCTTGTTTAGGAATGTAATATAAAATAGGATTGGTATGATTGACACTAACCGCATCAGACAACTCACCTATAACAAAAGGAGTATATGGGTTTGAAGTTGTATAAAAATCGGCTAAAAATTTATCTACGGTTGTACCGTCTAAAACATCGCCAATATAAGTTTCTTGAAAAGCATTCGCTTGTAAGAACTTTATGGTACTCTTTTTTAAAGCGCGCATAACATACTGCTTACCCCCTTTATCTTCTAATCTAAGTGATTTTGATTGTTGCCCTCCTCCTCGTTTCAAAGGAGTTAAACCGCCCATCAAAGTATCTAAGAAAACAACTGGCGCATCAACTTCTTTACCATAGAAATTACGATAATGTTCACCCCAAAGCGCTTTATAGAATCCACTTTTAGTAGCAGCTTCTTTAGTATAAATAGCCGCTGATTTAGTTGTTCCTAGATTTTTATCGAAGTTGTACACTTCTAAATCTTCAGTTTCGCTCTTTAGAACCGTCGTCTTAAAAATCTCATTAAAAGTGCCGTTTTCTAAAGCATAGTATTTTGCTAATACACTACCGTTAGTAGTAATATCTAGACGTACATAACCCTTTTTTGCAATAGAAAAATCATCTTTTTCTCCATTTTTTACTGCTTCAAGTTTACCGGCTGCTCCACTTATAATTTGAGGTACATTACCTTTTATATACTGTAAATTTTCACTTTGACCTGATAAAAAGATAACGTTATCTGCACCGACGGCAATTGTCTTTAATCTGTTTCTAAGTGATCGGTATTGCTTATTTTGAAATTCTTGTGTAGAGAATCCGCCAATATTACTAAGAAAACCTTGTTTACTATATGTTTTTGTTGGGTGATGTATTGCAACAAAAACGATTTTGCCTTGTGCTTTTTTTATGCGATTTTCAAATTCCAAAAAGAATAAAGTTCTATTCTGTATTTCAGATTCTTCATTAATATAAATGTGATCGTCCCAGTTTTCTAAAAACCATTGAGAATCTACCGTAATCAATTCTACGTTTTCTCCCAAATCTTGATGCTTAATAGGTTCTGCATCATCAGGTGAAAATTTGGCTTGGCTATTTTTCTGGATATACTTTTCAATATCAGAAACACTTTTATACCCATTTACCCACTCTTTATTACCAGGAATAAAAATGACATCATTTCCTAAATTTGATAATATAGACAACTGCTTATCCAATGATTTTTCTATTTCAGTTTTAGGTGCAGCGTTTCCTAATATTAATACGGTAGGCTTATTTACTAATTGCGATTTTTTTGAAATCTCAGTGAGCACTTCAGTATCAGAAACATTCCATGTGTTGGCTGTAACATAAATGGACTGCTCTATTTCTTGAGAATAAACAGTACTCGTAACTAATACTAAAAGGAAGATTAGGAGAAAATGGGTGAACTTTTTCATTACAGTTGGTTTACTTAGTGTTTGTACTTAAAGTGGTTTGTGAATATGATATAAATTTTGAATCATAATCAATGACGTTGTCTTTACGCATTGTACTTAATACGTTATTGACCGTCTGTCTAGAAGTGTTGGTTAAGTTGGCAATATCTTTATGAGAAAGAAGATTCTTTGCCACTACCCTTTCCTTATTACTTTCACCGAACTCTTCTATGTAAGCTTTAATAAATTCAGAGATTCTTGTCTTACTGTCTTTGTATAACAGGTCTTGAAGTCTTGTCTCTAATTTTCTAATGCGCAGACCATATATTTTTAGCAAGCCATTTTTTAAAGATTTATGTTCTTCCATCAAATCTTCCATCATATCAGATTCGATATAACAAATAACAACGTCTTCTAGAGCTATGGCAACCTCTTTAGAGGAGCTATCTTTATCATAAATGGATAATTCTCCAAAAATATTTCCCTTCTTAACGACATACTTTACAATGTCACTTTCTGAGTCCATAATTTTAACAGATCCATTTTTCAAAAAGAAAATGCATTTTCTATCTCGTGCTCCTATTTCAATGATACTGCCTTTATCTACATGATCCATTTCTAAAAAATCACATAGTTTCATCATAGAAGGCATCCCTAACTTTTTAAAAAGGCTAAATCCTTCTAGGAACCAATATTTAGTTATTGCTTTCAAATTATAATTTTAACAGAAACCAATATTACTGATTATCAATTGTATACAGAAGCTATAAATTTAACAGAGTTACTTCATACGACAGTTGAATAGATTTTATGGAGCTGCAAATGCAAAAGATATTACCTAATCAATAATGCTCCTAAATCTTTTTAAAATTGGTCGGTTTTAACATTCAGTCGTATTATTATCCTAATCTTTCATAATTATTTTAACATTCCCCTAAAAAATATCTTTCATGTTCAAAAAACACTAGCCCTAAAATTGTATATAAATGACGTAATTTGCACCCCCATTTACTCAATAATATATTATTAGAATTATAGAAATATGACGAAAGATCACGAGTTTTTTATGAGAAGAGCCATTGAAATGGCCGCAAAAGGAATGAACTCTAATGCAGGTGGCCCTTTTGGTGCTGTAGTTGTAAAAGACGGAGAAATTATTGCCGAAGGTCATAATAAAGTAACCTCTACAAATGATCCTACTGCACACGCAGAAATGGTTGTTATACGAGATGCCTGTAAAAAATTAAGTACTTTTCAACTTACTGATTGCATTATTTACACCTCTTGCGAACCTTGCCCTATGTGTTTTGGTGCCATTTATTGGGCTAGACCAAAAGCAGTTTATTATGGTTGTGATAAAGCAGATGCAAAAGCGATAGATTTTGATGACCAGTTTATTTATGACGAATTGGAAGTGGACATGCAAGACAGACAAATTCACTTTAAACAAATGTTACAAGAAGAAGCTGTTGAAGTTTTTAATAACTGGGCATCTAAAAACGACAAAACAAGATATTAGGATGTAAATACATAAAGTTTTAGACTTTGTGTAATGTTTATTTTTTAAAGATTAGGGCGAAAACAACAATGTTGTTTTCGCCCTAATCTTTTGTATATAAGTACAAACAATCTGCTTAAACGCTCATTCTAATATTAGATATTTTTTATACATTCAATATAGTTCGTATTTTGTACTAAATTCATGAAATGAAACTTCATTTACTAGATAGGTCAAGTACAGGAAATACTTCAATTACTGTATCTCAAAATAATTATAAGAACTTTTTAAAGGTTTGGCATTTTCATGAAGAATTAGAATTGGTCTACATTATAAAGAGTACCGGAACCAGATTTGTAGGTGATAGCATTGAAAAATTTCAATCTGGTGAAGTAATATTAATAGGTAAAAACGTACCACATATGTGGTTAAATGACGAGGCATATTTCGAAGAAAATTCAAGTCTTACCGCTCAGGCGGTGTCAGTGCATTTCAAAGATAACTTTGTAGGCAAAGAGTTTTTGTCATTGCCAGAAATGCAACCTATATCTCATCTTTTAAAAAAAGCGGCCCAAGGAATTAAATTTAACAACGTTACTGATAATATAAAAAATGAGTTACTTAATTTAAGTAGTCTTAATCCTGCTATCAAAATAACAAGAATAATTGAAATTTTAAGTAAACTAGAACAGACGCAACATTACACTTTATTATCTAGTAACGGTTTCATCAATACTTTTCATCAAACGGAAAACAAAAGACTAAATACTATATATGAATACGTTTATCAAAACTTTCATACCCCTATAAGTTCTAAAGACGTTGCTGAATTAGCCAATATGAACGCTTCTGCATTCAGTAGGTTTTTCAAAACCATACATCGTAAACCATTTACTAGATTTTTAAATGAAATACGAATTGGCTTTGCATGTAAAATGTTATTGGAAAACAAAGAGAGTATTACATCAATTGCTTATGCATGTGGTTTTGGAAATATTTCCAATTTCAATAGACAGTTTAGAATTATAAAAAATGAATCTCCTTCCTCCTTTTTAAGCCAACATAAAAAACATTTATAATCATAATGCAAAAAAAGTATCGAATTTGGTATTTTATTAGGTGGTTTTAAGGTGTTAGTTGAGATATTTTTGATTAAAACTAAATCAATGTCAAATTCTATCATAATTACTGATGTAATAGCGAGGGACATCCGTTTTCCTACAAGCAAATCTTTAGATGGTTCAGATGCTATGAACCCAGATCCAGATTATAGTGCTGCATATGTCATTTTAAAAACAAATGCCCCTGAAGGCTATGAAGGTCATGGACTCACCTTTACTATAGGTAGAGGTAACGAACTTTGCACCCAAGCCATAAAGTCTCTTTCTCATCTGGTTATTGGTAAATCTTTAGAAAGTTTCACTGCAAACATGGGAGCTTTTTGGAAAATGATTACCGGTGATAGCCAATTAAGATGGTTAGGTCCAGAAAAAGGGGTAATCCATTTAGCTACTGGCGCTATTGTAAATGCTGTTTGGGACTTATATGCCAAAGTCGAAAAGAAACCACTTTGGAAACTTTTAGCAGACATGACCTCTACGGAACTGGTTTCATGTATTGACTTTACATACATTACCGATGCCATTACACCACAAGAAGCCTTAGAAATGTTATCTAAAAAAGAGGCTACTAAACGAGAACGCATTGCTCATTTAGAAGAAAAAGGGTATCCGGCTTACACTACCTCTGCCGGTTGGTTAGGTTATTCTGATGATAAAATGAGACGTCTTTGTAAAGAGGCAAAGGAAAGTGGTTTTAAGCATATGAAAATTAAGGTGGGATCAGATCTTAAGGATGATATGAGACGCGCCGCAATTATTCGTGAAGAAATTGGCGATGATTTAAAGCTTATGATGGATGCCAATCAAAAATGGGATGTTGATGAAGCCATTACCAATATGGAATCACTTAAAAAATTTAACCCTTGGTGGATTGAAGAGCCTACAAGTCCTGATGATATTTTAGGACATGCTAAAATTGCCAAGGCAGTAAAACCAATTGAGGTTGCTACTGGCGAACATTGTCAAAACAGAGTTATCTTTAAGCAACTAATGCAAGCAGGTGCTATTGGTATCTGTCAAATAGATAGCTGCAGAGTTGGTGGGGTAAATGAAATTTTAGCCATTTTATTAATGGCCGCTAAATTCAATATTCCTGTTTGTCCACATGCGGGCGGTGTTGGTCTTTGTGAATATGTTCAACATTTATCCATGATAGATTATATAGCTATCAGTGGAACTATGGAAAATAGAATAATTGAATATGTAGATCATTTACATGAACATTTTTACGACCCTGTTGTTATAAAAAATGGAGCTTATATGCCTCCAAAATTACCAGGTTATAGTATTACAATGAAAGAAGATTCTTTAGATACCTATACTTTTCCCGATGGTGAATTTTGGAAAAAAGAATTACAGAATATTTAAATATAATATACATGAAGTTTAACCTAAAAGGCAAAAATGTAATTATTACTGGCGGCGGTAGCGGCATAGGAAAGGCTATTTCTACCACTTTTGCCGCACAGGGCGCTACAGTTCATATTTTAGAACTAAACGCGGATAATGCAGAAAGTACCGTCAACGTAATTAAAGAAGAAGGTGGTAACGCTTTTGCCTATAATTGTAACGTAGTCGAGCAAAAACAAGTTACCAATATCATAGATAAAATTACAGCTAAGCATAACGTATCTATTTTAATCAACAACGCGGGGATTGCTCATGTTGGAAATATTGAAAAAACGACAGAAGCAGATTTAGATCGCATATATGAAGTAAATGTAAAAGGTCCTTATAATTGTATGTATGCCTTAATACCAAAGATGAAAGAAAATGGTGGCGTTATTATCAACATGGCATCAATTGCTTCAAGCGTAGGTATAGATGATCGTTTTGCATACTCTATGAGTAAAGGAGCTATGCTTACCATGACGTATTCTGTTGCGAAGGATTATGTTAAGGATGGTATTCGTTGCAACAGTATTTCCCCTGCTAGAATACACACTCCCTTTGTTGACGGATTTATAAAAAACAACTATCCTGGGCAAGAAGAAGAAATGTTCGATAAATTATCGGCAACCCAACCAATTGGCAGAATGGGTAAACCCCAAGAAGTAGCTGACCTAGCCCTTTACCTGTGTTCTGACGAGGCTTCATTTATTACAGGAACAGATTTCCCAATTGATGGGGGATTCATAAAACTTAACGGATAAAATATATAGCATGAAATTAATACGATTTGGAACAATAGAGAATGAAAAACCAGGTGTAATCCTTGAAAATGGAGAATGGGTAGATACTTCTAGTTTTGGAGAAGATTATGATGAACAATTTTTTAATAACGATGGCTTAAGCCGACTAAAATCTTGGCTTGATGAAAAAGCAGAAAATCTACCAAAAATAGACAAGAGCACACGCTTGGCTCCTCCCCTTAAAAAACCTTCTAAAATTGTTTGTGTTGGTTTAAATTACGCAAAGCATGCAGCAGAAAGTGGAATGAAAGTACCAACCGAACCTGTTTTATTTTTTAAGGCCACTTCTGCCATTGTAGGTCCTAATGACGATGTAATTATTCCTAAAAACAGTAAAAAAACCGATTGGGAAGTAGAGCTAGCAGTAGTAATAGGTAAAAAAGCCAGTTATGTAGAAGAAGCGGATGCCATGGATTATGTTGCAGGTTATATGCTGCATAATGATTATAGTGAAAGAGAATTTCAATTAGAAAAAGAGGGACAATGGGTAAAAGGAAAAAGCTGTGACACATTTGCTCCTATTGGTCCATTTTTAGCTACTAAAGATGAAGTTGCTAATCCACATAACTTAGATCTATGGCTAAAAGTAAATGGTGAATTATTACAGAATAGCAATACTGAAGATTTAGTTTTCAATGTGCCTGAATTGGTTAGTTATATTAGTCAATACATGACACTTTTGCCAGGTGACATCATATCAACAGGAACACCCTTTGGTGTAGGCTTAGGATTCAACCCTCCAAGATATTTAAACCCTGGTGACGTGGTTGAATTAGGTATAGAAAAACTAGGTAGTTCTAAACAAGTAGCCAAGGCATATACAAAATGATAATTGACAGCCATCAACATTTTTGGAAGTATGATTCGGTTAGAGATAGTTGGATAGATGATACTATGAAAATCATTCAGAGAGATTTTCTACCTGCTGATCTTGAACCCATTCTTAAAACAAACAATGTTGATGGTTGCATTGCAATACAGGCAGACCAGTCTGAACAAGAAACTGTATTTTTATTGGATTTAGCTAAAAATAACAAGTTCATTAAAGGTGTTGTTGGCTGGGTAAACCTTAGTGATACCGGTGTTGAAAATCGCTTAGAATATTTTAGTCAAAATACACTCTTTAAAGGGGTTCGTCATATTTTACAGGCGGAAAAGGATGACTTTATGCTTGACCAAACGTTTCTTAATGGAATTAATAAGCTAGCACCCTTAAATTTAACCTACGACTTATTAATTTATGCACATCAATTACAAAATTGTGTAACCTTAGTTTCAAAATTTCCGAATCAAAAATTTGTACTTGATCATATAGCAAAACCCTCCATAAAATTTGGGGAAATAGAAACTTGGAAAGCAGCTATTAAAACACTGGCAGCATTGCCCAATGTGTATTGCAAGTTTTCAGGTTTAACCACAGAAGCAGATTGGCATAATTGGAAAACTGAAGATTTCATCCCATATATAGATGTGATTTTTGAAGAATTCGGGGCGCATCGTATCATGTATGGATCCGATTGGCCCGTATGTCTATTATCTGGAAATTATTCAAAAACAAAAGAGATAGTGACTACCTATATTAAGAAATTATCCAGCCAAGAACAACAGCAAGTTATGGGGCTGAATGCCATAAATTTTTACGGAATAACTATTTAAATTATATCTATCTAAAAATAAAACATACCAAACCATGGATTTAAAATTGAAAAATAAAATTATAATCGTTTCCGGAGGTTCATCTGGTATTGGTAGAGGAATAAGTATTAGCCTTGCCAAAGAGGGGGCAATTCCCTACATCTTAGGAAGAAACAAAGCCAATATCGTTTCAGTTATTTCAGAGATTGAAAAAAGCGGTGGCCAGGCTGGTTATGCTTTTGCCGAGCTTACAAACCCAGAACAGTGTAAGGAAACTGTTGCTAGTTGTATTTCTAGATTTGGAAGAATAGATGGCTTGGTCAACAATGCAGGAGTAAATGATTCTGTAGGCTTAGAAGAAGGTAACCATGATGACTTCATGAAATCTATCTCAAGAAATCTTACGCATTATTATATGATGGCACATTATGCATTGCCAGAACTAAAAAAAAATAAAGGCGCTATTGTAAATATTGGATCTAAAACTTCGGTAACCGGACAAGGGGGAACTTCTGGATACGCTGCGGCAAATGGTGGTAGAAATGCACTTACTAGAGAATGGGCAGTAGAACTTTTACCCTACTCCATTAGAGTTAATGCTGTAATTGTTGCGGAATGCTATACGCCTTTGTATGATAGATGGATAAACTCTCTACCCAACCCTGAAGTAAAATTAAAGGGTATTACAGAAAAAATTCCTTTAGAAAACAGAATGACCACAGTTGAGGAAATTGCAGATATGGTTGCATTTTTATTATCTGAAAAATCTAGCCACACCACTGGTCAATTAATATTTGTAGATGGTGGTTATAGTCATTTAGATCGTGCATTATAACATTACCCTAGATTATAAATTAATTACCTAATTCTAAACCAACCACCAATGTCGAATATTGATAAAAAACCAATAGTTTCTAAAAAAGCGCTTTTGCCTTTTATTTTAATAACATCATTATTCGCGCTATGGGGATTTGCAAATGCCGTTACCGATCCAATGGTACAGGCATTTAAAAAAGTTTTAGAACTCTCTAACTCACAAGCAGCTTGGGTACAAATGGCTTTTTACGGAGGGTATTTCTGTATGGCGTTACCTGCAGCACTGTTTGTTAGAAAATACTCTTACAAAGTGGGTGTACTTATTGGTTTGGCTTTGTATGCCACAGGAGCGTTACTTTTTTATCCTGCTGCCATTACAGAACAATTTTGGTTCTTTTGTTTGGGATTATATATTTTAACTTTTGGTCTAGCATTTTTAGAAACTACTGCTAATCCATATATATTAGCAATGGGAGACCCAAAAACAGCGACTCAGCGATTAAATCTGGCTCAAGCTTTTAATCCTATAGGACTTTTATTGGGGCTTTTGGTGGCGCAACAATTTGTACTAAAAAATCTACAATCAGACGATATTGAGAATTATAGTGCTTTATCAGAATCTAAAAAAGCACTCATAAGAACATCAGATTTAATGGTTATAAGAGACCCATATGTTATTTTAGGGCTGGTAATACTGGCTATTTTAGTACTTATTGCAGTTAGTAAAATGCCACAATCTAAAGGTGATGGCTTCATACCCAGTTTAAGCCATACTTTTAATTCTTTGAAGAAAAACAAAAAATACGTTTTTGGTGTTGTTGCGCAAATTTTCTACGTAGGAGCACAAATTATGTGTTGGACCTATATTTACCAATATGCAGAAGCTATTGGCATGGATAGCGAAACTGCTGCCAATTATCAAATTGTAGCTTTTATTTTATTTTTAGTGGGTAGGGTTATTGGTACATATCTTTTAAGATTTATATCCTCAGGTAAACTACTTTTAATTTACGCCTTTGCTGCTATTTTAGCATCACTCGGAACCATGTTTTTAGTGGGCGAAATAGGACTTTACTGCCTGGTAGCCATGTCGCTATGCATGTCGGTTATGTTTCCTACCATTTACGGTATTGCTTTAGAGAATTTAGAAGAAGAAGAATCAAAAATTGGCGCGGCCGGTTTAGTTATGGCCATTGTAGGTGGGGCTTTAATGCCAGGGTTCCAAGGAAAAATTATTGATATTGGCGGATTTGGTGTGAATGACACTCAAATTCTAGGATTATCTGAAGTAAATTTCTCCTTCATTTTACCTTTAATCTGTTTTGTAATCATCGCTTTTTATGGGCAAATGACCAATAAATACTATCAGAACTAAATGGAAAATAAAAAATATTGTTTTGCTTTAGATTTAAAGAATGATGCTGTTCTTATAAATGAATATATTACACACCATAAAAAGGTATGGCCAGAAATTATTGAAAGTATCAAAGATTCTCACATTGAAAAACTAGAAATTTATCTGGTTGAAAATCGGCTATTCATGATTATGGAAACCAATGTATTATTCTCTTTTGAGAAGAAACAAGAAGCAGATAAAAATAACCTTAAAGTCCAAGAATGGGAGAATTTGATGTGGAAATACCAAAAAGCTATACCAAATTCCAAACCTGGAGAAAAATGGCGATTAATGAACAAAATATTTGAATTATGAGTAAAGCCAAACTTACCATAAACAACAACTACCCTTCTGTTACCGACTTACGAAATAAAGCAAAGAAGAAAATTCCAAAATTTGCTTTTGAATATTTGGACGGTGGTTGTAATGAAGATGTAAACCTGATAAAAAATACTGCAGAAATAAGAGAGGTAGAATTATCTCCTAGTTACCTAAGTAAGCACACAGGTTCTGATATGAAAACCGAGTTATTTGGTCATACATACGATGCTCCTTTCGGTATTGCACCAGTTGGTCTACAAGGTCTAATGTGGCCAAACGCTCCAGAAATTTTAGCCAAAGCTGCATTTGAACATAACATACCGTTTGTATTAAGCACGGTATCTACAAGTAGTATTGAAAGAATTTCTGAGATAACAGAAGGCCAGGCTTGGTTTCAATTATATCATCCAACGGAAAATAGATTACGAGACGACATGATCAATAGAGCTGCACAGGCAGAATGTCCAGTTCTCGTAATTTTATCAGATGTACCTACTTTTGGTTTTAGACCACGAGACATTAGAAATGGTTTGGCTATGCCTCCAAATATGAGTGTAAAAAATATACTCCAAATTCTAGGTAAACCAGAATGGGCTATGAAAACGCTAATTCATGGGCAGCCTAATTTTGAAACACTAAAACCCTATATGCCTAAAAACTTAGATTTAAAACAACTAGGCAAGTTTATGGACCAAACCTTTACCGGTAGATTAAACGAGGAAAAGATTAAGCCTATTCGCGATATGTGGAAAGGCAAATTAGTTCTAAAAGGTGTAGCGTCTGAAATGGATGCTGAAAAAGCTATTCGCTTAGGATTAGATGGTATCATTGTCTCTAACCATGGCGGAAGACAATTAGATGCAGGTGAATCTACAATTAGACCATTGACCAGAATAGCAGAGAAGTATGGCAATCAAATTAAGGTAATGATGGATAGTGGTTTGCGCTCTGGTCCAGATATAGCCAGAACTATGGCCTCTGGTGCAGAGTTTACTTTCTTAGGGCGATCATTTATGTACGGAGTAGCCGCCTTAGGAAATGAAGGTGGCAACCATACTATCTCATTATTAAAAACCGAATTGCAACAGGTGATGGAACAGGTTTGTTGTGAAAGAACATTAGACTTTCCTAATCATCTTATTAAGAAAATAAACTAATAAAAACAGATAATCTGTATACTTAAGTATGAGTAAACAAACTCAAAAAGCATACAGATTATCTGAATATTTTATTGCACTATTTCTACTTGTAATGGTGTATTTATCTTTTTAGCAAATTGCTTTAAATAGTTGTTCCATTCTTCTTTTGAACTAAATTGTTTACTTTTTTTCCAGCCAAATCCTGTATAATACACTGCTTCACCGTCAACTACTTTTAGTTGTGCGTATAAGTTGCTTAAATCTTTGGCATCGGTTACATACTTATCATATCCCAACATAGCGCTTGAAGGAACTACAACACCAGTTCCTAATTCTGAGCCAAAATATGGTTCCCAATAACTTACCCAACCTTCTTCAACATCTGTAGTTGTTTCCCCATCTTTTTCATGGAGTGTAAGACCTACAGACAGTGTTTCCGACCCGTCAATTTCAACCCTAAATTTTGATAAGTTACTTCCTCGATCCAAAGAAATATATTTCTTTTCCTTTATGGTTTTATCTCCTGCTTTCCATGGTGCATAAGTAATCCAAAAACTAGTTCTAATCGGTCCGGTTTCAATAGTTTTATAATCTGTAAAATTTCTTGAAAATTGATATGCAGTATCTACCTTAATTGCAATACCACCTACTCCTCTACTAGTACCCACATGAAAATTATCTAAACCTTCTCCGTCATCTTCATGATAAGACCCATCTGTCTCTAGTTCTTTTTTATACCACTTGTTAATGATAGGATAATCTACTCTTTTTAACCAAGCATCCATTCCACTTGACAATGTACCACCAGGTACATTGTCCTCTATCATTTTTTGTGCAACAGGACCATATGTTCTAAAAGCGACCCTATCATTTTCCCAAGCATAATCATCTGTACGTTCAGGAACGAATCGTGAATAACAGGTAGGAATCTCATCTGTTTGATCTTCAATATCTTTAAGACCAATAGTGAAAGATTTACTTGAATTCGCATCTATTATTGGCTGTAACAATAATACATCTGCAGTACCATCCCCATCAGTATCACTTAACTGTGAAACCAATTCTGAAGTAGTACCTACTTCACTGATTTTATATGTTTTTCCGGCTGTAAACTTAAGTTCTTCGTTTGATTTCAAAAGATCCAAATCAATTTCAACAGTCTCGAAAGAACGATTTATATCCAAATTATTAGTTACTTGAATTTGTAACGGTTTTTCGCTTGCACAACCCATCAAAAACAAGGTTAAGACAGCCATACAATACTTTAGAGAGTTTAGATTGATCATAATTTTAGCTTTCATTACTTGGTTTACCTATGCTAGCTAGAATACCACCATCAACATACAGAATATGTCCATTTACAAAATCGCTAGCTCTTGAGGATAAAAATATTGCCGCTCCCGCCAAGTCATCTGGATCTCCCCATTTTGCAGCTGGCGTTCTATTCAAAATAAATTCATTAAACGGGTGACCATCTACACGTATTGGAGCTGTTTGGCTGGTTGCAAAATAACCCGGTCCTATACCATTTACCTGTATGTTATGTTTTGCCCATTCCGTAGCCATATTTTGGGTCAACATTTTTAAACCTCCTTTTGCAGCAGCATATGCACCAACGGTATTTCTACCCAACTCACTCATCATTGAGCAAATATTGATAATCTTACCTTGTTTCTTTGCTATCATGGTTTTTACCACGTGCTTTGACACAATGAACGGACTCACCAAATCAACGTTGATAACTTCTTTGAAGTCTTCAACTTCCATATCTTCCAAAGGAGTTCGTTTAATTATCCCTGCATTATTTACAAGTATATCTATTGAACCAACCTTACTTTGAATGTCATTTATAGCTTTGATTACTTCTTCTTCATTCGTGACATTGAACTTAAATCCAAGTGCATCAATGCCCAAAGACTTATAATAATCTACAGCATCATCTATTTTAGATTGCGATGAATTACCATTAACTATCAATCTAGCACCGGCCATACCTAAGCCCTTGGCCATAGCCATACCTAAACCATGTGTACTGCCAGTTACAAGAGCAACTTTTCCTTTTAAATTAAATAGTTCCGTAGACATAATTTTATTTTAATTCTGTTATTGCTGCTACATCCATATCGCTGTAGTCTAAATTTTCACCCGCCATACCCCATATAAAAGTATAGTTAGACGTTCCTGAACCACAATGAATAGACCATGGCGGAGAAATTACAGCTTGATGATTATGCATCCATATATGACGTGTTTCTTGAGGTTGCCCCATAAAATGACATACTGCCTGACCTTCTGGAACGTCTAAATAAAAATAGACCTCCATCCTACGGTCGTGAACATGAGCCGGCATCGTGTTCCAAACACTACCTGTTTTCAATTTTGTCATTCCCATTTGCAATTGGCAAGTGGTAACCACACCACCAATAATCATTTGGCTTACCGTTCTATGGTTTGCTGTTTCTAAAGACCCTAATTCTAATTTATTAGCCTCTTCTAAACTTACCTTTTTGGTTGGATACGTTGTATGTGCTGGAGCCGAATTGATGTAGAATTTAGCAGGGTTATTAGCGTCATCGCTCTTAAAAACGACATCTTTAGCTCCCATGCCAATATATAAAGCATCTTTATGCCCTAGACTATAAGTTTTACCATCTACCTCAACAGAACCGCTTTCACCAACGTTGATTATCCCCATTTCTCTTCTTTCCAAGAAAAATTCCGCTTTTAGAGGATCAATACTTTCCAATTGCAAAGCTGTTTCAGGAACTGCTGAACCAGCAATATATCGATCGTAATGCGTATAAGTAAGATTGATCTCTCCTTTTTTCATAAGGTCATCAATCAAAAACTCATTGCGTAAAGCTGTAGTATCATATTGTTTAACTGCTTCTGGACTAGAAGCATATCTCGTTTTATACGTTGTAGACATTTAATTATATTTTTATTATTGTTTTAATCTGTACACTTTAAAATTATCAATGGTCATATGGTTATTGACCGTTCTAAATCCGAAATAACCACTAGTATATGGATCGTCGTCAAATAGGTCAATCATTTTAACTCCGTTCCTATAATATTGAATTACATTATTGTAGGCAATAATTCTAATATGATAATTTTTGTTGGGCTCTAAAAGATACTCGTTTTTAGTAAAATCGTGCTCTTTTAACAATGGTCTTTCTCCATTACCTACATACCTTCTAAATCTCGTTTTTGTATTATCATGACCACCCACACCCATATAATACAGGCGTAAATTATCGTAGTTAGAAAACTTACCATGTCTAGATGCCGATTTTGCGAACAAATTTTCTGGGTTCTCAACATCAGTTGCCATCCAAAAACAATTCATGTCAGAAACCCGGTCATTAGCACCTCCTTCATCTATGATATACGTATCATACTCAATCATAATAGGTCCAGACAGCTCTTTCTTATACCAAATTGTACAACCAGCAACATCATCTATTTCTAGTTTACTGTCTTTTAAGATGCTGCTGCCCCCTTCCATTTGTTCCACTTGCCAAGCATCTAAGTTATCATCAAAATCTTCTTCGTATAACAACTTGGCATTTACCTCTAAAGAATCAGTTAACTCCAGTACTTTTAACGTTGGAGTACAACTATAATTAAAAACCACAGTGTACAGCAGAAATATTGATGATTTTAAATAGTTACTGTTCATTAGACTCATGACTCTTATTATAGATTAACTCCGATACTATGCAATATGGGATTTTAGCTCTAATTTAATTATAACTCATAGTTCATTTTTGATAAATTATGAATCAGGATAAAATTAAATTCTAAAAATCAAGCACTTAGCCTATTCTAGTTTTTCTACACTAACAAAATAAGCTCCCAAGGTTTCTTTATCCTCTAATGTAAACCAAGTTTGAAGTTCTGTATCTCCTTTGGTCAAATCAACAGTAAATTCTGCATATTCACGGGTAGGGTCTACATCGATCTCCTTATCAACCTGTTGCACTTTTAATCTTGCCTTAGTAATAGGTAAAGATTTACCTGGCTTACTTGCGGACACACTAGTACCTTCTTTTGCAGGTCTTATTGCTGCTTCTGCATTTAATGCCAATTTTGTTTCCTCTGGCCATCTTCTAAGTTTAACTGAATACGTACCTGCCTCAACAACTTTTAAAGCCCAATATCCATTATCCATATATCCTGTACGAATATGTCTTTGATGCCACGGACTATCACCATCTGTATGCCAATCATGACAATATAACTTTGCGGGATTTTCTTTTTCATGCCCAACATAGATACGTGGTAGTTCTTCATAACCCGGAAGTAAATCTTGCCACCAAGTATTGTAAGCTTCCTTGAACTCCGCAATTTTCTCAGGATGATTTTGGGCAATGTTTAGCCGCTGTTGTGGATCAGTAGCCAGATTATATAATTCAGTACTATCAATCAATCGCCATTTTCCTTGCATTAAAGAAGTTCTGCGCCATGGTTCTGGAATTTCGGTACGTTGAGAGTTAGTAATGACAATTCTATTATTGAACTCTTCTGTTTCTCCATTTATAAGCGGAAGTAAACTCTTACCGTCAAAATTGATAGCCGAATCTACTTCTAAATCGCACATCTCTACCAATGTAGGTAATACATCAAAATGTGCAGTTAGTTCATCAATATCTTTCCCTACGGTTATACCTCCATTCTTCCAATGAATAAACAATGGTACCCGGTGTCCACCTTCATACTTACTTGCCTTGACCCCACGCATACCGGCATTGAAGCCTTTCTTTATAAAACCGTCTAATCTATGCCCGTCGGTTTTAGCGCCTTGAGCCGTACCGTTATCCGTTGTAAAAAT
Organism: Maribacter stanieri; assembly: GCF_900112245.1. Taxonomy (GTDB): domain Bacteria; phylum Bacteroidota; class Bacteroidia; order Flavobacteriales; family Flavobacteriaceae; genus Maribacter; species Maribacter stanieri. The sequence goes on from NZ_FOYX01000002.1 coordinate 734,535, forward strand.
CAAGATGGTATTATCCATAAGTTCTGACTTTTCTAAATAAGTAACAAGCTTGCCCACATTCTCATCAATATTCGCAATCATACCATAAAACGCAGGTAAAGGAATACTATCATTATCCTTATAAGGCTCTATATACTTATCGGCTACAAAGTAGGGCGAATGAGCCGTATTCGTTGGCAAGTAACAAAAGAAGGGTTGATCTTTATTTTTTTCGATATGCTTAATAGCTTCATTAAACCAAATATCTGTGCTATAACCTTCAAATCTTTTAAGCTCTCCATTATGAACATACATATCGTCAAAATAGTCGTTATCCCAATAATCCATTGTTTGCTCCATACCACCGCCACCGTGCGATAGTACTTCGTCAAAACCTTTGTCTTGTGGTCTAAAAGGATAATTATCCCCTAAATGCCATTTTCCGAACATGGAGGTTGAATACCCATTATCCTTGAATATTTGAGCCATAGTCGTTTCAGTTTCCAATAACATGGACCTACCATTTATGGTATGCCAAACACCTGCCCTATTTGCATTATGACCTGTTAATAATGCTGCTCTTGTTGGTGCGCAAGTAGGATTTACATGATAATCTGTAAATCGTGCGCTTTGTGAATGAAGCTTGTCTAAATTAGGTGTTTTAATATATGGATTACCCAATGCGGCAATATCACCGTAGCCTTGATCATCTACCAATATTAATATAACATTGGGTTTACTCTTTTTATCTGTGGTGATTTGCTTTTTCTCCTGACATGAGAATAACAAAGATGTTATGACAATAAGTAGTGATAGAGAAAAATAATCATGGTTTCTGAAGGTTGATTTTGTTGCTATTAAAAACATAGGTCTATAATTGTTTTTATTCTTTAATTAGTTTCATACGAGGGATAAATTATCCTCTTAATCTTTTAAAATTTCCTTGAAGAACAGATGATTATTTTGTCCCTCATCTAATACCTTACCTGCAGAAATACCTTTACAATTACTACTATTATCATCTAGCACTACAGGGTACTCGGTTAAGTTGTGGAGTAAAATATTTGAAGCAGAATAGTTTTCGTCTTTTGCAAGTAAACCAATGGTTCGGTTATCGCCACCAATGTTAATTTTAAGGTTTTGATCTGGATTAGGATTCGCATTTTTAAGCGTAATTTTATGATTACTCCCAATTATTATAGCCGCATGACCGCTACCATTATATGATTTCCCTTCATAAGGCAATAAGGTGATTTCCGCATTCATACCACTATCGGTAATGTAATCTACACCTAATGCCGGTCCATACTGTGTATCGGCATAACTATCTACAATATCTCCAGTGCCAATACAAAAACCTCTTTCGCACCCTATAACCGTAGTACCACTTACATATTTAGTTCCTGTTGCATGTGTCAACGTTACCCCAGCCCTCATATTTTTTACCGTGCAATTTATGATTGTTGGGTTCGAAGTTCCGCGGTTATACTCCACACCGTCAATTATAGTTTCTCCACCATTATATGCTCTTATACCTCCTTCGCCCAGGCTCATCATATACCCTGGTGGTAATTTATACCCAAAATATGTCATGAAACCGGCTTTATCGCCGTCTGAACCTGTACCATTTTCAGCAAGCATATCATCTGTAGATCGCATGGCACCTTCTATATAACAACCTTCTATTAAAGGCACATCTGCCGCCTGCATAAACAAGGCATGCCCATAAGATCTGTGAATAATTGTACAGTTTTTTACATGATTCTTATAACCCCGAACCAAAAAGGCAGAATGCTTAAAATGAGGGATTACATTTTTGCCTCCTTTTCCAAACGTTTCTCCATAACCATACGGGTAAGATCCTTTGGTACTTAAGTGTAGACCTTCTATTTTATTATTTGCACCATCCATAACTACATTACAAGCTCTTCTTGTTGGGTGATCATGTACCGAGCCTACATCTACCAAAGTCAAATTTTTGATAACATTCTTATTTCCGACTACCTGAAGTTCATAAAACTCATTATACTCTTTAAACGCCGTCAACACCTCTGTTTCTACATTGACAGTGACACCGGTAAAATCATACACACTATTGTTACCACTAAATAACAACAATACCAAAGCTTCATGATCATCGATTGTAGTGTGAGATTTAAATGTACCGTTTTTAATATTGTTTACCGTAATGGTATATGTTCCTTCCTTTAGAACCACGTTCACATTGTCCTGCGCTAAATAAGGCACTAATTCTGCTAAAGTCGCCACCTTTGTTTGTGCATAAATTGCCATACTTAATGGCATTAAAAGGATAAATGCAAAATATTTTAATTTATGAGTCATACTAGTTGTTATTTAATAAACCTTACTGTCAATGCTAATTTTATTCAATATTAACATCCTTGACAAAATCATTCATAATGACATTGTCAGTTGCTACTTTTTTACCATCGATTATCACATTGTCAAATATCACCTGTTCAATAATATGTTTATTATCGAAGCCGATAAGTTCTATACTCGCATGGTCTTTAATGATATACGGTTTCCAATCGGGTCCGTCTTGAAAGCCGGTTAGTGTGGTATCAATTGGAGCTGAAGTTGCTGTAATATTTTTAAAAGTCACATTTTTAATGTGACCGCGTTCTTCGGTTTCCGTCCATCGTGTTTTTCCTATCCAACAAGATATTAATCTACGGGCTTCCTCAATTCTAATATTATCAAAAGTGATGTCACTTATTACAGCATCATCACAATGATATACCCGTAAAGCTGTTTCTCTACCAACATCGTGAATTACGTCGCAATTTTCAAAAAGTACATTACTGATATTCTCGTGAACCTCTGCGCCAATGCTAAAAGAGTGAGCCAATTCGTTCCAGACCACACATTTTCGTGTGTGAATATTGTTGACCTCGCCGTATCCACCAAAGGACTTTATGACAACGGCATCATCAAACGTTCTCATAAAACAATTTTCAACCAAAACATCCCTACTGCTAGTGATATCTACACCATCTGCATTACCTCGCCAACCAATAATTTTAATATTATCTACATGTACATCGTCACTACTTTGAATAGGAATTGTCCAATGGCTAGGATCAAAAATGGTTACACCCTCTATTTTTACTTTTTCGGCTTTATGCGCCAAAATGGTGTATCGCCTTTCTTTTTTTGGAATGCCACTTTGATCAATAATGCCACGACCTTTTATACTTACATTCTTTCCTTCTAAAATAAATGTTGGTTTTTTTCTTAATTGCCCTCTAATTTCAATTTCCTCCTCTATTTCTGGAACCACACAATTTATATAGGCTCCACCCGCAACATACAAGGTCTGCCCCTCAGTAACTGTAATTTGTGATACATTATGAATTCCCGGTCCAAAATAAATGACATTAGGGTCATTGGGATCGGGTATATTTTCTTCAAACGGATTGGCTAGAATATGTAAAGATTCATGCCACTCTCCATTAATTTCAATAGTTACATGACCGGGTTCATCTAATTGAAAATCAACGATATTTCCTTTAAAATTCGGTTTTATCTTATACGATGTGGGCAAAATCTTTACCGATTCCACTTTTTCATGATATGCAATAGAAATTGATGCATTACCCTGCATATCAAAAGAAGCGATAGACGCTTTACCGAACTCACCCTGTAAAGGGTTCAACCTTGGTATGGGCTTAGACGGTGGTATTTTAGTGGAGTAAACAGGAACATCTAAGCCATTTACCGCTACCTTATATGTTTTAGCTAATTGTATTTCATTTGGCGCAGGATAAACCTTAACCTGTGCTGCCAAAACCGATCCAAACAAAATTATAGGTAACCATATATTTCGCTTTAACATTTTATAGCATACTGCCATCTTTTGTTCAACAGCTATTAAAGACAAAATACCTACCATTTTTTCTGTATTGATAATTGTCTACTAATATCAATTCTTTGAACTTATAAGGCTATAAATCTATGCTCCATGTATATAAATTATATTGCAAAGTGATTATAACCTATAGCTATACACTTACTAACTAATGGGCTATGTATCAATCAGCGAAAACAAAAGCTTTTATTCCCATTTTGCCAATGATTAATTTTTTTAGACGCCGTACGGTCTCTGGATGATAATCTGCGATATTGAGCACTTCACCTTCCGGTGTATTATGGTCATACAATTCTACTTCTCCGCTTTTATGTTGAACCAATCTGTATTGATCTGTTCGTATAGTAGTGGTATGTGCCTTAATTGCTACAGCTTCATGACCACTTGTCTTGGGATCTTTTAAAATGGGTATTAAAGATGTTCCTTTGGTAAAATTCGGAGTGGGCAAATCCGTTAATTCGCATAATGTTGGAAAGACATCGACCGATTGTACAATGGCATCACTCATCTCTCCCCTATTCTCCATCGTTGGGTCATAAATGATTAACGGAGACCTAAGGGATTCTTCAAATAAGCTATGTTTTCCCCAAATGGAGTGTTCCCCTAAATGCCAACCATGGTCTCCCCAAAGGACAACGATGGTATTTTTATCTGCACCGGTTTCCTTTAATTTTTGAATAATATCACCAACATGTTTATCTGCATAGCTTACACATGCCGCGTAATACTTTTTAAGTTCTAGAGCGAAGTCTTTATCCTTTCGAGGGTCCTTTCCCCATCGGTTATAATTCATAAATTCTCCAGAGCCGTGCCATGTTGTCTTCCCTTTTGGTTTTTCAGGATGTAATGCTGGCGGAATTTCTACATTCTCATAAAGATCTAAATAATGTTTTGGAACTCCGAATGGTAAATGTGGTTTTATAAGTCCAATGGCTAAAAAGAAAGGTTTATCCCCTTTTACCAATGCATCAATTTGTCGCAGACCTTCCTCTGCAATATACCCATCTGGATAACTTTTGTCATTTCCGTCAACAGCCTCTATAATATCCCTATTATCTGGTGTTCGCACCTTTCCGTTTGCCAGCCCATGCATGGCACCTTTTGGACTCTCCCATTCGGCAACTGGCATTATATGTTTATCCCATGCATTTGGCATTTCTGAAATATTGCTATCATCCTAGTTGTCGCCACCTCTTCCTCCAGGATGATGAGAAACTTTACCTACGGATACCGTTGTATAGCCATTGTTCCGGAACCATTCTGGCATACTGGGTGCTATACTCACATTTTCATCATTTACCCCTTCTGCTCTTTTAAATAAAGATTGATTGGATTCTCCCCTGTATTCTAAGCCATATTGCCCTGTTAGAAAAGCATATCGCGAAGGTCCGCAACTGGGCGCATTTACATAATGCCTACTAAAACCTCGGCCTCTCGCATTAAGGCTATCAATATTTGGGGAATGAATATAATTAGCTCCGAATGAATTTAGTTCTGGTCTTAGGTCGTCAATGAAGATGATTAGTACATTTTTATCCTGAGCAAATGACATAGCACTTCCATAAACCCAAAAGATAAAAGCTGCTATTACATATTTACTCATTATTATTACTTTACCGTTACATCCTTGTTTTTATATTTACTCTGATTTCACCCATATGTGACTACCTTCTAAAAGAGAATTATATTCGGTCTTTAAAAGCGATTTCATTTGAATAAACAACTCAGGTTTCTCATCAATTAGATTAACAGATTCGGCTTGGTCTTCCATTAAATTATACAATTCAAAATCTGTAAGTTGACTAGACTTTATCAATGTTTCATTACCCTCATATACATTCATTATCTGCGGTAAATATTCGCCTTCATTCTTTAGGCGAGCCAATATTTTATAATCTCCATGGCGCATTGCAACTTTGTGCTCGTTGAGCGCATTATAAAAGCCCCATAATAAGGGCGTAGACCTTTTAAATTTCCCTGTCTTTAATAATGGAAGAAATGATTCACCATCCAATTCCCTATTAGGCAATTGTGCTCCAGTAATTTCTGCAAGCGTTGGTAAAAAGTCTAAGGCTGATACTACGGCATCCGTAGTTCCATTGAACATTGGTTTCCCTATCCAATTTACTATTCCCGGTACGCGAATACCAGCTTCTGTTGTCCAAAGTTTTCTCCCCTTTAACCCTCCTGTTTGACCAAATGTTCGTTTAGCACCAGGGTAGCGTGTAAATGTTTCCGGACCATTGTCAGAAGTAAAAATTACAATTGTATTATCAGCTCCATTTTCTTTTAAATAGTCTAATAACCTGCCTACTGCTTTATCGACATTGGCAACATTGGCAAAAAATTCTGCTTCTGCCAATCCGTTGGAATATGGCAAGTACTCTTGCACTAAATCTTCTGGTGAAGCAACCGGTTCGTGAGGTTCATGAAACGTTACTTGTAAATAAAATGGATTGTCTCCCTTTCTATTATCTAACCAACTCATAGCTTCATCTACCACCAATTGGCAACTGAAACCTTCTTGCTGCCCGACTTTCTCTCCGTTTCTAACAAAATTCTTTGGGTTTTGATGACTTGGCGATGCATTGTTGTGAGTAGCGTACCAATGGTCGAACCCAAAATAATCGGGTTGTGGTTGTGCAGGATTATTAAACAAAGAGCTACAGTGCCATTTACCTACCAATGCAGTTTCATAACCTACAGTTTTTAACATTGCGGGCAATGTTTCTTCACCTTTTTGCAAATGGACTTGATCTCGCAAATCTTCACTTTTTTTAGGACCAGGTATAAAATCGTATACTCCAGCTCTATTTGGACTACGTCCCGTTAAAAGACCAACTCGGGAAGGGGAACAAACCGGTGCTGCTGAATAAAAATTGGTCATTTTAATTCCCGTTTCAGCCAGTTTATCAATATTAGGCGTTTTAATGAATGGATGTCCATAAGAGGATAAATCTCCATACCCTAAATCATCACATAGAAATACTACAATATTTGGTTTTTCAATAGTCTCTATTTGTTGTCCCCAGCTATTGTTGACACTCAATAATACTAGTATTACAACTGATGCTTTAATCGCTATTTTTTTGTACATAACTGTTCTTATTTAGCTTCTTGATTCCATAATCTAAAAGGGTCTCCGTAAGTTTCCATTTCTTCTAAAAGTAGTGCCTCCATTTCTACCAACTTATCGGCATATTTAGGGTTCTCTGCCAAATCATTTAGCATTTCCGCTGATTTATTGTGTTGAGCTATATATTCATTTGGATTTTCAGCTATATTGAATAATTGCGTTTCTTGAACCTTACCATCTAAAACATCATACTTGATCAACTTCCAATCTCCTTTTTTAACCGTTCTCATACCTGGTGTTGAACCACCTGCATATACCCCATACATTACATCTCTCAAACTTTCTTTTTCACCCATTAGCACAGGCTTAAAACTGGTACCCTGAACTGTTTCGGGAATATCTATACCAGCAAGGTCGCACAGTGTAGGTAATACATCAGACAAGTAAATATTTCCCTCTACTCGCTGATTTGCTTTTATACCAGGCCCTTTAACTATTAATGGTACCCTCCATGAGTGTTCATACAAATTCTGTTTGCCCATTAAACCGTGGCGGCCTACAGCAATACCGTGATCAGATGTATAAATAACATAGGTATTATCTAACTCGCCCATAGCCTCTAACTTACTTAAGACTTTATTTAGCTGAATATCTATATTTTCTGAACAGGCATACTCTCTACCTATCTCATTCCTTACCGTGATTTCATCCCTATTTTTCCATACTCCACTAACATTTTCTTCGTCACGTAATTCTAAATGACCATGATGAAAAGGATGTTTATTTAAATAATTATCTGGTAATGGCGGTTGCTTATCATTAGCAGTCGGAAGACTATATTTATCAGTATGGTTTGTTGCCCCATACTTTTCCAGTAATTCTGGCGTACCGTTTCTAATATCATGTGGATGAGAAAATCCGAAGTAAATAAAGAACGGATCTTCTTCTTTTACGGCACTTCTATCATCTAAATAAGAAAGTACTTGTTCTGCATGCCATGCACTACCAGATTCTTCTGTTCCTCCCCTTTTTGTAGCATCTTTGACAACTGTAAATTGCTTATTTGCTTGTGGATATGAATTTCCCACCTTACATGTACGCATGGTGTTATACCCTGCTCTATTAAAAACGGCACCTATAGTATTTTCTTCTAAATTTTCTGGGGCAGTAGGGTTTACATATCCCTGCATAGAGGGCAAACTCCATACCGTTCTACCACTCATAATCATATGTCTAGAAGGGGTACAGACCGCACCTACCATGGCTCCCATATGCCTTGCGTTTTCTACAACCATACCATCGTTAGCCAATTTGGTGATTGTTGGCGCATCTAATGACGACGTTGAATCATAGAACTTAAAATCGAACGGCGATTGGTCATCAACCAGTACAAATAAAAAGTTAGGCCGCTTTTGTTCTTTTGGTTCTTCTACTTTCTTATTCTCTTTACAGCCAAATAATGTTATCACTATTAAACTACTTAGAAGTATATATTTTTTTCTCATGGACTTAGTTTTGTATTAGTTCTTTGAAGGTTTTGCTAAAAGTTGTGATAGTATTGCGGGATAACTTTCACCAATGCTCTCTCCAGGGTTTTCAGCGCCTGAACCATATGTAATACTATCTCCAAAACAGATTATTTTCATTTTGTCGATTTTCTTATAATTCGCTTTAATATATTGATAGATTACAGTTGCAATAAAACGATAACCTAAGGATGTTGGATGTACACCGTCTTTTCTACCACTATTACTTATATTCTGTATAAAAACATCTCTGTTATGAACCGGTAATCTCATTTGTTTAAAAATACTGTGTAGGTCCAAAAATTCTATTTCTTCTTCTATGGCCAGGTGCTCCATTATTTTAGCAACTGCATTTAGTTTTTGATTTGGAGTTTGCTCATATCTTTCCCTGTCATGACGTTGAAATAAATACACACTATCAACAGTTGGTGGCGACACCAATAATACATCTGCTCCTTCATTTTTAATTGTGCCCACTATGCCCTTTAAGTGTTTTTCATATGCACTATAGTCTAGCATTTTTTTAGAATTGAGCATATCGTTGGTACCCACCATAACAATTACCAAATGTGCCCCTCTATTCAATACATCAGTTTCAATTCGTTTTTCTAAATCTATTGATGTATTACCTGCCACGCCCTCATTGAAAACTTGAGCAAACGCATCTTGAAAAGATATCATCATAAATAAAAGCAGTAAAAAATACTTTAAATTCATGCTTCGTCTTTTTTAATAACTTAAAACTTGACCATCTTTTAGTAACTTATTTTTCAACGAATCATAGTCTACCTCATGAATTTCTTGGTCTTCATTAATTGCCATGCCTGCCAAAGTCCCTGCGCTTTGCCCTAAAATCATAAATACCGGTTCCATACGAATAGAGCCAAATGCAATATGAGAACTTGAAACTGCCGCCGGTACTAACAAGTTTCTACATTCTTCTTGTTTGGGTAGAATCGTGCCTAAATGTATTTGATATGGCGCATCTGGTTCTATACCAAGATCTCCCTCATTCTGCACATAACCTTCTTTGGTAATATATCTTTGTACATTATGAGAATCCATAGCATAAGACCCCATGCCTATTGGCTTTAACACTTTACTCTTACCCAAAATTTCATTATCGGTCATTACAAATTCACCAATCATTCTTCTTGCTTCGCGTACATATATCTGATATGGCCAATGACCGTTGTCCGTAAATTCGTCTTTGGCAAGTCCCCATTTTTTAATACTAGTTCTAAATCTTTCAGGAACACTTTCATCATGACCCCAGAAGTAAAGTAAGCCTTTGTGATAATCAATATGTTCCTTTAATATCTCTTTTCGTTTTTCATAAGATGCTTCGGGGTACTCATAGTTCATTCCAATATTATCAGAACTAAAAGGACCTACATTATTGACATCTCTTTTCTTATTAGGTATTTTTCCTCCTCCAAACATTGAGTGTCTTCCGCCCTTAAATATCCTTCTCAGCAGCTCATACTGAGCTGAGTCATAATTTTCAGGTTTCTCGAAAGGAACAATATTGCCTTCAGCATTAGTAGTACATAATCTATAATTATAGGCTTGTACCCCATTATCCCCAGATCCGTTTTCACCTATGCGTCCCGTAGCTATTCTAGGAAGCACACCACTTGTAGAATCACCTGGTATGATATACGGACTAATATTTAGCTCTTGAAAGTTATGGCTATGATGATATACCCCTTTTTGTACTCCATTCCACTGTTCGTTATAAACACTATTAGCTTCCCTACCTACGTGATAATTAACTCCGGCAGCTGCCATTAAATCGCCTTCATATGTTGCATCTATGAAAATTTTAGCTTCATAAATTGTGCCGTCTAACATAGCTATTGAAGTTATCTTCCCATTCGCAACTTTAACGCCTTTTTCTCTATCTAACCACTTATCCCTGTGTATGGAAATATTATTTTCCCTTATAAAATTTTCGAAAATCTGTTCAGCAACATGCGGTTCAAAAGTCCACATTGTTTTAAATTCATCATCTATTGCTGTGGTACCTTGACCTTCGTTACCATATTCTTCCCTTGGTTGCCAATTCCAAGCATCTTTATTCTGATAATGCTTATAAACTTCTTGATAAAATTCTTTTGAAATTCCTCCAATCACCTCTTTATTACCTAAATCTGTAAATCCTAATCCGCTTGATGATAATCCGCCAATATGCTTCTCAGGACAAACAATCAGCACCGATTTATTCATTCTAACCAGTTGTACTGCTGAGGCTATTGCTGCAGAAGTACCTCCGTATATAACTACATCAGCATCTAAACTTTTGACATCATTATGCATACCATAACTAAATTGAACAAGCGCTAATACAACTACTATATTATATTTTATCAGTTTACTTATTTTCATCATTATATGTTTTAATTGATAGAGATTACCCTTAGATCACCTGCCTTAAACTGTTGTTCTTTATTATCCTGTGTTATGGTCACAGCAACTTCGTTATGCAACCACAATTCACCATCTTTTTCCTTTAGTACTACATTCCCAAATTCGTTCGCTGAAATGTTGAATCCTTTAACGGCTGCTTCTTTCCCATTTCCTATAAATATCACCCAATCTCCATTTTTTTCATTGGCAATCAATGTATAGGTAGCATCGGTAGACATTTTATTATAGGTTACTTTTTTATGATTAGCTGATGAAAAAACAACATCTTCACGACCAGATTTATGAGTGATATTTAGTCCAACAAACTCAGTATTTCCATTTTGGTCTTCAAAGCTTGAAATATTAGCTATACTTTTTCCTTCTGCGGAAGTAAAGGGTTCGTAAACCGATACAAAAGGTTTTTCCCAAGCAGCACCATGCTGTCTTGCCGCGAAGGTTAAATAAGGTTCTTTATCTACTTTGTATGGTATTCCATGATTTCCTCTAAAGGCTTTGTTGGGAGGTGATTTTATAGAAAAAACCTCACGCCCCTCTGTACCTTTCATCCATAGATTCATAAATACATCATCTTCCCCTTCTGGCATATCAATCTTCCATTCTGCTTGGTAGTCCTCTTCTAATTTAACCGATTTTTTATCCCACATATAATCCAATGCATATAGATGTCCGCCTGCAAATGCCATTTCTTCACTTGGCATTAATTTTAATGGGTTACCATCGGTATCCATTATACTCATAGATTGACCTAGATTATGGTAGTAATAATCATGAAATTTATCTCCTGCTCGTTGTTTTTTTGAACGGAAAACATCAATGTAATACCCAGTTGTTTCTCCTGTTTTTACAATACTAACTAAACGAGATTGATCACTACGGGTTTCCGGTTCTAAGAAGAAAACATCCGAATAGGTGATATCGGAATAAAAACCTTCTTTTTGCTCAGATTTTGGATACTCGCCCATAACATCAAAAGCATGGTAGCTTAACATTTCGGTATATGATGAAGCTCCGTCGACCATGACCGTATTATGTGCTGGAAACTGAGAGTAGTATTCCAAATAAATTGGCTCAAGATAATTAGCTCCCTTGCCCGGGTCTGCACCTTGAACAAAGCCTTTTCCGTACAATTCCATATTTATACCATTAGCATGCATATGATTACCTAAAGAGCCGTTTAAAGAGACCATCATCCCATCTTTACCGGTGCCCATTCGCTGTACATGCCAACTAACATTTGGGGCATTAAAGGTCTGTGTGATATAATCTTCTAATTTATGCTGCTTATATTTTGGATTTAACGACAAAGGCTTGCTTGCGAAAAAGGAAGAAATGCTTTTTGAATTTGTACCCCTATCTTTCCCTGATTGTTCTGCATCATCCGCAAATAAGCGATATAACCCGGTAAACTCATTTTCCAAATTGTCATCCCCATTTTTCTGGGCAATTCGAATCATATCTCCTATTGCCTCGGTACTTATTGGTCCATAGTATGAGTCGCCAAATGCAACTATCTGATTATTTGGAAACAGGTACTGTGGCATCATTTTTACAGCTTTACTCATAACCGGCGTGTACGGTAGAATATTATGATTAAAAGTATTGTCAAAGTCTCTAATAAAATGGGTAAGACTACTAGTAACCCCAAGTGAATAACTAGGGCATTCATTCCAAACCCCGTTACTTTCATCATATCCGTAATCTATAAACTTAGATAACGACCATTGCCTTGCCGAGGTAACGTTTAAAATGTAGTCAATATAGTATTCACGCCCTTTTTTATCTTCATAATTTTCATTATCCTGCAACACCATTGTCGCTTTTAAAATGATGTTTGCTTGATGAAGGTTCCAATTGTTCTGCGGCACTCCATTTTTAATTACCTGATCTGTCCATCTTTTAATAGTCTTGTCATACATCGCAATATTTTCTGGATGATTTGCCTCTATATAACCATGTAAAAAATCATATAGAATGGATACCTCTCTCAAAGCTTTTTCGTGTATAACTTGAAAATGTGTGAAACCTACAAGGGTTTGTATATGTCCATTCAATAAATCTATAGGTTCGCTGCGGTAAGACATACCCTCCATATAGGTGTGGAAGATGTCATACGCGAATTTTGAAAAACGCTCATCATTTTCCAGCCAATATAGAAAAGCGGCATCTCTAGCTAGCCCAATAATATCTTCATTAATAGAAACAATTATATTACCCGTTTTAGACGGTTCTGCCCACTCAAATGGATGTCCTTCTTTTGTTTTATTCGGTAAATACAATCCTCTAGGGTCATCCATATAAGGTTGTATATCTTCTAATCTAGGCTTGGCATATGGTGTTGCAGAATTACGTGATCCTGTAAACCTAACCGTAGGTACAGGTGCTTCCCCATCTGCATGAGAATAATCCACACCATTCACATATACATTGGTAGCTTTGGTTTTCCAGTACATCTGTAAACGAGAAACCATCCATTCAGCATCTGAAACGTGGCGCTCTACATGATTATCAACTTTGTCATGCAGACCTTCTAAAACTTCTTTTGCCCAAGCTTCTTTTTTAATGGTTTTCTGTAAATCCTTTTTTTCTAAATTGGTAATATATATTCTTGGATATCCTTGTTCTAAATTGGTTGGTAATGGAATTTTTGTAGTATTCTGTGCAATACTATTAAGAGTAAACAAACAGAAAAAAAATACTAAACTGAATGTTCTAGCAATAATCCCTGAATCAATTTTAGTTTTTGTAACCATTCTTGTCTCTTGGTATATATATTTAATCATTTATAATGGTGTATACGTAATCGTTAATTTCCCTTCTTTAACTTTTTTACCAGCTTCAATTCCTATTCTGTATGCAGGTGCGCCTTCCCTTAAATGTGCTACAGGAACAATCACATCTTTTATACTGACCGTAAAACCTTCACTCTGAATTTCAGCTTTTACTTTGTGATTTTCCGATTCTAAAATTACCGTAGTATCATCTATAATTTTATAAGTGTTCAGTGTCATTATAGAGGAACCAAAACTTACGTGTTCCGTTGCTTTAAATTGATCTTCAATAGTAATAGTGCCCATACCAGATTTGTCGTTTGTGATGGTTCTGGTCAAAGTCTGTAGCATAGGTAGCTCGTAGGCTGGTAAAATATTCATTACTACTTCGTCTCTAACCTCTGTGAATTTGGTTTCGGTTATAATACCTTTAAACTCAATACCATTAGATTGCAATTGATTATTAATCATTGGAACTGGATGCCCCCATGAACTTCTAGCTTTATTGTCAGGTGAAAATGCGCCTGCCCTATAAGATGGTGCTCCTATATCGCCAGTTATCATATCGGTATCTAAAAAAATCTCGTAAGTACCTACATCGCTATGGTTATGGTTCTCTGCATTATGACCTGCCTTTACTGCTATGGAGAAAGGTGTATCTTGTTTTCCTCTAGATATCACCATTCCAAAATCATTAAAATAGGTATGACCAGACATTTCAGAAATCATTATATTATTACTGACTTCAAACATTTTTGGCTTCTGCCAAGCAATTAATTGCTCTGCTGCTTCTTCCATTCTAATTTCGGTTGGCATCATAGCTCCGTAATAACTTGTAGACAAAACATAGGCAAAATTGCTTCCTTTGCTTGAGATTGAAGAAACACCATCTGCAAAAGGTGCACAAGTTCCATTCTGAATTTCAAAGCTTTGAGGAAATCTGCCTACATTCTTCAACTTCTCTGCATTATTGAATGCGAATAAATCAATTTTTCCTTCTGTATAATCGTATAAAATTTGTGCCAAATATAAATAATGACCAAAACCATAGCCCCAATATCCTAAACCTTCTGAACAATACCCATCATCACCAAAACCACTTAAATAATAATTCATGCTGTTTAAAGCTGAACCAACTACTGCAAGTCTTTCGTCATAATTTTTAGAGTTTGTTATGGTCGCTAAAACTGATCCACTTGTACAAACTGAGTTCCAATTGCTAGTACTCTTTATCCATTTGTTGTTCTCGTCTAAATATTTGGTACTTTGTAAATAGGAATCAATAATTCGTTTTTGCAGTTGCCTATTAATTTCTTCTTTTAATTGCTGTTGCAGTTTATCTTCTAACAGATAATTTGCCAATGCCAATACAGACCCAAACTTACGTGCTCCTAAATCTATTGATACGCGGCGACCTTCTAATACACCATTATTTTTATCATCATGATTTGGATGCAACCACGATTTCATACCTAATATGGAATAACTATAAGTTTCTATTTGAGGTAAAAATCGACCTTCATTTTCAAGACATTCCGCTAAAATAAAATGTTCTAAACGGTCCATAGTTCTGTAATATCTAGGTTTGTAAATTCCTCTATTACCTTCCCTATTTGCCAATCTATAGATACTATCTGAAATTGGAACCTCAGGCTTTTTATCTAATAATGCATTCGCTTTTATTAGATATTCCTTTCCAGATTTTGATTCTGCTATAGCATTCCAATATACCCTATCTGCCAACTTTGGTGCTGGCTGAAAAGATTCTTTTGGCATTACCGATTTTAGCATTTCAATTTGCTGGGGAGTTGGATAAATTGTATCCTTATCTGCATGCTTCAGATACATGTCCATATCTAAATTTAAAAGCTTTTCTTCGGTTTTATGAGAACAAGACGCTACAACTATTAACAGCGAAATTAAAAAAAGAGCGTACCATATGTTCCATTTTTTATTTACCATAATTCTGTTTGTGTCGTTTGTTACATGCTATAAAAAAATAACATTGCACCTCTTTAATTAAGATGATAGCAATGTTACTTTTTTTAATTAAAATTCAATTAAATCATAGTTCAATGTCTATAAACTATGATTCTTTTCGTGATTTTTACATTTAACTCATTCAATAACACCTCAACTAAAAAATCGATTATTGAGTACAAATATTTAAAAATCAACATTTTACAAACTCAACTTAACAACAGTTACAATTTCATCAGGTGCAGATTCTGGTAATTCTAAAACTGAGCCATCAGCTGTCTTATTTATCTTAATTTCAGTATCTGGAGCTACTAATAAAGAAGCTTTTTTCAATTTTAAATCTTTATGAAGCTTTAATTTTCCATCTTCTGGCCAATCAAAAACATGGGCGTAAATAACTCCGTCTTTAGTTGTATATCTGCCCCATTCTGGCATATCGAACGGACTTGCTTTAGCGCCATAAACTGACTCACCATTAGCATCGGTCCACTCACCCATCGCTTTTAATCGTCTAATACTTTGTGAAGGGAATCTACCAAAACCATCTGGTCCAATATTCAATAAAAAGTTACCTCCTTTAGAAACGATATCCACTAGTTTTTGAATTAAGTCTTCGCTACTTTTCCACTTAGTATCATCTGGCTTATAACCCCAAGTACCGTTCATGGTCATACATGCCTCCCAATCTTCGGCAATACCAGTTGCAGGTATTTCTTGCTCTGGCGTACCAAAATCACCCGCAAAATTCCCTTCCATATCCATGCCTTCCATTCCTTTTCTTCCTTTATCTACACGGTTGTTTATAATAGTATTCGGTTGCATTTCTCTAATGAAACTATACATTTCCTTACCCATCTCTGATGTATAATCGGCAATCCAATCCCCATCGAACCAAACCACATCTATATCTCCATAATTGGTCAATAGCTCTTTAACCTGTGGTTTCAGATAGTTTTTATAATATTGAGGAAATTCAGGATTTACAACACTTTGATCTTTCTGACCTGCATTATAATTTGGAAATAAATTACCCTGTGCCTGTGGATGATGCCAGTCTACGATAGAGTGATAAACTCCAAATTTTATTCCTTGCTTTCTTGAAGCTTCAGCTAACTCTCTAATAATATCTCGTTTAAAAGGAGCCGCATCCATAATATCATAATCAGATACTTGAGAATCCCAAAGTGCAAAGCCATCATGGTGTTTTGAAGTAATTACTATATATTTCATTCCGGCATCTTTAGCCATTTTAACCCAATCATCTGCATTAAATAATTCTGGATCAAACATAGCGGGAAACTTCTCATATTCCTCAATGGTATAATCTAATTTATCCATTGCCCATTCGGCACCACCGCCAGCTATTTTTTCTCCTCTTTCCCCTCCGATTATAGAGTATGCACCCCAGTGAATGAACATACCGAATTTGGCATCTCGCCACCACTCCATTCTATCATCGTCAGACAATTGTACCGCCTTCTTCGTTTGAGCACAGCCCATATTCATACTTGCAATTAACACAAGTACCGTTAGTGTTTTAGTTAGTTTATTCATTTCGTTGTTATTTACTTAGTTAGATTTTTATTTTGTTTTGATAGATAGTATTTTCTTTGCTTGATTGCGCATTACCACTACTTCAAGTTTTTCTCCTTGTTGAAGCTCCTGATCGATGGTAAAAAAGTCCTTTACATTTTTTACTGTTTTACCAGCTGCCTTTATAATTACATCTCCTTTTTTTAATCCGTTGTTTTCCACTGCCGGACTTTTACTCCATACCCCTAAAACAATTACACCGTGGGGAGAATTTAAACCGTACGCAGATTGCTCTTGTTCAGAATCAACACTTTTTAAACTATTACGCAGCCATTCTACAGTTGGGCTAGCTTCCTTTTCTGTATGATTATTAGCACGAAATACAGGGACTTCAGGAGTTTTAGCTAAGCGTTTTAATTCTAGAGTTTGTACCCCAAACTCATCCATAGGAAAATTGTTGAATTCAATAGCCGATATTAGAGAATCGGCAGTTGCCGTAAAATCAAGTTTAGCGGGATCTTTAAATTTGGGGTCTCCAAAAACACTATGAATATCTCTACTATAGATTTGAGATTTTAACATGCTTTCTTCATTTGGAAAGAGATTATAATCCAAGTCTTTTCCCCATCCTTTTAAACTTACATCTTGATAAGATTTCGCAATAATGTTGTGTTTAAAAACATCTAAACTCTTAGCAAACCAAACATGTGGATGCAAAGAATTATTTACCATAATATTATTCTCTACAATCCTTTCAAAACCCTCTCTCAATTTTATACCATTATTAAGACAGAGATTATTATATATGTGATAGTTAGAAGAACCATCATCTAAATCAATATCCCAACCATGGTCACATCTAAATCTGTTTTGACGAATTGTAGTTGTTTTTACAGCATCCCAAGTGTACATTTCTGGATGCTCTACAGCCAAACTATCCATCACTTTTCTATTTGGATGCCAAAAGCGGTCTCTACCCCAAGAATTAAAAGAACCGTGATCACTAGTTTCTAGTACTGTATTAAATACATCGTTTTTTTCAATAATATGTCCGCCCCAGGTACCATCGCCAATATTTATACCTGCTCTGGGCACATCATAAATACTATTATTTTTTATAGTAATATCCATAGCCATTGCTATTTGAACACCCGCTGTTTGTTTTTCAGTTCTACCTATTCGATGTATTAAATTATTCTCTACCAAACTGTTTCTTGGGTACAATTCGTTTTTAGGACCTGACAACGTATCCATTTCGGAAAAAGGAACTATTTCACCATATTGAAATGCCGGAGATCTAACTGCGGAAGGATCACCTATAAAACTAATAGCGCTTGCCCCACAATCGTAAATATGATTCTCCGTAATCTGAAGGTTGTTATTATACTTACTTGCGAGTATGGCATTACCACCCAAATCTTTAAGAATACATTGTTCTATTTTACAATTTTCCGTCCCTTCAAAAAATACCACTCCGCCTCTATAAATTGTCCAATCGCTGCGTAAAAGCGGTTCGTATTTTTTCATAAAAGTGCGCTTGGTATGCTGCAGGGTAATATTAGAAATTGTAACGTTCTTCACTGGGTCTTTCTCGGTTCCAACCAATTGAAACAAATCTTTTAATATTGAAACCTCAACTATTGCACTTTCTAAATTTGTTTCTATTGTAGGATATATATACAACTTAGAAGCGTCTTTATCTAAAAACCATTCGCCTGGTGCATCTAATTCTTCTAACACATTTTCTACCATACGATATTCTTCATGTGGTTTTGATGGTCTATTGTTTTGATGCCCGCCTTCTAATTTTGCAGTTCCATCATCATTAACTCCTGTTATTCTATAATGGAATCCGCCCCATTTTCCATTATGCAATACATGAAAAAAGGATCCGACTGGATTTTTCCATGTAGATATTCTTTCTTTACTAATTGCATCTGCCGCATGCCCTTGCCAATAACCACCCTCTTCATTATAATTAGGATACCTCGCAAGTACTTGAGGTGTTCCGTTTATAATCAACTGATCAAAATCTATATTGGCAGGTACTTCAGTGATGTAGATTTTATCTTCATACTTTTGCCAAATAGGATGTAACAATTGCGATCCTTTTATATGTACTTGTGAAGCATTTACCCCGGTAATTGTAAGTCCATTTAATAAAGGTTTAATAACTACTGGTTCCTCTAAATAATACTCACCTTTAAGAAGTGTAATTATTATTTTGGTCTTAGGAAATGATTTTTTCACTTCCTCTGCTTTTTTAATTGCTTCGGGTATGGTTGAAAATGGATTTACTTCTGATCCATCACCTTTTGCCTGTTCTGTCGGATTTACAAATAGCTCTATTGACTTATTTTCTGGTGTACATGAAAACATCAGAAACATCATTAACAAAATGGGTATATATCTATTCATAAATGTGACTTATTATAATGTAGGTTGCCCTTTGATATAACCAAGTGAGGATAAAAATTTATCGACTTCACGAGTTGTAATCCTATAATATTTATCGGTGTCTACTCTTTTATTAAAGAAACCATGACCTTGACCCTCATAAATTAATACTTCGCATCTGCTCCCTACGGCATCCATTCTTGCCTTGTAATCATCGGCAACGGAAACAGGAATTAAATGATCTTTGTCGCCCAGAATAAATAATGTTGGCGGAGCTCCTTTTTCTATATTATGAATGGGAGAAATAGTTAAATACGCCTCACCCATTCTTTCATGCTGAAAGCCACCGGGACCATTATCAACTACAGCATTGTATAATACCAAGGCACTCACTTTTGTATTGACCGAAAGATCATCTGTACTTTCATTGACACTTGGTAATAAAGACACGGCAGCAGCTAAATGACCACCTGCAGACCCACCTGATGCTACCATTTTTGTATTATCTATATGTAATTCTTTTGCATGTTCTTTTAAATATCTTATTGCCGATTTAGCATCTTTTACAGCTTCATATGGCGTAGTATCATGTCTGCTTTTTACCCTGTAATCTACTAATACGGTAACCATACCACGAGATGCAAAATACCCAGCTTGATCTCTAAATTGGTCTACTGTACCGCCGTTCCATCCACCACCGTAGTAAAAAACAATTGTTGGGTACTTTTTGTTCTTCTTTACATTATCAGGAAAATAAAGTTCCATTTTTAATGTATCGGCATCAACAATCTTATAGATTAATTCCTTTACCTCTTTTCCAGGAATTTCGCTACTAAACTTCTTTTGCCCATATACAGAGACGGATAGAAACATGACCAATAAGCATATGCTCCATTTTGTAAAATAGTTTTCTTTTCTATTCATCATTTGTAATGTCTCTTATTTTTACTATTGCTTTTGTATAGCCTTTAGATAGTCTAAATTCTAATTGCTCACCATTTACCCAGCTTTTCAAACCCTTTCTAGTGTCAATTAGTTTCTCCCCTTCGTATATAAATAATATAGCTTCTTTACCTACTTCTGGCTGTGGAATATTAAACATTATTGGATCGCTATTCTGTATCGTTATTTCTTCTTTAGTAATTTCAAATGAGACCGTAGCTGAATCACCTGTTGCCAAAACACCCCAATTTTCTTGTTCATATTTATACATACCCGATAGAAATATGAACGAGGGGCTATTTTCTTTCTTTCTTACAATTGATAAAAATCCGTTTTGAAATAAACCTTCTTCCTGTATTATGGCTTCATCAGAATCATTTACCGTAAATCTATCTTTTGTAATGCCATCTGCAAACGTTACCTCAACAAATTGCGTACTTGCATTTTTTTCTGATTTTGAGAACTGAACATTAGAAATTGAATTGGTCCCATCTTTTGAAGCAGGATTGAACACCATTGCAAATGGGTTATTCCATGCTTCTGCATTACGTTGTACAATTAATGTTGGTATAGGTTTATCTACCAATAATTTTGGTGCCGTACCATTTGTTAAAGCTTTAGATTTTGGAGCCATTGCGGTATATACCGATTGATCTGTACTACCCTTAACAAATACCTCCATTAAGTTTGTAGCGTTCTCACCGTTATTGAATTTGAAATTTGCTGTAAAGTCTTCTGCTATTTTTACCTTCTTTTTCTCCTTCAAATAATCATAGGCTGCTAAGTCTCCTTGATGACTACCTAAATCATTAGTGCTTTCTAAAGCTAAGGCGTTTTGATTGTTTTTTATTGTTAGCTCCGTACCAAGATTATGGTAAAAATAGTCATGCCGTTGAACACCTTCATTTTGCTTTTTAGACCTAAAAATATCCAAAACATAACCTTGACCAGATGGTCCTAGAATGGAAGATGTAAACCGTTGTTGTTTTGCTTTTGTTTTAGGTTCCAAAAATGAGACATTTGAATAAGTAACCTTATCAAAACTGGGAGATTCACCGGATAATGGAAAACTATTTTCCAATTTAAATGTATGATAGCTACGCATAGCTTCATAATCTGAAATACCGTCTACTACTACCGTATTATGAGCGGGCATTCTAGAATAGTATTGTCGGTGATCATCATGCCAATAGCTTGAACCTTTTCCCATATCCGGACCTAGAACATAGCCAGCTGCATATAGTTCAATAGATACTCCATTGGCATGTGTATGGTTTCCATATGAGGCTGTAGTAGCAACCATCATAGCGTTTTCACCAGTTCCTATCCTTTGGTTAAACCAACTGACATTAGGTGCATAAAACGTGGGTGTTGTCAATTGCATTTTTGACCCATCATTAACCTTTTCGAATTCTAGAGAATCTACATAGAAGAATAATTGAAAAAGGTCTTTTGCCTTTCTTTCATAATCTCCTTCTACAATCATATCATTCAACAAACCAGCTATCGTTTGCAATTTGTCTTTCTGATCATATTTATTATAATTGGCTATCAATAATTCAAAGTTTTCTGCTGGTAATTTTTTGTGGTTAGAATCGCCGAAGCCTATGGTATACCCTGATGGAAATAGATATTGAAATGATGATAAGGCCGCCTTTTCAACTACAGGAAAATTTGCTAATTCATTGGTATTAGTCGCATTATCTAAAAGGGTGATAATATTTAAAAGTGTGGTAATTACGTGAACCGAATACGAAGCAGATTCTGGCCATATGCCGTTTGTTTGATCATATACCAATAAAGATTCTTTAAGAGCTGTTTGCCTGTCGGTAGAAGTTTCAAACGTATGTTCAATAAAATACTCACTACCCTTGCCGTTGTCATACTTTTCATTTGGTTCAAGAACCAATGCTACGTAGGTTAGAAATCTCGCTTGAAAAAGATTCCAATTGTTATTCGGAATTCCATTTTTTATGATCTGGTCTCCCCACTTTTGAAAAACGGCTTCACTTTTAGATACATCTAATTTATGCTCATTAAAATAGTTATATAAAAAATCATAAGATGTGATGAGGTGTACCAATACTTTTTCATGAATTACCTCAAAAGTTGCTAAGCCCGAAATAAACTGTTGATTAGAATTACTTAAATCAACTGGTGCATCTCTATGATACATTCCATCAATGTAAGTCATGTAAACTGGTGAAGCAAACTCTGCATACACCTTATCACCCGTTAACCAATATAGAAATGCTGCATCTTCTATAAGTGACATAACCTTACGATTAATACCTTCAATTATATGACCCGCTTCTTTCGGATGTACCCATTCTTTTTTACCTGTTTTCTTGTGCTCTAAATATAATCCTCTAGAGTCGTCTAAATATGGCTCTACTGTTTCTAAAGAAGGTGTTTTGTACTCTGTAGCCCAATCTCTTGTACCTGAAAAACGTACCGTTGGCACAGGAGCACTACCTTCTGAATGAGAAAAATCTCCTTCTTTTAAATAGACTTTATCATGCTTAGTCTTCCAGTTCATTTGTAATCTAGAAACCAACCATTCCGAATCATTTTGCCACAACTGAATATACTTTTGTAAACGTTCTTTTTTTCCTGCAATCAGTTCTTTCTTCCAAGCTACATTCTCAATAGATTTAAGGAAAGCAGCTTTGTTCTGATCTGTTATATATACTCTTGGGTGTATTGGTTCTTGAGCAAGAGCTGTTGAACTACAAATTATTGCAAGCAATAACAATAGTACACGAAGCCTTTTCATTATATTATAATTATATGATTTCACTATTCATCTTTATTTAACGGAACTATGTGCATAGTAAATCCATTATTCGGTTTTATTTCAATGCCAATTGTATCCGATTGCATTAATTGCATTTCTTCAATTTTCACTTTTGTTCTAGAATTAATGTTTTCATCATCGGTATATAACTTTGCCGAATAGGTGGTAGCATCATTTAAAAAATTGAAATCTAATTTCAAGTCTTGTGGTAAATTCCCATTAATACCACCAATAAACCAATCGGATCCCTTTCTTCTTGCTATTACGCCTATTTCACCAATTGTAGCATGTAAGACTTTTGTTTCGTCCCAAGTTGTAGGTACAGCATCAAAAAACTCAAGTTCTGACTCATTACCAATATGTCTGGTATCGCCCCAAAGTCCGTCTTTTTTCTCTAACGAAGAGGCAGGTTTATCATACCAATAAAGTAATTGTAACGGACTAAAAAGACACACGGTTTTTGCTAATTGCGAGGCGTGAGAACCCATTTTATCTACTCTGCTATTATAATAACAAACTGTATTGTCTGCAGCACCAGCCAACATTCTTGTAAACATACTAATTAGAGTATGTTCATTTGAAGGACTCTCTTCATCACCAGCAATGCCTTCTTGAGTTAATAAGTTAGGGTATGTTCTGGAGAAACCCGTTGGGCGATACTCATCATGAACATCTACTACAAAACCTAAATCCGCGGCTTTTTTTATAGCGTTATGTAACCATTCAGTAGCTTCTTGATCGCCTACACGTACAAAACCAAATTTTATACCCGCAACTCCCCATTTTCTGTATAGCGGTAATATTTCATCTAATTGTTTTTCTAGCGCCCTTCTATTAACATATAAAATTACACCTACACCTTTTTCTTTGGCATATTGGGTAATTGCCTCAATATCAAAAGGACCTTTTGAGCGTTTTGGGTCTAAAGTAATCGTAGTAGCATCAGACGCCTCATACATTTCATTACCGTACCAACCAGCATCAAACAATACATATTGCATATTATGTTCAGCTACAAAATCAATAGCAACTTTACCGCCTTCTGTTGTTAAGGTTGCTTCTCGTAAAGCTTTTCCAGGAATAACCCATGAATCATCTTTTAACATACTTGGTGCACTCAAATTTTGAATGAGATAGTTGTTCTCCAATAATTCACCTTCGTTCTCCCCCATCATAACTACGCGCCAAGGCGATTGAAAAGGTAATTTTCGCTTTACTTTAAATATATCGTTATTTCGTTCTGATACTAATGCCCCCGTTATAGTATCTTGTTTTTCTTCTGCCATTCTACCATCTAAGGAAGATTCAATACTGAAGTCTGAATTTGTTCCTTTAGAATAACTTAATCTAGCATAGTCCACCAGATTTGCCTCTGCCAATGCAATCTTGACACTATCGCTAATTTCTATTAATAAAGGTCTTTCAATACCTGTTTCTAACTGTGATAGGGGAATCTTTTTATACGCTCCTTGGGCGGTTAATACTCCTTTTTCACGCTTTGGAGTTGACCAAAGCATATGATCTTTGTTGAAATTATAATGAATTTTCTCATCAAGCTCTAACTCCTTTACTTCTCCTTGTTCAGGAATTTCATAAGCAAATGCAACGCCTTCATTATAGGCTCGAGCAATAAAATTTATAAGAACATCTCCTTTTTTTAGATGAATTTTAATTTCCTGATAATTATCTGGCACCTCACTTAGTTCTCCAAACCTTGTAGTCCAGCTATTTTCTACTTTATTCTCATCAACTTTTAAAACAGACCAATCTCCTTTAAAGTTGAAATGGTTAGATTTGATTTCTACTACCGAAGGAAGCAAAACAAGCTTATCCTCGTACATTACCTCAAAACCTATACCGCCTGTTTGGTCAGTAAAAACAGTAAATACATTTTCCCCGTTAGGTGATACCACAGTATACTCCGATACTTTAGAGCATGATAAGTTTAAAACAATAACCAGCAGTAACGCTAATGAGTTTCTATTTTTAAAAAATGGATTTAACAGCATTAGCTTTTTGTTGAATTATTATTGAAAAAATCATTAAAAAACAACAACTGATACTTAATAGAATTTCTCCAGTAATCAGTATTATGCTTACCGGGTCTTTCCGTGTAATCATGCGGAATTTTTCTTTCTATTAATTTTTCATGTAGCCTTTTATTATCTGGATAGAAAAAATCCTCCGTTCCGCAATCTATTTGAAATGTCAACTTTTTGTCACTAATTAGATGCACCAAATTAATTACACTATTCTCCTCCCAATACTTTGGATACTCCGTTATACTACCCAAACGTTTTTGAATCTCCCATCGTAATCCGTAAGGTCGTAAATCCACACCACCACTCATACTAGCTGCAGCTCCCCAAATATCGGTATGCCTAAAAGCCAAATATAATGCACCATGACCACCCATACTCAAACCAGAAATTGCTCTACCTTTAGCTTCTTTTTTGGTATTATATTTTTCATCAACTGAGGCTATTAGTTCTTTTGACACATATGTTTCATATTTATAAGTGGAATCTATAGGACTGTCTAAATACCAACTTGTTCTTTCACCATCAGGACATACTATAATTACATTATAAAAATCTGAATACTCCTTTAGTTTAGGTGCTACTTTTAACCATGTTTTATAATCTCCTCCTGCACCATGCAATAAATACACTACTGAATACGTATCGCTTTTTTTAGAATACCCATCTGGAGTGATAACTACATTTTTAATATCCTTATTCATTGCATTACTATGCACAATTAGCGTATCTACATCACCGGCAAAAACAGAAATGGTGATATGAAATAATAGAATTATGCACCCAAATACTTTCTTACTCATACTATAATTATTTTTTATTCAACATTAATTCCTCTAACTCTTCAAGAGTTTTGCCTTTTGTCTCTGGCATCATAAAAGCTACAAAAAGTAACTGCAAAACCATCATTGCAGCAAAAAAGAGAAATACCACTCCCGCCCCTATTGCGGGGTGACTAAATAAATATGGAATCAGTGACGGAATTAATGCCGCTAGTACCCAATGCGTTGTACTACCGAACGATTGACCCGATGCCCGCAAATGATTTGGGAATATTTCAGAGATAAACACCCAGATTACAGCTCCTTGACCAACGGCATGCGCAGCTATAAAAAGAAATAGAAATATAGGAACCGCCATACCTGACCAGTTTAAGAAAAATGCCATTGCAACTAAACTTAATGAGATTATATAGCCAATTGAACCAAAATACATTAAGGTTTTTCTCCCTAATTTATCTATTAAAAAAACTCCTAAAAGTGTAAAAATTAAATTGGTGACCCCTATACCTACACTACTTAAAAGTGCGGTACTTTCACCTAAACCGGCTTCTTCAAAAATTCTTGGAGCATAGTACAAAAAGG
The DNA here is from genome assembly GCF_900112245.1 of Maribacter stanieri. Classification (GTDB taxonomy): domain Bacteria; phylum Bacteroidota; class Bacteroidia; order Flavobacteriales; family Flavobacteriaceae; genus Maribacter; species Maribacter stanieri. The sequence goes on from NZ_FOYX01000002.1 coordinate 761,258, forward strand.
CATTTATACCGGAAAATTGATTGAAAAAAGCAATTAAAAAGGCTAAAACAAGTGGAAAACGATATTTTTTGATAAAAATAGTTTCTGAAGTATCGGGCTTTTTGTTTCTACCATCAATAGATTTTAATTGTTGCTCAACATCAATATCTGGATTTATTATTGCCAATACTTTCTTGGCTTCTTCTATTTTGTTTTTTGATAATAACCACCTTGGGCTTTTAGGTAGTTTCAATGCAAAAAGAATATATAAAACAGCAGGTATAGCTTCCACACCTAACATCCATCGCCAATCGTTTTCTCCACTACCACTTAATAAATAGTTTGATAGAAAGGCTATTAAGATACCAAAGACAATATTGAATTGGTACATAGCTACTAACTTTCCGCGTTCCTTAGCTGGTGAAATTTCAGAGATATAAGCTGGTGCCGCAATGGTAGAAGCTCCTACCCCAATACCACCTATAAATCTAAAAAGGGCAAAAATATAAGGGTCGTTCGCCAATGCCGAACCTATTGCTGAGAATGCGAATAGTACCCCAATAGCTATCAAGGTGTTTTTTCTACCATATATATTGGTAGGCTTACCACCAAAAATAGCACCTACTACGGTGCCCCATAGTGCCATACCCATTACCACCCAACCATGAAAGGAATCTGATGATTGCCATAGTTCTTGTAATTTCTTATCAGCACCTGAAATAACAACTACATCAAAACCAAATAGAAATCCGGCTAATGCAGCGGTAATAGACCATAAAAGTATTTTTTTACTCATTTTGATTCTCTTCTTGATTTTCAATAATTTGTTTTACATCATCTGGATGGGTCTTTTCCTTACCAGTTAGTAAATACACTATCATACCTGCATCCGAAGGATCAAAATCTCCTTTTTTAACACACGTTAATTGTCGTTCGTACAACCAATCTAATTGCTTTGCTATTTTGGCTGAATGCTGTCTTATTTTAGACGTATTAATCCAATTATAAAGTTCTTTCGGTGCTTTTAATCCTTCATAATCGGCACCTCCATTTTGGTCTACAATTTGGTCTATTTTCAATCCTTTAGATTCAAATTGTTCCTTAATTTCTTTTAATGTCCATCCACTATGTTCTTCCCATTCATATGGCTTATCGGCATGATTGTTATTCCAATTAGAATGTGAAATTAACCGAACAAATTTTAGCTTGTTCGCATCTGCCATGGCAATAGCAGACCCCACTAAATGCATTGGACCCGCTGCTATGATATACAATCTATTGTTTTGCGAAGATGTATTGATTTCCTCGGTTATGCTTGTTATAGCAAAATCACTCTGTGCTACCGCTTCAATAAACCGTGAGTTTTTAAAATTGTATATCGTTTTACCTTCTAAAGCACTTTTCTGCATTTGTTCTCTACCATTGTCCTTTTCTATATTGCTACCCCATATATGATCACTAAAGGTGCAAATTACTAAACTATCTTGAAGTCCTTTAGCGGCAAGCAATGCCAAGGACATTGGTGTAGCCGCCCAATCATCATGATCATGTTCGTTACCATCTGAACTTATAAGTATTCTTCCTTTAGTATATGGTATAGATTGTGAAATAGTGTTTTGATAAACTAAAAACACAAGCAATGTTATAAGAAAAATTGACAGTTTTTTCACAGAGCAGATTTTAAGATTTAGCTAGTTCAGTTGAATTGTCTTCATCCATTTTCTGTAACCTTAATAATGCTTCCATATAATAATAGTCTGCATATATGATTGGTACATCAATTTCAGATTTATGTGGTAAATGCCCTGTTGAATGTAATAAAAGAGCCTGATTGGTATCTCCACTATAAAATGGTGCTTCAGATAACAAGTTTATCATTCTTCTAGCAGCCGATACATATTTTTTAGATTGTTCTTCGTTTTTTACAAACTTTGACAATTCTAATAATCCACAAGCGGCTATGGCAGCTGCAGAAGCATCTTTTGGAACATTAGGGATATCTACATCATCAAAATCCCAATATGGAATACCATCTTCTGGCAGTCTATTTAAATAATGCTCAGAAACTTTTATAGCGGTATCTAAAAACTCTTTTCTGTAGGTTTCTCTATAGGCAACACTAAATCCATAAATTCCCCAAGCTTGACCTCTCGCCCACATAGATTCATCTGCATACCCTTGGTGCGTTTGCCCTTTTAGAAAATCTCCCGTGGTTTCATCAAAAGAGCCTACATGGTATATAGCACTATCTTTTCTAACTAGATTTTTCATGGTCACCAAAGCATGGCTTTCCGCTACATTATACAAATCTTGCTTACCTCCATTTTTTGCTGCCCAAAACAAAAGTTCTAGGTTCATCATATTATCTATAATAGTATTATGTCTAAACTGTGTTTGTGACGGCCATGATAATATAGATCCTACATTAGGGTTATAAAGGGTAGCTAAAGTATCTGCAGCTGCCAATAGCACATTTTTATACTCTTCATTTTTAGTTAACCTATAGCCATTACCATAACTGGTATATAACATGAAACCAATATCATGGTTTTCTGCAGCACTATATGCTATTGTTTTTAATGGTTCCGTAAATTTTTCTGCTTGTAATCTTAGTTGTTCATCTCCTGATGCTTCATAGGCATACCAAATTACTCCAGGCCAAAAACCACTACACCAATCTTTTACACCTACCAATTCCCAATTAGTTTGCCCATTAGGAATATTTCTTGCAAACCCTTGATCTGGTGTCAATTCCTTTAAAGTCTCTTTTGTTTTTTCTACGTTTTGCGATAATATCTTTTCAATATCAACTGAATTGTCCTCTTTATGGTCGGTACAATTGGTTAATGCTACTGCGAAAAGTAATAGGAATAATCGATTCATATTTTTCTTAATAATTAGGCAAATTGATGCCATAGTTTGTAAATGTTTAATTCAGTAAAAATGATTCTGAAAAGGAAAATTTTACTGATGAAATTGATGATGAATTACTGTTAAACAAGTTTATTAAGAATGTCTTTTGAAGGAGATAAACTATCATTCAAACACTATAAAATACCGTTCAAAACAACTTATTATTCAAGCTGAAATTGGTTATTATGCGATATTCCACCTATTTCAGATAAAAAAATTGATTTGTAACCTACAAATAAAAAAAACAGCTTTTACATGAAATTAATTGGTCGGAAATCTTCTTTAATTAAAAACACATCTACGCTATCATTTATATCAATTGAAGTGGTTCATTATACAATAATACACTCAACACACTGTAAATCAATATTTTAAATAGAAATGTTAATAAATCGGAATATCTATCTATCTAATAGGTATAGTTAGTTTTTCGAAAACTTTAGATTGTGACCTATTATTTAATACCAACAAAAAAACTGTTAAAAAAATACGTATCAACTAATTTATAAAGCCATAAAAAGCGGATTTACCCCTTGTTTAAGCAAAAAGGAATATAATTTATATCCATTGAGTAATAATTTATAATCCTTTGCTTCAATTATAATTAACATTGGCTTAACAAATATCAATATGATAATTACTGTATCGGGAAACTGATGAAACGACATTAATTAACTAATTAAATTAACAATCTTATGATTAAACTAATCAAACTTTCTAAATGGAAACTACAAACCATGATACCTTTATTGGTTGGGTTTGTAGTTTTATGTACGAATCAAGCATTCGCGATTTCAGCCAGTTCAACTTTAACTAGCGACGTACACTTATTAAACGAAGAACAGCAACTTACGGTAACAGGTAATATTGTAAGTAGTGATGACGGCATGGGACTTCCTGGGGTTGCCGTTGTAGTAAAAGGAACAACTACAGGTACAGTTACAGATTTTGACGGTAATTACTCTATAACCGTTCCTTCATCTGATGCAATTCTTGTAATATCCTATTTAGGATTTATAAAACAAGAAATCGCTGTTGGCTCAAAAAGTGAAATCAATGTAGCGCTAGCGCCAGACACAACGGCATTAGACGAAGTAGTTGTTGTAGGTTATGGTACCGCCAAAAAGGAAACCTTAACAGGTTCCATAGAACAAGTAAAGGCAGAAGCCTTTGAAGATCTAGCAGTTGGTAGTCCGGCATTGGCACTTCAAGGTAGAACACCTGGTTTGGTAGTTACTCGTACCTCATCAAGACCCGGAGACGAGGGTGTCAACTTTTTAATTAGAGGAGCTTCTTCTATAAACGGAATTGAGCCACTAATTGTTATTGACGGTATTCCTTCAATCAATTCTTCTTCATTCAATGATATGAACCCTAATGATATTGAAAGTATTAGTGTATTAAAAGGTGGTTCTGCATCTGTATACGGATCACGTGCCGCTGGTGGTGTAATTTTAGTAACCACTAAAAAAGGTAAAGGAAAAATTAAAATTGACATTAGCACCATTTCTAGAGTTGGTACAATAGGTATTCGACCACCAACACCTACAATGTCGCAATACGGACAATTATATGCTGCTGCAGCTCGTGAAGATATTGCTTCTGGAAAGCCACCAAGATATTTCTTTTGGAACGATCTTGAAACTGTAGATAGAATTGCATCTGGTGAAGAAGGGTATTATGATTTACCAATAAATGGTAATATCTGGTTAGGTAATGCGCCTAGATTCGATGAAATGTTCGGTAATTCTTATTCTAGCCAGCATAACATAAGTATATCTGGAGGTACAGAAAGTAGCAACTTTCGTATTTCTGCAGGGTATGATAACAATGTTGGTGGTCTAAAAGTTGCAGATGATAGTTCTGACAGGTATAACTTCTCAATGAACTATGGTGCAGATATAAGTGACAGACTTAGCATAAATACCAATGTAACTTATTTTAACAATGATTTTTCTGGACCTTCTGGAGGCTTAGGAAGAGAAGCTGCAACATATGATGCTCCTTTATTTCCTACTTACAATGCAGACGGTCAATATTATGCAAACTTTGGAGGTGACCTAATTACAGGTGACAGAAATGGTGTTGCTCAAGTAATAGACGGCGGTCGTGAGAACAAAACTGTTGAGCAGTTTAAAATATCCGCTCTTGCTAAATACCAGTTTACAGATCATTTAGATTTTACCGGTTCTTACGCAATTAGCAGACAAAATAGTGAATACCAAACTTATGCTGTTTCGGTTCCACTTTATAGTTGGGGAGGAAGTTTCTCTAACAACATAAACAACACCAACTTCATTCAAGAAGGCACGGGCCCTGACAAAAATGATGGAAACATTACGTACAAAAATTACAAAGGGGCTTTAAATTATTCTAATCAATTTGGTGATCACAACTTATCTGGACTTTTAGCTATAGAGGCTGAGAAAAATGATGTGAACGAATATAACATTAGAAGAAACGGCTTTGTTGATTATGGTGTTTATGATATCAATTTAGGAGCTACAGATCAATTGGTGACCACTTCTGGCGGTGGTACATCGTGGGGATTCTTTGGTTATATAGGTAGATTAAATTATGATTATAAAAGCAAATACCTACTAGAAGTACAAGGAAGACGAGATGGTTCATCAAGATTTGCAGAGGGTTCTAAATGGTCTAACTACGGTAGTGTTTCCGGTGGTTGGGTTATTAGTGCCGAAGAATTCCTTAATGAAAGCAACCTTATTTCATTTTTGAAATTAAGAGGTGGTTACGGTGAATTAGGTAGTACTTCTGGTATTGGAGATTTTGGTTATTTATCTACTGTTGGTTTTGGAACCACTGTATTTGGACAAACAAATGCAGGACAACAAGCAACGTCTAGAGCAAGTAGCTTGTTTAGTAGCAACACTACTTGGGAAAGAATTGTAACCAAAGAAGTAGGTGTTGATTTTAGATTATTGAAGAGTAAAATATTTGGTTCTTTTGACCTTTATCAAAAAGATAATGTTGGCATGTTAGTAAGAGGTATCGAGACAGATCTTTTAGGTACGGCAACTCCATTTACCAATATTGGTACTTTAGAAACAAATGGATGGGAAGCAATGCTAGGTTACCAAGGTAAAATTGGTGAAGTTGATTTTTCAGTAAGTGCGAACATGAGTGATTCTAGAAACGAAATCACTGAATATGATGGTGCTCAAACTATTTTTGAGAATTTAAACGCTGCTGAAGACGGAGAAAATATTCTAGGGAGACCAATTAACTCTTTCTTTTTGTGGGAAACCGATGGCTATTTTGATTCACAAGCTGAAGTCGATGCATATTACGCCAGCTTAAACGAAGGTGGAATTTTACCTTCTCAAAGCTCTAACGATGCTTTACGCCCTGGTGATATGAAAGTGGTAGATTCTAACGGAGATGGCACACTAGACAACGAAGATTTAACGTATAGTGGCGATGCAGCACAACATTATGTGTACGGTTTTAATTTTGATGTAAAATATAAAAATTTTGACCTAAGCGCATTCTTTCAAGGTGCATTAGAACACAATATTTATAGAACAGGATACTTCGCTCAACCTTTTCAAGCAGAATGGCAAAATCAATCTAACACATGGTTAGGTAGAACTTGGACAGAAGATAACAGAAATGCAGAATTCCCTAGATTAACTACGCAACGTGGTCTATCTGCATGGAACTATAGAAGTAAAGATCATATTTTACAGAATAATAGATATATGAGATTAAAGTCTCTTATCATAGGGTATAACTTTAAAGATTTACAAATAGGAAAGACACCAATTGATAATATTAGAATCTATTTTTCAGGAAATGATTTGTTTGAATTAACCAGTGTAAAAGATGGTTATGATCCTGAATTTCAAGCGAGTTCTAACAATAGTGCCTACCCATTTATGCGTACTTGGGCATTAGGTTTAAAAGTTTCGCTTTAATATAATTGAGAAGTAGTTAACACATCATAAAATAATAAACAGATGAAAAAAATAATATATATAATAATACCATGCTTAATGGTCTTCTTTACATCATGTGAAGACGAGTTTATAGATTTGGATCCGCCTGCGTCTATTACAGATCAGGTATATTACACCGAAGCCGAACATTTTTTAACGGGCTCTAACAGATTTTACACCAATTTAATGACTTGGAGGTTTGATCAAGGCATATACGCCGATCATGGGTCTGATTTAGTTGGGTATACCGAAGATAGTGGTATGCAAGAATATAGTAGAGGCGATACTCGAGCTCCAGAATCCGATGGTTATTATTCGAATCCTTATGCTGCTATTAGAGACATGAATCTTTTACTTGAACGTGCAGAAGTTTATGAAGGTGACGAAAGTATTGTAGCTTATGTTGCAGCTACTAAATTTCATAGAGCGTACCAATATTTTAATCTAGTACAACGTTTTGGCGGTGTTACTTTGGTTACAAGATCATTAGACGTTGGTGCAGAAGAACTAGATGCTCCTCGTAACAGCAGATATGAAGTTGTTGCACAAATTTTAGCCGATTTGGACGAAGCAATTGCAGGATTACCTACAGAGCAAGAGATTTCATCAGAAGATAAAGGTAAAATTAGTAAATGGGCTGCCATGGCATTTAAAGCAGATGTTTTATTACATGAGGCTACTTGGATGAAATATGTAGGTACAACTACAGATGGCGATGGTGTTGCTGTTGGTGCCGGTAGTGCAGGCTTTGATGCTTCCAAAATAAATCCTTATTTACAAGAAGTTGTAACACTTACTAAAACAATAATGGACCAAGGTGGTTTTGAACTATGGAACTACAATGATGTTTTAGATAACTTGAGTTCTAATTTCTTATTCAACTTAGAAGACGGCGGCTCTAACCCAGCAGGTTTAGACAAGGCAACCAACAAAGAATTTATTTTTTATAATAAATACGATTTTACATTTAGACAAGCTGGTGACTTATTAAGTCATGTTTATGAAGGTAGAGTTAAGCCTAGTAGAAAAATGATGGACCTATTCTTAAGTACAGATGGTTTACCTATAGATCAGTCTCCATTATTTCAAGGTTATGAAAATACTCCTGATGAGTTTCAAAACAGAGATTATAGAATGACTGCTTATTTTACCTACCATAAAAATCTTGGTGAAATACCTCAAAACGGTGATGTAAAATTAAACGGTACCAATAATTTTGGCTATTTCAATTCAAAATTCATGAGTTGGAAATGGGGTACAGACGAAGCATACAGAGCAACAAAAACGGAAGCTTATGATATGCCTTTTATACGTTTGGCAGAAGTTTACTTAATGTATGCTGAAGCTCTATATGAGTTAAACGGTAGTCTTACCGATGCTCAAATGAATGAGTCTATCAACTTGGTGAAAGCCAGAGCGGGCTTACCTGCAATCTCTAATTCTTTCTTAGCAGCCAATAATATGGATATAGAAACTGAAATTAGAAGAGAGCGTACTATTGAGCTTTATGCAGAAGGTGCTACCAGGTTTAATGACTTAAAAAGATGGGGAATCGCAGAAGAAGAGCTTGGCGAAACCATTTATGGTGCTGTAATAGAAGGTACCGTTTATGAAGACAACCCAGACTTATATACCCCTGGTGGGTATGGATTTGGAGAAGGAGTTACTACAACTGGTGTTGGTGAAAGAAGAGCTTTAATCGTTCAACCATCATCTACCCGTAACTTCTCTAGAGATGACTATTTATTTCCAATACCTACTTCTCAAATAGGTTTAAACAATAATATAAACCAGAATCCTGGTTACTAAGATAATTGTGTTGAGTTAGTTTAAAGGCAGTTATACGTTACGTATAGCTGCCTTTTTTAATATTCAAACAATTCATTATTCATTTATAAATGATGAATATTATTTATCATCCTCAATTATATCGCTTTTATTACCTTCCATATATTCTGTAGGTGTAACGTTAAACAACTCTCTAAAAGTTTTACTAAAGTATGCTGTTGAATTAAATCCGCACATATGGGTAACTTCCTTAATAGAATAAGAGCTCTTCTCTAATAATTCAGCTGCATATCTTAACCTAATCGTTCTTATAAAATGACTAGGATTATTTCCTGTCAACGTATTAATCTTTCGGTAGAATTGAGATCGACCTATACCCAATTCCTTTAAAATATCATCTTGCTTAAAATCTTCATCATCTACATTGTCTAAAACCACCTTGGTAGCTTTATCCAAAAACACCTCATCCAAATTGTTGGTGGTTACCTCACTAGATGGGAAAATACCTCCAATTTCTGAGAAGCGTTTTCTTAGTCTTTTCTTTGCTTCAATTAGATTTCTAATTCTCGATTTTAAAACACTAGTAACAAATGGTTTTGACAAATATGCATCTGCACCATTATCATAACCACTTACTCTATCAATTTCAAGACTTCTTGCAGTTAGCAGTATTATGGGAATATGACAGGTTTCAAATTCAGTCTTTAATAATCTGCACATTTCAAATCCGTCCATTTTCGGCATCATCACATCACTTATTACCAAATCTGGATAACGTTTCTTAACCATTTCAAGCCCTTCTTCTCCATTTTTTGCCTGAAGCACCTTATACTTATCTTGCAAATCATTTTTTAAATGCTGTCGTAATTCTTTGTTATCCTCTACCAATAATATAGTAGGCTTTTCTATTTCACTATCGCTATTTGGATTAGGTAAAACTAAATTCTCATCATCTGCAATGTACATTTCATATTCAACAGATTTCATTGAATTAATTAAGAATTCATTTTTTATACTTTCTACTTCTACAGCTGCGGACTTATTATCTAATGGTAGTCTTACAACAAACTTGCTACCTAAACCATATTCACTTTCCACAAAAATTTCGCCACCATGTTTTTCAACTAAGGCTTGTGTAAAATTTAGCCCTATTCCGGTTCCAGATTTAGTAATATCGATATGATAAAATCGAGAAAAAATATTCTTAAGCTGTTCTTTATCTAGCCCAACACCAGAATCTGTTACTGTAATCTCCACAAAATCCCCAATCATTTCTTTCTTAAGAAAGAACAATTTAGACGAGCTTTTTTTCTGTACTATTTTTTTAATGGAAACCGTAATCTCTCCACCTGCATTTGTGAATTTTAAAGCATTAGAAATTAAGTTGGTGATTATTTTTTCAACTTTATCAAAATCAAACAAGAAAACAATATCCTCAGATTCTGATTCAAACCTATAATCTATTTCCTTCTTTGTTGCTAGACTTACGAATAGTGAAAAAATATCTTCACTGAATTTGACGATATCACCTTTTTCCAATTGAAGCGGTGCCATGCCTACATCCATCTTTCTATAGTCCAATAATTGATTTACTAAATGCAACAACCTACGGGCACTACGCTGTATAGAAATAGCAGAAGATTTTACTTCTTCTGGATTATATGTGTAGCTAGACAATATTTTATCTACAGGATTCATGATCAACGTAAGCGGTGTTCTAAACTCATGAGAAACATTGACAAAGAATTGAAGCTTCATTTGATCTAATTCGTGCTCTTGGGCTTCTTGAACTTTTTGGGTGTAATACCGTAAAACCAAGTATGAACCTAATAAGCCTAACAAAGTATAAATTAAATATGCCCACCATGTTTTCCATGGAGGGGACAGAACTTCAAAGTTTACAGTTGCGGCCTCTGCTTTATCCCAATCACCATCTAAAGATGCTTTTACTTCAAACACATATTTACCAGAACTTAGGTTAGAATAACTTACTTCTCTTTTAGCCCCTATTGTTTCAAAGTCATTGTCCAAACCCTTTAATTTATAAGAATACTGTACTCTTTCAGGATTCTCAAAATGAAGTGCTAAAAAATCGAATGCTACATAGTTCTCATCATAATTTAATTTTAGATTTTCTAAGTCAGCAATCCTATCATTTAATAATACCCTATCATTTACCGTATCACCAACTACAATAGGCTTGTTATTTAAAGTAAACTGGGTTATAGTGGGGCGTAATGTTATTGAAGTTCTTAGCGTTATATCATCCGGATGAAAAATATTGAACCCATTTATCCCTCCTATTAAGATTCTACCATCCTTAGTTTTATCTATAGATTTACTTTGATATTCAGGACCTTGTAGACCATCGTGAATATTAAAATTTTTTATTTGGTCTGTTTCTGGGTTTAACAGTGACAATCCACTTTTTGTCGATACCCAAAAATTATGATTGTCATCTTCTTGAATACCCACCACTAGGTTGTTGGGTAACCCTTCTTTCGAAGAATAAGATTTCAACACATTAAAATCAGCATCAAGTTTATATATTCCTGTATCTGCTCCTATCCAAATATTTCCTATTTCGTCTTCTGATATATGATTTATAAGATTATCTTCTATACCCGGTTTTTTAATTTCCTTAAAAGTAAGGGTCTCTGGAATTCTATTTTCTAACTGATTAAGATCTATATAATTTAAACCTAAAGATGTACCGATCAACAACCTGTTTCTTGAATCAACAAACAAAAAGAAAACAAAATTACTGGCTAGTCCATTTTCTTTTCCCGCAACATTTTTGAAGTTGTGAAACTTTTCACTTTTAGGATCAAATAGACTTAACCCCTCTGTTCTAAGCCCTAACCATATTCTATCATCCTTATCTTCTACACCAGACCACACAGAGTTTTGACCAATTGAATTTACGTCCGCTTCATTATGCAAAAACCTTTTTACATTATACGTATCTGGATTAAAACTATTTATCCCACCATCTAGCGTACAGACCCAAATTTGACCATCATTAGACTCAAAAGTGTAAAGTATTCTGTCTGAACTTATACTATTGGTATTATTTGGTTTGTGAGGAAAATGCTGAAATGTATTATTCTCTTTATTAAAGAGGTTTAATCCACCATTATAAGCACTTATCCAAATTCGCTCTTTTGAATCTTCTAAAACAGACTGTACAATTTTTTCATTAAGTCCGTCTGGGTTTCCTGGTTGATAATAATAATGTCCAAAGGCATATTGCGAAGGATCTAATTTACTAACTCCCTTATCATAGCTCCCTATCCAAAATATACCATTGCTATCTTCATAAATCTTAGATGGCTTGTTGTTAGGTAAAGAAAAAGAATCTGAAATATTGTTGACTAGATTACGAACAACTTTTTCTTCATTTTTATCTAAAATAAATATACCATAACCATCTGTAGAAGCCCATATATTACCATCTACATCTAAATGCATATCTCTAATAGCCACATCTTTTTCTGATGTAAATGATTTGTGTGTAAAGATGTTATTTGTTCTATCCCAATAAATGATATTGGATAGATTATTACCTATCCAAAAATCGTTGTCCGCATCAACAAAAACATTCTTATGTATATGATTTAGCTCGTAGTTATTTTCACTTTCTATTAAAATACGGTCAAAATTATCTCGCTCTCTATTATATTTATTTAAGTATTCACCGTTAGTCCCAATCCAAATAACACCGTTCTGATCTTTGAGTATTACATTAACAATATTATTATCTAATGAATTTAAATTAGAATCATCATTTAGGTAATAGTAGAATTTTAAATCAGATACATCTGTAGTAAAATCTTCAAGAATAATTTTAATAACTCCATTATTAGTGGCTACCCATAAAGCGTTATTTTCTTTATCAAAAAGTAGTGCATTTATAAATTTGCGTGGATTGTTAGATAGTGATAGTTGCTTATATAAATCAACTCGTAAAAAACTATTTGTTTTCTTGTTGTAATAGTTGAGACCGTTATTAGTTCCAATCCATAAATTACCATCTGTACCCTCTACTATGGCATTTATTCTATTATTACTGAGGGAGCTTGGATCATTTAAAATTGATTTATAGATCTCAAACTCATAGCCGTTGTATTTATTGAGCCCATCAATAGTTCCAAACCATAAAAACCCTTCAGAATCTTCAAAAATTGTAAGACATGTGCTACTGGACAAACCATCTACAGTATCTAAATTTTCAAATTTGAAGTTATTAAACTGACCTTGAGAAAGTATACCGTTTAAGCAACATAGGACAATTAGAAGTATCCTTTTATTCATTTTAATCCAATTACTATTTTTATTGCAAGGAGGTTACCTAACCACTTGTACATCAAAAATTATTTGATAATCAAAATAGCAAAATTTAAGTTAAATATTGCTTGTTATTCAACAAAAATCAAGGATTACAGGGGTATAACAAATTTAGATGAAAACACCACTTTTAAATTTTCTCTACCCTAATGTATATAAACAAAAAAAGCCACTGATTTCTCAGTGGCTTTTTGTCGGGGTGGCAGGATTCGAACCTGCGACCTCCGCGTCCCAAACGCGGCGCGATAACCGGGCTACGCTACACCCCGAATTGGTTATCAAAAAATATGTCTCTCAACGTATTGTTGCGGAGAGACAGGGATTCGAACCCTGGGTAAATGTTTCCACCTACGACGATTTAGCAAACCGCTCCTTTCGGCCACTCAGGCACCTCTCCAGTAATTCTTCAATGAACTGTTGCTCTAAATAGCGGTTGCAAATGTATAAGTATAACTGGTTCTACGCAACTATTTTTGAAGTTTTTTTTTAATATAAAATTACCCCCTTGTTACTCAGGATATTCCACACGTAAATGATAGATATTTCTTAGCTTTTGTTTGAAGATTTTCTTGATTGTTTCAATTTCTTTGAACGTAATATCTGCATTCAAAAACTGATTTGCCTTCATTTGACCTGAAATTATCTTATCAACAAACTCATCGATAATTAAAAAAGTAGGATTCTTTAAACTTTTTGACGCCGCCTCAACAGAATCTGCCATCATTAAAATGGCCGTTTCTCTAGAGAATGGCAAAGGTCCTGGGTACCTAAAATCTTCTTCGTTCACATCTTCTTCCAATTCCTTTTGCTTTTTATAGAAGTAAAACACCAAAGTTGTACCATGATGAGAACGTATGAAATCGATAATTCTATCTGGTAAATTATTCTTTCTAGCTATTTCAATACCTTTTATAACATGATCAATAATGATACGGGCACTATCCTTAGGGCTCAATTCATCATGCGGATTAACATTTGTAACCTGATTTTCCGTGAAATAGGTAGGTTCGTTCATTTTACCAATATCATGATACAAAGCCCCTACCCTTACCAGCATAGCATTCGCTCCAATTTCGTTAGCTGCTGCCTCTGCTAAATTGGCAACCTGTAAGGAATGATGAAATGTACCTGGAGCCTTATTAGACAATTCTTTTAAAAGCTTAGAATTGGTATCGGACAATTCTAACAGAGAAACATCAGAAACAAGTCCAAAAAGCTTTTCATAAATATAGATTAATGGCTGCACAAAAAGAGTTATCATTCCATTTAACAGAAACAACCCTAAAGTATACCATTCAATATCACTTAAATCTCCCTCATGAATGGTATGAAATGCCAAATAACCTATGATGTAGATTAATGTAATCTGCCCAACACTAACAAACAAATTAGCTCTCTTATAAAGCTCTGACACGGTAAGTATGGTAACGATACCTGTTATAATTTGGAGGAATATATATTCAAAACTATTAGGCACCACAAAGCCTAGTATCAAAATAGTTAGCACATGTACAAACAGTCCCAGCCTAGCATCAAAAAATGTTTTTAATATTAAAGGAAGGATACAAAGCGGAACTACAAATACCAATTGGTCGTTATACTTTATAACCATTGTGGTTATAAAGACCATTAAAAGAATATTGAAGAATATAAAGGTTACTTTGACATTATTCTCGTAAACTGTTCTTCTATATTTTTTCAGAAACAAGAATAGCATAATAAGTACTAATGCCACTAAAACAGTATATCCAATTAAGATATAATAGTAATTGTTTGCCGTCCAAAGTTCTGACTCATATTCAGATTTTAAAGACTCTAATATCTTTAAATTTTCTGCCTCTACTACTTCACCTTTAGCAATGATCAATCGCCCTTGATCAACTGTTCCCCTGGTATAAGAAAGTTTAGATAAAGCTTCGTTTCTTGCTTTTTGAGTAAGATTATTATCAAAACTTACATTTGGTGTTATAATATCAAAAAACAGTGCTTGCGTTTCTTTCTCGAAAATGGATAAATTATTTTCAGATAGTATTCTACCTACAAGATCATTAATTTCACTGACCCTAAAAAAATCTGTTACTCTAACTTTGCTTGCTTCGTTATCCTTTACAAGAAAAATGAAATTACGCTGAACCTGCTTACCGTTATTCTGTAAAATTCCTTTTGAATAGACGGAATCCAGTATTACTTTCGAGAAATATTTTAAACGTTTTTTTTGATTATCCTTAAGTGTAGAATTACTCCATTTATCTTCAAACTTCTGTTCAAATGCTTGCTCCACATTTTCTACCTCAGCTCCATCATATCTATAGTAAGGTAATTGATTACTTTCAATTACCTGTTTCTCTTTAGCTATTTCAGCATCGGTCTTTTGAATAGAAAAATCAAAAGGGGCATATAGGTTTTCAAATTGCCAAGGCTTCCCTTTTTGAAACTCATATTTGAATTTACCTCCTTTGGGCAAAAAAAACACAATAAAAGCAACGGCCACAACATAGAGTATATATTTGAAAATGAGCGATTGCTGTCTGTATAGATTATCCAAAAGAAAATTGTATTAGGTTCATCAAAAATAGAAAATTATAAACTGATAACTAGTAATTGAAACGATATCCCTTGGGTTGCTATAGAATTTAGTAATTTCGTGCTATTAAATTATTAAAAACATGAAAGAGGTCGTTATCGTATCAGCTGTTAGAACTCCAATAGGTAGTTTTATGGGCGGATTGTCAACAATACCAGCTCCAAAATTGGGCGCAGTGGCTATTGAAGGCGCATTGAAGAAAATAAACCTTGACCCTACTTTGGTAGATGAAGTTATAATGGGCAATGTTGTGCAAGCAGGAACAGGTCAAGCTCCGGCTAGACAAGCTGCTATTTTTGCAGGCATTCCCAATACCGTACCCTGTACCACTATAAATAAAGTTTGTGCCTCTGGAATGAAGGCGGTAATGCAAGGAACACAAGCAATTGCTTTAGGAGACGCTGATATTGTTGTTGCTGGTGGAATGGAGAATATGAGCCTTATCCCACATTATGTACATATGAGAACAGGTACAAAATTTGGACCTACTCCTTTAATTGACGGTATGCAAAAAGACGGCTTAGTTGATGCTTACGATGAAAATGCAATGGGTGTTTGTGCAGATGCTTGTGCTACTAAATATGAATTTAGCAGAGAAGATCAAGATGCATACGCTATTCAATCTTACAAAAGGTCTTCAGAAGCTTGGGAGAATGGAAAATTCGATAATGAAGTTATCCCTGTAGCCGTTCCGCAAAGACGTGGAGAGCCTAAAATGGTGAATAAAGACGAGGAATTTAGCAATGTATTCATTGACAAAATCCCAAATTTAAGACCTGCATTCTCTAAAGATGGTACTGTTACCGCTGCAAATGCATCAACCATCAATGATGGTGCCGCTGCTTTAGTTTTAATGAGCAAAGAAAAGGCTGAGGAATTGAATTTAAAACCTTTAGCTGTTATTAAAAGTTACGCAGATGCTGCTCATGAGCCAGAATGGTTTACTACAGCTCCTGCAAAAGCATTACCAAAAGCATTGGCCAAATCTAATTTAAAATTAGAGGAAGTTGATTTCTTTGAATTTAACGAAGCTTTCTCTGTTGTTGGTCTTGCCAATATGAAAATATTAGGGCTTAACGATTCAAATGTAAATGTAAATGGCGGTGCCGTTTCTCTAGGTCATCCACTAGGATGCTCAGGTGCACGTATATTAATCACATTATTAAATGTATTAGAACAAAACAATGCTAAAATAGGAGCTGCTGCAATTTGTAATGGCGGTGGCGGTGCTTCTGCTATAATTATAGAAAGGTTATAAGCGCATAAAAAAATTACATGCAGTACGGTATTTGTCAGTTAAGCATTATTCCTGTAAGAAGTGCAACAGAAGAGGTATCTGAATTAGTTACCCAACTTTTGTTTGGCGAACATTACAAAATATTGGAAAGCAGAAAAAACTGGTCTAGAATAAAAACTATATCAGATAAATGTGAAGGCTGGATCATGAACAGTCAACTAACCTTTATTCCTGAAAATGAATTTAATTCAATTCAAGAAAATAAGGGACAAAAATTTGTTGCAGATCTGATATCGTATGTTGCGGATACTAACGAAATAGTAACACCTATCTTATTAGGATCTTGCATTCCAGACATTCCTTCATTATCCGTTAATTTTGATGGTTCTATTTTAAATTCCGTGCAACCTAAAGATAATTTGGTGAAAACCGCATTGCTCTATTTAAACGCCCCGGAATTAAAGGGAGGAAAATCTCCTTTTGGTATTGATAGTGCAGGTTTTACCCAAATGGTATACAGAATAAACGGATACAATATTTTAAGAACTGCAGAAAATCAATCTACTCAAGGTACCGCTTTAAGCTTCGTTGAAGAAAGTGAAGCTGGTGATTTAGCCTTTTTTGATAATGTTAACGGTGTCATTGACCATGTAGGCATTATTATGGAAAACAACTATGTTATTCATGTTAATGGAAAAGTAAGAATAGATCGAATAGACCATACGGGCATATTTAATAATGACCTTAGAACCTACACACATCAATTAAGAGTTATTAAAAAAGTAATATAAAAAAAGGCCCTAATTAGGGCCTTTTAATTTATTTAATGTGTAAGGATAATTATTCTCCTAACATCTTCTTCATTTTCATGAAGTTTTCAGTATCACCCATTGCTCCGTAAATATTCTTAAGCTGAGTCATTACATTTTCATTATCAGGATTGTTCTTCAACGCATCTTCCAATACATCAGCACCTTGCTTAAACAAACCATCTTTCTTTTCTTTCAATTCATCATATTTAGCAATATCCGCTCTAGAATTACCTAATGAATTCATTTCATCAATCATTCCATTTCCTTCATTTACATAAGTAGTAGAAAGATTTAAATAAGCGTTAGTGTATTTAGGATCTAATTCAATTGCTTTTTTATAAGATACACGTGCATCATCATAATTGTTTTGCTCCATACTTATTACACCTACATTGTAATGTAAATCTGGATTATCTGGAGCCAATGCGATTGCTTGAGCCATCAATTCCTTAAACTTATCCTTATTTCCTTGGTTGAAATATAAATTAGCTTCATTAAGAATAAGATTTACATCTTCTGGATCGCTCTTTCTTGCCGCTTGATAAGCCTCTAAAGCTTTTTCATCTTGACCTAATTGAGTATAAATTAAAGCTGTATTTTTAACAATTTCAGCTTTTTTAGATGGTGTTTTCTCATCTACAGGATTAGAATATGTACCAGATTTCACCATAAGATCACGTTGAACCTTATCCATCTCTTCTACTTCTCCAGTTGCAGCATTTGTAGCTTTATAAACCATTGCACTACCATCATACCCTACTTCTTGCAACTTGTTATAGTAATCCAAAGCCATTTCATAATGACCTCCGTTTACAGCACTACCTGCAGCATAGTATAGATAAGAAGTATCTTTTGGACTAAGCGTATAGCTCATGTACAACTTTTCTGCTGCTTCTTTATACTTATTATTACCATTATCACTTACTGCCGAATTAACCAAATCAGCGGTTAAACCAGCCATATATTGATTAGTTTCAGCAGAATACTTCTGCTTACCAGTTGCTTCTTCTATTTCAATAACTTTCTTAAAGGAAGTTGCTGCTTTTTCAAATGCATCGTTATTTCCTTTCTTAGCTAAATCACTATAAATCTTACCTCTAGTAAAATAGTATTGAGCTTGTGTCTTTTCATCAGCAGCTGCAATTGTACCAGATGCCGCTTCTATTGCTGTTTGAGCCGAAGCCGAATCACCAGATTTCAATGCCTTTTCTGCAGACTTTATCTCGTTTTTTTGTGCAAAACCGACCATTGTAAATGTCAGTGCCGCTACAAGTAATAATCTATTCTTCATTTTTAATATATTAAGTATTAGTGTTTACAATTTATGATTCTTTATCATCGGTATCAGTATCATCAATCTCTGTGCCATCTTCTGCATCTACCTCTATATCAAGTATTTCAGCTTCCTCTATTTCATCCTCATCCTTCATAACCTTTGCAACCGCAGCAATTGAGTCATTACCCTTAATGTTGATTAATCTAACTCCTTGCGTTGCCCTACCCATTACACGTAAGTCTTCTACGCTCATACGAATTGCAATACCAGATTTATTGATTATCATTAAGTCATCAGAGTCAGTAACATTTTTAATAGCTACAAGTCCACCGGTTTTATCGGTAACACTAATAGTTTTAACTCCTTTACCTCCTCTATTGGTAACTCTATAATCTTCTATGCTAGAACGTTTTCCGTATCCTCTTTCAGACACAACCAAAATTTCATCTTCAAAATTGTGAACAGAAACCATACCGATTACCTCATCTTCGTCATTTGCCAAAGTAATACCACGTACACCTGAAGCATTTCTACCCATTGGTCTCGTCTTACTTTCTTCAAAACGAATAGCTTTACCAGATTTAAGTCCTAAGAAAATCTCACTTGAACCAGTAGTTAATTTAGCTTCTAACAATTCATCACCATCACGAACAGTTATGGCATTTATACCATTTTGACGCGGTCTAGAATATTGCTCTAAAGATGTTTTCTTAACAACACCTTTCTTAGTTGCCATAATAACATAATGCGCATTGATATACTCTTCATCTTTTAAATCTTGTGTACAAATGAATGCTTTTACACTATCATCTTGTTCAATGTTTATAAGATTCTGTATCGCCCTACCCTTAGATGTTCTACTTCCTTCTGGAATTTCAAAAACACGCATCCAGAAACACTTACCTTTTTGAGTGAAGAACAACATATATTGGTGGTTAGTACCAACAAATAAATGCTCTAAGAAATCTTCGTTTCTAGTTGATGATGCTTTCTGACCAACTCCTCCTCTATTTTGTGTCTTATATTCTGATAATGGTGTCCTTTTAATATAACCAGCATGAGAAATGGTAATTACCACTTGCTCATCAGGTATCATATCTTCCATACTAAGATCTCCACCAGCAATATTAATTACCGATCTTCTTTCATCACCGTATTTATCCTTTATCTCTAGAAGCTCATCTTTAATGATTTGCATTCTACGTTCTTTTTTCTCAAGAATATCTTTTAAATCGGCAATTAAGAGCATTATCTCATCATACTCCGTTCTTAGTTTATCTTGCTCCAGACCGGTAAGTTGGCGTAATCGCATCTCTACAATTGCCTTGGCTTGGATTTCACTTAATTTAAAGCGTTCTATCAAGTTTGCCCTTGCTTCATCAGCATTGTTAGAAGCTCTAATGATTGCAATAACTTCATCAATATTATCTGAAGCAATAATCAACCCTTCCAAAATGTGCGCGCGATCCTCAGCTTTCTTTAATTCAAATTGCGTACGCCTAACCACAACTTCATGGCGATGCTCTACGAAATAATGAATCATTTCCTTAACGTTCAATAATTGCGGCCTTCCATTAACAAGAGCAATGTTATTGACACTAAAAGAGGTTTGCAATGCTGTATACTTATACAACATATTCAATACTATATTAGGAATGGCATCTCTTTTAAGGATATAAACGATTCTCATACCATTACGGTCAGACTCATCTCTAATATTGGATATACCCTCCAATTTTTTGTCATTAACAAGATCCGCAGTTTTCTTGATCATGTCGGCCTTGTTGACCTGATAAGGTATTTCCGTAACAACGATACATTCACGACCTTGAACTTCTTCAAAAGTTGCTTTAGCACGCATTTTTACACGCCCTCTTCCTGTATGAAAAGCTTCTTTCACACCATCATAGCCATAAATAATACCTCCCGTTGGAAAATCAGGCGCTTTAATATGCGTAATCAACTCATCTATTTCAATATCATTATTGTCGATATACGCAACAGTACCATCGATGACTTCCGCTAAATTATGTGGAGGCATATTGGTAGCCATACCTACAGCAATACCAGATGCTCCATTAACCAATAAAGCAGGAACCCTAGTAGGAAGTACAGTAGGCTCTTTTAAAGAATCATCAAAATTCAATTGATAATCTACCGTTTCCTTTTCTATATCTATAAGCATATCATCTGCAATCTTACGCATACGGGCTTCCGTATAACGCATCGCTGCAGGACTATCACCATCAACAGAACCAAAATTACCTTGTCCGTCCACAAGCATATATCGTAAACTCCATTCTTGAGCCATACGAACCATGGCATCATATACAGAAGTATCACCATGAGGGTGATACTTACCAAGAACCTCACCCACAATACGGGCAGATTTTTTATGCGAGCTATTACTTCTAACCCCTAATTCATGCATTCCAAAAAGAACTCTTCTGTGCACGGGTTTTAATCCGTCCCTGACATCTGGCAGGGCTCGTGACACAATGACCGACATTGAATAATCAATGTAGGCAGATTTCATTTCGTCTTCAATGTTAATGGGAATCAATTTTTCACCGTCAGCCATCTTAAAATCTTATGTTTTTTAATTAGTAAAAAAGCATGCCAATATACTTAAATCCTAAGCGTTTAAAGACTAAGTCGTTTTAATTATATCAAATTTTATTAACACATGCCCACGAAATGTTAATTTTCATTATATACGCTCATTTTTGCGCCTAGAGACGCACATTTAATGGGTTTTACAATAACTTTAACGATTATAGGTATGGTAATTGCCATTGATTGGATGAGATTTAGTAATTTTATAGAAGATAATATAGTATATGGATGATAATTTTCCCCCAAGAGTAAAGGATGTAATTGCTTATAGCAAGGAGGAAGCATTACGACTTGGTCACGATTTTATCGGTACCGAGCACCTCATGCTAGGGCTTCTTAGAGACGGAAACGGGAAGGCCATAAGTATTTTAGATGCTTTGGAAGTTGATTTAGAACATTTACGAAGAAAAGTAGAAATTCTTAGTCCTTCCAATCCTAACGCCAGTGGCGTACAAAAGGATAAAAAGAACTTGCATTTGACAAGACAAGCAGAGCGTGCCTTAAAAACAACATTTTTAGAAGCGAAACTTTTTCAAAGCTCTTCTATTAATACTGCGCACCTTTTACTGTGTATTCTTAGAAATGAAAACGACCCGACTACAAAGCTTTTACATAAATTAAAAGTAGATTATGATGGCGTTAAAGAACAGTTTAAATTTATGATTACAAGTGACGACGATATGGTAGACGGCCCAACGGCTGAATCCTTTCCAAGTGATTCTGAAGATGCTAATGAAGGAAAAGAGAGCACGTTTGGTGCTGCCTCTAACCAGAAAGGTGCTAAAAAATCCAAAACTCCTGTTTTAGATAACTTCGGTAGAGACCTCACCCAAATGGCAGAGGAAAATAAATTAGACCCTGTTGTTGGTAGAGAAAAAGAAATTGAAAGAGTTTCTCAAATTCTTAGCCGTAGAAAAAAGAACAACCCGTTATTAATTGGTGAGCCAGGTGTTGGTAAAAGTGCTATTGCCGAAGGATTGGCATTACGCATTATAGATAAGAAAGTTTCAAGAATCCTTTATAACAAAAGAGTGGTTACACTTGACCTTGCTTCTTTAGTTGCCGGTACAAAATACCGTGGACAGTTTGAAGAGCGAATGAAAGCTGTAATGAACGAACTTGAAAAAAATGACGATGTTATTTTATTTATTGATGAGATACATACTATTGTTGGTGCAGGTGGTGCTACAGGAAGCTTAGATGCTTCTAACATGTTTAAACCAGCATTGGCAAGAGGAGAAATTCAATGTATTGGTGCGACCACTTTAGATGAATACAGACAGTATATTGAAAAAGATGGTGCCTTAGAAAGACGTTTTCAAAAAGTAATTGTTGAACCAACAACTGTTGATGAAACAATTGAAATTTTACATAATATAAAAGGTAAGTACGAAGATCACCATAATGTAACCTATACTGACGAAGCTATTGAAGCTTGTGTTAAATTGACAAATAGGTACATGACAGATCGTTTTTTACCGGACAAAGCTATTGATGCTCTAGATGAAGCTGGCTCTCGTGTGCATATCGTTAATATGGACGTTCCAAAACAAATACTTGAATTGGAAAAGAAATTGGAAGATGTACGTGAACTAAAAAACAGTGTAGTTAAGAAGCAGAAATATGAAGAAGCAGCTAAATTACGTGATGACGAAAAAGGTTTAGAGAAAGATCTTGCTATAGCTCAAGAGCGTTGGGAAGATGACAGTAAGCTTAACAAAGAAACTGTTAGCGAAGATAATGTTGCCGATGTTGTTTCTATGATGAGTGGAATTCCCGTTAACAGAATTGCGCAAACCGAAAGTAACAAACTGGCCGGATTACCTGAGTTAATAAAATCTAACGTAATTGGTCAAGATGATGCCGTTGCCAAAGTCTCTAAAGCTATTCAAAGAAATAGAGCGGGACTTAAGGATCCAAACAAACCAATTGGTTCGTTTATTTTCTTAGGACAGACTGGTGTTGGTAAAACACAACTTGCAAAAGTATTGGCTAAAGAGCTTTTTGACTCTGAAGATGCACTTATACGTATAGATATGAGTGAGTACATGGAGAAATTCGCAATCTCTAGATTAGTTGGTGCACCTCCAGGATACGTTGGTTATGAAGAAGGTGGTCAACTTACCGAAAAAGTGAGAAGAAAACCTTACTCTGTAATACTTTTAGATGAAGTTGAGAAAGCGCATCCAGATGTGTTTAATATGCTTTTACAAGTATTAGATGATGGTTTCTTAACAGATAGTCTTGGTCGTAAAATAGATTTTAGAAATACGATTATTATAATGACTTCCAACATTGGAGCCAGACAATTGAAAGATTTTGGACAAGGTGTTGGTTTTGGTACTTCTGCTAAAAAATCTCAAGAAGATTCACATCAGAAAGGGGTTATTGAAAATGCTTTGAAGAAAGCCTTTGCTCCTGAATTCTTAAATAGAATTGATGATGTAATTGTATTCAATGCTTTAGAAAGAGAAGATATCCATAAGATTATTGATATTGAATTAGCTAAACTTTATAAAAGAATCAAGGATATTGGCTATCACTTGAATCTTACAGATGAGGCTAAAGACTACATCGCAGAGAAAGGGTTTGACAAACAATATGGAGCAAGACCTCTTAAAAGGGCTATTCAAAAGTACATTGAAGATGCACTAGCAGAAGAAATAGTAAATTCTAAACTTAAAGAAGGTGACAGTATTTATATTGAGCTTGACAAGAAAAGTGAAGAATTGACTATTAAAATAGAAAAAGCAGAAGAAGAATCTCCTAAAACATAGAGATTTTCTCTTTTTTAAATATAATTAAGGAGCCTTACATAGGGCTCCTTTTTCGTACAATTCATTTTATAATGTAAGAATAAAAATACACTCAATAGTAGCCATACGCAGTATGAACGATATTTTCGCGTTTAAACTAAAAATTTACCCCAATAATGTAGTTCAGTATATTTTCGCTTCAGACACACTATACTAATACGAAGAGAATGAAAGTTGGATCTACCAAGAAGAAGGTAATTGTAAGGGAGTACGAATTAGAAACAGGGAAAATTCAAGTTTATGATAATTACATGGTATCAATTTTTGACGAGGGAGCTACGCTAACACTCGAAAGAGCTTATCAAATTATCGGGATATCTGAAATTCATTTTAGAGATAGAAACTTCGGTTTCATTAGTCTACGTAAACACTCATTTGCCATTGACCCTACTATTTACAATTATCTTAAACAATTAGAAAACCTTAAAGCTTTTGCTATTGTATCTGTTAAAGAGATAGATATGCATAACTTTAAGATTGAAAAATTGTTCTATAAAAAACCGATGAAGTTTTTCATTGAATATGACAACGCTCTTAAGTGGGTTAAAAGAAGAGTTAATTCTTAATAAATAATTTTATTTATTTTCTTCTTCTACCACAGGCTGCTCAGGCAGCTTAAACATATCTAAATATGCATTGGCTAGATTATCAATAACATGAGAGGCTGTCAATGATTGAAAACCAGTAGACTCAACCGCAATATCACCAGCTCTACCATGCAAGTAGACTCCAAATATTGCAGCATCTAAGGCAGCATAGCCTTGCGCTCTAAGTCCCGTAATTACCCCTGTTAACACATCACCGCTACCAGCAGTTGCCATACCAGGATTTCCTGTTGTATTTACATATCCTTTTTCATTATGTACAATTATAGTATGGGCGCCCTTAATAACTACTATACATTTATACTTCTTTGAAAACTTCTTAACCTTATTAAGTTTATCAAAATCGTCTTTCCACTTCCCAATCAATCGCTCCAACTCTTTTGGATGGGGAGTTAAGACAGAATCCTCAGGTATGCTTTTCAATAAATCTTTATTTTCTGATAATATATTCAATGCATCTGCATCAATCACCAATGGCAATTTAATTACTTTTAAAAAATTGGCTAGAGCAGTCGTTGTTGTTTTTGTGGTTCCCATACCAACCCCTATACCCACCACATTTGGTTTTATATCGAAATTTATATTGGAAAGTTCATTCTCGTCTACATCTGTTAGCACCATAACTTCGGGCAAAGAAGCCTGAAGAATAACATAACCGATTTTAGGTATATACGAGGTTACTAATCCGCTACCTGCTTGAAGAGCGGCTTTAGATGATAGACATACCGATCCCATTTTTCCATAACTACCTCCTACGATTAAAGAATGTCCGTACGTACCTTTATGCCCATATTTCTCGCGAGGTTTATAAAGAGTTAATACTTCATTTTTACCAATGAGCTCGTAATCGGTTTCTGTTTCCTTTAAATATTCTGGATCCAAACCAATATCTAAAACCTCCCATTGTTCTATAAAAGGACCCGTTTCTGGTAAGAAAAAGACTAGTTTTGGAGTTTGAAAACTTAAAACAAAATTTGACCTGATAATGGAGTTCACATCCTTTGGACCTTCATCTGTAAATAATCCTGACGGGATATCTATTGACAAAATAAAAGCTTGGGAATCATTTAAATGTTGAATTACTTTAGCCACCCAATCATCTGGCGTTCTATTTAAGCCTATTCCAAATATTCCATCTACAATGATATCTTCCTTACCTATTTCAGGTAAACTATCATCACAGTTCATAAAATTAGGCCAAACTTTTCTATCTTTTAATCTGTCTAGATTAATTAAAAAATCTTTAGATCGTTTTTCACTATAATTAATTACATACACTTCTATATTGTAACCATGATCAACGAGATGTCTAGCAAGGGCAATACCATCACCACCGTTATTACCAATACCACAAAACAAATGTATTTTTACAGGAGCACCTTGCATACGTAAATGCATCCAATTAAAGAGTTGCAGGGCTGCACGCTCCATTAATTCGTTACTTCCTATTTCCTCTTTTTTAATAGAAATCTGATCTGCCTTATAAATCTGTTTTGCACTATATAATTTCATTCTTTATTTTTTTTATATCTAAAACCTAACGATTCCGTAAAAAATTGTGCAATCATTTGTTTAGGATACCAAAAGTACTACTTTTGATTTTCAACAATTAGTATTATGGACTGCTATAAAACAGACATAAAATTCGATTACACTTCTACTACCATTAACTATGGTTCTACAACTGCATGGTTCACCCCTTGGGGGTAAAAACTATTTTTTCTCGTACCTGTGTTTAATTACACCATATCTTAATTACAAAGTCAATATTTCAATAACATGAAAGTTCTAAAATTTGGTGGCTCATCTGTAGCCAAACCCGAAAATATAGTTAAAATAAAAAATATAATCTCTACGTACAATGACCCTATCATTTTGGTTGTTTCTGCTCTAGGAGGTGTAACAGATTTATTGTTAGAAGCTGGGTCTTTAGCTTCTACACAAGATCAATCATATAAAGAAATTTTAACGACATTAGAAGAAAGACATTTATCTACTATAAAAGAACTATTACCTGTTACTGCGCAAAGTAAGGCACTTAGCAAGGTTAAAAGTGAATTCAATGTATTGGAAACATTACTGGAAGGCGCTTTTTTCATTGGAGAAATAACTCCTAAATTATCTGATAAAATAGTTAGCTACGGTGAACTTCTTTCATCATACATAATTAGTGAATATCTCATTAGCGAAAAATTAGATGCTGAATTTAAAGATAGTAGAGAACTTATAATTACCAGTAAGTTGAATGGTAAAAACACGGTGAATTTCACTAAAACTAATGCAAATTGTGCAGATTTCTTTAATTCATCAACTAAGAAAATTACTGTTTGCCCAGGGTTTATTTCAACTTCAGAAGATGGGGTATCTACTACATTAGGTAGAGGTGGTTCTGACTATACTGCCGCTATATATGCCGCATCCGTAGATGCAGATATTTTAGAAATATGGACAGACGTTAGTGGTATGTATACGGCTAACCCAAAAATGGTAAAACAAGCGAAGGCTATTCCGCATATATCGTATGAGGAAGCTATGGAATTATCGCATTTTGGTGCCAAAGTACTTTATCCGCCAACGATACAACCTGTATTATCAAAAGGCATATCTATCGTTATAAAAAACACTTTTAG
Organism: Maribacter stanieri; assembly: GCF_900112245.1. Classification (GTDB taxonomy): domain Bacteria; phylum Bacteroidota; class Bacteroidia; order Flavobacteriales; family Flavobacteriaceae; genus Maribacter; species Maribacter stanieri. The sequence continues at coordinate 788,820 of NZ_FOYX01000002.1, forward strand.
TCCTGATGAAGCAGGAACATTAATTACCAAATCTAAGAATGAAAAAGGAAAAACAGTTCGTGGTATAAGCCACATTGGCAATATTGCACTATTATCTTTAGAAGGACCTGGAATGGTAGGTATACCTGGTATCTCAAAACGCTTTTTTGAAGTTCTCTCCCAAGCAGATATTAGTGTAGTTTTAATTACCCAAGCATCCTCAGAGCATTCTATATGTGTAGGTATTTCTGCAGATGATGTAGAGAAAGCAGTAAACATTGTTAATGAAGCTTTTGAATACGAAATTGAAAGAGGTCGCATTAAACAAGTAATACCTGAAAAAGATTTGGCTATTGTTGCCCTAGTTGGTGATAATATGAAAAGCCACCAAGGACTAAGCGGTAAAATGTTTAGTACACTTGGGAAAAACAATGTCAATATTAGAGTAATTGCACAAGGTGCCTCTGAAAGAAATATTTCATGCATCATTGATGAAAAGGATGTAAAAAAAGCGCTGAATGCCTTGCATGAAGAGTTTTTTGAGGAAAACATAAAACAACTTAACCTATTTGTAATGGGTGTTGGTAATGTTGGTGCAAAGTTTCTAGAACAAATTAAAGAACAACGAAAATTCTTAAAAGAGAATTTGAAATTAAACATTCGCGTAATTGGAATGTCCAATTCCAGAACTATGCTTTTTGATGAAAAAGGGATAGACTTAAATGATTGGTCAGCAAAACTTGCGGCAGGTGAAAAAGCCGACAAGGTTAAATTTTTAGAATTAGTAAATAGCCTAAACTATAGAAATAGCATCTTTGTTGATAACACAGCAAGTGAAGAGGTTTCTAAAACGTACAGCGAATATTTAAGCAATAGTATTTCGGTTGTTACTTGTAATAAAATTGCTTGTTCTTCTGCCTTTGAAAACTATTCTCTTTTAAAATCTTTAGCAAGAACATATAACGCGCCTTTCTTATTCGAAACTAACGTTGGTGCAGGCTTACCAATTATTGATACTTTAAAACACCTTATTGCATCTGGAGATAAAATCTTGAAAATTCAGGCTGTTCTTTCGGGAAGTTTAAACTTTGTTTTTAACAATTTCGATGACAAAACCACCTTTCATGATGTTGTAAAACAAGCTCAGGAAGAGGGATATACAGAACCAGATCCAAAAATTGATTTAAGTGGAGTTGATGTTATGCGTAAGATATTGATTTTGGCGCGTGAAAGCGGAAATCAATTGGAAATCAGTGATATTACTAATAATCCATTCTTACCTGAAGAAAGTTTAAACACAGCTAATAATGACGAATTTTTCGCTTCTTTAATAAAACACGAAGCTCATTTTCAATCATTATATATAAGTGCCAAAAATGCCGATAGCAAATTAAAGTATGTTGCTCAGTTTGATAATGGCAAAGCAAGTGTAGGCTTACAAGAAATACCTAAAGGTCATGATTTTTATAATCTAGAAGGCAGTGATAACATTGTATTATTTTATACGGAGCGCTACCCTAACCAACCTATGATCATCAAAGGTGCAGGTGCAGGTGCTGCTGTAACAGCTTCTGGTATATTTGCAGATATTATACGAATTGGTAATTTCTAAATTTCATAAAAGGAGTATTAATTATGAACCAAAACGAAATTAAAGTCTTTTGCCCTGCTACTGTTGCGAACGTTTCATGCGGATTTGATGTGCTAGGTGTTGCCCTAGACTCGGTCGGTGATGAAATGGTCATTCGAAAAGTGCCACAAAAAGGGATTAAAATTACTAAACTCACTGGGCAAGATTTACCAAAAGAAACCTTGAACAATGTTGCGGGTGTTGCCGGTAATGCTTTTTTATTGGCTTCGGATTATGATGGCGGATTTGAAATTGAAATTGATAAAAAAATAAAACCAGGAAGTGGTATTGGTAGTAGTGCCGCTAGTTCAGCCGGAGCTGTTTGGGCAATGAACCATTTATTGGGTAACCCGTTCAGTAAGACAGAATTGGTAAAATTCGCAATGGAAGGTGAACGTTTAGCAAGTGATGTTGCCCATGCCGATAATGTAGCCCCTGCACTATTTGGTGGTTTTACATTGGTACGTAGTTACAGTCCGTTAGATATTATTTCAATTCCAGCACCAACAGAGTTGTATGTTACCATAATACATCCGCAGATAGAAATAAAAACTTCAGATTCCAGAAAAATTTTGAAAACCACTATTTCTATGGAGACCGGAATTAAACAATGGGGAAATGTGGGCGGTTTAGTTGCTGGATTATTTAAAGAAGACTATGCATTAATTGGTCGCTCTTTAGAAGACCATATTGTAGAACCAATTCGTTCTATTTTAATACCTGGTTTTGACGAAGTAAAAAAAGTGTCAATAGAAGCAGGTGCCTTGGGATCTGGAATTTCAGGATCTGGTCCATCAATATTCGCATTTAGCAAAGGGAAAGAATCTGCATTAAAAGTTGGCAATGCCATGAAATCAGTTTATGATAAAATTGGCATAGCTTACGAAATACATGTTTCAAAAATTAATATGGAAGGCGTTAAACTTTTATAAGTTTAGTAGCACATACCTATAACAATAAAAATTTTCAGTTTGAAATTCTATAGTTTAAATAATACAGCACCCGAAGTTTCTTTTGATACAGCCGTAGTAAACGGTATTGCTCCTGATAAAGGTTTGTATTTTCCTGAAGAAATTAATCCGTTACCAATTTCCTTTTTTGAGAATATTGAAAGTTTCTCCAATGAAGAAATTGCCTTTAAGGCGATACAGCAATTTGTTTCTGGCATTGTTCCTAACGATGTATTAAAGGATATTTTAAAAGAAGTTTTGGACTTTGATTTTCCTGTTGTTGAAATTACACCTAACATTGGCACTTTAGAGCTTTTTCATGGCCCCACTATGGCATTTAAGGATGTAGGAGCTCGTTTTATGGCACAATGTCTAGGATATTTCTCTAGATCTACAAAAAATGAGGTTACCGTTCTCGTTGCTACTTCTGGTGATACCGGTGGTGCAGTTGCTAATGGTTTTCTAGGTGTAGAAGGTGTAAATGTTGTTATTCTATATCCTAGCGGAAAAGTAAGTGATATTCAAGAACGACAATTAACTACTTTAGGTAAAAATATTACTGCTTTAGAAGTAGATGGCACTTTCGACGATTGTCAAGCAATGGTAAAAAATGCATTTTTAGATAAAGAACTACTTGATGAAATGAAACTGACATCAGCTAATTCCATTAATGTAGCCAGATGGTTACCGCAACTTTTCTACTTCTTATTTGCTTACAAACAAGTAAAATCCAAAGGTAAAGAAATTGTGTTCTCAGTTCCTTCCGGTAACTTCGGAAATATATGTGCGGGGTTAGTGGCACAAAGGTTAGGTATGCCTGTTAAACATTTTATAGCATCAACAAACGTTAATGACACTGTACCGCAATTTATGCTTACAAAAGAGTACAATCCTAAGCCATCTACAGCTACCATATCTAATGCGATGGATGTTGGCGACCCTAGTAATTTCATTAGAATAAGACATTTGTTCAAGGATGATTTTGAAGCATTGAAAAAGAATCTTTCTTCTTATTCTTTTGATGATAACAATACTAAAGAGGCTCTAAAGGAAATTTACAATATAAGCGGATACATTGCTGATCCTCATGGAGCTGTAGGTTATTTAGGTCTTAAAAAATATCAACAGCAACATCCGGAAACTTACGGTATATTTTTAGAAACGGCACACCCAGTAAAATTCTTGGACATTGTAGAAGAAACACTTAATGAGAAATTAGAAATACCTGCTCAAATTCAAAAAGTGATGGGAAAAACTAAAATATCAATTAAGATTTCTAATTACGAAGGTCTCAAGGATTTTCTTTTAAAATCTTAGGCTTCTTTTAAAGGTTATTTTATTTTGTCAATTTGATGCTCAGCCTTAATGGCTTCTATTTATTTTCAATAAATTTGTATTGTCAATAAATATAGAACATGAAAAATACTGCGCTTACTGCCACACACGAATCTCTTGGTGCCAAAATGGTTCCTTTTGCTGGTTATAATATGCCCGTTTCTTACGAAGGTGTTAATGCTGAACATGAAACCGTACGTAATGGTGTTGGTGTTTTTGATGTATCTCATATGGGCGAGTTCTTAATCTCTGGTCCTACGGCATTAGACTTAATTCAAAAAGTATCATCTAACGATGCAACAAAATTGACTATTGGAAGAGCACAGTATAGTTGTTTACCTAATGAAACTGGGGGTATTGTTGATGACCTTATCATTTATAAAATTAAAGAAGAGCAATATTTATTAGTGGTGAACGCCTCTAATATTGAAAAAGACTGGAATCATATTTCATCATATAATGAAGAATTTAAAGCAGATATGACCAACATTTCTGAAGGGTATTCTCTTTTAGCTATTCAAGGACCTAAAGCTGTTGAAGCAATGCAATCTTTAACTTCTGTTAATTTAGCTGATATTAAATTCTATCATTTTGAAGTGGCCGATTTTGCAGGTATAGATAATGTAATTATTTCTGCCACAGGATATACCGGCTCTGGAGGATTTGAAATTTATTGTAAGAATGACGAAGTAAAACAAATATGGGATAAAGTTTTTGAAGCTGGAGCAGATTTCGAAATTAAACCTATTGGTCTAGCAGCTCGAGATACCTTGCGTCTAGAAATGGGATACTGCCTTTACGGCAACGATATCGACGATAACACTTCTCCAATTGAAGCAGGTTTAGGATGGGTAACAAAATTCAATAAAGATTTTGTAAACTCTGTAGCTTTAGAAAAAGAAAAACAACACGGAGCAGAACGTAAGCTTATTGCTTTTGAACTAGATGAACGTGGTATACCAAGACATGGTTATGATATTGTTGATGGTAACGGTAAAACTATAGGTGTAGTTACATCAGGTACTATGTCTCCTTCAATGGGCTCAGGTATTGGCTTAGGCTATGTTCCCCCAATATTCTCAGATATAGGTAGTAAGATTAATATTCAGATTAGAAAAAAAGCTGTACCGGCTACCGTAGTTAAATTACCATTTTACAAAAGTAAATGATAGATTTTCAAAGTATTCTTACATCAATTAACAAGGCTGCATCTAAAGAAAAGGATAGAGGTAAAATTGCAGATTACATACCAGAATTAGCTAAAATTGATCTAGAAAATTTTGGAATTCATCTTATAGATACTCAGCAGAATACCTACTCTGCCGGAAATTCTGATGAAAAATTTTCGATTCAAAGTATCTCGAAGGTTTTAAGCCTTTCTATGGCTTTAGGACTCATTGGAGAAAAACTTTGGGAACGTGTAGATGTTGAACCTTCTGGAGATCCGTTCAATCATTTATCGCTTTTAGAATTGGAAAACGGAATTCCTAGAAATCCGTTGATAAATCCTGGTGCTATTGTAATTGCCGATATTCTAGTTTCTCAATTAGAACATCCGAAGGAAGAATTTTTAGCTTTCGTTCAAAACATTGCCAATGACGATACTATAGCTTATGATGTTGATGTTGCAAAATCTGAAAAACGAACTGGATTCCGAAATTTTGCAGCTGCTAACCTTTTAAAATCATATGGTAATTTGAATAATGATGTAGACGTCGTTCTAGATTTTTATTTTCATCAATGTTCGCTTAGTATGAGTTGTGCGCAATTAACAAATACGTTCTACATGTTTATGAATCATGGTAAATGTAGAAGAAATAACACGTTCTTAACTACAACTCAGGTAAAACGTATTAATGCTATAATGTTGACTTGCGGATTTTATGATGAAGCCGGAGAATTTGCTTTTGAAGTTGGGCTACCTGGCAAAAGTGGTGTTGGCGGTGGTATTGTTGCCTTCTTACCAAATAAATTCTGTGTAGCAACATGGTCTCCGGGACTAAACCCTAAAGGAAATTCTAAATTAGGAATGCTTGCACTAGAAAAATTAACGACTGAAACTGAACTTTCTATTTTTTGAAATTAGACACTAAAAAAATATTGATTCTTGGCGGAAGCGGTTTCATTGGTAACGCGATTTACAAAGAACTTTGTAATTATTTCGATACTTATGGCACCTATTGTCATGCCGCAAATTCATACTCATCTAATAAACAATTTGTTCATTACAATTTAGAAGAAGATGATATTGTTGAAGTTTTAGAAGAGGTAAAGCCCCAAATAATAGTTTCTGCTTTAAGAGGAAATTTTGCCGCTTTGGTTATCGCTCACAATCATATTTTAGAATATATTTCAAAAGAAAACTGTAAAATTTACTTTATATCTTCAGCTAATGTTTTTGACGCTTACAGTAAATATCCATCTTACGAAATGGACAAGACATTATCTGAAAGTATATATGGCAGACTTAAAATTAAGATTGAGAATATGCTACTTAGACTCCCAAAAGAAAAAATGGCAATATTAAGAGTACCAATGGTTTTTGGCAATAGTTCGCCTAAGATTAAGGAAATGAAAAAGGCGATAATAGAAAATAAACCAATAGAAGTCTTTCCTAATTTGATATTAAATGTAACCAATGATGATAAGCTTACTCAGCAAATTCATTATCTTATCAATAGAAACAAAACAGGTATTTACCACTTAGGAAGTAATGACCTTACACATCACGAAGATTTTATCAAAGAAATCTTAGAGCGTGTAGGCAACTTTAACCCTATAATTAAAAGAGTCTATACCACAAATGAAGATCGGTATTTGGCAGTTTTACCTAAGACCAATAAATTGCCTAAAAATTTACAGTTTACATTTCAAGATATTATTGACCATCATGTTTTAAATTAGCAACTATTATGAAAGAAATTGAAAGATTTACTGACCAGCAAATAGCGGACTATTTGGGTCAACTTGATGGATGGGAATATGTGGATGGTGCCATAGAAACCACATTTGAATTTAAAAATTTCAAAGAAGCATTTTCAGTAATGACCCGTATAGCCTTTGAGTGTGAAGCTCTTAACCATCATCCAGATTGGAGCAATGTTTACAATACTTTAAATATCCGTTTAAACACTCACGATGCCAATGGTGTTACAGAAAAAGATTTTGAATTGGCAAGAATTATCGAAGGAATCATAGAAAGTGAATTTTAATAACCAACATTAATTTTATAAAAAGGATGTTCTGTAATTATATTTTGTATGATTTCTGAACATAACCCTTTTTGTACATTTGTTAAAAATAATTTACCATGGGAAGAGCTTTTGAATTTAGAAAAGCACGTAAAATGAAAAGATGGTCAGCAATGTCAAAAGCCTTTACTCGTATAGGCAAAGATATTGTGATGGCCGTAAAAGAAGGCGGACCAGATCCAGATTCCAATTCACGTTTAAGAGCTGTTATACAGAATGCAAAGTCTGTAAACATGCCAAAGGATAATGTAGAGCGAGCTATAAAGAGAGCAAGCGATAAAAGCCTTGGAGATTATAAAGAAGTCCTATTTGAAGGATATGCACCTCATGGTATTGCCGTCTTAGTAGAAACTGCTACAGATAATAATACCAGAACAGTTGCCAATGTTAGAAGCTACTTTAATAAATGCAATGGTAACCTGGGTACATCTGGTTCTGTAGAATTTATGTTTGACCATACGTGTAATTTTAGAATACCTGCAGAAGGTATTGACCCAGAAGAATTGGAACTGGAATTAATCGATTTTGGAGCAGAAGAAGTCTTTGTTGATGACGATGGAATTCTAATCTATGGTCCATTTGAAAGTTTTGGCGCACTTCAAAAAGAATTAGAAAATAGAGAAATAGAAATTTTATCATCTGGTTTTGAGCGTATTCCCCAAGTAACAAAATCACTAAATGAAGAGGAAGCTGCAGATGTAGAAAAACTTTTAGAAAAGTTAGAAGAAGACGATGATGTACAGAATGTTTACCATTCTATGGAAGAGTAATTATCCAATATAATTATATAAAGAAAGGAGACCAAAATGGTCTCCTTTCTTTTGTTTTCAGCCTCTAGATTATTATTGCCCGTCCTCAGGATATTTATCTCCTTCAATACTATAATTGTTCGCTAATACTGAAAAATCCAAAAAATTAACTAGTCCATCTCCATTATAATCAGCATTAATATCAAAACCAGCATCTTCTGGAGAAATATTATAACTATTCGCCAAAATACCAAAATCTATGAAATCTACAATATTATTACCGTCGCCATCACCCCCATTCAATTGACCTATATCACTAGAATTAACTCCTGATACTATAGAAATATTTGGTAATACCATTTGTAAATGTCTATCTGCTTTAATAACTAAGTCATATAAACCTGGTGCAAGTCCAGAAACTAAAAGTAGACCTTCGCTAGCTGTAATTGTTGTTGATAGGCTTGCGGTTGATGAACCTACTGGATATGCTTCCACATTAAAATTTACCTCAGTTGCCTCCCATGAAGGAATAGAGTATGTAATAGTCATATCAGTATTTATTACAGTTGAATCATATTCCAATACTACAATATTAGAAGCTAAACTATTTCCATTTGGGGATGTCGTAATAGCTAAAAAGTGATTAAGACCTCCATCTGGCGCATTGCCCGTACCTAATGTTTTTGTCAATACTACGGGAATAGCCCCATTACCTAATCCATCTAAAGTAATACTATATAATTCTTTTGCCATAGCCGAGTTCGCCTCAAATGGGTCAACATCATAACCAACTGTAGGATTTCCTGGATCAATGAATAAATGAGAATCTACTCTTAATAACTCTACGGTAGCATTAGGTTCTCCTGTTATACTTATTGTATGGTTTACATTACCAGTTACAATTGGTGTATTTAAACCTACTGCATTAATTATAGGTGCAGTAAGCTTATTTTCTGTAATTATAGCATCAGATCCACCCAATGAACCTTCATCCCATAAGGAGGATGTATATGATTGCCCGTTTGCAAAATATACGGTAACTTTTGCTCCAATTAGTTCAAAACCAGATATTGAACCTGAATCACCTGCACTTAAATCACCTTTAATGCTTGTAGGATCCATATCGGCTCCAAAATAAAACTTTTCACCACTATTAAAATCTGTGAAATCAACTGCCATACCATCATAGCCTTCTGCATTATCAATACCATTATGGGGATTAAAGAAAGGATCAATACATGCGTCCGTTACTGATTGCCCAACTACGGCAGACCCATCGCCTAAAGTTCCTGGAGTTAGGCATTTGGCTGTTGAATCTCCTGCCGTACCTATAGGGTCAAAAACAACATCGAACATGAAAGCTGTACTTGTTTCTATCTCTAATCTGGTAATATCTACAGCCCCAGTATTTTCTATAACGAATGAATTATTTCCATATGTACTAGCCGTTAACCCATCTCCAGCATTTACTTGTACAAACGCAGAGCCTATGCCTGTTTGTCCTGAAGAAACAATCCAGTCAAAATTTACGACTGATGATGCCGGTGGTGAACAGTTATCTGAAACCGAAACTTGCACTGCATAAGGACTTCCTGCGGAAGCACCTGCCGTTCCACCTTCAACTTGTATAGATTGTGCCCCATTAAGAGTACCTGTTGGTACCCCTGTACCATGAATATCAATATTTGTTAAACCGAAACGATCAATTTTATGACCCGCGGAGCGCTCAGCCATTTGAATTGGGTATGTTCCTGCATTTGGGAAATAGGCATAGATTGGAAAACCATTATTATCTATTGTCTTGGCATCCCATTTATTACCTCCTCCTCCACTTCTATATACTTTAAAGTATCCCTTGCTACCCGCATTTTCATTTCCGTGATCAGTTCTACCCTGTGCATTTCCAGCTGGGTAATAAAGCGTTTTCGAGCCACTACCAGAAAGTAATCCTTCTAGCTCAGAGGTACTACTTAAAGATCCACCTTGAACACTAAAGAAATGAACTTCAGATGTATTATCTATCTTAAACCAAGTATCATTTTCCTCGGTTGCATTTGTCCCTGTAAATTGAGATTTCATATGTAATCGATAAACACCCGGCGTCGTGATTTGAACATTATACGTTAAAATTTGACCTCCTGTTGCATTTCCGTAATTATTTTGACTTGCAACTAAATAAGATGGAGAACCTGTTTCAAGATTCCATCCACTTGGAGAATCCACAAAATCAGTTTCAGCCTCTATAATAACTAACCCATTATCTTCTATAAAGGCACCATCAACACCAGAGCCCCCTGTTCCTTGTTCAAGTATTCCACTAATAAGACCTGTCGAGGCATTAATTTGTAAACCAGCAGGTAAATTCGAAGCTGAATATATATAAGACCCACAATTGTCATCATCAGAAGCTACTACCTGTACATTTACAGCATCACCTTCAACATTATTTTTTGTTGATATAGATGTCAATGTTGGAGGTAAATTTCCAGAGAAATTCAAGGCTTTAATTTGAATTCCTTTTAAAGCCGGATTTTCAATCCCATGAATGAATTCTAAATCAATAACTCCATCAGACACTGTAGTAAAAGAACGTACAAATGCACCTTTAGGACCAGCTATTGCGTAAGGATCAATTGCTGTAAATATTGAAGGAACTACACCATCTACCGAAATATCAAATACCCTTTGATTGGCAGCTGTTATGCTTCCAAATAATTCTGCGAACAATAATGTTATCTCAACTTGAGTTCCTGCTTCAACTGGAAATTGCCATAGCATTTCTGGAATTGCCACAGCATCATATCGTTCAGAATTAAAAACTATTGGGTTTATTCCAGGAAATGCAGTCAAAGAAGGATCAGTAGTTATAACTGCGCCAGGGTGAGCACTACCTGAAGTTCCCAAATAAATGCTATTGCCTGTTGTACTCGCTGCCAAATAAGGAGAATTACCCTCTAAACCAAAGTTACTTTGGTCTGCTGCCCATTCTGGTAATGAACCATCTGATGCTGCAGACATTGGTCCTCCCACATTAACCCTAAAAAGCACTTGTTCTGTTCCACTTCCTGGTCCAGCTGTAATGGTCCATGAAAATGTTATTATTTGGGCATCATCGGAAATACTATCACTATCATCGACCGTTATTGTAACTGGATATACTCCGTTAGAATTAGGTCCTCCATTGGCAGCATTATTTGAAATGGTACCTATTATATCACCATTGGTAGGTTCAATATCTAAGCCTATTGGAAGTCCCGTGGCTGTATAAATCAAATTTCCATTACCACCTGTTGCGGAAACATCAATTAATGATTCTGTGCCTTCTTGATTTGTTTGGTTAGATATAGGATTAGCAACAATAGGAATTTGTATAACCTCAATATCACTTGATAAAACTTCAATAGCGGATAGTTTTGCATTATTAACAGTAGCTGTCATTACAATACTTAAAAAACCATCTGTAACATTAATATTTTGAAACTGCTTGATCACAGCAGAAGCATTACCTACATCATTAAATATATCATAATCAGATAATAATGTCTGACCTTCAATAGTTATATTAAAAACCCTTGAGCCAACTCCGCCATTTGCACTTGTAAAATATAACTCTGCTAATGCAAGGTTAACATTATAATTACCTGACTGTGCAACAGGGATTTCATAATTTAAAGTAGGTGCATATCGCTCTGTATGGTACAAAATATCGTCATCTGTATTTGCAATTGCTTTTTCATTTGTATAAACAGTTCCACCAACATAGTATTGATCAGCTGACCAAGTGTTACCCGAAGCATCAGTAAATTCGGGACCACCTGAGTTAATTCTAATAATCTCTGCCGGTACAGCAGACTCATCGAATTCTACAATTATATAGTTAGATAAATTACTTGTAGCACCATCATCGTCCACTACAACGGCAGCAAAAACTGCATAACCTGCTTCCTCATCTATATCGGTTAAGGTAACTGGAAAACTAACTTGACTAGAATTATCCGCAATACCATCATATTCTTGAATTCCAATTACGCTATTGATTTCCCAAGGGTCTATTCCATAACCTACATCTGCATAAGGTCCTGTTAACCCATTTAAAAAGAGACCAGCCTCCATTTGTAAAAGTGTCACATTTGCATCAACCGGAGCTGTAACTACTATAGTTTGATTTGCATTTGAAACAATACTTTTACTTGCTACACCTAGCATTTCTATTACCGGGGCATTGGGCAATGCATTTCTAACAATATTTACAGACTCACTATCAGAATCTGGTTGTGTTCTATATAATTCTACTGTCCATATTTCCCCTGTATCAAATGTAACAGTAACCGTAGAACCAGCTAATTCTAACCCTGAAACACTACCAGATTCGTTAGGACCAGGAGAACTCCCTCCCTTTATACTTATAGGGTCAACATCTAAACCAAATGCCAACTCTTCTGTTGGTTGAAAATCATTAAAATCAATAGATAGTCCATAAAAGCCACCTTCATATGCGTTCGAAAAAGTATGAGTAGTTTTACCTGTGGTAGTCGCTCCCCCTCCATTTGGAGTAAAGTCTTTAGAAGTACCATCGCCGGCATTTCCGTAAGGGTCAAAAACTACTTCTGGAATAATTGCTGTTGATAGATTAAAAGTAACATTAGTTATGTTTGCCCCAACTGAATTATTTTTTACATAAAACGAAGAGTTACCATAAGTACTACCATTTATACCACTTGTGTTAATTTCTACTAAAGCTGTTGTTTCTGATAAATTTTGTTCCACTACAAAATAATCCCAACTTGCTGAAAATTCAGGGGCTGCATTCGCTGAAGTGGCTAACGGGCCTGCCGCCAATGCACTTGGCACACCATTGATTGTATAGGTTCCGTGTATGGCATCTAACAAATCGCCAATTACCGTTATAGGATTACCTATATCTATTCGCGTTCCATTATCGGCTGAATAACTAGCTTGAACATTACCTGTACCAGGATCAATACTTAAATATAGCTTGAGACCGGTTGCAGATAGAATTCCGGGAGCATTCACAACTTGATCTGATGTACTTAGCCCATTATTTTCATAATATATTTGAAAAGCTGGTATACCTCCATTATTTCGTATGGTCAACTTTAAATAATTATCTTGGTCACCTGCACCAATAAAGATTCCATGTGCGGCATAGTTAAGTGGTGCAATATCATTAAAAAATGGACCATTAATTTGTCCTAAAACGGAAAATGAACCCGTTGCTATCGAAGAGTTAATAGGAAATTGAAAGGCATTTTTCTGTGTATTAGTAGCTTGATAAGCATCTCCATCTGTAACTGAAGGATCCGTATAAACACCTGCTGTTCCTCCAAAAACCAATTCATCTCCAATATCATCAATAAGATTAAAATAATCTTCATTGCCATTGGTCATTATACCTGTAAAACCTATAGTTCCAAAACCATAGCCTGTAGAATTAAACAAATCTAATCTAAAAGGAATATTTCCAATTCCACTTTTACCATTTTGCGGATCAAAACAAAAAGCATCATTTACATCTAAAATACCATCATTATCATCATCTGTATCACTAAAATCAGAACGCTTGAAACCATTAAATTCTACAACATCATCAAAATCATTAGGTTGACTGGCTCCAGAACAAGGATTACTACCACTAGCAATTTCATCTGCATTTGTATATCCATCACCATCATCATCAATAGTATCATCATCTAATCCATCACAAGACCCAGGATCTATTCCATTATAATCTGTTGGTTCAAAAATTGTAATATTATCGGCACCATAAGTTACCGCCCAAACTGTACCAGCAAAAGTATCATTATCACCTTGAGCAATTACATCTAGAGGATTTGACCCAAAACCAGATGCGAAAGTTGCACTGCCATTACTACAATCACCTACCGTTGAAGTACCATTTTGTGGTACAGTAGGACAATTCGTGGCTACCTTACCATCTGCACTCAATACCACCTTATAAATGTTACCGTTATAGGCTGCTAATAAAAGATTACCTTTCAATGCGTTATCAAAATTACTTGCGGTATATTCAGTTAGACCATTTGTAGAAGGACCATAGTTGGACAATGTATTATCATCTTGACCTGAATTTCTAAAATCCCCTTCAGCGGGGTTGGCCATAGAAATTGGTACTGGGGGCCAATCTACAGGAAGTGAATTAGCTGCAAAATTAGGGTCAGTTGAACTTAAAATTTGATTTCTAAACGTACCATTTACGTATAACCCCGCACCTGCAGGATTTGCTCTAATTGGTGCTGGATGTCCTCCATAATATTTTTCATTTGGCGCCGCATAATTGAAATCTCCTGATTCTAAGGTCCTAATGTAATGTAAACCATTCTTATTATTCACTTTATCATCTCCTCCAGGTCCTGTTCCATTTGAACCTGGTTCTCCGGAAATAAAATTGTTAGTTACGGTTGCAGTGCCTCCAACTGGAATTTCTGAAGTATAATCAGCCTCACCCTCCGGATGACCACCCCATCCCCCATTTGCTCCATTGTCTACACCATACATTTTCCCGGACTCTGTTAAGATAATATCATAAAGATTTCGAAAACCAGTAGCATGCAATTGAACTGGTCCCGTTAAATCTATCTTAGCCTGATTTAACCCATCATTTCCTCCAAATGGATCACCTGGATCAATTCCATTATAACCTGGTGCATTTATATCGTTTATTCCATTTACATTTGGTCGTGTTGGATCATCTAATGTTGGTAAGTCATATTTATATTTTGATCCATCTGACCATGTCTTCACCGGCATACTTTCGAGCATATTTAAATTGACTTTAATTATGGCCGCCGAGTATACATATTCCGTGGTCAAAGCAAAATTATTTGAAGGAGAACCAGCATTTGTATGTCCACCAATAGCTAAAAATAATGTATTTGTATTATCATCAATTTGAATACCATTAGTAGCATGGTTTTCTTCTGACCTTGGTAACCCTCTTACTAAATCAATTTTTTCCCATTGTGTACAAACATTATCAACTACCCCGCCAATACAAGTTAGACATGAAATCATACCCGAGTTAGTATCCAAACCACTATCATTGCCACCACCACCGGCTCCAATTCTAGGGTCGCTAGAACTAACATATAATTTTGGATTAAAAGCTGTACCTGAAACATATATACCTGTTACTTGCCTATTACCTTGACCATCGGCCAGTCCAGTAATATCACTATGATTTTGAATATTCTGAACCAAATTAATAGTTTCTGTAGATACAACATCATAATCATTTGGACCATTCCGGTCTATAGTATATGAATATATGGTTCCGTTTTGCTGAGAAACATATAATCGATCATCTGGTCCAAATTGAAGCGACGTTGGATTATTAGAAGATTCACCAGAAAGACCACTAGAGCCAAAATCTTGAGAATGTATCATCGTTGGTAAAGCAAATCCTAAACAAATCAAGATAAACTTGATTTGTTTAAAACTTACATGGGTTGGTTTGTTATTTTTCATAATATAAATCTTTATTATAGTATAGTGGTTGTGGGTATAAATTAGATCTCGTTATTGTCGTTTAATAACCATTTCTTCTTGAAATTGGTGACCTTCAGTATCCTGTGTTTTAATAAAATAAACTCCGACAGGTAGCTCTTGCAAATTTACTGGCTCACCTCTCTCATCAATAGCACCTCCTTTAATGGTTCTAATCAATCTACCTGTAACATCAAATATTTGAATTGTTTCTACAGTAGTAGGAATATCAAAACTTATGGAAGTTTCAGCAACTGCAGGGTTAGGGTAGACTATCATTTTGTTCTCCGGCATTTCTTTAGCCTTTGAAGTAAATGATGAACTAGGCAAATACTGTATCAACGTTGCTTTAGTTGACGTAGCACTATCGTCCACATATTGGGACACTCCACCCCTTCCACGGAGGTGGATACTTACAAGATCGTTGGCACCATCACTGTACACTTGCACACGAAGTGCATCTGCCTGGATAGGAAATTGCATCGATCCGCC
Organism: Maribacter stanieri; assembly: GCF_900112245.1. Taxonomy (GTDB): domain Bacteria; phylum Bacteroidota; class Bacteroidia; order Flavobacteriales; family Flavobacteriaceae; genus Maribacter; species Maribacter stanieri. The sequence goes on from NZ_FOYX01000002.1 coordinate 804,730, forward strand.
CCATTCATAAATCCCTGAATCGATCCAACCTCCTTTTCCTTCTTCAAGAATGGTCCATTCATTGTTATGCAAGTAGGAAATCCGCCACATCGAGTTAGGCTGTGGTTGGTTAGGATAGGTACCTCCAAAAGTGATATAGTTGATAAGTTTGGGCGTAGACCAATTTACCTGCCAATTAAAACCATCCTCTGCACCAGGTCGTCCCAGATTGTCATATCGACCAACTCCATATTCATTGAAACGGGTAGGCGTAAAATAATTCTCCGCTACAGGATCATAAAGTATCGCTTCCAAAGTGCCTCTACCTCCATTAACAGTACCGCCAAGTACCGCATCGGGCAAAAGTGCAAGATTAATATCAGCATTAGCAGGGTTATTTGCAGAGCCCGACCCTTCAATAACATTGACAACTCTGACCACTTGATCTGCGGGGTTACCAGCCGCATCGACAACGTCATAGGTTACATTATAGACCCCTTCAATATCAGTATCCACTATATCCCCACCGATAACTATCGCTGAACTAAGATTTCCATCTACGTTGTCCGTAGCGGAAGCGCCAAGCTCTGTATATTCATCGCCTAAATTCAGGTTAATGGTCGAACCACCGTTTAATACAATTATTGGCTCAATTGTATCGGCACCACTGCTAGGTAGATACTGTATCAATGTTGCCTTGGTCCCGGTTGAGCTATCATCATTGTATCGCGATACCCCTCCTCTTCCTCGAATATGAATACTTATTAAATCACTATTGCCGTCGCTGTACAATTGTACCCTTAGGGCATCGGCCTCAATGGGGAACTGTGATGCGCCGCCCCACTCATAAATACCACTATCGATCCAGCCTCCACGACCTTCTTCGATAACGATCCAACTACCATTATGACGGTAACTTATTCGCCAAAGTGTATTTGGTTGAGGCTGATTTGGATATGTTCCTCCAAATGTTATATAGTTGATGCGCTTGGTCGAACTCCAATCTACCTGCCATTTGAAACCGTCATCAGCACTAGGGCGACCAAGGTTAACATTATAGAGCACTCCATACTCATTGTATCTTGTGCTTATGACATAATCGTCTTTAATAGGATCATAA
>NZ_FOYX01000004.1 GCF_900112245.1 Maribacter stanieri
CTAATTGCCCGTCAGGCTTGCGCATACGCTCGTCCCGTTCTTAGGAACGGGGCGGACGACGATCTTTACTTCTTTCTTTTTATTACGAAAATTGCTTAATACTATAAGTGCTTCTTTCCTTTATAGGATCCTGTTCCATTCATGTCAACGATATTGCGGCGGAGGCCGCGCTCGGGAATGCCCGATCTAAAACTTAGGTGGCCATGGCGACGGGGCCCACCCCTTACCATTCCGAACAGGGAAGTTAAGACCGTTTGCGCCGATGGTACTGCTATACCAAGTGGGAGAGTAGGTAGCCGCCTTTTTCGAAAGCCCTTTACAGAAATGTAAGGGGCTTTTTTTATGCCATAGATTTAACGCAAGGGATACGGTCCTTACGTATCAAGACGTGCAAAGAACATTTTATATATAACAACATGAACCCGTCCCGGCATCCGGTACAACACAATAATAAAGGTTCGATTTAAACTAGTTATCTTTTTTGCAACTAAATAGATGTTCCATTGATGGATCTATATTAGCCCTTTCTTAAAAAGCATCTGCCGCAATAAGGACTAATCAATTGATTTTTTAGGTATGTTTACTACGTATAATGTAAAAAATATTGCTACTCTTTTAATTTTAATGGGACATCATCATATACATTATCTTCCCGTAATTCAAATTTAGTGTTAATATATTTATAGAATTGATAGGCTTCTTTAGTGTCGATAAAAATTAACTTTGGTCTCTATGGAAGATTTTTCTTAAATTTTTTACCTTTTATTATTTTGTAATCCTGAATTTTAAAAGCTATTCTTACTGGTATAAAAGAATTTAGTGCTAAGAATAAACTTTAAGACAACATGGTAGTTCTTCTTTTCAAACGCTAGTACTTTAATGTTTTGGTACCAGAGCTATATTTTTAATATTTACGCAAAAAAAAGCACACAACAATGTTGTGTGCTTTTTAGAAATCTTTAATATATATTATACTCTTGGCAAATCGCCTTCACCTTTAAGAGGTAAAGCTGTTTCACCCATCAAATATTTGTCTACATGATGTGCAGCTTGTCTGCCTTCAGAAATAGCCCAAACAATTAGGGATTGACCTCTTCTTTGGTCACCAGCAGCAAATACACCTGCAACATTAGTTTTGTAATTATTTTCGGATGCTTTAATATTTGTTCTGGCATCCATTTCTAATCCTAATTGGCTAGCGACGGTATTTTCAGAACCTGTGAAACCTAATGCTAATAATGCCAATTCACATTTCCATTCTTTTTCCGTACCAGGAACTTCTTTTAGCTGTGGGCGTTGTCCTGGAGTTTTAATCCATTCTACTTCCGACGTTATTAATCCTGTTAAATTACCATCTGAATCACCAATAAATTTCTTAGTAGATATACTAAAGAAACGTTCAGCACCTTCTTTATGAGAAGAACTTGTTCTAAGTCTCATAGGCCAAAATGGCCAAGGTTGACCTTCTGGTCTTTCAGCAGTACCCATTGGCATAATTTCAAAATTCGAAACAGATGTTGCTCCATGGCGAAAAGAAGTTCCAATACAATCGGAACCAGTATCTCCACCACCAATAACAACTACATCCTTGTCAGTGGCTTTAATTTCTTCGCCTAAATCTTTAATACCGTCTACACGTCTGTTGTTTTGACCTAAAAAATCCATCGCTTGAACGACACCTTTTAAATCTGAACCTTCTATTGGTAGATTGCGTCTAATGGTAGCTCCACCTGTTAATACGATAGCATCATAATCTTCTTTAAGTTTATCTGCTTGAATATCAACACCAATATGAACTCCACATGAGAATGATATACCTTCTTCTTTTAGGATTTCTAAACGTCTATCGATAACATTTTTTTCCATTTTAAAATCTGGAATACCATAACGTAATAAACCGCCAGGTTTTTCATCTCGTTCAAAAACAGTAATATCGTGTCCAGCTCTGTTTAATTGTTGAGCAGTTGCTAATCCAGCAGGACCAGATCCAACTACAGCAACCTTTTTACCAGTTCTATTTAATGGGGGTTGGGCAACGATCCATCCCTTTTTAAAGGCAGTTTCTACAATATTTTTTTCAATATTTTCAATACTTACTGGATCTTCATTAATTCCTAAAACACAAGCTTCTTCACATGGGGCTGGACATAATCTTCCCGTAAATTCGGGAAAATTATTAGTTGAATGTAAAATTTCGCTAGCTTTTTCCCATTTACTTCTGTAAACTGCATCGTTAAAATCAGGAATCAAATTTCCTAAAGGACAGCCACTATGACAAAAAGGTATACCACAATCCATACAACGAGCACCTTGCTCTTTTAGTTCCTTTTCAGGAAGCGGCACAGTAAATTCCTTATAATTTTTTAAACGTTCTTCAACCGGTTCGTATGATTCAATTTTTCTATCGAATTCCAAAAATCCTGTTATCTTTCCCATATTCCGATTTTAAATAGTTTGTAAATTTTCTTCTTCTAATCTAATTAAAGCTTGTCTGTATTCTTCAGGTAAGACCTTAACGAATTTAGGTAAGTAAGATTCCCAATTTTCTAAAATACGTTGAGCTAATGGACTAGATGTTGAGTTGTAATGACTTTCTATTAAATCTTTCAACTGTTTAATATCGCTAGCTTCTGTTACTTCTAAAAGGTTTAAACCTTCAGCACTACAGCGTTTTTTGAATGTTTTATTATTATCTAAAACGTAGGCTATTCCTCCACTCATACCAGCTCCAAAGTTTCTTCCAACTTCGCCAAGAATAACAGCAACACCACCGGTCATATATTCACAACCGTGATCTCCTATACCTTCCACTACAGCTTTTGCGCCTGAGTTACGAACGCAAAAACGTTCTCCTGCTTTACCATTAATATACGCTCTACCTGCGGTAGCTCCATATAACGTAACATTGCCGGTAATTACGTTGTCTTCTGGAACAATAGTTGATTTTTCAGGAACTTTGATGACTAATTTTGCACCAGAAAGCCCTTTGCCTAAATAATCATTAGTGTTTCCATTAACGATCATGGTTAATCCTCTTGTGGCAAATGCACCAAAACTTTGACCTGCTGATCCAGTGAAATTAAGTCTTAAAGTGTTTATAGGTAATCCTTCTGCACCGTAGGTCTTTGAGATTTCATTACTAATTATGGCTCCTACTGCACGATCTGTGTTGCAGATTGGATAATCTAAACTAAGTTTCTCCTTTCTAAATAGGGAAGGATTGGCTTTTGCAATAATATCAAACTCGATAGATTTATCTATATCGTGCTTTTGCTTTTCTGTATTATAAAATTTAGTTCCTTTAGGTACATCAACCTGATGTAATATTGGTGTTAAGTCTATACCAGCAGCTTTATAATGGTCTATTGCCTTTTTTCTATCTAGTTTTTGAACTTGACCAACCATTTCATTAATAGTCTTAAATCCTAATTGAGCCATTATTTCACGTAACTCTTGTGCTACAAAATACATGTAGTTAACTACGTGTTCGGGCTTTCCTTTAAATTTCTTTCTTAATTCTGGATTTTGAGTAGCTATACCAACTGGGCAAGTGTTTAAATGACAAACCCGCATCATTATACATCCTGATGCTACTAAAGGAGCTGTTGCGAAACCAAATTCTTCTGCACCTAATAAACATGCAATTGCAACATCTCTACCAGTTTTTAATTGACCGTCACATTCAAGAACAATTCTATTTCTTAAATCATTTAATACTAGAGTTTGTTGTGCTTCGGCAATACCAAGTTCCCAAGGTAATCCACAATGTTTTAGAGAAGTTAAAGGAGATGCTCCTGTTCCCCCATCAAATCCAGAAACAAGAACTACATCTGCTTTAGCTTTTGCAACACCGGCAGCAACTGTACCTACACCTACTTCTGAAACTAATTTAACATTAATTCTTGCTTTTCTATTCGCAGATTTTAAATCGTAAATAAGTTGAGATAAATCTTCTATAGAATATATATCATGATGTGGTGGTGGTGAAATTAAGCCTACATAAGGAGTTGAATTTCTAGTTTTCGCTATTTCAGGATTTACTTTTGGTCCAGGTAATTGACCACCTTCACCAGGTTTGGCCCCTTGTGCCATTTTTATTTGAATTTCCTTAGCGTTTGTTAAGTAATTAGATGTAACGCCAAACCTACCTGAGGCCACTTGTTTAATGGCACTATTTCTCCAGTCACCAGTAGAGTTTTTGTAAAATCTGTTTGCATCCTCTCCACCTTCGCCTGAATTACTTTTACCACCAATACGGTTCATGGCAATAGCTAAATTCTCATGAGCTTCTTTGCTGATTGAGCCATATGACATTGCTCCCGTTTTAAATCTTTTTACAATTTCTGTCCAAGGTTCAACATCTTCTAAAGGAATTGGATCATAGTTAGAAAATTCAAAAAGACCTCTTATTGTCATAAGGTTTTTTGATTGCTCATTAACCATCTTTGAATACTCCTTATAAGTGTTAGGTTCATTATTACGAACCGATTTTTGAAGTTTCGCAATTGATAACGGATTAAACATGTGTTTTTCACCGTCTCTTCTCCATCTATATTCACCACCTATTTCTAAATCTAGATTAGCGGCTACTTGTTTTTTACTAAATGTTTTATGATGACGTAATGCTATTTCTTTTTCTATTTGGTAAAGACCTATACCTTGAATACGTGTTGGTGTATTAGGAAAGTATTTGTCAACGACCTTTGTGTTGATACCAATACATTCAAAAAGTTGAGAACCACGGTAAGAGTTAAGAGTAGAAATACCAATTTTGTTCATCACCTTTAAAATTCCTTTTCCTATAGCCTTATTGTAATTTTTAATGGCTTCATCGAAAGAAATATCGGTAATATCATTTTCCTCTATTTGCTCTGCTATAATCTCATTAACCAAGTATGGGTTAATTGCACTAGCACCAAAACCGAATAATAAAGCGAAATGATGTACTTCACGAGGTTCTGCAGATTCAATTATCACACTTAATTTAGAACGCTTTCCTAATTTTTGTAATCCGCTATTTACAAATGAACAAGCTAACAAGGCTGGAATAGGTGCCATTTCCTCATTTATATTTCTATCGGATAGAATTATAATGTTAGCTCCTTCATCAACAGATTTAGATGCTTGGTCCAATAAAGATTGTAAAGCGTCTTCAAGTCCATTATGTCCTTGTTTTATAGAATATAGCATAGGTAATGAAACTACCTTGTAATCTGGACTTACATCATAATTTTTAATCTTATCTAAATCCTCTTTTGAAATAACAGGGTTTTGAATTTTAAGTTTTCTACAGTGTAATTCAGAAAATTCAAATATGTTATGGTCACTACCTAAGGTTAAACTTATATCTGTAATTAATTCTTCACGAATACCATCCAGTGGTGGGTTGGTAACCTGAGCAAATAGTTGTTTAAAATAATTATATATTAATTGAGGTCTTTGAGATAGTACAGCAATAGGGGTATCTGACCCCATTGATCCTATTGGCTCCTTACCTGCTTTGGCCATTGGGAGAACAATAGTATTAATATCCTCTAAAGTATAACCAAATACTGATTTTCTTTTTTCAAGCGTTTCTTCACCTAAAAATAAAGGACAATCATTATATGGAATGTCTTTTAGATGAACTAAGTTATCTTCTAGCCATTTTTTATAAGGGAATTTTTGAGCGATGTTTTCTTTAATTTCTTCATCGTTAACAATTCTACCTTCCTCCATATTTACCAAGAACATTTTACCTGGCTGTAATCTTCCATGAAAATCTACATTTTCTGGAGCTATGTCAACAACACCAGTTTCAGAAGACATAACTACGTAGTCATCTTTTGTTACTGTGTATCGTGAAGGTCTTAATCCATTTCTGTCTAGCACGGCACCAATAAAGTTACCATCGGTAAATGGTATAGATGCTGGTCCGTCCCAAGGTTCCATCATACAAGAATGATACTCGTAAAATGCTCTTTTAGCTTCAGACATTTCTGCATTTTTCTCCCAAGCTTCAGGTACCAATATCATCATTACCTCAGGTAAAGATCTACCGGTCATTAATAATAGCTCAACTACCATGTCCATTGTAGCTGAATCTGATTTGCCTGGTAATATTATTGGAAGAACATTTTTAATTTCATCTCCGAACATATCACTTTTCAGTAATTCTTCTCTGGAGAACATTCTAGTAACATTTCCTCTTAAGGTGTTTATTTCACCATTATGACACATGTATCTAAAAGGTTGTGCCAAATCCCAGGTAGGAAAAGTGTTTGTAGAGAAACGTTGGTGAACTAAAGCTAATCTTGTAACTACTCTAGAATCCATTAAGTCCGAGTAATAAAGACTAATGTCCAAAGGCATCAATAGTCCTTTGAATATTATAATTTTGGTAGATAAACTAGGGACATAGAAAAATTTATTTTCAGATAATTTTGAACCTATTATAGTATGTTCCGTAGTCTTTCTTGCTATGAATAATTTTAGGTTGAAATCGAAGTAATCCTGTTCTTCGTTTTCTTTTGCAACAAATATTTGTTTTACAAAAGGTTCAGTTTCAGCTGCAATTCTACCAGGAATCGATCTGTTTACAGGAACATTTCTCCATCCTAATAATTTTAACCCCTGTTTCTTAATATTCTCTTCAAAAACTGAAATGCAGAAATCACGTTGATTTTCTTTACGAGGAAAGAATATATTACCAACGGCATAATCGCCAACTTTTGGTAATTCAAAGTCACAAACGGCCTGGAAAAAGTCGTGAGGAATATCAATTAATATACCTGCTCCATCTCCTGTTTTACCATCTGCACTAACTGCACCTCTATGTTCTAATCGTTCAAGTATTTCCAACGCTTTATGTATAATGTCGTTGGACTTCTTTCCTTTAAGACTGCATATAAATCCAGCCCCACAGTTATCATGTTCAAATTCCGGTAGATATAATCCTTGCTTCTTCAGTGTCATCCTTTGTGGTATTTATTCAAAAATATCAATTTAATTGAATTATATTCAGTGATTAGAACAAATTCAAATAAAAAACTCAACGAAATAAATAAAAGCTTAAAAAATCGATAATTATGGATTTTTGAAACCTTCAATTTATCAGATTGATAAATTTAAGTTAAAATTCAGTAAATATAGGAGAGTTGGTGGGGGTGAATTGTGATTTTTATTGCTTTCTAACAATTAAGCTCAGCTTTATTTGTAGTATAACAAAGCAGATGGTGGTATTGAGAACAATCACCCCTATAAAAAATAGGGGTGATTGTTTTGTGTTTGAGTTTTTTACTTTAAAATACTTCTTGAAATTACAATTTTTTGAATTTCAGATGTGCCTTCGTAGATCTGAGTAATCTTAGCATCTCTCATTAATCTTTCAACGTGGTAATCCTTAACAAAGCCGTTGCCTCCATGAATTTGTACGGCTTCCACTGAGGTTTCCATGGCAACTTTAGATGCGTATAATTTTGCCATAGCACCAGATAAATCATAATCTCTTCCGTTATCTTTATCTAAGGCCGATTGATAAACAAGTAATCTTGCTGCTTGAATTTCGGTATGCATATCTGCCAGTTTAAAGGCAATTGCTTGGTGATTGCTAATTTCAGTACCAAAAGCTTTACGTTCTTTAGAATATTTCAATGCTAGTTCATAAGCTCCTGCAGCAATACCTAAGGCTTGAGCTGCAATACCTATTCTACCGCCAGCCAATGTTTTCATTGCAAACTTGAAACCGAAGCCATCTTCACCTATTCTGTTCTCTTTTGGTACTTTAACGTCATTGAATATAAGAGAGTGTGTATCGCTACCTCTAATACCAAGTTTATTTTCTTTGGGTCCAATTTCAAATCCAGGTGCACCTTTTTCTATAATCAAGGCATTAATTCCTCTATGCTTTTTGTCTTTGTCCGTTTGTGCTATTACAATATAGGTACTTGCCGTACCACCATTGGTGATCCAGTTTTTAGTTCCATTTACAATATAGTGGTCTCCCATGTCAATTGCTGTGGTTTTCTGTGAAGTAGCATCACTACCTGCTTCAGGTTCAGAAAGGCAGAATGCTCCAATTTGTTCTCCGGTAGTTAATTTGGTGAGATATTTTTCTTTTTGAGCTTCTGAGCCATATTTTTCTAACCCCCAGCAAACCAAAGAATTATTGACAGACATAACTACAGAAGTAGAGGCGTCTATTTTTGAAATTTCTTCCATTGCTAAAACGTATGAAAGTGTGTCTAGACCACTACCTCCATATTTAGGGTCAACCATCATTCCAAGAAAACCAAGCTCGCCCAATTTTTTAACTTCCTCTTTAGGGAATCTTTGCGCATCATCACGTTCAATTACCTCTGGTAATAGCTCTGTTTGAGCAAAATCACGTGCAGCTTGTTGTATAAGTCTTTGTTCTTCATTCAATGAAAAATCCATCTAATATATATAAGGGTTAACTTCTCAAAGATAAAGATATACCAGTTAAATATTCAACTAAAGGCACCAATTTTGTTGGTTTTGATAATGGACTTTAGTACTTGGTTTGTGGAGTCTTAATATTTAACATTTTGTTAAGCGTTAAAATAGGGTCAATAAAAACTTGTTAAATTTAAATTAGCAATGATTTAAGTATTTGGATGTCAGGTATCTTTAGAATTATTGTGAAATCATTAGGAATTCACAGACAATTTTAAATATCTTTAAGGATTATTTTTTTTAGAATTAGAACCTATATTTGACAACTAATAACTAGTTATTTAAAAAACCAACGAAAATGGAAACCATCATTGTTATTGTTTTTTTGGCGGGATACCTTGCCATTACCTTAGAACACAATCTTAAAATTGATAAGTTAATACCAGCATTAGCCATGATGGCTATATTGTGGGCATTAATTGCTTTGGATATTGACGGATTTACAAATTGGTTCGATTCTGCTAAGCAAGGTTTGGTAGATGGATTTGCGTCTTTAGGGCATCAAGAGAAAATGCATATGATGGAGGAGTCTCTTTTGCATCATCTAGGTAAAACTGCTGAAATTCTGTTCTTCTTGTTAGGTGCTATGACGATTGTGGAAATAATTGATTATTTCGACGGTTTCGCTACTATAAAAGGTTTTATTAAAACAAAAGAAAAAGGAAAATTACTTTGGTTATTTTCAATATTAGCCTTCATATTATCTGCCATTATTGATAACCTTACTGCAACTATAGTTTTAATAACGATACTTCAAAAAGTTATTAAAGATAGAGAAACAAAATTATGGTTTGCCGGTATGATAGTTATAACGGCTAACGCAGGTGGGGCCTGGTCACCAATTGGTGATGTTACAACGACTATGTTATGGATTGCAAATAGGGTAAGTGCGGGGCAGTTAGTGCTACACGTTCTTTTACCTTCATTGGTATGTATGATTGTACCTGTTGTAATTGCAAGTAGATTCAAGGTTTTTAAAGGGTTGATAGATGGCGAATTGGAAGGGGAGAATTCGAAATCCAAATATAGCGGCGTAATGTTGTATTTAGGTCTTGGAGCTATTTTATTCGTTCCAATTTTTAAAACGGTAACACATTTACCTCCTTATGTTGGTATGATGTTGTCTTTAGCCGTGGTAGCAACTTTTGCTGAGATATACAGTAATAAGAAATTTAGTATTTCTTCTGTGGAACAAGAAGGTCAAGATAGCGAAGGTCATCATAGTCCGGTTCATCATTCATTATCAAAAATTGAATTGCCAAGTATATTATTTTTCCTTGGGATTTTGTTAGCAGTTGCTGCTATGGAATCATTAGGAATTCTTTTTAATGCTGCTGGAGCACTAAATGAAGCAATACCTAATACCGATATCGTTGTTATGTTATTTGGTTTAGGTTCTGCTGTAATTGATAACGTACCATTGGTTGCGGCCAGTATGGGTATGTTTAGCGAGCCTATGGATAATCCACTTTGGCATTTTATTGCTTATTCTGCAGGAACAGGCGGTAGTATGTTAATAATTGGTTCTGCGGCAGGTGTTGTTGCAATGGGTATGGAGAAAATTGATTTCTTTTGGTATCTTAAAAAAATTGCATGGTTGGCATTTGTTGGTTTTATAAGTGGAGCCATCGTTTTCATTTTGCTTAGAGATTTTGTGCTCAACGCATAATTTAATTCGCAATTCATCGTTATAAAGGCAAATTCAATACTTAAAGAATATTATGTTATTATACCAGGATTTGGCTCAAGATGCGAGCGATGAATTATTGTCTGAAGAGAAAACTCTTTCGGTTATAGATTTAATATTTAACGGAGGTACGGGTAGTGTGATTATTATTACAGTACTGTTCATTATGTTAGGTGTTGCTCTGTATATCTATTTTGAACGATTGCTTGCTGTAAATGCGGCATCAAAAATAGATAAGAATTTTATGAATCAAATTCGCGATTATGTTACTTCGGGTAAGTTAGATGCGGCAAAACTTTTATGCGCTCAGACTGATTCTCCAGTGGCAAGATTAACTGAAAAAGGTGTTTCACGAATAGGAAAACCTTTGGATGATATAAATACCGCTATTGAAAACGCAGGTACTCTTGAAGTTTATAAACTAGAGAAGAATGTAAGTATTTTGGCGACTGTAGCCGGTGCAGCTCCAATGATTGGTTTCTTAGGAACCGTAATTGGTATGATCTTAGCCTTCCATGAAATGGCAAGTAGCGGTGGTCAAGCGGAAATGGGTTCATTGGCATCGGGTATTTATACAGCGATGACAACTACTGTTGCAGGTCTAATAGTAGGTATTATAGCTTATGTAGGTTATAACCATTTAGTGAACAGAACTGATAAAGTGGTTCATAAAATGGAGGCTAACGCCGTAGAATTCTTAGACTTATTAAACGAACCTCTTTAATTTTATACTATGAAATTAAAAGGAAGAAATAAGGTCAGTCCAGACTTTAGCATGTCTTCAATGACAGATATTGTATTCTTGTTATTGGTATTCTTTATGCTAACTGCAAATTCACCGAACGCTTTAGATTTGTTGCTACCAAAAGCAAAAGGAAAATCAACAAATACGCAAAACGTATCGGTAAGTATCGATAAAAATCTTCAGTATTTCGTTAATGATGAACGCATTAATGGAGAGTACATAGAAATTGAATTGAAGAAAGCTTTGGCAGGACAAGATAGTCCTACCATAATTTTAAGAGCAGAAGAAAGCGTTGCTATTAAAGAAGCTGTAAATGTTATGGACATCGCTAATAGAAATAATTATAAGGTTATTTTGGCCGTACGCCCAAATTAAATGGCATTTTTAGATACCAAACATAAAAAGAAATCATTGACACTTACCACATTGTTGTTAAGTGCACTCTTATTGGTTTTATTTTATATAGGTTTAACTTATATGGACCCTCCAGAAGAAAATGGTATTTCAGTTAATTTTGGTACTATGGAATTTGGCAGTGGTAAAGTTCAGCCAAAAGAAAAAATTCAATCAGAACCTTTAGATACACCTCCCGTTGAGCCAACTAAACAAGAAGTTGCTGAGTCGATAGAGGAGCCAATAGAAGAGGTTGAGGAGGCTGCGGCGGAGAAGGAATCGCCAGCCGAAAAATTTTTGACTCAAGAAAATGAGGAAGCTGTAAAAATCAACCAGGCAAAAGAAGCTAAAAGAAAGGCTGATGAGGCTGCTGCTGACGCAAAAAGAAAAGCAGAAGTTGCAGAAAACAAGAAAAAAGCTGAGGCAGCTAAAATTGCACAGCAAAAGAAGGACGCAGAAGATAAAGCTCGCCAAGAACAAGAAGCCAAAAAGAAGGCTTTAGATGAAATGATGGGCGGACTCAATAAATCTGACGGTACGGCTTCTGGAAGTGAAGGTGATGATAATAGAGCAGGAGATAAGGGGCAACCAGATGGTGATCCTTATGCAACTAGCTACTATGGTTCCCCAGGTGGCGGTAGTGGTACTGGTGGGTATGGACTTAATGGTCGTTCATTGGTGAATAAAGGTAAAGTACAGCAAGAATGTAACGAGTCAGGTAGGGTTGTTGTTAAGATTATTGTGGATAGAAACGGTAAGGTTATTAGTGCAGAACCTGGTGTTAGAGGTACTACAAATAATAATCCATGTTTGTTAGAGCCTGCTAAGAAGACCGCCTTTATGCATAAATGGAATTTAGATAGTAATGCTCCAAATCAACAAGTAGGTTTTGTTGTTGTTAACTTCAAATTAGGAGAGTGACCTATAAAGAGACTTTAGATTGGATGTTTGCTCAACTTCCAATGTATCAGAATAAAGGTAAAGTAGCCTTTAATTCTAAATTAGATGGCATCATATCATTTGCAGGTCATTTAGGTGAACCACACACTGAATTTAAAAGCATTCATGTTGCAGGAACCAATGGTAAGGGCTCTAGCAGTCATTTACTAGCATCTATTTTGCAAGAAGCAGGCTATAAGGTAGGCTTATATACTTCTCCACATTTAAAAGATTTTAGAGAGCGAATTCGCATCAACGGAAAAAAGATAAGCAAAAATTGGGTAGTTGATTTTATTGCTGAAAACCAGTCTTATTTTAAAACTCATAATCTTTCTTTTTTTGAAATGACCGTAGGTATGGCATTTTCTTATTTCGCTGAGGAGTTAGTGGATATTGCCATTATAGAAGTGGGTTTGGGAGGTAGGTTAGATTCCACAAATATTATTAAGCCAGAGGTAAGTTTAATTACAAATATTGGTTTAGACCATACGGATATGTTAGGCGATACAATTCCTCTTATTGCTAAAGAGAAAGCTGGAATTATTAAAACTAACGTTCCTGTGGTTATCAGTGAGTTTAATGAAGAGACTGCGCCAGTTTTTAAATCTATTGCTTATGAGCGAGGTGCTAATATTATTTTTGCAGATGATAAGGAATATCATGATTATAAAATTGGTCTACTTGGTTCTTACCAAAGGAAAAACGTCAAAGGGGTTTTAGCCGTTCTGAGTGTTTTAAAACATTTTAATGTAACCACGGTTAATATTGAAATAGGGCTGCAAAGAGTGGTGGAAAATACTAATTTAATGGGGCGTTGGCAGCAAATAGGAAATGAACCAACCATAATATGTGATACTGCTCACAATAAGGAAGGAATATCTCTTGTGTTAGATCAATTGAAAGAGCAAGATTTTAATGAGCTTCATATTGTATTAGGTTTTGTGAAGGATAAGGATATCAGTAAAATTATACCGTTATTTCCTAAAAATGCCTGTTATTATTTTTGTAAACCAAAAATATTTAGAGGTTTAGACGAAAATATTTTAGCAGACCTATTTTATCAGCTAGATTTTAAAGGTAATATTTATGAGTCTGTAAATAAGGCATTTAAAGCGGCAAAAAAAGCGGCAAAAACGAATGATTTAATTTATGTAGGCGGTAGTAATTTTGTTGTCTCAGAAGTTCTTTAAAATTTTATTGATTTTTCTTTTGTGGAATGTAAAAGTATTATATATTTGCACTCCTTTTGGGGCTCTTAGCTCAGTTGGTTCAGAGCACCTGCCTTACAAGCAGGGGGTCACTGGTTCGAATCCAGTAGGGCCCACAGGTTAGAAGGCTTTCATGAAAATGAAAGCCTTTTTTTATTTTTATATGTTTTATTACATATGATTTTCTTCTCTCTAGCACCTTTTTCCAACGATGGTTTATAGTACTTTAAATTCGATATTTTTATTAATAATATCGAAGGCTTAAATCTTCCAATTTAATCATAAGTTGAAATCAGAAATTAGGTTTAAATTAATACATCTATTTCTTTAGAATCATAACTATTTCATTAAAATGGATTATATCTTTTATCCACATACTTGAGTTTCATAACAGAATTTTAAATAAGTAAACTGTTAAAATTTATAAAATGCTAAGGATGCATTAAAATATTTGTGTAGGAATGCAGAACTTGATTTTATCGTCATGATATTCTGCATCAAACGGCTTAAAACATTAATGTTTTAAGCCGTTTTTGTTTTGTAGTTAAAATTCTTAAGATATTATCAATTGTATAAAATTTACTGTTGAATTTATAGGAAATGATAATTTTAGAGGCTGTAAATCGTCAAAGTAATTTTTTTTAACAATATAATAACATATATTTGGTAAACCAGTTTGACGAACCAATTTGGTAAACCAGTTAAAATATAATTAATAGCGATCCAGTATTAACTTAAAAATGAGACATGAAGCCTTAGAAGAAATTGCATAAAAAAAGGACGGGTGCTCGCCCATCCTTTTTAATAAAAACATTACTTCATTTCGAAGGGAAGTAATACACAAACATGTAAATATTACTATAAACACATTTCCTGTAAAAATAGGGATTTTCATTGATTTAAAATGAAAATGTGTGTATTGGTAAATTAGAGATTATGATGCGAAATAAGTACTCGCATTTTAAGTAGATCAAAAAGATGGCAAATGCCAATTCAATAGAACTAACTTAATTTAACACAGATGAATTTTAAACTGAAAATTTTTATGGTTGCGATGTTGCTGGTCAACATTCAATTATTTGCACAAGATACCTACGATCTATCGGGTACCGTAACAGATGCGAACAATGTACCGATACCTGGTGCGAACATTCTTGTAGCAAACACAACAAGAGGTACCCAAAGTGATTTTGACGGAAATTTTACCATTCAAGTAGCTAGTGGTGATATAGTACGTATTTCTTATATAGGGTATAGTACTCAAAATGTAGCTATTGTTGCTCAAAAAACTGTCACTGTTACCTTAACCGAAGACGCTAGTCAACTTGATGAAGTTGTGGTAGTTGGTTATGGTACGCAAAAGAAATCTACTATAACAGGTTCTATTTCTAAAGTAACGAATGAAACATTAGATCAAATAGCTGTTTCAAGGGTAGATGATGCATTAATAGGTCAAGTATCTGGTGTAAATATTCAAGCGACCAATGCTGAAGCCGGTGGCGCTCCAACCATTACAATAAGAGGTATTGGTTCTGTAACTGCTGACTCTGGTCCTGCATTGGTAATAGATGGGGTTGTTGTAAGTTCTGACTTCCTTGGTAATCTAGATATGAATGATGTTGAATCATTTGAAGTATTAAAAGATGCGGCTTCTGCTGCAATCTATGGTAGTGAAGGTTCTAATGGGGTAATTTTAATTACTACGAAAAGCGGTAAAGCAGGTAAGACTAAATTCAGCTATCAAACTTACACGGGTATTAAAAGTGCTCATGGTAGTGATGATTATAGAAAAAGTGTAGCTGATTGGGCTGCAATTGAATTAGATGCTACGGGTACACTTTCTAATGAAACTCAATATGCTCAATTATTGGTTAAAGCCACTGGTGTTGACAGAGATTGGCAAGATGTTTTCTTCGATGGAGGAACTATTACAAGTCATTCTTTATCTGCAAGAGGTGGTAGCGAGGATACTAAATTCAGTACATCTTTAAGATATCTTCATGATGAAGGTGTTGTTATTACTGATGATTACAAATTGTTCTCTGCTAATATGAAGGTCGATTCAAAAATCGGGGAAAAAGCAAGATTTGGTATTAGAGCTACTCCTTCTTATACTAAACAAAGAAGATTGCCTACATCGATACACAATCCTACACGTCAATCTCCTTGGTTACCAATATACCATACAGAAGAATCATTACAATTTATAAATAGAGATGTTTATCCAGATGTTGGGGTAGGAGATTACTTCTATGAAAATCATCTTGTTGAATTAGATGTAAACGGAGATGGGAATGATAGTAGACCTCGTACTTCTGGTGATTCTAACCCATACGCTCAGTATGTAGAAAGAGAGCATTTTGAGTACAATACCAAATTATTTGGTTCTACATATTTAAGTTATGAGCTTCTTGATGGGCTTACTGCTAAAACATCTTTAGGTGTAACTCTTGAGCAAAGAAAAAGAACTAGATATGATGGAGTATTAAATCATGCTAGTGGTAATTCAAGAGCTGCTTATTATTTAGCTAATAGATTTAGAACTAGAGTTATTTCTGATAATACATTAAATTATACTAAGACATTTAATGATGATCACGATCTAAATTTATTATTAGGTGCTACAATCCAAAAAAGAACATCAGAAGAAAGTATAACTACTGGTAGTGGTTTTTCAAATGACTTACTTAAGAATTTTCAAGGAGCTACATTGGTGGATCTTCCTACAGAAATCAACACAGAACTTAGAAAGTTAGGTTATTTTGCTAGAGTTAATTATGCTTATAAAGGAAAGTATTTAGTAAATGCTTCATTTAGACGTGATGGTAGTTCAGTTTTTGGAATAGATTCTAAGTGGGGTAACTTCCCGGCCGTTTCTTTAGGTTGGAATGTTGCTAAGGAAAACTTCTTATTAGATAGCGACGCGGTTAATACGTTGAAATTTAGAGCTAGTTACGGTCTTACTGGAGCAGAGAATTTTAATGTAGGTGATGATATTGTAAATGCATGGCCTTACTTAGCTTTATTGCAAAATTCTAATTCAATTGATAATGGTAGTATCGCAGCAGGTGTTTCTCCATTGAATATAGCTAATACATTATTACAGTGGGAAGCTTCTAAAGAATTAACTATTGGTTTGGATTATGGGTTTTTCGGTAACGTAGTGTCTGGTTCAATTGATTACTACAAAAGAACAAGTGATGAATTACTTTTAAATAATCCTGTTTCCTACATATCTGGATTTAATAGTGGTATAGTGAATTTAGGTGAAGTTGAAAACAGAGGTTTTGAACTTGAGTTAAGAACTAGAAACGTTTCTAACGAAAAATTCTCTTGGAATTCTACAATAATAGCTTCTACCAATGCTAATGAACTATTAAGTTTTGGTGATTCTAACAATGCCCTAATTGAGGATGATTATGGTCGAAACTCTCAATGGATTAATAGAATAGGTGAGCCTATATCTTCTTTTTGGGGTTACGTAGTTGATGAAGAAGCTTTTGATGAAACTTCTTTTAGAACAACATATGTAGATAGTCCTTGGAACAGGATCAATGGTCAGTCTGATGATACTATTGTTAAAGATTTAAATGGTGATGGCTTAATTACCGAAGAAGACAAGACTATATTAGGAAGTCCTTATCCAGATTTAGTATATAGTTTCACCAATGAGTTTAAAATTGGAGACTTTGATTTTTCTTTCATGGTTCAAGGTAGCTTAGGTGCTCAGGTTAATAATATTGGTGATCAATATTTCTACAATTGGTTTGGGAATAGAACTAGAAGTGGAGGAGAGTTAGAAGCAGTTGCTAATGGTCTTGTATCAGATGTTTCATTCATCCAAGAAAAAGTATTGACGAGTGATGTTATTGCTAGTGCAGACTACTTCTCTTTACGTAATGTAAACCTTGGCTATAACTTACCAAATGATGTAACAGATCGTATAGGTGTAGCTGGATTAAGAGTTTACGCCACAGCTCAGAATTTACTTTATATAACTGCTGATGATTATCACGGTTTTAACCCAGAACATATAGATGGTAGCAACCCAAGAGCTTATGGGTCTCAAAGAGCAGGTACGCCTATCTTTAGAACAGTAACATTCGGACTTAACGTTGATTTTTAATCTAAAAAAAACAAACAATGAAACATATAAAATATATAATTTTTGCCGTAACAGTGTCCGTTTTTGTTTCCTGTGATACTGAAGAATTTTTAAATCCATTGCCTGATACTGCGGTTGCCGTAGATGGGTTCTTTCAATCTGACGATGATGTGTTGTCTGGCGTGTATGGTATTTATGATGCTCTTCAAGGAGTAAATAGTAATACTGTGTCAAATATTGGAGATGCAAATAGAGGCGTGCAGTTTGAGCATCTTCTAACAGAACACCGTACAGATAATACTAGAAATGCAACACTTGAAGGTTCAAAGGCTGATTTTCACAGGTATGTTGTAAATGCTAATAATGTTGAGTCTGAAGATTATTATGCTTCTATGTATGAAGTTATTTTTAGAGCTAACAACATCTTAGATTTTATAGATGTTGCCGATGAAAGCAACCAGGCAAGATATACTGCCGAAGCAAAATTTTTAAGAGCTTATGCTTATTTTAAATTAGTTAGAATGTTTGGTGCCGTGCCATTAGTTACTTCAGTAGTAGGTCCTACGGATAATGAATCTCTTTTTACTAGAATTCCAGAAGCACAAGTTTACGATCAAATCATAGTTGATTTGGAAGAAGCTGCTAGTGTTTTAGATAATTCTTCAAAATCAAGAGCGTCAAAAGCGGCAGCGCAAGGTATCTTGGCAAAAGTTTATTTGTCATTGGATAGTCCCGACTACACTGCTGCACAGCAATTATGTGAGTCTATTATTAATAGTTCTAATTTTGCTTTAGAAGGTAATTTTCGTGACGTTTTTTATAATGAATTGAATGACGAAATTATTTTTGCTGTTCAATATGAAACAGGAAATAGTGCTGAAAGTCAAAGTTTTTCATCAGAATTCACTTCTTCAACACGAGCTGGTTCAGAAGATGGTCAAAACATAGTCAATGAAAATTTAGTTTTAGACTTCGCTGCATATGGCGGTAATAGAACAGCTGAATCGTATGTTACTTTTGGAACATCAAACGAAGTAATTAAATTTTTGCCTGAAGGGTCTGATATCACAACTTCACCACCTTCTTATGGTTCAAGTGCCCGTGATGCTGGAAACGATTACATTGCTCTACGTTATGCAGATGTACTTTTAATGCATGTAGAAGCGATATTGGCAGGTGGTGCATCAACAACAAGCGCTGCGGCATTAGCTTCTTTCCAAGCGGTTAGGGATAGAGCAGGGTTAACAGCAACTGTTTCTACAATTACAAAAGAAGATCTTTTAGTTGAAAGAAGAGTAGAATTAGCATTTGAGAATCAGCGTTGGTTCGATTTACTTAGGTTCGGTGTTGCTGAATCTGTTTTAAGTGCTCATTCTGCAGAAATGGGATATGTATTTGATGCAAGAAAATTGTTATTGCCTATTCCTGCAAGAGAAATAAATATAAGCGGAGGTCTTTTAACACAAAACCCGGGATATTAAATTTTAAAAACTTTTTAAACTATGAAAAATAAACAAAATATTTTCCGTAAAACAACCTTGTTGCTCTTTAGTATAGTTGTTACAAGTTCTTTTGTTGGTTGTGTTGGTTCTGATACTTTTAGAGACGATTTACCAGATTCTAACTCTAAGGTAGATACTATATTTCCAGAAGCCAATTTTGATTATACTGCAGATCAAACAGATTTTACAATAATAAATTTTACAGACCTTTCTACAGAGGCTTCGTCTTATGCGTGGGATTTTGGAGGTGGAGCTACCTCAACAGATCGCGATCCATCTTTTCAGTTTCCAGGTGAAGGAACATTCCCTGTTACCTTAGTTTCTAGCGATGGAAATGGCGAAACTTCGACTGTTACAATAAACGTTGAAGTTGTAGATGAACTAGTGGCAGCTTTTCAATGTCCAGATTTTCTATGTGATCCAAGAACACCTTGGGCAGGAGAAGATAGAGGAACAACAAGTTCTTACTCTGCAAGTTCTTCACCAACGCCACCAGAAGGAAATGGTGCTGCTAAACTAAGTAGTAGTTCAAATTTTCTTGACCAAAGTATTCGTGTGGTTGCTGGTGCAACATATGAAGTAACATTTTGGTATGTAAGTAAAACAACAGGTTCTTCTGCAGGTACACTTTTAATCGAAGATGCTGATACTGGAGATGATTTCCTCAATCAAGCTATTCCGTTAACAGACCAAGCTTCAGCATATGTGCAAACTTCATTTTCATTTACCACAGGTGATGAAACGGAGAACATGAGATTTAATATTGAATATGCAGGTACTGAATGTAGATTTTCTAAAATTAGTATCGATAGACTTAATTAACTAAAGACCTTGAAATAGTAATTTAAAAATGTGTTTGCATTTAGGTATAGCCCCATTTTTAAATTACGCATCAAGGAATCATGTATACGCTTATGCCGAGAAGACTAAGGTTTAATTACCAAAGTCATTTTAGCAGAAACTAAAAAATAAAAAATAAAATATTATGAGTTTAATAAAAAAAGGAATAAGTGCCTTGTTGTTTACTGGCCTTATTATGTCATGTGATGACGACGGGTTTGAGCCAATTGAGCCAGTTGATTCATCGGGAGGGTCTATTGAAAGTGTATTTTCAAGTTTTGATGTTTCTACCGGCGGAGATGGCACTATTGTTACAGTAAAGCCATTATCTGTTGGCGTTGATTCTTACGTAATCGATTTTGGAGATGGTAGTACTCCTGCTACTGCTCTTCAAGGAGAATCTGTAACATATGATTATCCTAATGTAGAAGCTTCGGCAGATTATACTATTACTGTAACTACAAAAGCAGCTGGTCAAAGTGATCTTACAAAAACGGAAGATATTACAGTAGAGCATACAGTACAATCTATTGATAATGCTCCTGCATCGCCAGAGTTTAAAAGATATAATTTGTTGAACATTTTTACTGATGCTAGTTCGGTTGGATCAGCAGGTACCGGTGGTAAAGCCGTGGTTTTGGAATCTGGAAATAACTTAATTGAATTTTCTAGGCTACACAGTGATACAGGAGTATTTGCATTGAGTGATGAAGTTGTTACTGCTGATGCTTTTTACAGCGAAGTGGGTTCTAACAACATTCATTTTGATGTTTATTCTGAGTTTGCGACAGGAATTGATAAGCTGAAAATAACTTTGGTAGACAGTACTAATTCTACTAGTCATGTAATTGATAATTTAGATTTAACAGATGGTGAATGGACGGGTATAGATTTGGATTTAGCTACAGATTTTTCATCTCCAGTTACTCAATTTAAAACTATTCTTTTTGAATTAGGAAGCACAGGTACAGCAAATGATCACGCAACTATAACTGTTGATAATATTTATATGTCAAGAATGACCGGTTCAACTATTTTAAATGGTGATTTTGAAGATGGTCAAGATTTCTGGAAATGGTCAACATTTACAGATGGGGAAACAAATCCTTTTGGTTCTAGTTCGGATGGTTCTAACCAAGATTATGATGGTGTTGATACAGGAAGCAAGACAAGAGGAGCAAAATGGTCTTCTAGTCAATCTGGTGGGGAGTTTAGAACTGCTAGTTCTAGATACGCATATCAAGAACTTAACTTGGTTCCTGGAGCTGATTATATTTTAGAGTATCAATATGCAATAAAAGATGATAGCGGCACTGATCCAATTGGCGGAAGAAGAGTTGTAGGATTAATTTTAGACGGACAATACGATGATGGAGCTGATGCAGTTGATAATATTGGTGACAACCTAGGATTTAATGAAGGGTTTGTAGCTGAAGGTAAATTTTCAGATACAACTGACGGTGCAGGTACATTAGTACAGATTCCATTTACAGCTAATTCTAGTGGTGAAATTGCCATTATGTTCTATGCTGTTACTCCAAAAGATGCGTTTGTAGATAATGTAAAAGTACGTTCAGTAAACCCATAATTTAATAGAATGTTGAATAACCGAAGAGAAATATTAGTATGTATAGTAATACTGTTTCTGTCTGTTAACGCTATTTCTCAAAACCAGAGAAGTAGTGTTACAGAATCGGATTTAAAAATGAAAAAATCAAGAAAAAAAAAGAAGGTCAAGCTTCCAAACATTGATTTAAGTAATTGGAAAGTGACCATACCGGAAGGAAAGGGAAAAGGAGGGGCAATTAGTGTAGAACCGCCAGCAATTTTGGATTATGCCAAAAATGAGACGTTAAAACCTTATATGTACAATGATTCTACAAAAGGAGCAATTACTTTTTATGCATATCCTACCTCTGCTACTACCGCTAATACAAAATACTCTAGATCAGAACTTAGGGAGCAATTGGTGCCTGGTGATGATAACTTTAACTGGACATTTAAGCAAGGAGGGACTTTAAAAGCAAAACTTTCTGTAGATGATGTTTCTCGGGATAAAAGTGGTAAATATCATAAGGTTATTATTTTACAGATACATGGTAGATTAACAAATGAACAACGAGATTTAATTGACCAAAAAGATAATAACGCGCCACCGGTATTAAAAATATACTGGCAAAATGGTAAAATAAGAGTCAAAACTAAAAAACTAAAAAATACCGAAGTAAATTCTATAGGAATATTGCATGAAGAAGCTTGGACAGATGATGAAGGATTTAATTTTGAACAGGAAGTAGGATTCAGAAAGTTTCAAATCGAAATAAAAGTAACCGATGGTAAATTGGTTGTTAGTTTAAACAAAACGGAATTTGCAATATATGATGACTTTAACATGAAGCGTTGGGGCATATTTGAGAATTACTTCAAAGCTGGAAATTATTTTCAAAGCAGGGATGAGGGATCTTTTGCTAAAGTTAGTTTTTACGAACTAGAAGTGGAACATTAATAGCGTTGGTAAATGACATTTAAAACTATATTTTTTAATTTAAAGAGGTTTGCAAGTGCCGGTATACTTGAATTTATGTTGGTTTTTAGCTTTTTGAGTTGTGATAGTTCCTCTGATATTATTGAAGATGAAGTTGAGCAGGAGGTTAATAAACAAGAAGAAGTGGAAGAAGAAGAGGAGATTGAAGAAGAAATTATAGTAGAGGAAGAAATTGTTAAAGTAGAAGGCGAAGATTATTTCTTGCCATATATTGATTTAAGTAATTGGAAAGTTACATTGCCAATTGGCAGTCCAGATGAAGTAGAGCCGCCGGAAATTTTAGATTATGCCACTGATGAACGATTATTTCCTTATATGTATAATGATTCTACAGATGGTTCTTTAGTATTTTATACTTCACCGGGTTCTTCAACCGCTAATTCGTCATATTCAAGAACTGAATTAAGAGAGCAAATAGTACCTGGTAGTAATAGTACAAATTGGACTTTTGCTGGGGGTGGTCGTATGAAAGGAGTATTGTCTGTTCCAGAAATTACAACCGATGTAAATGGTGAATATCATAGAACATTAGTAATGCAAATTCACGGTAGACTAACTAATGAACAGCGAGATTTAATTGGGGAAGACGATAACAATGCCCCTCCGGTATTAAAAGTATATTGGCAGAAAGGAAAAGTTAGAGTACTGACCAAAAAGCTTAAAAATGAAGATTCTACCAGCGAAGAAATATTACACACGGATGCTTGGGAAGATAATGAAGGCTATATTTTTTCAGAAGAAATAGGGTCTAGCAAATTTACCTTAGAGATTATTGCATCCAGTGGTAGGTTAGAAGTTATTTTGAATGACACAGACTCTGTAGTTTATGAAGATATCCATATGGAAAAATGGAGTGTTTTCGAGAATTATTTTAAAGCAGGTAATTATTTACAGACCTTAGATATTGGCGCATCTGCCAAAGTTAAATATTACGAATTAGAAGTAACACATTAGTGTTAAACGATTAATATACCTAGTAAAAATAAGAAAGTTGTTTGAGTTAGATTTGTTGAAATGAATTTACTGGCCTGTTATAGGTCAGTAAATTTCATAAGCATTGAAATCTAATAATTTAAAATTTGCGATGTTAAGAATAGAGTTTACTCTTGTAGTTAACGATATATTAAATCTTAACTCATGTTTTTTTGCCAACCAAGTTTCTTTTAAAGCAAGCTATATATGAAATTAGAAATCCTCACAAGGACAGAAAATCAAGAAATACATAATGAGATTATAGTACAGTTAAGAGATTTAATGAATAATAAAAATCTTGAACCTGGTGATAAACTACCGTCAGAAAGAATGCTTTCCGACAAATTCGGAGTAAGTAGAAGTAGTGTTCGAGAAGCAATTCAAAAATTAGAATTCTATGGAATTTTAATATCAAAACCTCAAAGTGGAACCTTTGTCGCAGATATAGGTCAGGTTGCTATGAACGGAATGGTCAATGATATTTTACGCTTAGAAGAACCTGATTTTAAATCATTAGTAGAAACTAGAATTCTTTTAGAACTAAAAACAGTAAGACTTGCTGCTAGAAGAAGAACTGAAAATGATCTAAAACAGTTGAAAAACGCATTGGATGCTTATCGTAAAAAAGTGGAAAACGAGGAAGATGCCGTTCAAGAAGATTTATTATTTCATTTGGCAATTGCAAAAGCAAGTGGTAATAGTACAATGAACACTTTTATGTTAATAATCACGCCCGAAATATTGACCAATTTTGAAAAGTACCATGTATGTGATAAAAATATGGCATTTAGGGGTATTCAAGAGCATCAAGATATCTTCGATGCTATTAAAGAACAGAACCCCCAACTAGCAAAAGAAAAGATGAAAGTTCATTTTAAGAACCTATATCAATATTGCTATAATTTGAAACCTTAGCAGATTACCGAATTTGTAGGTGCTAAAGTTTAACGGATGCTGTTTTTACAAAGGAGAATATAATTCTTATGTTTTCGGCAATATCCAAACCAAAAGAATACATAAATGAGTAACTCGACAAGCCCTTCAATCTGGAAAAAAATAATAGCGTTAGTATTGGCTTTTGGACCAGGTATTTTTGCAATTGGCTATACCATTGGTACCGGAAGTGTTACTTCTATGATTGTTGCTGGTAGTACTTATGGCATGCTGTTATTATGGGTATTATTACTAAGTTGTATTTTCTCGGGATTACTAATGTACGCTTATGGGAATTTTGCCTTGGTTACAGGTGAAACTGCTTTGTATGCATTTAAGAAGCATTTAAAATGGGGTAAGCTCATCGCAATTCTTATAATTCTAGGAATCTCTTTTGGTCAATGGAATTCGTTGATGGGTATTCTTGGTATTTCTGCTAATATTATTTATGAAATATTTTTAATTTACTTTCCATACATAGCAGACTTTAAATATGAAGCTGTATTAATAATTGCAATTACTGTCATAGCTGTATTTTATGGTTTGTTGATGGTCGGTAAGTATGCCTTTTTTGAAAAAATATTGGTGATATTCGTTACTATAATGGGGCTTTCTTTTATTATTTCCCTATTTATGGTTTATCCTTTACCGATAGAAGTGGTAAAAGGTTTGGTGCCAACAATACCAAAAGTTGAAGGAGGTCAAATGATGGTTGCGGCATTTGTAGGCACAACTATGGCTGCGGCAACTTTTCTTTCTAGGCCACTATTTGTAAAAGGAAAAGGTTGGACAATAAAAAACCGTAGTCAGCAAAAAAAAGATGCAATTATTGCAGCGACTCTTGTGTTTTTTATTAGTGCATCTGTAATGGCTGTGGCGTGTGGGGCATTGTTTCATCAAGGGCAACCTGTAACTAAGGTACTAGATATGGTAAATACGTTAGAACCTGTAGCAGGTAAATTTGCTTTGACTCTTTTCTTTTTTGGAACTTTAAGTGCAGGTTTATCTTCAATATTTCCTTGTTTACTAATTGCCCCAATTTTATTGGCAGACTATCAATCGGGAGAATTGGATACTAATTCAAAACAATTTAGAATTATTACGGCAATAGCATGTGTGTTTGCCTTGATTGTTCCTGTATATGGTGCAAATCCTATAGAAATGCAAATACTCTCGCAAGTGTTTAATGTATTTGTATTACCATTAGTGATTTTGGGTATTATACTTTTAATAAACAACAAAAAATTAATGATTAATTACAAAGCAACTATTTGGCTTAATATCGGATTATTTGCAGCATTATTCTTTTCATGCGTTATTTCTTATAATGGGGTTATGGCGCTATTCGACTATTTTTAATTTTATGCATTACTATTAAAATAGGATTAGTAGTATCTTTGTTCCCTTAATGATAATTTAAGGGGATATTAGCTCAGTTGGTTTAGAGCGCTGCCTTGACAGGGCAGAGGTCACCGGTTCGAATCCAGTATATCCCACTCGTCTTTTAAGAATAGTTCAAATCAAATCCAATACTCTTTCTAGTGCCATTCCTCTCGAACCTTTTATAAGTATCGTGGAGTTTTCTTGAATTTGATTTTCCTTTAAATAATCTTTTAAATTATCAAAACTCTTTAATTTGGTTGCAGTGGTTTTAGTGCGATTAAAATTTTCACCTATTAAAAGTACTTGTTCAAAATTTAGTTTTTTGGTTAAATCAGCAATATTTTGATGTTCTTCTTTTGCTGTGTTTCCTAATTCGAACATATCACCAAGAATTAAAAATTTTCTGTCTTTATTCAAGGTGTAAAAGTTTTCGAGGGCTACAGTCATACTAGAGGGATTTGCATTGTAAGCATCTAGTATTATATAATGTCCATTGGTATTTAATATTTGTGATCTATTATTGTTGGGAGTGTATTTGTCAATAGCGTTTTTTACCTCA
This sequence comes from Maribacter stanieri, assembly GCF_900112245.1. Classification (GTDB taxonomy): domain Bacteria; phylum Bacteroidota; class Bacteroidia; order Flavobacteriales; family Flavobacteriaceae; genus Maribacter; species Maribacter stanieri. The sequence goes on from NZ_FOYX01000004.1 coordinate 26,266, forward strand.
CTTAAATCAACATTGAAATATTTTGCTATTATAATCGCCGCACAGCAGTTAGTAAAATTATAAGCACCAATTAAGTTGGATTTTATAATCGTATCCTCAACTTTTATAGTAACAAATGGTTGGGCTTCTACTAATTTAATGTTGTAGTACTTAGAATTTTCTGAGCTAAATCCATATTTTTTAGTGTATGTGCCAAGTTTCTCTAATTGGATTGGGTCATCAGCATTTAAGAAAATAGACTTATTATTTAAAATCAAGTAATCATACAATTCACTCTTACCTTTTTTCACTCCTTCAATCCCACCAAAGCCTTCTAAATGAGCTTTGCCAAAATTAGTGATGTAGCCAAAATCTGGTTCTGCTATTTTACATAAGAATTCTATTTCCTTTAAGTGATTTGCACCCATTTCAACAATAGCAATTTCAGTATCTGGTTGTATTGTCAGAAGTGTTAAAGGAACACCGATATGGTTGTTTAAATTACCTTTGGTGGCTACCGTTTTGTAAGTTTTGCTTATTACAGCGTTAATTAATTCTTTAGTTGTGGTTTTACCGTTACTACCTGTTAAGCTAATAATTTTAGCACTACAGTAGTTTCTATGGAAATTGGCTAATTCTTGTAAAGCTGTTAGAACATCTTTTACTAGAATTGTCCTGTCATTAAGAATATATTCTTCTTCGTCTATAATTACTAAACTTGCTCCACTGTCAAGGGCTTTCTGCGCATATAGATTGCCGTTGAAATTTTCTCCTTTGAGAGCGAAGAAAATATCATTCGTTTTAATCTTTCTAGTGTCAGTGCTAATAGAAGGGTTTGCTAAAAAAGCAGAATGTAAATCTTGAATTTTCATAAAATCGAAGATAAAAAAAAGCCCTTTAAGAAAAGGGCTTTTTTTAGTTCGTAAGGAGAAAAATTATTTAGCTTTTTTTCCTCTAACTGTTTTATTCTTTGTTTTTGATTTTGAACCAACTCTAGACATTGCACATCTAAAGCCGATGTAATCAGTAGCCATATATTGAGGCAAGTATCTTCTTTGCGCAGGGTCTAACCAATAAGCTCTATCTCTCCAAGAGCCACCTTTGTAAACTCTAACTTCATCATTAATTAAGGTAGTTCTATTGTTTGAAGAATCATAACCTTTAACAAGATTTCCTAATGAATCTCTTTCTACCGAATGCTTAGGAGAGTTATACATTTTCTTATTTGGGTCTTCATCTTCACCATCATTAAATCTGTCATAAAATCTTGATGAACCAGAATCACCATCTCTGTAGCCTCTATTATCGCTAGAAGAGAAATTTGTTCTTAAATAAGTTTCTTCTTCATCAACAGGTACCATTTTTATTTCACCTGGTAAATTTACTGCAACTACTTTTCCGTTTGGTAAAGTATCATATACAATAGAATCTCTTAAGATGTTTACTTTTCCATCTTCGCCAATAGCGGTTTTCATGTATATATTACCTCTGTAGTAGTTAAAATCACTTACTTCGTCATCAACTATTGGTCGGTAAACATCAGCTGTCCATTCTGCAACGTTACCAGCCATATCATAAAGACCTAAGTCATTTGGCTTGTAAGACATTACTTGTGCTGTAATATCGGCACCATCGTCAGACCAACCTGCAATTCCGCCATAATCACCTTTACCTTGCTTAAAGTTAGCTAACTGATCACCTCTACCAACACGTTGTCCGTTTCTAGTGTAATCACCTTCCCAAGGATATTTTTTTCTACCTCTGTAATTGTTATATTCTCTTTGACCAACTTGAGCCTGAGCAGCATACTCCCATTCAGTCTCTGTAGGTAGTCTGTATTCTGGCATAATAATACCACTACTTCTTTTTGCGAAAGCGGACGTACTATCCTTTTTCATTTTTCCTTGTAGAGAATCAATTTGTCCATTATAAACAGATTCTGGTCTGTTTAAGTAAGCTTCGGTACTAAAGGTACCTTGTACTTCTCCTGTAGCGGCTTGATATTTTGCGTCTTCAGATAAGTAACCTTCTCTTTCTAGCATTACCTCGTTTACACGGTCTGTTCTCCATTCAGCAAATTGTGTTGCTTGAATCCAGTTTACACCTACCACTGGGTATTCTGCATATGCTGGGTGTCTAAGGTAATTGTTTGTCATTGTTTCGTTGAAGCCTAATCTATTTCTCCAAACCAAAGTATCTGGTAAAGCACCAACATAAATATTCGTGTACTTAGGATTTTCTGGAGGGTAAACACTCTTTAAATAATCAAGGTATTCCAAATACATTACATTGGTTACCTCTGTCTCATCCATGTAAAAAGATTGTACATGTTGCGATGTAGGGGTGTTGTTCCAATCGTGCATAACATCATCTTGTACTTTACCTTTGGTAAAAGTACCACCTTCAACAAATACTAATCCTGGAGCGGTTTCTTGCTCTTTGAAATCGGTATTGTATTGAAAACCACCTTCCTTGGCATTTATTTTCCAACCTGTAGCTCTAGACGTGTTTTTTGAAGATGAAGATTTAGAACAGCTACTAACTGTTAATCCTCCTACGATTACCGTGCATGAGAGTACAACTTTTATTAAATGTTTTTTCATAATTAGGACTTGAGTTCAATTTTCATATACTATAGTAGTTTGGTCGCTATAGAAATATGATACTGTAATTTCTTTTAATTTGTTTGTCACTTTCGCTCAATAGAACGGTGTTTTTATGAGAATATTTTATAATTGAAAATAATTTTAAAAATCTCAAATCGAACTGTCAATAAATTTAGGCTCGCTTAAATAGGTAAACGCTTAAAACAGCTAATTAGTATGGTTTTAAATATTTCTTTTAGAATGAATATGTAACTATATGTTTTTGGAATAAATTACTGGAAAGAATACTTATACTTTTAAGGTGGGAATAAAATTTTGTAAAAAATAGATATTCATGCAAGATAACGGGAAAATGTGCGTTTACATGTAAAATATAAGAGCTCGAAATAGGTTAATCACTATATTTCACCTTTAAAAATTTAAAGAACTATTTTAAGATGAGAAAAATTTCAATAATTTTCTTTGTATTGATTATCGGTAAAGTTTTTGCGCAAGATGATCAGCGTGTGATTACTACGGCTGTTCCATTTCTGACAATTGCGGCAGACGCTAGATCTGCAGGTATGGGAGATATGGGTGTGGCAACTTCTACAGATGCTTTTTCTCAACAATGGAACCCTGCTAAATTTGCTTTTGCTGAGCAAAAAATGGGAATTGGTGTTAGTTATACCCCATATTTAGAAAGTATAATTACGGATATATCTCTATTAAACGCCAGCTTTTATAACAAGCTAGATGATCAAAGTGCTTTTGCGGTTAGCTTACGTTATTTTACATTGGGTGAAATAGAATTAAGACAATTTGCAAATGATCCAGGAACAATAGCAAAACCAAATGAATTGGCATTAGATGGCTCATATTCTTTAAAACTAAGTCCAACTTTCTCAATGGCTGTCGGTGGTAGATATATAAGGTCTAACTTAAAATTACCGCAAAATGGTTCGGAAGATTCTCAAGCGGCCGGTTCATTCGCAGTAGATGTAGCGGGTTACTACAGGTCTAGGGAAATTGCTTATAATAATTTTGATGGTAGATGGAGAGGTGGTTTTAATCTTTCTAATATTGGTGGTAAGATTCAATATGATGAAGGTGGTCAAGAAAACTTTTTGCCAAGTAAATTAAGTGTTGGTGGTGGTTTTGATTTTATTTTAGATCAGGACAACGTAATTGGTGTCACTACAGAATTCAGTAAATTACTTGTGCCAACACCTCAGGATTATGATGGTGACGGAGATGTGGATGCTGCAGATAATGATATTTACCAAAATGAAAGTGGGTTCAGCGGTATTTTTAATTCTTTTTCAGATGCTCCCGATGGATTTAGTGAGGAATTAAAAGAATTTACATGGGCTTTAGGAGCTGAGTATACTTATCAAGATGCTTTCATGTTAAGGACAGGGTATTTTAATGAAAGTGAAGAGAAAGGGTCTAGGAAGTTTTTCACCTTAGGGGCTGGATTTAAATTTAAAGCGGCACAAGTAGATTTATCATACTTATTTTCAACTTCTCAAGTTAGAAATCCATTGGAAAATACACTTCGTTTTTCTCTTACATTTAATTTAGGTGAAGAGTTTTACAACGATTAATTTTAAAGATTTTATATTTTAAAAACCTGCTAAAAGCAGGTTTTTTTATGTACTTATATTTTTATGGTGTTTTTTTAACGACACCAGATTTATATTTGTAGATTGAAAAACAAAATAAACATATGATTAACCGAAAGAAGATAAGTTTTGATGTTACGGTGTACGATGCATTCAATGAATTAAATGATGCAGATCAAACTTTAATGTCAGCGGCTGTTAATGCTAGGCAAAGAGCATATGCCCCTTATTCAAGTTTTAATGTAGGTGCATCTGTATTATTGGAGAATGGAGAAATCATAGAGGGTAATAATCAAGAAAATGCATCTTATCCATCAGGCTTGTGTGCAGAAAGGGTGGCTGTTTTTTATGCTGGAGCTAAATACCCAGGTATGCACATAAAGGCTATTGCAATTACCGCGGCATCTTTAAATCATGAAGTTAATGAGCCTGCCGCGCCTTGTGGTAATTGCCGACAAGCAATTTCTGAGTATGAATTTAGACAAGGGGAACCTATAAGAATTTTATTAATGGGAGAGACTGGTAGTGTTATTGAGTGTAATTCTTTAGCAGATTTATTGCCGTTAGGATTTAATAGTAGCTTTCTTAATTGATGATTTTTGCAAAAAAGTATTGTAAATAAACACGTTATATACTTTATTTGTTAAGCATATAATTTCTTAATGGATTTGCTTCTATTATTTTTATCGGTTCATTTATATGTGTATTTTTGCTCTTCTTGTATACCTTGGTCATGTTACCTTGGTTATCAATTAAGAATTTAAACCTTTAGTTAAAATTGATGAAAAAAATCACCAAGGAAACATATTTAAAATGGTATGCAGACATGCTATTTTGGAGAAAATTTGAGGACAAATTGGCTGCTGTATACATTCAGCAGAAGGTAAGAGGGTTTTTACATTTGTATAATGGGCAAGAGGCTGTTTTGGCTGGTGCACTTCATGCAATGGATTTAACCAAAGACCGAATGATAACCGCTTACAGAAATCACGTTCAACCAATTGGTATGGGTGTTGATCCTAAAATGGTTATGGCAGAACTATTTGGTAAAGTAACCGGTACCTCAAAAGGTATGGGTGGTTCAATGCATATTTTTTCAAAAGAACATCGTTTTCATGGTGGTCATGGTATCGTAGGAGGGCAAATTCCTTTAGGTGCGGGTATGGCTTTCGGCGATAAATATGCAGGTAGAGATAATGTTACTTTGTGTTACATGGGCGATGGTGCCGTTAGACAAGGAGCGTTACATGAAACTTTTAACTTAGCTATGTTATGGCAATTACCAGTTGTTTTTATTTGTGAAAACAATGGTTATGCGATGGGAACTTCGGTAGCAAGAACATCTTTTTCTACAGAAATATGGAAATTAGGTTTAGGTTATGAAATGCCTTGTGGACCGGTTGATGGAATGAATCCTGTTACTGTTGCTCAAGAAATGAATAAAGCTATTGATAGAGCACGTAGTGGGGGCGGACCAACGTTCCTTGAAATGAAAACTTATAGGTATAGAGGTCATTCAATGTCAGATGCACAGCATTATAGAACTAAGGATGAAGTTGAAGAATACAAAAAGATAGATCCAATTACTCAAGTATTGGATATTATCAAAGAAAATAATTATGCAACAGACGCTGAAATCAAAGAAATTGACAAGAATGTCAAGGCTATGGTTAAGGAGTGCGAGAAGTTTGCAGAAGAATCAGATTATCCACCAGTAAACCAATTATATGATATGGTTTACGAACAAGAGGATTTTCCATTTGTTCAACATAAATTATAATTAGATGGCTATAGTAGTAAATATGCCCCGTTTAAGCGATACCATGGAAGAGGGAACGGTAGCTAAATGGTTAAAAAGCGTTGGAGATAAAATAGAAGAAGGAGATATACTGGCTGAAATTGAAACTGATAAAGCGACGATGGAGTTCGAATCTTTCAATGAAGGGACCTTGTTACATATAGGTATTCAAGAAGGTGATACTGCTCCTGTTGATAGTTTGTTGGCAATTATCGGTGACGAAGGTGAAGATATTTCAGCTTTGTTAGGTGGTGGTGCATCAGTTTCTGAATCAGAAGCAAAATCAGCTGAAGAAGAAGTCGTAGTCGAAGATAATTCTGAAGAAGTACAAGGCGGTGGTGAAATTCCTGAAGGAGTTGAAATAGTTAAGATGCCCCGTTTAAGTGACACCATGGAAGAAGGTACTGTGGCTAGTTGGTTGAAGAAAGTTGGTGATGATGTAGAAGAAGGGGATATACTAGCGGAGATTGAAACAGACAAGGCTACAATGGAGTTTGAGTCTTTCTATAATGGTAAGTTGTTGTATATAGGAATACAAGAAGGTGAATCTTCTCCTGTAGATGCGGTTTTAGCGGTAATAGGTCCGGAAGGTACAGATGTTGATGCTGTTTTAAGTAACAAATCTGGTGGAGCTAAAAAGAGTGTCTCAAAAAATACTGAAAAAGAAGAAGAGAAATCTTCTGTTGCATCCGATAATAATGAGGTTTCAAAATCAGTTGCAGATGGAGAAAGAATTTTTGCCTCTCCTTTGGCTAAGAAAATAGCGGCTGATAAAGGTATTGATTTAGCAAAGGTTTCTGGTTCTGGCGATAACGGTAGAATTATTAAAAAAGATATAGAGAATTATACTCCAAGTGCAAGTCCTGCACCAGTTGCGGCTCCAAGTGTAAAAACTGAAAATGCAATTGCTTCACAACCGGTTTCTATGGCTTTGCCATCTGGTGAAGAAGGGACAGAGGAAGTTAAGAATTCTAATATGCGTAAGGCTATAGCCAAAGCATTGGGGAATTCTAAATTTAATGCACCACATTTCTACCTTACGATTGAAGTGGACATGGATAATGCGAAAGCATCTCGTGCTCAAATTAATAGCTTGCCAGATACTAAAGTATCATTTAATGATATGGTATTGAAAGCTTGTGCTATGGCACTTAGAAAGCATCCTCAGGTAAATACTTCTTGGAACGGAGATACAACAAAACAACACAAACATATTCATATGGGTGTTGCCGTAGCTGTTGACGAAGGTTTGGTTGTACCTGTGGTGAAGCATGCAGATTTACTAGGTTTAACGCAGATTGGTAGTGCGGTTAAAGACTTAGCGGGTAAAGCTAGAAATAAGAAAATAGCACCTTCAGAAATGGAAGGTAGCACGTTTACGGTTTCTAATTTAGGAATGTTCGGTATACTTGAATTTACAAGTATTATCAATCAACCTAATTCTGCTATTTTATCTGTAGGTGCAATTGTTGAAAAGCCTGTTGTTAAAAACGGTGAAATTGTAGTAGGTAATACTATGAAATTAACACTTGCTTGTGATCATAGAACTGTTGATGGTGCTGTAGGAGCTCAGTTCCTTCAGACATTAAGATATTTTGTAGAGAATCCTGTTACTATGCTAGCATAGAATATTGGTTTTAAAATAGAATTGCTAAAAGCATCCTTTCAACGGGATGCTTTTTTTTATCTTTAGATTTTAAATTTGATTTTAATATGAAACATATAAGTACAGTATTTCTTAGCTTTTTAGTTTTAAGCTGTGGAGGAGCAAAAGTTGATCAGTCAACAGTTTTAAATCCTACCAATCCAAAAGGTGTAAAGGGTCAGGTTGTTACTAATGCAACTGTTGAAAAAACGGAAAGTAAAATATCAGCATTAAAGACAGGTACTGGTAGTTTTACAACGTCTGGTGATATTGAAACATCTATGTCTTTCTTGACTTCTGATGAACTGCAGGGTAGAGACACTGGAAGTGACGGGATAGCTAAGGCTGCAGATTTTATTCAAAATGTATTTGAAGAGTATAATATAGCTCCATATTTTGCATCTTATAGAGATACTTTATCTAATTATAGTGATGGTACGGCATATAATGTAGTGGGTTTTTTGCCCGGTACCGACGAAAAACTAAAGAATGAGATTGTTATTATAGGTGCGCATTATGATCATATTGGGATAATAAGTGGTAATGATGGTGATACAATTGCCAATGGAGCTAATGATAATGCGTCAGGAACAACTACCGTATTAGAATTTGCAAAGTATTTTGGTAAATTAAACGGCAATAAGAGAAGTATAGTTTTTGCGCTATTTTCAGCAGAAGAAAAGGGCTTAATGGGCTCAAAACATTTAGCCGAGAAGCTTAAAAATGAAAATATTGAATTATACGCTATGTTAAATTTTGAGATGGTTGGTGTGCCTATGGTAGATAAGGACCATAGCTTGTATTTAACGGGTTATGAGCTTTCTAATTTAGCCGAGGTTAGTAACAGATATGCGAATAAAAAATTAGTTGGTTTTCTTCCAAAAGCTAAAGAATTTAATTTGTTTAGAAGGTCAGATAATGCTCCATTTCATGATGCGTTCAACGTGCCTTCTCAAACATATAGTTCTTTTGATTTTACCAATTTTGGTGAGTATCATAAGGTAGGTGATGAAGCCTCGTTGATGGATTATAATTATATGGAAAAAGTTGTAAATGATGTTATACCTGTGCTTACGGGTATTATTAATTCACCTATTAAAGAAGTAAAGTATAACTAATGGAATACGTTATTGTAACAGGTACTAGTAGAGGAATTGGTTTTGAATTGAGTAGGTTATTTGCTGATGCAGGTTTTAAAGTATTGGCGCTATCAAGAAATGATAAACCTATTAATAGCCTTAAACATGAAAACATCGAAGCATTTCCTTTTGATGTATCTTCAAAAGAAGATCAAGATATGTTGTTCAAATTTTTAAAGGAAAATGATTGTACTGTTTCTGCGCTAATTAATAATGCTGGTAAATTAATTAATAAACCTTTTCTAGAGTTAACAGACCAAGAATTTAAATCTGTCTATGAGGTCAATGTTTTTGGCGTCGCTTCTATGACTAAGTTAGTTTTGCCTTTTATGAATAAAGAGGGTCACGTACTAACCATAAGCTCTATGGGTGGTATTCAAGGAAGTGCTAAGTTTCCAGGGCTTTCAGCATATAGTTCTAGTAAGGGAGCAGTTCTTACATTAACCGAATTATTAGCTGAAGAATTTAAAGAAACTGGTCCGGCTTTCAATGCATTGGCGTTGGGCGCAGTACAGACTGAAATGTTAGAAGAAGCATTTCCTGGATATAAAGCACCTGTAAGTGCCGTAGAAATGGCAGAATACATAATGGATTTCGCCTTAAAAGGGCAAAAATTGTACAATGGTAAAATACTACAAGTAAGCAGCAGTACTCCGTAAAAATGCAACAGACCTTAGCTAAATACTTGCCAGAATTAGCAGTTAGTCCTTGTTTTGAACTAATTAAAAATAGTCACGTTCATTTGAAAATTGTGAATGAGCGCGTAACTCGTCATGGCGATTATAGAAGACGAAAAGATGGTAATCATCAAATTACAGTCAATGCATCTTTGAATAAATATCGATTTCTGATGACCTTAATACATGAAATTGCTCATTTAATAGCTTTTGAGAAGTATGGTCGTAATATAAAGCCACATGGCTTAGAGTGGAAAAAGACCTTTCAGCATTTAATGCTTCCGTTCATACGTCCAGAAATATTTCCTGCACAACTTTTGCCATTATTAGCTAGGCATTTTAAAAACCCTAAAGCTAGCAGCGGTACAGATGCTCAGTTGGCTATTGCTTTAAAACAATTCGATGAACAACAATCAGATAAAACTTACGTTTACGAATTACCGATAGGGTGTGTTTTTCGCATCTATAACGGGAAATTATTTAAAAAAGGAAATAAACGAACCAAGCGTTATGAGTGCATAGAAATATCTTCGGGAAGGATGTTTTTGTTTCAACCCAATGCTGAGGTAGAATTAATAAAAAGCTGACATGAATAAAAATTATTATGCCGTTTTAATGGCAGGAGGAGTGGGGTCAAGATTCTGGCCTATAAGCACAAGTGAAAATCCTAAACAATTTCATGATATGTTGGGTACGGGAACCACGCTTATTCAAAAAACATTTCAGAGGTTAAATAAGTTTGTACCTGCCGAGAATATTTTGATTCTTACCAATGAGCGCTATAATGATTTAGTATTAGAACAGCTTCCAATGGTAAAGCAAGAGCAAGTAGTTCTTGAGCCTGCTATGAGAAATACAGCGCCGTGTATTTTATATGCAGCGATGAAGATTCGAAAAATGAACGAAGATGCTGTAATGATAGTGGCGCCTAGTGATCATTGGATTGAAGATGAGGATGCCTTTGCAAAGGATGTTACGGCATGTTTTAAAAAGTGTGAAACTGAAGATGTTCTTTGTACGTTAGGTATAAAGCCTTCTTTTCCAAACACTGGTTTTGGATATATAGAATATAATAAGACAGATAAAGCCCAACTTAAAAAGGTAAATCAATTTAGAGAAAAGCCAGATTATGAAACGGCTAAAGATTTTCTAGCTCAAGGAAATTTTCTTTGGAATGCAGGTATATTTATGTGGAGTGCAAAAACAATTGTAAACGCGTTTCAAAATTTTCAGCCTAAACAATATGCATTATTCAGAGATGGTTTAGTGTGTTACAATACAGATGATGAAAAGAAATTTATATCAGAGAATTATCCTAAAGCTGAAAATATTTCCATCGATTATGCTATTTTAGAAAATTCTGAATCAATTTATGTTAAGGAAGCAACATTTGATTGGAACGATTTAGGTACGTGGGGTTCTTTATATGATAAACTAGATAAAGACAAAAATCATAATGCCGTAGTAAATGCCAAGGTTCTGGCAGAAGATGCTAGTGGTAACATGATAAGGTCTAAGGCAGGTAAGGTTGTTGTTGTAGATGGTCTTAAAGACTATATCATTGTTGATAAAGATGAAGTACTTTTGATCTATCCTAAGTCAAAGGAACAAGATATAAAACAAGTTTTAAATAAGGTAAAGGATACCTTTGGTGATGAATTCGCTTAAGTATGGAAAACAATCTTGATCAAGATAATATTACCCCTAACAGTAACGAGAGCAATGGCGGTACTGAAGTTAAAAAAGATTTTCAAGGTCTTTTAGGTAGCGTTAAAAAGTTTTTGTCTGAATTATTGGATATTAGAACCAATACAGATCAGCAGGCTACGAAAGAAGCTATTATTGCTGATATTCCTTTTAAGGGGCATACTTCTTGGATTTTGATTTGTTCCATTTTTATTGCATCTATAGGTCTCAATGCCAATTCTACTGCGGTGGTAATCGGTGCGATGTTAATTTCTCCACTTATGGGGCCTATTTTAGGAATAGGCATGTCTGTGGCAATTAATGACATTGATACGTTAAAAAGGTCATTGAAGAATTTTGCCGTAATGGTGGTTCTAAGTGTAATAACTGCATATTTATTCTATCGTTTCTTTCCTTTGAGAGATGAGTCTTCGGAGCTTTTAGCAAGAACAGAACCCGATATTAGAGATGTTTTAATAGCATTTTTTGGTGGTTTGGCATTAGTAATTGCTCGTGCAAAAAAAGGAACTATTGCCAGTGTTATTTTTGGTGTAGCAATTGCTACTGCATTAATGCCTCCGCTGTGTACCGTAGGTTTTGGTTTGGCAATAGGTAACTGGTCTTATGCAACAGGGGCAATGTACCTGTTTATTATCAATACTATTTTTATAGCACTCGCAACCTTTTTGGTCATTAAGCTTTTACGTTTTCCCATGGTTCGCTATGTGAATTCGCAAAGAAGAAAATTGATCGGAAGATTGGCTTCACTATTGGCAATTTTAGTGATGATACCGGCCGGTTTTACATTTTATAGTGTGTTCAAAAAATCTTTATTCAATAGAGATGCCGAAACTTTTATTACTGAAAAAATAGTGCCTTACCAATTTTCTGGAGAAGGTAAATTTTTAAAAGATTTTAGTGAAGTCATATACAACGATGATGGTAATTCTAAAATTGAATTATTTTTTATGGGTAATGAAGGTATACCCGATAATGTAATTGCTACTTGGCGAACTCAAATGGCAGAATTTAAGCAACTTGAAGGTACTGAGCTTGCTGTTGTTCAAGGTTCTAAAAGTGACGAAGCCAACGAGCTTAAATACGTTAATGAGTTATACGAATCTCAGAAAAGTATTTTGACGAGTAAAGATGAGAAGATTCAGCTTTTAGAAAGTGAATTGGTTAGGTTAAACCAGATATCATCCAATCAGATTCCTTTTAAGGAGATTAGTCTAGAGGCAAAAACAAATTACGAGAATTTGGATCGCATAGGTTATGCATATTTAATTTCAACAGATTTTACTAAAACCGATAGTATACCTTTATTTGAAGTGACTTGGAAAAAGGAAGCGAAAAGAGCAGAAACGGTAAAGGATATGAATAAGCTGCAAGATTGGTTGCGTCTTAGGTTGAACAATAAGAATATTCAGATAAAAGAGATGCCCAAAGATTAGTTTTGTTCTTGAATGTACATTTGTCTCACTTTTTTAAATAAGTCAGATGAGTAGACGAAATTAGTTACCGCTTCATTATCGGTTTTGAAAATTTCGTTTTTGGTACCTTCCCACTCTAATAACCCATCTTTAAGAAAGATAATTTTCTCTCCAATTTGCATTACAGAGTTCATGTCATGTGTATTTATGACAGTTGTAATGTTATATTCCTCTGTAATTTCTTTGATGAGGTCATCTATAAGAATAGCTGTTTTGGGATCTAGACCAGAATTTGGTTCGTCGCAAAAAAGATATTTTGGATTCATTACAATTGCACGTGCAATAGCAACACGTTTTTGCATACCGCCAGAAATCTCGGAAGGAAATTTATGATGTGCATCAATAAGGTTAACTCTCTTTAATACCGCATCAACTCGATCTTTCATTTCCGACTTCGACTGGTTGGTAAACATTTCTAAAGGGAACATAACATTACCTTCTACCGTCATACTATCAAAAAGGGCACTGCCTTGAAAAACCATCCCCATCTCTTGTCTTAATTCACGTTTTTCATCATCGGTATGATCAGAATATAATTTACCGTCATATGCTATACCTCCTTCTTCAGGGACAAAAAGACCTAATAAACATTTAAGAAAAACAGTTTTCCCAGAGCCACTCTGTCCAATAATTAAATTAGTTTTTCCTTTTTCAAAAGTTGTGGTAATCCCCTTAAGAATATGAGCTTCGCCAAAAGATTTATGTATGTCTCGTACGTCTATCATTATCCTAGTAAAAGTTGGGTTAAAATATAATTTAGTATGATGATTACAACACTTGTCCAAACAAAAGCAGTTGTGCTGGCTTTCCCAACCTCTAAGGCTCCCCCACGCATATAAAAACCATGAAAAGATGGTATCGTTGCAATTACAAATGCAAAAATTAAGGTTTTGACAAAGGCATATGCTATATGAAAAGGAACAAAATCAGACTGTAGTCCTGTTATAAAATCTTCACTGGTTAAGAATCCCCCAAACACGCCTGCCATCCATCCGCCAAATATTCCAACGTACATAGAAATAGCAATTGCAAAAGGGTAAAATAGCATTGCTATAATTTTAGGAAAAACTAAATAATTAAGAGAGTTAACGCCCATAACTTCTAAGGCGTCTATTTGTTCTGTAACCCGCATTGTACCAATACTAGACGTAATGTAAGAACCTACTTTACCCGCCATGATAATGGAAACAAATGTGGGTGCAAATTCTAGTATAACCGATTGCCTAGTGGCAAAGCCAATCAGGTTTCGTGGAATTAACGGGTTGGTAAGGTTAAGCGCAGTTTGTATGGCTACAACGGCACCTATAAAAAAGGAGATGAATATAATAATACCCAATGAGCTAAATATTAACTCATCTATTTCTTTGAATATTAGGGATTTCATTATTCTCCATTTCGTAGGTTTTTTAAAAACCTCGCGGATCATAATTGCATAGCTTCCTACAGATGCTAAATAGTTCATTCTTTAAAAATAGATTTCTTATTGTAAAAATAACAATAAAGGACTTGATTTAACCTGAGTTTAATCTTTAAAGGGGTAAATTATTTACATTTGCGTTTCAATCTTATAAGTATGAAAATGAAAAAATATTTTATTACTTCATTGTTTATTGGGACTTTGTTGTTAGTTAACGGATTAACTGCGCAGAAGAAAAACAAAGACAATACAAGTGACGATTTGTTAAGGGTGAAACCAAAATTGGTAGTGGGGATAATAGTAGATCAAATGCGATATGATTATTTAACGCGCTTCTATAATGGTTTTGGTGACGACGGATTTAAAAAACTTATTGAGCAAGGTTTTAATTGTAAAAACAATCATTTTAATTATGCGCCAACAAGTACGGCTCCTGGGCATACTTCTGTCTTTACAGGCGCATCACCGTCTACACACGGTATTATTGGAAATGACTGGTACGACAAAGAAATAGATGCTAGTGTTTACTGTGCTGGCGATGATGCTTATACTTCTGTAGGGACTTCATCAAATGCTGGGAAAATGTCTCCACATAGAATGACCGTTACCACAATAACCGATGAGTTACGTTTAAGTACACAAATGCAGGGGAAGACTATTGCTGTTGCATTGAAAGATAGAGGAGCGGTTTTACCAGGCGGTCATACAGCTAATGCCGCATATTGGTTTCATGGCGCAGATGAAGGTAAATGGATTACAAGTACATACTATATGAACGAGCTTCCTAAATGGGTAAATGACTTTAACTCTTCTGGTAAAGCGCAATCATATAAAAAAGAATGGAACACTCTTAGGGATATTAAGGATTACAAAGAGAGTGGAACGGATAATAATCTATATGAAGGAAAGTTTAAGGATGAAACAACAACTTCATTTCCTCACAACACGGCAGAACTTTTAGATAAGACAAAGGCATTCGATATCATTAAGGCAACACCTTACGGAAATTCCTTGACGGCAGATTTTGCCATAGAGGCTTTGAAGAATGAAGGTCTAGGTAAGGATGAAATTACAGATTTTTTGACGGTTAGTTTTTCTAGTACTGATTATGTTGGTCATATGTTCGGAGTAAATTCAAAAGAGGTTCAAGATACTTATCTAAGACTGGATGAAGATTTGGCGCGATTATTTAAAGCTTTGGATAAAAATGTAGGTGAGGGTGAGTATACTTTGTTTTTGACAGCTGATCATGCTGCTATAGAAGTTCCCACATATTTAAAAGATCAAAAAATACCTGCAGGATATATCGATAATAAAGCAAATGCAGCAAGGCTTTCCGAGTTTTTGAAATATACCTATGGCACAGAGGATATTGTTAAAAACCATTCTAATAATCAATTATTTTTAGATCATAAAATTGTAAAAAATTTAGATCTTGATTTAGCAGACGTTCAAGCTGAAATAGCGCAAGAATATTTAGGATACGATGGTATTGATAAAGTCTATACGGCTGATCAAATGTGGAACAATGAGTATACTAGGGGAATTCCATATATTTTACAAAACGGATATAATCAAAAGAGATCGGGAGATGTGCTTTTAGTATTAAAGCCTGGTTTTATCTCTTATAATACAACAGGTTCTACACACGGATCACCACAGATTTATGATACTCATGCTCCTTTATTATTTTATGGTAAAGGAATTAAGCCTGGATCAACAATTAAACGTACTGAGATTCCAGATATAGCTCCAACAATTTCTGCCCTATTAGGAATTTCTTATCCAAGTGGTACCACTGGCACACCTATAATAGAGGTTTTAGAGTAATATGGATGATAGGCATATAGGTATTTTTGACTCTGGTATTGGAGGTACATCTATCTGGGGTGAGATTCAAGAGCTTTTACCAAATGAAAGTTGTATATATCTTGCGGATAGTAAGAATGCACCTTATGGTGAAAAATCTGAAGAACGAATACTAGAGCTGAGTATTAAGAATACAGAATATTTATTAAGCCAAGGCTGTAAATTAATAGTCGTTGCTTGTAATACGGCAACGACTAATGCCATAGATTATTTAAGGAATAATTATAGTGTACCTTTTATTGGAATAGAACCCGCTATAAAGCCTGCTGCTATAAATAGTAAATCTAAAATAGTAGGGGTATTGGCAACTAAAGGGACCTTGTCTAGCAGTTTGTTTCACAGTACATCTAAAAATCACGCTGCAGGTATAACGGTATTAGAACAAAGAGGTACTGGTTTAGTAGAGATGATTGAAAATGGTAATCTAGAAAGTGATCAATTGTATCAACTTTTAGAACAGTACATAATGCCAATGCTTGATAAGGGAATGGATTATTTAGTTTTAGGTTGCACTCATTACCCTTATCTCATACCTATGTTAAAAAAAATGCTTCCAGAACATGTTACTATAATAGATTCTGGTCAGGCAGTTGCCAGGCAAACAAAAATGGTTTTAGATAAATATGATTTATTGACCAGTAAAGTAGAATTGGGTAAGCATCAATTTTATACCAATGGAGATGTAAATGTACTTGCTACTATTTTAAACACTACTAAATCTAATATCAATATTTCGTTCAAAGACTTTTAAGGGCGTCGGCTTTTTTTATGTAGGTTAAATAAGTGAAAGAGAGTTTATGTTTTTCATCAGTTGGGTGAAATTCTTGTTTGGTCAGCATCCAAAATTCTTCGTCAATTTCTGGGAAGAAAGTGTCAGCATCTTCAAAAGTACCGTGTACACGAGTAAGCTCTATTTTATCAGAACGTTTTTCTCCTTGCTTATAGATTTCTCCTCCACCAATTATAAATGCAATCTCTTCTTTAACTAAATCAATAGCTTCATCTAAAGAATGAACTACTATACATTCTTTATGTGCTACTGTGTAATTTTTATCCCTGGTAATTATAATGTGAGTTCTATTAGGTAGGGGTTTAGGAAAACTTTCATAGGTTTTTCTGCCCATAATAATTTTGTGCCCAGATGTCAATTTTTTAAATCGTTTAAAATCATCTGGCAAATGCCAAAGTAAATCATTGTCTTTACCCAGAGCATCATTTTCTGCTGCCGCGGCAATCATTATAAGTGTTTTCAAAGCAATTTTTTTTTAGGTTCTATTTCTATAGGGGCTTGTAGTTCATGTTCTCGTTCAATCTCCTTCTCCATTGCGGCAATTCGCTCTTTTTGTTTCTGTACTAATTTTTCTCTTTGAGAACGTTCCCAATCTTGCCCCATAAATTTATTGGTGATGAAAACATTAAAAATGTGAAGGACAAACAAGAAAGCCCAAAAAGTAATGACCCATATAAACCAGTTATATTCTTGTCCGTATTTTAAAATTTTATTGATGAGCACTAGGAATACACTACCAACCAAAAAGACAACAAAATGGGTGTATAGGCGCTTCTTTTGGCGAACCCTTTTCTGAGCATTCTCTAATAGCTCATGCTGTTCTAAATCTAATTTGGAGGTGTTTTTATTTTTAGAAAACATACTCTTCTTATCTTTGGTATAAAGATACAGGAATTGTACAATACGCTATAACTAATGGAAAAATTTAGAAAGGAATTTCCCGTCTTACGAAAAGGAATATATGCTAATACAGCAGTATATGGTTTGTTGTACGAATCGCTGTTAGATTGGAGACAAGAGCATGATTTGGATTTTCTGATATATGGTAGCGATATGCGAGAGAAATCTTTAAAGGTGGTCTCAGATACTCGTTCAGCAGTGGCTAATTTTTTTAATTGTAAAAGAAATAACGTAGCCTTAGTAAATAATTTCTCAACCGGACTTAACGTATTGTTAGAAGGGTTGGGTCAAAAAAAGAAAATACTGCTTATAGAAAACGATTATCCTTCGCTTAATTGGGGTTTTGAGAATAGAGGTTTTGATATCGAATATTTACAAATGACCGCTACCATTGAAGAACAAATTAAAGATGCGGTTGAAAATAAGCATATTGATGTCTTGGCATTAAGCCTAGTACAATGGCTTAACGGGTTTGCTATTGATCTTGATTTTTTGAAAGCATTGAAAAACCAATATCCTAGTTTGATTATCATAGCTGATGGTACACAATTTTGCGGTAGTACTACCTTTGATTTTGATAATTCTGGAATAGATGTTTTAGGGAGCAGTGCTTACAAATGGTTATTGGCGGGTTATGGAAATGGTTTTATGTTGTTTTCAGACCAAATTAAAGATAAATTTTCAGTGAATAATATTGGCTTTAATGCTGCTGATGGTGATTTGGGTAAAATGGATGCTGTTAGGTTTGCTAAACGTTTTGAGCCTGGTCATCTATCATCTTTAAATTTCGGTAGTTTAAAATTTTCTATAGAGTATTTCGAAAGAATAGGAATGGATAAAATTTCTGAACATAACCGTAAATTATCTAAGTATGCTAAAGGGGAATTTCAAAAATTAGGGCTTTTGTCAGATGAGGTTGTCGGAAGAAAAAATCACAGTACTATTTTCAATATTAAGGCGAATGCAGCAACTTTTCAAAAATTAATAGACAATGATGTGTTTTGTGCCCAACGGGGAAATGGGGTGCGTTTAAGTTTTCATTTTTATAACACAGAAGCGGACATTGATACAATTGTAAAAATCTTAAAAACAGATAAGTAGAGATTCCTAATAAATTAATTTTGTAGGATTATATTTCATTGAATGATTATTAATTGCCTAATTATTACGGAATTCATAAAAATCTCTTACGTGTTGGAAATGAGTGTTTTATTATGCTAGTTTTGTCTTAAATATTAAATTAATTATCATGGCAATTGCAAAAAAATATCTAAAGACCAAGCCAGTGTGTAAGGTTACTTTTACAGTACCTACCGACGATGCAAAAAAAGTAGCTGTTGTAGGCGATTTCAATAATTGGAACGCAAAAAAGAGCGAATTAAAGAAACAAAAGAATGGTTCTTTCAAAGGAACTTTCGATCTTCCAAAAGAGAATACATTTGAATTCAAATATATTGTGGATGGAGAATACATTAACGATGCTGAAGCTGATCGTTTTCAATGGAATGATTTTGCTGGATCTGAAAATGCTGTTTTAGAACTGTAAACTAAGTTTGTCAATATAGAAAAAGCCTGCTATTGTAAATAGCAGGCTTTTTTGTTAAATACTTATGATGGATTAAACTTTTTTAAAGACACAATTTTTATACCCATATGCCAAAGATTGGTAAGCTGTTGTCATCTCTAGGCCAGATTCTTTTGCAAGCCAATTAATTATTTCATCATCATATTTCTGCGAAATTTCTGTATGTATGGTTTCCCATGGCTTAAAAGTTATATTTAAATCGAGTGCTTCAATTCTTACTTTCTGTTCAATTTTGGAAACCAAATAGCTTTTTGCAGAGCCTGTTTCAGGATTGTAGACTTCCCAATGCAGAAACTGTTCTAGATTAAAATTTGCATTTAATTCCGTGTTAATTCGTGCAAGTACGTTTTTATTGAATGCAGCGGTAACACCTTCTTTATCATTATAGGCATCTAAAATAGTCTGCGGATTTTTCTTTTGGTCAAATCCCATAAAAAGTAAATCTTCAGGCTCCATTAATTCTTGAATTTTTTTCATAAACCCTTTTGCTTGGTCATGTTCTAAATTGCCAATATTAGAGCCTAGGAATAAAATTATTTTTCTGTTCTTACGACTATTTATGTCCTCTAATGCTTCAAAATAAGTTCCTTGAAAAGGCTGAACCTTAATTTTTGGCAGTTCTTTTTCAATTGAATTATGAAGTTGATTTAAGGCATTATCGCTAATGTCGATAGGTACATAAGTGAAATCTACATTTTTGTCACTAAATTCTTTGAGTAGAATTTTGGTTTTTTTACCATCTCCTGCACCAAGTTCAATTAGGTCGAAAGCTCCAAATTCGGTGAATAAATTTGTAATTTCCTCTTTATTATCTTCTAAGATTTCATACTCACAGTCCGTTAGGTAGTATGTGGGCATAGCCATAATATCTTGAAAAAGCTTGTCACCTTTCTTGTCGTAAAAATACTTGGAAGACAGGTGTTTAGGGTAATCCGTCAAGCCTGTATATACTTCTTTTTCAAACTCAGAGGTACTGGTAAGTGTTGTTTTTGTGTCTTGCATACGTAATATGTCGTAATTATTTAGCTAACCTAATACCGGTGAACTGCCATTTTAAATCTGTTTGAAAAAAATTGCGATAGGTATGCCTTGCGTGATTTTTTGGTGTGGCAATAGAACTCCCTCTAAGAACTTTTTGGTTGACCATAAATTTACCATTATATTCACCTAAGGCACCATCAACTTTTTTATAGTTAGGGTAGGGTAGGTAGGCGCTCTCTGTCCACTCCCAGCGTTGTCCCCAATTAAATTGATTCTGTGCGGCTTCCCATTCAAATTCGGTAGGTAAACGGCAGTTTTTATATTGAGCAAAGGCAAATGCTTCAAAGTACGAGATATGTGTTACAGGCGCTTCTAAATCTACCTTAGTTAATCCTTTAAGACTATAATAATGCCAGTCTCCATCAATCTCATGCCAATATAAAGGTGAGGTAATTTTGTATTGTTGAACCCAATCCCAACCTGCGGCATGCCAAAGGTCAAAACGTTTATAACCATCGGCTTTTATGAATTCTAAATATTCGGCATTCGTTACTAGTTTATTTGAAATTTGATAGTCATGTATATAAACTTTGTGCCTGCCTAATTCATTATCAAAACAAAAATCAGTAGAATTATGACCTATTTCATAAATACCTTCACTCATTCCAATCCAATTTTGAACTTCTTTTTCGGTAGTATATTCTTGGATAGAATCAGAGTATTTCGGTAAAAGAGGATTATTCCCTAAAATATATTTAATATCTGTAAGAAGTAATTCTTGATGTTGTTTTTCATGATGTATTCCTATTTCTAGAACATTTAAAAGTGTGCTGTTGTAGTTTGTTTCTAGCAACTTGTTCATCGCTTCGGTAACATAATGCCTGTATTCGTACACCTTTTTTACGGAAGGTCTGGATAGGTTGCCACGGTCTGCTCGCACAACACGTTTACCCACGGTTTCGTAGTAGCTATTGAATACGAAAGAAAAATCTTCGTCAAAAATTTGATATGATTTATCGTATGTTTTTAGAATAAATTCTTCAAAAAACCATGTTGTATGACCTAGATGCCATTTTGGAGGGGAAACGTCAATTATAGGTTGTACCACATAATCTTCAATTTCAAGAGGCTTACAAATAACCTCGGTATGGGCTCTAGTTTCTAAAAAGAAATCTAAGAGCGTATCAGTACTAACCATGAAAACAATTTTTATTGTAAGATAAATAAAAATGGTCAAACGGAATTAGCCCGATAAATTAAGAAATTGATACTATTAAAGCTTGAAGTTAATGGGGACACAATACGGCATCTTTACGGGGAGAGCATTTGGAAAACAGAGCTGAAATTTTACTAGTAGATTAATATTACGAATTACTTCGTTATCTAAAATAAGACGGGGTCTTTTGAGTTTGCCAATAGGTGCTCTATTAGGAAGTTAGTTAATTGCTAAAATAAAACAGTTGGTCAGAATATAAAAAATTGTTTTAAGACTCATAGCTTATATAGCTACTTTCCCTTTTATATGAGGATGCGGATTATAATCTTCTAATGAAAAATCTTCGAATTTAAAATCAAAAATATCTTTCACATCAGGATTTATATTCATTTTTGGCAATGCTCTAGGTTCTCTGCTTAATTGCAACTCTACCTGTTCCATATGGTTATTGTAAATATGCGCGTCACCGAAAGTGTGAATAAAATCGCCAGCTTCATAGCCACATACTTGAGCCATCATCATGGTAAATAATGCGTAAGATGCAATATTGAATGGTACACCTAAAAAGATATCTGCACTACGTTGGTATAATTGGCAAGATAATTTGCCATCTGCAACATAAAATTGAAAGAATGCATGGCAAGGAGGTAATGCGGCTTTACCATCTGCTACATTTTCAGAAAAAGTTTTAGAATTATCTGGTAACACACTGGGATTCCAGGCAGAGACTAACATTCTTCTACTGTTAGGATTCGTTTTTAATGAGTGGATAACTTCCTTGATCTGGTCAATTTCATCATTGTTCCAGTTGCGCCATTGATGACCGTAAACAGGACCTAAGTCGCCATTTTCATCAGCCCATTCATTCCAAATACGAACACCATTTTCTTGTAAATACTTAATATTGGTGTCACCTTTCAGAAACCAAAGTAACTCATATACGATAGATTTTAAATGCAGTTTTTTAGTAGTGACCATAGGGAAACCTTCACTGAGGTCAAATCTCATCTGATACCCAAAAACACTTTTAGTTCCGGTTCCTGTACGGTCTCCTTTTTGGTTTCCTTCTTTAAGAACATGTTTTAAAAGGTCGTGGTATTGTTTCATAGAGATATTATTATATAAACGCTAAAAAAAACTAGATAGGCGCACTGCAAAAATACCATTTAGATGAATTTTTGAACAGAAATAGTAATAAGGGTTATTAGAATTTATTAACTAAAATAACATATTGGATTATCCTAAAATCATACCGGCAATGGTAGCGGAAAGTAAAGATGCTAAAGAGCCACCAAGTACAGCCTTCATGCCGAATTCAGATAAAGTTTTTCTTTGCCCCGGAGCAAGTGATCCAATGCCACCAATTTGAATACCTATAGATGCAAAGTTTGCAAAACCACATAACATATAAGTGGCCATAATAACAGACTTGTTGAACTTTAAATGTGGTAAAGTGCTAAGGTCTTTAAGTTCTGCTAATTGCACATAGCCTACAAATTCGCTTGCTACCAATTTAA
This sequence comes from Maribacter stanieri, assembly GCF_900112245.1. Lineage (GTDB taxonomy): Bacteria > Bacteroidota > Bacteroidia > Flavobacteriales > Flavobacteriaceae > Maribacter > Maribacter stanieri. Next base: position 49,168 of record NZ_FOYX01000004.1, read on the forward strand.
TACCGAGTAATTGACCCATGAGCATTATATCTTCGTCGGCGACGCCAATTAACCACATTAATGGAGCGAATACAGTCCCTAAAATTGCTTCAAGCGAGAATTTAGAATAGGAAGTATTGTCCGCTATCCAGCCATTTAAGTGGGTTAAGTCTCCTGTCCACTCTAGAATACCGTTAACCATTGCAATAATGGCTACGAATACTAAGAGCATTGCACCAACATTAACTGCTAGTCTTAAGCCTTCAGTAGTTCCATTTGATATGGCATCCAATACATTGGCTCCAATTTTTTCAGAAGATACATGAACATCACTATTTACTTCTTCAGTTTGTGGGTATAACATTTTAGATATTACAATTGCTCCTGGTGCAGCCATCACGGAAGCGGCTAATAAATGCTTGGCAAATACCAATTGTAACAATTCATCTTCACCACCTAAAAATCCTATATAAGCAGCTAAAACTGCACCAGCAAGAGTTGCCATACCGCCAATCATGACTAATAGAATCTCTGATTTGGTCATTTTTTCTAGATATGCTTTTATCAATAAAGGAGCTTCGGTTTGTCCGAGAAATATATTTCCGGCAATAGAAAGACTCTCAGGTCCTGAAATACCCAGGGTTTTGGAAAGTGCCCAAGCAAGCCACTTTACCACTTTTTGTATCAATCCTAAATAGAATAATAAGGAGGTTAATGCAGAGAAAAATATGATAGTAGGCAGTACTTGAAAAGCGAAAATATATCCGAAGGTCCCTGTATCTACTACAAGACCTTCAAATAGAAATTTACTACCTGCGCGGGTAAATTCTAAGATACTCACAAAGATTCTTCCTATTTGCTCAAAAACCAATTGTACAAAAGGTATTTTAAGAACACCGATGGCAATTACCAATTGTAGTGCTAGACCTATACCAACCGTTTTCCAATTAATGGCTCTTCTGTTAGAACTGAATAAAAATGCTAGAAGTAGTAAGACCGCCATACCAAGAATTCCTCTTCCAAGGCTGTTGATGGAAAACCCCTCACTAGTTTCCATACCCATAACACCGGCAGTAGCTACATCTTCAACCAAAGTAGTGTCAGCTGTACTTTCTAAAGGTGTATTAATGTCTACGTCTTGAGCAAATGTAAATGCGGTAAGAATTAGTGCAAAAAATAGCAACCATTTGCCTTTTTTCATAAACTATAATTTAGTGTTTAGTTGCGTTTAGAGATTTCATCTCTCAATTTAGCCGCTTTTTCGTAGTCTTCGTTGGTGACAGCTTTTTTTAATTCAGCTTCCAATTCGTCTATAGTAAGTTCTGTATAGCCGTCAGATGCACCAGATTCTATTTCAATGGTTTCCCCTTCTTGCAATATTTCATCAACCATAATACTATCGTCACTATCTTTTTGATCCTTTTCTTTAGAAGAGAATTTTAAGAAGATACCGGCTTTATCCAATATAGTTTTATAAGTGAAAATAGGGGCGTTGAAACGTAACGCCAACGCTATGGCATCACTAGTTCTTGCGTCAATTATTTCTTCAATACCATCTCTCTCACAGATAATACTGGAGTAAAATACTCCATCTACTAATTTATGAATTATAACCTGTTTGATTACAATATCAAACCTGTCAGAGAAATTCTTAAATAAATCGTGGGTTAAAGGTCTTGGTGGTTTTATTTCTTTTTCCAAAGCAATAGCAATGGATTGAGCTTCAAAAGCGCCAATGACAATAGGAAGCTTTCTGTCGCCCTCAACTTCGTTCAAAATAAGTGCGTATGCACCATTTTGAGTTTGGCTGTAAGAGATACCTTTTATTTTTAATCGTACTAGACTCATAGGTTTTTAACTAAAAAAGGCTGTTCGAATACTTGGGGCTCCAACTATTCGAACAGCCCTTTAAGGGGCACAAAATAACAAAAATTTAGCCGTTTTGCGCTTTAAAATCCTTTAATTTTTCAATCAATTGAGGAACTACTTCAAAGGCGTCACCAACAATTCCGTAATCAGCGGCTTTAAAGAATGGTGCTTCTGGGTCATTATTTATAACAACTTTCGTTTTTGAAGCACTTACACCTGCTAAATGTTGAATAGCTCCAGAAATACCAATGGCAATGTATAGGTTACTTGCTACAGGCTTCCCTGTTTGCCCTACATGCTCGCCATGAGGTCTCCATCCAAGATCGGATACCGGTTTAGAGCAAGCTGTCGCTGCACCTAAAACATCGGCTAATTCTTCAATCATCCCCCAGTTTTCAGGTCCTTTCATTCCTCTACCAGCAGAAACAACAATGTCTGCATCGGCAATGGTAGCCTTACCTACAACTTTATCGATTTCAACCGATTTAGTATCATTGGTAGCGCTATCTGCAGTACCACTAATATCTTCAACAGAAACATCTACCTTGTTTTCGTGTGCGCCAAAAGCGTTATTTGAAACACCTACTATTTTAATATCGGTATCTATTTGCGTGTGGGCAAATCCTTTATTACTGAAAGCTGTTCTTTTAACCGTAAATGGAGATGTGCTATCTGGGGCCTGGACTACATTTGGTGCATAACCGGCAGATAATTTGGCAGATAATAACGGTGCTAAATATTTTGTATCAGTACTAGAGCTAAGAATAACAACTTTTGCATCTGTACTTTTAACAGCTTCTGCAATAGATGCAGCATATGCACCTGCATTAAAAGTTGTTAATGAGTCATCTGCTACATTCATTACTTTAGAGACTCCATACTCACCAAGAGATTCATTATCCGTACTGTTGAAAGCTATTGCGGTAACGGTAGTGTCCATCATTTTTGCCACTGCCGAAGCATAAGAAGCGGCTTCGAACGCATTCTTTTTAAACTTTCCTTTTTCTGATTCTGTATATACTAAAACTGACATGTTTTTTGTTTTTTAATTAGTACCTATAAATAGGTTATTAAATGACTTTTGCTTCATTATGTAGCAAATCAACCAATTGATCTACGCTGTCGGCAAGTTTAACTTGTCCTTTAGGAGCTGGTTTGTCGAATTTTTTATCTTCAGTAGCTTTTAGTCCATCAACGGGTTCAACTACAGATAAACTTTTCTTTCTTGCCATCATAATACCACGCATATTAGGTATGCGAAGATCACTTTCCTCAACAAGACCTTTTTGACCACCAACTACAAGAGGGAGTGCGCTGCTTAATTTTTCTTTTCCACCATCAATTTCTCGTACTGCGGTAACATTGTTGCCATCAATTTCAAGATTTATACAAGAATTAATGAAATTCATATTTGTCAAAGAAGCTAAAATTCCTGGTACCATTCCACCATTGTAATCAATAGATTCTCTACCGCCAATTACAAGGTCGTAACCACCGTTTTTAACTACTTCTGCAAGTTGTTGTGCAACATAAAAACCATCTGTAGGTTCTGCGTTAATTCTAAAAGCTTCATCTGCACCAATGGCAAGAGCTTTACGCATTGTTGGTTCAACACTAGGGCCGCCAACAGTAGCAATATGTACTGTAGCACCTTGTTTTTCTTTAAACCACATAGCTCTCGTCAAGCCGAATTCATCATTTGGGTTAATTACAAATTGTACACCATTAGTGTCAAATTTAGTATCACCATCTGTGAAATTTATCTTAGATGTGGTATCTGGAACATTACTTATACAAACTAATATCTTCATGTGTAAATAAACTTTATATCAATGACCACGAAGATAGCTATTTAAATCCTAATTTACTATGCATGCATAGTAAATTTTATAACTTTTTTTAAATCTGGCATTCTATTTTTTGATATTATATTTCCTATTTTTGCTTGCTTTCTAGCATATAACAAAGAATAATATTTACCATACATGAAAACACTACAATTTAGGCAAGCAATAGCCGAGGCCATGTCCGAAGAAATGAGGAAGGATGAATCTATCTATTTAATGGGTGAAGAGGTAGCGGAATATAATGGCGCTTATAAGGCTTCCAAGGGTATGTTGGATGAGTTTGGCCCTAAGAGGGTTATAGATACTCCAATTTCTGAACTTGGTTTTGCGGGAATAGGAGTTGGTTCTACTATGACGGGTAATAGACCTATTATAGAATTCATGACCTTCAACTTTGCGTTAGTAGGTATCGATCAAATTATAAATAATGCAGCTAAAATTAGACAAATGTCTGGAGGGCAATTTCCTTGTCCAATAGTATTTAGAGGTCCTACAGGTTCTGCAGGTCAATTGGCGGCAACGCACTCACAAGCTTTTGAGAGTTGGTATGCCAACTGTCCGGGTTTAAAAGTTGTTGTTCCTTCTAACCCAGCGGATGCGAAAGGATTGTTGAAAGCGGCAATACGTGATAACGACCCTGTAATATTTATGGAGTCTGAGCAAATGTATGGTGATAAAGGTGAAGTGCCAGAGGGTGATTACACTATTCCATTAGGTGTTGCTGATATTCGTAGAGAAGGTAAAGATGTTACTATAGTTTCTTTTGGTAAGATTATAAAGGAAGCCGATAAAGCTGCCGATGAATTGGAGAAAGAAGGTATTAGTTGTGAGATTATAGATTTACGTACCGTTAAGCCTTTAGATTATGAGGCGGTATTAAAATCTGTTAAAAAGACAAATAGATTAGTGATTTTAGAAGAAGCTTGGCCATTTGGTAACGTTGCTACAGAAATTACATATCATATACAAGCACATGCATTTGATTATTTAGACGCACCTGTTGTTAAAATAAATACTGCTGATACACCGGCACCTTATTCTCCTGTATTATTAGAGGAGTGGTTGCCAAATTACAAAGATGTTGTTGACGCTGTCAAAAAAGTTTTATACAAATAGGATACAATTTTGTAAAGTACTTTAGCTTCTCCGACCAAGTCTGGAGAAGCTTTTTTTATTAGTATGTTATTTGATCAAGATTTTTTATTAAAAGAATTATTTTAATGAGAGGGATATTATTCACATTCTTAAGCCTATGTTTTTTCATAGCGCAGGGTCAGACCAAAATTGGTGGCATTGTCATCGATGAACAGGGTGATCCGGTATCCTTTGCAAACGTATTCTTCAAAAATTCTACAGAAGGTACCATCACAAATGATTATGGTAGGTTCTATTTAGAATCGGAAAATAATTATTCTACGGCAATTATTTCTTTTATAGGTTATACTGAATATGAACTTCAGTTAGAAAGCAAGGTCACTTATGACTTAAAAATAACCCTTTTAGAAGCTGCGGAACAGTTGAACGAAGTGGTCTTAATTGCTGGTAAACAGTCAAAAAAGAACAATCCGGCGGTAGATATTCTTAGGAAAATCTGGGCTAAGAAACGTCAAAATGGTGTACGGCAGTTCAATCAATATGCTTATGATAAGTATGAAAAGGTTGAGTTTGATTTAAATACAATTGATAGTTCATTAATTAAAAGTAAAATATTCAAAGGTTTAGAATTTGTTTTTCAAGATTTAGATACCTCACGTGTAACGGGTAAAACTTATTTGCCTATTTTCTTAAATGAAACTTTTTCAAAAGTTTACGGAGATAATAAAATTAAAGAAGAGAAAGAGGAAGTACTTGGTAATAAGAATTCTGGTTTCGAAAACAATCAGGCAATTATAGCTTTCGTAAAAGATTTGTACCAAGAGTATGATGTGTATAATAATTACTTAAAATTCTTTGATAAAAGTTTCACTAGTCCGTTATCAAAAACCGGCGTAGATGTTTACAACTATGCCTTAAGGGATAGTGCTTACATTGATAATAAATGGTGTTATAATATAGTATACTATCCACGTCGAAAAAATGAGTTGACCTTTAAAGGAGATTTTTGGGTAAATGATTCTACTTGGGCGGTAAAAAATATAAATCTACAAGTAACAAAAAGTGCCAATATTAACTGGGTAAAGGAAATTTATATAGAGCAAGATTTTGATGTTGTAAATGATTCTGTTTTTCTTTTGAAAAGAGATTATATGTTGAGTGATTTCAGCTTTAATAAAAAAGAAGAATCTAAGGGGTTGTACGGCAAACGTACATCTGTTTACGATAATTATGAATTCGATAAACCTAGACCAAGGGAAGTTTACCGTAAGGATAGAAATCCGTTAGATGTTACCCAGATTATAAAGGATGATGCGTTCTGGGAAAAGAATAGGTTAGAGAGCTTAAATAAAGATGAACAGGGAATTTATAAATTGCTAGACACGCTTAAAACGGTTCCCAAATTTAAGACCTACTATAATTTCATAAGTATTTTGGGTTCTGGTTATGTAGAGGTCGATAAATGGAATTTGGATTTAGGCTCTGTCTATGATTTTTTTGGATATAATACAGCGGAAGGAGCAAGGGTAAGGCTAGGGGCAAGAACTTATTATGGACAAAATGACCTTTGGCGTATAGAAGGCTACACTGCATATGGCTTTAAAGATCATAAATTTAAACATGGTCTGGCAGGAAAAATGCTTTTGGATAAAAACAGTAGGTTAATAGTTTCTGGGGGTAATCGAAGAGATATAGAACAGCTTGGGGTAAGTTTAACGGCAACTAATGATGTTCTTGGGCGAAGTATTGCTTCTTCTTCATTATTGACGGTAGGTGCAAATAATAGGTTGACGAATATTAATCTAAGTGCGCTTAATTTTGAGATTGAACCATTAACGAATTTAAAGCTGTCTGTTGGAGGTACGTTTAGAACCTTAAGTTCTGCTTTGCCAAACGATTTTAGTTTAGATTATGTTGATCCAGAATCTGCAACAGGAGTTTCGTCAGAAATACGTCAATTTGATTTCAATGCAATTGTTCTATATACTCCAGGTAAAAAGACAATTGGTTTTGGGGTAGAACGTAGAGATGTAAATGATACCTATAGTACTCTTTTGTTGAACTATACAAAAGGCACAAAAGGTGTGCTGGATAGTGATTTCGATTACGATAAGCTTCAGTTTTCATATAGTCAACCATGGCAATTAGGTGGTTTTGGTAGATTGTTAAGTACGGTTGAGCTTGGTAAAACATTTGGTGAAGTTCCTTTGGGACTTTTAAGTGTTGTACCTGGTAACCAAACATTTTTCTCTAACTATGGTACCTTTCCAAATTTAGATTTTTATGAATTTGTAACCGATACTTATGCGGCAGTTCATTTGCAACATAATTTTAATGGTAGATTTTTCTCAAGAATTCCTTTTCTTAGGAAATATAATTTAAGGGAAATCGTAGCTTTGCGCGGAGTATGGGGAGACCTGTCTGATGAGAATAAAGCGTTAAGCGCTCCGGCAACTTTAAATACACCGTTAAATGCTCCGTCAGATAAAATATATTATGAATATTCTTTTGGAATAGGAAACATATTTAAAGTATTTAGATTGGATTTCAATTTTAGAGGAAATTATTTAGAAAATCCAGATGCCAGAAAGTTCGGAGTTACCGGTACATTTGGATTTGTATTTTAATTCGATTAATTTTTACAATTATAACAACTAAGCAACGTTTCATAACAAACTATAAATTAAACAATTTTAAATATGGCAGCAGCAAAAGGCTTAACCTTTGATGTTTTAATAGAAATTCCGAAAGGAAGCAGAAACAAGTACGAATACGATTTTGATTTACATAAAATTCGTTTTGACCGTATGTTATTTTCTTCAATGATGTACCCTGGAGATTACGGTTTTATTCCTGAAACTTTGGCTTTAGATAAAGATCCTTTAGATGTGTTGGTAATGGGTACGGAACCTACTTACCCAATGACAGTAATGGAAGTTAAACCTATTGGGGTTTTCCATATGACAGATGAAAAAGGACCAGATGAAAAAATTATCTGTGTACCAGTTTCTGATCCAATTTGGAGTAACAATAACGATATCAGTGATTTAAATCCGCATAGATTAAAAGAAATAGAACATTTCTTTCAAGTGTATAAAGATTTAGAAGAGAAAAAAGTTGATACAGGTGGCTGGAGTAATGCTGAAAAGGCAATAGAAATCTATCACGAATGTGTTAAGAGATATGATGATAGTGAGCATAAAGCAAAGCGCACTTTTGTGATATAAATAATTTTTGACTTTATTTAAGCCACTTTTTTTAATAAAAAGTGGCTTTTTTTATTCTATTCTAATTTACTACATTAGTCGAACTAACAACTAACAATAGATTAAATGGAGTCAATGATGATTTACATGCCAATTCTTATGGCAGTATTAGGCCTAATTTATATGGGCATTAAAAGATCTTGGGTAATGAAACAACATGCCGGAGATGGAAAAATGAAAGAAATTTCAGATTATATTTATGAAGGCGCCTTGGCTTTCTTAAGTGCAGAATATAAGCTTTTGGCTGTATTCGTAGTAATTGTAAGTGTTTTGCTTGCTATTGTTTCTTTCGTAGTGCCAACTACACATTGGTTAATTGTTGTCTCATTTATTTTCGGAGCTATCTTTTCTGCTTTTGCAGGAAATATAGGAATGAAAATCGCTACAAAAACAAACGTTCGTACAACACAGGCTGCCCGTACAAGTTTACCTAACGCATTAAAGATTTCTTTTGGTGGTGGTACGGTAATGGGACTAGGTGTTGCAGGTTTGGCGGTACTTGGACTTACTGTATTTTTTATCGCGTTTTTTCAATTCTTTACGGGAGGTGTTTGGACATCTACTATGGATATGACTATCGTTTTAGAAACCCTTGCAGGTTTCTCTTTAGGAGCAGAGTCAATAGCATTATTTGCACGTGTAGGTGGTGGTATTTATACTAAAGCTGCCGATGTAGGTGCAGATTTAGTAGGAAAAGTAGAAGCAGGGATTCCAGAAGATGATCCACGTAATCCTGCTACAATTGCAGATAATGTAGGTGATAACGTAGGTGATGTTGCCGGTATGGGAGCAGATTTATTTGGATCTTATGTAGCAACAGTTTTAGCTGCCATGGTTTTGGGTAATTATGTTATTAAAGATATGGGTGGTAGTATTTCTGATGCTTTTGGTGGTATTGGTCCTATTCTATTACCAATGGCAATTGCAGGTGTAGGAATCATTATTTCTATCATCGGTACTATGTTGGTGAAAATAAAAGATAACGACGCAAAGGAAGCTCAAGTTATGGGGGCTTTAAATATAGGTAACTGGACATCAATTGTTCTTGTTGCTATTTCATGTTACGGATTGGTAACATGGATGTTGCCTGAAACTATGAAAATGGAGTTCTTTGGTGAAGGGGTATTGGAAATATCTTCTATGAGGGTATTCTATGCTACTTTGGTAGGTTTAATTGTAGGTGCAGTAATTTCTTCGGTGACAGAATATTATACGGGTCTTGGTAAACCTCCTATTTTAAAAATTGTACAACAATCTAGTACAGGTGCAGGTACCAATATTATTGCTGGTTTGGCTACGGGAATGATCTCTACTTTCCCTTCTGTGTTACTGTTTGCTGGTGCTATTTGGGCATCTTATGCCTTTGCTGGTTTTTACGGTGTTGCATTAGCGGCATCTGCAATGATGGCAACTACAGCTATGCAATTGGCTATTGATGCTTTCGGGCCAATATCGGATAATGCTGGTGGTATTGCTGAAATGAGCGAACAAGAACCAATTGTAAGAGAAAGAACAGATATTTTAGATTCAGTGGGTAATACTACTGCTGCAACTGGAAAAGGTTTTGCCATCGCTTCGGCGGCATTAACGTCTTTAGCATTGTTTGCAGCTTATGTAACTTTTACGGGAATTGACGGAATCAACATTTTTAAAGCTCCGGTATTGGCCATGTTATTTGTAGGTGGTATGGTGCCTGTAGTATTCTCGGCATTAGCTATGAATGCAGTAGGTAAAGCGGCAATGGAAATGGTGCAGGAAGTTAGACGTCAGTTTAAGGAAATTCCGGGAATTATGGAAGGTACTGGGAAACCAGAATATGATAAATGTGTGGCTATCTCTACACAAGCTTCTTTGAAAGAAATGATGTTACCGGGTTTATTGACGATTGGTTTCCCGTTGGTTATCGCATTTTTTCCTATGTTATTTGGAATGAATAAACTGGCGATTGCAGAAATGTTAGGTGGCTATATGGCTGGTGTAACGGTATCTGGTGTATTGTGGGCTATCTTCCAGAACAACGCTGGTGGTGCTTGGGATAACGCAAAGAAATCATTTGAAGCAGGTGTTGAAATTAATGGTGAAATGACTTACAAAGGTTCTGAAGCACATAAGGCAGCAGTAACTGGTGATACTGTTGGTGATCCTTTTAAAGATACTTCTGGTCCTTCAATGAATATCTTAATTAAATTGACTTGTTTAATTGGTTTGGTAATTGCACCAATATTAGGTGGGCACGCAGAAGAAGGCGTTGCTATGCTGAATAGTACTAATGAGGTTGCTATTGAAATGAATGTAGAAAGTGCAGATCTAGCGGAAGCTATTGTTACATATTCTACAACTGTTAATGGTGAAGCTATAACTGAAAAAGTAGTCTTTAACGGAACAAAAGCAGAAGTTGAGGCTCAACTAGTTGAATTCGAAAAAGCGAATGTTGAGAAAAAAGGAACTGCGACGGAAGTAACTATAGAAAAAGTAGAGATTAATAAGTGATTTATTTACATTCAATATATAAAAACCATCAGCTTTGCTGATGGTTTTTTTGTTTTTGAGCTATTGTAATTGAAATGTTATCGGAATAGCGAAAGAAACTTTTACGGCTGAACCTCTTTGTTTACCAGGGGTCATTTTTGGCAGTTTAGACAAAATTCTAACAGCTTCTTTTTCTAGTACATCATGCGGACCTCTTTTTCGAATAGTACCGATAGTACCATCATTGTTGATCATAAATGTAGTATTGACTCTACCTTCAATGTTCATTTCTTGGGCTAATTCTGGGTAGCGAAAGTTTTTGCGAATATGCTTTTGCATCATCTCATTAAAACAGGCTCTTTTATCTTTTTCATTCTCACAACCAGGAAAAACAGGAACTTCTTCAATTGTACTCCAGATAACTTTCACCTCTTCCTCTTCTTCTACAACTTCAAAATCTTTAACGTCTACAATCTCGGTTTCGATGTTGACTTCAATAGCTATGATTTCTGTTTCTTCAACCTCTGTATCATTCTCTTCAATTTTTATTTCTTGAGGTAAAACTTGTTTTATTTTGGGTTGTTCAATTTCAAATTTTTCAATATGTTCTTCTTCAATTCCATCCTCTGGGGTATTCATTGCGAAATCGATATTGATATCCGACTCAAATGATTTCCATTCTAAGGCGGTGTATACCATAGTTAGTACTAATAATAGTCCGACTACAAAGAACATTCCGCTCTTTTTGTTCAGGTCTTTCTGTGGATTCTTTTTTGGTTTCATACTGTTAAAATTTAGACTTGTGTAAACAAGTAGGGTTATTATTCATTTTACTTATCTAAATCTATGTCAAAGAGCGATGGTAGAAAATGAGTAATGAGTTAACGCTGCTTTTGAATGAGTGAAAGAGATATTCATTTAAAACAGACGCACAGAATGATTGCTTGTAGGTAGTAAAATCAATAATTCTTGAAATAAAAATTTTAAAGGTTGCGGAAAGACCGTAATTTTAACGCCATGGGTATTTTTAAGAAAGATAAACTTCAAATTATCAACTTCCAATCATACGGTAATGCTACTCGACTGTACGCGAGAGGTAGGGCTATTGAAGATGAAAATATCGATTTGGACCAAAAAGGTATTTTTAATTTAATGCAGAATACTTGGAAGCGGTTTGAAACTGATGAAATAAAAAACTCCCTAGTTAAGATTACTTTTTCTAATGGTCATACGGTAGAAGGTAAAACCGATAATGATGGTTATTATTTAATTGATGAACATGTAGAAGGACTGCAGAGTCTTGCAAATGATGAGGGTTGGGTGAATTTTGAGCTGTCTTTTGCGAATACAAAACTAAAAAGGGAAATATTGCTTCAAAATCGTTTTCCTGGCGAAATGTTAATACCAAGCATTCATGCCAAGTTTGGGGTAATTAGTGATATAGACGATACTATTCTACATACTGGCGTAGTTTCTTCTTTAAAATGGAAGGTGATTATCAACACCATGTTTAAAAGGGCAACCAAGCGATTGCAATTAGAAGGAGCATCTGATTTCTATACAAAACTTCATCAGGGAAAAACCGGGCAAGAAGCTAATCCCATATTTTATGTAAGTCACAGTCCGTGGAATTTATATAGATATCTTGAGCTCTTTTTAAAGACAAATAACTTCCCTAAAGGTCCTATATTATTGCGTAGTATGGCAAGTTTTAAAAGGAGGTCTAAAAGTGATGAAAAGCCTCAAAAGCAAAAAGAAATTAATAATTTATTAAAAGCCTATCCTAATCTACCATTTATCTTAATTGGTGATAGTGGTGAAAAGGATGGGGATATTTATCAAGAAGTTTCTACATTATTTCCTGGTAGAATAAAAGCCATTTACCTACGTAGCGTAAATCATTCTAAGCGAATGAAACGAGTTGAAAATTTATTTTCTGACTTCAAGGATATTCCCTTTTTAATGGTGAATAAAACGGAAGAAGCAATTGAACATGCTAAGAAAAACGGTTTCATTTAAAAATTAACCTCTTTGTATGTTAGAAATTGGTACCCATCTAGAATCATCAAAATCATTTAAAGCATTTACTAATTGAAAGCTTTTAAAATTTTGAATGTCACTTTCTAAAATGTGAGCTTCGGTAATTTTGTTATCATCTAAAAGTCTAGCTCTACATGTACCTTGAAGCAATGGGGTAGAAGGCGTAGTTATTAGCTTGCCATCTGTAAAAATGATGTTAGAGTAAGAGGCGTCTGTAATCAATCCATTTCTTACAATAAGCACATCTTCAGAGTTTCCTCTTTGATCAAAAAGTTGATTTAGTTTTTTACGATTATTCCTTTTTAAAGAATAATTTATGGTGTCATCATTTACTAATTGTAGTGATGTAGGTATGCTGTTTTCGTATAAGGAAATAGAATAGCGGGTACCATGTTGCTTATAGCCAATTCTCAACTTATATTTTAGAGCGTTGTCTAAATTAGTTAAATGAATTCCGTCAAATAAAGAGTAGTTAGGGTGGGTTTTGTATTGTTGAATATAGGAACTTCTAAATCGGGATTCGTGGTAATGTTCATTCTTAATTTGACTATTTTCAATGCAAACAGATTCAAATAATGGGTACATAAATTTTTTCTAAAAGTTCTTGATATTCTTCTTTCATCTCGCTTAAATGGGTAATTCCACCGCCACTTTTGTAAAAAAGCTTTTTGTTGATTTTTTCGATAAACCGAATGCTTACGGCACTGTCAATTTGATGACCATCAAATATTCCAAAAATACCTGTGTAAAATCCACGTGGCGCAATTTCTGCTTTTGAAATAATTTCTAGGGTTTTCTTTTTAGGTGCCCCGCTTATGGAACCTGCTGGTAATGTTTTTAATAATAACGACGAAAATTCATCTTTCCAGTTCTCAGGTAACTTTCCCTGTATTTCGGTACTGGTCTGCAGCAGTTCTTGATTTCCTTTTTTAATCGTGTTTACAAATCTAAACTTATTTACGCTAACATTTTTGGCAATCATAGAAAGATCGTTTCGTATGAGGTCAACAATGGTATTATGTTCGTATAATTCCTTTTTATTAGAAAGCAATAATTCTTCGGCATTGGGCACACTACTATTTATTGTGCCTTTCATAGGATAAGAGAAAACGTTGCCGTCCTTAATTTTTAAGTAGCATTCTGGCGAAAAAACAACAAAGTTATCTTTATAGAGAAGCTTATATGGAGCATGTGCTTTTTTGTAAATTTCGTGAAGTTCTACGTTGGTATCAAGCGCGGTAGGAAAAGTAAGGTTTAGCAAAAAACTATTACCATTGTTTAATTCCTGCTTAACGGTGTTAAAGGCCTTCTCATAAATATCTTTAGAAATGAGTGTAGGTTTTAAATCTATGATTTTATCGTCTAACTGATTAAACGTAAGTTCATTGTCATTACTAACACCGTTTATGTTAAAGTAAATTTTTTCTTGTAAAGCCTCTTCAAACGTAAAAACTTGTTTTACAGATTTTTCAAAATCGATAATGAAGAAAAAAGGAGTTTCATCTTGAAGAAAGCGCGTGACTTTTTTTTCAAAATTTTCCAAATTTTTAGGGTTTTGAGAAGATGAACTTAAAATAGACCGTTTATTTGAGCGTCAATTTTATTCAAAATAATACCTAAGTCTTCAGGTTTATCAACAAAGTCTAAATCATCTACATCAATAATCAGCAAGTTGCCTTTTTCATAACCATGTACCCAAGCTTCATAACGTTCATTTAATCGGCTTAAATAGTCAATTGAAATTGTGTTTTCATATTCTCTACCTCTTTTGTGAATTTGCTTCACCAAGTTTGGGATAGAGCTGCGTAGATAAATTAGAAGATCTGGCGGATCTACCAGACTCTCCATTAAATCAAACAAGCTAGAGTAGTTTTGAAAATCACGGTTGGTCATAAGACCCATTGCGTGTAGGTTAGGAGCAAAAATATGTGCATCCTCATAAATAGTTCTATCCTGAATAATTTCCTTTCCACTTTCTTTAATCTGTAGAATTTGACGGTATCTACTATTTAAAAAGTATATCTGAAGGTTAAAACTCCAACGTTCCATTTGATTGTAAAAATCATCTAAATATGGGTTCTCAACTACATCTTCAAAATGAGGTTCCCAATTATAATGTTTAGCAAGTAATCTAGTTAGGGTCGTTTTTCCTGCACCGATATTTCCGGCAACTGCTATGTGCATAGACGTAAATTGATTAATGGTTGTGTTCTAATTCTCAACAAGATTAGATGGTACAAGATACAAGATAACTACAGGAAGTAAAAACATATTTGTTGTATGGCACAAAAAAAATGACCTCAATCCAATTCTTTGCAAAATGCAATTAAACCAAAATCATATTTTGATGTCATACTACCATTCTAATACATAAGCAAGATGAGATATAAGTGGTTCAAAGGTTTAATGATTGTATGCATGGGCGTAAGCTTACAAGCGCAAGATTTTCAAGGCAAGGCAATTTACCAAAGTAAAACACAGGTAAATTTCGATTTTGGAAATAGAAACATTCCTGAGGATAGAAAAAAGGAAATGATGGAACGCATGAAAAAAGCGAACGAAAAAACCTTTATTCTCAATTTCAATAAAACGGCATCTATTTATAAAGTAGAGGAAAAATTAGAGCAGCCCGGAGAAAGAGGTGGTGGTCGTGGTCCTCGTTTTGGAGCAATGGCAGGTAATGATGGGGATTTATACAAGAATATTCAGGATCAAAAGTATTTGGTGAAGAATGAATTATTAGGTAAAATTTTTCTGATTGATGATGAGTTGGAGGCATTAGATTGGAAAATGGAGAGCGAGTCTAAACAAATAGGAAATTATACGGCATTTAAGGCAACGTCTGTAAAGACTATTAAGCGACCGAATATGAGCGCTATTTTTAGAAGACCTGGTAGGGGAGAAGAAAATGATGAGGAGAAAAAAGGGGAAGAGTTTATTATAAAAGAAGTTGAAATAGTTGCGTGGTATACTCCAGAAATACCAATAAATCAAGGTCCTGGTTTGTATTGGGGACTTCCGGGTTTAATTTTGGCTGTAAACGATGATGTTACTACAATCGTTTGTTCAGAAATCACATTAAATCCTTCAGAGAAGATTGAAATAAAAGCACCTAGTAAAGGAAAACAAGTTACCCAGGCGGAATATGATCAGATTTCTCAAGAGAAAATGAAAGAAATGCGAGAGAATTTCAGAAACCGTGGTGGTCGTGGTGGCGGTAGACCAAATTAATTAAAGTACTTCTTAATTTATTTCTATTTACACCTTTCCTATGAAACATAATGTGCTTGTTATTCTTTCGCTATTATTAGCTACTATTGGTGCTGCCCAAGAAATTTCATTATCGGGAACGGTAAAGGATAGTCTAGGTGTTGGTGTAGATATGGCGAATGTTATTGCCATAAATACGGAGACCAAAGGCTTGGAATCTTATGGGATTACCAATCATGCGGGGCTATTTAAATTAAAACTGAAAACTGGTCAGCAATACACGGTAAAGGTCAGTTATTTAGGGTTTAAACCAGAGTCTTTTACATTTACTGCAGGTGAGAGCGATGCTGTAAAAGATATTATAATGCAAGAGCAAGCAGCACAGCTGGATGAAGTAGATGTAACATACGAAATGCCGGTTTCGGTAAAAGGCGATACTATTGTGTACGATACCGATGCATTTGTGTCGGGCACGGAAAAGAAACTGAAAGATGTGCTAGAAAACCTTCCGGGAATTGAAATAAACGATGATGGTCAAATAGAGGTAGAGGGTAAAACCGTAAGTAAGATTATGGTAGAAGGTAAAGATTTTTTTGACGGAGATACAAAGCTTGCGGTAGAAAATATTCCGGCTAACGCCTTAAGTAAAGTTGAGGTATTGCGTAATTTCAATGAGGTGTCGCAAATGAAAGGTCTTACCAATGACGATGATAATGTGGCTTTGAACATTAAGTTGAAAGAGGGTAAAAAGAACTTTTGGTTTGGCGAATTAACTGCAGGGTATGGTCCGGATGATAGGTATTTGGCACATCCTAAATTGTTTTACTACAGTCCAAAGTACAGTATTAATATCATCACCGATTTAAATAATATTGGCGAAGTACCTTTTACGCGAAACGACTATAGAAATTTTACGGGAGGATTCAGAAATATCAATTCAAGAGGAGGTAGTTCTATTGCTACTGGTGTAGATGGGTTGGGACTTTCTTCTGTACAAAATAATAGGGCAAATGACATTGATACAAAATTTGCTGCCGCCAATTTTAGTTATGCGCCTATAGCAGGGTTGGATTTAAGCGGATTTGGTATTTATTCTTATACAGGAACTCTTATGAAATCTGAAGGGAGCACCTCTTATATAGCAAGTAATGATGTAGAAAGCACAACATCAAATACAGATCAGACCATTCATTTGGGTTTAGCAAAGTTGAGTGCGAAATATAAGCCCAATGAAGATTTTCAATTAGATTATGATGCGCTTTTAAAACAATCGGATGATACGGAGGAAGTAGATGTGCTATCAATATCCTCTATTACCGATCAAATTGCAGAGGTAAAAAAGCAGAAGCCGTTATCTGTAAATCAGAATTTAAATATCTATTACACCTTAAATGAGAAGAACATTTTTGCGGTAGAAGCACAGCATTTATATCAAGATGAAGATCCTTTTTATGAGGCCCTTAGAAGTGAGTTCGCCTTTGTTGATATTTTTCCTGTAGATGAAAATCAGAACGTATATAATATCAACCAGGCAAAAAATATAGTAACCAATAAGGTTGATGCCAAGGTGGATTATTATAGGGTTCTTGGAAATAAAAGCAACATAAATCTAACATTAGGTACCACGCAAAGCAATCAGAATTTTAATTCAAGCATATACCAGATTTTAGACAATGAAGAAACTTTGAATATGAATGGTGATGCGTTTGGCAATGAAGTCGCGTTTCATGTGTCTGATGTTTATGCAGGCTTACATTATAAAGTTATTTCTGGAATATTCACCTTTAATCCTGGGGTTACGCTGCATCAATTCAATGTAAAAAATGAGCAGCTAGGTACAGTGGTCGAAGATAATTTGACGTCGTTATTGCCAGATTTATATATTAATGCACAACTTAAGAAATCGGAGAATATTCGTTTTAATTATCGTGTAACCCGTTCGTTTACAGATGTCAGTAATTTTGCACAAGGTTATGTGTTAAACAATTACAATTCGCTTTATAGTGGAAATCGAGATTTAGAGAGTGCACTTAACCATAACGTTTCGCTTAATTTCTTCAGTTTTAATATGTTTAATTTCACTAATATATTTGCGAACATAGCGTACACCAAAAGAATAGATGCGTTAAAAAGTGGCGTTGATATTATTGGTATTAACAGAGTAACTAGTACCATCAATTCAAATTTTGAAGACGAATCATTAACCGCAAGCGGAAAATACGAACGTACATTTGGTAAAATAAAAGCATCTGTGCAAGGTAATTTAGGTTGGTCTACCACTAACAACCTTGTTGATAATCAGCAGCGAACCTCAAATTCATTGACACAGAATTATACAACCGCTTTATCTACTAATTTTAAGAATGCGCCAAATTTAGAATTAGGGTATAGATACACCGTTAATAATTATGAAAACGGAGATTTAGAAACAACATTCTTCACAAGTAGACCTTATGCTCGTTTTGATGCCAGTTTTTTAAAGAACTTTATTTTCAATGTAGAGTATGATTATTATAATTATTCGGATAAGGAAGATACTATATCCAATACTTATAGTTTTCTAGAATCTACCCTAACATATCAGAAGAAAGATAGCCGATGGGAATATGGTATTAAAGGCACTAATTTATTGAATACTACAACACTGAATAGAGATAGTACAAACGAACTGTTTTTTAGCACACAAGCCTATTTTGTGCAACCACGCTATGTGCTACTGTCTGTGAAATATGATCTTTAAAAATCGAAAATTTAGGGTGCGAATTATCAAATCTTTTAAATGCGTTAATAAATAACATCATATTAAGATATTGAACTGAACATTTTTTCTATTTTTGCACCATAATTAAAATAAAGAGGAGGGATTTGACTGATTGCAACCTCTGTTTTAACCTAAGGGTATAAAACAAAAAAAATGCTAAAGCAGTTGATGCTGATACTACATCGCATCACACTTCTTTTCGGCATTCGTTCAAATCCTTTTAAGAATAAAAAAGATTGTTATGCCATATTTATTTACATCAGAATCTGTTAGTGAAGGACATCCGGATAAAGTTGCGGATCAAATCAGTGATGCGTTATTAGATAATTTTCTTGCTTTTGATCCAGAAAGTAAAGTTGCCTGCGAAACATTGGTTACTACAGGTCAAGTAGTATTAGCTGGGGAAGTAAAAAGTGATACGTATTTAGATGTACAGAACATTGCCCGTGAAGTCATTAATAAAATAGGATATACCAAAGGAGAATATCAGTTTAGTGGAGATTCTTGTGGTGTTATTTCTTTGATACATGAGCAGTCTCAAGATATTAACCAAGGTGTAGATCGTGGTTCTAAAGAAGAGCAAGGTGCAGGTGATCAAGGTATGATGTTTGGTTACGCAACTAGCGAGACCGAGAATTACATGCCGTTAGCGCTAGATATTTCACATAAAATTCTGCATACTTTGGCAGAAATGCGTCGCGAGAATAAAGAGATTACTTATTTAAGACCAGATGCTAAGGCACAGGTTACTATAGAATATTCAGATGCCAATGAGCCAATACGTATAGATACTATCGTAGTTTCTACACAGCACGATGCTTTTGATGCAGATGATGAGAAAATGTTGGCGAAGATTAAGTCTGATATTATATCTATTTTAATTCCAAGAGTAAAGGAACAATTACCAGCAGATACTCAGAAATTATTTGATGATCAAATCAAATACCATATTAACCCAACTGGGAAATTTGTAATTGGCGGTCCTCATGGTGATACCGGATTAACAGGTAGAAAGATTATTGTTGACACTTACGGTGGTAAAGGGGCACACGGTGGTGGAGCTTTTAGTGGAAAAGACCCAAGTAAGGTAGACCGTAGTGCAGCTTATGCAGCGCGTCATGCAGCAAAGAATTTAATAGCAGCTGGTGTAGCAACTGAAATTTTAGTACAAGTAAGTTATGCTATTGGTGTGGTTGAACCAACATCAATTTATGTAGATACTTACGGTACGTCTAAAGTTGGTTTAAGTGATGGTGAGATTGCAAAAAAGGTAGCTCAGATTTTTGATATGAGACCGTTTGCAATTGAAGAACGTTTAAAGCTAAGAAACCCAATTTATTTAGAAACTGCCGCTTACGGACACATGGGGAAAACACCTGTAACTGTTACCAAGGTTTTCGAATCTCCTTATAATGGCCGTATAGAAAGAGAAGTAGAGCTGTTTACATGGGAAAAGTTGGATAAAGTAGATGAGATAAGAGCAGCGTTTAATATTTAACGTTATTGCTAGTTGCCGATATTAAAAAATAAAAAAATGCTCCGTGATACACGGAGCATTTTTTATAGATCGTACATCAAACGTCATTGCGAGGTACGAAGCAATCTACCGCTCAGAACTCTCAGGTTAAAATCAGCTCACAAGACAATTAACATCTCTTCACAACAAGTATTATGCATTTTACCACAAAATATATTTTGTAGGAAAAGGATTACATATGTTTGATATATAATAATTAGAGAACCCCAAATCTCGCCACCTAAAAGATGAAATATTTTGTACTGGTATAAACCAAATATAGATGGTATTAAGTTCAAGTTGAAGCCCCAAAAGTCAACCTGATTTTAAAACTATTTAAAAGTATCGAGTCTTTAAAAAACCTATTAAAAATATAACTTAACCTACGAATGCCATGTTAAAACGATTTGCTTTTCCCTTAGCGGTATTTCTATGTATTGTACTGCAATCTTGCACAAAAGAAACAGACCTTATTTCAGGGTATGTTGTTTTAGATGCAACGAAAAAAGAATACCGTTCTTTAAACGTTAATCCAGATTTTAAAATTAAAAAATCTGAAGGAACAGTTGCATTGATTCCTTTTTCTGATTAGATTTAAATCCAGCTAAAAACTATTTTAATGAAAGACCAATTAATTCAAGACAATAAAATTCAAGTTTATAAAAGTGATTTTTTCTCGGGCATTCTTATGCTGGCCAGAAAGTTATTTATGATATAATTTTAATTGTAATTGCGTGCAGTACTAATGTAATGCAGTAAACTGAGAAATAATATAACTATTTGGGGCATGCCATTTACGTGTATGTAAATTAAAGCCTTTTCAATTAATGTAGAGCTTGTTAGAAAAACTTACACATTCTATTTTAGCCTATTATTTTGTTTTAAAGTAGGTGCCTCCTTCGATTAAGAATAAGCGGTCCAAATTTTTTTTGGTAGTTTTTATCCGTAATTCTGGACATGTTAAAATCTAAATAATCGAGTAAACTTTCTTAGATTTAAGACTTCAAACTCTTAAGACATGCCAAAGTTTACCATCAAACATTTTTTTACCCTAATTTTTCTTTCTACACTGATTATTTCCTGTAGAAAAACAGCACCTAAAGTTGCAGATGCCGAAGTCTCCGAAACTTATGTAGCGGATAACTACACCAAAAAAGAGGTAGATATCACTATGCGAGACGGCATAAAACTCCATACCACAATTTATTCTCCAAAGGATACTTCAAAAGAATATCCTATTATTATGCAAAGAACTCCTTATAGCTCTCAGCCATATGGAGCTGGGAAGTTCAAAGAAAAAATTGCACCAAATATTCACATGATGCAAGATGGCTATATTGTCGTCTATCAAGATGTGCGAGGGCGTTGGTTAAGCGAAGGGCATTATGAAAATATGCGTGCTTACAAGCCCAATAAAAAAACCGATCAAGATATTGATGAAAGCTCAGACACCTATGATACTATTGAGTGGTTGGTAAACAATGTAGAAAACAATAATGGCAATGTAGGTATTTGGGGAATTTCATATCCTGGATATTATTCTACATACGCAGTAGTAGATGCACACCCAGCTTTAAAAGCAGCTTCTCCACAGGCAAGTATTGCCGATTTCTTTTTCGATGATTTTCACCATAACGGAGCTTATTTATTAAGCTATTTTAGAGCAACCTCTTTATTTGGTACACCAAGACCAGATGGTGATAAACCAATAGATACGGCATGGTATGTATTACCAGAATTACCCACCGAAGATCAATACCAATTCTTTTTAGATGAAGGTCCGTTAAAGAATTTAGATCGCTTCTTTGAATATGAAACTACAGATACGCCACGTATGGCAAAAGAAGGTGTTACAGATGATTATTTCTGGAACGAGTTAAAAGAGCACCCTAATTACGATGAGCTTTGGCAAAGTCGCGGATTAATTCAGCATTTAAAAAATGTAAAACCAACGGTAGCCACAATGGTCGTTGCAGGTGAGTTTGATGCCGAAGATTTATACGGACCCTTAGAAACCTACAAGAATATTGGAAAGTACAATGCCGAAAATTATAACACTTTGGTTTTTGGACCGTGGGATCACGGCGGATGGGCAAGAAGAAAAGGACAGAACATTGTTGGCAACTACTATTTTGGGGACGGAATTTCAGAATTTTTTCAAGAGAATATAGAAACTAAATTCTTTGATCATTTCTTAAAGGGAAGTGGAGATAAAAATAGCGGACTTCCGGAAGCTTATGTATTTGATACCGGTAAGAAAGATTGGAAGATGTATGATACATGGCCACCAGAAGGTGTAGTTAAAAAAGATATGTACTTATCTCCTGATCAAGAACTGACTGTCGAGCCAAAAGCAGTTGAGGAAGTAAAATTCATAAGTGATATTAAAAAGCCTGTTCCTTATTCAGAGGATATTAAAACGGTTTTTACACCAAGAAAATATATGACCGATGATCAGCGTTTTGCTGCTCGCCGTGGCGATGTTTTGGTTTTTGAAACCGAAGTGATGGAGAATGATATGACCTTAGCAGGGGATATATTAGCTAAGCTAAAAGTAGCCACTACGGGTACTGCAGCAGATTGGATTGTAAAAATCATTGATGTACACCCAGCCGACGAGCCAGCTTATGAAGGCATGCAAGACCATTTAAAAATGAGCAACTATCATTTAATGGTACGTAGTGAGGTGCTTAGAGGTAGATTTAGAAATAGCTTTGCAGAGCCAGAGCCATTTGTGGCTAATCAAAAGACAGATGTAAACATAAAGCTGCAAGATGTTTTTCATACCATTAAAAAAGGACACAAATTACAGGTGCAAGTACAGAGCACGTGGTTTCCATTGATAGATTTAAATCCGCAGACTTACATAGATAATATTTTCAACGCAGATGAGTCAGACTTTAAAACTCAAACACATACCGTTTTTACAGATTCTAGTATTGAGTTTTCGGTGTTGGAGTAGCGGTTTTAAACTATTTATGTTCTTATTTTTAAACTAAACAAACCACCAGACAACAACTACTAAAATGAAAAAAGTAATCCAAACAATATCGGTTATATTATTACTGATACCAGTAACTGCTGTAGCACAAAAAAGCAAAAAAGAAATAATTAACAAATTAGATTCTCAATTTGAAGTCTACAAAGGTATTGCAAATCAACTTTGGGAAAATCCTGAATTAGGATATCTAGAGGAAAACAGTTCAATTCTTTTACAAGAAAAACTTAGTGCAGCCGGATTTAAAATTGAAAAAGGTGTAGCAGGAATTCCTACTGCCTTTACGGCTACTTATGGTTCAGGTTCGCCTGTAATTGGTATATTAGGAGAGTTTGATGCTCTGCCAGGTATGTCTCAATCTGCAGAGCCATTTAAAAAATCTAGAGTTGTCGATGCACCTGGTCAAGCTTGTGGTCATCATTTGTTCGGTACTGGGTCAATGGCTGCAGCAATAACAGTTAAGAATTGGCTGGCTGATTCTAAAAAATCAGGAACGATAAGATTTTATGGAACTCCAGCGGAAGAAGGAGGTTCCGGAAAAGTTTATATGGTCAGAGCTGGTCTTTTTGATGATATTGATGCTATTGTTTCTTGGCATCCAGGCGATGAAAACACTTCAAATCCTAGCACGAATTTGGCAACGATATCTGGAAAATTTAGATTTAAAGGAGTTTCTTCACACGCTGCTGCAGCACCTGAATTAGGTCGTTCTGCCCTTGATGGGGTAGAAGGAATGAACGATTTAGTGAATATGCTTAGAGAACATACTACCGAATCTACCCGTATTCATTATGTAATAACTAAAGGAGGTGATGCTCCCAATATTGTACCTGAAGAAGCTGAGGTTTATTATGTTGTTCGCCATTCAAATAGAAAAGAAGTAAAGGCGGTTTGGGATAGAGTTGTTAAAGCAGCGGAAGGAGCTGCCATAGGAACGGAAACAGAAATGTCTTATGAGATTATTGGTGGAACTTATGAGCGTTTGCCAAATGAGGTTCTTGCAACATTAATGCATGATAATATGAAATTGGTTGGTGGTGTAAACTACACAAAAGAAGAAATAAAGTTCGCCGAAGAAATCCAGAAAACTTTAAAAACACCAAAACTTATCGAAAGTGCCAGTGAAATTAAACCAATGGTATTTACTTATGGTAAAGCATCTGCCGATACCGGTGATGTTAGTTGGAATGCACCGACAGCTGCCGTAAGAGCTGCCACTTGGGTGCCAGGAACTCCTCCTCATAGTTGGCAAGCCGTCGCAGCTGGCGGAACAGATATTGGATTCAAAGGAATGATGGTTGCAGCTAAAACAATGGCGTTAACCGCAATTGATATTTATGAAAAACCGGCAATTTTGAAAGAAGTGAAAGCCGAATTTGAGAAAAGAAGAGGGGCTGATTTTAAGTATGAAGCTTTATTGGGAGATAGAAAACCAGCTTTAGATTATAGAAAGTAATGAGCTTATAAATCAGGAAGAATTCCATAAAAATCTTCTTATTTTTAAAACTATCAAACTTACCAAACAACAACAAAAATGAAAAAACTATTACTAGCTGTAGCAAGTATACTATTCTTGCTGCCAATTACTACTGAGGCACAAAAGAGTAAAAAGAAAAAGCCCAATATTATTTTCATCATGTCAGATGATCATGCGTACCAAGCAATTAGCGCGTATGATGATAAACTGTTGAACACACCTAATATTGATCGTTTGGCAAAAGAAGGTATGCTGTTTACCAATGCGAGTGTTACCAACTCCATTTGTGCACCATCAAGAGCTACGATTCTTACGGGCAAGCATACACATATTAATGGGAAAGTAGATAATTACTTCCCGTTTGATACTACACAAACGACCTTTCCGCAGATATTTAAAAAGAACGGTTATAAAACAGCTATGTTCGGCAAGCTTCACTTTGGTAACAATCCAAAAGGGGTAGATGAGTTCATGATTTTGCCAGGTCAGGGGCATTATATTAATCCCGATTTTATTGTAACCAATGGCGATACCATCACCAAACAAGGGTATGTAACCGATATTATTACAGATGTATCTTTAGATTGGTTAAAGAAAGAAGCGTCTGACGACGAACCGTTTATGATGATGTATTTGCATAAAGCACCGCATCGCCCATGGTGGCCAAGACCAGATAAGTTTAAGGAATTCACTAAGAAAACATTCCCAGAACCAGAAACACTTTTTGACGATTACAGCAATAGAGGTTCGGCGGCGAAAACAGCCGAAATGAATTTGTTGACGCACATGATGTATAGTCATGACAGTAAAATTAGACCAGAAACTTTAGCTAAAATGGAAGGCACTGTTTTCCCGGTAGTTGAAGAATTTCCAAATAGTTTTTATGGACCATATGGTCGTGCTACTGCAGAACAAAAAGCACTGTATGATCCAGTTTTAGATTCTATCAATGATTTTTTCTACGAGAATTGGCCAAAAATGAACGATACCGAGAAAATGAAATGGAAATACCAAAGGTATATGCAAGATTACCTAGGTAGTATTTCTTCGGTAGATGATAACGTAGGTCGCTTGTTAGATTATTTAGATGAAACTGGATTGGCAGAGAATACTATTGTTATATATACATCTGACCAAGGTTTTTACTTAGGTGAACATGGTTGGTTCGATAAGCGGTTTATATATGACGAATCTTTTAAGACTCCGTTATTGGTGCGTTGGACTAATGTGGTGAAGCCAGGATCAGTGGAAAATGAAATGGTACAGAATTTAGACTTTGCACAAACCATGTTAGAAGCTGTGGGTATTAAACCTCCAAGTGATATGCAAGGAGAAAGTTTAATTCCGTTATTAAAAGGTGAAAAAGACAAATGGACACGTGATGCGGTGTATTATCAGTATTATGAATATCCATCGGTACACATGGTAAAGCGCCATTACGGCATTGTAAACAAAGAATTTAAGCTAGTTCATTTCTATTATGATGTAGATGAATGGGAATTGTATGATAGGTTAAATGATCCTAATGAAATGAACAATGTATATAACGACCCAGCTTATGCGGACACCGTTAAGAAACTAAAGAAAGATTTAGTCGCTTTGCGTAAGAAATACAAAGACTCACCAGAACAAGATCAAAAATACATTGATAAATACAAGAGTGCGGGAATGATTAAGTAATCGTTTTCAATTACGTATCTGTAAATAACCTGCTATTCGAATGCTTTCTATCTAATTATGAAATTGGATAGAAAGTATATCGAAAATCTTCAAGATTATCATTGTTCTATTAATGATGAAGGATAAATTCGGTTGTAATTAATCTTCTCGTTATAATTTCCGTTCACATTAAAATTGCAAAGACCAATTGAAGTGACATCTTTCCATAATTTAGTTTGTCTAGCAAAAACGCAAATAATCATCAAGAATGAGCGATTATTTGCGTTTTTAGTTACAAACAGCCCTTTTACGTACACAACTTGTTATTTTATTCAAATTTTTAGAAATGATTAGGTTTTTAAATTTCTCTGCCCTTATATTTGTAGCTCAAAGTTCACACACTTATTGAATAGTTATCAAGAAAGGTGGAGGGATTAGACCCTTTGAAACCTTAGCAACCCTTTGTTCCATACAAAGAAGGTGCTACATTCTACCCTTAGGGGATGGATAACAGTAATCGATTTTTTATCGATATTACTTTCTTATAACTTTTTGATTTTACCTACCCGCAATTTATGTGGGATTAGGACGGGGCTTTTTAATTATTTAAATAATTTTAAAAACAACAAAATCATGAGTAACTACAAATTAGCAACAAACGCATTACACGCAGGTCACGACACAACTACCAATGGAGGTACTAGAGCAGTGCCTATTTATCAGACATCATCATATGTTTTTAATGATACGGAGCACGCCGCAAATCTTTTCTCATTAAAAGAGCTTGGATTTATATATACGCGTTTAAACAACCCAACCAATCAAATCTTACAAGATAGATTAGCTGCTGTAGAAGGTGGAATCGGAGCAGTGGTTTTTGCATCGGGTACAGCTGCAATCTCAACAGGTTTATTGACATTATTAAAAGCAGGTGATCACATTGTAGCATCAAGCAGTTTATATGGAGGTACATTTAACTTATTAAATGTTACCCTTCCAAGATTTGGCATTACGACGACGTTCGTAGATGCATCTGATCCTGAAAACTTTGGAAAAGCTGTACAGGAGAATACAAGAGCATTCTTTGTGGAGTCTTTAGGGAATCCGAAATTAGATGTATTGGATTTGAAAGGAATTTCAAAAGAATCTAAAGCGGCAGGTGTTCCATTTATAGTTGATAATACAGTTGCTACTCCGTCATTGTTAAACCCTATTGAGCACGGAGCAAACTTGGTAATACACTCGTTAACAAAATACATTGGCGGACAAGGAACTTCTTTAGGAGGTGCTATTATTGATGCTGGTACGTTTGACTGGACCAACGGAAAATTCCCAGAGTTTACAGAACCATCTGCAGGATATCACGGTTTGGTATACAGCGAGGCATTAGGTGCTGCGGCATTTACTTTCAAATTAATATTGGAAGGGCTGCGTGATTTTGGTGGAGCATTAAGTCCGTTTAACGCATTCCAAATTATACAAGGTTTAGAAACGTTGCCGGTACGTATTAAGCAACACAGTGCAAATGCATTGGAATTGGCTACTTGGTTAGAGGGTAGAAAAGAAGTGGCTTGGGTAAACTACCCAGGGCTTAAAAGTAACAAGTACAACGCATTAGCGAAAGAATACTTGCCAAAAGGACAAAGCGGATTAGTTACCTTTGGAGTAAAAGGCGGATTTGATGCTGCTAAAAAAGTAACCGATGCTACGAAGATATTTTCTTTGCTAGCTAATATTGGAGATACGAAGTCATTGATCATTCACCCAGCAAGTACTACGCACCAGCAATTGACTGCAGAACAACAAGAAAGTGCAGGTGTAGGTCAAGATTTAATTCGTTTATCTGTTGGTCTAGAAGATATCGAAGATTTAAAAGCCGATTTAGAACAGGCATTTGCTAGTCTTTAATTTAGATTATTGAACAAGGTATAAGCAAAAAAGACTAAACAATCGGTTGCTGAGTAAAGCTCAAGTGACCGATTATTTGATAATAAAATACTAGTGCTGGTGGCTGAGCGAAGTCGAAGCCGAGCCATAAATTGATTTTGAAATAGATGCTACATCAATTACAGATTAAAAAATACAAGACCTTAAGCGGGATTTCTCAAGACATTCAATTGTCTTATCAGGTATTCGGTAAAAAGTTGCACACTGCACCCATAATTTTGGTAAACCATGCATTAACGGGAAACTCTAATGTTACTGGAGATAATGGTTGGTGGTCTGCACTTATTGGTGATGGTAAATGTATTGATACTGAAAAATATACCATTTTGGCATTCAACATTCCGGGTAATGGTCATGATAAATTTGTGATTGAAAATTATAAGGATTTTGTAGCGGGTGATGTAGCTAGAATGTTTTTGTTAGGGTTACAGCAGTTGAAAGTGGAACGTTTATTCGCTATAATTGGTGGCTCTTTAGGAGGAGGAATTGCTTGGGAAATGGCGGCATTAAGACCAGATTTGTCAGAGCATTTAATTCCTGTGGCATCCGATTGGAAATCGACCGATTGGTTAATTGCCAATTGCCAGATACAAGAACAGTTTTTGGTGAACTCAAAGCAACCGGTACACGATGCTCGCATGCATGCAATGTTATGCTATAGAACTCCGGCTTCTTTTAAGGAGCGCTTCAAAAGAAGTACTAATGAAGAGCTGAAGGTTTTTAATGTAGAAAGCTGGTTAATGCATCATGGCGATAAGCTGCAAGAGCGTTTTCAATTATCTGCCTATAAATTGATGAATCAGTTATTGAAAACTATTGATGTAACTAGAGATGGTGATGAGAATTTCATCAAGCTTCAGAATAGTAATACCAACATACATATTATAGGGGTAGATTCTGACATGTTCTTTACTGCGCAAGAAAATAAAGATACGTTTAAGCAATTGGCGCAAGCAAAAAGTAACGTTACTTATGGGGAGGTTCAGTCGCTACATGGGCATGATGCTTTTTTGATTGAGTTTGATCAAATGGAAAAATTGCTTACCGGTATTTTTAATACCAACGGCAATATCCAAAAAATTAAGATTTTAAAGTTTGGAGGTAAATCTTTGAGTAATGGTGAAGGTTTAGAACGTGTTTTAGATATCGTTACCCAGAAGGTGAAGAATGATGAGAATGTTGCTATAGTTCTATCTGCAAGGGAAAAAGCTACAGACCAATTAGAAGATATGTTGGAAAAGGCTGCCAAGGGAAAAGATTATAAGTCAGATTTTGAGGCCTTAGAAAAATATCAGAAACATACCTATTCTAATGTCAACCTATCAGCGGAATTCAAAGGTTTGGCAAAACTGTATGAAGGTGTCTCTTTATTGGGAGATTACAGTGCAAAAATAAAAGATGAGGTTTTAGCCTATGGCGAGCTAATATCAGCCAAATTGGTTACTAAGTTATTAATTGGTAAAGGCATAAAAGCCAAATTGGTAGATACCCGTGAAGTAATTAAAACTGACAATACATTTGGTGATGCTAAAGTTTTAGAGGCGGAGTCGAAAGAAAAAGTATTGTTGAAGTTTGCTGAAATTCCAAAAGATACCGTAGCGGTAGTTACCGGTTTCATTGCTTCTACCTTAGAAGGAGAAACAACTACTTTGGGTAGAAATGGTAGTAACTATTCTGCAGCTTTGATAGCAAACTTTTTAGATGCGGAAGAATTACAGAATTACACGCATGTTGACGGAATTTACACGGCTAATCCTGATTATGTGCCAGAAGCAAAAAAACTCGCGAATCTATCATATGCGGAAGCAAATGAATTAGCGAATTTTGGAGCTACCATTTTACATGCTAAAACTATTATTCCTTTAATTGAAAAGAACATTCCGCTACGTATTTTAAATACGTATAACGATGATAATGAAGGAACATTAATTAGTGCTAAGTCCAGCAAAGAAGGCATTAAATCACTTTCTGTAATAGAAGATGTTGCCATGATCAATATTGAAGGTCGTGGTTTGTTGGGTAAGGTTGGAGTAGATGCCAGAATTTTTAAGGCATTGGAATCAAGTAATATCAGTGTAAGTATTATATCTCAAGGGTCTTCGGAAAGAGGCATAGGTCTTGTAGTGAAAAAGGATAAGGCTAAAAGAGCAAAATTGGCTTTGGAAAATGAATTTAGCAATGACTTTGAATCGAAAGATGTGAATATGATTACGGTAATAGATGATGTATCTATTATTTCGATTGTAGGTCAAGATTTAAGCACATTCCATAATCCGTTCAATGCTTTAATTAAGAACCAGATAGTACCGTTATTGTTCAATAATACGTTATCGGGTAAGAATGTTAGTTTGGTGGTAAAGAAAACTGATTTACATAAAGCTGTGAATGTTATGCATGGGCAGGTTTTTGGGATCAGTAAAAAAATAAATATTCTTGTCTTTGGGCATGGAAATGTTGGTGGCACTTTAATTGATCAGATTCTTAAATCTGCAAAAACTATTAAGGACCGTAAAAAATTAGATCTTAGAGTATTTGGTATCGCGAATTCTAAAAAGATTTTGTTGAATGAAAAGGGAATTACTAAAAGCTGGAAAACGAATCTGAAGCAAAAAGGAAAAGCATATCAAGTTAATGATGTGTTTGAATTTGCAAAGCGCCACCATTTAGAGAATTTGATAGTTATAGATAATACGGCAAGTAAAGATTTTGTAGCCAACTATTTTGAATTTGTAGATCACGGCTTTGACATTGTGTCTTCGAATAAAATTGCAAATACCTTACGATACGATTTCTATCAGCTATTGCGAGAAGAGTTGCAAAAGAATCAAAAGCAATATTTGTATGAAACCAATGTAGGTGCAGGGTTACCACTAATAGATACCATTAAGTTATTGCATTTATCTGGAGAGAACATTACTAGAATAAAAGGAGTGTTCTCGGGGTCATTGAGTTATATATTTAATACTTTTTCAGAAAGCGACCTGCCATTCTCATCTATTTTAAAAGATGCAATGCAACAAGGATTTACAGAGCCAGATCCACGTGAAGATTTATCTGGAAATGATGTAGGTCGTAAATTATTGATCTTAGCACGTGAGCTAGATTTGCATAATGAGTTTGGTGATATACATATTGATAATCTTATCCCTAAGAAATTACAAGAAGGATCGGTTGATTTCTTTTTAGAGAATTTAGATGTATTAGATGCTAAATTCAATGAAATTAAAAAGAATCAGAAGCCTAACCACGTTTTACGTTATGTAGGTGATTTACATGGAAATCTTCAAAAAGAAAAAGGAGTGTTAGATGTAAAGTTGATTTCCGTTCCAAAAGAAAGTGCTTTAGGGCAGGTAAAAGGGTCAGATTCTATCATAGAAATCTATACGGAATCTTACGGTGAAAATCCGTTAGTAATTCAAGGAGCAGGTGCAGGAGCAGCTGTTACAGCTAGAGGAGTATTTGGAGATATTCTAAGAATAGCGGAAAAAGGGTAATCGTTTGGTTGAAGCAAACGCCAAAAAAATAAGAAATGAATAAGAACAATAATAAATTTGAAACCAACGCGATACGTACGCAACTAAAGCGAACTGAAAACTTAGAACATTCCGTTCCGTTGTATTTAACGTCTAGTTTTGTTTTTGAAGATGCGGAAGATATGCGCGCATCGTTTGCAGAAGAGAAAGAACGTAATATTTATTCTAGATACTCTAATCCCAATTCATCTGAGTTTATAGAAAAAGTGTGCCAGATGGAAGGTGCAGAGAGTGGCTTCGCATTTGCATCGGGTATGGCGGCTGTGTTTTCTACATTAGCGGCATTATTAGATAGTGGTGATCATGTGTTATCGGCAAGAAGTATATTTGGATCAACACATTCATTGTTTACCAACTTTTTTCCCAAATGGAATATTGACCACACCTATTTCAAGATAGATGCATTAGAGGAAATTGAGAGTCTGATCACTCCGAAAACAAAAATAATCTATGCAGAGACGCCTACGAATCCTGGGGTGGATGTATTAGATTTAGAAGAGTTGGGTAAGATTGCGAAAAAGAATAATTTAATTCTGGTAATCGATAACTGCTTTGCATCCCCTTATTTACAGCAGCCAATTAAATTTGGTGCAGATTTGGTAATTCATTCTGGTACCAAGTTAATGGATGGTCAAGGTAGAGTGTTAGCGGGTATTACGGTAGGTAGTGCAGAATTAATGGATAAAGTATATCGTTTTTCTCGTATTACAGGTCCGGCGTTATCACCATTTAATGCATGGGTGCTTTCTAAAAGTTTAGAAACTTTGGCAATACGAGTAGATAGGCATTGTGAAAATGCTTTAAAACTGGCGGAGTATTTAGAAGCACATGAAAACATAAATTGGGTGAAGTATCCATTTTTAAAATCGCACCCTATGTATGAGGTAGCCAAAAAGCAAATGAAAGCTGGTGGTTGTGTAGTAGCTTTTGAGGTAAAAGGAGGGTTAGACGCAGGTAGGGAGTTTTTCAATTCCATTAAGCTTTTGTCCCTTTCTGCCAATTTAGGAGATTCAAGAACAATTGTAACGCACCCTGCATCAACGACGCATAGTAAATTAAGTGTTGAAGAACGTGCAGCTGTTGGTATCTCTGACGGAACCGTTAGAATTTCTGTAGGTCTAGAACATATAGATGATATCATCGCAGATATAGCGCAAGCTTTAGGATAAATATCTAACTAGTAGAAATAAAGAATGCCCGGTATGTACCGGGCATTTTTATATATAATAATATTGTAATTATTTACTTAGTGTCATGTTATATGTTGCAGTAACGGTAGATACTCCAAATAAAGATTCTACAGTTTCGTTCAACTCATAACGAAGAGACATTTTAGAATCTGTAAGTTCAATGATAGTAAAACCAATTTCTTCTTCATCAGCCCCAAAGTATAAAATACTTCCGTCTAATCTCCATTTTTCAGATTCAAAGAAGTCTTCACCTTCTTGTTCCTGTGTTTGGTTTTCTCCACCTATAGTGGTGCTTAATACTGTAGTGTAAGAACCTTCACTTACTACGGTTTGTGGATCTTCAGAAAAAGTTACAACAGTTTGAAAATCTTTACCTACGGCTTCAAAAGTGGCAGGAATTACGGTTCCTTCAATTGTTGTTTCGGATCTACCATTGGTAGCTTCTAGTGCTGTTAAATTCCATACACCCACAATTTCTTCTTCACTTGCGTTAGAAACTGCATCTTCATCATTTGAACATGATATGAAAACTAGCGTAAAGGCAGTGATAATCGATAATAAGAATATTTTTTTCATAAATTAATTTAATGATTGCGATTTTATAACGGCAAATTGTGAGTTCAAGTATTTAACACATATTTTAATATTTGGTTATCTTAGCAATATGCTCTCAAAAAAGACAAAATATGGGTTAAAAGCGCTAGCATACTTAGCAGCGCAGCCTGATAAAAAACCAGTTCAGATTTCAGAAATTGCTGAAAATGAGAACATTTCCCAGAAATTCTTGGAGAGTATTTTATTGAGTTTAAGAAAAACTGGCTTTTTAGGTTCTAAGAAAGGCAAGGGTGGGGGTTACTACTTATTAAGAACTCCCGAAGAAATTTCTATGACCGATGTAATGCGAGTGCTAGAAGGACCTATTGCTATGGTACCCTGCGTTAGTCTAAATTTCTACGAAACCTGTGATGACTGTCCAGATGAGCATACCTGTTCTGTTCATAAATTAATGCTTCAAGTACGTGATAGTGCTTTAGATGTGTATAGAAATAATACATTGAAGGACATCATTTCGTAATTATCATTTTTTTTAATTCTAGGTTTCGCAATTACTCAATCTATTGCGAAAAATAAATTTTTCATGCCCATTTGTTAATAATCTACTAAATCTATAGGGTAATGGAAATTTATTTTGATTTTACCCGACTACTTTCAAAATATATACTATTTTTGAAAACTCTATTAAATTAGTAGGGTAATAAAAATTAAGTAAAAGATGATTGCAGATCAACTTATTTTAAATAAAAAAGAGTCTAAAACTACCTATAAAGAAGATAAAACTTCAGAGAAACCTATGCGTAGTATCGCTAAGGCTTTTAGTTGGAGAGTTATTGGTACGTTAGATACTTTAGTTATTTCATACTTACTTACAGGTAAAATATCACTTGCTGCCTCAATTGCGTCTATAGATTTTGTTACGAAAATGGTGTTGTACTTTTTTCACGAAAGAATTTGGAATCTAGTAAAGTGGGGTAAATAATAAAGAAAAGGATAATGGCATTAACAGAAGCACAAGTTCAGAAGTTAAACATACAATTTAAAGGTATTCCGCCAGAAGAAATTATTTCTTGGGCCGTAAAACATGCAGAAACACCTGTAGTAACTACAAACTTTAGACCATATGAAGTAGCTATTTTACATGCGGTATCTGGAGTAAGAAATGATATTCCGGTAGTTTGGTGTGATACAGGGTATAACACTCCAAAGACATATAAGCACGCAGACGAAATAATCAGCAAATTGGATTTGAACGTTAAATTGTTTGTGCCTAAGCAGACTACTGCACATAGAGATGCTGTTATGGGAATTCCTCAGATAGATGACCCAAGACATGCAGAGTTTACAGAGCAAGTAAAGTTGGAGCCCTTTAAAAGAGCAATGGCAGAGTTTAAACCAGATGTATGGTTTACGAACCTAAGAAAAGGGCAGACTGCACATAGAGATAGTTTAGATATTTTAAGTCTAAGTAAAGACGGGGTGTTAAAGGTGAGTCCTTTTTACCACTGGAACGATACACAGCTAGATACCTATTTAAAGAAATATAATCTACCTAATGAGCATAACTATTTTGATCCAACGAAAGTTTTGGAAAATAGAGAATGCGGGTTACATAGTTAATTGAAGGTAGTAGAAAAGAATAAAGATAATTTATCTAAAAAATTATAATGAGTAATACAAGCACGGAATTGGAAGTAACACCATCCCTAGAACTTTTAAAAGATACCTCTAATATAAATGCTCTTGAGAATGAAGCAATTTATATCATTAGAGAAGTGGCAGCTCAGTTCGAGAAGCCTGTTCTTTTGTTCTCTGGAGGAAAAGATTCAATTACATTGGTTCGTTTGGCACAAAAAGCATTTTGGCCATCAAAAATACCTTTCCCATTAATGCATATTGATACGGGACATAACTTTCCTGAGACTATTGAATTTAGAGATAGATTGGTAGAAGAATTAGGTTTAGAGTTAATTGTACGCAATGTGCAAGATTCTATCGATCAAGGTAAAGTAAAAGAAGAGTCTGGTAGATATTCTAGTAGAAACAGCCTGCAGACAACTACGTTGTTAGATGCAATTGAGGAATTTAAATTCGATGCCTGTATTGGTGGTGCTCGTAGAGATGAAGAAAAGGCACGTGCTAAAGAACGTATTTTCTCCGTAAGAGATGATTTTGGTCAATGGGATGAACGAAACCAACGTCCGGAGTTATTTGATATGTTGAACGGGCAAATTGAATTGGGTCAAAACGTAAGAGTTTTTCCAATATCGAACTGGACAGAGCTAGATGTTTGGTCTTATATCAAAGAAGAGCAAATTGAAATTCCATCAATCTACTTTGCACACAAGCGTAAAACATTTTTAAGAGATGGTATGATCTGGTCTGCAGAAGACGGTATTGTATTTAGAGAAGAAGATGAGGTTGTAGAAGAACGTTTAATTCGTTTCCGTACGGTAGGTGATATGTCATGTACTGCCGCAGTACTTTCAGATGCCGAAACTATAGATAAAGTAGTAGAGGAAATTAGAGATTCTTCTATTTCAGAACGAGGCGCACGTATAGATGACAAGCGTTCTGAGGCAGCAATGGAGAAAAGAAAACAACAAGGATATTTTTAGAACTTTCTTTTGAAAATTCCGCCTTTAGCTTTTGGCTATCGGTAACTAGCAATAACAATAATATTAAAAGCCAATAGCGAATAGCGAAAGGCGAACAGCTTTAGAATGGAAGTACTAAAAATAGCAACAGCAGGTAGTGTAGATGACGGTAAAAGTACCTTGATCGGTAGAATACTGTATGATACAAAATCATTGACCAGCGATAAGTTAGAGGCAATTGAAAAGACCAGTAAGCAAAAGGGATATGATTATTTAGATTTCTCTTTGGCAACAGATGGTTTGGTAGCGGAACGTGAGCAAGGAATCACTATAGATGTTGCCCATATTTATTTCTCTACAGCAAAGAAAAGTTACATTATTGCAGATACCCCTGGGCATGTAGAATATACACGTAACATGGTTACTGGTGCATCTACTTCACAGGCGGCGATTATATTGATCGATGCTAGAAAAGGTGTAATTGAACAAACAAACAGACATTTCTTTATAAATAATTTACTGCGCATTAAAGATGTTGTAGTGGCAATTAATAAGATGGATTTGGTTGATTATTCTGAGGAAACGTATAATGCTATTAAAGCCGATTTTCAAGAATTAATGGCAAAACGCGATTACCAAGACCAGAAAATCACCTTCATTCCAGTAAGTGCATTAAAAGGAGATAACGTAGTAAATAAAACGGACAAGACACCTTGGTATACAGGTCCTACTTTGTTAGAACATTTTGAAGCCTTAGATAGAAAAGATATTTTTAATGTAGGAACACCACGTTTTCCGGTGCAATATGTTATTCGCCCTAAGACAGATGAGCATCATGATTTTAGAGGATTTGCAGGTAAGGTATATGGTGGCGAGTTAAGTGTAGGTGATGAGGTAGTAGCACTTCCGTCGCAAACACGTTCTAAGATAAAGGACATTTATTTTCACGATAAAAAATACAAAACAGCTTCTAGACGTTCATCGGTAACAATCACATTAGATGATGAAATTAATTTAAGCCGTGGAGACATGTTAGTGAAAGCTAATGATTTACCAACAGTAGATAAGCAATTTACAGCTACAATTTCTTGGATGGATTCGTTGCCTTTGGCAACAGGGAATAAATATATAGTACAACACGGTGTCAACAAAGTATTGGCAAAAGTGGAACAAGTACATCATAAAATTGCTCCGGATTATTCGGGTATCGATACAGAAGCAGATTCTTTGGGTATGAATGATATAGCCCAGGTTAGCTTTCGTTT
Source organism: Maribacter stanieri (assembly GCF_900112245.1). Classification (GTDB taxonomy): domain Bacteria; phylum Bacteroidota; class Bacteroidia; order Flavobacteriales; family Flavobacteriaceae; genus Maribacter; species Maribacter stanieri. Next base: position 86,441 of record NZ_FOYX01000004.1, read on the forward strand.
AAATAAACCAATCTTCTATGATCAATTTAAGAATCACAGAACTAACGGTTCGTTTATTTTAATAGACACCAAATCTAATAGTACCGTAGGAGCGGGATTCATTAGTTATATATAAAAGGTCAATTTTAATATTGACTGTTTTTAATAAGTCTATAAAATCTATAGGCAAAATATAGTAATAATTTATCTCAGTACGTAGTGCTGAATACTTAATACCGAACGATGCAGAGTTTTAGAACAGAAATAGAGAATCAAGTAGTTGCGAATGATATTTTAGAATTGGAACGCAAGATTCATGAGTTCCATGGCGGCAAATTAGATGAGGAGAAATTTAGAAGCCTACGTTTGGCTCGTGGAGTATACGGTCAGCGTCAAGAAGGGGTTCAGATGATTCGTATAAAATTACCATACGGTAAGGTGACTTCTAAGCAATTGCTTCGTATTTGTGATGTATCAGACGAGTATTCTACAGGTAGGTTACACATTACTACGCGTCAAGATATACAGATTCACTATGTGGATTTGAACAGGACTCCAGAGTTATGGTCAGAATTAGAAAAGGATGATATTACATTAAGAGAAGCATGTGGTAATACGGTACGTAATGTAACGGCTAGTGAAACTGCAGGTATAGATGTAGATGAACCTTTTGATGTTTCGCCTTATGCACATGCATTATTCCAGTATTTCTTAAGAAATCCTGTGAGTCAAGAAATGGGACGTAAGTTCAAGGTTTCTTTCTCTGCAAGTGATGCCGATACCGGATTGTCATACATGCATGATTTAGGTTTTATTGCTAAGCTTGAAAATGGAGAGCCAGGTTTTAAAGTAATGCTTGGTGGCGGATTAGGTTCTCAGCCAAGACATGCGGATGAGTTGTATAGCTTTTTACCAGCGGATCAGATTATTCCGTTGATGGAAACGGTTATTAGAGTTTTTGACCGTTACGGTGAGCGTAAGAGTAGAGCAAAGGCTAGAATGAAGTTTTTACTGAAGGATTTAGGTCTTGACGGATTCAAAGAATTATTGGCAGCAGAGAAAACAGCTGTTCCTTTTAATACTTTTCCAATTAATCCAGAAGAATATCCGAAGATAAAAGTTTCACAATTAGAAGTTCCTAAAGTAGAAATTTCTAATCAGAAAGAATTTGAGCAGTGGAAATCAACGAATGTAGTACCACAGAAACAACCAGGTTATGTTGCTATTGGTATCAAAGTTTTATTAGGTGATTTTTATACTGATAAAGCACGCTTATTGGCGAATTTGGTACAGAAATATGCTGCAGGAGAATTAAGGTTGTCGCTACGTCAGAATATTTTAATTCCTTTTGTAAAAGAAGAAAATATTGAATTTTTCTATACTGAATTAAAAGAATTAGGCTTTACCGATGCTGGCTATAACAAGGCATTAGATATTACTGCTTGCCCAGGTACAGATACGTGTAACTTAGGTATTGCTAGTAGTACAGGTATTGCAGAAGAATTAGAAAGAGTAATTAAAACAGAATATCCAGATTATATTAATAACGAAGATGTTGTTATAAAAATTAGTGGATGTATGAATGCCTGCGGACAACACAATATGGCAAATATTGGTTTTCAAGGAATGTCTGTTCGTACAAAAGATAAATTAGTTGCACCTGCACTTCAGGTTCTGTTGGGAGGAAGTACAGATGGTAACGGTCAAGGACGTTTTGCTGATAAGGTGGTAAAAGTACCAAGTAAAAGAGGTCCGGAAGCATTACGTTTAATACTAAATGATTTTGATGCAAATGGTGGCGATTTATCGTTCCCTGATTATTATGCAGAAAAAGGACAAATGTATTTCTATGATTTTCTTACGCCACTTTCATCAATAGATGATTTAACACCGGAAGACTTTATAGACTGGGGAAATACGGAGCGTTATGAAAAAGCTATTGGAGTAGGTGAGTGTGCCGGAGTTGTAATTGATTTAATTGCGACGCTACTTTTTGAAAGTGAAGAGAAAATACAGAATGCACAAGATATGTTCGATGCCGAAAAATGGTCGGCAAGTATCTACCACGCATATTCTTCAATGGTAAATTCAGCGAAAGCAATGTTAACGTCAGAGAATACGAAAGTAAATACGCATGTAAGTATCATTAAAGATTTCGATGAGAAATTTGTAGCCGATGGAAGAATTGCTGTTGCAGGCGGATTCGAGAAATTGGTTCTTCAATTGAATCAAAATGAGCCATCAAAAGCTTTTGCAGCATCGTATATTAAAGATGCTAAAGCGTTTTTAGAGATTGTTGCGAAATTTAGAGAACAGGAATTAGCAGAAGCATAAATCATGGCAGATAGTAATTTACATAAAAATAGACAGGCAAAATTAACCGTAGTAGGTGCAGGACCTGGTGATATTGAACTTATCACTTTAAAAGCGATTAAGGCGCTGGAAAATGCCGATGTTGTGTTGTACGATGCTTTGGTAAATGAAGATTTGCTAGACTACGCTAAAAATGCAGAATTAATTTTTGTTGGTAAACGCAAAGGATGCTATGCCTATCAGCAAGAGCAGATTAATCAGCTCATTATAAGTAGGGCAAAATCGCACGGACATGTAGTTCGTTTAAAAGGTGGAGATCCGTTTGTATTTGGTCGTGGTTCTGAGGAAATGGAATATGCAGCATCGCATGGTTTAGAAGTTGCCATGGTTCCTGGTATTTCCTCTAGTTTAAGTGTACCGGCATATCAAAATATTCCAGTAACAAAAAGAGGAGCGTCAGAAAGTTTTTGGGTAATTACGGGAACAACAAAAGAACATAAACTATCAACAGATGTTGCCTTAGCAGCTAAAAGTAGTGCTACTGTAGTAATACTTATGGGGATGTCCAAACTACCACAGATAGTAGCATTGTTTAAAGGCGAAGGTAAGTCAGACATGCCTGTTGCAATTATTCAGAATGGAACTCGTGAAAATGAAAAGGTAGGTATAGGCACTATAGATACTATTGTTGATGTAGTGGAAAAAGAAGAGTTATCTAATCCGGCTATTATTATAATAGGGGAAGTTGTAAGGCATAGAGAATCACTGATGAAGGCAAAGCTTGAATATTCAAGTAATAAGAATGTCAGGTTGAGTCCAGTAGAAACCTCATTGAGTAAATAGTAATAAGTAAGTAGTTTAAATATAAAGTAGAATTTAAAGAAGTAGCATAGGGAGTGAAGACTCAATACTAGCTGCTCTATATCAATAAATAGTTATGATTAAAACAGATATGCTCATTATAGGGGCGGGACCAACCGGATTGTTTACGGTGTTTGAAGCAGGATTGTTAAAATTAAAAACACATTTAATAGATGCGTTGCCACAACCAGGTGGACAATGTTCAGAGATATATCCAAAGAAGCCTATTTATGATATTCCGGCATTTCCAGAAATCCTTGCGGGTACTTTGGTAGATAATCTAATGGAACAAATAAAACCTTTTGAGCCAGGATTTACGTTAGGCGAAAGAGCGGAAACTTTAGATAAATTGGAAGATGGTTCTTTTGTAGTAACGACAAATAAAGGAACGCAGCATAATGCGCCAGTAGTAGTTATTGCTGGTGGTTTAGGTTCTTTTGAGCCAAGAAAACCACCTATCGAGAATATTGTAAATTTTGAGGATACCGGTGTTGCTTATATGATTAAAGATCCAGAAGTATATCGCGATAAAAAGGTTGTAATTTCTGGTGGAGGTGATTCTGCTTTAGACTGGGCTATATTTTTAACAGATGTGGCTTCAGAGGTGACTTTGGTACATAGAAGAGATGAATTTAGGGGCGCTTTGGATTCTGTTGAAAAAGCAGCTGAATTGGCTAAGCTTGGTAAAATAAAATTGATTACTAAAGCAGAGGTTAAAGAATTACATGGTAAAGATCAACTTGAGGCTGTAGTTATAAAACATACGGATAAAGAGAAAGAAGATACCTATTTAGAAGTTGATAATTTTATTCCGCTTTTTGGTTTATCACCTAAATTAGGTCCGATAGGCGATTGGGGCTTAGATATTCATAAGAATGCGATTAAGGTAAACAACGCAAAAGATTATCAAACAAACATACCGGGAGTATATGCAATTGGCGATGTAAATACATATGAAGGTAAATTGAAATTGATATTGTCAGGTTTCCATGAAGCTGCAGTAATGTGTCAGTATGCATACCAACAAATCAATCCGGGTAAACGATATGTAATGAAGTATACTACCGTTGGCGGAGTCGAAGGATTTGATGGTTCTAAGAAAGAAGCTAAGAAAGAAGTAGTACAAAGTATAGCCTAAAATACTTAAGTAATATGGCAGAAACCTCTGATTCTTTAATGATTCAGAGGTTTTTTTATGACAATTCCCCAGAATTTCGTTAACTAAATAACCTATTGAAGTTTTGGATAAGAGCATACTGTGCCGTTACTTTGCAATTAGTTCATAAATATATTGAAACGTTATCAAGAAAGGTGGAGGGACTAGACCCATTGAAACCTTGGCAACCCTTTCCAATATGGAAAAGAAGGTGCTACATTCTATCTTTATTCTGCTTACTTCTGCAGAATGTGTTATTTTAAATAGCATTACAAAAGACAGATAACTTAAGAAAAGGCATCTAGCCTAACTTTCCTTACTTGATTTCGAATTAGTTTTTTATTGGATGTAGAATCTTTTTACAACGTAAAATGAAGGATATAAAAGAAATTTTAAAAGAGCGAATTCTCATATTAGATGGTGCCATGGGTACGATGCTACAACGCTATAAATTTACTGAGGAAGATTTTAGGGGAGAACGTTTTAAAGATTATGAGCACCCATTACAGGGTAATAATGATTTATTATCGCTAACCCAACCTGAGGCAATTGCCGAGGTACATCGTAAATACTTTGCTGCAGGGGCAGATATTGTGGAAACCAATACATTTTCGGGTACAACAATTGCCATGGCAGATTATTACATGGAAGATTTGGTTTATGAGCTTAACTATGAATCTGCACGTATTGCAAAAAAAGTAGCTGATGAATTCACGGCGAAAGAACCTAATAAACCACGATTTGTAGCTGGTAGTATAGGACCCACAAATAAGACGGCAAGCATGTCTCCAGATGTAAATGACCCAGGATATAGAGCCGTGTCTTTTGAGGAATTAAGAATAGCCTATAAACAACAAGTTGAAGCTTTGTTAGATGGTGGTTCAGATTTATTATTGGTAGAAACCATATTTGATACCTTAAATGCAAAAGCAGCTTTATTTGCTATAGAAGAAGTAAAAGAGGAAAGAAATATTGATGTGCCAATTATGGTGAGCGGTACAATTACCGATGCTTCGGGTAGAACATTGTCCGGACAAACAGCGGAAGCTTTTTTAATATCCATTTCACATATTCCAATTTTATCGGTAGGGTTTAATTGCGCTCTAGGCGCAAGTCAGCTGGTACCTCATTTAGAAGTATTATCTAAAAAAAGTGAGCATGCAGTTTCTGCACACCCTAATGCAGGTTTACCTAATGCGTTTGGAGAATATGATGAGACTCCGGATCAAATGGCAGCGCAAATAAAAGAATACGCAGAAAAAGGATTAGTAAATATTGTAGGAGGTTGTTGTGGAACAACACCGGAGCATATTACAGCGATAGCTGAAATAGTGGCTAAATACGAACCTAGAAAGTTGACAGTTGTTAGTAAATAAATCGTTTTTCGTTTCTCGTTAATGGTTTATCGTAGTTATAAAAATTAAATGGATTATAAAGATTTAGACATTTGGGTGCAGGCTAGAGTACTTGTTAAAACAGTTTATGTTTTGACAAAGTCCTTTCCAAAAGACGAACAATTTTCTTTAACCTCGCAGGTTAGACGATGTGTTATTTCTGTACCATCAAATATTGCAGAAGGTTGTGGAAGGCAATCCAATAAGGAGACTATTCATTTTTTACATATAGCGAGAGGTTCTTTATATGAGCTGGAAACGCAGTTGATTTTAGCCGGAGATTTAAATTACATTTCAGATATAGATAACGTTTTGAAAGAAATAGAAAGAGTTAAAAAGTTGTTGAACGGATTCATAAACTATCACAAGAAACTATGAATACAAAAAACGAACAACGAGCAACGAGCAACGAGCAACGCTTTTTAAAACTAAGCGGATTAGAACCCTTGATTGTTACCCCTGAGACTAACTTTATCAATGTTGGTGAACGTACCAATGTAGCTGGTTCTAAAAAGTTTTTACGTCTTGTTAAGGAAGAGAAGTTTGAAGAGGCACTGGCGGTTGCAAGAGAGCAAGTGGAGAATGGAGCTCAGGTCATCGACATAAATATGGATGATGGTCTGATTGATGGAAAAGAGGCCATGGTCAAGTTTTTGAATTTGGTCATTGCCGAGCCAGATATTTCTCGTGTTCCTATTATGATAGATAGTTCTAAATGGGAAATCATTGAGGCTGGTTTACAAGTAGTGCAGGGTAAGTGTGTAGTAAACTCTATTAGTTTAAAGGAAGGTGAAGAGCAATTTTTGCATCATGCAAAATTGATTAAAAGATATGGTGCTGCGGTAATTGTGATGGCATTTGATGAGGTTGGGCAAGCAGATAATTATGACCGACGTATTGAAATAGCAAAACGTTCTTATGATGTTTTGGTAAATAAAGTCAATTTTGCACCAGAAGATATCATTTTTGATTTAAATATTTTCCCTGTTGCTACAGGTATGGACGAGCATAAATTGAATGCTCTAGATTTTATCAGAGCAACAAAATGGGTTCGTGAGAACCTACCACATGCAAGTGTTAGTGGAGGTGTCAGTAATGTTTCGTTTTCGTTTAGGGGAAACAATCCTGTGCGTGAGGCAATGCATTCTGTTTTCTTGTACCATGCGATTAAGGCAGGTATGAATATGGGTATCGTTAACCCAAGTATGCTAGAGGTTTACGATGATATTCCTAAAGATTTATTAGAACGTGTAGAAGATGTTATTCTTAATAGAAGAGATGATGCCACTGAGCGTTTACTAGATTTTGCAGAGTCTGTAGTTGGTAAAACAAAAGAAAGTAAGATAGATTTATCTTGGAGAGAAGAGCCATTACAAGATAGAATTACACGAGCCTTGGTAAAAGGTATTGATCAATATATAGTAGAAGATGTAGAAGAAGCTAGGCTGGCAGCCGCAAAACCAATTGAAGTTATTGAAGGGAATCTAATGACCGGTATGAATGTGGTTGGTGATTTATTTGGAAGCGGAAAGATGTTCTTGCCACAAGTAGTAAAATCTGCCCGAGTAATGAAAAAGGCGGTAGCTTATTTATTACCATATATAGAAGAAGAAAAGTTATTGAATCCGCAAGAAGGAGATTCTGATAATGCAGGTAAAATATTGATGGCAACCGTTAAAGGTGATGTGCATGATATTGGTAAGAATATTGTTGGTGTTGTTTTGGCATGTAACAATTATGAGATTGTTGACTTAGGGGTCATGGTACCACCAGAAAAAATAATTGCAGCCGCCATTGAGCACAATGTAGATATTATAGGACTTAGCGGATTGATTACGCCGTCATTAGATGAAATGGTTCATTTGGCGAAGGAAATGGAACGTAAAGACTTCAAGATTCCGTTGTTAATTGGTGGTGCAACCACAAGTAAAGCACATACGGCAGTAAAAATAGATACCCAATACAATGAAGCTGTAGTGCATGTAAATGATGCTTCTAGGGCGGTAACCGTTGTGGGAGATTTGCTTCAAAAAGATACATCAAAAGGCTATAAAAAGAGCATTAAGGATGATTATGATGTTTTTAGGGAAAAGTTCTTAAATCGTTCTTCAAGTAAAACCTATAAGCCTATTTCTGCTGCACGTAGAAATAAATTTAAGATTGATTGGAAAACCTCTGAGATAGTTAAACCAAACAAATTAGGTATTCAGGTTATTGAAGATTTAGATTTAAATATACTAGTACCATTTATTGATTGGACTCCATTTTTTAGAAGTTGGGAATTACATGGTAAATATCCTGCTATACTTACCGATGAGGTAGTTGGAGAACAAGCGACCGAATTATTTGCAGATGCTAAAGCAATGCTGAATAAAATTATTTCTGAAAAGAAATTGAAGGCAAAAGGTATTTTTGGATTGTTCCCGGCAAACTCAATTAATGAAGATGATATCGATGTCACTTTAAGTGAAGTTGAAGGGCGAAATGAAGAGCATTTTACATTTAGAACACTTCGTCAACAATTACAGAAAAGAGAGGGTGTTGCAGATTATGCTTTGGCAGATTTTATAGCACCTAAAGAATTTGGTAGGCAAGATTATATGGGTTGTTTTTGCGTGTCTACAGGGTTTGGTACGGCAGAATTAGCGGCTAAATATGAAAAGGATTTAGATGATTATAATTCTATAATGGTAAAAGCTTTAGCAGATCGTTTGGCAGAGGCTTTTGCAGAATATTTGCATAAAGAAGTGCGTATGAAACATTGGGGTTATGCTGCAAATGAAGATTTGAGCAATGAAGATTTAATTAAAGAATCATACAAAGGTATTCGTCCTGCACCAGGTTATCCTGCTTGTCCTGATCACTTAGAGAAATTGACCATTTGGGATATTTTAAAAGTTAATGAAACTATAGGGGTAGAATTAACGGATAGTTTGGCAATGTGGCCAGCTGCATCTGTAAGTGGGTATTATTTTGGAAATCCAGAAGCACGTTATTTTGGATTAGGAAAAATAAAAGATGATCAAGTTAAAGATTTTGCCGAACGTAAAAATATACCAATAGAGAAGGCAGAAAGATGGCTAGCGCCGAATATAGTTGATTAGTGCGTTAGGGATAGAAGCGGCATCTTTTTCTATTTAAATTGATGTTCACTAAGATGAATGAGTGAATTATAAATAGAAAAAATAGAGCTGAAAGCCCGCCCGAACGCCCAAAAGAATAAGTATAAGTAATAATGCCTCCATGGAGGTTGCTCTTAAAAGGGTAATAGTATAGAACATGAAAGTAACAGACCATATTACAAACGCTAAAGGAAAAACGCTTTTTTCATTTGAAATTGTACCTCCGGTAAAAGGGCGCAATATTCAAGAATTATATAATAATATAGACCCTTTAATGGAGTTTAACCCTCCGTTTATTGATGTAACCACATCTAGAGAAGAGACTATATACATAAAGAAAGAAGGGTTGTTAGATAAGAAAACCACCCGTATGCGACCTGGTACGGTGGGTATTTGTGCCTCTATTCAACATAAATATAATGTTGATACGGTGCCACATGTAATATGCGGCGGATTTACCAAAGAAGAGACCGAATACATGTTGGTCGATTGTCATTATTTGGGCATACAAAATGTAATGGCATTGCGTGGTGATGCCCGTAGTGAGCAAAAATATTTTGAACCTACCGATGGTGGGCATCCGTTTGCTATAAACTTGGTAAAACAGATTCAAGATTTAAATTGTGGCAAGTATTTGCACGAATCTATAGAAAGTGAGCATTGCAGTGAATTTTGTATTGGCGTAGCCGGATATCCTGAAAAGCATTTAGAATCACCTTCATTACAATCAGATTTAAAGCGTTTAAAAGAAAAAGTAGATGCAGGTGCCGATTATGTGGTAACACAAATGTTCTTCGATAATAAAAAGTATTTTGAGTTTGTTGAAGCAGCCAAGAATATTGGAATTACGGTACCAATCATACCAGGTATTAAACCAATTGCTGTAAAGCGACATATGCAGTTGTTGCCACAAGTGTTTAGAATAGATATGCCACAAGATTTAATAGAAGCAGTTGATAGTTGCGCTACTAACAAAGATGTACGTGCGGTAGGTATTGAATGGGCAATTCAACAATCTAAAGAATTGAAAGCTGCGGGAGTACCTGTTTTACATTACTACTCTATGGGTAAATCTGATAATATAAAGGCAATAGCAGAAGCACTTTTTTAGTTTTCAGGAAGCTAGTTTGTCAGTTTGAGGGTTTTTATATCGTAGAGTAACGGAGATATGAAAATGTGTCGAGAACCTTTGTAACGAGGGGGCTTTTCGATAAAAATTTCTTGGTGCCTCAAAAAATCACTCGAAGTGACATTATTACTTTTGTAATTACATTATTTGTAAGAAAGAACTTGGTACTTCGTACTTACTACTTATTTTTGCCCTCAATGAATTTCAAGTTTTTTTCTATTTTACTGTTATCAGTTTCTTTTTGTTTTGCACAGGAATCTACTGAGCTTAAAAAATATACCCTTGATGCAAGTCAGTTTTACGGGTCTATTATTTTACATAATCCAGATATATCGCATTTAATTACTTCGCATCCAAGTGGCGTGATTCTGAGCTATAATCGTAAAACGTATGGTGCAGAGGAATGGGAGGAATTATATAATTATCCTGATTTAGGATATTCTTTCATATACCAGAATGGCAACAATGGTACTTTGGGTGATAATTACGGACTTTATGCCCACTATAATTTCTATTTTTTTAAACGTAATGTACAGTTTCGTGTGGGGCAGGGTGTGTCTTATGCCTCTAACCCATATGATAAGGAAACCAATTTTAGGAATAATGCCTACGGGTCTGACATATTGAGTTCCACCTATTTAATGTTCAATTATCACAAAGAAAATATTTTTAAAGGATTAGGGTTTAAGGCTGGTGCTTCTATCATTCATTATTCAAATGCGAATTTTAGAGCTCCAAATACATCTACTAATACATTGGCGTTTAATGCCGGTTTTGTGTATGATTTAGATGGAGGAAAAGAAATAGAATATGTGCATCGTGAAAAAGAAAAAGTAACCGAACCATTACGTTACAACTTTGTGTTAAGAACAGGAATAAATGAAAGTGATGTTATTAATTCAGGTCAATATGGATTCGTTGTCCTTTCTGCTTACGCTGATAAAAGAGTAGGTAGAAAAAGTGCAATACAACTGGGTACAGATGTTTATTTCTCTAATTTCCTGAAAGAATTAATACGTTATCAAAGTATCGCTTTTCCTGAAAATGATGTGGCTGCTGATGATGATTATAAAAGAGTAGGTGTATTTATGGGGCATGAATTGTTCATTAATAGCATGTCGGTAATTTCTCAGTTTGGATATTATGTCTATTATCCGTTTGATTTTGAGGGGCGTACGTATCTGCGTGTTGGTTTAAAACGTTATTTTGGCGACAAATTGTATGGCGCGGTAACCTTAAAGTCTCATGGGGCAAAAGCGGAAGCCGTAGAATTTGGAATAGGAATAAGATTGTAAGATGATAGAAATGATATATAAATTAAAAAGTAATCTGGTCGAGGGCAGTCGAGTTCTTTTAGTCTTGTCTGGGATACTATTATTTTCATTTATTTCTTGCGATTCGGAAAATGCATCAGATTGTTTTCAGGAAACTGGAGCTATTGTCAAGGAAGAAGTTAATGTAGATACATTTAATGCCATAACTGTATTTGAAAATGTAACCTTAGTTATTAAACAGGGCGATACCCAAAAAGTTGAAATTGAAACCGGAGAAAATTTACGTAACGAGGTAGATGCGGTGGTTGAGGATGGGAATTTGTTACTAACAGATACTAACGATTGTAATTACGTACGTGATTATGGTACAACAGTGGTTTATGTTACTACTCCCAATTTAACAAGTATTAGAAGCAGTACCGGTTTTCCAATAACCAGTGATGGCGTTTTAAGTTTTGATAGTTTAAGCTTGTTGTCTGAAAGTTTTACAGATCCGGAAGCGGAAACAACGGATGGAGAATTTAATTTAGAATTAAACGTAACTAGTTTAGGTATTACAAGTAATGGAATTTCCTACTTCAGATTAAAAGGAACCGCAGAAAGTTTTAATATTAGTATAGCTGCAGGAGATTCTAGAATAGAAGCAGAAGAATTGATTGCAGAACGCGTAAATCTAAATCATAGAGGGTCTAATGATTTATTGGTGAATCCGCAAACAAGTCTTACTGGAGTATTAAGGGGGACAGGAGATGTACAAAGTTTTAATCGACCTGAAATTGTTGCCGTTGAAGAATTATATAATGGTCGCTTGATCTTTGTGGAATGAACCCTATCCTTAAATATCTAAAAAATGTTTTTGCTACCAAGCGTGTTTTAGGAGATGACACTGATTTATCTGGTTTGGTAAAAGCAGATTTTTTGTTACAACAATTAATAAAAGAAGAAAAAGCCCCTGGAATTGCTATTACCGTATTAAAAGAGGGTAAAACCATATTTCAAAAAGGTTATGGTTATGCAGATTTAGAGCAGAAGCAATTTGTAAACCCCATAAAATCAATTTTTAGAATAGCTAGTGTGTCAAAACCTATTGCCGCAACGGCATTGGCATATATGGTTCAAGAGGGCATTATTGATTTAGATGAATCTTTTTATACCTATCTGCCAGATTATCCAAAGAAGGAATGGGATTTTACTATTCGTCAATTAGCTAGTCATAGGGCTGGAATTAGAGTATACAAAGGCAAGGAATATGGACTTAACGAGCCTTTTTCTATCATAGAAGGGTTAAGGATTTTTAAGGATGACCCTTTGGTTTATGAACCTGGTACCGAGTATTTGTATAATAGTTTTGACTGGGTAATGATCTCTGCAGCAATGCAAAAAGCAAGCGTAATTCCATTTGAAAAGTATGTGCAAGAGAAGGTGCTGAATCCGTTAGGGATGAAAAATACATGTATTCCAAAATCTCATTCTGACCGTAACCAAAGACAAACAGGAGGTGTTAATTTTATTTCTACATCCGAAAAACAAAACCAGGTAACCAAATTTTACACAAAAGGTATAACTGGATTTAGAAAAGCAATTCCTGTTGATAATTTTTACAAATTAGCAGGAGGAGGATATTTGTCAACTTCGGATGATATTGCAAAATTTGGACAAGCATTTTTAGATAAGAAAGTTGAAATCAGCGAAGAGATTCTCAATCAATTCTTAACCGCGCATCAAGTTCCAGCTAATTCTACATATTACGGTTTAGGCTGGCAGGTGAGTGAAGATGCCAAAGGAAGAAAGTTTTTTGGGCATGTTGGTAATGGAGTAGGAGGGTATTCTAATTTCTTTGTCTATCCCAAAGAGCAGCTTGTATTTTCAATTTTAATTAACTGTACAGATCCTAAAGTGCAGAAAAGTTTAGATGCAATTGTAGATTGTTTTTTCAACGAGTGTAATACCTAGTTATCTAATTATTTTTTTAGTTTTAAAGAAAGGGTATATTAGTCTCACTAACCATGGAAATTGCTAATACAGAATGAGCTTACCACCAGAAACCACCTCAGTTGTAGAAAATAAAAAGAATATTAAATGGCTCCAACGATTAAAGGAAGAGAGTTGGGAAGCAGAGTTATTAGTTTCTGCAATTGCCATTTTTGGTACGTTTCAATTATTTGGGTTAATAGAATGGGCTACAAACAAATACATTGATTTATTACCTGTTGAACAATACATTTATGGGTATATGATTGTTTTTTTAGGTTTGCTAGCTATTAGCATACTAGTATCTATGTTTGTAATTCATTTTGTTTTACGAGCTTATTGGATCGGATTGGTGGGGTTAAACTCCGTTTTTCCAGATTATAGTATTGAGGATAGTGTATACTCTAGAATTTATACAGAGAAGATTTTAGCTATACTGCCAAAGCAAGAAGATACTATTCGGAAAGTAGATGATTTATGTAGTGTAATTTTTTCTTCGGCATTTACTATTCTATTGATTTACACATATATGTCTTTATTTTTAAGTATTTACATGCTTATTTACAATATGTTATTAGACTATATCCCGAGTTATATACTGTTAATTCCTTTATTTTTAATCTTAAGTCTTCTAGTGTTACAAATGATTTTTAGTGTCATTGGAAATTTAAAAAAGTATAACAATAATGTATGGGTACAAACATGGATGTTTAAATTGGTTAGATTGACATCAATGGTAACCTATGGTCCTCTTTACCGTAATTTACTTCAGGTATCAATGGTTTTTGGATCGAATTTTAAAAAGAAAAAGTCGCTAGTATATCTCGTGCTAGCGTTTTTTGCATCCGGTATATTTTTGACGTTAGTGAAGTTTCAAGATACCAATATTCCTCATTTGATTTTACCAAAAAATCATGATGTAAATCTAATGTACTTGAATTATTATAGTGATCAAAACTCTGATGAATCATTTTTGCTAACTCCTCAAATACAATCTGATATTATAGTGGGTGAGACTGTAAAGTTGTTTATTCCTATATTTCATCATGAACGTAATTATCAAGCTGAGACATGTGGGGAATATCAGGAAGACGATAGTTTGTCCAGTGAGGAGGAAAGAGTTAAATCTAGAAAGTTTTATCTAGACTGTTATGAAAAATATCATAAGGTTACCCTCAATGGTACTTTATTAAATATTAATTTTCTAAAGAAAGACCATGCGGTTTCAGAGCAGTTTGGTATCGTAGGTTTTATAGATAAGGAGTTATTGAAAAAAGGCAATAATACCTTGGTAGTCACTAAAACTTTGGGTGATGTAAAAGAATTTACATGGTCTATTCCCTTTTATTATCAGCCAAATACGTTACAGAATTAGTAGTTATTGATTTTGCACTATTGAAAAATTCACTGAACATTTAACACAAAACCATTACATTTTGAGACAGAAATTGATTTTTTTAAAAAAATAAAATGGAACACGACCATTTTTAAATATAATTACTACATTAGCCAAAGTTTTCAAGCACAATGACAAAACAATATTTCTGGAACGGTTTTTATTTTTACTTCTTTTTTAAGAGAGGTACGGGACTGTTCTAGCATATTTTAAATATAAAATAGAATTCAAGTTCCGATATATGTCGGAACTTTTTTTTTGAATAAAATTGAGCAAAAGTGAGTTTAAAAATAGCCATACAGGGAATTAAAGGAAGCAACCATCATCAAGTTGCAAAAGATTGTTTTGGTGATGATATTGAGTTAGTAGAATGTCTTTCTTTTGATGCCTTGGTAGACAAATTATTGTCTAAAGAGGCAGACCAAGGTGTTATGGCTATAGAGAACTCGATCGCAGGATCTATAATACCCAATTATGCATTGGTCAATCATAATGACTTGCACATAATTGGGGAGTATTATTTGAATATCCACCATAACTTAATGGTGTTGAAAGGGCAGAAAATTGAGGATATTACAGAGGTGAGTTCTCATCCTATGGCGCTGTTACAATGTAAGGAATATTTCAGGCAATATCCGCACGTAAGATTGGTAGAAGATGTGGATACGGCAGAGACGGCAAAACGTATACAAGAGCTAAAATTAAAGCATGTGGCAGCTATTGCACCTAATGTAGCGGCAGAATTATATGGGTTGGACATCGTAGCGAACGACATACAGACCATTAAAAATAATGCCACTCGTTTTATCATTGTAAAAACAAAAAACAATGTGTTGCCAGAAGCTGAAATTACAAAGGCTTCATTGCGGTTTATAACCGACCATAAACGGGGAAGTTTAGCTGCTGTGCTTAATGTTATGAGTGATTGTAGATTGAATTTGACAAAGATCCAGTCGTTACCGGTAATAGAAACACCATGGAAATATGCCTTTTTTGTTGATGTTACTTTTACGGAATATAAAGACTTTGTGAAAGCAAAAAGTCTTTTGGACATCATGGCAGAGGACTTTAAAGTTTTAGGTGAATATAAAAATGTAAGACAATGATACGTACGGCCGAAAGGTTAAATACCATACAGGAATACTACTTCTCAAAAAAATTAAGAGAGGTGCGCGGCTTAATGGCGCAGGGTAAACCTATCATAAATATGGGAATTGGAAGTCCAGATTTGGCTCCGTCTCAAGAAGTGTTAAATGCAATTCAGGAAGCTGTACTGGAAAGTGGAGCGCATCAATATCAAAGTTACCAAGGGCTACCACAATTAAGAGCTGGTATAGCCAATTTTTATAACAATAAATTCAATGTAGCTGCAAATCCAGATACAGAAATTCTGCCTTTAATGGGGTCTAAGGAAGGTATCATGCATATTAGTCTTGCTTTTTTAAATGAGGGAGATGAAGTATTGATTCCTAACCCAGGTTATCCTACATATACATCGGTTACAAATTTGGTTGGCGCAGTGCCTAAATATTACGATTTAACTGCAGATAACGGTTGGTTTCCAGATTTAGAAGCATTGGCAAAACAAGACTTGACTAAGGTTAAGATTATGTGGTTAAGTTACCCACATATGCCAACGGGCGCTACGGCAACTAAAGAACAATTTGTAAAGATTGTTGATTTTGCCAAAGAGCATAGCATTCTATTGGTGAATGACAATCCATATAGTTTTGTATTAAATGCAGAGCCTGCAAGTATCTTAAGCATACCAAATGCAAAAGAAGTGTGCCTAGAATTAAATTCTTTGAGTAAAACTTTTAATATGGCTGGTTGGCGCGTAGGTTTTGTATTAGGTAGTGAAGAGCACATTAATGCTATTTTGAAGGTGAAGAGTAATATGGATTCTGGAATGTTTTACGGAATTCAGAAAGGAGCAATTGCAGCACTCAACAGTAGTGATGATTGGTTTAGAGAACTAAATAAAGTATACGGCGATCGAAGAGAATTAATTTTTCAGCTGGCAGAAACGCTTGGATGTACTTTTGATAGAGATGCAGTAGGTATGTTCGTTTGGGCAAAATTACCTGAAGGCAGTGTATCATCAGAAGAATTTATAGATGACATATTATATACAAAAGATTTGTTCATAACGCCAGGTACTATATTTGGTAGTAATGGTGAAGGTTATATTCGCTTTTCGCTATGTATTACTCAGGATAAAATAAAAGAAGCAATTAAAAGATTTGAATAATTAGATCAAACGACTAAAGCGTAGCTTTAAAAATGAATGTATTTGTAATTGGTATCGGTTTAATAGGAGGTTCTCTAGTAAAGGATATAAAGTCTGCTTTTGACAATGTAACTGTATATGGCATAGAATCTAATGAGGCAAATATAGCTGAGGCATTGACTTTGGGTATAATCGATCAGAAAGCGACCTATCAAGATTTACAATTGGCAGATATGGTCATTGTAAGTATACCTGTTGATGTTATGGTAACAGAGCTTCCTGCCATATTAGATGCTGTTAATGAAGATTGTGTAGTTTTTGATGTTGGATCAACCAAAGCACTAATTTGTAAAACTTTAGAGAATCATCCGAAGAGAAGAAATTTTTTAGCATGTCACCCAATTGCAGGAACAGAATTTTCAGGTCCGTCTGCGGCTATACATAATTTATTCAAGGACAAAACGAATATTATTTGTGAGGTGGAATTAACTGCATTTAAGCTTCAAGAAAAGGCTTTAAAAGTTTTTCAGGCAGTGGGAATGAGAATTCGGTATATGAATCCGGTGGCACACGATAAGCATATTGCCTATGTGTCACACTTATCGCACATAAGTGCCTTTATGTTGGGTAAAACGGTAATAGAGAAAGAAAAGAACGAGCGCGATATTTTTGATATGGCGGGCAGTGGGTTTGAAAGTACGGTGCGTCTGGCAAAAAGTTCGCCAGCCATGTGGACACCAATTTTTAAACAGAATAAAGAGAATGTAGTAGAAACATTAGAAGAGTACATTCAAAATCTTACGGCATTTAAAGATTTGTTGCTGAAAGATGATTACGAGGGCATTTATAATGAAATGAATAATACGAATAAGATTAAAGGAATATTAAAAAAGAATACCGTTAAACAAGAAATAGAATAATTAAAATGGAAAATTCAAAACAAATGAGAACATGGTTGGATGACTTAAACCTAGACCATCCACTAGTAATAGCAGGGCCATGTAGTGCGGAAACAGAGGAACAAGTGTTAGGTATAGCACGCTCCTTAAAAGATACCGATGTAAATTATTACAGAGCCGGTATCTGGAAACCACGTACTCGCCCAGGAAATTTTGAAGGAGTAGGCGCTTTAGGTCTTAAATGGCTTCAGAAAGTTAAGGCTGAAACAGGTATGAAAACAGCAACAGAGGTTGCTAACCGTGCGCACGTTGAATTGGCTTTAGAGCATGATATCGATTTGTTATGGATCGGTGCAAGATCAACTGTTAGTCCGTTTATCATGCAGGAATTGGCAGATGCACTAAAAGGTACCGATAAGATTGTATTGGTGAAAAATCCAGTAAATCCAGATTTAGCTTTGTGGTTAGGTGGTATCGAAAGATTGCACACTGCAGGTATCAAAAGATTAGGAGCAATTCATAGAGGATTTTCTACTTACGAAAAAACGAAGTATAGAAATATACCAGAATGGCAAATGGCTATTGATTTCAAAAACAAATTTCCAGATTTACCTTTAATAAACGATCCTTCGCATATTACCGGTAATCGTGATATGATTTTTGATGTTTCGCAAACTGCCTTAGATTTGAATTTTGACGGTTTAATGATTGAAACACACCATGATCCAGATAATGCTTGGAGTGATGCTGCACAACAGGTTACCCCAGATAAATTGGTACAGATCATGAGAGATCTTAAAATTAGAAAAGAAAGTGATCCAGAAGCAGAGTACAATTCTCAGTTGAGTAATTTAAGAGCTCAAATTGATGTTATTGACAGTCAGCTTATTGATACTTTAGGTAAAAGAATGAAAGTTTCTGACGGTATAGGTGAGCTTAAAAAGCAGAAAAACGTTGCCGTTCTTCAATCTAACAGATGGAATCAGATTTTAGGAGCTATGATTTTAGAAGGGGAAAGTAAAGGACTTAGTGAAGAGTTTATTCTTCGTATGTTCAAAGCTATTCACCAAGAATCTATAAATCATCAAGAGAAGATAGTAAACGCGTAAAATTTGCTCAATTTCATAAATATAAAACATCCGCACATTGCGGATGTTTTTTTGTGGCTAATTTAAAATTGTAAGAAAAGGTATACGTTTTAACAATATACGTAACGGTCATCCGTTAGGGGTTTATAAAATCATTTTAACCAAACCAAGAGTATGAAAAAAGTATTATTAGTAGGTATTATGTTGATTGCATCAATATCGGCAAAAGCACAATCCTATATAGGCTATTTGACCGATAACTATAGTGGTGTAAATAGTGTAATCTCTAACCCTGCGAATATAGCGGATTCTCGTTTTAAGACAGATATCAATTTAGTAGGTGCAAGTGCATTTTTAGCCAATGATTATATAGGGGTAGGTTTCTCGGAATTAGTTTCTAGTGATTTTGACTATGATACTGACGCCAATTTAATGCTGTCAAGCAATAATAACTTCTCGGGCAACGTAGATATATTAGGTCCATCCTTTATGTTTAATGTAGGTAGAACATCATCTATAGCCGTTTTTACAAGAGCAAGAAGTTTTGTTACAGGTAATGAATTTAACGGTGAAAGTCTAGATGATCTTGATGACAGTATAGATGAGAGTCAAGATTTTATTGTAAACGAAGGAGATTTCTTTGCATCAGGTCACGGTTGGGCAGAAGCAGGTCTTACCTATGCACAAGAGTTGATGAATAAAGAAGAACATTTCTTAAAAGGCGGTCTTTCTTTAAAGTATTTAAAAGGTTTTGGTAATGCATATGTTACAGGTAGAAATGTAACTATAGATTATGATGCCGACGGTGCAACATTGCCTGATAGCTCAACTATAGGAACTTTAGAATCTACAGGTGATTTAATTTATGGTCGTGCAGATGATTATGATGATGATAATTACGAGTATGAAGTACCAAATGCAAAAGGTTTTGGTGTCGATTTAGGTTTTGTATATGAATGGAGACCTAATTACGAAGACTATGTGGTTACAGGCGCAGACGGTGAAAAAACCGTTATGAAGGATAAGAATAAATACAAGCTTAAACTAGGCTTGTCTCTTACTGATATTGGGTCGGTTAATTATAAGGGTAGTTTAATTGATAATTACAATATCAACAACACCATTACCCAAGATGATTATGACAATATTGAAGATTCTGATGATTTACAGAACCTATATACGTTTACACAAGCTACAGAAGATATGAAAGCTGGTTTACCAACTGCCCTTCATTTTAACGCAGATTGGAATATTAAGAGCAATTTCTATTTAAATTTCAATACAGATTTATCAATGCGTTCTGCTGGTGAAAATGTTTTAAGAACAGCAAATGTGTTTTCATTGACGCCACGTTTTGAAAGCAAATGGTTCAGTTTCTATTTGCCGGTTAGCAGCTATCAATATAACGGACTTCAAATAGGTGCAGGTTTACGTGCGGGTCCACTTTACATTGGTTCAGGTTCTCTAATATCTACATTTACTAAGAATGAGATTCAAGGAGCAGATGTGTATGCAGGTTTGAAAATACCGGTATATTATGGTCGGCCTAAAGATTCTGATGGTGATGGTATTCCTAATAAAGAAGATGGTTGTCCTAAAAAAGCAGGACCAATTGAAAATAATGGTTGCCCATGGGGTGATACTGATGGAGATTCTGTAATGGATAATGAAGATAAATGTCCAGAAGAAGCAGGTCCAGTAGAAAATAACGGATGCCCATGGGGTGATACTGATGGCGATACTATATTGGATAATGAAGATCAATGTCCAGATGAGGCAGGTCCGGTAGAGAATAATGGTTGTCCTTGGGCAGATTCTGATGGCGATTCGGTTATAGATAAAGATGATGAATGTCCTAATGAAATGGGTACAGTTGCAAACAATGGTTGTCCAGAGCCAGTAGTTACTGCTGAGGTTCAAAAGTCTTTGAACGAGTATGCAAAAACAATTTTGTTTACGACAGGAAAATCTACGCTTAAAGATGAATCTACACCAGTGTTGGTAGATATTATTGGGATATTAAATGAATACCCAAATGCTAACTTCACAATTGAAGGGCATACCGACAGTATAGGTTCTGAAGCTACCAATCAAAAACTATCGGAGAAAAGAGCACAAGCCGTATTGCAGTTTTTAATTACTGGAGGTATTTCACCATCAAGGTTAACTGCTATCGGTTATGGGGAAAGTAAGCCAATCGCTACCAACATGTACAAAGATGGTAGACAGAAAAATAGACGCGTTGAAATAAATTTAGCGCAATAGTAATAGAGTATATTTAATAAAAAAGCCCGGTCAATTGACCGGGCTTTTTTTATGTGTTCATTTATCTTTTAAAAATATAACGGGTAATAAAAATACCTGAAGAATCACCTTTACCACCGTCACTTTCAACAGCGCTAGTTACAAATGCGAGTTCCCATCCTTCGGCAACCATTGCATTTATCTTTGAAGTTATAACGGCATCATTGGCAGCTATATTCTGAAAACGGATGCCTCCAATATTGAAGAAATTTAAAAGTTTGGTTTCGTCAAAATCTCTTACCCTAATTTCATCTCTTTTAGATTTGTTACGGCTATTGTCATCTTCGGTTTGGGTTGTGGTAAATTCAGCATAATCCTTTTCTTCATTACCATCTATAATTCTAGAGCGTCCCATTCCACTTGATACGATAGATTCTACACTTGTAATAACTTTAAACTCTTGTGCGCTTAAACTTAGGGCGCCACTGAAAATTAATAGAAGACTAAAAATACTTTTTTTCATGATTTTGGTTTTTAATGATTGGTCATCTTTTCGATGATTATGAATTACTAACACTTCAAAACATGTTTAATTGCATTTAAAAGCCTGAAATTTATTGTTATATAAATTTTGGACTTGATAAGAATGAGTAAAAGAAATAAAAAAGACCCGATGTTTTTGGCATCGGGTCTTTATATAAAATATGTTGTTTTTCTATTGAATAGAGAAATCAAATACAGATTGATTCTCTCTACCTTGAGGTACTTGACCTTGGTAAATAAAGCAATATTCACCTGGCTCTAACGAATCAGGAGTAACTTTGAATTTATTTCCTTCAATTTCCTCGATAGCGAAGTTAAGGGCGTATTTAGGGTCTATACCACTACTACTAGTGATCCAGCTACTTTTACCTGTAATAACTTCTCTAAGATTCTTTTTCTCTTTTACGGTAAGTTTTACCAAAACAAACTCGTTAGGGTTACTTGCCATTCTAAACCACCAGTTAAAAATACCTGCATCGCTACCTTGGTTGTTTTGCATATTATCAACTTGAGTAACACTAGGGTCAAAAATAAAAGTAAATTCAGGTTGACTTTGACGAATAACGTTATTAGATTGTGTTTTTGGTAATTGTGCTTTTTGTTTAGCGTTGATTAGACCAGAAACCAATTTTTGTGCAACTTGGTTAGAGTTAGCTCCAGAAAATACACTTGGTTGAACCAATTTGTCTTCACCACTTACATCAGTATAATATATGCCAGTTTTGGACATTGTGTTCTGTTTAGACTTATCCATAATTAAAGACAAAACTTCAGAAGAAACACCTGCATTTTTCATGGCACCTAAAGCAGTAATAGAAGCATCGAATTTTACATCAGAAGTGTTTATTTTATCAATAATCATATAATCGTCGAAGCCAAGCTCGACCATTTGTACTACAGATTCGTTTGTAATTGTCTCCTGGGCTGCCCCAAAAGTAAACGCTGATAAGGTTAGCGTCAGCAATAAATTTTTAACGGATTTCATTTTCTTGATTTTGGTTATTATTTAATGTTATAGTTCTAAATCCAAATTTATGTTAATTTTTATATTTAAAGCAGTTACTTTGTATAAAAGGAAGGTATTTTGGATAAATGGTAGGAATTGTATACAAATCTACGGGAAGTTGGTACACTGTTAAGGCAGATGATGGCGATTTTTATGAGTGTAGAATCAAAGGAAAGTTTAGGATAAAAGGTATAAAAAGTACAAATCCTGTTGCGGTTGGGGACTATGTGCGTTTTGAAGTGGAGACTACTGGCGATGATACCTTTGGTATTATTAATGAAATAGAAGATCGTAAAAATTATATCATTCGTAAATCTGTTAACCTATCTAAGCAGACCCATATTATAGCGGCCAATTTAGATCAAGTATTTTTATTGGTAACATTGAACAATCCGCCAACCTATCCGGTTTTTATAGATCGATTTTTAATTACGGCCGAGGCATACGAAATTCCTGCGATTTTACTATTCAATAAAGTAGATACCTATACACCAGAAGAGTTAGATGAAATTAAATTCTTAGCGGCATTATACCGAAAAATAGGGTATACCTGTATTGGCATTTCAGCAGCGACAGGAAAAAATGTAGACAAGGTAAAAGAAATGATGGAAGGTAAAACCTCAATGTTTTCTGGACATTCGGGTGTTGGTAAGTCTACATTAGTAAATACTATTGAGCCTAATTTAGATATAAAAACAAAACAGATTTCTGAGCAACATTTACAAGGTCAGCATACGACTACGTTTGCAGAAATGTTCGATTTAAGTTTTGATGCCCGTATTATAGATACGCCTGGAATAAAAGGGTTTGGTATCGTTGATATGGAAAAAGAAGAAATAGGGAACTATTTTCCAGAGTTTTTTAAATTGAAACAAGAATGTAAGTTTAATAATTGTATTCATGTAGATGAGCCAAAATGTGCCGTTAAAGATGCTTTAGAAACAGGTGATATAGCTTGGAGCAGGTACAATAGTTACCTGCAAATGATAAAGGGAGAAGAAGAGCATTACAGAGTAGATATACATGATGATAAGAAATGAGAGCAGTAATACAACGTGCATCAAAAGCCAGTGTAACGGTTAATGGAGAAAAGATAAGCGCCATTGAGGAAGGTGTTTTAATACTTATCGGAATTGAAAATTTAGATACCCAAGAAGATATTGATTGGCTCACGAATAAAATAGTCAATCTCCGTATTTTTAATGATGAAGAAGGGGTAATGAACAATTCTCTACTAGAAACAAACGGAGATGCTATTGTGGTAAGTCAGTTTACCTTGCATGCAAGTACAAAAAAAGGAAATCGCCCATCTTATATAAAAGCAGCAAGACCAGAAGTAGCTATTCCACTTTACGAAGCTTTTATTGCTACCCTAGAATCTAAAATGGATAAAAAAGTTGGTACAGGTGTATTTGGAGCAGATATGAAAGTTGAGTTACTGAATGATGGTCCTGTTACAATTTTGATAGATACTAAAGATAAAACTTAGGGTACAATAATTTTTCTGTAAATTTTTGTAAGAAATATACTGTTTTTGTCGTTAAGATAGAAACCAGCTTACCAAACTTATGCGCTTATCTTTTTTTCTGTTCTTCTTCGCGATAACTCATATCGCGATTGCCCAAAAATACAGTTTTTCTAAAATAGAACCCTCCTTTTTAAAAAATTCAGATGCTGTTGTTCGTTTAGATGAAAGTACTGTTTTAGTTAAATCTTCTGATTTTATGGAAGTTACATCTAAAAGAGTGGTCACCGTATTAAATGAAAGTGGTTCTAAGCATGTAAATGCCAAAGTGTTTTATGACAACGAGACCTCGATAAAGGATCTTGAAGCCATAATACTTGATGCTAATGGCAAAGAAATAGAAAAGTTTAAAGAAAAGGATTTCATTGACCAAACTGCTACTGGTGAAGGAACTTTGTATTCTGATTCTAGAGTAAAATATCTCAGATACACTCCTACTAAATATCCTTATACAGTTGTTTTAACCGAAAAGCATACAACATCTGATACAGCGTTTATGCCACGTTGGTTTTTTATGGATGGTTATAGACTAAGTGTTGAAAAAAGTGAATTCAATTTGAATTTGCCTTCAACAATTAAATATAGATATAAGGAAAATAATCTTGCAGATTATAATGTGATACGTTCAGAAATAGAATCTGGCGTAAACTATACAGCGGTAAATTTAAAAGCATTAGAGTCAGAAGATTTTGATCCTGAGTTTATAGAATTTGCACCTAATGTACAATTCGCACTTGAAGATTTTCATTTAAAAGGGGTAGAGGGTCATGCAACTTCATGGAAAGAATTTGGAGGTTGGATATACAATTCTCTATTAAAGGGGCGAGGGGAACTTAACGCTTCAACCATTCAAAAAGTACAGACTTTAGTTAGGGGAATAGAGGACCCAAAAGAAAAGATAAAAATAGTATATCAATTTGTTCAGGATAACACCAGGTATATCAGTGTACAAATGGGTATAGGTGGATGGGAGCCAATAAGCGCTATTGAAGTAGATAGAGTCAAGTATGGTGATTGTAAAGGTCTTACTAATTATACAATGGCTTTGCTGAAAGCAGTTGGTATAGAGTCATATTATACTATTGTTTCGGCAGGTCCAAATATGCGAAGTTTAGATTATGACTTTCCGTCTTTACAAGGTAATCATGCTTTTTTGAACGTACCATTGGTCGATGAGGAAATTTGGTTAGAATGTACCAGTCAAGTAGTACCTGCAAATTTTTCAGGAACATTTACAGATAATAGGTATGTATTAAAAGTGGGTCCTGATGGTGGTGAAATGGTAAAGTCTAGGCAGTATACATCTGAACAAAGTAAACAGATGACTACGGCAAATATAATAATAGGAGAAAGTGAAATTAATGCGCAGTTAAAGATAAAAAGTACTGGTATACAGTACAATCAAAAATATGGCTTGTCGAATGATAGTAAAGAAGATGTGGAGAAGTACTACAAACGTCATTGGGATTACATAAATGATGTACATATTCTAAACCATGATATAGTAAATGACAAGGATAATATTGAAACAATCGAGAACATAGATATAAAAACATCTGGATATCTGTCAAAAGCAGGTGACCGCCTTCTTTTTGCTCCAAACATGTTGAATAGAAACGAATATGTGCCCAAAAGGGATAAAGAGAGAAACCGAGATATAGTTATTAATAGAGGGTATTTAGATGAAGATGAATTTATAATAGAAATACCAAATGGTTATGAAATAGAATCTTCATTAAAGCCAGTAAAATTAAAAAATGATTTTGGTGAATTTGAAGTCAATGTAGAACAATTATCAGAATCTACATTACATTTCAAAAGGAGATTATTAATGAAGCCTGGTAAATTCTCAAAAACCAGTTATAATGATTATCGAGATTTTAGAAAGACCATTTCTAGAGTAGACGCATCAAAAATTGTACTTATTAAAATATAAAATTAATGAAATTATTTTTTTCAATCACCTTAGCTTTTATTTCATTTTCAATAAATGCACAATCTAGTGCCGTAAAGTTTGGAAAGGTTTCAATGGAGCAAGTTGCTCAGAAACTACATGCTGTTGATAGTGATTCAGAGGCAGCAATATTATATAAAAAAGAAAGACTTTTTTACAATTATTCTTCTGGCAAAGGATTTAATACAACCAGAGAAGTCCATCTAAGAATTAAAATTTATAACAAGGCTGGTTTAGATTGGGCTACTAAAGTAGTATCCTTATATACCTCTAATTCTGGGGAACAAAAAATATATAATATTAAAGGGTTTACATATAATCTTGTTAATGGTAAAATAGAAGAAAGTAAGCTTAAAAAAGAAGGGATTTTTTTAGAAAATGTAAGTAAATATCGCAACAGTGTTTCTATCACTATGCCGAATGTGAAGGTGGGTAGTGTAATGGATATAAGATATGACATTAGTTCTGATATGGTAGGTTATATGGATGATTTTACTTTACAATACGGTATACCTTTAGATTATGTAGAATTAAGCGTAGAGGTGCCAGAGTATTTTAATTTTAAAAGATTTACAAAAGGTTTTTATCCTATATCATTAAAAGAATCTCAAAAGAATCGAAAAATCAATTATAATTATAAAACAAAAAGAGACGATAGTTTTGGGTCTGTTGGGTCAAAATCAACAAACCAGTTGGCTGAACTTGAATTTTTTGAGAAGCATTATGAAATCAACGCAGAAAATATACCTGCTCTAAAAGAGGTTGATTACACTAATAATATTGAGAATTATAGAAGTGCAATTGTATTTGAACTAGAGTCAACAAAATTTCCAAACGCTGGTTTTAAAATATATAGTAAGTCTTGGGAAGATGTTGCAAATACAATTTATAAGTACGATGATTTTGGGGAACAAGTTAGTAAGAATAGATTTTATAGAAATGACTTAGACGTGCTTATAGCGGAAAATAAAGATGCTAAATTGTTGATATCTGAGATTTATAAATATGTTCAGAATAGAATGAGTTGGAATGATTATTATGGTGTGGGTTGTAGTGTTGGTGTAAAGAAAGCATATGAGGAGAAAAGGGGTAACGTTGCAGAAATAAATTTAATGCTAACATCTATGTTGCGATACGCGGGTATAAAAGCTAACCCTGTTTTAGTAAGTACAAAATCTAATGGTATTCCTATTTTTCCTACCACCAGTGGTTTTAATTATGTTATAGCCGCCATAGAAAATGGTGAAGATTTTATTGTATTAGATGCTACTGAAAAAATGTTGGCAGTAAACGAGTTGCCAAGTCGAGCTATGAATTGGATGGGTCGATTAGTTAGAGAAGATGGTACTTCAAAAGAAGTTTCATTAGCGGCTAAATCTATTTCTAATAAATTTGTTTTTATGCAAGCCAACATAAAGGAAGATGGCTTGATTGAAGGGGAAATGAAAATTCGTTTAAGTAATCATTTAGCTTTCGAGCATAGAATGGATAATCATGATAAAACCGAAGAGGAAATTTTTAATAATTCTTCATTATACCAAAATATAGAAGTAGATGATTTTGAGCTAAAAAATGGCAAAGCTCCAGATCAGCCTTTAGAGTATTCTTTGTCGTTTATTAATGATGAACAAATAGAGGTAATTGATGACAAATTATATTTCAATCCATTATTATTTTTAAGCTTAAATGAAAATCCTTTTAAATTAGATTCAAGAGAATACCCTATCGATTTTAATTATCCTTCTTCCAGTAAGGTGAGCATAACTTACACCATCCCTGATGGTTATAAGGTAGAATCTTTGCCAGAGAAAATAACAATAGGGCTACCTGATAAAATTGGCACTTTTAACTTCGCTATTAAACAAAATGGAAATCTATTACAGGTTGTTAGCACCACAAAGATTCAAGAAGCATTAATACCTGCTTTTTATTATGAATCTTTAAAGGAGTTTTATAATCAAATGGTACTGAAACAGACAGAAAAAATTGTTTTGTCAAGAGTATAAATGTTGTAGAGATTAACTTAAATAGTATTTAAGTAAGTGTTTGTTAATTTGTATTTTAAATAAGAAATAATAATGTTCAATACCATTAGAAAAAAATATTATTTGATTTTTATATTGTGTACTTTATCTCTTGTTGCTCAAGAAAAACCAGAATTTGGTACTATCTCACAATCGGAAAGTTCATTTACTTCTTATGATAAAGATAAAGAAGCAACAGCTGTTTATTTGTCTGAATACGGACACAATTATTTTGATGTAAGAGATAGTTACATTTGGCTGATTACCAAATACCACGCTAAAGTGAAGATTTTAAACAAAGATGGTTTTAAACATGCGGATATAGAAATACCATTATATCATTCAAAAAAAAATAAGGAAAAAATAGTAAAAATTAAGGCTGTCACACACAATAATGGCATGAGTATACCCGTCAAAACTGCAGAATTTTATGAGGAAGAAATAAATGAAAAATGGACTCAATTAAAATTTACATTTCCAAATGTACAAGAAGGGGTAATAGTGGAGTATGAATATGAAATGCAGTCACCTTTTCATTTTAATTTTCAGGGTTGGGAGTTTCAGACCGATATTCCTAAGTTATATTCTGAATTTTATGCTGAAATACCGGGTAATTGGCTGTATAACAGAAGTATTATAGGGTCTTTGAAACTTTCTGTGGATGAATCTAGAATAATAAGTTCTTGTTTTAAGTTTCCAGGATTAGAGCAAGATAGTGATTGTGAAGCGCTAAGATATGCCATGAAAGATATACCCGCCTTCAAGGATTCAGAAAAGTACATGCTTTCGGCAAATAATTACAGATCTAGAATTGAGTTTGAACTTTCTGAGTATAAAAGTTTTTATGGAGGCACAGATAAATATACGAAAACATGGAAAGCAGTAGATAGGGAATTTAAAACAGATGGAGATTTAGGTGTTCAGCTTAAAAAGAAAAATTTTTTTTCAAAAAGTGTTGATCCGGGTCTTTTGACTCAAGGTGATGATTTGACCAAGGCAAAGAATATTTATGAGTTTGTCAAAAATCATTTTATATGGAATGAAGAGTATGGGGTATGGAATGACAATAAAGTGAAAAATGCTTTTGATCAGAAAAAAGGTAGTGCCGCTGAAATTAATATCTCATTGATCAATTTACTAAATGCTGCGGGTTTAAATGTTAATATGATGTTATTGGCAACAAGAAACAAGGGTCTACCTAAGAAAACTCATCCGGTAATGAGTGATTTCAATTATCTAATAGCAAAAGTAGATATTGGTGAAAAAGCCTACTTATTAGACGCAACTAATAAATATATGCCTTTTGGAATGTTACCTTATCATAGCTTAAATTATTATGGTCGTGTAATGGATTTTGATAATGATAGTTATTGGTTTGATATTGTACCAGAAAAGTCAAATGCCATCATGTTGCGTGCTCAAATGACAATCGATGCAAGCGAAAAAAAATTAACTGGAGTATTTGACCTTATAAATACAGGATATAAAAAAGTTGCTCAAGATGAAGTGTTGTCAACAACAAAAGAAGATAGTTATATTGAAAGATTAGAAGAAGAAATTTCAGATGATTTTCATATTATGTCTCATGAAAAAAAACTCAAATATTCTGATGAAAAGAAGTTGACAGAAAGATTCAATTTTGAAATGGAAAATTTGTTTCAAGAGGATAATATTTACTTAAATCCATTTGTGCTTAAATTTTTTGATAACAATCCGTTTACAGCTTCAGAAAGAACTTATCCGATTGATTTTGGTTATCCAATGAGATATCAGTACGTTTTAAATGTTAAAATACCGGATGGGTATAATGTAAAGTCGATACCTGAAAATAAGAACTTTTCCTTACCAGATAATGGTGGCGTATTAAAACTAAATGTATCTGATAATAACAGTGGTGCCCTTAATTTATTTTTTACTTTTGATTTGAATTCTGCACATTATAATAATGGTTATTATGAGGGGTTGAAACAACTTTTTAGTGAAGCTGTAAAAAGTCAGAGTCAATCTTTAATTGTTTTTGAAAAAATTTAAAGTACAATATGAACATTGAAAACGCACAACTAGAAGTAGATAATTGGATTAAGAAACATGGTGTTCGCTATTTTAATGAGCTGACCAATATGGCGCAGCTAACAGAAGAGGTAGGAGAGGTAGCGAGAATTATAGCCAGACGTTACGGTGAGCAGAGTGAAAAAGAGTCAGATAAGAATAAAGATTTAGGCGAGGAGTTGGCAGATGTAATGTTCGTTGTACTATGTTTGGCAAATCAGACGGGTATCGATTTGCAACAAGCTTTTGATAAAAAGTTAGATTTGAAAACAAAGCGTGATCATGATCGTCATCACAACAATAAAAAGTTGAAATAGGCGTATATTTGTCGCTTGATTTTTAAAACGACACGCATTGAAACTTCACCTAACCGGCCCAGCAAACAATCAGCTAAACAATACAATTACTATAACAGGTTCTAAAAGTGAATCTAACCGTAGTCTGTTATTGGCTGCATTATTTCCAGATATTAAAATTGAGAATATTTCAAACTCTGACGATGCCCAGGTTATGGCAAAAGGGTTGAAGATTTCAGATGGTACGGTAGACATTCACCATGCAGGTACGGCTATGCGTTTCTTAACAGGGTACTTTTCTTCACAAGAAGGAAAAGAAGTAATTTTAACCGGGTCTAAAAGAATGACCGAAAGACCTATTAAAATTCTTGTTGATGCTTTAAAATCACTAGGAGCAGAAATCTCTTATGTACAAGAAGATGGTTATCCTCCAATAAAAATAAAAGGACAAAAAATAGTTAAAGATAAAGTGAGCTTGCCTGCAAATGTGAGTAGTCAGTACATTTCTTCACTACTGTTAATTGCCCCAAGTTTAGAAAACGGACTAGAATTAGAGTTGGTCGGTAAGATTACTTCGGTACCTTATATTAAAATGACGCTAGCGTTATTGGAAGAAATTGGTGTAGAAACTTCTTTTGAAGGAAATATAATTAAAGTTTCTGCTAAGGATAAAGTTGCGCCTACAACCTTGGTAGTAGAATCTGATTGGAGTTCGGCATCTTACTTTTATGGTATTTGTGCACTTGCCGCTCCTGGAACAGAAATTACCTTATCTGCGTATAAGCAGAAGAGTCTTCAGGGAGATAGTGTCTTGGCAGATATTTATACTTCATTTGGAGTAGAAACTACTTTTGGTGAGAATAAGATTACTTTGAGAAAGACCGATAAGAAAGTATTGGCAGAAAATGAATTTGATTTGGCGAATGCTCCGGACATAGCACAAACAATAGCGGTAACTTGCTTTGGGTTAGGTGTGGGTTGTCATTTAATTGGGTTGCATACGTTGAAAATTAAAGAAACTGATCGTCTAGAAGCGTTACACACAGAACTTTCTAAACTGGGAGCTGATATTTCTGTAACGGATAAAACACTTACCATAATTCCTTCTAAAACCATTATTCCAGAGGTAGCTATTGATACATATAATGATCACAGAATGGCTATGGCTTTTGCTCCTTTAGCAATGAAAACGACCATGTTTGTAAACGATGCAGAAGTGGTTTCTAAGTCGTATCCAGATTTCTGGAATGATCTAAAACAATTAGATTTCAGTTTAAAAGAATTATAATTAGGGATTTACTTGACAAGGCCTATCTGCAGATTGTATATTTGCAGCCGCAATTTGCTACATTAAATATAACAGCTACATGAAATTATCAAATTTTAATTTTGAGCTTCCAAAAGAATTATTGGCGGAGCATCCTTCTGAAAATAGAGATGAGTCTAAGTTAATGGTCATCCACAGAGATACCGGAAAGATTGAGCACAAGATGTTCAAAGACATGATTGACTATTTTGATGAAGGTGATGTTATGGTTCTTAACAATACCAAAGTTTTCCCTGCTCGTTTATACGGTAACAAGGAAAAAACTGGTGCGCGTATTGAAGTTTTTCTTTTGCGTGAATTGAATGAAGAACAACGTCTTTGGGATGTTCTTGTAGATCCAGCACGTAAAATACGTATTGGTAACAAGCTATATTTTGGTGATGATGAAACATTGGTTGCAGAAGTTATTGATAATACAACCTCTAGAGGTAGAACATTACGTTTCTTGTATGATGGAGCTTATTTAGATTTCAGAAGAAAACTAAGAGAATTAGGAGAGACTCCATTGCCTAAGTATATTAAGAGAGAAGTTGAGCCAGAAGATGAAGGGCGTTACCAAACTATTTATGCAAAGCATGAAGGTGCGGTTGCTGCTCCAACAGCAGGTCTTCACTTTTCTAAGCACTTATTAAAGCGTTTAGAAATTAAAGGTGTTGATTTTGCAGAATTAACTTTGCACGTTGGGTTAGGTACTTTTAATCCTGTAGAAGTTGAAGATTTATCTAAGCATAAAATGGATAGCGAAGAGCTATTTATTGATGAAAAAGCAACTGATATCGTAAACAACGCTAAGTTAGAAAAGCGTCGTATATGTGCGGTTGGTACTACTGCAATGAGAGGATTGGAAAGTGCAGTTTCATCTAAGCATACATTAAATACATATGAAGGTTGGACAAACAAGTTCATTTTCCCTCCTTATGATTTTAGTATCGCTAATGCAATGATCACTAATTTCCACTTACCTAAATCTACATTATTGATGATGGTATCTGCATTTATGGGTCATGATTTAATGAACAAAGCATATAAAGAAGCAATATTGGAAAACTATAAGTTCTATTCTTATGGTGATGCCATGTTGATTATATAAGTTAAGAATACCTCCTTTTTTTAAAAGGAAAAATTGAAAATCCCGCTTTATCTGCAAATTGAGAAAGCGGGATTTTTATAATTAGTAATACCTACCTTTAAGTAATGGAAGAAATAAAGAAAAAAGATATCCGGGCATTAACGCGTGAGCAGCTTAGGGACTTTTTTGTTTCTAATGGAGACAAAGCTTTTAGAGGTAATCAAGTGTATGAATGGTTGTGGCAGAAAGCTACCTATTCTTTTGATGTGATGACCAATCTGTCTAAAGAAACTAGGGAAATGCTAGAAGCTAATTTCGTTATCAACCATATTAAGGTAGATCTAATGCAACGCAGTAGTGACGGTACCATTAAGAATGCCGTACGCTTGCATGACGATTTAATTGTAGAGTCGGTATTGATACCTACAAAGTCAAGAACAACAGCTTGTGTATCTAGTCAGGTTGGGTGTAGCTTAGACTGTAGGTTCTGTGCAACCTCTCGTTTAAAGCGCATGCGTAATTTGAATCCCGATGAAATTTATGATCAAGTAGTTGCTATAGACAATGAAAGCCGATTGTATTTTGAAAGACCATTGAGCAATATTGTTTTTATGGGTATGGGAGAGCCTTTGATGAACTATAACAATGTTCTAAAGGCAATTGATAAGATTACTTCTCCAGACGGTTTAGGGATGTCTCCAAAGCGAATTACCGTATCTACTTCAGGTGTACCTAAGTTGATTAAAAAAATGGCAGATGATGAAGTCAAGTTTAAGTTGGCGGTTTCATTACATTCTGCAATAGATGAGATACGTACGTCCATTATGCCTTTTAATGCAAAGTTTACTTTGAGCGATTTAAGAGAGTCGCTAGTGTATTGGTATGAAAAAACAAAAAGTAGAATTACCTACGAATATGTAGTGTGGGACGGTATAAACGATAGTCAAAAAGATGTAGACGCCTTGGTAGAATTCTGCCGCTTTGCACCATCTAAAGTAAATCTAATAGAATATAATCCTATTGATGATGGCGAGTTTAAACAAGCATCTAATGCAGCTATTGATCGTTACGTAAATACTTTGGAGAAAAATAATATTGTTGTAACCGTTCGTCGTTCTAGAGGAAAGGATATTGATGCCGCTTGTGGTCAGTTAGCGAATAAAAGTTAGAAGTACAAAGTAGTAAGTACGAGATACAAAGTGAAAAGTACTAAGTATTGAGTACAAAGTATTGAGTACGAAGTCTAAAGTTAGAAGAGAGAAAATAGAGTATAGAAAATAGACTTGTTAGAAGATAAATTATTTAGCAAAGCTAAGCTTTAGAAATGGAAGGTATTAAGTAATACGAATTACTAGAGCAATTGCTAATATAATATCTTATTACTTAATACGAAAAACTCGAAGCGTTATAGCCAAAAGCCAAAAGCCAAAAGCATTCTTGAATTTGAGCTTGATTTTTGAGTTTGAACTTAAATTTCATTTTTACAGCAACTATCAGCCATCAACCATCAACCAAGTAATCAATATCTCCTCTCCGAGTACTGTTAACTGCTAGCTTTTACCTAATTTTAGCGTTCTAATTAAGAGCAACTGAAAATAGTAGCGCAAATAAAGGAACCTGTCTATCAGGAAATGGAGAAGTTTGAATCTAAGTTTAGAGATTCAATGACTTCTAAGGTTGCACTACTCAACAGAATAACCCATTACATCGTTAATCGCAAAGGGAAGCAGATGCGTCCTATGTTTGTGTTTCTTACTGCAAAATTGCTGAATAATGGTGAGGTAAATGAGCGTACATATCGTGGTGCCTCGGTAATAGAGCTTATACATACCGCAACCTTGGTTCATGACGATGTGGTCGATGAAAGTAATAAACGTAGAGGATTCTTCTCTATTAATGCCCTTTGGAAAAATAAGATAGCTGTTTTAGTGGGCGATTATTTGCTCTCTAAAGGACTATTGTTATCTATTGATAATGGCGATTTCGATTTGCTTAAAATAATCTCTGTAGCCGTTCGTGAAATGAGCGAGGGAGAATTATTGCAAATAGAAAAAGCAAGGCGTTTAGATATTACCGAAGAGGTGTACTACGAAATTATAAGACAGAAAACTGCAACTCTTATAGCAGCATGCTGTTCATTAGGTGCATGTTCGGTAAAACCAGATAGTACAGATGTAGAAACATTCAGGAAGTTTGGTGAACTCTGTGGTATGGCATTTCAAATAAAAGATGACCTTTTTGATTACGGTGGTCAAAAAATAGGAAAGCCAACAGGTATAGATATTAAGGAGCAGAAAATGACGTTGCCGTTAATATACGCTTTAAACCACTGTGCCAAGAAAGAGAAAAGTTGGGCTATCAATTCTATTAAAAACCACAACAAAGATAAAAAACGCGTAAAACAAGTTATTGCCTTTGTAAAAGAAAAGGGCGGACTCGATTATGCAGTTGGTCAAATGCTTCAATATAGGGATGAGGCTTTAGAACTACTAAGTACCTATCCAGAATCTGACTATAAAGCTGCTCTGGAATTGATGGTAAATTACGTGGTAGATCGTAAAAAATAATTTAATCTAAAAATATTTAATTTTAAAGTACTGTAAAACAGTTATATATAGATAAATTTTAAAATTTATTTATTTTCAGGCAACTATTATTAAAAGATCTGCGTCTAGTATAATAGAAGACCAAACCAATATTTTGAAAATTATACCTTTTTATAAAAACGAAAACCAGCTCATTAAAAGAGCAATATCGGGAAGCCGAGATGCGCAAGAGCGTTTATATAAAAAGCATGCTCCAAAAATGCTAAGTGTCTGTAGACAATATATAAAAGACATTCATTTTGCCGAGGATGTAATGGTGCAAGGATTTCTGAAAATGTTCAATAAACTGGACACTTTTAAATTTGAAGGTAGTTTTGAAGGTTGGTTAAGAAGAATAATGATTAGGGAAAGTATCTCTTATCTAAGAAAGCAACAATTTGTTGTTTATGATGATGAGGTGTACGAAAAAAATCAGTCTGAAGAAATTTCGCAGAGTACAGATTTAGACACCGAACATATTCAGCTGTTAATAGATGCTTTACCGCAAGGATATAAAATGGTCTTTGTACTGTATACTGTAGAAGGGTACAAGCATAAAGAAATAGCAGAAATGCTTTCTATTACCGAGAGCACTTCAAAAACACAATTATTAAAAGCCCGAAAATTGCTACAAAATCAATTAAGGCAACAAAATATTATAGGGTATGGGAACTGATAAATTTGAGAAACATATAAAAGCCCAGTTCAAGGAAAGAGAAATTCAACCTTCAGAAAATGCTTGGGAAAAATTATCATCAGAATTAAATACTGATGACAGAAAAAAGAAACCTGTGTACTTATGGATGGGTATAGCTGCTAGTGTTATTGTTTTAATAGGAGTTACAATGTTCTTTTTTAACAGTGGAGATAAGGTTAACGGAACACAGTTTAAAGTTGTTGAAACCGATAGTAAAGAAGTATTGAAAGAGAATATACATACGGAAGAAGTACCGTTTGTAGAGAAAGAACAAGAAACTTTAGCTACAACTAGTGATTTAGAGAAAATTAATAACGTAGTAGAAAAGAAGCAAGAACCAATAAAAGAAATAGAGGTCGTCAATACTACAAATGAAATTGAAATTGCATCTGTAGAACATATTGAGTCTGAAAAAATAGAGGATAAATTAGAAATTTCAGATGATATTATAAATACAAAAGTGGCAGGCATAGTTGCACAATTAAATGAGTTAGAACAGTATAGTGCTGTAACCGATGCGGAGGTAGACTCGTTATTGAAACGTGCACAAGATGAAATTTTAAGAGAGAAGATATTTAATACAGATAAATCTGTCGATGCAATGGCTTTGTTGACAGAGGTTGAGGGCGAGCTTGATCAATCCTTCCGAGACCAAATATTTAATTCATTAAAAGCCAGTTTTATCAAGGTGCGTACTGCCGTTGCAGACCGCAATAATTAATCAAACACAAATCGTTTTATTCTTTATCTCTATAAAATCACATAGGGACAGGGAGCGGAGTTTTATTCATCAACAAAAATCAAAATCGAAATGAGAACAATTACAATGTATTTAGTAGGGCTGGTTACACTTTTTATGGTGCAAAATATGACTGCTCAAGAAGACTTGGAAAAGAAAATAGGAATATTAAAGGAGCAGAAATTAAATGTGACTTCTCAAGAAAAGGAAGCATTAAAATTTGAAATAGAAGAAATAGCCAA
This sequence comes from Maribacter stanieri, assembly GCF_900112245.1. Classification (GTDB taxonomy): domain Bacteria; phylum Bacteroidota; class Bacteroidia; order Flavobacteriales; family Flavobacteriaceae; genus Maribacter; species Maribacter stanieri. The sequence continues at coordinate 123,553 of NZ_FOYX01000004.1, forward strand.
ACAATTAAAGAATGGTGAAATTTCAGAGGATGAAGCCAATTCATTGAAAATGAAAGCTGCCGAGAAAAGAGCGTTGAATATTGAAGAAAGATTAGCTATAATCAATAATAAAATTTCTTTATTGGAAAGGAATAATGGAGAGGTAAAAGAATTGGATACCTTGAATTATAAGTTTGCTTTTCAAATAGGGTTTGGTGATGATGACGGGGAGGATTCAAAACTTTTTGGAATTAGAATTAATGATAATCCAAAAAGAATAGAGCCAAAATATGATAGAAGAACATATTCAGATTTTATAATGGCCGTTGGGTTGAACAATGTAATTACCGAAGGGCAATCTTTAAACGATTCTCCATATAAAATTGGTGGGAGTAGATTTTTTGAAATGGGATGGCAATGGCGTACTAGAGTTTTTAAGAACTCAAATTTTTTACGATTCAATTATGGGTTCTCTTTTCAATTTAACGGATTAAAGGCAAAGGATAATCAATACTTGGTTTCCCTTGAGAACGGACAATCAGAGCTTCAAGAATTTGATTATGAGTTAGATAAATCAAAATTTAGAATGGATAACCTGGTGTTTCCTATGCATTTCGAATTTGGTCCGTCTAAATTGAAGACAACCGATAAAACCATGCGTTATTCTTTAAAAAATCAATTTAGAGTTGGACTAGGTGGTTACGGAGGTTTTAATATAGGTACGCGTCAGAAGTTGAAATATGAAATTGACGGTGATAATGTTAAAGACAAATTAAAGCGTAGCTACAACACCAACGATCTAATATATGGGTTGAGTGCGTATGCAGGTGTTGATGGTGTTCTATTATATGTGAAGTACGATTTAAACCCGATATTTAAGAACGCTGCGGTGGATCAAAGAAATGTATCCCTAGGTCTTCGTTTCGATTTATAGTATAAAAATATTCATCAATCAATTTAGCTGTGGTGCCGTGTGTAAAAACCGGTTACTACAGCTATTTTTTGGTTTTAGACAATTCAAGTTTCATTTCATCGGTAAACTCATTTTCATAGTATCCGCGTTTGCAATGGCTGCATTCAACTGTAGTGTTGCTTGAAATTTTAAATAATTTAATCCAAAATATATGGAAATAATTTTTCTGTGTAACTGCTGTTAGTGTTCCTCTTTGTTGGCAATAAGTGCAAGTAGAATTAAAAAGGGTTATGGTTTCTGGTTTACCCGGTCTGGTGCCAAAGAATAGAATCATAATTAGTACTTTTGATGTTCTAAATTACGTAAAATTGTTTCTTTTTTAGAGGAACTACTCCTAGTCAATTATGATTTCAAAAATTACCATAGATAAAGTTTATGAAACTGCTCGTTTAGAGGAGGTTATTGGTGATTTTGTACAATTAAAGAAATCGGGTACAAACTTTAAAGGGCTTAGTCCGTTTACAGATGAACGCTCGCCTAGTTTTATGGTTTCCCCTGTAAAACAAATATGGAAAGATTTTAGTAGTGGAAAAGGTGGTAACGTAGTTGCTTTCTTAATGGAGCATGAGCATTTTACCTATCCTGAGGCTATTAAGTATTTGGCTAAGAAATACAATATTGAAATTGAAGAGACTGAGCAATCTAACGAGCAGAAAGAGCAAGCTAGTGAGCGAGAGAGCATGTACTTGGTTTCAGAGTTCGCCCAAACCCATTTTAAAGAAATGCTATGGGAATCTGAGTTGGGTAAAGCAATTGGACTCAGTTATTTCAAGGAACGTGGTTTTACAGATGAGACTATAAAGAAATTTGAGCTAGGGTACTGTTTGGATCAGTGGGACGGTTTTACTACCGCAGCTCTAGATAAAGGTTATAAATTAGAATACCTTCAAAAAACAGGATTGACCATAGTTAAGGAGGATCCTAACAACCCAAATGGGTCAAGAAAATTTGACCGATTTAAAGGTAGGGTCATGTTTCCAATACATTCCTTAAGTGGACGTGTATTAGGTTTTGGTGGCCGTATTTTAACAAATGATAAAAAAGCGGCGAAGTATTTAAATTCGCCCGAGAGTGATATTTACCATAAAAGTAAGGTGCTGTATGGTATTTACCATGCTAAACAATCTATCGCTAAAGAAGATAATTGTTATTTGGTAGAAGGGTATACAGATGTCATACAGTTTGCACAACGTGGTATAGATAACGTAGTATCTTCTAGTGGTACTGCTTTGACACCAGAGCAGATTAGGTTAATTAATAGGCTTACTAAAAATATTACGGTATTATTTGATGGAGATGCGGCAGGTCTGCGTGCATCGCTTCGTGGTATCGATTTAATCTTGGAACAAGGTATGAACGTTCGTATCTGTACTTTTCCGGAAGGTGAAGATCCAGATAGCTTTTCCAAGAACAATGAACTAGAAGAGGTGTTGTCTTATTTAGGGGATAATTCAAAAGATTTTATCCAGTTCAAGGCATCACTTTTAGTAAAAGAAGCAGACAACGATCCTATAAAAAGGGCAGATACGGTTAGGGATATTGTTAATAGTATATCTAAGATTCCCGATCGTATAAAGAAAGAAATCTACATTCAAGAATGCGCCCAGATCATGAATATATCTGAAGCGGTATTGTTTAATACCCTGGCGCAGATAGAGAAGAAAGAAGAGAAGGACGTAAAGAGCCAACCTAAAGAAGAGCAGAAAGCTTTTGATGTAGTTCGTGGTAAAGATGTAGATGAGCAAAAGCAAGAGAAAGTTGATGTACAATATGTTTTAGAGCGAAAGATTATAGAATCGCTTATGTTGTATGGCAACCACAAAGAAGAATTTGAAGATTTGGTCTTGAAGGAGAATGAGTCTGGCGACCTAGTCTTAGAGCCAGAGTCCTCTGAGATTAAGGTATATGAGAAAATATTTTTGGACCTTCAAGAAGATGAAATAGAATTGGCCAATGAAGATTTTCGTAAAATGTACGCCAAGTTAATTGAAGCTTTAAATGAGACGGAAGAGTTTTCAATTACCACATTTGTAAATGGATTGGAGCAGGAAATGGCAAATCAGATTTCGTCCATTTTAATGGAAGAAGAGCGCTATGCTTTACATAACTGGGAGCGTAAAGAAATTTTTCCAAAGAAAAAAGAATTGGGAGTGGCTCAGTTGGTCAGCGAAACAATTTTAACCTTGCGTTGTTTCTTAATTAAGAAGAGAATGTCAACATTGCAAAGTACTACAGAAGGAACGGAAAAAGATAATAGGGAGGCGCTAGAGGAAATTATGAACTACATTCAGTTGAACAAATTACTAAATCAGAAATTGAATAGAGTATTGTCTTAGTATCTAAAAATACTGTAAATAAAAAAAGACCCGCTAAAAGCAGGTCTTTTTTTATTCTATTCCAGTTGTAGGAATTTAGTACAATTCTAAGGCTTTTGCCTGTTGTAATAAATCTACCATATTGTCTACATTTAATTTTTTCATTAAACGAGCTTTGTAGGTACTAACTGTTTTTTCGTTTAGGTTTAATCCTAAAGCAACTTCTTTATTTCGTTTACCACTAGCTAAAAGTTTCAACACTTCTATTTCTCTAGTAGATAGTTTTCTAAAGAACCTTCTTGGTTTTTTAGTTCCTTCATCAAAAGCAAGACGTTGTGCAAGTTCGTTTGTAATGAACATGCTACCTTCACTTACTTTGGTAACTGCTGCAGTAATATATTCTACACCAGATGATTTTGATAAATACCCAAAAGCACCAGCTCTAATGGCGCTAAGAGCGTAAACATCTTCAGATTGACCGCTGTACATAAGGACTTTTACGTCCGCGTAATCTTTTTTGATTTTACGTAATGCTGCTATTCCATTAATATCTGGAATATCCATTTCTAGCATGACTACATCGGGGGTTGTGTCTTTAAGTTTTTCAAAAAGTTCTTCGGTAGTAGCTACCTCATCGATCAATTCAAATCCCTCAGCGGCTTCTAGAACCTTTCGTACTCCCATTCTTATGATAGGGTGGTTATCCGCTATTAAAACTTTGATCATTAATATTTTTTTATATAGATTTTAGAACCTATTTTGTCTGAAAAGACTACATGCAATGTAAGGCTTAAAATTCTAAATTAGAAGTCAAAGTTGCATTTTTTTATTAGTAACGTATAATTTCGAACTTTATTTTCGTTTTAATACCCTGATTCTTAGTTGAGTTGTTATTTTAACTCTTTTGGTATCTCACAAACAGGTATAGGCATCATTTTATGTTGGTTCATTGTATTTAATCGTGTAAATATAGTAAATACTTCCTTTTTTCTTCCCTCAAAATCATCCGTTGATTTGCCTTCGTCTTTCATCGTCATCGCCCATTCTAGCTCAGGATAAGAAGCGCCAATTTGGTCCTCGTCAGTTCTGTCATCACCCCAAAGTCCGTCTGTAGGTGCTGCACCGATAATCTCTTCGTTAATGCCTAAAACCTTTGCAATGGCGTAAACTTCGGTTTTCATTAAATCTGCTATCGGGCTTAAGTCTACTCCGCCATCACCATATTTAGTATAGAAACCAACACCAAAATCTTCCACTTTGTTACCGGTACCTGCTACAAGATAGCGCTCAAGTGCTGCAAAATAGTAAAGACTCGTCATACGTAACCTAGCTCTAGTATTTGCCAAAGACATAAATCTATCTTCCTCATTCTCAACAGGAGGTAGTGTTGCTACCAAACTATCAAATACGGGAGTAAGGTTTACTGGTTGTCTTTTTACAGTAGAAAAATTCTTTTGTAACCAATCAATATGTCTAGATGCTCTGTCAGATTGGTTTTCGGCTTGGTGAATAGGCATTTCCAAACAAAGTAGGTCTAAACCTGTCTTTGCACATAGGGTAGAAGTAACCGCAGAGTCAATTCCTCCAGATACACCAATAACAAAACCCTTCTGTTTTGCATTAGTAGCATAATCCTTTAACCAATTAACAATGTGCTCAATTACCTTTTCCGTTTGCATACCACTCTAATTATTTAGTAAAATCAATTAACTTTGCCCTAAAAATAAGTTGAACACCGTGAATAATAAAATGTATTGTAAAATACTTGCTAAGGTCAAACCTATTTTTATACTATTATCAGTTTTTTTCATTCTTTCTAGCTGTAATGATAGTGATAAGGTAGCTGAAGAGATAGCCGCTATACCTATGGACCTGAAAATTTCTCGATTTGATCGTGAATTTGCAACTTCGGGTGAAGAAGGTCTGCCGGCATTGCGTAAAATGTATCCGTATTTATTTCCTGCGCCAGATAGTGTTTGGATAGCGAAGATGGAAGATTCTCTACAAATAGAATTGTTTCAAGAAGTTGGTAACTCCTTTCGCAGTTTTGAAGACGAAGAAGAAGGTCTGGTACAATTATTTAAGCATATAAAATATTACTTTCCTGAGTATGCTGTGCCAAAGGTAATTACGGTAACCAATGATGTAGATTATAATAACAGGATTATAATGACCGATAGTCTTTTGTTTATTAGCCTAGATAATTATTTGGGTTCTGAGCATAAGTATTATGGAGGTTTTCAGCGCTACATAGCCGAATCTTTAGATCGTAATTATTTAGTTAGTGATGTAGCTAGCTCGTTTGCTAAGCAAGTGGTACCAAGACCAAGAGATCGTACATTTTTAGCCCGTATGATTTATTTTGGTAAAGAATTATACCTGAAGGATAAACTGATGCCACAGGCAGAAGATCGTAAGAAAATAGGATACTCTCAAGAGGATATTGATTGGGCTATTGCCAATGAAGAGCCAATGTGGAGAAATTTTATTGAGAATGAATATTTATACGATACCGATAATAAATTGAATCAGCGATTTTTAGATCCTGCACCATTTTCTAAATTTGGGTTGGAGTTGGATAATGAATCTCCTGGTAGATTGGGTCGTTATATAGGCTGGCAAATAGTGCGTGCTTTTATGGAGAATAATGATGTAAGCATGAAACAGTTAATGACGATGCCTGCAGATGATATTTTTAAGAAATCAAATTACAAACCAAGAATTTAAAATGGCAGATTTACATACTTCAGAAATTACGTTGCGCGTAGGATTAGATGAAAATAGAATTCCTGAAACATTAAACTGGTCTGCTCAAGACGGCGGAATTGAAAACGAGGAAGCTAAGGCAATGTTATTATCTGTTTGGGATAGCAAGAATCAAGAATCTTTAAAGATCGACTTGTGGACAAAAGATATGCCTGTAGATGAGATGAAAACATTTTTTCATCAAACATTGGTTTCTTTGTCAGAGACTTTTTTAAAGGCGACACAAGACGAGAAAATGACCGCTACCATGAAAGATTTCTGTGACTACTTTGCAGAGAACTTGAACCTAAAAGAATAGGTTAAGCAGTTTTTAGTTTCTTTTTACCTTTTACTTTTTTAATCCAGTAGATGATATAGACGGTACCAATAACCGACGGAATCATCCATGCCCAAAGGGTATCGTACTTCATTCCGGCAACTATAAATGCTGTAACGGATGCTATGAGTGCGCCTAACATTCTGCTAAGGTGGTTAATAAGCCAAAGCTTTCTGTTTTTTAGGGTATTCTTAAATAATTTGTAATCCCCATACGGTAGAAAAAGACCTATTAAGCCGAAGAAAAGAAAAAGTATAGCGTGCGAATAACCGTTTAGTAATCCGGTGATGCCGAAGCCTATCATTAGCAGTGCACTTATTACCATTGTACCAGAGACAAGTTTATCTATTAAATTGGCTTCTGTTTTTTTGACTGATTTAAATGTTAACGCTCTGTTACCTGCTAAGATCATGTAAATGGTAAATATGCCCACGAGAAATAAAAAGGTGTTCCTGTGGTTTGGTAAACGTGCTATTACCAAGGAAATGGCAGAGCTAATGATCATAGACCACGTAAACCATTTGCCTAAACGTTTATGATTTAATTTTCCTTTTCTAACGATGATACTTCCAATACCGGTAATAAGCCCTATGCCACCAAAAAAGGCATGTATGTAAATGAAGATTTCAATTATGTTTTCCATGGTTGGTTGGTTTTTTGTTACTCAAAGATGAGGTAAATGCCAACAACAAGGTAACTATAGTAACTCAATTGTAAGTTTAGTGTGCTGAGTTGAGAGGTTTTAAGAACAATGTATTAACTAATGAGTATTAAGAAAAAAGTATTAGGTTTCAGATACAAAGTTAGAAGTGTGACAAAAAGGTTATTTCGAGGAGTGTTTTTCTGCCAGCAAATCTAGTAGTTAGTGATATAATATTATTGTAAATGACATTCCGTTTTTTAACTTTTGCTAAAAGCTAACGTACTACCGGTTTTTCTTTGGCTTGCAGGACTGACAGAAATCTAAAAGGTTGTTTATTTCTAGAATAACTCTGTCGTGTTCTTTTTGTAACATTTCGGCATCTTTTCCAAAATCGGTCGCTTTAAATACCTGTGCGCTAACCGTATTCATTTCTTCTTGTAGCTCGTTAAAAATGGGCTGAAATAAACTGGAATCGCTAAAAGCTCCCTTTTCCTCATATATTTTCTTGCGTATTTTTCTAGCATAAAGCTCCACCAAATCAAAATCGTACCTGCCAAATTGAAGTAACTGATTTGCAGTAACAGAATCTGGAGCGATCAATACCGCTAAATTCTTTTGAAAAATAGCTTTAACCTTGCTATTGAAGTTTTTGGTGAACATAAACGAGACCGAGTTCATATTAAAACTGAAATCGATTTTTGAGCCTGAATATATAGAGTAGGAGGTAAGTGCAGCATTAATCTCTGACTCTGGAGATTGGTAGTCGCTTAATTGCAGCTCATAGTCTGGGTTCCATTCTATCGGTTCTTGAGCAACTACAAATGTGGATGATAATGCTACTACTAAAATTAAAAGATAGTTTTTCACGTAAATCAGATTTTGGACCGAATGTACTATAAAAAGTAATTCGCTAATTGCCGAAAAACGGGTTAAGGTATTAAAGTTTGTTAAAATCTATAATAGAAACTCCGTTTGCTTAGAATCTGCATTAAATATATTTGGGTAGTGTTCACGGGCATTTTTAACCATAAAAGCTATGGGTAAGTCTTCAAAATGACCATAGTCTTCCAAGTACTCCATAAACTGGGTACCTTCTTCATTAAAAGGTTGTAGTACAGCATCATTTTCTCCATCAAAATCTAAAGGAGCAACGTTAAGCATAGCGCATAAAGATGCATTAAACGTTGGAGAAATTTTAAGCCATTTATCGTTTAGAAAAACATCTACCATGCCATGAGGTGTAAGTTCGTTAGAACCGAATTTTTCTATTAATCGTTCTACGCCAATGTGGTTTTTAACTTTCGCCAAATGAATTCTAGCAGGTATGTCTAAGGCACGAAGGCTGGCAATTAACACAATAGATTTGTCTATACAATGCCCATTAGTACGTTTGGCAATTTCGCTGGCACGGTATTTTTCTTTGTTAAGGCTTAGGTTATATGGGTTGTATCTCCAGGTGTCCCTTACTTTTAAATATAGCTGTTTGGCTATTTCCTTCTTAGAAAGCGTGGTATTTCTGAACTCAGAAATAAAAACTTCGATTTCGTCACTTTCATAATCGTAAAAATAGGTAGGTGATAGATAATCCATTAGGTAGAGTATATGGGGATTTACTGTAATCTGTTCAATTAAATACGTTAGACTAAGGTAGTAAAATTTTGTGCGCTGAGCGAAAAGCGCAGCACGCCAAACACTAAATACATAGTACTATTTTATGGAATACTAATTCTGCCAACTGAACACTGAATACTGATACTGAACACTGATACTGTCTACTGATACTGAATACTGGTACTGAATACTGGTACCGCCTACTGAAAACTACTCACCTTTAAATTCCTCCGGTCTATTCTGCCAAATATGAATATACTGTCCGGTAGACATTCTACGAGCCATGTCTTTTGCATTATTGGCTAATTCGCCCTCAAAAAGCTCATCAATAGTTTCAAACCAAAGCTGTAGCCATTGTGCAAAATGGTTTTGAGAAATGGTATGCTTTAGGTTTTTATCAACGTTTACGTGTGCCTTAGACGGACTCCCTCTAAACGTACGAACACCAAAGAGGTTAGACTCCCAAAAGTCGGTAAGCTTGCTTAAATGCGCAGGCCACTGTTCGTCAGTAATGTGTCCGTTGAAAATAGGGCCTAACATTTCATTCTTCCTTATTTTATCGTAAAAGGTATGCACCAATACGCTAACATCTTCTCTATTTGTAATTTGGGTCATGGTCTATTTTTCAGAATCAGCAACTACTTTTTCTACCCGTTCAGCAGCATCTTGTTTAGAAAGGGTAAGACGCACAATACTATCGGATAGTGCTAAAAGGTCATGCGGTACATTGGCATCTAAAGTAATGATATCTCCTTGTTTTAGTTTGTGCAAAGTACCTTGAACTCCAAAATCTATAGTCCCTTGAACTATATGGACTATGATAGGGAAAGGAGCTCTGTGCTCTTTCATTTGTTGTCCTTCCTTTAATAAAATACGAATCTCTTTAGAGAACGATGTTTCTAAAAGAACCTTAGTGACAATTTTGTGGTCGTTAAATTCTAGATTTTCAGTGAAAGATATTTTTTGCATTGTAGTTTTTTACAAAAATAGTAATGAATACAGGCTAGAAATATGACACTTCTCATACTACACCGACAAAGGTGGTTGTCCAATCAAAAAGGCATTAATTTTATAGCAACGCACGTAGCTTTTTATTTCTGATTAAAACACTTACCCAAACAAGAATTCCGAAAATAACTGGAAAAATCGTTAAGGTCATATGGTCTTTATGAATTACATGAGTTGCTACTGCGCCACCTAACCATGCGGTTACAAGCAAAGCGCCAATAAACATGGTTTTGGGCATGGCATACAGTACCGTAGATACCAATAAAATTATGCCCAAGTACATGACATAATCTGAAGGATATCCCATTTCTACAGCTCCTTTAACTGCCGTTTCAGTCTGTAAAACATTATTTACAGCACCCATTAAAAGCATGATAATAACAAAGCCTTGTAGAATATAAGAGGTCCACAAGAGACTTTTTGGTGTTTTTTTTACAGTTTCCATATCATATAGGTTGATTTGATTATCAACTATAATATACGTCTTATTTCGTTAAAATACAGCTATTTATACTGTCGTGAATTGTAAAAAAATTATAAGTGGCTATTTAAAAATCAATCCGTTTTCAGCATCAAACGCAGCTTGTTCTTCAGGAGATAATGCATCACGAATGGCACGTATGGTATAACCGCCAACAACTTTACCCTCGTCATAATACATCCAATCACTAATACTGGCTCGGTTTATTTTAATAGTGTCTCCTAATTGAACTTTATCGGTATACACAGGTTCATTGGCAATAATGCCCATAAAATCTGAATCTACTAATTGAATATCTCGTACCCAAATATGTTCTGCGCCATCGTTTGCAGCAAATTTTTGTTTGATGGTGAAAAACTCGTAACTAGTATTCTTACTGGTAAGTGCAATTTTAAACTCTTCAATAGAATTTTTGGCATCTACCATCGCCTGGTTCATTTTAGCATTGTCATCTTCAACATTATAAACATCTGGCTCACCAGAGCGTTCCGTTTTATTGGTTGAGGTTTCTTTACAAGAAATTAATATGATTAGGAAAGAAGCGATGAAAATGAATGACTTTTTCATAAGGTAGCTGTTGGTTTTATTTAGGTGAATCAAGTACTACGAAACACAACGCATTATTTCTTCTATTGTTTTACACAATAATCGAGATTTTAATACTCCTAGGATCCCAAAGAAATTATTCGATTGTTCTCTTTCGTTTGAGTTGTGGACTTGCCAGAAGTAGTTTACTTCGGATTTTTACCATTTCGAGGATCTTGTTTTAGCACTTTGGCGGTTGTACGGTAAAATGTAGGTGCGTACGAATAAAACTCGTGAGGTTGCTCAAAAAAGGTTTCTAGCGTAGTGGCAAATAGCTCCATTAAGTTGGTGCCGCCATAATTCCTGAATATTTTATACTTGCCCTCTCTAATAAGCGGCAGTTTTTTAGTCGCTATATCTTTCCATTGGTTAAGGTCGTTCTGGTTGATGTTTTTAGAAAGTCGCGATCTTTTGGTATTCTCTATAATTAAGCAATGCGCAAACTCATGAATGGCAATATTTAAACCGTCATTGGTAATAATAAAACCCTTTTCTACGGCAGGCCACGAAAGATTGACCCTTTTAGTAACCGTATTTACATCACCATTAAAAAAAACATCTCTGCTGGCATATTTGTAAGAAGTAGGCGTAACAAAGATGGTATTGAAAATACGCAGTACATCTTGTTTTAGACCAAATGTAATTTGAACAAAAGCACTAGAAATTACCAATTTCATTTCTAAGGTCAGTTCAAAACCTTCTTTAGAATCAAAATCTGTAGTGTTCAGGAAAAGTAATGTTCTAACGACAAAAGTTTTTTTGTGCTTTTCAGATAAAGCTTCGTAGTACGTATTCCATCTACTTAATACAATATGGCATTCTTGTTTGCTACTTCTCTTAAGAAAAAGGTTGACAAAAGTGTGTTTTGCGTTCAAATGGTTGGTTTGGTTGTGCTTATGTTATTATCGTGTAATAAGAACGGCAAAGCTAGTATTATTCGGTGATAGTAACACTACCAATAAGTTCATTTTCGCTAGGTATTTCAAACCAATTTTCCATAAAGTCGAAATTTTCTTGAGATACATCAAACTCATAAGTAGCTCCTTTTTTGGTATTGCGCTGTTGTACTCTTTGCCAACGCGTTTCTTTAGGGATATTCAAAAAATGAAGCTGTATTTTGTAACCGTGTGTGGTGGCAAATTGCCTGAATTTTTCTCGGTGCTCATATTTTGATAATCCAAGGTCTAGAATAGCATCGGTGTTAGATTGTTCTAGTTGTGCTACGATGTTAAGGATCATGGTTTCGGCTCTTTCTATACGCTCTAAAAACCATGCTAAACCATCAGTCTCTTTCTTATCTGGCATGAACAAGGTATTGTTCCAAGTATCAATAGAAAAAAGCACTCCATTAGTCTTGCTTTTTAATTGGTTTGCATAGGTAGTTTTACCTGATCCTGTGTTGCCGACTATGAGGTGTAGCATTGGTTTTTTTAATTTATTCTAAAATTCTCTTCAATCAAATCAAAATCCGGTTTGTTGACTAAGTTATCTTCTATTACCTGTTGTTTTAAAAGGGCAAAGGTTTTATCGCCTTTATGAAAGAAATGAATAACACCTTCATGTTCAAGTCTTAAAATGCTAGCGGTAAACTGTATAGAGGTCGTGTCAATATCGTTATAGTGATCTTTGCCAGAATCGGTAAAATCTAAATTAGAATTTTTATATATAATATTATTGACCAATTCATCTTGATAAATCAATATCCATTCATTCAAATCTATTTCACCGTTAGCCATGTCATTGTTATAAAACCACTAGAATCAAAACCGTCTTTTTCAATAGATAAATAGCCTTGATCATCCTTATTTTCTTGTTCGGTTATTTCCCATTCTTTTGGAGTAGTAAATGAGATGCCGTCTCTTTCAAAATTTAGGATTTTACTTTCTCCGCAAGCGTATAACAATAGAAATAGCGATGATTTAAAAAATAATGATGTTTTCATAGTTTAAAGCAAGAGTTTTACTATTGATTATAAATTTGACTTACATAAATAGCCGCATCTTCCGCAGACTCAAAAAGTCTTACTTCTAAATCTCTGAATTTACAAGTAGTGCCATCATAAGGATCTCCATTTCTAAGACCTTGTGCAATTTTAAAATACGTGCCGGTTACATTAGGTAGTAATTTATGTGCGCCAGATACTACTTCCCATTCATTTGCCCCGACACTATGTATCATACCTTGCATATAAATCCAATCATCTGGAGAAAAATCACCAATTTGATTTGCCCATAAATAGGAGTGTCTAGTAATAGAATCTTCAATTACTTTTTCTGTAGTTAAATTTCCAATAAATAAAACATATTTATCACTATAATCTCTAGGGAAATTGATGGTCTGATTAATATGAGGTGAAAAATCACCATCGTTGGCAGTTACATAGAAAATATTTCCATATTCAGAATTCGTTTCAACTCCTGTATTTGGGGAGAAAGTCCATCCAGATCCATTATTATCTCCATTCGGGTTGGTCAAAAGATTTTCGGTATATGCACTTACAGTATATTCCAAAACATCTCCATTTTCTGCAGTAATGCTAAAGGTTGTTGTACTGCTCAAATCTATCACGCTATCAGATTCAGGTTCGGAAATTGCCATGTCAGGTACGGTAAAAGAAACTTTTACCGCCGATAAATCTAATGTGTTGGGTACTTCAAACAAAATTGATTTAGATTCTTCATCTATAAAACCTCTAATAGATTGCGAGAGTTCATTTTCTATGGTTAAATCTATAATGTTATTCTCGTCGCTGGGTGCTATGATGGTAACTTCATATTCCTTAGTGCTGCCATCTTCTGCTGTAATAGTAAAAATAACACCTTCTTCATAATTCTGAACCGAAGAAGGGTTTGGAGAAATAGTAGCATTTTCAGGAACAATTACGTTAGGTAAAATACTAGTTAAATCTGTGCCAAACGGTAAGATTAGAAGTATGCTATTGTTTAGAGTGTCAATTTCAGCTTTGTATTCTACATCATTTAATACTACCAAAAAAGACATAATAGAATTTTCTGTATTTAAAATAACTTCAGGTTCGCTGGGTGCTTTTTCCTCTTCTACGGTATCTTCTAATTCACATGACATAAAGCCTAGAAATAGGGAAGTACATAATGTTATAAGGTAAATATTTTTGAGGGTCAATTTCATATTGGTAGTTTTGTAAATTGGTATTTATTTACAACGTATTTGAAAAGTGTTTGTTGTATGCATAAAGCATTGAAAAGGCTATTAGTATTAGTTAATATTACTTCAAATACTCAAACGTATCTACCATGTCATACTTAGCATCTCTGCGCATAAATTCTCTAAGAAAAGCGGTGTGGCTTCCGCCGGAAATAATAAAAACTCTCTCTGTAGAATCTAGTTTAAGTCTATTTAGGTTAGAGTAGATTCTCAGATTTCTCTGATAATACTTTGCGGCTTCATCAGCACCTTCAAAACCATTTTCAGTACCAACATAAGTGAGCATATCAGCATTTGCAGTGATAAGTAAATCCAGTATTTTAGGATGATTCATTCGAGCTAATTTCTCGTATAATGATATACCTTCCTCAAAAATATTTTGACCAGGAACGGACTCAAACGGATTCTTCATAAATGCGTTGTAGGTAACAGAATCAATTGCATTTGTAATTTCTGAACCAATGGCATAGTTATATTCCATTTTATGATCAACACCATAAATACGTTTTACACCCGCTAATCTTCCCAATTCAAAAGCAAGAAGTTCAACTTCATTTGGTTCTTCAAAATTAGTCTCTGGCGCCTCTAAATAAGTAGCGTAGTTCTTTTGTAAAGTCTCGTTGTATTCAGGTACGGTTTCTACGATAATGACAGTAGGTTTAAACGCAGATAGCATTTTAGCTATTTGGTGGATAGAGTCTTTATTTTTCTCATTGTTTTCATCAAAATCCATGGTGTGGGCATCGCTGGTATACCCCATGTGGAACGTAGCAAAGTTCAATACTTTTATGCTAGAACTTTCTGGTGTTATTGGCGTGGCTTCGGTGCTTGTTTCTTCTGCTTCTTTAGGAGTCTCTGCGCAAGAAATAAAGAATGATACGATTAGTAGGCCTGCTATAATTTTTAAGTTTTTCATTTTTGGTTGTTTAAGTTGGTGGTCGGTGGTTTGTAATTGCTTAATATCTATTTCAATTACCGGATAATGGGTAGAAGATACAATAAGTCATTCCTAAATTGAAAGCGGCATGGCATATTATTGCTCCTAGAATAGAGCCAGAACATTTTCTGCATACGTAAAATAGAATACTTACGGCAAACATACTCAATACCCATATTAGCGATGGTAGAAGTAGAAACTCCCATTGTTGGTTATGGAAAACAAGTCCGAAATGTGAAATATGAACTAGGGCAAATGCAGCACTATCAATTATAGAAGCTTTGGTGTTACCTACGGAATTGGCAAAACTAGAATGTACAATACCTCTAAAAAATAGCTCCTCTCCAATAGGGCTAAATGACATACTAATGAAAGCGGAAATACCAAACATAATGAGTTTGCTCTGCTCATTCATTTCTTGTGGAATGTTATAAGACTTGGCAATGTATTGATACCAATTCTGGTAGGTATTGCCATAAAGTGTATCTCCTAAGAAGTACAATAAAATACTAAAAGCGATACCGATACCCAAAGCAAAAAATAGCCAGCGATAATTGGTTGGTTTTTGTATTCCTATTTTTCTTCTGCCGTATTTACTTAAGAATAGAAATGGTAAAATAGCCATGACAAGCATTAGTATGCCTACAAATTGCATATTGGCAATTTCATTGCCATGTAAGACTAAAATAAAACGTGGAATACAGATAAGAAGAATTAAAAAGAGTCCAAATTTCCAATCGAAATTGAAAATTTTACTCCATAAAGGTTTTAATTCTTTCTCCATTACTTATGTTTAATATCAGTACTATAGAGGAGTTTATGATAAAAGTTTAATTTTTTACAATTCCTCTTTTTTAAATTTCATCTCTATGCTTTTCAGCATATTTACGATATAAATCTGGCATTGGTCCGTCTGGATAATTTATGAATAAACTATTTAATGTCATCATAAATCGATCAGAGTTTTCTGTGGGATTATCGAAAAAAGAACTACCATCTTTTGGAAGTATTGTAACTACAAGTTTTATGCTTTCTGCAGATTTAACTGCACCTATTTCAGTTAATGATATAATTACTTGTTCTCTCTGGTCAGGGAACCATTCTTCTAAAAAAGTCAGTATAGTTTCTGATTGACCTGCATTTTCTAAATGCATACACAAAAATAAATTCCATTGAATTTGATTCAGCGAATCTGGATTCTTTTCATGTCTATTTACAAGGATTTGATGCAATGCTATGGAAAAATCTGAATTGTCTTTTAATAAGAATAGGCTTTCGATATCCTCTTCACTTACAATTCCATTTAGATTTTTATGTTCAGAAATAACATCTTTTTCGCTATCGGCTTTAGGGTTGTCCTTGCAACTTTGTAATGTGAATACAGATATAGCCGTGATAATAGATAAAATTACGAACCCGTCTTTTTTCCAATTTTTGAATTTCATAGAATTTATCTATTGCAATTTATAAAGTATGATTTATTATACTACCCATTTGCAACTTTCGCCTGTTCTTCTAAGTCCGCTATACCGTCAAATTTTTGAAGAGATATACTCTTTTTGGTCGTTTTAATTTCAGTTACTAAATCAAGAATTAAATCTAACGGTTTTGCCTCATAGCCGAACATATTTTGGTCAAACTCGATACCAGCTAGTATACCGTCATTTTCCATGCCTACGCCCCAATTTTCTATAAAGTCTGTTAATGATATTTCAGTAAGTTGGTAGTTTGCCCAATGATTTATGGAGCAAGATTTCGCCCTGCCACTTTCTGCCCAAAAACAAAGTACACCAACAGGTCTGTCATTTTCATCATCATACTGCACAGAGGCTGAGGTTGCAAAACCTTCATGGTTTTGAAGCGCATAAACAATGTCTGTTTCGCAAACTGTTTTTATAAATTTTTGGTATCGATTTGTAATGATATCGGAGCCTTGTTGTTCCATGTTTTGTGATTATATAAATATCAATATTTGGTGAACCTTATTTAAGTTATAGGCTACGGATAAAATAATATAAGTAGAATTTATTGTTCCTCTGTTAACCCGTTGCATATTTTTTGGAGCTCTTCTTGTAAATCGCCTGTGTCAAATAAAACAAAAGCATCATACTCTAAGGTAACTTCAGCACTTTTTTTATTATATTTAATGGACAAATTTTTAGGCATATCTTCACCGCTAATAGTAATAATTGTACCAGACTTTTTTAGTTTGATAATTTCTTTATCTTTTTCGGTAATCTGAAAACCGTATTCAGTTAAAAAGGAAATAGATTTTTCAATATCCAAAGTTTGACTAATTATTTTTGTTTTTCCTTTCATGAATTTTTAGTTTTTTGCTTTTTAAAAATTTTACAACGGCTCGAATATGGGGCGTTTGGCATTTCAAAGCTCCAACTTTTCAAACCGCTATATATTTTATTAATTGTACTCATTTCAAATTTATCACTAACCGCCAAATGACCTATATTTATTGTTGTGCGGTCGTACTTTTTCTTCAATCAGGTTCGGCAGGACATACTTTTTTGTAATTTTTGGTTGAAGCGTTGGCTCGTGCGAATTGCAAATGTGTATGGCTTGTGTGTTGGATTATTTATATTTATCATTTCCATTTCTCAACACCATTAATTTCTTCATTGTCTGAATAATTATAAACTATTGCAACACTATATTTAGCACGAGTTAACGCAACATAAAATCGAGCTTTAGTTCCGTCTTTTAATTCGGCATCGTTGCTTTTTATCCATTTTTTAATATCACTAGTAGGATAAATAATTACACGATTAATAGTTTTACCTTTTACCTCTCCAAAGTTGCAGACATCATAAGCTATATCAACTTTAGTGGCCTTACTATATCTTAATTGTGTCGAATTAAACGTTTCTAAATATTCTGCCACATCATTTTCCCGCACAACAAAAATTCCATCGTGCGTTGTAGTCTTCCTACAATTAACACATTCACAAGGTTCTATTTTTTCAAAATCAGGGTATAACCTTGATGAATAATCGCATATCTTTTGATTATTACGATGTGATTTTTTTAGACTACTTTCATCAGTCGTACAACCAATTCGTTTACCTAATTCAGAGTTAACAAATTCTTTTATTTTTCCATTCTTATATTTAGGATATTTGCGATAATGATTTGTAGCATATGTCACTTGTCTTGGGTCACCAACTAGGGTAATATTTATATTTGATTTAAACAGCATTTTAATAATTTCGAAGTCAAATCCAGCTAAATCTTGAACTTCATCGATATATATCGTTGAATAGATTTTAGATAACCTTGTAAAAATCTTCCCTTTAGTTTTTTCATTACAGCCAATAACAAATTTTGATATTTTATCTGAAAAAATTCTCCAATTAGATGTGAAATAGAATTCTTTAAAGTCTTTCTCACCATAATACTGCCTTCCTCCACCTCGTATGAACAATGGACGACCTCTTTCGTCAAATTTGGGTGCGGATTTCTCATTACTTAAGAGCATTCCTTTTATGTCATTTTCAAAAAGCATATCATTCATAGAACCTTGATATGGTTTTACGCCGTGTTGCATTAAAAATGAAAACCAGGTCTGAATTGTAATATTTGCTGGTATAGATTTCCGTTCTCTTAGTATTTTGCTTCTTATTTCCTTTTCGTTCTCAATTGTGTAGGTTGTTATAAGCACTTTCTCACTTTTGTCAATATTTAATGCTTCTTTGATAATTAAAGTCGTTTTACCAGAACCAGCAGCAGCTATGATTAGTTTGTTATTCGTCATCGCACCATTTTATTACTTTTTCAAGGTAACGAGGATACTTAATCTCTTCAGCTGTTTCAAATAATTTTAATGCTGTATCCGTCTTATGACTAACCATATATTTTACAATGCTTTTTTCAGAATTATACCTGCTCTTTTTAATACCTAAAGCTTTTCTAAGAATATCTAGTTGCTTTTTATTAGCATCAACTATTTGTGGCTCTAACGTGTTTAATTCCTCCCTCTCATCAGCAAAAATTTTGATACTTTCAACACCTTCATAATCTTCATATTTATCAATAATCTTTTCTTTGAATTTTCTATCATTATCAGTGACTATAGCTACTGGATGCTTAATGATTTTAGCAATATCAAGAAATCTTTTAAAAGCTAAACTCCGAACAGAAATTACATCAATTCTATTTTCAATAGGTAAGCATCCATCGTGCATATCCATATATGCTTTCTGTACGACTAGTTCGTCAGAATCACCTTCTACGAGTATTGCTTTTTTACAAAGTATAAATCTGAGTGTATCATAACCAGATAATTTCTTAAAATAGTTCTGAGTGTCTGATGGCAATTCGTTTATATATGTTTTCTTTCTTCCAACTTTAGATTTACTTAATAATATTAAATTCTCAAGCCCTAATTTGTTAGCAACAAAACTACTATGAGTCGAAATTATTATTTGTTTGTTTTTACAGTTATTAGTAACTGATTTTATAAACTCATTTAATTTTGAATGTGTTAAATGATTTTCTGGTTCTTCTAGTAGTATTAAATCAGCTTTTTCACTTTTCTTATGTGATAGTGACAGGTTTGTTTTAATTATACATTGTTCACCTTTCCCTATTTGGTGAAATGGAACATTATCTAAATATGTCATCAATGTGGTTTCCCACGCATTTTGAGTAGATAAATCAACGGATATTTCAATGTTTTTATTTGTTGAAATATGAGAGTTCTTTTTTACTTGTTTATTTATGGCTTCAATAGATGGGTTGCTCATAAAACTCTCTTTAACCTGCCTAAAAGCTTGAGATACGCCTGCTTTTTCTTTTAGGTTAAGATTGTTTTTAATAATACGAGAGATATAAACATCTGACCCGTTTTTGTACCTTTGATTAGAAGAGTCAATCAATACGGACTTTATAGGAATACTCCTTGTTGTTATGGACGAATCTCTAGCAAAGGACTTCCAAGTAATCTTATAAAATTCAATTGGCAAAGTTTGCAGTTCATTTTTCTCAGCAAGCAATGCTTCATATTCATCATTAAAGCTTTCGTCATATTCGACTTTAAAAGATACACCAACAGCTTCAGTTTTCATACTGTTATTGTCTCCTTGCAGTTTTGCATAATCTGAAGTTGTATGACCATCAAAAAACAATTCGATATGTATACAAGGTAATTCAGGGTTTTTACCATTCTTTAGATTTGATAAGAAGCTTTCTACAACTTCATTATTGAACAGATATTGAGATAATTCATTTCGCAAATAATGACCTTTCAACACACCTGACAAAGCCAAATGTATAGCTTCAAGGATTGTTGATTTTCCTGTTTCATTATTTCCAACTATAATATTTACGCCTTGTGAAAAATCAATTTTAAAAGAACCTTTGTAGCATTTGAAATTCTTAATGTGGGCTGTTTTTAAGTTCATATTTCTACACATTTTAGATTCATTGTTCTGAGTTTAGCGTTGGCTAAAAAATAGCTCTTTTGGTCTTTCAGGGTTTGCATGTGTGTCGGCAAAAACCAAATGTGCTATTTGTGCGTGGGCTCTAGTTTTGGAGGTTAAAGCTTACCTCGCTAAAATAACATTTAAGAATAAACCTACAATTTCCAATTCACACTACATTACGGGAAACCATAACTGGTCAAGTTTCATGTATGGTTTGGGTGTTTTTTACGACAGATAGCGTATGTCAAAGAAAATTCTATTTATCTATAATGCCAATAGCGATGCTGGTAGCAAAATGCTAGATTTCGCTCATAAAATCATTAATCCGGCTACTTATAACTGTGCACTGTGCTCGCTAACTTTTGGTTCGTTTACAGAAAACAAGCAGTGGAAAGCGTTTAGGGAGAGTTTGCAAGCGAAAGGCTTTGAACTAGAATTCTTCCATAAAGACGAGTTTCAAGAAAAGTACAAAAGTAAGTTTGGGCACAAGTTTACTTTTCCTATTATACTGGTAGAAACAGAGCATGATTTAGAAGTGTTGGTTTCTTCCGAGAAAATGAATACTTTGGAGACGGTGGAGGAGCTTGTTAGTTCAGTTGGTAGTATTCAGTAACAGTTTTCAGATTTAGTTGTTGGTTTTCTCGGTCGCTGAGCGTAGCCGAAGTGAATTATGTTCCAAACAAGCAGATAGCCGCGCTATGCTCGCTATGACGGTTAATTCAGGAACGTCATTGCGAGAAGCTTTTCGCGACGTGGCAATCTGTTGAATATGTGTTCTGTATTTGGTTGATAGTTGTTCGTTGTCGGTTGTTGGTTTTGCTCGGTCGCTGAGCGTAGCCGAAGTGATTTGTGATCGAAACAAGCAGATAGCCGCGCTATGCTCGCTATGACGGTTAATTCAGAAACGTCATTGCGAGAAGCTTTTTGCGACGTGGCAATCTGTTGAATTTGTGTTCTGTATTTGGTTGATAGTTGTTGGTTGTCGGTTGTTGGTCTTATTCGGTCGCTGAGCGTAGCCGAAGTGATTTGTGATCGAAACAAGCAGATAGCCGCGCTATGCTCGCTATGACGGTTAATTCAGAAACGTCATTGCGAGAAGCTTTTTGCGACGTGGCAATCTGTTGAATTTGTGTTCTGTATTTGGTTGATAGTTGTTGGTTGTCGGTTGTTGGTCTTATTCGGTCGCTGAGCGTAGCCGAAGTGATTTGTGTTCCAAACAAGCAGATAGCCTCGCTATGCTCGCTATGACGGTTAATTCAGGAACGTCTTTGCGAGAAGCTTTTCGCGACGTGGCAATCTGTTGAAAATGTGTTCTGTATTTGGTTGATAGTTGATCGTTGTTGGTTTTGCTCGGTCGCTGAGCGTAGCCGAAATGACAATGCGTTTACGAGATGTTTTTCGTGTTCCAAACAAACAGATAGCCGCGCTTTGCTCGCTATGACGGTTAATTCAGGAACGTCATTGCGAGAAGCTTTTCGCGACGTAGCAATCTGTTGAATGTGTGTTTTGTATTTGGTTGATAGTTGTTCGTTGTTGGTTTTGCTCGGTCGCTGAGCGTAGCCGAATTGATTTGTGATCGAAACAAGCAGATAGCCGCGCTATGCTCGCTATGACGGTTAATTCAGGAACGTCTTTGCGAGAAGCTTTTCGCGACGTGGCAATCTGTTGAATGTGTGTTTTGTATTTGGTTTTGGTTGATAGTTGTTGGTTGTCGGTTGTCGGTTGTCGGTCTTACTCGGTCGGTAAGTGTAACTGAAGTGATTTGTGTTCCAAACAAGCAGATAGCCGCGCTATGCTCGCTATGACGTTGACGAGAGAATGCAAAGTGTTCAGTGTACAGTAACAGTTTTCAGTTGTTTTCGTTAGTAAGTAACATTGTCAGTTCGAGTGAATTTTCGAAGTATGAGAAAATTTGTATCGAGAACAGGTATGGAACACGCGACGGTTCTCGATACAAATTTTTCACCTCCGCTATGCTTCAGTAAAAAATCCACTCGAACTAACATTTCGTTTTTGAAGAGTAAAAAGTACAGCGTATTAAGTACAAAGTACAAAGTACAAGGTAAGAGGTACAAAGTATTAAGTAAAGAGTATTAGGTCATGAATAGCGAAAGGTAAAAAGTGAGAATTACTAAGAACTAACACAAAACGCGCAGCGTTCAAAAATCGAACAACCAACAACGAACAACCAACAACTATTTTTTAGTTGCCTCGAAAAATTTCTCGTTAATAGCGTCTATATAGGCTAGTACTTCATCGCGACCGCTACGGTGGCTAGAGCTGGTAATAAAATGTGGTGGTGTTTCTTCCCACATATCCTCTAAAAGTTGGTCCAAGTATTTTTGAACTTGACGCTCAACTGCCTTAGGCTTTAATTTATCTGCCTTTGTGAAGATAATGGCAAAGGGTACTCCGTTTTCGCCCATCCATTGCATAAACTCCATATCTATAGGTTGCGGATCGTGGCGTACATCTACTAGTACAAAAGAACAAACCAGTTGCTCTCGCTGTAAAAAGTAGTTGGTAATATATTTTTGAAAGGTCTTTTTATCTCTTTTAGAAACACGGGCATAACCATAACCAGGTAAATCTACCAAAAACCAATTCTCATTGATTTTAAAGTGGTTGATAAGCTGTGTTTTACCGGGTCTACCGGAAATTTTAGCCAAGCTTTTACGCTCGGTCAACATATTTATCAAAGAAGACTTACCTACATTAGAACGACCAATAAAGGCATATTCGGGTAAGGGTTCTTTTGGGCATTTGGCAACATCAGAATTGCTCATTACAAAGTCGGCCGACTTTATTTTCATCCGTAGGGTATTTAGAAATTGTTTTTCGTCAACCAATCATCAAGAATGGTATTGAATTCATCTGGGTGCTCCATCATAGGTGCATGTCCGCATTTATCCAGCCAAAATAAATCTGAATTAGGTAAAAGCTCATCGAACAGTTCTGCAACATCTGGCGGAGTAACGCTATCATTTTTTCCCCAAATAATACACGTAGGGGTTTTCATTTTTGGTAAATCTTGTGCCATGTTATGGCGTATGGCGCTTTTTGCAATTGCCAAGGTCTTTACCAATTTTACACGATCGTTAACCGTAGCAAAAACTTCATCTACTATTTCTTTGGTAGCAACTTCTGGGTCATAGAAAACATCTTGTGCTTTCTTTTTAATAAACTCATAATCACCACGTTTGGGGTAACCGTCGCCCATAGCACTTTCATAAAGTCCAGAGCTACCGGTAATTACCAAGGCCTTTACTTTTGCCGGGTATAATTTGGTATGTAAAAGACCAATATGGCCACCTAAAGAGTTGCCTAGAAGTATAACATCGTCTAGCTCTTTGTAATCTATAAATTTCTTAAGGTATTTGGCAAAGTTCTTAACCGTTGTTTTCAACATCGGCATAGAGTACAAGGGCAATTCAGGAATAAGTACTTTATAACCTTTGGGAGGGAAATAGTCAGATACTCCTTGAAAATTACTTAGTCCGCCCATTAGTCCGTGAAGAATAATTATGGGTTTGCCTTCGCCTTTCTCTATATACTTAAATCCTCCTTCGTTGATCAAATCGTTTTCCATGCGCACTACTCATCAGTAATTGTCCAAATATAGGTAATTACAGAGAATAGCAAACAACTCTTTTCGATAAGGTGAGTACTTGAAACTTTAAGATTTGATTTTTTAGAGAATTACGGGGCGAGTGGGAAAATTATCCCATAAAAACCGATGAAGTGCAAAAACGTGCTCAAAAGTGGGGTAATTTATTAACAAAGTGGTTTTTAGTGGTAAAATGTGGTAATAATATTTATATATTTGAGTTATATAAACTAAACACATCCAATTTGGACATTTATTTCTTTGGGACATTTAACTGCAAAGCTGATGCTAAGGGGCGTATTATGCTCCCGGTTGCGCTGCGCAATCAAGTGGCTCCGATTCTAAAAGATGGGTTTTTTATAAAAAAATCATATTTGAGCGAGTGCTTGGAGTTATATCCGGCATATGAGTGGCACAGAGTGATGGCAGAATTGAATGAAAAGAGCAGGTTTGATGAAGAAAACCTACAATTTATAAGAATGTACACGGCAGGTTTGCGTCAAGTTGAAGTTGATGCTACCGGAAGATTGTTGATACCAAAGGATATTATTTCGTTAGCGGGTATTTCTAAAGAAGTGGTAATTGCACCAATAGGTAAGCGATTAGAGATTTGGGATAAGAAAGCATACGATGAATCTATAAGTGCAACAAAAGAAGAGAAGGTGAAGTTGGCAAAGCGTGTAATGTTAGGTGAAAAACCAAGTGGAGATGTATCATAACCCAGTATTACTGAAAGAATCGGTTGACGGTTTAGACATCAAAGAAGGTGGAATTTATGTAGATGTGACATTTGGTGGTGGCGGTCACTCTAAAGAGATATTAAAAAGGTTGGGTGCAGAAGGCAAATTGTTTGCTTTTGATCAAGACGAAGATGCGCAAGCAAATACGTTAGGTGATCCAAGATTTACGTTGATAGCGGAAAATTTTAGATACATCTCTCAATTTTTAAAGTTCTATGGCATTCGTAAGGTTGATGGAATATTAGCTGATTTTGGCGTTTCATCGCATCAGTTCGATCAAGCGGAAAGAGGATTCTCTACCCGTTTTGATGCAGATTTAGATATGCGAATGAGCAAGCGTAATACGCTATCTGCTTTTGAAGTAGTCAATAAGTACACGTATGATGATTTGCGTAAGGTATTGTTCGAGTACGGAGATATAAGAAATGCGAACGCTATGGCAAAAGTAATTATTGCCAGTAGGGAAGTAGAGCAGATACAAACTACAGATGCGCTAAAAGTAGCGTTGAAGCAGTTTTTGCCAGAGCACAGGCAGCATAAGATTTTGGCACAGATATACCAAGCGATTCGTATAGAGGTGAATCAAGAGATAGAAGTGATCAAAGAGTTTTTGGAGCAAGTGCCAGAATTATTGAATGATAACGGTAGGCTAAGTGTAATTAGTTACCACTCTTTAGAAGACAGGCTTGTAAAAAGATTTATAAGAGCAGGACAGTTTGAAGGAGAGCCAGAAAAGGATTTTTACGGAAATATAGATGTACCGTTAAAAAAGGTTGGCGGATTGATAGTGCCAGCTAGAGAAGAAATAAAATTGAATAACAGAGCACGTAGTGCGAAATTGAGGATAGCAGAGCGAAATGGCAAAAAATAAAGTGAAAACGGGTGTTTTGGACCTTTTGAAGGGTAAATTTTTGGTGAGCGGTGACGCCCCTAAAAATTGGCTGTTCATTATTTTCATTTCTTTTTTGGCGACTGTAATGATCAGTAGCTCTCATAGTGCCGACCAAAAAGTACACCGTATCGCTTTATTAAATGAAGAGGTAAAAGAATTGCGTAATGAGTTCGTAGATATGCGATCAGATGTGCAGCAGTTAAAATTAGAGTCGAGCATTACAGGTAAAATTTCCGAAAAAGGACTTTTTCCGTCAGAAACTCCCCCGCAGAAAATTAAAGTGAAATCTTTAAATGTTGAGGAATAATGGCGACAACAGATAAAAGCATACTAAAAAGGCTCTACGTTGTAGCAGGATTCATGGTACTCTTTGCTGGTGCAGTGTTATTTAAGCTGGTCTCCATACAAATCGTTGACGGTGAAAAATACCAGGCAATGGCAGATACGCGTACAGAGCGTATGTTCACTATTGAGCCAAATAGAGGTAACCTATATTCAGATGACGGTAGCCTTTTAGCAACTTCAGTTTCTAAATACACGGTGCATTTTGATGCCGTTACCGTAAGTAATGAAGATTTCAAGGAAAATGTAAAACCACTTTCAGATGCCTTGGCAAAAGAATTTGGGAAAACATCTTCTCACTATCAACAGATTTTAAGAAAGGCAAGAGAGAATAAAAATAGATATGCATTAATAGTTCGTAATCTAGATTATTCAGAATACATGGCGGTGAAGAAATTTCCGCTGTTCAATAAAGGAGCGTTCAAAGGCGGTTTGATCATTGAGCAACATGTAAAGAGAGAGCATCCGTTAGGTAAAATTGCAGAACGTAGTGTTGGGTACGAGCGTAAAGATGAAAACGGATATTATACCCGTGTGGGTATGGAAGGTGCTTTTGGCGAATACCTAAGAGGGATATCTGGAAAGCGTTTAAAGCAAAAAATAGCAAAAGGGCAGTGGAAACCTATTGGTAACGATAATATCATAGAGCCAAAAGATGGTTATGATGTGTATTCTACTATTGATATTAATATACAAGATATAGCACACCATGCATTATTGGGTCAGTTAGAGAAATACCAAGCAGACCACGGAACGGTAATCGTAATGGAGGTGAAAACCGGAGAGGTAAAAGCAATATCGAATTTGGGTCAAACCACTGACGGAAAATATTACGAGCGTTTAAACTACGCTATTGGCGAGTCTCACGAGCCAGGTTCTACTTTTAAGTTAATGAATTTGGTAGCGGCTTTAGAAGACAAAATAATAGATACCAGTACCGTAATTGATACTGAAAACGGTAGATGGAAAATATATAAGCACTGGGTAAAGGATACCAAGCGTGGCGGACACGGTAAAATATCAATGTCCAAAGCATTTGAAGTATCATCTAATGTTGCCTTTGCAAAAATGATAAACAATGGGTACAAGAACGACCCAGAGAAATATGTGAACAGAC
This sequence comes from Maribacter stanieri, assembly GCF_900112245.1. GTDB lineage: Bacteria > Bacteroidota > Bacteroidia > Flavobacteriales > Flavobacteriaceae > Maribacter > Maribacter stanieri. The sequence continues at coordinate 150,483 of NZ_FOYX01000004.1, forward strand.
TAATGAGTATGGGTGTTCATAAAGAATTAGGACTTCCGGTTGTGGGTGAAGGTAAACCTGTATTGCGTTACCCAGGTGACAAAGGTTGGTCTGGACTTTCATTGGCGCAAATGGCTTATGGTTATGAGGTTTCTATGACTTCGCTACAGACTTTGGCTTTTTATAATGCCATTGCAAATGATGGGGAAATGGTAAAACCAAGACTTTTAAAAGAAGTTAAGGAGTGGAACAAGTCTATAGAGAAGTTCGATAAAAAAGTATTGAATCCTGCAATATGCTCGCAGTCTACAGTAAAGAAGGTACAGCAGATATTAAAGAATGTAGTAGAAAAAGATCACGGTACAGGCCACGGTATGTATTCAAAGAACTTTTCTATGGCAGGAAAAACGGGAACAACACAGACCAATTATGTGTCTAAGGATAAATCTAAGTACGAGTACATTTCTTCGTTTGCAGGTTATTTTCCGGCAGATGCTCCAAAGTACTCTTGTATTGTGGTAATCCACAAGCCAGACAAAAGTGTAGGTTATTACGGTGCAGATGTATCTGGTCCGGTATTTAAATCTGTAGCACAAAAAGTATACGCTACCTCTCCATTAACAAGTGAAGTTGATGTTAGAGATGTATTGATCGCTAAAAACGAAGATTCTCATAAAGGATATTACAAGGCAGCACAACAGAAATATTCAGAAGTACCTAATGTAAAAGGTATGTGTGGTATGGATGCAGTTGCTATTTTGGAGAATTTAGGAATAGAAGTAATAGTAAAAGGAAATGGAAAGGTTAAAAACCAATCCATCAACAAAGGCACGGATTTAAAGTCTGTGAAAAAAATAGTATTAGAATTAATATGATGCCATTAAAAGACATATTGTATGGAGTGCGTATTGCTGCTGTTAGCGGTACTACTTCTTGTGATATAGCGTCTGTTCGTTTTGACTCTCGTGAGGTTCAAAAAGGAGATGCCTTCGTTGCTATAAAAGGTACGTTGACAGATGGTCATAAATATATAGATGCAGTAGTTGCGGCTGGTGCAAGAGCTATTGTTTGCGAGCAATTGCCGGCAAACATGGTAGATGAGGTTACGTATGTAGAGGTAGAAAGCGGCAATCAAGCATTAGCGTTGATGGCGTCTAACTACTATGGTACACCATCAAAGAATTTAAAATTGGTTGGGGTTACGGGTACAAATGGTAAAACGACCGTATCTAGTTTGTTGTATCAGTTATTTAAAAAAGCAGGATTTAAAGTTGGGTTATTATCCACCATTAAAATCATGGTCGATGATACTGAATTTGCTACAAAACATACCACACCAGATGCATTGGTGATCAATAAGCATTTGAAATTGATGAACGATGCCGGTGTAGAGTATTGCTTTATGGAAGTAAGCTCTCATGGTATTCACCAAAAAAGAACAGAAGGTCTGGTATTTGAAGGAGCGATTTTTACGAATCTTTCTCATGATCACCTAGACTACCATAAAACATTTGCAGAGTACCGCGATACCAAGAAAATATTATTCGATCAATTGCCTAAAAAGGCATTTGCACTAACGAATATAGACGATAAGAACGGTTTGGTCATGTTGCAGAATACCAAGGCTAGAAAAGCAACATACGCCTTAAAAAACTATGCGGATTACAGAGCACAGATTTTAGAGAATCAGTTCGATGGTCAATTATTGAAAATTAATGACAATGAGCTTTGGAGCAGGTTAATAGGTCATTTCAATGCCTATAATATGCTGGCAATTTATGCTACTGCAGATTTATTAGGATTGGAGCATTTAGAGACCCTTCGTTTAATAAGCGAGCTGGAGAATGTAGATGGAAGGTTCCAATATTACATATCGAAAAATAAAATTACGGCAATAGTTGATTATGCCCATACGCCGGACGCCCTAAAGAATGTGCTTGAGACAATCAACACGTTGAGAACTGGAAATGAAAACGTCATCACCGTTGTGGGGTGTGGTGGCGATAGAGACAGATCAAAGCGTCCGGTAATGGGTAATATCGCATCAGAGATGAGCAACAAGATTATTTTCACCTCTGACAATCCACGTACCGAATCCCCAACTGAGATAATTGCGGAAATAGAGGCAGGCGTAGAGCCACAGAACGTAAAGAAAATATTGTCTATTGAAAATAGAGAGCAAGCCATTAAAACGGCATGCCAACTAGCAAATGATAACGATATCATATTAATAGCCGGTAAAGGTCATGAGACCTACCAAGAAAGCAATGGCGTTCGTATAGATTTCGATGATTTTAAAATAGTAAAAGAGCTTTTAACAAGCTTAGATAAATAACCAAGGCTTAGTAGCAAGAATACAGAATATATGTTAACCTACCTGTTCGAATATTTAGAAAAACAATACCAGTTGCCTGGAGCTTCGCTGTTTCAGTTTAGCACATTCCGTGCGGCAATGGCTATTTTGTTTTCGCTAATGATAGCAACTGTTTACGGTAAGCGTGTTATTCTTTTTCTACAAAAGCAGCAAGTAGGTGAAACTATTCGTGATCTAGGTTTAGACGGTCAAAAGCAAAAGGCAGGTACGCCAACTATGGGTGGTGTTATCATTATAATGGCAACATTAATACCGGTGTTACTTTTTGCTCGATTAGAAAATATTTACATCATCCTATTGATATTCACCATGTTGTGGATGGGGGCTATTGGTTTTTTGGATGATTACATCAAAGTGTTTAAAAAGAACAAAGAAGGCTTAAAAGGTAGGTTTAAGGTATTAGGTCAGGTAGTATTAGGGCTTATCGTAGGTGCCGTGCTTTATTTTCACCCAGAGGTGACCATGCGTGATCACGATAAAACGATAATTACACAAGCGTATACGGTAGAGCAGGTAAAAGGAGCGGAAATTAAATCGACCATGACAACGGTTCCTTTCTTTAAAAACAATGAGTTTGATTATGAGAGCTTAATAGCATGGGCAGGAGATGATGCAAAAGATTATGCGTGGTTAATGTTCATTCCAATTATCATTCTAATTGTAACTGCAGTATCTAACGGAGCAAATTTAACTGATGGTATAGATGGGCTTGCGGCAGGTACATCGGCAATAATAGTATTTACGCTGGGCATATTCGCCCTGGTGTCTGGTAACATCATATTCTCCGATTACTTGGATATTATGTACATACCGCGAGTAGGAGAATTATTAATATTCATAACTGCTTTTGTAGGGGCGTTGATAGGGTTTTTATGGTACAATGCTTTCCCAGCACAAGTATTTATGGGAGATACAGGAAGTTTGACCATAGGTGGAGTTATTGCTGTAATTGCGATAATAGTGCGTAAAGAATTATTGATACCAGTGTTATGCGGAATCTTCTTTGCGGAGTCACTTTCGGTAATGATGCAAGTAGGGTATTTCAAATACACGAAGAAAAAATTTGGAGAGGGCAGACGTATATTTTTAATGTCGCCACTACATCACCATTATCAGAAAATGGGGTACCACGAGAGTAAGATCGTAACCAGATTTTGGATTGTGGGAATACTATTGGCCATTGTAACTATAGTGACTTTAAAAATTAGATAATGGCACTGTTAGTAGTTCTAGGCGGAGGAGAAAGTGGAGTAGGAACAGCCATTTTAGGATTAAAAAAAGGATACGATGTATTTGTGTCCGATAAAGGAAAAATTAAAGAGAAGTACAAAAACGTTCTTGAACATTTTGGAATTGATTGGGAAGAAGAACAGCATTCAGAAGACCGCATACTAAAAGCCAATTTAGTAATGAAGAGTCCGGGTATACCAGATAAAGTAGCCTTGGTGAAGCAGTTGGTAGCGAAAGGCATTCCTGTAATATCAGAGATAGAATTTGCATCTAAATACACCGATGCAAAAATTATTGGTATCACGGGAAGCAATGGAAAAACAACGACTACCATGCTAACGAACCACATTTTGGCGAACGCCGGATTAAAAGTGGGAATGGCAGGAAACATTGGTGATAGTTATGCAAAAATGGTTGCAGAGAATGATTTTGAGTATTACGTGCTTGAGATCAGTAGTTTTCAACTAGACGGTATTGTAGATTTTAAACCGCACATAGCGGTGATTACGAATATTACGCCAGATCATTTAGATCGGTATGAGTATGAGTTTGAAAATTATATCGCTTCAAAATTTAGAATAGCGGAAAACCAAGACGAAAACGATTATTTGATATATGATGCAGATGATACCGTTTTGGTAGAATGGTTGAACAAAAACCCGGTCAAGTCAAAATTGATGCCCTTTTCACTGAACAAACAATTTGAACAAGGTGCATTCATAGAACAAAACGAGATAATAATAAAAACAACAACAGACACTATTAGCATGATTAAAGACACTTTGGCCTTAGAAGGTCAGCACAATGTAAAGAACACGATGGCAGCTTCCACAATTGCAAAATTGATAGGAATCCGAAAGGAGACGATTAGAGCTTGTGTTTCTAATTTTCAAGGGGCTCCCCACCGTTTGGAGAAGGTGTTGAAAATACATCATGTAGAATATATCAATGATTCTAAGGCAACGAATGTAAACGCTGCTTATTATGCATTAGATAGCATGAAATCACCTACAGTATGGATCGTAGGCGGTGTAGATAAAGGAAATGAGTACATGGAGTTAATGCCATTGGTACGTGAGAAGGTAAAAGCAATTATTTGCTTGGGCGAGGATAATGAAAAGATAAAGCATGTATTTGGTAATGCGGTAGATCTATTGGTTGAAACATATGCAATGGAAGAAGCTGTGAAAGTAGCTTATAAAATTGCAGAACGTGGAGATACGGTTTTGTTGTCGCCAGCATGTGCAAGTTTCGATTTGTTTAAGAACTATGAAGATCGTGGAGATCAATTTAAGAACTGTGTAAAGAACCTATAAGGTGTTGAATATATTCCAAAATATAAAAGGAGATAAAGCTATTTGGGCCATTGCGGCGCTCTTGGCCTTATTTTCATTTTTACCTGTCTACAGCGCCAGTAGTAATTTGGTGTATGTGGTAGGTAACGGTACACCTGTAGGGCATTTGGTAAAACATGCCATCTTGTTGTTTTTAGGATTTGGAATTATTTATGGAGTACATAAAATACCTACGCACTTTTTTAAAGGGTTGTCTATGATAGCCCTGCCAATAGTACTGGTATTACTCATATTCGTATTGGCGCAAGGTACATCTGGTGGTGGTACCAATGATAGTCGTTGGATTCGTATTCCTTTAGTAGGTTTCGGTTTTCAGCCATCTAACTTGGCGGCAGTTGTTTTAATGATTTATGTGGCACGGTATTTCTCTAAAGTAAGAGAGATTAAAATAACCTTTAAAGAAAGCATATTGCCATTGTGGCTTCCGGTTTTCTTAGTGGTAGCCCTTATTTTACCGGCGAACTTTTCTACGGCGGCTATTGTATTTTCAATGGTCATGGTGCTTTGTTTCTTAGGAGGATATCCTATGAAATACTTGTTGGGAATTGTTGGAACGGGAATTCTATTTCTGTCCATATTTATACTAACGGCAAAAGCTTTTCCAGATTTATTCCCAAATAGGGTAGATACTTGGATGAGCCGTATAGATAGCTTTTCCAACCCAGACGATACGGAAGGAACCTACCAAATCGAAAAAGCTAAAATTGCAATAGCTACTGGTGGTATAATGGGTAAAGGTGCAGGTAAGAGTGTGCAAAAGAACTTTTTGCCACAGAGTTCATCAGATTTTATCTATGCAATAATAGTGGAGGAATATGGCTTAATTGGCGGATTTGTGTTGATGCTATTTTACCTATTTCTATTGTTCAGGATTGTGGTAGTAGCCAATGGTTGTACTTCAATTTTTAGCAAACTGCTGGTGCTAGGCGTAGGGTTGCCGATTGTGTTTCAGGCGTTGATAAATATGGCGGTAGCTGTAGAACTGTTTCCGGTAACTGGACAGAATTTACCACTGGTAAGTAGTGGAGGTACATCTAGTTGGATGACCTGTTTGGCAATAGGTATCATTTTAAGTGCAAGTAATAAAAGTATAGTACAAGAGAGTGCTTCTGATAGTGATATAGATGAGACGAACCCTTTAGAAATTTTAAGTGGGCAGTTATAAGTTTATTCTATCGGGAGGTGGTACTGGCGGACATATTTATCCGGCGATAGCCATAGCAAATGAATTGAAAAGAAGATATCCTGATGCGGAATTTTTGTTCGTGGGCGCTAAGGATAGAATGGAGATGGAAAAGGTACCCCAAGCAGGGTACAAAATAGAAGGATTGTGGATTACGGGGATTCAGCGAAAATTGACCCTTAAAAATCTACTATTTCCTATAAAATTGATAAGTAGTTTAATGAAAGCAAACAGCATCGTATCTAAGTTTAAACCACACGCCGTAATTGGTACAGGTGGTTTTGCTAGCGGTCCATTGTTAAAAATGGCCACCGTTAAAGGGGTGCCATGTTTGTTGCAAGAGCAGAATTCTTTTGCAGGAATTACCAATAAACTATTAAAGGATAAAGTGGAAAAAATCTGTGTGGCCTATGAGGGTATGGAGAAGTTTTTCCCTAAGGATAAAATTGTGTTGACGGGCAACCCGGTACGCTCAGATTTGGTAGAACTAAAGGCTACTAAAAGTGAAGCCTTGGCTTATTTTGATTTAGATGCCAATAAGAAAACATTATTGGTGTTAGGTGGTAGTTTAGGTGCTAGACGCATTAACCAATTAGTGGCAGATCATTTAGCATATTTTGAAGAACAAGGGTTGCAAGTAATCTGGCAATGTGGAAAAGGGTATTACGAAACCTATAAATCTCATGAGTCAGCAACTATAAAAGTGCATGCTTTTTTGAATACGATGGATAAAGCCTATGTAGCGGCAGATTTCATTATTTCAAGAGCAGGAGCAGGTGCGGTATCAGAATTATGTTTGGTGGGTAAACCAACATTCTTTATTCCGTCGCCAGTAGTAGCAGAAGATCATCAAACAATGAATGCATTATCGTTAGTTGGGCATGATGCGGCTATTATGATCAGAGAGAAAGAATTGGATGAGCAGTTTAAGACAGTATTTGAATCGGTTGTTAAATCGCCTGAAAAACAAATAGCATTATCAAAGAATATAAAAGCATTGGCATTACCGAATGCCACTGCGGATATCTGCGATGAAATAGAAAAAATTTTAAAGTAAAATGAATTTAACGCAAATACATAAGGTGTATTTTATTGGCATAGGAGGCATTGGTATGTCTGCTTTGGCGCGTTATTTTGCTTTCATAAATAAGGCGGTAGGCGGGTATGATAAAACCGAAAGTCCGCTTACACAAGAGTTAGCGAATTCAGGTATTGATATTCATTATACAGATGACATAAACGCTGTGTCAGATGAGTTTAAGAAAGATATAGAGCATACGTTGGTGGTGTATACGCCGGCAGTTTCTTCTAATCATTCGGAATACCAGTATTTTTTAAACAATGGATTTACAATTAAGAAAAGATCAGAAGTTCTTGGTTTAATTACAAAGGATTCTTTTTGCTTGGCAGTTGCAGGTACACATGGTAAAACGACGACATCAAGTATTCTAGCGCATTTATTAAAAGAAACAGGAGTTAAAATGACAGCCTTTTTAGGTGGTATTTCTGAGGATTTTAATAGTAATTTCTTGTTAGAAGGTACGGAGTACTCAGTGGTAGAAGCAGATGAGTTTGATCGTTCATTTATGCAGTTGACACCAAATGTAGCCTGTGTTACTTCAATGGATGCGGATCACTTGGATATTTATGGAGATGCTGAGGAATTAGAAAGAACATTTGTTGATTTTACAAAACGATTAAAACCGGGCGGAAAATTATTTGTCCGTAATGGTTTGCCTTTAGAAGGGTTGACCTATGGTATTGAAGACGATTCGGATTATTGCATCCGAAATATAAAAATAGAACGTGGCACCTACATATTCGATTTGGAGACCCCTGACCTCAAACTAGAAGGGGTTGAATTTAACAAACCTGGAAGACATAATTTGTTGAACGGTTTAGTGGCTTTCGCAATGGCGATGCAAGCAGGTTCCCCACCGCATCGCCTTGCAGAGGCATTAGCAACTTTTAAAGGTGTGCAAAGGCGTTTTTCATATCGAATTAAGAGTGAAGATTTCATTTTTATAGATGATTACGCACATCACCCTACGGAAATCAATGCTGTTTTTGAAGCAATTTCAGAAATGCATCCGAACAAAAAAGTATTGGCAATTTTTCAACCACACCTATTTTCTAGAACACGGGATTTTGCAGATGCATTTGCAAAAAGCCTTTCTCAATTCGAAAATGTGCTGTTGTTGGATATCTATCCGGCTAGAGAAGAACCACTTAAAGGAATAGATTCTAAATGGTTGTTGGGTAAGATAAAAAGTAGTAATAAAAAATTAATTTCAAAGGAGCAAATCATATCTGAGATTAAAAGTCAGAATCCAGAAGTTTTAATAACAATGGGTGCTGGAGATATAGGTTTAGAAGTTGTGAAAATAAAAAAAGAAATGTCGTATGCAGGTTAATTGGAATTTTATAAAGTTATCGGCTTTAGTTCTGGTAATCATGGGGTTATATGCTTTTTCTAATGAGCGTAATAGTGCTAAGCATGTTGCGGGAATGAAGGTAGAATTCGTTGGGGATCAAAATTTGTACCTCACTGAAGGGACGGTTAATAAATTGTTAATACAAAATTATGGTAGTCTCGAAAATGTGCCTAAAGAAAATATAGTTTTGAATACTGTAGAAAAGGCCCTTGAGGCCAATGAAATGGTGAAAAGTGCCGAAGTCTATCTAACAATAGATGGTGAGCTTACGTCGAAAATAGTCCAACGGAAACCAATAGGACGCATAGAAGGGGAAAATAAGTTCTATTTGGATGATGAAGGAAAGAGGATGCCTTTTTCTAATAATCATTCAGCAAGAGTTCCCATTATCACTGGTACTATCAGTGGTAAAAGCCTTGAGGATGTCTATGTGATATTGGAACACGTGAATAAGGACGATTTTTTTCGTGAATCGGTAATCGGTATTCATATAAAAGGAGAAAGTGAATATCAATTACGATTAAGGCTTAACAATTTTGTTGTGAACATAGGCGGTATTGAAGATTTGGAAGCTAAGTTCAGCAATTTTAAGGCGTTTTATGCCAAAGCGAACAAGGATCAAACCTTGGAAGATTACGCGGAAGTAAGTTTAGAATTCAATAACCAGGTGGTGTGCACTAAAATATAATAGAAAATGGAACAAACTAAATATTCAGTCGGTTTAGACATAGGAACAACGAAAATCGTTGCCATAATCGGAAAGCAAAACGAATATGGTAAGATTGAGATTTTGGGTATCGGTAAGTCCAAAAGTTTAGGTGTACACAGAGGTGTGGTAAATAATATTACACAAACCATAAAATCTATTCAACAGGCGGTTGAGGAGGCAGAAGCAAATTCTGGTCTTAAAATCGGTTCTGTTGTAGTTGGTATAGCAGGTCAGCATATAAGAAGTCTTCAACATAGCGATTACATTACCAGAAAAGATTCTGAGGAAGTAATTGGCGAGGAAGATGTGGATCTTTTATGTAATCAAGTGCACAAATTGATTATGCTACCAGGTGAAGAGATTATACATGTTTTACCACAAGAATACAAAGTTGACGGACAAGCTGAAATCCGTGAGCCTGTTGGTATGTATGGTGGTAGGCTAGAAGCTAACTTTCATGTTGTAGTTGGTCAAGTAGTATCTATAAAGAATGTTGGTCGTTGTATTAAAAGTGCAGGACTGGATTTAGGGAATATTACACTAGAGCCATTAGCATCATCTGACGCAGTATTGAGTCAAGAAGAAAAAGAAGCAGGTGTAGCATTGATCGATATAGGAGGTGGTACTACTGATTTAGCCATTTTTAAAGATGGAATTATAAGACATACAGCTGTAATACCTTTTGGTGGTGGAGTAATCACAGAAGATATTAAAGAAGGTTGTTCTATTATAGAAAAGCAAGCAGAGTTGTTAAAAACTAGGTTTGGTTCTGCATGGCCAGGAGAAAATAGAGACAATGAAATTGTTTCTATACCAGGTTTACGTGGTAGAGAGCCAAAAGAAATATCTCTTAAGAACCTTTCAAAAATAATTCATGCACGTGTTGTTGAAATTATTGAGCAAGTATATGTAGAGATCAAGAACTACGGTCACGAAGAGCAAAAGAAGAAACTAATTGCAGGTATTGTGTTGACAGGCGGCGGTAGCCAACTAAAACATTTAAAGCAATTGGTAGAATATATAACAGGGATGGATACTCGTATTGGGTACCCTAACGAACACCTAGCAGGAGATTCTGATGAAGAAGTTGCTAGTCCACTATACGCAACGGCAGTTGGTCTTTTAATGAACGCCATTAAAAATCAAGAGAAATTGAAGTTGACGCAAGAGGAAATTTTAGAAGAGCAAGAGCAGGAAGAAGAATTAATGTATGCGGAAAATGATACGAAAGTAGTAGCACGCCCCGATATACATAAAGAACGAAAATCTGTTTTTGATAAGTGGTCTGAAAAATTGAAAGAATTTTTAGATAACGCAGAGTAAGAAGCATAGTATAAGAATACATAACCAGTAATAATTAGAATATGAGTAAGAACAGCGAATTTGATAATATCTCCTTTGATCTACCAAAGAATCAAAGCAACGTTATAAAAGTCATTGGTGTAGGTGGTGGTGGTAGTAATGCCATAAATCACATGTTCCAAGCAGGTATTAATGGGGTTGATTTTGTAATCTGTAATACAGATTCTCAAGCTTTGGACAATAGTCCTGTGCCAAACAAAATACAACTAGGCATGTCATTAACAGAAGGTTTGGGTGCTGGTGCCAACCCTGAAGTTGGTGAACAGGCTGCCATGGAAAGCATGGAAGAGATTAAAGGTATGTTGGATACAACTACCAAAATGATCTTTATTACTGCTGGTATGGGCGGGGGAACAGGAACTGGTGCTGCTCCCGTAATTGCCAAGTTTGCAAAAGAATTAGATGTTCTTACTGTAGGTATCGTTACTATGCCATTTCAATTCGAAGGTAAAATGCGAGTTGAACAAGCACAACGAGGTATTGAAAAATTACGTAAAAATGTCGACTCGCTGATCGTCATTAATAACAATAAATTAAGAGAGGTTTACGGAAACCTTGGTTTTAAAGCTGGTTTCTCTAAAGCTGATGAAGTGTTGGCAACCGCTGCAAGAGGTATTGCAGAAGTTATTACACATCACTATACACAAAACATAGATTTACGTGATGCTAAAACGGTACTGTCTAACAGTGGTACTGCTATAATGGGTTCTGCTATTTCATCTGGTTCGGCAAGAGCAAATGAGGCTATCATGAAAGCGTTGGATTCTCCGTTATTGAACGATAACAAAATTCAAGGTGCTAAAAACGTATTGTTATTAATCGTTTCTGGTGCTCAAGAAATTACTATTGATGAAATAGGAGAAATCAATGATCATATCCAAATAGAAGCAGGTTACGGTGCTAACATTATTATGGGTGTTGGTGAAGATGAAAGCTTAGGAGAAGCTATTGCTGTAACGGTTATTGCAACTGGGTTCAATATTGAGCAACAAGATGATATCGTAAATACCGAATCAAAAAAAATTATTCATACTTTGGAAGAAGGGCAACGTGCAGAGGCAATGTTGTTATCTAACACTAAAACGGTCCATACGTTAGAAATGGATGATGAGGAAGAGGAGGTAAAAGAAGTCAAACCCGTAAAAAAGTATGAGTTCGTTGAGGAAGAAGATTTCGATTTAATACCTACAACGAACTACATTAAGAATTTCAATGTTTTTTACGAGGAAGTATTAGCTGAAAATGTTTCTGAAGATGATTTTGTAATAGTAGATAAGCCAACAACTTTAAGAGATATTGAGGTAGTAGAGCCAGAAGTATTACGAGTACAAGAAGAGGAAAGATTTACATCTAATTTCGATTCATCAAGAGATGAAGAGGAAAAAGAAAACGTAATCATGTTCGATTTACATGACGAAGTAAAGGATTTAGATGTAAACGATAGTATAGAGATAGTACCTGTACTTGAGTATAACAAGAATGGTGAAAAAAGATATAGTCTTGATGATTACATGCAGTTAGAAAGTAAACTAACCGGTGCTAAATCTAAAGCAGAGGAGTTTGAGCCTAAAGTTATTGAAGATGAATTAGTCTTCGAGAAAAAGACAGTAGCTCCAAAAAGAGAGTCGTACCCAGAGGAACAATTAGATCCAATGGAAACTCCTATCGAAGAGTTGTTAAGAGAAAGAGCGGATGAGCGTAGAAGAAAATTGAAAGACTTCAATTATAAATTCAAAAATAACGCGCCAACTAGTTACGATGAAAAGAAACCTGCTTACCAAAGACAGGGTGTTAATTTGAACGATAATCCAAGAGAGAAGAAAATTTCTAGAACCTCTTTAAGTGGTGATAGTAGCGACGATATTCAATTGCGTTCTAACAACTCTTTTTTACATGATAATGTAGACTAGTAGTAGGCTCACAATAATTTATAAACCCGAAAACTAACTTAGTTTTCGGGTTTTATTTTTTATCTTCGCTGATCAAAATATACAAGCAATGGGTTTACAGCAAAGAGTAATGGAGCAGTTGAAATTAGCTATGAAAGCAAAGGATTCAGTAGCACTAGAATCGCTTAGAGCTATTAAATCTGCGCTATTGGTAGCAAGTACTAGTGGAGGTGGAGAAATCACTGAAGATGACGAAATACAGATAGTACAGAAATTAGTAAAACAAAGAAAAGATAGCGCTGCTATTTTTATAGAGCAAGGAAGACAAGATCTTGCTGATCCAGAAATGGCTCAAATCGCTGTTATAGAACAATTTTTACCAGAACAACTTACTGAAGAAGAAGTAGAGAAAGTAGTGGTACAAACTATAGATTCTATCGGTGCTTCAGGGATGAAGGATATGGGTAAAGTTATGGGAATTGTTTCAAAAGAATTAGCAGGTCAAGCTGATGGTAAATTGATTTCTACAATTGTAAAAAAGAAATTGACATAAGTTAAAAGTGTCAGGATAAGTTTTAGTTTTAATAACTAGAAATGGCCTCGTGGCGCAACTGAATAGCGCATCAGATTTCGGCTCTGAGGGTTGGGGGTTTGAATCCCTCCGGGGTCACAATTTAATAAAAACCTAATCAACAGTAATATAGTTGGTTAGGTTTTTTTAGTATTTCTAAATGTTATGTGTTGGTGCAATAAACGGTATGTTAAAGTATACTGATCATGTAAGTTTTGATAACTTTAAATGGCTGATTGCGTTTATTCGTAAAAACTATTATAATCTTCTAAATAAATTAAAAAAGAACTAATTGGTTAATCCTCTTCAATAAAAAATAAATTATGAGGTAACCGTATTAGAAATAATATCTGATACAATCATTTTAGCATGTATTCTTGAGTTTTCTATGAACCATTTATGTGTTTCCATTCCGCCACAAATTACACCAGCTAAATACAAACCATCAATATTGGTTTCCATAGTATCCGGGTTATATTCAGGTAGTTTTTTAGCATCATTACTAATGTTGACACCTAATTTCTCCAAGAAGTTAAAGTTGGGTTTATAACCTGTTAATGCCAGTACAAAATCGTTTTCAATTTCTACAACGTCATTTTCTGTATTCAAAGAAATACTATTCTCAGTAATCGATTTAACCGTGGTGTTGTAATAAGCCTTTATGCTACCTTCTTCAATACGATTTACAATGTCTGGTCTAACCCAATATTTTACACGTTGCCCCACTTCAGAGCCTCTGATAATTAAAGATACGTCAGCTCCTTTTCGCCAACATTCAAGTGCTGCGTCAATTGCAGAATTACTTGCGCCTATAACGGCAACTTTTTGACCTGAATAATAATGAGGGTTATCATAGTAATGAACAACCTTTTCTAAATCCTCACCAGGTACGTTAAGTAAATTAGGTAAATCGTAAAAACCGGTGGCAATTACAACTTGTTTAGAAATGTAGGTGTTCTTTTCAGAGACAACAGTAAATGTACCCTCATTCTTCTGAACGTTTTCTACTTTTTCAAATAGCTTAATATTTAGTTTGTTAGAGGTTACTATACGTCTGTAATATTCTAATGCCTCGTCTCTTTTTGGCTTTGCTTCTTTACTAATAAATGGAATTTCATCAATTTCTAGCTTCTCAGATGAAGAGAAAAATTGCATATTAGACGGATAATGAAAAAGTGAATTTACAATAGGTCCTTTCTCTAATATTACATAAGTAAGACCATTTTTCTTAGCTTCTAATCCGCATGCAATACCTATTGGTCCACCACCAACTATAACGATATCAAGTTCAGTTTTCATCCCTTTAATTCTTTTATAGTTTTAACTGGATCAGCACTTTTAAATACAAAGCTTCCGGCAACTAAAATATCTGCGCCAGCATCCACTAACTTTTGAGAATTGGCAGTAGTTACTCCGCCATCAATTTCAATTAGGGCAGTAGATTTTTTTCTGTTGATTAAAGCCTTGGTAGCTCTTATTTTATCATAGGTGTTTTCAATGAATGATTGTCCGCCAAAACCAGGGTTTACGCTCATTATTAAAACCACATCAATGTCTTGAATAATATCTTCTAAAAGCATAATATTGGTGTGTGGGTTTAGTGCAACACCTGCTTTCATTCCTAAAGCTTTTATAGCCTGTATAGTTCTATGTAAATGTGTACAAGCTTCATAATGAACAGTTAATATATGAGCTCCAAGATTAGCGAATTCTTCTAGATAACGGTCAGGGTCCACAATCATTAAGTGCACGTCTAAAGGCTTGGTAGCACTCTTTTTAATAGCTTTTACCACAGGCATGCCATAAGAAATATTAGGAACGAAGACTCCGTCCATGATATCGATATGGTGATACTCCGCTTCGCTTGCATTTACCATTTCTACATCTCGCTGTAAATTTCCAAAATCAGCTGCTAATAGTGATGGTGCTATACTTGGCTTTTTCATTTTATAAAACGATTATTATTCAGTACAAAAATACGGATTTGTAATTCGATGTGCTGTTGTTTTTCTTTTTGCTTTTACCTCATTTAGTCAATTGTAGTACCACCGTTTTTAGATAAAATAGGGTTTATTTTAGATTTGTATTTTCCTAGTATGCTATACAATTTGTTTAATTCTACGTCTAACTCTGCGGAAAGTTCTTCAAAAACTTTGTAAGCTCCATTTGTTGGTTTTGCTTCACCAGATTCAACACTACGTCTTAGTGATGCTAATCTATTATTTAGTTTTATAGGAAAATTTAAAGGGTCTTGCCCTGATTGATTTTTAACTTGATACAGTGCCTCTTCTACCTCTGATAATTCATTTAAAAATGGAGTTACCGAATTATTGAAATCATTTGAATCTATGTTGTCTTTATTAGCCATTAAAGCCTTTTTTATCTCTCGAATTTTAATGACTGCTTCGTTGGCGGCAGAAGTTTTAGCCATTATTTTGTTTGATAAAGTAAATTGTTCATCTAAATCTTCTTTGGTAATTCCCTTTAAGTTTGGATCCATTTCAATATTAAAAGCATATACTTTCTCATAATCACCAGATTTCATTTTTACCTTGTAAGTACCTAACGGTGCTTTTGGACCACGAGCTGGTCTTGCGCTCCAAATAATCATTCCTTCAAAAGTGGTAGCTCCCGGGTATCTCATATCCCAAGTGAAATTATTAATTCCTTTGGCAGTGGTAGGTTTAGATGAGCCGCCTTTTAACCAATATGGGAGATTGGGGTCTACTTCGTACTTTGGTTTGCTACCCGTAAAAGTGTCTATTAGATTATCTTTTGCGTCATAAATTTCAAAAGTTATCGTGTCTTTCTGCTCTTTTAAATAATATTGAATAGAAGCATCGGTTAAACCTCTTAAGGCATTTGTAGGTTTAAAAAGTACGGCTTCTTGTTTCTCCATTTCTGGGGTAAATTGTCTTAAAGGTTGAATATCATCAAGTATCCAGAATCCTCTACCGTGCGTACCAAGAACAACATCGTTATCTTTTATAACTAAATCTCTAACAGGTGTATCTGGAAGTTTTAGTTGAAGGCTTTGCCATAATTCCCCATCGTTCATAGAAAAATAGACACCATGTTCTGTAGCTAGAAATAGTAAACCTTCACGAACAGGATCTTCACGAACTGCTCTTGCAAAATGACCATCTTCAATACCGGATATTATTTTTGTCCAGGTTTTACCATAATCATGCGTTTTAAATACATAAGGTTGTCTGTCATCAACTTGATATCTATTTGCCGCTACGTATAAAGTACCAGGGTTGTGTAGCGATTCATCAATAATACTTACCCTAGAAAATTTAGGTAACTCTTTAGGGGTAATGTCTGCCCAGTTTTTACCACCATCTCTTGTGATATGTATTTTACCATCATCAGAACCTGCCCAAATAGTATTAATATCATGGTTTGATGGAGCCAACGCAAAAACGGTAGCATAAATTTCTGGTCCGTTCATATCCATGGTGATAATGCCACCTGTTTTACCCAAGGTTGATGGATCGGCATACGTTAAATCTGGACTTATCTTTTCCCAAGATTGTCCATCATCGGTTGTTTTCCAAATATGTTGAGAGCACGTATACATTACATTTGAATCTTGTGGCGCAAACATAATAGGGAATGTCCATTGCCAGCGCTCAGGTAATGCGCTTGCAGGTTCACCAGAGAAAAACCTAGGGTATACTTGAATATCTCTAGATTGACCGTTACTTCTGTCGTATCGTGTTAACAGCGCACCTTGGCTGCCTGCATAGAAAATATCTAGATTTTCAGGATGCTGGGTGATCCAACCACTTTCTCCGCCACCAACGGCATACGCCCAGCCATCTCCTTGACCTCTAGCCTGCATATGACCCCAACCATCACTAGGTACTGCAATGGTACTATTGTCTTGTTGTGCACCCGCTACGTGATAAGGAACATCATTAGTTGTCATCACATGATACAGTTGTGTGGTAGTGTAATCTTCTTCTGTCCAAGACTTACCGCCATTAATACTTACAACACCACCCCCATCATTGGAAGAAATCATACGATCTGGATTATTAGGGTCTATCCATAAATCATGATTGTCGCCATGTGGCACCTTAATTTTAGTGTCAAAAGTTTTTCCGCCATCAGTAGATTTCCAAAAATCTACATTAAGTCCGTAAACTGTTTCTTTATCAATTGGATCGGCATAAATTCTAGAATAGTAAAAAGCACGTTGTCTTAATTTACGCTCGTCATTAGTACGTTCCCAAGTTTTACCCGCATCGTCTGAACGAAAAACCCCGCCTTCGTTTGCTTCTACAACAGCCCAAACACGGTTAGAATCTGCAGGTGAAACTGTAACTCCTATTTTTCCTAACGGTCCTTCTGGCATACCTGGGTTCTTGGATAAATCTGTCCAAGTTTCTCCGCCATCTGTAGATTTCCAAAGTTTGCAATCTGGTCCGCCGCCCCACATTTTCCATGCTTTTCTTTGAACTTGCCAAGTACTCGCATATAAAACCTGTGGGTTGTTTCTATCTATGATTAAATCTACTGCACCTGCTTTATCACTTACAAACAATGTTTTTTTCCAATTTTTACCACCATCTGTACTTTTAAAAACACCGCGTTCTTCATTGTCTCCATAAGGGTGACCTAATGCAGCAACGTAAACAATATCTGGATTTGTTGGGTGAATTCTTATTCTTGAAACGGCTTGGGTTTCTTCAAGTCCTAAATGACTCCAGGTTTTACCGGCATCAGTAGATTTGTAAACTCCGTCCCCTTGAGTAATGCTACCTCGTAATTGTACTTCGCCCATACCAATATAGACAATGTCAGGATTCGTTTCTGCTACAGCAACTGCGCCTACAGAAGAACTGGTAATCTGTCCGTCGGTAACAGCTTCCCATTCATTACCGCCATCGGTAGTTTTCCAGAGTCCGCCACCAGTTGCACCAAAATAATACTCATTAGGTCTGCTGGGACTACCTGCCGACCCTAAAGAACGACCGCCACGTACAGGTCCAATATTTCGCCATTCCAAGTTTTCATAGAAAGCTTTGTCAAGCGTTGCGTTGTCAACTTTATTTTTAGATGATTTTTTTTGAGCAAATGAAATGCTACAAAATGATAAGAAAAGAAAAATAAAAGCGTGTAAAAATTTTGAGTTCATCAGGTTGTTGTTTGGTAGGTGATTAGAAAAATATCAGTTTGAAATTAATAATTTAATCTGCCAATTGTAAATGATTAGACAATTTTAACTGCTGGATTTTAGGTTTAATATCATACTGGTAATTAGAGGTAAAGTAGGTAGTGATTATCCTAATATTAGATTCTAAATTTGAAGAATTAATAAAACCAAATCTCAACTTTTTTTGAGATTTGGTTTAGATATTTAATTTTCTTCACCCGTATAAAATTTATGATTTTCATCTCCACCAGAAATGATATAGGCAAATAGATCGGCTACTTCTTGTTCGTTCAATCTATTTAATAATCCCGGTGGCATTGGTGATATTGGGGAGAGTTCTTTTTTAGTGATAGTGTTTTTAGCAATACTTACCGTATAGCTTTCATTAAAGGGATTTGGCATTATTACAATACTATCGCCAGCTTCAGATTTAATACGACCTGCTATTTTTTCATCTTTGCCTAAATGAAACAGGGTATTGGCATATTGGTCAGATATTTCATCGCTAGGGCTGTAAATAGCAAACATTAAATCATATGTGCTAAATTTTGTGTGAGCCTGGGTTAAATCTGGTCCTGCGGCACCACCTTCTCCACGAATTCTATGGCATAATGTACATGTTGCCGAAGCAAAAGCTCTTTTTCCGGCCTTTACGTTGCCTTGGTAATTATCTAGACCGCGCCAAACGACATCTCCCATATTCTCGCCATTATAGTTTTTACCCGGACCGAAAGGTTGGGGTAAATCTGCAATTGAGCTGGATGGGGAATAGACACCGGAGATTTCTTGAAAACACTCTCTTTTATCTTCAGGTACATTTAATATGGCCCGCTGTCTAACATTTTCCATATATGCTTTAAAGCTCATGCCTCCTTTAGAACCAAGAACATCAAAATACCAAGAAAAATAGCGTTTTCTTAAATCTTCGTTCCAGCCTTTTTTAGCATTACTAAGCAACATTCCATAATAGATAGCCTCACTAGGTGGCATTTTTGCGATAACTTCTCTAATTAGTGGACCGTATTCCTCGCTACGAAGCGTTGCTTCTTCAGAAAGCATTTCTACACCTTTTGTGACTGTTTTTTGTTTTGTGTGATATTCAAGACGTTCAACTAATTTTTCTATTATACCATTTGCTTCTAGAAATAATAAAATTTGAGATAACTCTTTGCTTACCGCGCCTTTGGAACTAGCGAATAAGGGATTTAAAGCATTGATTATTTTTTGGCTTTGTCGGTTATCCGGTTTTCCCATTCTAATAAAATTTAGGGAGTAGGCTCTTAGAAGGTCTACTTGTAAATTTTCGTCTAGCGATTTAATGGGAATACTTAGAAGTTTGTTTAAGATTAAGGGCTGTAAATCACTTTTTCCTTGATGAATTAAAGCTATACTGCTCTCGATAATTTTTTGACTGTCTGTTTCTTTTTTGTAACTATTTAACCAAGAATCTATAGGTTGGTGTTCTAGAGCTATTCGTGAAGCATATCTTATAAATCTATCCGGATTGTTTAAATGATTCCAACCCAATTCAGTTCCCGATGTAGAAATTTTTGTATGATATTCTTCTAGTTGCTTACGAAGATTTCGTTCTTCGCTAATCAATGATTTTTCTTGACTTCGTGCGGTATTCTCTGTTCCTGTATATCGTAATCTATATAAATGGGAATCAAGTCTGCGACCGCCTGTGGCAAAGTAAATGTTGCCATCGTTACCTGCAATCATATCGGTCAAGGGTAGGGGAGTTCCTGACAGGAATTCTTCCCGCTTGGCTTCGTAAGAACTACCTTTTGGTTGCAGTTCTATAAAGTAAACGGTGCCAAAACTCCAGTCCATAGCAAGTAACCCATTTTGGTATTTTTCAGGAAGATTTAAATTTGTTGTTGATAATACGGCTGTGGGAGAGCCTTGCTCTAAATTGTGTACAGCGGGTAGATTATCTGGATAATATGCAGGCCATTTTCCAGAACCCGTTCTCCAGCCAAATTCACTGCCACTGGTAACATGGCAAATTCTTGTAGGTCTGTACCATGGCATTCCAATGTCCCATTCCATATCGGCATCATAAGCAAAAAGTTCACCATCAGTATTGAAAGCCATATCAAAGGGGTTTCTAAATCCTGCGGAAATTAATTCGAAAGACGAACCATCGGGATTGAATTTTGATATCCATCCGCCAGGCGCTTTTACATCGTTAGCATGGCCTCTAGCATCTAAATACGGAGTAAATAAATTGCCTTCACCCCAATTGGTGGGGATTCTACTATTTTCTTTTACTCTTTCGGGAATTAGAGTGTGATTACCCGCGATGAAGTAAATTTCTTTGCCATTTGGAGATAACGCAAAACTATGCGGACCATGTTCGCCGCTACCTTCTAAGCGAAGTAACATTTTGGCAGCGTCTAATTTTCCGTCATTATTAGTGTCGGTAATTCTATATATTCCGCTGCCTTTCTCTTGATCATCTGGTATGTCATCATCCCAATTCTTATTAACGGCAACATACAAGCTGTTAAATGCCCATAGTAAACCATGGGCCTCACCAATTTCAATGTCTATAGGAGTTACATCTTTCTGTGAGAGAACAGCTCCTATTTCAGGAACTTTAAATTGATAAAGTTTGCCATATTGGTCACATGCATACATGGTATTACCATTACCTTGTGCCAAAGCTACCCAAGAGCCTTGTTCAGCATTACTAGGGTGGTAAATTTCTTCTAGCTCAAAATCTGCGGGCGTATTAAATGCAATGGAAGTTTCTGTGGTTTCTTCCTTTTTCTGATTGCAAGAACTTAAAATTAAGAAAAGAGATAAAATGAAAGAGTGGTTGATTGTTTTCATTGGTTCTTTGTATTGGTCTCTTAAAGATACAAAGTAACCTAAAGCAAAAATCAGTCTAATTGGCGCAATCCCTCATAAACGGAAATAGCTACGGCATTAGCTAAGTTTAAACTGCGAATATGTTTGCTGTAAAGTGGAATTTTCACGGCATTATCCTCATTTTCAGTTAAGATAGATTTAGGTAAGCCAACAGATTCTTTTCCAAAAACTAAAAACATATCGTTGGTGTATTCAATTTCCCAATGGTTTTTGGTAGCTGTAGCAGAAAAGAAAATCATTTTTTTGTCTTGATGCTGCTCAAAGAAAGCAT
Organism: Maribacter stanieri; assembly: GCF_900112245.1. GTDB lineage: Bacteria > Bacteroidota > Bacteroidia > Flavobacteriales > Flavobacteriaceae > Maribacter > Maribacter stanieri. Next base: position 171,882 of record NZ_FOYX01000004.1, read on the forward strand.
CGACATTATCATACATGATTACGTTAAGGTGTTGCCAGTAATCTAGACCAGCACGTTTAAGACGTTTATCACTTAGCTCAAATCCAAATGGTTTTACCAAATGTAACGTGGATCCTGTAGCGAGTGCCAATCTGCCAATATTACCTGTATTATTAGGTATTTCTGGCTCTATGAGTACTATATTTAAGCTCATTATTTTTTAAAGGATTGTAAGTATAAATGTTCCACTTTTTCTCTTGCCCATGGTGTTCTGCGTAAAAATTTGAGGCTTGATTTTATAGACGGATTACTTTTAAAACAATTAATATTGATTTGACCAGCTAAATCTTCCCAAGAATATTTCTCTGTTAGTTCTTCAAGCATGGTGGCTAACTTTATACCATGAAGTGGATTATTTGGTTGTGAATCTGAACTCATGACTAATTATTTATTTAACAGTAAAAACGGTTATTTTTGAAAAGCAACATACATTGAAAGTGCGGGTACATCAATAGTATTCTTTATTGATTTTGAGCCCTGAAGGTCAAAGGTACTACCAGAAATGGCTTTTTGCCAAGTACCATCAATTTTATAATTAATGTTTTTATTGTGCGCATTGTAAATAACCAAAATATTCTTCCAAGTATCACCATTTGCATGCTCTTCTAAAATGAAGGAGACAAGGCTGTCATTTGCTTTTTGAAATTTTATATGCTTTTGTATATCAAGGGCATTGTGCATGGTAAATGCCGAATGTGCTTTTCGTAATTGAATAAGGTTTTTATAATACTTAAAAACCTCTTTATTGTCATTTTTCCAATTCCAGTTTATTTGATTAATACTATCCGGAAGGTTATAAGAATTATGCGCTCCGTTTTTTGTACGCAACATTTCTACACCAGCATGTAGAAATGGAGTTCCTTGAGATGTTAATACTATAGCATTAGCCAATTTGTCCATAGCAATTAATTCACTTAAAGCTGCATCTGGTCTTGAAATTTTTAATTTATCGAAAAGTGTGTGATTATCGTGACAAGAAACATAATTTATAGATTGCCAAGGTTCTAAGGTCCAGGGAGCATCTGAATAGTTGACGTTACTATAGTTAATTTGTGAATGTTGAATAGCACCAACAATTCCAAATTTAATAGACGCTTCCGTATTCTTTGCGCCACTTACAAAACCCAAACTCTCATCTTCAAAAACAGAACCTTTAAGTCCGTCACGAAGGTCATCATTGAAAGCTGCAAATTGTGGAAGCTGTTGTACGTGTTTTTTTAACGCTCGTTTTTTTTCTGGTAGAGGTGATTCTTTTGCTGTCCACCCTTCGCCATATAGCAATGCATCAGGATTAATTTTTAAAACAGCGTTAGAAATTTTATTCATAGTTTCTATATCATGAATTCCCATGAGGTCAAATCTAAAGCCGTCGATATGATATTCCTTAGTCCAATATGTGACAGATTCAATAATGAATTTTCGCATCATAGCTCTCTCTGATGCAGTTTCATTACCACAAGCAGCAGCATCTGCGTATGAACCATCTTCCCAATGGCGATAATAATAACCAGGTACTTCTTGGTTAAAATTAGACTCTTCTGTTTTACCGGTATGATTATATGCAACATCCATAATTACACCAATACCATTATCGTGAAAAGTCTTCACCATTTGTTTGAATTCCTTTATTCGAACTTCAGCATTAAACGGATCGCTTGAAAAAGAACCTTCAGGTACATTATAATTTTGAGGGTCATAGCCCCAATTAAATTGTGGGGAATCTAAATTACTTTCGTCAATAGAATAATGGTCAAAAGTGGGTAAAAGATGCACATGTGTAATACCTAATTCCTTAATGTGGTCAATACCAGTTGCTATATTATTTGGACCTAAAGTTCCTGTTTCTACTAAACCTAAATAGGTGCCTGGCATTGTAGATCCAGATTGAGGATGAATTGTCATGTCACGAATATGTAATTCATAAATAACAGCTTCATTTTGGCGCTTTAAAACAGGCGATTTGTCTTGTTTCCATCCAACAGGGTTGGTTGTCTTCATATTTAAAACCATAGCTCTATTGCCATTTACGCCAACAGCTTTAGCATAAATACCAGGTGTTTCTTTTAGCCATTTATTCTCGGTTTTAATTTGATAGGTGTAATAGATGCCGTTTAAGTCTTCTCTAACTTCCTTTTCCCAAACACCTAAATCTTTATAGGTGAGATTAAATGTAGAAAATGCCTTTGAGTCATCACCTGTTTTAAATAATCTTAAAACAATTTCTTCAGCATTTGGTGACCATAATTTAAATAAGGTAGATGCTGTGGTATACTGTATCCAAAGACTTTCTTCTACAGGTGTAGGGTACAAATTAAAATCTGTAATTGTCTTTTGATTATTGCAAGAATTAAACAAAGTGAGAATCGTTAGTATTAGTAAAAGATGTTTCATTAAAACAGTGATGTATGCTCTAAGATAGGGAAAGATTATACTATATAAATATCTAATGGTGGAGGTATGAAGAACTTAAAGATATTAGAAACATTTATAAATGAAAAAACTCCGGTAATCAGCCGGAGTTTATTCATCAATCAAAAAACGAACAGTCATGATAAACTGTTGTTACCGTTAAAATTACAACTAATATGCCAATATTGCCAATTTAAGGAATATTTAACGTGTAATTTTTATAGCTTAAACGCTAAGGTTTTTAACCCAAATACGTTTTTAATATCTTACTTCTAGAAGTATGCTTTAATCTTCTGATCGCTTTTTCTTTAATTTGACGAACTCTTTCTCTTGTAAGATCAAAAGTTTCACCAATTTCCTCTAAAGTCATAGAATGTTGACCTGCAAGACCAAAATACAAACGAATAACATCTGCCTCACGCGGTGTCAATGTTTCTAAAGCACGCTCAATTTCTGTACGAAGTGACTCATGTAATAACTCTCTGTCCGGATTTGGAGATTCGCCACTACGAAGTACATCATAAAGGTTAGAATCTTCACCGTCAATAAGAGGCGCATCCATAGATACGTGTCTACCTGAGTTTTTCAATGATTGTTTAACGTCTTCAACAGTCATATCCAATTCTTTTGCAATTTCTTCAGGAGAAGGCATTCTTTCATGCGCTTGCTCAAGGAAAGCAAAAGTTTTGTTGATTTTGTTGATAGAACCAATTTTGTTCAATGGCAAACGAACGATACGAGATTGTTCTGCCAAAGCTTGTAATATAGATTGACGGATCCACCATACGGCGTAGGAGATAAATTTAAATCCCCGCGTTTCGTCAAAACGCTGTGCAGCTTTGATAAGACCAAGGTTTCCCTCGTTAATCAAATCCGGTAAAGTAAGTCCTTGGTTTTGGTACTGCTTTGCAACTGACACCACGAATCTGAGGTTGGCTTTGGTAAGTTTTTCAAGAGCGATCTGGTCGCCTGCCTTGATACGTTGTGCCAACTCTACTTCTTCATCAGCGGTAATCAAGTCTACTTTTCCAATTTCTTGTAAGTACTTGTCCAAAGATGCGGTCTCCCTATTGGTAACCTGTTTTGTAATCTTAAGCTGTCTCATTAAAATAAATTAAGTTCAGTTTGCATAGACTGCATATACTTATACGTAAAAAACTTCCGAATGTTACAATTGAGTGTAAAAAACTTCATTTTTCTGTTGAAATGCACAAAATAAAGCTCTAACATATTTGTCGGTGCTTGTATTTTAAACTTACATGGCTATTGATGTCTTCATAATTTTGAGTTGCAATCAGGTCTGTTTTTAAAACATACATGTATTATTATATCATTAGGTCTAAGTTTTTTACATAGAATGAGCTGTTCTTGAAATTTTAGAATTGCTAGGTTGATTGTCTCTCTATATACATCTTGTTAAGGAAAAAATTTTTATTCCTTAGTGGAATAATTTTTTTGTTGCTTCTTTTATTTGGGATGACACAAGAATACTTATTAAAAGCATCTACCTATAATGAGTTGGATGATTCAATAGGGTGGATGGGGAACTCAAAGAGTAATTTTCCTAAACATCGTTTGCAGAAAAATCTATTCTTAAATTTTGGACAAGACCATAGCGGTGGACTCAAAGATTGGTCTTAACGTTTATAAGCCCTTTTATAAAATTGATTGGCAATTGAACGAAGGGTATATTCAATTTGTTTATGGTAAAGAAATAATAGTATTAGGTGAGATGGACTCTTATTATCAAATAAAAAAACATGTTTTTAGTCGAATAGGCTTGAAATATTATTTTATGGATATGGATAGCAGCTCAAAGCATAATACTTATATCGGAGTCTTTATCGATGCCAATTTAAGGCAAGCTAACTTTAGTGAACTTACAGTAGGGTATGTACACAAATTTGATTTTTGAAAATAGTTTGTACTCAATTTCAAGCAAAAAAAAACTCGTTTAATTAAAAACGAGTTTTTTAGTTATTTAAGAAAAATTAATCTCTTCTTGGTTTTCTATCACGATCGTTTCCACGACGGTCATCTCTACGCTTATCATCGCGTGGTGGTCTTTCAACAAAACCTTCTGGTTTTGGTAAAAGCGCTTTACGAGAAACTTTCTCTTTACGAGTACGTTTGTCTAACCCGAAGTATTTTACATCAAAAACGTCACCCATATTAACAACATCGGTTACATTTTCTGTACGTTCCCATGCTAATTCACTAACGTGTAATAACACTTCGTTTCCTGGTGCATCCATATATTCAACAACAGCTCCAAAATCTAACATTTTGATCACTTTTACTTCGTATACGCTACCAACCTCTGGCTTAAATAATAAAGAATCTATTTTTGCCATAACAGCATCAATACCTTTACTACCTACACCTAATATTTCAACAATACCTTCTTCTGTAACAGGATCTTCGTTAATAACGATAGTTGTTTCAGTTTCTTTTTGCATTTCTTGAATCACTTTTCCTCCAGGTCCAATTAAAGCACCAATAAACTCGTTAGGAATACGTCTAGTTACCATTGTAGGTGCGTGATCCTTAACAACTGAGTTTGGAGTAGAAATAGTTTCAGTGATTTTACCCAAAATATGCAAACGACCATCTCTTGCTTGTTTTAGTGCATTTACTAAAATTTCGTAAGACAATCCTTTTACTTTAATGTCCATTTGACATGCAGTAATACCTTCTGAAGTACCAGTAACTTTAAAGTCCATATCACCTAAGTGATCTTCATCGCCTAAAATATCAGAAAGAACAGCATATTTACCAGTTTCAGCATCAGAAATTAAACCCATGGCAATACCAGAAACAGGTCTTGTCATTTGAACACCTGCATCCATTAATGCCATTGTACCGGCACAAACAGTTGCCATAGAAGAAGAACCGTTGGATTCTAATACTTCAGATACTACACGAACAGTGTAAGGGCAATCTGCAGGAATCATTCCTTTTAAACCACGTTGCGCTAAGTTACCATGACCAACTTCTCTACGAGATGTTCCTCTTAACGGTCTAGCTTCACCTGTACAAAAAGGAGGGAAGTTATAATGTAAATAGAAATTTTCTTCGCCTTCGTAAGATGGCATATCTATTTTGTTAGCATCTCTAGAAGTACCTAAAGTTACTGTTGCCAATGCTTGAGTTTCACCTCTAGTAAAAATTGCAGAACCATGTGTTGATGGTAAGTAATCTACCTCACACCAAATTGGTCTAATTTCATCAGTCTTACGACCATCTAAACGCAAACCTTCATCTAAAGTTAAAGTTCTAATTGCAGCTTTTTCGGCTTTAGCATAATACTTAGAAACTAAATCACCGTAATCAGCCAATTCTTCTTCAGAGAAACTTGCTTTAATATCTTCTTTAATTTCAGAAAATGCAGTACTTCTTTCTTTTTTAGAAGAACCTGCTTTGGCAATAGCATATACTTTATCATATGCCATGTCATGAATTTTCTTAGCTAAATCTAAATCTTCTCTTTCTTCAGCATATTCACGTACTTCTTTCTTGCCGAAAGCTTCAGCCAATTTTACTTGGGCAGCACATTGTACTTTTATAGCTTCATGTGCAAATTTAATTGCTTCAGCCATTTCCTCTTCAGAAATTTCATCCATCTCACCTTCTACCATCATTACAGAATCAGCAGATGCACCAATCATCATATCGATGTCAGATTCTGCTAATTGAGCTCTAGTAGGGTTAATAATGAATTCACCATTTACACGACCAACTCTAGCTTCAGAGATAGGACATTCAAATGGGAAATCTGATAATTGTATAGCAGCAGAAGCGGCTAAACCAGCCATAGCTTCTGGCATAACATCATCATCATGAGACATTAACTGAATCATAACTTGTGTTTCTGCGTGGTAATCTTTTGGGAATAACGGACGTAAAACACGATCCACTAAACGCATAGTTAATACTTCACCGTCACTTGGTCTTGCTTCTCTTTTAAAGAAACCACCTGGGTAACGACCTGCAGCTGCAAATTTTTCACGGTAATCTACCGTAAGTGGAAGAAAGTCCACATCACTTTGTTTGTAATTGGAAACTACTGTACATAATAACATACATTTTCCTGATTGAACAACAACAGAGCCGTGAGCCTGTTTTGCCAATTTTCCTGTTTCGATAGAAATTTCTCTACCGTCACCAAGGTCTATGACCTCTTTAAATACTTTTGGAATCATAAAATTCGATTAAAACCTGCGTATTGCAGATTTGTTAAACAATGGTCTTTCCGACTAAAATTTCTCTGGTCGGAGTTGTTGTGTTGTGTTGTGTTGTGTTGACCAATGAAAAACCGTGTGTAGCTTTTTGTTCGCCTTTGCCAAAGTGTTTGGCTTAATCTCCCAAGGCATGGAGTAATTAAAAAAAAGGGGATAGTTAACTATCCCCTTTTTTGCAATATTATTTTCTAATACCAAGCTCTTTAATTAGCTCTCTGTATTTTACAATATCATTTTTAATCATGTAATCAAGAAGACTTCTTCTTTTACCTACAAGTTTCACAAGTGAACGCTCAGTGTTGTAATCTTTATGGTTTTTTTTCAAGTGACCAGTCAAGTGGTTGATTCTGTGTGTAAATAAGGCAATTTGCCCTTCTGTAGAACCAGTGTTTTCTGCTTTACCACCGTGTTTCTTGAAAATTTCTGCTTTTACTTCTTTTGTAAGATACATTCCAATATTATTTTAAATGATTTTTATGTATTATGATTGATTTTCAATCAGGGCGCAAAGATACTCTTTTTTTAATATAAGAAACTATATCGAATCAAGAAATAAATTTAGGCTTCTTTAGATCTCACAGGGTTGTTCTGAATTAGGTCAATATATAGGTTAACCTTTTTCTTTAAATCTCTTCTGTGAGAAATAAAATCTAAAAAGCCATGCTCCAATAAAAACTCTGAAGATTGAAAACCTTCAGGTAATTCTTTACCGGTAGTATCTTTAACTATACGAGGACCTGCAAAGCCGATTAAAGCGCCTGGTTCGGCAATATTAATATCGCCTAACATAGCATATGATGCCGTTGTACCACCTGTTGTAGGATCTGTACATAATGAAATGTATGGTAAACCAGCATCAGATAATTGAGCCAATTTAGCAGATGTTTTAGCTAATTGCATTAATGAAAGCGCAGCCTCCATCATACGTGCCCCACCAGATTTAGAAATCATCATAAATGGTGTTTTCTTTTTGATGGCGTGGTCAATACCACGAGCAATCTTTTCACCTACAACACTACCCATAGAACCGCCAATGAATTTAAAATCCATACAGCAGATAACGATATCTTTACCAAAGGACTTTCCGTATCCTGTTCTTACAGCATCTTTAAGTCCGGTTTTTTTCTGTGCAGCTTTTAAACGCTCGCTATATTTCTTGGTATCCTCAAATTTTAAAGGGTCTTTAGAAGTAAGCTTTTCATCAAGTTCAGTAAACTTATTGTTATCGAACAGGATTTCAAAGTATTCTTTACTACCGATCCTTACATGATAATCATCTTCTGGGCTTACATAAAAGTTTTTTGCAAGATCATCAGACTCGACAATTTTACCTGTGGGCGATTTGTACCACAAGCCTTTTGGAGTGTCTTTTTTTTCCTCGGTAGAGGTTTGTATCCCTTTTTCTTTTCTTTTAAACCAAGCCGTCATATCATCCATTTATTGGTTAATCTAAAGTTTATTAAAGCGTATTAACGTTATTTAAATCTTCAAACGCTTTTTTCAAACGCTCAATAAAAGCAGTTTCACCTTTTCTTAACCAAACTCTTGGGTCATAATATTTCTTGTTAGGCTCATCTGATCCTTTAGGATTTCCAATTTGTGCCTGCAAGTAATCTTTATTATCCTGTACGTAGTCACGAACACCTGCTAAAAATGCATATTGTAAATCAGTATCAATGTTCATTTTAATAACACCGTAGCTGATACCTTCTCTAATTTCTTCTACTGTTGATCCAGAACCACCATGGAATACAAAATCGATATGGTTATGCTCAACCCCGTATTTCTTAGAAATGTATTCTTGAGAATTCTTAAGGATTTTCGGAGTTAATTTTACGTTACCTGGCTTATATACACCATGAACATTACCAAATGCAGCGGCAATTGTAAACTTAGGGCTAACTTTAGAAAGCTCTTCGTAAGCATATGCTACTTCTTCTGGTTGTGTATATAATTTAGAATCATCTACATCAGAATTATCAACACCATCTTCTTCACCACCTGTAATACCTAATTCGATTTCTAAAGTCATGTTCATTTTGCTCATGCGCTCTAGGTAACCTTTACAGATTTCAATGTTCTCTTCTAAAGGCTCTTCAGAAAGATCGATCATATGTGAACTGAACAATGATTTACCAGTTTCAGCGAAATGTTTTTCACTAGCATCTAGAAGACCGTCGATCCAAGGCAATAATTTTTTTGCACAATGATCTGTATGTAGAATAACTGTAGCACCATAAGCTTCTGCTAATTGGTGAACATGTTTTGCACCTGCAACTGCACCTAAAATAGCTGCTTTTTGCCCATCATTAGAAAGACCTTTACCAGCATTAAACTGAGCTCCACCATTAGAAAATTGAATGATAACAGGAGCATTTAAGCTTGCTGCTGTCTCTAGAACACCATTAATAGTATCTGAACCAATAACGTTTACCGCAGGTAATGCAAATCCTTTTTCTTTTGCGTAGTTGAAAATTGCTTGAACTTCGTCTCCGGTTGCAACTCCCGGTTTGATATTGTGAGCCATAATTATGTAGTTGTTTGTTTCTAAAAAAAAAATGAAAAACAAAAGTAATAAAACAATTATATTTAAAAGGGATAGTTGATGCCTATTTGCAATACAGAATTCGCAAAATTATAATCTCTAAACCAACGTTTAGACTGAATTTCAGCAGGGTTGTAGGTTTTAAAGCCTAAATCTAACCTAAAAAGAAAGTAGGTAAAATCGTATCGCAGCCCAACACCGGTACCAAGAGCAATATCCTTTAAAGATCCCAATCCGTCAAAAGTAGCGTCAGGGTCTTCTACATTATCTAGAACGTTCCAAATGTTACCGGCATCGGCAAAAATTGCTCCGTTAATGTCACCAACAACAGGAAATCTATATTCTAAGTTTAAAGCTAATTTTAAATTTGCTTCATTAAAATCATTTACTGCAGATACACTACCAGGACCTAGTGAGTAAGGGAACCATGCGCGGTTATCGTTTGAGCCACCACCAAAATAACTTCGTACAAAAGGAATGTTGTCAGAATTTCCGTAAGGTATAGCAATACCGAAAAAAGCTCGTGCAGCTAATACATTTGAACGTGATAAGTCCCAATATTTAACATACTCAAATTCATTTTTAATGTACTGTGAAAATGGAACACCAAAAACTAAAAGTTGGTCATTGTCATTTTTATTAAAGGGTATAAATGATGAAAATGCAGATAAAACATTTCCAGCGCCTTCAATCTTCCAGCGAAATTGATAAAATGAATTATCGATGATTCCTGTTCTATTCGTTTTATTGAACGTGTAGTTTGTTGCGAAAATTAAATTGTTTTCAGTAAGTCTAATTCTTCTTTCTTCAATTGAACTAACATCATCAAAATCGCTGGTAGTAGAAGCTACTTCATTATCTAAAATAGCACTTGTGAATCCTTTTGTGCCTGATGGAATTATTAAATTAAGTTCAGTGTCGCTATCTCCTGTTTCAAAATAATCGGCTAATTCTGGGTATAAATCAGCGTCCTCATATGTGTCAGCAATATCATCTAAAAGTTCATATGTGTTTGTATAGACATTATAGAACCTGTTACTGTTTACGTTTCTTACAAATTGGATATTCAATAATTCAACATCGTGATTTACAAAGTCGCTAGGTGTCCAGCTGTAACCTAAAACAGTGTTGAAGGTCTGCTTGTCTAGACCAATATTATTTTGAAAATTGGTTCCAATAGCAATTCTGGTTTTCGGTAGGGTATAATTAGGTATTATTCTAGACGTATTAATGAATGGAAACCAAATTCTTGGGAAATCTAAAGTTACATCTCCACCAAATTCTGAGAAATAGTTGGCTTCAAAAGTATTGCTGCTCAAAAGACCATAAGATCCATTTGCCGAAATGCTTAAGTTTTCTGCTCCTTTAAAAATGTTTCTTATAAGTAGGGTAGTGCCTAGACCAACACCTAATCTACGTAAGTTAGAACGACTAACTTCAAAATCAGTCCCAAGCGAATATTTGGTTTTTGGGGCTAAATAAATATTGGTATTTACCTGGTTACCTAGGGAGTCCGCTTTAAAAATAATGTTTGGATACTTAAAAACATTAAGTGCGTTTAACTGTCTAGAAGTTCTAATTTTATCTACATCTCTATAAATACTATCCTTTTTAAAAAAGATGGCATTTGCCAAAGTTTTTGGTTTAATGTCAAAATTCTTAGAGTAATGAATGGTATAATCTTGATAATCTAGTGTGTAAAGAGAATCTTGGGTGCTTGTAGATAGGTAGTCTGTATAGATATTGATTTTATTAATTTTTTCAACTTTATAAGCAGATGTCGTTACTTCGTTTTCACCTCTAGTTTTTAAATCACCAATATTAAGGGTGATATTCATTTTTTGGTCATCTGCAGATCTAGTGGTATCCCTTAATATATCGAAAGTAATGGAGCTTTCTTGAAAATTTCTAATACCACTATTTCTAAAAATACCTGTTAGTCGTTCTCTTTCGCTGTTAAAGTTAGATAAGTCGAATTGCTGGCCTTCTCTTATTAGTGAGTTTGCAGAATTTAAAAAATAAAGCGAGTCGATTGCGGTTGATGAAATATTGTTGCCAAGAGAATCTATCATATAAGGGTCTCCTAGTGCTATATGATAATTTACTTTTGCTTTCTTATGTTTAGTACTGTCAATAAGGTATGTGGTAGAGTTGGTGAAAAAACCCTTACTCTGATAATAGGCACTTAATTTCGCTAAAGTTAAACGTGTTTTTGTAGTATCAAGAATAGTAGGTTCTTCTCCAATATCTTTAAGCCAGTTGCTAAGACCTTTTACCATAAAAGACTCCCCTAAACGCTCTACTTGTTTAGCGGAAAGTAATTTTGTAAGTCTCTTTTTTCTGTTTTCTTTCTTATAAAGCCATTCATTAAAAGAGGAATCCGGATTTTCTTTGGCTAGGTTGTATAGGTTAAGCCTTAATGGATACCCTAATACGGTAGAATTGGATTTTTGATAGATAAGACTTTCTAATTCTTCGTTGTTTACTTTTATAGAATCGGCGTAAATGGAGTTCTTGATCACCAAATATTCATCGTCCTCAACTTTTTTAAGCGAGTTACAGGATAGCAAGACTATTGCCAGTAGTGATAATAAGCTTAATTTAGCCATGTTGTTTTTGGAGCAAAGTGCCATCCTCATATAAATCAAAAATACATTATTTGAATGGTTGTCAAAAGTGAATTGAAACTTATCAAAAGTCTACAGCAAAAAAAGTGCCGAAATGAGCATGGACTTTTTGTTGTTGAAGGTAAAAAGACCGTGGAGGAAGTATTGAATTCCAACATGGAAATTTATAAATTATTTACTGTTGATTCTAATGAATTGGAAACTGGTGACGTACCGTTCTATTCAATATCAAATAAGGAATTATCACAAATAAGTAGCCTTAAAAATCCTAATGGATATCTTGGGGTTTTTCATATTCCTAAACCAACAGATCAAATTCTTTCAGATTGGATTTTAGTATTGGATGGCGTACAGGATCCAGGTAATTTGGGTACCATAATTAGATTGTGTGACTGGTTTGGAATTAAAGATATTATTTGCTCAACGGATACTGTTGATTGTTATAATCCTAAAGTACTACAAGCAACTATGGGTTCAATTACCAGAGTAAATGTTCAATATAAGGATCTTGATGCTTTTTTAAATTCAACAGAATTGCCGGTGTATGGAACATTTATGGATGGTGTAAGCGTAAATAATACAAAACTGCCGAAAAAAGGAATAATGATTATGGGTAATGAGGGTAAGGGTATTTCAGATGCAATTGCTAAATTATGTACAGATAGGTTGGCTATTCCACAATTTGGCGAAGCAACTACAGAAAGCTTAAACGTAGCTTCTGCAACTGCAATTTTACTACATGAAATTAGAAAGTAGTTAGGTGTTGGTAATCGAATAATTTATTTTTTGCTAATTGCTAATTGCTAATTGCTAATTGCTAATTGCTAATTGCTAATTGCTAATTGCTAATTGCTAATTGCTATTCAAAAGTAAAATTGATGAAAAGACCACGAGTTTTTAAAGATTCAATATTTCCGGTCCAAGGACTATTTGGGTCTTGATCTGGTACTAGTTCATCGGTTAAGGCAAAAACACCTCGTATGGATGGAGTGAATTTAAAGTATTCTAAATAAAAATCTATGCCAAAACCTAGTTCGTAATTATAAACCCATTTTTTCATTCTAAAAGTACCAGAGCTGTTATCATCTAGACTTTCTTCATTACTACCTAGATTTAAACTACGTGAGCCACCAGCTAATAAAAATGGTTTAAAATTCCCGAATCTTCGTGTACTTGCTTTAAGTAGAACAGGAAAATTTATATAAGTAGATTTAACTTCTCGAATAGCATCACGTTCATCATCAAAGCCAGGAAAGCCCATTAATCTTGATCCGTAATGTAGACCTGGTTCAAAGCGCAGGTCTAAAAATTCGTTAAGTCGCAGTTCGCCAATCAATCCAACATTAAATCCAAAACTTTTGCTAACCAAGACATCTTGTGCATTTTCCTTGTATTCAATTTTGAAATCATACTGATTTAAACCTAAGAAATAACCCCAGTTAATGAGTTTCTTATCCTCGTTCTGTTTGTTCAATATGGGACTTTCGTTGAATTGAGCACTCAATATATTCGTTATCAACAACGTTAGGCTTATAAAAAACCACTTCTTCATATATGCTGGTTTACGATTGTAAAACGTCAAATATATATTGTGAGTATACTAAAATTAAATATTAGCCTTTTTCGCAACATAAATTGATGCAACCCCAAATGTTTGAGGTTTATTCGTTACATCTATAAACCCAATTTCCCGTAAAATATTGTTGAAGTTTTCGCCATGAGGAAAAACGGATGCGGATTCGCTTAGATAGCCATATGCAGAATCATCTTTTGAAAAAAGTTTACCTATTAAAGGGAGGATATTTTTTGTGTAAAACTTATATCCTTGTTTGTACGGTGTTTTAGTAGGTACTGAAGTTTCTAAGATAACTAATGAACCATTAGGTTTTAAAACACGAAGTATTTCAGCCATTCCCGTTGTAAGAGTTTCAAAATTACGTACTCCAAAAGAAACGGTAACGGCATCAAAAGAATTATCTGCAAAAACAAGGTTTTCACTATCGCCTACGACCATTTCAATAGTATTGTCTAGATTTTTGTCCGTAACTTTTTCTTTGCCGACAGACAGCATCCCTGGTGAAATATCAAGACCTATAATTTTCTTAGCACCGGTACTAACCAATGCAATAGCTAAGTCTCCTGTGCCCGTAGCTATATCTAAAATAGACTCAGGCTGTTCTTTTTTTAATATTTCAACCACTTTTTTACGCCATTTAATATCTATACCAAAAGAAATAACACGGTTTAAGCCGTCATAATTTTTAGAAATAGTATCGAACATTTTTGTAACCTGTTCTTTTTTTCCTAGATCAGAATTTTTATAGGGCGTAACTTTTTGGGGCATTTTATAGCTATTTTTTTGGCAAATATACAATATAGCTATTGCTTAATTCCTTTTTAACCACTTAGCTTGGTATAAGAAGGCTTAAAGAATTGAAAATAAAGAATAAACTAATTTAATTATGTAATTTTGTGCCTTAATAAATGCTATGTTTTTTCAAGCCTACTTTTAAGTATCTTTAATATTTAAGAGAAGAAAATTGGTACTTGATTGGTAGCGCTCTAATAAAATAAATGAAGATTATAATTGCTGGTGCTGGGGAGGTAGGCTTTCATTTAGCTAAGTTGCTTTCTTATGAATCACAGGATATTACTTTAATCGATTCTAAAAAAGAAAGTCTTGCTTACGCGGACAATCATTTAGATATACGAGTTTTAAAAGGTGATGCAACTTCTATTGCGGTATTAAATGATGCCCAGGTAAAAGATTCAGATTTGGTTATTGCGGTAACTTCTTCTGAAACAACAAACTTAACGCTGTGCATGTTGGCAAAGCAGTTGGGGTGTAAGCGTACTATTGCTAGAATATCAAATACCGAATTTATAAAGAACAAAGAATTACTGAAATTCTCAGAATTAGGTATAGATGAGTTAATATCACCAGAAGCATTAGCGGCGACGGAAATTCAAATGTTATTGAATAAGTCTGCTTTTAATGATACATATGAGTTTGAGGAAGGTGAGCTGATTATGGTAGGTGTTTCTTTACTAAAGTCTGCACCGTTTGTAGGTAAGATGGTAAAAGAAGCCGCAAAGATTTTTCCTGAGCTACACTTTATGCCAATTGCACTTCAGCGAACAGGAACTCAATATACGGTAATACCTCGTGGAGATACTGTTTTTAAAGAAGGTGATCAGGTTTATTTTATAACAGTGAAAAAGGGTGTTGATGAACTCTACAAACTTACTGGTAAGAAAAAAGCCGAAATCAAAAATGTAATGATTCTTGGCGGTAGTAAAGTAGGGTATAAAACTGCAAGAGATCTTTGTGCCAATAAATTCAATGTAAAGCTCATTGAGAAGAATAAAGAAAAAGCTTTTGACTTAGCAGATGAATTGCCAAATGCTTTGGTAATTAATGGCGATGGTAGAAATGTTGAATTGCTAGATGAAGAAAGTTTAGAATCTATGGATGCGTTTATAGCGGTAACCGGAAATTCAGAAACTAATATTATGTCATGTTTAGTGGCGAAATCCAAGTATATTAAAAAGACAATTGCCTTGGTAGAGAATATGGATTATTTTCAACTTTCTCACTCCATTGGTATTGATACTTTGATAAATAAAAAACTTTTAGCTGCCAATAATATCTTTAGACATATTCGTAAAGGGGAAGTGGTAGCTCTAATGCGTTTAAACAATTTAAATGCTGAGATATTAGAATTTATAGTAAAAAGGAATTCTAAAGTAACGGGAGCAATCATACGAGAATTAGACTTTCCTAAAGCGGCCACTATTGGTGGGGTTGTCAGAGGCGGTGTAGGTCATATTGCCCTTGGTGGATTTAGAATACAAGAAGGAGATAGGGTAGTAGTTTGTTGTTTGCCTTCAGAGATTCCAAAAATTGAACGAATGTTCCTTTAAGATGCGGCTTAACTTAAGAATCATATTTCATTTAATGGGGCTTCTGCTACTTTGTAACGGAGGCTTTATGCTTTTAGCGGCTGTTGTTAGTGGTGTTTACCAAGATGGCGCTACTTTAAGTATAATGTTGGCATCTATCACCACTATGTTTGTAGGGGTTTTTATGATGTATTATACCAGGGGTCATAAAAAAGAGGTTAAACAGAAAGAGGGTTATATCATAGTAACTTTCGGTTGGATCGTGATGTCCATTTCTGGTATGCTGCCATATCTATTTTCAGGAGCGATACCAACGGTTACAAATGCTTTTTTTGAAACCATATCGGGTTATACAACAACTGGAGCTTCTATTATGGATGATATTGAAGCTATGCCGGAGGGTATTTTGTTTTGGCGAAGCTTAACCCATTGGATTGGGGGAATGGGTATAATTGTATTGGCAATTGCCATATTACCATTGTTGGGAATTGGAGGTATGCAGTTGTTTTCTGCAGAAGCCCCAGGGCCTACGGGAGATAAATTGCACCCCAGAATTACAGATACGGCAAAACGTCTTTGGTTAATTTACTTTGGGTATACCGTGGCTGAAACAATCTTGTTGCAAATTGCAGGTATGTCTTTCTTTGATGCTATAAACCACGCTATGGCAACCCTATCTACAGGAGGTTTTTCTACTAAAAATGCGAGCGTTGCTTATTGGAACGATCAACCAATGATTCAGTATATCATCATTTTCTTTATGTTTTTAGCTGGTAGTAATTTCGTTTTAAGCTATTTCGCGTTTAAAGGAAAGGTACAGAAAGTATTTAAGGATGAAGAGTTTAGATATTATGCAGGTTTCGTTGTTGTATTTACCATTATAGTTGCTTTAGGTGTCTATTATAAGGCCAATATAACAGAGTTGACTCCTGGTTATCCTATGGTATTGGGTAAGGCGGAAAGCGCATTCAGACATTCATTGTTTCAGATTATTTCGGTAATAACTACAACAGGTTTTGTTAGTGCAGATTTTACACAGTGGACTCCCTTTTTAACCGTCTTTTTCTTTGGACTATTCTTTTTAGGTGGCTCTGCTGGTTCAACAGCTGGTGGTATAAAGGTAATGCGTCACTTATTGATTATTAAGAATGGAGTGTTGGAGTTTAAGCGAACGTTGCATACAAATGCCATAATTCCGGTACGTTATAACAATAAAACAGTAAAGGAGAAAATCGTTTATAACATCATTGGTTTCTTCGTGTTGTATATGTTGTTATTTATTATTGGGGCACTGGTCCTTGGTTTTCTCGGTTTGGATTTTGAATCGGCTATTGGTGGTGCAGCATCTTCTTTGGGTAACGTTGGTCCGGCATTAGGAAGTTTAAATCCTGTAAGTAATTTTAATAGTTTGCCAGATTTGGCAAAGTGGTGGTGTGGATTTTTAATGCTGGCCGGTAGGTTAGAACTCTTTACGGTATTGATATTATTGACACCATATTTTTGGAAACGAACATAAGCCGAATGATAACTTTCATTTATAAAATAAAAAAGTCCCTTCAAACGAAGGGACTTTTTTAATATGATTAAGTGCTGAGGTTTATTTCAGCGCCTCTTTTATTCTTGAAATAGCTTCTTTAATTTCCTTAACCGATGCGGCGTAAGAAATACGTATACAATTACCATTACCAAAAGCATCACCGGTTACGGTAGCAACATTGGCAGCTTCTAAGATATACATAGAAAAGTCTGAAGCATTATTAATTTTTGTACCGTTCAAAGTTTTACCGAAATATGCGGTAACATCTGGGTATACATAAAATGCACCTTCAGGTTCGTTACATTTAAACCCTTCAATCTCATTTAATAAACCTAAAATAAGCTTACGTCTTTCTTTAAATTCATCAACCATATATTTGATACGATCTGGAGATTCTTCTAAAGCAGTAATAACGGCTCGTTGAGCAATACAATTCGCACCACTCGTTACTTGACCTTGTAATTTATTAGTTGCACGCGCTATGTAAGCTGGTGCGCCAATGTAACCTATACGCCACCCGGTCATAGCAAATGCTTTTGCAACACCGTTTACGGTAACTGTACGATCAAACATATCTTCAAATTCAGCCATAGAAGCATGCTTCGTTACGCCGTAATTAATATGCTCGTAAATTTCATCACTCACTACAATAATTTGAGGGTGATTTTTTAGAACGTCGGCAAGAGCACGTAACTCTTCTTTACTGTAAATTGATCCACTAGGGTTGCATGGCGAACTATACCATAGCATTCTAGTTTTAGGTGTAATGGCAGCTTCTAATTGTTGGGGAGTCATTTTAAAATCATCCTCTAATTTAGTAGGCACTTCTACTGGTACGCCATCTGCTAGTTTAACTATGTCACTATAACTTACCCAGTAAGGACAAGGTAAAATAACTTCATCACCTGGGTTTAATATTACTTGGGCAACGTTGTATAAAGATTGTTTTGCTCCAGTTGAAACAACAATTTGTGCAGGCTCATAACTTAAATTGTTATCTCTCTTGAATTTAGTGATTATAGCCTTTTTAAGGTCTACATAACCATCTACAGGAGTGTATGCATTGTAATCGTCTTTTATAGCCTGAATTGCAGCCTCCTTAATGTAATCTGGAGTATTAAAATCAGGTTCGCCTAAGCTTAAACCTATAATATCTTTTCCTTGTGCTCTTAATTCACGGGCCTTAGCGGCCATTTCCAAAGTAGCTGACGGTGTAACACTGTTTATTCTGTCCGAAAGTTGATTGCTCATGGGTGCTATTGATTTCTAGTATTGTAATGTAGGCTCTTTGCCTAATTCTTTTAAATGTTTAAAGTGCGAAATTATAGCTTTTCTAGTAGTTTTATACTCGTGATATGGTAAATTAAATTCCTGTGCTGTTTGTTTCACAATTTTAGAAATATTTGTGTAATGTACATGGCTAATGTTAGGAAATATATGATGCTCCACTTGGTGATTTAATCCACCAGTAAACCAGTTTACGATTTTATTTTTTGTACCAAAATTAACGGTAGTAAAAAGTTGGTGAATAGCCCAAGTATTTTTCATTGTTCCAGATTCATCTGGTAAAGGTGTGTCTGCGTCATCAACAATATGTGCTAGTTGAAAAACAACACTTAATATTACGCCAGCTACATAATGCATTAAAAAGAATCCGATTAAAATTTTCCACCAAGCAATATCTAAAATTAACATTGGTAGTACGATCCAAATAGTAATATATAATAACTTGGTAACGATAAGTGTACTCCAGTTCAATCTCGCGCTAGGTAATTTACCGTAAGATAATTTACGTTTCATGTAGCGATACATTTGTTGAAAATCTGTAGTAATTGCCCAATTAAAAGTTAGCAACCCATAAAGAAGTACGGAGTAGAAATGTTGAAACCTATGGTGTTTTTTCCATTCTGCATGTTTAGAGAAACGTAAAATTCTACCTGCTTCCATATCCTCATCATGTTCATGTATGTTAGTGTATGTATGGTGTAGTACATTGTGCTGTACTTGCCAATTGTAAACGTTACCAGCAAGAATGTATATACTGCTTCCCATTAGTTTGTTTACCCATTTTTTGTTAGAATAAGCCCCGTGGTTACCATCGTGCATAACGTTCATACCAACACCGGCCATACCGATACCCATAACAATGGTTAATAATACATTTGCCCAATTAGGCAGACCTAAAGTTAAAATCAAAAAATAAGGAGCAAGAAAAAGAGCGAACATAACCACTGTCTTAAGGTGTAGTTTCCAATTTCCTGTCTTTTTTAATTTATTGGTTTTAAAGTAATCGTTAACTCTGCTATTTAAAGTTTTAAAAAACTTTGCAGAATCTGTTCTTGGAAAGCGAATGCTATTTTGTTCCATAATTCGGTAATCTTTTACTTAATATGATGTAATTGAATGTATAATAGTTTGATAGCTTAATTAAAAGCTAAATCTTTGCAATAGTGAATATACTAATAATATCTACTTTACAAATATACGGATGACAGCTGAAATCATATTTGAAAATTTTCCCAATTTATCTGAAGATCAGAAACAAAACTTCATAAAATTAGAGGAACTATATAAAGATTGGAACCAAAAGATTAATGTAGTTTCAAGAAAAGATATAGATGAGCTTTATTTAAGACACGTTTTACACTCGCTTGGAATAGCTAAATTCATAGCGTTTAAAGATGGTTCAACTGTGCTTGATGTAGGTACGGGTGGTGGTTTTCCAGGAATTCCTTTAGCTATTTTTTTTCCTGAAGTACACTTTACTTTAGTTGATTCCATCGGTAAAAAAATAAAAGTAGTTAATGAAGTTGTAGAGGGGTTGGGAATCACTAACGTAACCACTATTAATGCAAGAGTTGAAGAAATACCAGGACAGTTCGATTTTATCGTAAGTAGGGCAGTGGCTGCTATGCCTACATTCGTGCACTGGATTAAGGGTAAAATCAAAAAGGAGTCAGCACATTCCATAAGAAATGGAATACTTTATCTAAAAGGTGGAGATTTAAAAGATGAATTGAAAGACTATAGAACAGCGGAAATCTTTGAGTTGACCGATTACTTTAAAGAGGACTTTTTTGAAACAAAGAAAATGGTCTACCTACCCTTGAAATACAAAGGCTAGAGAAATCTCCTAATTAAGTTGAATTTAGATGCTAAATGCTTGGTAATAAGCTCTTCTGTATTTCTGTACAAATAGTTTAATAGAATTCCAGGTTAACATATAAAAACTGCTTAATTGAGTACTTGTTTTTGAATTTTTCATAAGAAGTTGATTTTGAATGAACTATGAATTTCGGAAATTCTTTATTAGTTTACAATTTATTAACGTTAAATTTACATTGATATTGTTTGTAACATCGGCTCTTATTTTGAAATAATAAAAAAACGCCCAATAACTGCTTAATAGTTATTGGGCGTTTTTAATATGAATTCGGTTTTTATTTACTCCATGGTGGTACAACACCGTTTGTTCTTGCGTAGGCAATAAGTTGACCTTTATGTTCGCCGTTATGTTCCATAATGGCTAATAAACCACCTAGTTTATTAGATTTCATAAACCCGAAATCGACTTCTTCGTTTAAACTACCATCTTCTACTTTGGTAATGTTTTCAAGTACAAAATCGTTAGATTTTTTAAGAGCGGCAATGATGTTTTCTTTTCCTGTGATTTTACCCAAATTCATTACATCTACATCTTCAGGTGGCGCAAAGCCTAGTTTAGAGGCAAGAAAATAATTTCCGCCTGCTACATGCAAAAGAGCTTCGCCAACAGAACTGATGCCTTCAGCAGGTCTCCAGTCATATTTGTCCTCTGGGAATGCTTCGGCAAGTTGTATTACTTGGGCTTGATTACCTGTTAAAACTGCTTTAATTGTGTTTTGTGTTAATTCTTCTTGTGCATAAGAAAAACATCCAACAAATAAGAATGTAATTACTAGTAACTTTTTCATAGTTAAGGTTTTAAGTTGAGTGAAAATCAAAATTTATTAGAGTAATGTACTATAATTATTGAGTACAGTCAATAAAAAAGGCCGAATATGAATTCGGCCTTCTTAAATGTTTTATCCTAAAAATGGATACCTGTAATCAACTGGAGTAACAAATGTCTCCTTAATTAATCTTGGAGATACCCAGCGTAAAAGGTTTTGTGCGGAACCAGCTTTGTCATTTGTTCCAGAAGCTCTTGCTCCGCCAAATGGTTGTTGTCCAACAACAGCGCCAGTAGGTTTGTCATTGATATAGAAATTACCTGCGCAATTTTGCAGGGCTTTAGTAGCTTCATCAATAGCGTATCTATCTTGTGAAAGAACAGCACCTGTAAGTGCGTATTCAGACGTGCCATCAATTAATTTTAATGTTTCGCTCCATTCTTTGTCATCATAAACATAAATAGTTACAACAGGACCGAATAATTCAGTTTCCATAGTTGTGTATTTAGGGTCTGTAGTTAAGATAACTGTAGGTTCAATGAAATAACCTTTAGACTTGTCAAAAGAACCACCTGCGTAAACTTCTGCATTCTTGTCTTCTTTTGCTTGGGTGATGTATTTTGCCAATTTATCAAAAGAACCTTCGTGAATTACGGCGGTTATAAAATTGCTCATATCCTCAGGAGAACCTGGTTTGTTAAATGATGCAATATCAGCTTTAACATATTCTAAAATCTCTTTTGAAGTAGATTTCGGTAAATATACTCTTGATGCAGCACTGCATTTTTGACCTTGAAATTCAAATGCCCCTCTAGAAATAGCTGTGGCCACTTGTTTTGGGTTAGCCGTTGGGTGTGCAAGAATAAAATCTTTACCGCCAGTTTCACCAACAATTTTTGGATAGGTTTTGTAGGTATGAATGTTATTTCCTATTTGTTTCCAAAGTTCTTTGAATACGTGCGTAGAACCTGTAAAATGTATACCAGCAAAATCAGGGCTAGCCAATACCGTTTCGGTAATCATTACTGGGTCACCATAAACAACATTAATAACTCCGTCAGGTAAACCAGCTTCTTTAAAGATATCTACGATTACTTTTGCAGAGAATATTTGACTATCACTAGGTTTCCATACAACTACATTACCCATCATGGCGGCACTTGCAGGTAGGTTACCTGCAATAGCGGTAAAGTTGAATGGGGTAATTGCGTAAACAAAACCTTCTAATGGTCTATATTCGACTCTGTTCCATATTCCTTCTGCAGAATCTGGTTGTTGCTCATAAATTTGAGACATATATTCTACGTTAAAACGTAAAAAGTCAATCAATTCACACGCAGCATCTATTTCTGCCTGGTGAATATTTTTAGATTGCGCAATCATGGTCGCTGCGTTAATTTTTGCTCGGTAAGGGCCTGCAATTAACTCTGCCGCTTTAAGGAAAATAGCCGCTCGTTGTTCCCAAGTTAGGTTGGCCCAAGCATCTCTTGAAGTTAAACAGTTATCTATTGCAGACTGCACATGCTTTTTCTCCGCGGTATGATAAGTACCTACAATATGCTTGTGGTCGTGCGGTGGTGACATAGGCTTAGTATTGCCTGTACGTACCTCTTCTGATCCAATGTACATTGGTACATCAACCGTATCGTTGAAATATGCTTTGTATTGTTCCAAAACCGCTTCCCTCTCTGGAGATCCAGGAGCGTAGCTTTTAATTGGTTCGTTAAATGCTGTAGGAACTTGAAAAAATCCTTTACCCATTGTCAAAATTTTTAAATTAAAAAGTTGACCAAAGGTACTAAAAGGGTGTTGGACTAAAAACTATAAAAAAGGTAAAAGGATTTAGTTTAGGGCAAAAGGTGCACTAAATTTAAAAGTAGGAATGTAGACCCTGAATTTTTCGGCGTTATTTATGATTACCATATTATAATGACCTTTCATAGCACCTATAGGTGATGTTAGAAGACAGCCAGAATTATAGGTGTGAGAATCCCCAGGTTGAATTACAGGTTTTGTGCCTATAACACCTTCACCATCTAAGGTTTCCATATCATTTAAAGAATCATATATTTTCCAATGACGAGAGGTTAACTGAACAGCATCTTTACTTTGATTCTCAATGGTAATAGTATACCCAAATGCATAATGCATTTTGTAATTTTTAAAGAACGTGCCTTCAAAAGTTGTCTGAACCGATATTTTAATGCCTTTAGTGACCTGTGTTATCATCATATTTAATATGTAAATACGCTTGCAGCGATTAATATTGTTATCGCAATACCCCCTAAGATAAAAAATATTGTATTTAGGAGAAAATACTTTATAACAGTTTTAACTCTTCCTTGCTGATAGAAATTTCGCATTGCTTTATAAAGGTAGATTGCGAATATTAAAATAAATAATCCTTCACTACCAATATTGAACAAAGCGTTAATCAAATTGCTAACAATGAGCAAGATAAATAATAATGATTGATTGTGGAAACTAAAGATTAAATGATCGGTATAAGTATATTTTTTTCTGATATAGACCATCCAAATGAAGAAAGAAAAGAACGGAAGAAAGAAAAATGTGGTAATTGGAAGTTTTGAGATCAGAGAATTTAAAAATGAACCCGGTCTTCTTTCAATATCCGATAAACTATTAGCTAAGTTAAATGCCATTTCATTTTCCTTTGCTTTCGGTAAATTGAATTTAGTGACGCCCTGTTCAAAATAATTTATGGTATCGTGTTTTATAACGGTGCTAAAAAATTGAATTTTTTCAGCGAATCTTTCGGCTATTCCGCCTGAATCTATTTTTTGGAAATATAATTCTGGGTTAGATAATAGGGTAGAATCTCTTTGGCTTATTCCATTGGTAATAAACCTTTTAATTTTTAGGGAATCTAATTGGGCAAGAGCTATTTGTTTTTCTTGCTCGCTGTCAAATTCAAGCTTATTCAATTCTGTGTCAAGATTAAAAATAGGGCTATTGTTTCCTGAGCCAAATTTATTGAAAGATTCAAATTCACTATTGAAACTTATTATTAAAAAGTAAATTATGGCTAGACTTAATAGAAAACGAAAGGGGTTGGTGTATGAAAGTCGTTTGCCAGAGATATATTCATTGGTAATTTTACCTGGTCTTAAGAGCAGGGCGGCAAGTGTACGCCATAACTTAGAATCGTAAGAAAGGTAATTGGCGAGAAATTCTTCAAAAAAATCAACTAAAGTGAGTTTTTTGGTGCTGTTGGCTTGCGAGCAATTGGGGCAGTATTTATCACTTAATTCTAATGGGTGCCCACAATTAAGGCAATTTACGCCTCTATATCGCAGTTTAAATCTTCCTGATGGTTGAATAGTTGGTTTGTTTTCCATGAATCAATGAAAAACGCGAATATACAGCTAGTTGGTGATATTTCTAGAGTTGGCAGAGCCAATACCTATTATACTATCGTACATGTCTCCAAAATTTCTGTAATATACCAGTACCAAATAGTTGTTTTCGGTAAAATGAAAATTTCCGTCTACCTCGTTCAGCTTAGTTTTTTCTCCACTTTTTAAAGCGTATTTATAATTGTAGAAACCTTGTTTCATTTTTAATGTAGCTTCTAGCATACCGGTTTTTTCATTGTACACCATCTTATTTTCATCGGTAAGAGCGTAGTTGTTGAATTTGCCAAAAATGTAAACATCGTCAAGAGCTATAAACTCGGTATATGGAAGACTAAAATAAACATTGGTGTATTCCGCTTCTCTAGAAGCGTTATCTCCTTGTAGAGTTCTTATGACAAAATCACCGTTAATATCAGGAAAATAGGTGTAGGCTTTGTCATTTCTAAATCCGTCGGAAAATAAATAATGATTATAAAGGTCGGTAAGGTCTATACTTGAGATCTGTGAACTTGGCGCTCTTAGGTCGCTTGTGTCAAAAAGCAAATATTCGTTACCACCATAAAAAGCCGTTTCTTGATCGTATTTATAAACTAGTTCGCTACCCATAGTGTACTGCGGTGCTATATTGGTAATGGCAGTACCCCAATAATGATTTTGCAGTATGGCGACTTTTACTTCCTTTTTGGGGTTAATCAACCTTAATGATCCGGAGGTGATGCTAAATTGAACCACCTGCTTTTCATTGATAAAATTAAAGTCCCTAGAACGTTTTACTGAAGTAGAAACGGAAACAATGTCTTTGTAAACTACAAACCTTCTTGAAAACTGTAGATCATCATCACTATTGTAAATTTCTAAAAGGTAGTTGCCACTAACTTTTAACCTAACATTATCATTAGGTATGGTTAGTTGGTAATTAGAGTAGGATTGTAATGTGCTGTAACTATTCTCGTAATCTGTAATTCGTTGGTTGTCTACACCATCTAGATATTGTGATTTTAATAATGTAGAGGGGGTCCAATCATAATCGCAATGAACAACCTTATAGTAATAGTCTTGCTCATTGGCCAAAAGGTCATCGAATTCTAGATAAATAGGTTCCCCGATTTTAATAACAGGAAATTGGTCTTCTGTAGGTCCTTTAAAGATGATGGACTTTATGTTATTTGGTGGATTTACTTCTACTTGAACCTGGGCAACTAAATTTTGCAAAAATAATAGACAAATAAAATGTTTGAAGAAAATGCGCATTGTACCCCGTATTTTTTAAGTAAAGGTAAACAAAAACGATGCCTAAAAAATATAGCTCGTTCTAATGTCTAAATTATGGGACAATAATTATGAAAACGAAGTTTTTGTACTTAAATTTGCTCAAATTTTGATAACCTAAAGGTCTATACGCACATGTCAAAAGACATTCGAATTAAAAAAGGGCTTAACATTAATCTTGTGGGCGCCGCAGAACAGACTACTTCTAAAGCTGTTTTAAGTAATGTTTATGCTATACAATTAAGTGATTTTCACGGAATTACTCCTAAAATGATCGTAAAGCAAGGCGCCGAAGTGAAAGCGGGAGAGCCTTTGTTCTATAACAAAAACATGGAAAGCATGCTTTTTGTTTCTCCAGTAAGTGGTGAGCTTATTGAGATTGAAAGAGGGGATAGAAGACGTATTTTGACTTTAAAGATATTAGCAGATAAAACACAAGAGGCATTTTCAGGTGCAGCTTTAGATGTAGAGAAGGCGTCTAAGGAAGAGCTGAAGGCAACTTTGCTAAAAAGTGGCTGTTGGCCATTTATTAAGCAAAGACCTTATGATGTAGTGGCTAATCCTGATACAACTCCTAAGTCTATATTTATCTCTGGTTATTCAAGCGGGCCGTTACAGGCAGATTTGAATTACGTATTACAGGGTAAAGAAAAAGAATTGCAAACGGCAATTACTGCATTGGGCAAATTAACGCCAGGAAAGGTTCATGTTTCTGTTGGTTCAGCAAGTTCACCTCTTTCTTCTATGAAAGGTATTGAGTTACATAACGTTTCAGGTCCTCATCCAGCAGGTTTGGTAGGAACTCAAATAAATAAAATAGATCCTATAAATAAGGGTGAATTAGTTTGGACGGTAACTCCTCAAGATTTAATTATCATAGGTGAGTATTTGATGACAGGAAAATTCAATGCCGAGCGTGTTATTGCTCTTGCGGGGTCTTCTGTTAAAGCGCCTAAATACTACACTACGAAAATAGGGGCTGAGATTTCTACCTTTTTATATGCTAGTGGAGTAAATGAAGAAAACTTTAGGGTTATAAACGGTGATGTTCTTACAGGTTCTAAAAGTAAGCCAGATGGTTTCTTAGGTTTCTATAATAATACGGTTACGGTTATTCCAGAAGGAGATGATTATGAATTGTTTGGTTGGAATAAACCGGTTTTCGATAAAATCTCTGCTACTAGAGCGTTAACGTTCTCTTGGATGCAGCCTAATAAAAAATATGATTTAGATACCAATACTAACGGAGAGCATAGAGCTTTCGTAGTAACGGGACAATATGAAAAAGTTTTTCCGATGGATATTTTTCCAATGCAACTTTTAAAAGCTTGTATGGTAAAAGATTTGGATGAAATGGAGCAATTAGGTTTGTATGAAGTAGCTCCAGAAGATTTTTCGTTAACTGAGTTTATATGTATTTCTAAACAACCGCACCAGAAGATTATTCGCGAGGGGTTAGATTTATTGCAAAAAGAAATAGGATAAGAAATGAGTTTAAAAAGTAAATTACACGAACTTAAACTAAAGTATCAGGGTAAGAAAATGGCTCCTGCCTTTAATGCCTTTCATACTTTTTTGTTTTCTCCAGATGAAACCACACATGCAGGTGGTACACATGTAAAATCTGCGGATGATTTAAAACGTACCATGAATACGGTAATAATGGCACTGATGCCAGTGTTAATATTCTCTATGTTCAATGCGGGTTATCAGCATTTTTCTGCTATAAATGGTTTTCCGGCAGATTTTTCTTTAATGAACGATTTCCTTACATGGGATAACTTTTGGATCGGTATTATTAAGGTATTGCCATTAGTTGTTGTTTCTTACGGGGTTGGTCTTATAGTAGAATTTATTTTTGCTGTTATAAAAGGTCACGAAGTAGAAGAAGGATATTTGGTTACCGGTATGTTGGTGCCATTAATAGTTCCTATTGATACACCATTATGGATGTTGGCGGTAGCTGTAGTATTCGGTGTTGTTATCGGTAAAGAAGTTTTTGGAGGAACGGGAATGAATATCCTTAATCCTGCATTAACAATTAGAGCCTTTTTGTTCTTTGCTTATCCAACTTGGATGAGTGGTGATAAAGTATGGGTTTATGGTGCACGTGAGCGTTCAGAAGAAATTTTGGCAGGTGCGAATGTAGATGCAATTTCAGGTGAAACAATATTAGGTTACTTGGCACAGAACAAAGGTGCTGAAATGACTTATTCAGTTTCAGATATGTTCTTTGGTTTTATTCCGGGTTCATTAGGTGAAACTTCTGCTTTTCTAATTCTATTGGGAGGTTTGTTTTTGATTTTTACAAAGATTGCTAGCTGGAGAATAATGTTGAGTGCTGTTATCGGTTCATTGGTAATGGGCTTAATATTCAATCAAGTAGTTGATTTTGGATGGGTTGGCGAATCAAGTAAGTTTTACGGATTGATGAGTTTCGATTTCTGGAAACATTTAATCGTAGGTGGTCTTGCTTTTGGTATTGTATATATGGCAACAGATCCGGTTACAGGTTCTCAGACAAATAAGGGTAAATGGTACTATGGTTTCTTTATAGGTTTTATATCTGTAATGATACGTGTATTTAACCCTGCGTATCCAGAAGGTGTTTTCTTGGCTATCCTTTTGATGAATGTATTTGCACCAACAATTGATCATTATGTTGTAAGGGGTAATATTAAGAGAAGAATGAACAGATTAAAAAATGCCACTATCTATCCAAAAGATTCAGATGGTAAGGCAGAAGAACTTAAAGCTGAAACAGTTTAATTATGGCTAATAAAACAGATAGTAACGTTTATACAGTAGTATTTGCTGCTGTTATGGTTGTGGTAGTTGGTTCAATACTAGCATTCTTGGCCTCAGCATTGCGTCCTAATATTAAGGAGAACGAACGTTTTGAAAAACAACAAAACATTCTTTACGCAATGGGTGTTAATGAAAATGGCGATGATGCCGGTAGTGTAAATTTTATTCCTACAGATGTAGTAGAAGATGAGTTTGCAAGTTATATTAAAGAACAATTGGTAATTCAAGGTGACAAGATTACCGAGGATAATGAGGCTTATTTAATTGATTTAAAAAAGCAACTAGCTAATATCAAAAAAGGTGAAGATTACAAATTACCAGTTTTTATAGGAGAAAAAGATGGTAAGAAGTTTTATATCATTCCTATGTATGGTAAAGGACTATGGGATGCCATTTGGGGTTTCATTGCTTTAGACGATACAATGACGGTTCAAGGTGTGTATTTTGACCATAAAGGGGAAACACCTGGTTTAGGTGCCAACATTAAAATGCGTTATTTTATGGACGATTTTAAAGGGGAGACTATTTTAAATGGTACACAATACGCAGGTATAGATGTAGCAAAGGGTAACAATGATCCTTTAAATAATACTAAAGATGATAATGAAGTAGATGCCTTAGCGGGAGCTACGATTACAGGTAACGGTGTTTCTGCTATGATAAGAGAAACTGTTAAATTATATAAACCTTATTTAGAAACAATTAGAGCAAAGTAATATGGCACTACTATCAAAAAAAGATACAAATCTTATTACGGATCCGTTAGCCGATAACAACCCTATTACCATTCAGGTTTTAGGTATTTGTTCTGCGTTAGCTATTACGGCAGAATTAAAGGCATCATTGGTGATGGCAATATCTGTAATGTTCGTTTTAGGTGCGGGTAACGTGGTAATCTCATTAATGAGAAACATCATCCCTTCAAAAATTAGAATTATTGTTCAGCTTATCGTTGTGGCAACGTTGGTAATTATTGTAGATCAAGTGCTTAAAGCTTACGCTTACGAATTAAGTAAGACCCTAGCAGTATTCGTTGGTCTAATTATTACTAACTGTATAATAATGGGTCGTTTTGAAGCATTTGCTTTGGCGAACGGACCATGGCGTTCATTTTTGGACGGAATTGGAAACTCTTTAGGTTATGGGGTTATTTTGGTTATCGTAGGGTTCTTTAGAGAACTTTTAGGTTCAGGTACACTTTTTGGATATCCGGTTTTGGGTGATCCAATTATGAAAACTGGTTTATATGCTACGGGATATGAAAATAATGGTTTTATGATTATACCGCCAGCAGCATTAATAGTTGTAGGTATTATAATTTGGGTGCAACGCTCAAGAAACCCAGCACTTGTAGAAGAGAATTAACAAGACATTTAAGTAGAAATTATGTTAGAACATGTAGAATTATTTTTTAAGTCCATCTTTATCGATAACATGGTATTTGCCGTGTTCTTGGGGATGTGTTCTTATTTAGCGGTATCCAAAAAAGTGGCTACTGCAGTTGGTTTAGGTGCTGCTGTTATATTCGTATTGGCGGTTACTGTACCAATGAATTGGTTGTTAGATAAATATTTATTGCAAGACGGTGCCTTAGTTTGGTTAGGTCCAGAGTATGCCGATTACAACCTTAGCTTTTTATCATTTATTCTATTTATTGCGACCATTGCTACAATGGTACAATTGGTAGAGATTGTAGTTGAGAAATTCTCACCTTCTTTATATAACTCATTGGGTATATTCTTACCGTTGATTGCGGTTAACTGTGCAATTCTTGGTGGTTCTTTATTCATGCAAGCTAGAGAAATTGAAACATTAGGTTTAGCATTCAATTATGGTGTTAGTTCTGGTATTGGCTGGTTCTTGGCAATTTTAGCAATTGCTGCTATACGTGAGAAAATTAGATATAGTAATGTTCCTGCTCCCTTAAGAGGTTTGGGTATTACATTTATTATTACTGGTTTAATGGGTATTGGCTTTCAAAGTTTTGGAGGTATGTTAACCGGTGGCGGTGATGATGCAGAAGAGGCTAACGAGCAAGTTAACCAAGTTTTACAACCAGAGGTAATAGCACCTTCAGAAGAAGAGATAGTAGTAGAAGAGAACAAAGAAATTGACGAAAAAGTTATTTCTTATAACGACGTAAATAAATAAACATGATTTTAGCTGCAAGTACTGGCGGAACTATAGTAATAACCGTTGTCGCATTTCTAATACTTTTAATGGTGTTAGTGGCATTACTTCTGTTTACTAAACAAAAACTTTCTCCATCTGGTCCTGTTACCATTACTATTAACGGAGAGAAGAAAATTGAAGTAGCTTCTGGTGGATCTTTGTTATCAACCTTAGGTAATCAAAAAGTATTTTTACCATCTGCCTGTGGTGGTGGTGGAACATGCATTCAATGTGAGTGTCATGTACTTTCTGGTGGAGGCGAAGCTTTACCTACCGAAACACCACACTTTTCTAAGAAAGAATTGAACCATGGTGCACGTTTAGCTTGTCAGGTTAAAGTGAAGCAAGACATGGAAATCACCATTCCAGAAGAGGTATTTGGTATTAAAAAATGGCCTGCGAAAGTTGTTCGTAATTATAACGTAGCATCTTTTATTAAAGAATTTGTAGTTGAAATTCCAGAAGATATGGGCTACAAAGCAGGTGGTTATATTCAAATTGAGATTCCTGAGTGCGAAGTAAAATATGCAGATATTGATATAACAGCGCACCCAGAAGAGCATGAAACTCCTGATAAATTTCAAGCAGAGTGGGATAAGTTCAACCTTTGGCCTTTGGTAATGAAGAATCCAGAAACGGTTGAAAGAGCATATTCAATGGCATCTTTTCCTGCAGAAGGTAGAGAAATTATGTTGAATGTACGTATTGCTACTCCGCCATGGGATCGATCAAAGAATGGATGGATGGATGTGAACCCAGGTGTGGCTTCATCTTATATTTTTAATTTGAAACCAGGTGACGATTGTACTATTTCTGGACCTTACGGTGAATTCTTCATAAATGAGTCAGATTCTGAAATGTTATATGTAGGTGGTGGTGCAGGTATGGCGCCAATGCGTTCTCATTTATATCACCTATTCAAAACATTAAAGACTAAAAGAAAAGTTACTTATTGGTACGGTGGTCGTTCTAAAAGAGAATTATTCTATTTAGATCATTTTTACAAATTGGAAGAAGAGTTCCCGAATTTCAAATTTTACTTAGCATTATCTGAACCACAAGAAGAAGATAATTGGAAGGTAAAAGAAAATATTGATGCACCAGGAGATGGTTTCGTAGGTTTTATACATAATTGTGTTATAGATAACTACTTAAGTCTTCATGAGTCTCCAGAAGATATTGAATTATATTTTTGTGGACCGCCGTTGATGAACAAAGCAGTTCAGAAAATGGGTGAAGATTTCGGTATCCCTGATGAACATATACGTTTTGATGACTTTGGTGGATAAACTTAAAGTCTTAGAATTGATAAAAAAACTAACCGATATGTAATGTATCGGTTTTTTTATAAAAAGTATTTTAATATGCATGTATTAACAGAACAAGAACTTCATAACTTGGCAATGAATATTGTTGGGAAGAAATTAGAAGATGAAGGCTTTGAATTTCTAGCCGTTAACAGTGAATTACGTAAAAATCCGCAATTTGTTTGTACAAAGGATAAGAAGATGCGTTTTGTTGTGGTAAAGGCAATTGAATACCCTGGTGATCCCAAGGATTTGGATTTCTTCATGTCCGATCTTAAGAAAATGAAAGAACACGCAGAAAAATTTGAGGCTACAACTTTTTATGCAGGTGTTGGTTTGGTAAATGCTACAGATCATAATTTACCTGTGTATTTAGATGAGGAATATATTGTTGATTATGATGGTTTAGTTGAGATATGAAGAAATATTTTTTAGTAGTTATTGTTGTTTTAGGATTGTTTCAATCATGTAAGCAAAGTAACAGTGTTGGTGTTCGGAATGAAAATATGGGGGGTGCTTTAGGAACATCTTATAGTATTATTTCAATTACATCGGATAAAATTGATTTACAAAAAGAAATTGATTCTGTATTTGCAGTAATTAATCACTCTCTATCTACCTATATTCCTGAATCGGATATTTCTAGAATCAATAAGGGAGATAGTACTGTTGTTGTCGATGAAATGTTCAGGGAAGTTTTCAATCTCTCAAAGGAGATCAATAAGGAGACAAATGGCTTTTTTGATCCTACTGTAGGTACACTTGTAAATGCATGGGGATTTGGACCAGAACGCCAAATATCTATGGATAGCCTTAAGATAGATAGTCTGTTGAATTTTGTTGGTTTGGATAAAATTCTAATTGATGATACCAATCGTATAATTAAAACAAATCCGAATATTTATTTAGATTTCAATGCCATTGCAAAAGGATATTCTATAGATAGGCTTGCGGCAATGCTTGATGCCAAGGGTATTAATAACTATTTAATTGAAGTAGGTGGTGAATTGGTAGCTAAAGGGAAAAATACTATTAAAGATAAATCTTGGGTTGTTGGTATTGATGATCCAGAGATGCAAGTAAAAAGAGCTACTAAAATATTGATTAATTTAAATGATAGGGCATTAGCCTCTTCTGGCAATTATCGTAAGTTTAGAGTTGATGAGACTACGGGAAAAAAGTATGTGCACACTGTAAATCCTAAGACGGGATATACACAGATTTCTAATACATTAGCTGTAACCATATTGGCAGATGATTGTGCAACTGCAGATGCTTATGCAACTGCATTTATGGCTATGGATTTAAGTGATGCTTTTAAGTTGATCAATGAGAATAAAAGGTTAGAAGCCTATATTATTTATGTAGATGAAAAGGGTGAGACACAAGAATTTTTAACCAAAGGATTTAAAGAGTTTGTAGTTGAATAACTATTTCTTTACTAAGGGAATTATCTCGCCATTTGCTAAGCGATATCTATTAATTTCTTCTTGACTCATTAGTTTGGTGAAATTTATTTCTTCTACTTTAAAACCTATATCTCTTAATTTGTTAAAATAGTCTCTGCCGTAAATTCTAACATGATCATATTGACCAAATATTTTAGCACGTTCAATTTTGTCCGTAATGGTATTGTCCTCAAAAGTTTCTTCTCTATTTAAATCTTGGGGAATTTGAAAGATACCCCAGCCACCAGGTTTTAAAATTCTATATAATTCAGACATGGCTTTTGTATCATCAGGGATGTGCTCTAATACATGATTGCAAAGAATAACATCGAACATGTCATCTTCAAAAGGAAGGTTGCAGATATCTGCCTTAACGTCTGCTAGAGGCGAATTTAAATCTGTCGTAACATAATTTAGGTTTTTGAGTTTTCTAAACCTTTTGTAAAACGCTTGTTCTGGTGCAAAATGTAATACATGTAATGGAGCGGTGAAAAAATTAGTCTCCTCTTTTAGAAATAGCCATAATAAACGATGGCGTTCTAAAGAAAGCGTAGAGGGAGAAAGCACATTATCGCGCGGGTTCTCATACCCGTAGGGTAAAAAACTGCGAAAAGTATTGCCGTCTATAGGATCTTGATAAGTATCACCTTTATAATAAGCTTTAAAAAAAGGTTTTACTAAATAGCTAAGCGATATTAATACAGGCCTTGGGATAAGGTTTAGAAAAAATTTAAAAATTTTCTTCATTTGTATTTACTAAGCTTTAATAGTAGAAGCAGTAAATTCATCTTCTTCGTCGCTCACAATACCTAAAGCTTCGTAAATATATTTGAAAGTTGATAATAGTTGTGGTTTACCGTTAACAATGGCAACATCATGTTCAAAGTGAGCACTTGGTTTACCATCAGCAGTAAGAATTGTCCAACCGTCTTTAAGTTGCTTAATATTTTTTGTACCCATATTGGTCATAGGTTCTATAGCAACAGTCATTCCTTCAGCAAATTTTTTACCTCTACCGCGTCTACCATAATTAGGCATTTCTGGACCCTCGTGCATTTTTCTACCTAAACCATGACCTACTAATTCGCGTACTACACCATAACCATGGTCTTCTGTGAATTTCTGAATAGCATAACCAACATCTCCAACTCGGTTTCCTACCTTAAATTCACGTATACCAACATACAAAGACTTTTTAGTGACCTCTAATAACTTTTTAATTTCAGGGGAAACTTCTCCTACTTCAAAAGTATAAGCGTGATCGCCGTAAAAATCATTTTTTAATGCCCCACAATCTATAGAGATGATATCTCCCTCAACTAAAGGGGTGTTATTTGGAATACCATGAACTACCTGAGCGTTAGGACTCATACATAACGAGTTTGGGAAATCATATAATCCCAAAAATCCAGGTACCGCACCGTGATCTCGTATAAAAGTTTCAGCCAAAGTGTCTAAGTGTAGTGTTGTAACACCCGGTTTTACCTCTGAAGCAATCATTCCTAAGGTTTTAGAAACAATTAGCGCACTCTCTCGCATTAATTCAATCTCTTCGGCTGTCTTTAATTTTATCATACTAATATACTTTCTGTTGTGCCCAAATTTATACCAATGAATTCTGGGTCATAAATTTAGATTTTTCAATACCCATTAATTTTAAAATAGTGGGTGCTATATCTCCTAAGACACCATCTTTTATTTGGTGTATATCTTTATCTACTAATATTAGCGGAACTGGGTTGGTGGTATGCGCTGTATTTGGGCTACCATCTTCATTTACCATTGTTTCGCAGTTACCATGATCTGCAATAACAATTACTGAGTAATCTTTTTCAATGGCTGCAGTAATTACATCGTTAGCACATTTATCAACTGTTTCGCAAGCTTTTATAGCAGCTTCCATTACACCTGTATGACCAACCATATCAGGATTTGCAAAGTTCAAGCAAATAAAATCTACATCACCCTTTTTAATTTCTGGTATAATTTTATCCCTAATTTCATACGCACTCATTTCTGGTTGCAGATCATAAGTGGCAACTTTTGGTGATGGGCATAATATACGTGACTCACCTTCAAAAGGAACTTCTCTTCCGCCATTGAAAAAGAAAGTTACGTGAGGGTATTTTTCAGTTTCGGCAATTCGTATTTGCTTTTTGCCGGCATTAGATATGACCTCGCCTAAAGTTTCAATAATATTATCTTTATTGTAAACTACATGTACATTATTGTAAGATTCATCATAGTTGGTTAGCGTAACATAATATAAGTTAAGCTTATGCATATTTTGTTCATGCATATCTACTTGACTTAGTACTTGAGTTAGCTCTCTACCACGATCTGTTCTAAAATTGAAGAAGATTACGACGTCATCTTCTTTTACAGATGCAATTGGTGTACCATCTGTGCTGGTCATTACAATTGGTTTTATAAACTCATCGGTAATATCATTGTCGTAACTTTTTTGAATGGTTTTACCAATGTCAGTAGATTTTTCACCTACTGCATTTACAATGACATCATATGCTTCTTTAACGCGCTCCCATCGTTTATCACGATCCATAGCGTAATATCTACCAATTACAGTAGCTAACTTTGTGTTTTTATCTGCACCAAAGTGTACAATATCTTCTAAAAAACCTTTACCACTTTTTGGATCTACGTCTCTACCATCAGTAAAGGCATGTAAATACATGTTCTCTACACCAGATTCTTTACCAGCGGTAATTAATCCTTTAATATGATTGGTATGGCTATGCACCCCACCATCACTTAAAAGACCTAGAAAGTGAACATTCTTATTATTCTTTTTGGCGTATTCAAAAGCAGTTTTTAAAACAGGCTCAGAACTTAAGGTGTTTTCTTTAACCGCTTTGTTGATTTTTGCTAGATCTTGATAAACAATTCTACCAGCCCCTAAATTCATGTGTCCTACTTCGCTATTTCCCATCTGACCTTCAGGTAGGCCAACATTCATACCATCGGTAAGTAAGTTAGAATTAGCGTATTTAGTATATAAACTATCAATAAAAGGAGTGTTGGCTTTATCTACGGCAGATACAGCTGGATCAGGAGATTTACCCCAACCATCTAATATCATTAAGATTACTTTTTTGTTCATCTTTCAAAAGGTTTTAGGATAACAAAAATACTATGTTCTATTAAGTTAAGCTACTAGATTACATACCTTTTTTATATAGATAGTGTATCGCAACATATTTTCATGATGGGTGAAGATTTGTTTGTTAAAGTTTAGTTATAACAATGTTAAAGATTGAAACAATTTAGATTAGTTGGCGTCTTATAAGTGTACACTATTGTACTCATCAATTAAAATCAATCATCATGAAAAAAGTAATTCTTACATTATCAATGGTAGCTCTTACCATGGGGTCAACAGTAATGGCTTCTGAAACCGCAAATTCAACATTAACTTTTAATACAGAACTTGTTTCCAAGGTCGATATTAGTTCATTTTGTAAAGCAGTTATACAAGGAGATTTAGAGACCGTTGAACGTTTAATCGATTTAGGTGAAGACGTTAATCAAAAATCTTTGGGTATGACGCCGGCAATGTTTGCTGCCCGCTATAACAAAGCAAACATTTTAAAGGTGTTAATAGCTAGTGGTGCCGATTTGAATATGAAGAGTAGTCAAGGGTATACGGCTAAACGTTATGCAGAACTTTCAAATGCGGCAGAGGCTCTTGAATTAATTGAAATAGCAGTAGGAAGCTAAGTCCATTTTAAAATATTTCTACTTGTAGAAACTAAACCCTATGCCCCGATTTTTAAAGAAATTGAGGTATAGGTTTTTTTTAGTATTTTTTAATTGTTAAATATTTATTATTTCTTTCTTAATTACATGATATTAACATAATTATATATGTAAATTTATGTAATCAATAAAATTATTAATCAAAACAATATAAATATTATGAAAAAATCAATTTCAATTTTGTTATTCATTAGCGTGTTTACATTAACAGGAGTTTATGCAAATAATAGTAATCTCATCAATTTAAACGAATCAATATCTGTTTCGGTCAATGATGAAATTAGCTCATTGTGCAAGGCGGTAATGAAAGGGGATATTGACCAAGTTAGAAGTCTTATCGCTATAGGGGAAGAATTAAATGAAAAGTCTTTAGGACTTACACCTGCAATGTACGCTGCCAGATATAATAAGGCAGAAGTATTAAAAGTGTTATTGCTAAACGGGGCAAACCTTAATATTAAAAGTGATCAAGGGTATACAGCTAAAGAATATGCTAAAATGTCTAATGCAAAAGATGTGCTAAGTGTAATAAATGAAAATTCTTAGTATTTAAATTTTTAAATTAAAAAGGGCTCATTGAAATTTCAATGAGCCCTTTTTTAAATAATACATAATTCTACTCCAAATAGTGTTCAGGTAAAAGAGTAAAAGACGTTAAAAATCAAATCCGTTTGCAGCTCTTATGACAAAAGCATACAGTGCCATAAATATCATTAGGGCACAAAATACTGAGTAGACTTTTAAAATTGCAACCAATATTTCTGGTTTACAGTTTTCAAACGCCTGCACGTATAAATTCTTGAAATGTGTAATTGTTCCCATTATAGTGTTCTTCTATGATTAAATCATAGCTATAAAGGCAATTCATAAATGGCAAAATAAGCTTGGGACTTACTCAAATTTACAAAAATATAAATAGCAAGGTATGTGCTCTAGACAAAGTGCACAAAAAATCCGATTAACCCTGGTTTTTGTACTTGTCTATGGCTTCTTTAATTTTTTCTATTCTATTTTCTGGATCAGGGTGGGTACTTTGAAACTCAGGAGTACGATCAGGACCGCCTGCTGCTTTTAAAATTTCCATTACTTTAATCATTTCATAAGGATCGTAACCAGATTGTATCATGAACAATACGCCAAGCTCATCACTTTCCAATTCATCACCACGTCCATTTTTTAAAAGTGTGTTCTGACCAATACTACCTAAAATACTACCCATATCACCAGCGCCAACTGTTGCACCCATGGTTGCTGTCTGCCAAGTTTGACTATCTGCAATTCTTTCTGCAGAATGTCTACCAATAACATGACCAATTTCATGACCTAAAACTCCGGCCAATTGAGCTTCGTTTAGTTGAGAAAATAAAGCATAGGTTATAAAGCATTG
The DNA here is from genome assembly GCF_900112245.1 of Maribacter stanieri. Taxonomy (GTDB): domain Bacteria; phylum Bacteroidota; class Bacteroidia; order Flavobacteriales; family Flavobacteriaceae; genus Maribacter; species Maribacter stanieri. The sequence continues at coordinate 210,660 of NZ_FOYX01000004.1, forward strand.
TCCACCAGGTAATGCAAAAGCATTTATGGTCTGGTCATCTGCCAATAAATGAAAATCATACTGATATGGTGTTTCTCTAGCAATACTATTTTGAACTAACTTATTACCCACAGATTCAACAAAAGATTGTAAACGTTGATCAGGATAAAGACCACCATGTTGCTGCGCCATTTCTGGAGCACTTTGTAAGCCAATGGCAATTTCTTGATCAGAAGTCATAGTAATATGCTGGGATCTCCCTGTGTAAGGGTTCTCTTCAGTATTGCTGCATTTTTGTATAAATGCGAAGGCAACAATTGCCAAACCAATAAAAATTCTAATTTTCCAACTTCCTCTTCTCATGGTAATGTGTTATAGTACAGGCTCTAAAGTACAAAATGCTTATAATAGGTCACTATTAATATCTAAAACATTATTTTGAATGTAAGATTTTAAAAATCCCATTGTAAAATTATCTGCTCCGTAAAAATCTTCTCGAATAAGAATTGATGCGATATTCTTGCTTCTAAATTGCTCAAGCATTGGTATGGATAATGGTGCGTAGCTATAATGCCAAGGTTCATATTTAAACCCTCTTCTTTTAGGGTCATCTGTGTATACTAGGTAAAAACCGTAGGTTTCGGAATTTTCATCCATCCATTTTTTGAAGTCAACGTAAGGGCCTTCCCCTTCAAACTTATGAGGAACCAAAACATCACCCTCTACTTTTCTGTAACCATCAACCACATCAATATCGGTACCCCAATGATGTCTACTTGTACCTGGTATGGTAGAATATTCAATTATTTTATCAATAGCATCTGTAGGGTTCATGCCATCATCATCTGTATATTTTAAAAATTTGCGCTCAAAAATTGCTTCTTGCCTATCGTAATTTCTAAAGCTTGAAACTATTTTAAGGTCAATGCCATCTTTGTATGCTGCTTTTTTCATTTCAACAAAGGCATCATGAGCTTCTTTTCTAAGATTAATGTCTTTTCCATAAAGCTCAATATCCTCTTTTCCCATAAGTTCTAAAATGGAATATTCGGTATCTTCTTGAATAAAAAAAGTTGGGGCAATGGCTAGTGCCAAAGCAGCTGAACTGCTTCTGTTGATAAATGTTCTTCTCTGCATAACTCTATATTGGTGTTATTTAATACAAAAGATTTGCCAAACTTGATCAAAATGAAAAAACTTTTGAAATTGGTAAATCATGCAATGTAAAAGTAGTGAATCTTGAACTTAAAAGATTTTAGTATCAATTTTCTTCATAAGTAGTAAGGTATAAATACCCTTGATGTTTAATGTTTAAATCGTTCAAGGTTATTATGTAATAGTAAATACCAGAAGGTAAACCTATATTTTTAGCTATTACACCATTAACATTAGAAATACCATTAAACTCATTGTTATAATTCTTCAATGAGAATACCATTCTACCGTACCTATTAAATATTTGCAAGGCATTATTTGGAGAATTTTCTATACCCTCTATAATGAGATAATCATTTATACCATCACCATTAGGTGTCATATAATAATTATCTAAAGTAATATTATCTAAAGCTTCAAATATATCTGAATTGCCCCCAATGGTCAAAATTTCATAATCGTTAGGTATAAATTCTTCGGAAGTAATAGAACCATTACTAAAATCACCTTCAACATTGGTGTTACCCAGGCTAACCCAAACTTTATCAATTACGCTCCAACCAACAACTTTTAAATCAGAAATGAAGTCACCGAAAAAATTAGCATTACTGTCTTCGTCCCAGGTCAATGTCACTTTAGAAGGAACGCTACCTTCTAAATGCCAAAATTCATATTCACTTACAGATAAAAATTCGTTCTCTTTTAAACTGGTGTCGAAACTGGTGCCAACTATACTTGGGGTGTTAGGGTCTTCGAAATAGTATGCAGATTTGGCATAATCGTTAGAGCTAATGGATTCTATACTTAACGGACGTAATTTGCCATATTGGCCAATTGGAAATGTAAATTCAGTCTTTTTACTTATTGCAGCATAACCGTCTACCTTTGTATTATCACCTTCTCCAATATAAAAAGAGTCGTTTAAGAAGTTGATGTTTACTTCAGATGAAGCTCTAGAAGTAATTATATCTCCTGAAATTAGATTGGCATTATTTAAAACACCTACCGTATTGTCTACATAAAGGTCATTGTCTACGGCAACCTCAAAGTCATAGAAGACTGGGTTAGAGCCACCAGAAATTGTAAGCGCCTTATCCATAGAATAAAAACCTACTAAGCCTTTATTTTGATTAAATGCTCCATTGTTAATGACATCCATATGAAAACCAACAATACCCAAATTGTGAATTTGAATATTACCATAGTTATGCACAGCATCTTGAGCATTTGTTACCAAACAAATACCTGTCGTAATTAGTAGAAATAGATAAATAGAAATTTTTTTCATACTTAATTTAGATATTATTTTCTCCAAGCAATTTCTATAAGTGTTTCTGGATAATCAACACTTGTACCATTACAGTATGCCTGAATAAAATCACCTTCATTAATATCAACGTTAAGCGTATTGTTGTGGTTACCTTGAATACCGGTCATTGTTATTGATGCAATTACGGTAGTAGCATCATTTTTTCTGACTTCGAACGTCCATGTTTGATCAATGTCAGATTGAGCAGATATTGCGGTTATTGTTCCGTTTCTCACCATGCGCCAGCCATTTTGATTGGATAAAGCTCCATTAAATTGACGTAAATACTCGTTGCTTGTATTATTGCTGTTTCTACCCCAACCTACCATAGTTCTATCTATACTTAGCCATTTAGACCTCGTGCCGTCGTATATATAAAGAATTCCGTCATCATTAGAAACAAACATTTGTCCTCCGCTAGTACCAGTAGGAGTAGATGTACTTGGTTCAATTTTTAATGGAACACCTGTATCACTTTTAACATGTAAACTAGCATCCACCGTGCCTGAAGAGAAATCACCGATACCTACATTTTGTGAGTCATCAATTCTCATGGCTTCAGTTCCCGCAGTGGAGAAACCTAGTTCGTCTGTGTCTGCTCTATACATTCCTGTATTACCATCCTCATTAAAACGATAAGCCGGTGAACCTGCTGTGCCATTGGCATTAGCAAATGACGTAGCTCTTACTTGCCCATTAACTTGTAATTTATGGGTAGGAGAAGCAGTTCCTATCCCTAATCTATTATTGCTGTTGTCCCAAAATAATTGAGAGTTGTTCTCTGATGGCTTATTGTCTGCCCCTGCAAAGAATATAGAACCTGTAGTTCCTGTATGTGATAAGTCTGAAAGAGGAATATCTAAGTCCCCGTTAGAATCCGTTATTCTTAAGTAATCAGTACCAGCTACATCAACAGTAGAAAAGCCTGTGTTAGTTTCGTTGGTGATGCTACCATCAACTTCAGTGAAGTTATTTATAATACTATATGGTAATGCGCTAGAACCATCTCCTGTTATTGCAATTCCTGCACCTGCTATTATCTCCGTATGCGCTAAATCCGAGATTTGCGATTCGGTAATAGTTAATGCAGTTTCATGTTGGGTAACGTTGGACTCTTGCACCCGAGCATCAGCTAAGGCACCTGAAGTTAAATCCCCAGCATCAGTTGTATGTGCGCCTGTACTGTAATTGTTATTGGCAACAAAAGCATCCACTTCCGCTTCAGAAAGTTGCGTGTTTGTATCGACTGTATGTGCTAAATCAGAGATTTGCGATTCAGTGATAGTTAAAGCAGTTTGATGCTGAGTTATGTTTGATTCTTGAACACGAGCATCAGCTAAGACACCTATGGTTAAATCCGCCGCATCCGTTGTATGCGCGCCTGTACTATAATTGTTATTGGCAACAAAAGCATCTACTTCAGCTTCTGTTAAGTTCGTATCGACCGTATGCGCTAAATCAGAGATTTGCGATTCAGTGATGGTCAAGGCAGTTTCATGTTGTGTAACATTTGATTCTTGAACTCTTGCATCAGCTAATAAACCCGAAGTTAAATCCGCCGCATCCATTGTATGCGCACCTGTACTGTAATTGTTATTGGCAACAAAGGCATCCACCTCAGCTTCGGATAGTTGCGTATTGGTGTCTACTGTATGTGCTAAATCCGAGATTTGCGATTCAGTGATGGTCAAAGCAGTTTCATGTTGTGTAACATTTGATTCTTGTACACGAGCATCAGCTAAGACGCCAGAAGTTAAATCCGCCGCATCCGTTGTATGCGC